>JAJOJJ010000036.1 GCA_021208685.1 Saccharospirillaceae bacterium
GATCAGGGCTTTCGGGGTTACTTGTGAAGCGCCGACCGCGACCTACAACGCCGCGATCGGTGAAGATATCAAAAACCCGCTATCCGGTGGATAAAAATGCTGCTCCGCTTAAGTGAACAGCATTACGGAGAATCCGGGCTTTTTTACGCCAGCTCAACACAGCGTCAGGCCATCCGTCAGAAGTTCTTACGGATACCGATAACCACGTTCAGGTCAGAGTCGTCTTTATCGTTGTCATCACCGAACGGGGTTTCATCGCTGATAAAATCAGCAGCAACAAACAGATCAATACTGTGGAATTCCGGGAAATCACGGGCAAGTTCAGCACGGGCTGTGAGCGCTTTATCATCGGCGTCATCCTGCATCCATAAACCGACAGCAATATCCAGATACAGACGCTGTGGCAGGAATTTTTCGAAGGTCACTTCCGGATACCAGGTTTTATTCTTCACACCGCGATAGACATTAATATCCAGCCCTTTAGCCGGACTGGTACCCAGTTTAAACTCCGTTTCATCACCGGTAGCATCATTCAGGTAGTTATAAGTGATGACGCCCATATCCAGATTAAAACCATCAAACTGATTGTTGTATCCGAAGTAAACATCCATTTCGACCGGCAGACCTTCCGCACCATCCGGTTTCTCGACGTTGGAAAACCAGGCGCCGGCATAGGCGTTACCCTCTTTAACATCAGCGCCCCCCTGCAGGGCCGGGCCGTCATCGGTCTGCGTCAGACCACGGAACAGATAATTTGAGACAAACGCTGCATTGTAATCCGGTTTGGCCGCATAGGCCGCAGATGACAGTGCTAAAAAGGCCGGTACAGCCAGCAGGGTGATACGTTTCATTGGATTCCCCAGATGAGTTTGACAGGAACCCAATATCTATCACAGAGCCGTTGCAAAATCAGCCTTATGGCTCAGATTCCGCTAACGTCTTCCCCCTGCGCCTGCAGATCCGCGTGGTACGAAGACCGTACCAGCGGTCCGCTGGTTACCCGCAGAAAGCCCAGACCTTTGGCAATGTCGCCCAGCTCTTTAAACTCTTCCGGTGTGGCAAAACGCTTAACCGGCGAATGATTTTTACTCGGCTGAAGGTATTGGCCCAGTGTGATGTGATCAATGTTATGCGCACGCATATCCTTCATCACCTCAATGACCTCTTCATTGGTCTCGCCCAGACCCAGCATCAGGCCGGACTTGGTCACCACTTCCGGGCGACGGGCTTTGTATTCTTTGAGCAGCGTCAGTGACCACTGATAATCGGAACCCGGACGGCACTCTTTGTATAAACGCGGCACAGTCTCCAGATTGTGGTTAAACACATCCGGAGGCGTCTCGCTGAGAAGATCGAGGGCAATGTCCATACGGCCACGGAAATCCGGCACCAGAGTTTCTACCTGAATGGCCGGGCTGTATTCACGGGTCAGGCGGATGCAGTCGGCAAAGTGCTGAGCACCACCATCACGCAGATCATCCCGGTCGACCGAGGTAATCACCACGTATTTCAGGCCCATATCCGCAATGGCGGTGGCCAGATTGATCGGCTCATCCACATCGAGTGGATTTGGCCGGCCGTGACCGACATCACAGAACGGACAACGACGGGTACAGATATCACCCATGATCATAAATGTGGCTGTACCGCCACCAAAGCACTCGCCAATGTTCGGACAGCTGGCTTCTTCGCAGACGGTATGCAGCTTGTGCTTGCGCAGCTTCTGTTTGATTTCGTTGATTTTCGGTGAGGCCGGAATGCGCACACGAATCCAGTCGGGTTTACGCGGCAGCTCTTCGGTCGGAATGACTTTAATCGGAATACGGGCAACCTTTTCCGCACCACGTAACTTCTCGCCTTGAACCACTTTCGCCTTATCTGTCATATCACGCTCCGGGCGCTTCGCCACCGGCACTCAGTTCGGCCAGCAACTGTTGTTGTAGGGAAGCAATCACCGCATCAATACTCAGCGGATGATTGGTTTCATTGCGCATCTGGGTCATCTGCATGCCAGCATAGCCGCAGGGATTGATGCGCTGAAAAGGCTCCAGATCCATATCAATGTTCAGCGCCAGTCCATGAAAGGAGCGGCCATTTTTAATACGCAGTCCGAGTGATGCAATCTTACGCTCGCCGACATAAACTCCGGGCGCATCTTCACGCGGAGCAGAATCAATCTGCCACTCGCTGAGGGTGGTCACGATGGCCCGCTCAATCGCCGACACTAACGCACGCGGTCCCCAGCCCAGACGTCTGATATCCACCATCAGGTAGACCACCAGCTGACCGGGGCCATGGTAAGTCACCTGTCCGCCACGGTCACTCTGCACCACCGGTATATCCCCCGGCATCAGCACATGTTCGGCCTTGCCAGCCTGTCCCTGAGTAAATACCCGCTCATGCTGCAGGAACCAGAGTTCGTCCGCCGTTTGCTCGTCGCGTGCGGTGGTAAATGCCAGCATCTGGTCATACACACGGGTGTATTCCTGCAGGCCCAGCTCACGAACAAGCACAGCCGTCATCAGATCACCATATGGATATAGTCATGGGCCATCAGATCCTTGTGCAGTGCCTGCAGCTGTTCAATGCCGGTGGCCGTAATATATACGGTCAGCGCACGGAACCGGCCATTGGAGCTGTTACGGATCTGGATGCGTTCCGCATCGCACTCAGGCGCATGTATGCGCACAATCTCCAGCACGACCTCAACATAGTCATCTTTGCCATGACCGAGAATTTTTACCGGATAATTAGCGCAGGGGAATTCGATTTTTGGAGCGTCAGGCTGACTCACGATTATGGCCTCTCTGTACATCAGAGTCTTATATGGTTGTAACCCATACGAAATTCAAGCGCCATCGGACTTTGGCCAAAGACGCCGCTTTATTCAGCAGCCAGAAACACAAAAGCCAGCCTGAACCGGTGATTCAGACTGGCGTGCACCGGTTGCGTCTGATCAGGCAAACATACGGGCGAAAAACAGTTTAATGCTGCCCCAGAAACGACCAAAGAATCCCGCTTCTTCAACTTCGCCCAATGCAATCAACGGACGCTCGGCCTGAACTTCACCATCCATGCTGATGGTCAGCGTGCCGAGCACCTGCCCTTTGCTGACCGGTGCCTCAATAAACTCATTGGTCAGAATATTCACTTCCAGCTCGCCTTTCAGGCCACGCGACAAGGTCAGGTAAAGTTCTTTCTCAAGACCAATATCAACTTTTTCTGCTTTACCCAGCCAGACAGCATTACTTTGCAGCACGTCTTCCGCGCTGTAGACCTTGCGGGTTTCGTAGTAACGGAAACCATAGGCCAATAATTTTTGAGTTTCACGGGCGCGGGCTTCTTCGCTGCGGGTACCCATGACAACGGCGATAAGACGCGTGTTGTCACGCACGGCAGACGCCGCAAGACAGAAACCAGCCTCCTCAGTATGGCCCGTTTTCAAACCATCCACTGTCGGGTCGCGCCACAGCAATTTGTTGCGGTTAGGCTGGCGGATGTTGTTGTATTCGTAATATTTTTCAGCGTACAGCTTATAGTACTGCGGATGATCTTTAATGATGTGCAGTGCCAGCCTGGCAATATCACCTGCAGTCGTCAGATGACCATCCGCCGGCCAGCCGGTGGCATTAACAAAGTGAGTTCCGGTCATACCAAAGCGCTCGGCATATTGGTTCATCCAACCGGCAAACGCTTCTTCTGAACCGGCGAAATATTCTGCCACGGCAACGGATGCATCATTACCGGACTGAACGATAATCCCGCGCAGCAAATCAATGAGCGGTACCTCTGTGCCTTCGCGCACAAACATTTTTGAACCGCCCTTGCGCCAGGCTTTAACACTGATGGGCACCGGAGTCTGTTCTTCAACATTCCCCAATTCCAGTTCATGCACAGCGATGTAGCTGGTCATCATTTTAGTCAGACTTGCCGGTGGCAGGCGTTCATCAGCATTATGTTCAACGAGAATCCGGCCACTGTCGGCATCCATCAATACATAGGCCGTCGCATCCAGATCCGGAGCTTTGGGTACAATGATTTCTGCACGCACAGCAGACGTTGTAAGCAGGGCAGAAAAAACAGCAGAAACGATCATTAACGAATAGCGCATAACAATAATTTAACCGTTGGGTAAACACGGGCGCGCATTGTAACACGCTGAGCTTTTTTTGCAGGCTTGCAGAACGCGCGGCCAAAAAAGACTGCGCGCACTCCCGGCATCTGCTCAATTGCCCTTGTCCGGTGAATAAAGAGCCAAATACGGGCAGGAACCCGACCATCAGTGACCATCGGAATGATGTTTTGTTCCCACCACTGGCTGATAGAAACAGCCGTTTAAGCCGATATAAAAAAACCCGGCACAAGCACCGGGTTTTCAATACTGCAGAAGCGTTTAATCGCCCGCCTGACGCACCAGCGAGACTTCACGCGTCGGATGCAGGGTTACAAACGGGCCAGTGCCGGACGCAACTTCCTGATAGCTGTGACGCAGACGGAAGGATTTGTCCAGACGGCGCAGGCAAAGCGTCAGCCGCACCGTCAACCAGCGGTAGTCGGCTTTATCCGGTGTATGCACCACAACGGACGCGTCGTTATCCAGAATCGCTTTACATACCGGCTGCAGAGTATCGGCTATATCACGGTCACGGCTGGCAATTTTCTCAGCGGACACAGGGTAGCTTGCCATCGGTGCCGTATCTTCCCGTGCTTCGCTCCATAATTCGCTGATGTCGTTGCTGTCAGGCTCAGACCTGACCACCACAGGTTTAGCCACCTCTTTTACTGCGGCGGCTACCACAGGAGGGACGCTTGCCACTGTTTTCGCAGCCTTGGCTTTAGCCGCCAGTTCAGCATCGGCCAGACGCTTGGCAGCAGCGGCTTTCTCCGCTTTTTCTGCTTCAGCGCGGCGCTGACGCTCTTCTTCCTGACGACGCTGGCGTTCCTGCTCAGCTTTTTTCTTGTCAGCCGCAGCCTGACGTTTTTCCTCTTCCGCTTTACGCTTACGCTCAGCTTCTACTTTGGCTTTTTCTTTTTCTGCGGTTTCGGCCAGCTGTTTCTGACGAGCCTGCTCCTCTTTACTCGGGCCTTTTTCTTCCGCACGGGCAACAACACCCGGGGCGCCTTTGTAGAGTTGATCGAGTTTGTCCTGAGCGTCTTCCAGACCCGGAGTCAGTGAAGCCACCAGCCAGACTTTATCCAGATACTCCTGCGCCTTGTCGTATTCTTTCGCTGCAATGGCTTTATTGGCCAAAGCCACATAAGCCTCGCCCCACTGATAAGCCAATGGTACGACGCGGTAATCGAAGGGTGCCTGCTCCCGGAAAGCGTCGATACGCTCCAGAGCATTATTGCCCGCCGGGCTCGACAAACGCTGGGCAGCAATGTCGGCCTTGATGCTGCTCAGCAGCTGATCCAGGTTCTGGGTCGCAGCCTGGGAATTCATTGCCAGCAGTAAAGCAGTTACAGTAATCAGTCGTTTCATAATGAGCAGCTTTATTTTGTTATCGTTTTGTCGGGCACAATTAGGCTGGTAAGATGCAAACAATCGCCCTCTTATGTCAAGTTCCATCTGTCATTCACCTGTAATACACGGAGAAAATCCATGTGGCTACGCCTCGGTTCGCTGTTATTTGCCGCACCCGGCATTCTTTTGCTGACGCTGTATGGACTCGAAATGTCGGCCGCTACGGATTGCAGCCAAAGCGGAGGCTTCTATGATTTCGTCAATTCCCTGTGCTCCGATAAGCCACAACCCCAGAGCAGTTATTACCAACGCCACAGCATGCTGGTGAATCTGATGATGCTGCTCTCCGTGATTGGCACGTTCGCCATGATCTGGGGCATGCTGATCAAGGGGATGGCCCGGCCAAAAGAGCCATCCTGACCGGATGAGTGGCATCCGCCCCCCTCAGATGCCACAGCACTTTTTATATTTTTTCTCACTGCCGCACAGACAAGGATCATTACGTCCCGGATGCAGCGGCTGAAAATGAGCCTTACCATCACATAGCGCCAGTGGCCGTCATCTGATAACACGAATTCTGACACCTCACTCAGGCAAAACCAGCCCCTCCCCTCGCGAAAGCGCGCACTGAAGCTGACGGTGGCAGCGGTACTATTCTGCCTGACCTCATGCACCGTCAGACCAAACCAATGGGTATCAGTATCCAACGGCAATTCGGCTGGCCGGGTACGGGCATCCCAGCTGCTGAGCAGATAATCCTGCAATCCATAGACAAAGGCGGTGTAGCGCGAGCGCATCAGGGCTTCCGCATTCGCTGCAGGCTCCCCCTGATGCAGCCGCTGACAACAGCCACCATACACACTGCCACTGCCACAGGGGCAAGGCGCTGCTGCAGTATTGCTCATTGCAAACGTCCGCCGTCACCCTGACGTGCCAGCGATAACAGCTGCCCAATCGCCTGCGCCAGCGATTCACTGCGCTGTGGCGAACGGAAGACTTCCATAAATCGCTCACGCATGCCCGGCAGTGCCAGCAGATCAGCCACCAGCGCATTAAAAGCGCTGATGCCCTGTTCATTCACCGCCAGACATTCGAGATACGCCAACAGCAGTCCACCCTGCAGATCACGCCAGCAACGGCTGCCCAATGCAGCAAGCAACTCGACCGAACGGCTGCGCGGATGCTGCAACAATAATTGCAATAACAGCACGCGCTGATCGGCATTAACACTGTGCGACAAGGCGCGGGCAAAAGCCGCCAGATCGGCCACCTCAGCACCGCCTGCAACCACCTGCGACAGGCTGTCGTTAATCGCGGAGGTCAGCGCCTGACCGGGGGCTGCGTTTTCAAGAAAGCCCAGCACTACGTTGCGTGGCACCGCCGGTAAATGCGGCAGTGCATTACAGAGCAGGGTTTCGTTCTGCTCTTCCGCCAGGCGTGCAACCACTTCGGCCAGCCCCTGCAGGCCAAGCTGCTGCCAGTTTTCCCAACCGATATCACCGCTCAGGTAAGCACGGGCGGTGGCGTAGTACTGGGTCGTTCCCTGCCCCAGCGCCTGCAGCGCCAGTGCATGAAAGTAAGCCATACGGTTAGCATCCGGTTTATAGCTGCAGGGGGCGTCACCGTGTTTTTCATCCGGGTACTGAGCTACCCGCAGCCAGTGTTGTAAAAAGGCGTCCCGCGGGCCGGGTTGCAGGATGTTCTGCTCATCCAGCGGCAACTTAACAAACCAGATATTGTGCTGCCCCGGTTCATCGGGATTCCAGCTGAGAATGCCCAGCCAGGCATGTTTCAGATAGGGCACCGGGTAGGGTTTCTGCATCTGTTCAAAAGCTTTGAAGTTTGTCAGAGGTACTTCTTCAATGCGTCGCCCAAGGTCAAATACGCGCATCTGCGCTCCGCTTTTGGCTACCAGTTCAGCAATGGTCACAATTTTGCTCCGCAACAATGGGCCAGACACAATCAGCCCACAGAAAATTCAACGGCAGGCAGTTTACCAGTATTTACCCGGCAACCGGGTATATCCCCCGCAATTCCGATAAACTGCAGGATCATGAATAGCAACGTCAGGTAACAGGAGCGGTTATGAGTTTTATTCTGGTGATGATGGCGGGCATGATTATTGGTGGTGCCGTGGTGGCATACCGGCTGAGTAAACGCTGGCAGCAGCAGGTAAAAGATGCCGAAAAAAGTCTGCAGGCAATTGCCGAGCAGCATGAGCAGGAAGCAGCGGCCTCGCGCGAACTGAAGCAAAAGGTCGCCGACCTGCAGTTTCAGCTCAATCAGGCACGCAATGAATTACGCGCCCTGCAGCAAAAACCGCAGGATTAACGCCGCAACAAGCGGCTGACCAACAACGCCAGCAGCGTTACCAGCCCCAGTCCCAGCATGAGCTGCCATGGCTGGACAAGCGTCAGCAGCGCCTGCCCAAACCAATACACCGGCAACAGATAAAAGGCTGCCCAGGCTGCGGACGACCAGATATTAACCACCCAGAACGTTTGTGGTTTCATATCACAGACCCCGGCAACGGCCGGCACCAGTGGCCGCAATAGGCCGACAAAGCGCCCCAGCGCAATGCTCCACAAACCGTAACGGGCAAAAAAGTCATGCCCGGCCGGGAGCCAATGAGGATGACGGCTGAATATCCGCCATCGTGCCAATCCGGGGCCCGCACAGCGACCGATATGAAAGCTGAGACCATCACCACAAAGCGCCCCTGACGCTCCTGCCAGCCACCACAGCCATGGCGACAGGGATTGCTCGACGGCCAGTAATGTCAAAGCCACCAGAATAGCAACGCCTGGGATCAGTAATCCGACCACCAGCAACGACTCGGCCAGCGCTACTGCAAATAACGCCAGCAACAGCCACCCTGGATGCTGCAAGGCAGTGAGCCAATTGGCATAAACATCCGACAATGCGGATGCCATCACAGATAACAAGCCTGTTGGCCGCTGACCATGCGTGGACGTAACGGGGCATTCCCCTGTATTCTCCGGTACGTACACAACAACAATAAAAGACCGCTCATGACCTCTCCCACTTCTGCCACCGATACCTCCCGCATCAGCATCAGCGCTCACTATACCGGCTACATCTGGTACAAGCACGGGCTGTCCGCGCCCGGGTTTATTACCGGCATGGGGCGCATTGCCAACGCTGCGCTCAGCCCGGTCAATGCTTTTTTACGACTGGTTGCCGGAGCGGATATCGATACCTTTTTACTGCAACGGCATTCGGTTATTGACCATCAGGTCGAGCGCCTGATTGAAGAAGAAGGCGTGGAGCAGATTATTGAAATCGCCGCCGGTCTCTCACCGCGCGGTTACCGCTTTAAACAGAAATATCCGCACCTGACTTATATCGAAGCCGATCTTCCCGGCATGGCCAGCCGCAAACAGGCACTGCTGGCCGATATTGGTCAGCGCAGCGGCCACACCGTCCGGGCCTGCAACATTCTGCAGCAACAGGGGGACGACTCCATTGCTGCGTTACTGGCCAGCCTCGATCCTGAGAAAAAAACCGCCATCGTTACCGAGGGTCTGGTGAATTATTTTGAACTGACCACCATCCGCAGCGTCTGGGCCCGCATGGCGCATGGCCTGAAACTGTTTCCTGCCGGTTTTTACGTCACTGACTTATACCCGGATTTTGCTGATCACCCGTCATACCGCTACGTGAAACTGGCACAAAAACTGGTGGGGTTTTTTACCCGTGGCCAGTGGCCGCTGCACTACCCGTCGGATGCTGCCATTAAAGAAGGGTTTCAACAGGATGGTTTTAACGAAGTGCGGGTACACGACCCGGCAGAATTTTACGGCAAACTGAATCTGCCGCAGGCAAAAACACAAACACTGGTGCGGATTATCCGCGCCAGTGTTTAGGGCCTGTCGACACTCATTAAACAGACCTGTTATCGGCTAAAAATATCTCAGGCAAGGCGCTGAGAGTGTGGGATGTTCCTGACAATATCACTCCTCTCTCCTTGTTCTGAGAAAAACGGGCTCTCAGCAGGCCGGATTTACTCAGTGTCGACAGGCCCTAGTCAGATATTCGCTTTATTTAATCGGCAAACGCTGCCAGCTGCAGACTGGCGCGTTTCTGCTTTTTCAGTTTGGCTGACAGGCGTTTTTCCAGATCCTTGCTGTCTTCGCCCATTTGCAGACCAACCGCTGCAGCACTGATGGAAATCTCTGCGAAGGGTTTCCATGCCTGTTTCTGCAGTGTGCGCTTCACGCGTTCCATCAGCACAATAGCACCATCTTCCGGACAATTTGGCAGCACCAGTACAAATAAGTCATCGGCCAGACGGAATATTTCATCACCGGCACGGATCTGACGCTGGGTGCGCTCAACAAAGCGCGGCAGAAACTGCGACATGACCCGGTTGCCATGGATATCAATCAGCTGACCATAATCATCAATCACCAGGCCAATCAGACTGATGCTGTGCCGGTTAGATTCACTGCGGGCAATTTCGCGGGTAAGGGCATGGAAAAAGTGACGGCGGTTGTAAGCACCTGACGCCTGATCCGTTAATGCCAGACGCTTTAATGACCAGCCTTTCAACAGCGTCAAATAAGCAAAGCACCAGGCTGATCCAAGCAGCAATGAATAATTAGTGCCTGTTCTCAGGGCCAACATAAAACCATGATCAATCCATAACAATATGGTCATCAATACCGCCACCAGCACATTGAATACGGTAGCCGGATACAGTGGCAGACAAAAGTAACTGAACAGTGGCAAAGCATATAAATAATGCGTCATCAGCTGCGGATACTGTGGTAACTGATACAGCGCCAGTGAGGCTAAGGTAAAAATCAGCGGATAATTTACCCATGAGAAGCTGTCACGGTCACGGTTGATATAAATAAAAATGGCACTGAAAATAAATGCTGGAATCGCAATCGCGTTGGTCAGCACCAGCGGGTACAACCCCTGACGGTACTGATCGTACATCAGAATGCCGATAGCAACCGATGCCAGTAAATACACGACAGCCTGCAGCCTGGGCAATAATTCATCCTGCGATAAGTCAGCCAGCATGCAATGCCTCCATAACCCGGCGGATAAGACTGTGAGCGTCATCATCCGGTTGATACGTTTCCACATGCACCGGCAGTTCTCTCAGCGCCGCAAATTTTTTATCCGCCATGCAGTCCAGCAGCTGATTTTTCAGCGCTTCAGAGTCCTGAGCATCGCTGTGCGGCATGACGATGATGAAGTCATCGGTATTCAGACGATAACAGGCATCGTATTTACGCAGACATTTACGCAATTTATTGCCCAGATAGCTCAGGCGCTGCTCATAATCCTCCACTTTCAGGCTGTGCCAGGACTTCGGTGTTGCCACCGCCATCAGCATCAGACTGCTGCGCTGCCGGTCGGCACGGGTCATTTCTTTGTTTAAATCCAGATACAACTGATGCTCGTTATAGACCTGAGTCAACGGATCAGTATTCACAATTTCCGTCAGGGCACGGTTATTACGCTCATTAATCAGGGCATACATAACCGAAAAGGTATAACAGGCCGCGTAGGTAAACAGCATCTGCAGACGACTGTAATTATCAAAATCGTCCAGCACCATAATCACCAGCACAGTGCTGTAGGCCAGAGTGATGTAACTTGCCAGACGGAAAGGAAACAAAAAGTAGGTATACACCGGAACAAAATAAATCCAGTGGGCAACCTGCGCACTCTGATGCATACCAAACAGCGTAAACACCGACAACAGGCCAACCAGAATCCATTCAGGATAGGGCGAAGAGCGCTGCTTGCGGCGCAATAACAGATAACCGGCATACACCACCAGCGCCAGCGAAAAACCGGCCGCAATCATGGCGAACTGTTTTTTATCTTCGAGCAGATCCAGGGCGGCAATAATGCTTAACCCTAACGCCGCCAGCAGGCAATAAAGCACTTTAACCTGCAGCACGACCAGGCTGTGAAACTGCGTTTTTTCCATAACAGAGAGAATCCGTGACCGAAATTACCGCAGCACAAAGGCTGCGGACGCTTTCATTGTAGTTGTTGGTGTATACTAGCGCACTTTCTCCCGCTACAGACTGTTCAGGTGTGATCGATGGATGTAATCGAATACATGCAGACCCTGGGTCAGAACGCCCGCCAGGCCTCACGTGCCATGGCCCGAGCATCGACTCAGGACAAAAACAAGGCGCTGCTGGCCATTGCCGACGCCATTACCGCCCAGCGCGATGCCATCAAGGCCGCCAACCAGCGTGATATGCAGCGCGGCCGCGACAATGGCCTTGAAGCCGCCCTGCTCGACCGTCTGGAACTGACCGACGAGCGTATCGACACCATGATCGAAGGCCTGCATCAGGTGGCCACACTGGCCGACCCGGTGGGTGAAATCACCGATCTGAAATACCGCCCGAGTGGCATTCAGGTGGGCAAAATGCGCGTCCCGCTGGGGGTGATCGGCATCATTTACGAAAGCCGTCCGAACGTCACGATTGAAGCAGCCAGCCTGTGCCTGAAATCCGGCAATGCCGCGATTCTGCGGGGTGGTTCAGAAGCCATTGAGGCCAACCGTGCACTTGCTGCCATTATCAGCGCCGGTCTGGAACAAGCCGGATTGCCTGCCAATGCGGTGCAGGTGGTAGAAACCACTGACCGCGCCGCGGTTGGCGCATTAATCACTATGCCTGAGTACGTTGACGTTATTGTTCCGCGAGGCGGCAAAGGCCTGATTGAGCGCATCAGCCGTGATGCCAAAGTCATTGTGATTAAGCACCTGGATGGCATCTGCCACGTGTATATCGACGAATTCGCCGATAAGACCAAGGCCATCAACATTGCCATCAATGCCAAGACCCACCGCTACGGCACCTGCAACACCATGGAAACCCTGCTGGTGCATCAGGCTGTTGCCGCCGACATTCTGCCGGAACTGGCGGAAGCCTATGTTGCGCTGGGGGTTGAGCTGCGTGGCTGTGAACGCACCCGTGAGCTGCTGAGCGATATTCATGCCGCGACCGAAGAAGACTGGCATACCGAATATCTGGCACCGATTCTGGCCATTAAAATAGTCGATGATATGGACAGTGCTATCGACCATATCAACCACTATGGTTCACACCACACCGACACCATCGTCAGTGAAAACTACTCGCTGGCGCGCCGCTTCCTGACCGAAGTCGACTCCAGTTCGGTCATGGTCAACGCCTCAACCCGCTTCGCCGATGGCTTTGAATACGGACTGGGAGCCGAGATTGGCATCTCGACCGACAAAATCCACGCCCGCGGCCCGGTCGGCCTTGATGGCCTGACCTCACAAAAGTACGTAGTGCTGGGTAATGGCGAAGTCCGTAAATAATCCACCCGCCTCGCTACCGTCCGGCAGCCGCCCCAAACGCTGGGCACTGCTGGGCGGCACCTTTGACCCGGTTCACATCGGTCATCTGCGCATTGCCGTGCAACTGCGTGATCTGGGCTTCGAAAAAGTCCTGCTGATTCCTAACCGCATTCCGCCGCACCGGCCGCAGCCACAGGCCAGCGCAGAGCAACGCTTGTCGATGCTGTTACTGGCATGCCGCAATCTGGATGGTATTGAACCGAGCAGTATCGAGCTTGAGCGTGATGACCTGAGCTACAGCGCCATTACCGTCGCCGCGCTGCGCGCGGCGTATCCGCATGTGGCCTTTACCTGGGTGATGGGGCAGGATGCCTGGCAGGGATTCGAGCACTGGCATCAGCCACAATCGCTGCTTGATGAAGCCAATCTGCTGGTCATCAGCCGGCCCGGATTACGCAATGTCAGCCACTGGCAGGAACAACAACTGGAGCAACGTGAGTGCTCACTGACCGATTTACTGGCCGCTGAAGCCGGTCATATCTGTCTTCATCACTGGCCGGAGCTGGATATATCCGCCTCCGACTTGCGCCGGGCTATCAAGCAGGGCGACAATGTGACCTTTCTGACACCGGACGCGGTGCTGGATTACATAACTCAACAACAACTCTATCGATAGAACTGAATGCAAACTGAGCAAATCAAATCTCTGGTGATCGACGCTTTGGAAGACCTGAAAGCGCAAAATATCACCGTTCTCGACGTCCGCGGCCGTACCTCGGTAACCGACTGGATGATCATCGCAACCGGTACTTCTAACCGTCACGTCAACGCTGTTGCCGCCAACGTAGAAGAAAAAGCCAAACATGCCGGATTGCGCCCTAACGGTACCGAAGGTCGTGCCGCTGCGGATTGGGTTCTGATCGACCTGATTGATGTGGTGGTACACGTTATGACCGACCAGTCCCGCCACTTCTACGATCTGGAGCGCCTCTGGGGTGAACCCGGCGCCGGGACCGGACAATCTGAGGCATGAAACTGCGCCTTCTGGCGGTAGGTCATAAGATGCCCTCGTGGGTAGAGCAGGGCTTTGCAGAATACGCCAAGCGCCTGCCTGCCGATTGCAGCATCGATCTGGTGGAGATTCCGCCAGGTCACCGCGCCAAAAACACCAGTAAAGAAAAAGCCATGCAGCAGGAAGCGGATGCTCTGCGCAAAGCAATCCGTGCGCAGGATCATGTCGTGGCGCTGGATGTAAAAGGCCACCACTGGTCAACCGAACAGCTGGCGCAACAACTGGAAGGCTGGCGCATGCAGGGTGGCGATGTGGCCCTGCTGGTCGGCGGCCCGGACGGCATGACCGCCGAGGTACTGGCACTGGCCAAACAACGCTGGTCGCTGTCGGCGCTGACCCTGCCCCACCCGCTGGTGCGCGTACTGCTGGCCGAACAGCTGTACCGTGCGTGGAGCATCCTGCAGGGTCACCCTTACCATAAGTGAGTCGTTTATGTGGGAGCATTCATTCAGGGATAAATCGGCAGAACGGAGGTTATTCCGCTCCCGCGCGCTGACACTGGCCATTTTTATCTTCCTGATGCTGTGCATTCTGGCCTGGCGCATGGCCTACCTGCAGATCAACCTCTACGAAAAATACAAAGACCTGTCAGAAAACAACCGTATTCAGCTGCGACCGATTGCCCCGAACCGTGGCCTTATCTACGACCGCAACGGCATTCTGCTGGCCGAAAATATCCCCTCCTACAGCCTGACTCTGGTGCCTGAACGGGTGCGCGACATGGAGCAGACCATTGCTTTCCTCGATCAGCTCATCGGCATCAGCGAACGTGACCGCGAGCAGTTTGAAAAACGCCAGGGGTTCCGTCGCCGCCCATTCGAGCCGGTGGTACTGCGCCATCAGCTGAGCGAGGAAGATATCGCCAAAGTCATGGTGAATCGTTTTTATCTGCCCGGCGTTGATGTTGAAGCGCAATTGGTGCGTCACTATCCGCAGGGAACAACCTTTGCCCATGTACTCGGCTATGTCGGCCGCATCAACCAGCAGGAACAGGCCACGCTGGATGCCGACCCCGACACCAAACGCCGCTACAGCGATACTCAATTTATTGGCAAACTGGGCGTGGAGCGCCGCTACGAACAGGATCTGCACGGCGAGGTGGGCTATCAGAAAGTAGAAACCAACGCCCGTGGCCGGGTGATTCAGGTAATTGAGCGTCAGGACCCGGTCCCCGGCCAGGACATCACCCTGCATCTCGACAGCCGCCTGCAAAAGCTGGCTGAACAGGAAATGAAGGGCATGCGCGGCGCGCTGGTTGCCATTGAGGTCGCGACCGGCGGTATTATCAGCCTCTATTCCAACCCGAGTTTTGACCCGAACTTATTCGTGACCGGCATTTCGCACAAAGATTACGCCGAACTGCGCGATAATCCCGATCTGCCGCTGTTCGACCGAACCATCCGCGGCCAATACCCACCGGCCTCGACGCTTAAGCCTTTTGTGGGTTTGGCAGCATTGAATTCGGGTATTACCAACTGGAAGGAAACCATTGACGATCCGGGCTGGTATCAGCTGGAGAATGACGAACGTCTCTACCGTGACTGGAAACGAACCGGCCATGGCAAAGTCAACATGCAACGTGCCATCGTTGAGTCCTGCGATACCTATTTTTATGAAATGGCGGTCCGCGCCGGCATTGATGAACTCTCGCCTTTCCTGGCCCAGTTTGGTTTTGGCCGCAACATGACACTGGATATCACCAATGCCCTGCCGGGATTACTGCCTGATCGCGAGTGGAAACGGGCCAAAAGAGGCTCATTCTGGTTTGCCGGCGACACCGTCAACCTAGGCATCGGTCAGGGCTTTATGCTGGTTACCCCGATGCAGTTGGCCACCGCCACCGCCGTGCTTGCCAACCGTGGAGTCTGGCAGGTTCCTCGCCTGATTCTGGCTCATGACGATGTGCCGGATGTTATTCCTCACGGCGACATCCCCGATCTGCAGCTGAAAAATCCACAGGACTGGGAAGATATGAACCACGCCATGGAACTGGTGATTACCGGTACACACGGCACAGCACGCCGCTTATTGAATAAACTGCGCCATCCGATCGCCGGTAAAACAGGAACCGCCCAGGTGGTCGGCATCAAGCAGGATGAGGAATACGACTCCGAATCGTTGCGCGAACGCTGGCGTGACCACGCCCTGTTCATTGCTTTTGCCCCGGTCGAAAAGCCCGAGATTGCCATTGCCGTGGTCATTGAAAACGGCGAATCTGCTGGTCGTACGGCCGGCCCTATCGCGCAAAGTATTATCAATGAATATCTCGGAGGCGCAGAAGGCTAGTGGCTAATACCGACTTCCGCCGCACCATGGGCAGCGGCCACCATCAGCATGGTTTCGACCGTAGCCGCGTCTGGTTTGAACGTATCCACCTTGATCTCGTATTGCTCCTGCTGATCATGCTGCTGGCTTGCTGCGGCCTGCTGATTCTTTACAGCGGCAGCGGACAGGACATCACCATGGTGAAACGTCAGGCCCTGCATTTTCTGATTGGGTTTGCCGTGCTGATCATCGCGGCGCAGTTTCCGCCGCGTTTCTATCAGACAATCGCCCCCTGGGCGTTTGCGGTCGGCGTGATCGCCCTGATCGGTGTACTGGTCATGGGGGTTGGTGCGAAAGGCGCCCAGCGCTGGCTTGCCATTCCTGGTCTGCCGCGCTTTCAGCCATCCGAGCTGGTCAAGTTAGCCTTACCACTGACCATCGCCTGGTATATGTCGACACGACCGGTACCACCCCGATTTTTTGATCTGATAAAAGCCATGATGATTATTGGCCTGCCCACCATTCTGATTCTGAAACAACCCGATCTCGGCACATCCATTCTGATCTGTACCTCAGGGCTTCTGGTGCTGTTTTTTGCCGGCATGTCCTGGACATTAATTATGTCGATGGCCGCAATGGTGGCTGCCTGTGCACCACTGATGTGGTTTTTTGTAATGCGCGAATATCAGAAGCAACGGGTACTTACGTTCCTGAATCCGGAGAGCGATCCACTCGGTTCCGGCTGGAATATTATTCAGTCAAAAACAGCCATTGGCTCCGGAGGTATCGATGGCAAAGGATATTTGCAGGGTACACAATCACAACTCGAATTCCTGCCGGAAAGCCACACCGATTTTATTATTGCCGTGCTGGCAGAAGAACTCGGCCTGATCGGCGTACTCGCCCTGCTGACGCTGTACTTCCTGATCATTATGCGCTGCCTTTATCTTTCTTCCCGATGTGAAACTTTATTTGGCCGGTTGTTGTCCGGTAGTCTGGCCGTTACATTTTTTATTTACGTGTTCGTAAATATAGGTATGGTCAGTGGCATATTACCCGTGGTCGGCGTACCCTTGCCGTTGGTAAGCTACGGTGGCACTTCGGTAGTCAGCCTGTTGACGGCTTTCGGATTAATTATGTCTATGTATACACACCGGCAGAATTAGGATAAGAATTTATGCGCATTTTCCGCAACACACTGGCTAAATTTGGCGGCACCTTATTGTTATGTTCAGTCCTGCCCGTTTCAGCAGCCTACGATCAGCACCCGCGCAGCGAAGAGTTTATTGCCGAAGCCAGTAAAGAATATAAAGTTGATCCGGCCGAAATTCGCGCCTGGCTGAGCCATGCAGAGAAAATGGATTCTGTACTGGAAGCCATCGCCCGTCCTGCTGAAAAAGTAAAAGAATGGGATGAGTATCAGGATATTTTTCTGACCAAAAAACGCATCTCTGCCGGCAAAGCGTTTTTGCAGGAACATGCAACGCTATTGCAACAGGCAGAACAAACCTATGGTGTCGACAAACATATTATTGCCGCCATTATCGGTGTTGAAACGTTTTATGGTACCCGTCAGGGAAATTATCGCGTGCTTGATTCTCTCGCAACGCTGGCATTCGATTATCCGCAACGTCCGTTGTTCTGGCGTGAATTAAAAGCATTTTTTGCTCTGGCGCGGGATGAGAAAATCGACCCGGCCAAGATTAAAGGTTCCTACGCTGGCGCAATGGGCTACGGACAATTTATTCCGACCAGCTTCCTGCATTACGCCGTTGATGCCGACAATGATGGTAAGCGCGACCTCTGGGGCAACCCGGCGGATGCGATTTTCAGCGTTGCTAATTATTTCAAACACCACGGCTGGCGCAACGGAGAAGCGGTAACCCAACGAGTGCGCGTCAGTGGTAAAGATTATGAGTCTGTTATTAATGACAGTCTGAAACCCAAATGGACCGTCGGTGAATTAAAAGCCCTGGGTGTAGAGCCAACCATTGCCGTTGCTGATGAACGTCCTGCTAACCTGATCCGTTTACAGGGAAAAGTCGGCGCGGAATTCTGGCTTGGTGAGCACAACTTCTACGTGATCACACGCTACAACCACAGCCGTATGTACGCGATGGCAGTCTACCAGTTGAGTGAGGCGCTGCGTTGAAACCAGCCCTTCTGTTGCTGACGCTGATACTCGCACTGACGGGCTGCACGACCTCACGGTATCAGCATGCCAACGACTTTACGCCGGTCGCTGTTACGGATATTCATGCGTTACCGGAGCCGGAACCTAAAACCGAGCCGCGCAGCAGTATGGGAAATCCACGCAGCTATAAAGTACTCGGCAAGGAATATCAGGTAATGGACAGCGCCGATCATTATAAAGAACGTGGCATTGCTTCCTGGTACGGTATGAAATTCCATGGTCACCGTACGTCCAACGGTGAAATTTATGATGTTTACCAATTCACTGCCGCGCATAAAACCCTGCCACTGCCCAGCTATGTGCGTGTTACCCGTGTGGATAATGGTCAGGCCATTATTGTCCGGGTTAATGATCGCGGACCTTTCCATGAAGGCCGGATTATCGACCTGTCGTACGCGGCGGCGGTAAAACTCGGTATTCATAAAATGGGCACCGCACAGGTCGACGTCGAAATTGTGAAACCGCCGCACACACACAGTGTCCGCTGGGTGCAGGTCAGCGCATTATCCGATGCCGCGGCTGCACGCCGCTTGCAGGAAAGTCTGCAACAATCATTAGCGCCGATGACCTGGCCTGTGAATATCAGCTCTCAGGATGATGGGTCGGGACTGCACAAAGTCCGCATCGGACCCGTACCGGAAGGGGATGATCTGAACGCGGTGCTGGAGCGCCTCATTCAACTGAATATCCATCAGCCGCTGCTGCTGGCAACACATCAGCTCTGATCAGGCCGGAAAACAAAAAGGGGCCATGACGATAAACATCAGACCCAGAGGCAAGGTACTCAGCGCAGAAAACGTAAAACCAAAGCGTACTGACCGGCTTATTCGCCAGTGCCGTGCTTTTCGATGTCTTTCTTTACAGCCCAGTAGACGCCACCAAAGAAGGCGCAGGTCAGGGCAACAATAATCAAACCGGAAAATACAACTTCATCCATAAACATAGTGCTCACCTCTCAGTTGGGCAGTGCCGTTCAGTTGTGGCAATGGCAGCTGCGCTGCCTCATTGCGCTTGGTATGAAGTCACTTTAGCAAGGGCTGACTGGTCAGAATTGATACACATCAACGAAAAAACCGCTGCCCGCGGAGGTTGCTTACAGGCTTGACTCACATCAAATAACCATACGAAGAGCGAGACTACTGGTGTGATCCTTGCTGATCCAGCAGCCGCCGGATCAACAGAGCAATCAGCTGATCTTTGATCTTTTCGCGTACCTCAGGCTTCTGTCGCGCCATAAATACCCGGTCAATCCGCAAAACGATACTGGGCTCATCGGCAATCACATGACTGGTACGGGTTTCATCGGCAAGAAATCCGATTTCACCGAATACATCCCCGGGAATCAGCCGGGTTATCACGGACTCAACGTCCTCCTTTTCCACATGCACACCGCCAGACAACAGAATATAGAAGGCATGCTCGCAACTGCCCTGACGGATGATGTACTCATCGCTCAGCGCTACATGAAAATGCCCTTGTTCATCCGCCATACGCTCACGCTCTTCCAATGTAAACGCGCGGAAGAACGGGATCTTCCCCAGAACCATGATGACCTGATTACGTGATAATGAGCTGGCTTTCTTCATACCGTCTTATGCCTCTGCTTTATACTGCGTAATACCGCATTCATTGAGCTTAGACGGCTTTATATTGAACCCGGACAGGTTGCAAATATTGGTATTTAGCGTGAGGCAGTGCAAACTATGGCCATCAGGGATCATAAAGGACGTGGCAAGGTGAAAGGATCAATAAGACAAGCAGGCATCCGGCTATTGCTGTGCGGGTTATTGCTCAACGCACTGGCACTGCAGGCAGAAGAAACAACCCTTGCAGAACCCCTGACTGCCGCTCCTGCAGGCACCCCCTCAGACAGCAACGCAGAATCAACCAACCAGCAACTGGCCGCCCTCATTCAGACTCAGGACTATCAGGCAGCCTACCAGCTGGCCGCACCTCTGCTCAGTCTCTATGAAGGCGATCCGTCATTCGATTTCTACTATGGTTTCAGTGCTGCTCAGCTGGGATATTTCAACGAAGCTCTGTTCAGTTTTGAACGCCTGAACAGCCAGTTTCCGGACGTTGCCCGCTACCGGCTGGAATTGGCCCGTGCGTACTATTATCTGGGAGATTACGATGCTGCCGAGCAGCATTTTCTTCAGGTACAAAGCAGTAAGCCCCCGGCTCAGGTTGAGAAAACCATCGATCAGTTCCTGCAACGCATTCAGGAACAGCGTCAGGCGGTATCTCCTTCCTGGGGAGGTTTTGTCTCCGTCAGCGGTGGTTACGATTCCAATTACAATACCGCCACCGACCTCAATGAAATCGACCTGCTGAACGGCCTGCTGACCGCCAGACTGAATCGTGACCAGCGTGCCAAAGGCAGTGGTTATTACCAGCTGCGCGCACAAGGCAGTTATACCAGTCCGCTGACCCGACGCAGTGCTGTTGATCTGCAGACAGGGGTCAGCCGTAAGGATAATGCCGCCGATGACCTGTTTGATCTGGACAACCTTTACGCCAGCGCGGGCATGCGCCTGATCCGCGGACGTCATAACCTGCGTCTGGGAGGCCGCTACAGCCACTACTGGCTGGGACGGGATGATCTGCTGGGGGAACTATCCGCCAACCTTGAATGGAATTATCTGCTGACTCCGCAATGGCAGCCCATCGCCAGCCTGACGCTGAGCAACCAGAACAGCCTGCGCAATGATGATCTTGATCTGCTGCAAGCCGAACTGCAGCTGGGGGCAGCCTTCTCGGCGGAGCAGTTTTCTGCCCGGTTCGCTCTGATCTCAGCCACGGATGACGGTAAACAGGACTTTCAGGCCCGCGACACTCTGGGACTGAACCTCGATGCCCAGCTGCTGCTGAGTATTCACAGCAGTCTGTACACCAGCCTGCTTCTGCGTGACTACCGCTTTCAGGGCGAAATTCCGACCGACAATCTGCTGGCCGGTGGCGAGACCCGCGCAGAGCAATTGACCCAAGCCATGCTGGGCTACGGCTACACCCTGCTGCCCACACTGACTTTTTATACTCAGCTCAATTATGTTCAGTACGACAGCAATCTTCCCTTATACGAATATGACCGCACGCTGATAGAAGCGGGCGTCAATCTGACATTCTGATGGAGAGCATCATGCACCGGACTATGCGTTCTGCCTGGCCTTTGCCGGCCATTCTTATCCTGATGCTGATGCTCTGGCAGGCATCGGCACACGCTGCTGAGCTGGCAGGCCACATTATTATGGTCAAAGGTGATGTCAGCGCCGAAACCGCCGACGGCAGCCGCCGCACGCTCAAGCGCCGCGACGAAATCTATATCAACGATACGATCAGCACCGGCAGCGACAGCCGTGTACAAATCCGCTTTATTGATAACGCCCTGCTGGCCCTGCAGGCAGACAGTAAACTCAGCATTCACGCCTATCAGCAGGCGGATGCCGATGGCAAAGGTGAGCAGGCGCTGATGGAGCTGGTCGAGGGTGGTTTCCGCACATTGACCGGCACCATCGGTAAAGGCAACAAAGAGGCTTACCGGGTCGACACACCAGTTGCCAGCATTGGTATTCGCGGCACCATGTACACAACCCTGCTGGCGCAAGGCAAACTGATCGCCGGTGTCTGGAAAGGTGGCATTACCCTGTCCTCATCACAGGGACGCTTTGACCTCGGGCAGGATGCAGACTTCAGCTTCGGTGAGCTGGGCGTCAGTGGCTTTCAGGGTATGCTGAATGCACCCAAAGAGTTCGCCGCCAATGAGACTTCAGCCATCGCCTCTGAGGACGCTATCGCCCGCGAAGACACCCATCAGGACAGCAACCTGCCACCACCGGATCAGGCTGATACAGCAACTCCCGGAATTGTTCGGGACAGCCGCACCGATGAGCGCAAAATTCCCAACCCGCTGGATCAGGACCCGGACAGCGGCAGTGAAGATACCCTGCGCGAATCCGGCAATCTGGTTGATAACCGCATTAACCCGGATGACAACAACGGGGACGGTAACCATACCGGGAATAATGACACCATCATAACGTCACCGGACATTCGCCTGAGCCCCGAAGAATTTACCGCCTTCATGACCAGTACCCGTGTTGGCAGCATGATTGTGAATGATCAGGTGGTTGCCGTATCGGCATTCAAAGATGAGCGCGGGGAGCCGGTATTTGTCTCCGTCGATAACAATAACGGTATCGATATTACGCGCTATAACGGCTTGTCAGACAAACGCCCCACCGGTATCGCCGGGATTGAATGGGGGATCTGGAATGGCAGTACGGAAGCACCCGTCATTCAGTTGCTGGAAGACGATTCCCTGACCATAACCGCCGTGCAGTCGCCGGTTCTTTGGGTCATCGCCAGTCCGGTCAGGGAAGGCAACATCCCAACGTCAGGCACAGTGTCTTTCGCAGGCAATGAGGCGATTGGCCGTGACAGTCAGGGAAACAACCTGCTCAGTGCCAGCGGCAGTTTTGATCTCAATTTCAGCGATGGCATCATCAATAATGGCTTTCTGAATGCCGAGTACGCCGATTCCAACATCAGCAACCAGAGTATTGGTGGGAATGTCTGGAGCGCTGATTTTACCGGCACCATTAACCGTAATGGCCGCAACAGTGCCCTGGCGGAGATGCAGTTCAATTACGGTTATCACGGCGAGGGCGCAGAGCTGAATACCAGTGCCAGCCAGTTCAATGGCGTGCTGGTTGCGCCCGATGCCGGCGCCTTCACCGGCAGTTTCCAGCTGATCGACATGAATGGCGACAGCGCTGGCGGTATTGTGATCTGGACGCAGCAGCGGGCATCCGAGACACCATAATTCCGACGATAAACCGCTTAAACAGGCTCTCCGGCCTTACTTTTCAGTATGGCGGAAGACACCATCCCAATCCTGTGGCAGCGTTTGCTGCCGCAGGCTTTCGATCCGCTCAATATAAATCTGATACAAACGCTCAGGTTGTTGTTGCCACAAACGGGTAAACATCTGTGCGGCGTCATCCCAGCGCCGGGCAAAATAATGCTCAACGGCTTGCTGCTGCAGTTCCAGTGTTTTCAGCACAGCGTCATCCACCTCCGCCGAAAAACCCAGAGGTTCATACACCCTGATGGGTTCATTCTTTCCTTTCACCTGAATACGGTCGACATAACGGTAAATAAATTCAGGAGCCTGCGCATAGGTGTGCTCACCAACCAGAATCTTCACACCATAAAACTTGGTGATGCTTTCCAGACGGGAACCCAGGTTGACCGCATCCCCCAAAACCGTATAAGCCCGGCGATACGATGAACCCATGTCGCCGACATTCATCTGCCCGGTGTTCACTCCGATACCGATCTCAATTGCCGGCCAGCCACGAGCTGCAAATTCTTCACGCAGTGACGCCGTCACCTGCTGCATGCAGAGAGCGGTCTGCACCGCATGAAAAGCATGACGCTCATCATCCAGTGGCGCTCCCCAGAAGGCCATGACCATATCACCAACATATTTATCAATGGTTCCTTCATGGTCAAAAATCGCTTTGGTAATGGGAGTAAAGTAACTGTTCAGCAGCGCCTTCAGATCGGTTGCAGGCAGGCTTTCAGAAATGCTGGTAAAACGGCGGATATCACTGAACAGCACCGTCAGTTCTTTGCTCTCACCGGCAAAATGATACGCCGATGGGTCATTCATCATGCGCTCAATATGGGCCGGGGGAACGTACTGGTCGAACATACCTTTCAGCAAGCGACGACTGAAATTTTCACTGATAAAACCGTAGCCCAGATTAAGAATCGTCAAACCGCTGACCAACAGCAGTACAGCGGCCAGCGGCAGATCAAGACGCAGATAGGTCCACAGATAAAAATTGCCACTGATCCCCAGCAATACCGCCACTGCACTGGCAGAAATGGCAGCAAAAGGCCCAAGACGCGGCAGCAAGAAGGACAACAACAAACCAAACACCAGCAACTGCGCCAACAGAGCGCCAGCCTCCCACTCCGGACGATAAGGAAACCCATCATTCAGCAGCGCATCAATCACATTGGCATGAACCTCAACCCCCGGATACTGAGTACCGACCGGCGTTGCACGCAGATCAGACAACCCCAGCGCGGAGGTACCCACCAGCACAATAGCCCCTTCCAGTGCATCAGGACTGATATTGCCATTGAATACATCGGTAGCTGAAAAATAAGGAAACGTTCGCTTTGGCCCCTTGTACGGCACAATCACCCGCCCTGCCGCATCGGTGCGCGCCAGCTGACCACCGACTCCGGCATAGCGCAGCACATCCACCTCTCCCAGCTCGACGGTTTCGAGCTGTAACTGCCGGTCAAACAGATAAGCCATCACCGTCGCCAGCGCTAATGACGGGTACAGTTCATTGCCATAGCGGATAACCAACGGAGCCAGACGGATTGCCCCATCCGCATCCGCAAAGGTGGTGACAAAACCCGCTCCGGCCGATGCATCCTGCAACACCGGCAAATTAGCCACATAACCCGGCTTGGTGATCACCACCGAACGTCTGGCCGCATCAGGTAACAACCGATACACCGATGCCGGTAACTGGCCAACGCTGACATTGGCTTCATCAAGGAAGAAAAATCCCAGGACAACGTCAGTGGCCGGCAACTCCTGAGCGAAATGAGAATCGGCATCAACCTGCTGACGCCAGCCGTCCGGAGCCTGCCAATACAGACCGTCCGTTGCCAGACGCTTACGGATGTCGTCAACCGGGTTGCGTTCAGGCTCGGAAAACACCACATCAAAAGCCACCACGACCGCGCCATACTGCGCCAGCGTCGTCACCAGATCAGCGAGCTTATGCCGACTCCATGGCCACTGCCCCTCACGGGCAAGCGATTTTTCATCGATATCAATAATCACAACAGGCTGGTCGCCACGTTCGGGCGGATGCCAATCGAGAGCGGTGTTAAAACGCAGATCGTAAAGCAGGAAGTCGAGTCGTTTCAGCCAATGGCCAGGGCTTTGCCCGGGCTGAAGACTCAGAAAAATAAAGTAGATGGTCAGCAGCACGCCCAATAAAACCGGCAGACGTGTGCGAGACAATGATCCCCGGTGCATAGTGTCCCTCAGAAACGTCCCTGCATTGGGCGAACACTAGCACAGGTGCCCTTTAATGTCGCACCACCGGAGATTCAGGCCATTACCACCTGACCACGATACACACGCTGGGAACGCTTGCTCACGCGTTCAGAGTCGTCCATAAGGCGATGACTGCCACGATAAACATGGCTGACCTCATGCAGTGCCGGCGGCTCCTGAGTCGGCAGAAATTCTTCAATCAGCGCCAGCAACTCACGACTGACGCCGCTCTGTACCAACAAACGCAGATCATGCTCAAGAGACGGCGAATCAAAATGGATAAGGCATCCCTGTTCGTCTTTTGCCAGCCGTTTGATTTTTTGCAGCAAAGCGATGTTATGACGGTTGAACTCCATGCATTCATCTCCGGTTAAAAACAACGATCAGAAGTCTTAATTAACCAAAGCGCTGCAACCCTCATACCATAGTTTGAATTTGTCCCGTTTTGTTGCGTCCGTCGGCGCCGGCGTAGCCCATGGCCAGTGTGGCAAATTGCTCAGCCACACTCTGCCAGCTGGCCCGCTCAGCCTGACAGCGGGCGGCTTCCCCCATCGCCTGCAGGTTACTCCCTGTCAGACGCAAAGCCGCTGCAATAAAGGCATCGTCATGGTCAGTCGCCGCCAATTCACCATTGACGCCGGACTGCACATGCATTTGCGCGGCAGCCATATTGAAAGCCACAACCGGCAAACCGCTGGCCATGGCTTCTAAAGTCACCAGACCAAACGTCTCGGTCTGACTGGGAAAAATAAAGGCATCAGCCGACGCGAAGTAACGCGCCAGCGTTTCACCGGTCTGAACTCCGGCAAAAACAATCTGCGGATGTTCGCGCTCAAGCTCGGCGCGCATCGGGCCATCACCAACCATCACCAGCCGGGCATCCGTCCCCTGAGCACGAAGTGCCTGCCAGCTGCGAATCGCCAGCGGGATATTCTTCTCAGCAGCAATGCGCCCGACGTACAACAGAACCGGCTCGCCGCTGACCTGCCATTGCTGACGCAATGCGATGCTGCGCCTGCGGGGATGAAACAACTGACAATCCACACCATGAGGCAACACTGAAACATTGCGGAATCCATCGGCTGTTAATGCCGTTGCGATCTCACCTGCAGGCACCAGCGTGGCAGCAGTACGGTTGTGAAAACGCCGCAGCCAGGCCAGCGTAAGACTCTTGATCCAGCCCAGTCCGTAATAGCTGCTGTAACGATGGAAATTGGTATGGAAAGCGCTGATGACCGGGATACCTTGCTGTCGCGCCTGCCGCAAAGCGGAATTACCCAGCGGGCCTTCGGTGGCGATATACACCAGATCCGGCTGAAAACTTTTCCAGGCACGGGCAACCCGGCGGCGGGCAGGTAACCCCAGCTGCAGATCAGGATACATTGGAATGGTCAGGCCACGACACCAGACTTCTTCTGTCTCCGGTAACCAGTCAGTACGGGGGTTGGTGCGGATAATCTGGATGCGAAACTGCTCAGGATTCAGTGCGCTGAGTAACTGGCGCAGCGAGTTGGCAACGCCGTTAACGTCCGGAACATAGGTTTCCGTAACAATGGATATGCGGATCTGAGCCATAGTTAAGCGGCACTCTGATGATAATGACACCAGTGTGACGCTTAACCCATGACAGTTTTATGAAGAACCCTCTCTGAACCACCCTGCACCGGGCATTCGCCAGTAACCTGAGTGACTTCAGCATTCGCCTGAAAGTTTGGACAAACGATAACGCAGCTGACGCGGTGTCAGACCCAATACTTTTGCAGCCATGGTTTTATTGCCACTGCATTTTGTAATCGCGGATTGAATATCACTCAACTCGTCGGCCTGCACACGCTGATAAGGCCGGGCGTATAATGTTTTGAAGTTCGGTACCACCTGAGTGGCCAGCATATGGGCGATCTGGGCGCCGAGAAAATTCACCAGAGCCAGATCAACACCATCGGCACGCGCTCCACGCAGATCCATCACCATCACCGCCAGTACAGACTGACGCAGAACCAGTGGCACCAGCAGACAACGATCCTGCTGAGTCAGAGTGTCGATAAAAGGTTCAAAACGTTCAGGCCGCTCACTGCCATCTTTAATTACCAGCCATTCCCGTGATTCAAACTGACGACACAGCGCATGCTGTACAGCAAAGCTGTAAACCCCGTTGCTCACACCGGTAGAACAGTATTGCGCCTTAAAGCGGCTGGGGGAATCGGGCAAAGCCACGGACACATTGTTCAGGCCACTGTTTTCCGCCACCAGCAACAGCAATTGTTTGATGCTGTCTTCATCGTGGTAACGGCTTTCAATAATTTCCGTCACACTGTTCAGCCACGCCAGCGGCATGGATGAAACAGACATTACGGGCTGACGGTAATCCTGAATATCGGCGATTTTATACATAGGCTGCTCCTCCTGATAAACAGCCATTCGCAAACTCCGTACCATGTTTTTATATTGCTCAGAATATGCCCGAAAAGACTGAAATCGGGCTTTCAGCCACACCGGCAGTGATCAAATGTGCGCCATTTGTAAACAATGGAACATGAATATGTTCCAAGGCAGTGCACCCACGGCTCAGCACCATGGGGATTTATACGGAGTCAGGGGTTGATCAGGCAACGCCTGGATCGTCGCTGGGCAGATACTCTTTCTGCAACCACCGCGCAAAGCCACGGCAGGCATCCTGACTGGTGAGAATCCCCGCCAGGCGTTCATTGCGCATAATAAGTACGGCATTAACATGCTGCTCTGCCATTCCCATCAGAACCACATCCAGCCGGGTATGCAGATCAACCTGTTTAATCTGTCGGCGGCACATATCACCGGCAGTCAGATCCCCCATATCGCTGGCGGCATGACCTGGCTGCTGCGCCAGCTTAATATCTTCAGTGGTGAGCAAGCCAACCACTTCATGATCCGCCATCACAGGCAAATGATGGCAGTTATGTGCTTTCATCAGGGCGGCCGCTTCGTTCAGCGGCAGATTCTCTTCGACATGAACCGGAAAGGCCGTCATGACTTCGGCAATCGTTGGCATATGGCGCATAACTGTTCCCTCAAAACGACTTCCGCCGTGATAAAGTCTGCGTTCTGTAAAGAAGTTACCGGTCAGAACACAGACCGCTGGTCAGACACCGATACGTCCCAGTGTATCCACAATCTGGCGCAGAACTCCCGCAATAGTCGGATGTTCCTGCTCAAAACGTATGGCCTGCTCCTGCACACGCTCACCGATATCAGCTGCATCGCTGTTTTCCATAGCATCAATATCACGCGCGATACTTTGCAAAAGTTTCAGACTGCCGTCATCCAGCTGAGGATTCTGTTGCAGGGTTTCATGCAACTGTTGCAATTGTTGTTTGAGATCTTGTTGAGGCATAAAAGCAACTTCCTTGGATTGAGACCTGTTCACACTAGCACGGCCAGTCTAGCAACAGCAGTGACGAAGGTACTAGGGCCCGATTCAATTAGTGTTAGCAGGTCCTAATCCAAATCAAGGGAGTCGGTAAATATGCCAATTCCGGACAGGTTTATGAGGCGTCAGTAAAGTGCATGAAAGCTGAAGGGCATCGCGCAGGCTTCAGCCATGGCTTTCATCGGCTTACGATTGGCATTATCACCGACATAAAGCAACGACGACTGGCTCAGATCCAGTGCCGCAGCTTCAGGCAGGATAAGGCGCAGAGAGTGAAGAATGGCGCTGTGACTGGTCGACACCGGTACCCAGATCTGTTCCCGGCCAGACATCTGTCTGAGCAGTTGCAGCAGTCGCTCAGCATTCGTAGCGATCTGATCACGGGGATTAACGTAAAACAAATAAACTGGCTGCTGTTCAGACAGCGACTGACGAGCGATTAAATGCCAGACCAGTGGCATAGCGTCTTCAATCAGCTCGCTGAGCTGTGGTGTGTAGCCAACCAGACCCAAAGCGGCAGAATCGGTCGGCAGATTAACGATGTAGACATTAGTCTCTGTACGCCCACTGAGCGCCGGAGGAACCCGCTGCCCCAGAGGTGAAAAACCTGTATTTTGCGCCACGCTGAATGCAACCATAACCGTTCCCTGTGATTACCGTCAGACAGTTTTGCCAACTGAAACCGAACGGTACGTCCGTTATACTTTTAAGGTATAGACAAACTACAAGGATGACGCTAGCGCTAATCAGGCATTACCGCTGGAAATCACACCTGGTTATTAAAAAACCGGGTTTTATTTCCAATCACAGAATTGTCTTTCAGAGATCAAGAACCTCGACCAGAACGGTTTTGATAATGAAACCAACCATCCCCAACCCAAGACCGATCAACAGAATCATCATGCCAAACTTCCCGGCGTTGGAGCGTTTGCCAAGATCATAAATAATAAAAAACATAAAACCGATCAGCAGCGTAATACCAATATTCATCGCCCAGGTTTCAAACAACTCTGCATTCATTATGCGCGACCTTCCGGTGTACAGCTTAAAAGTGCGCGTATGGTACTCAGAGCCGGGCTGCGGCACCAGCCCGCATAGCAATGCTGCGCCTGACTTGCTCCCCGGTTTCAGATGGTTATGATGGGCGGGCAGATGACCTGCATAATAATAAACAAAGGTCCTGATTATGTTTTCTACCGTCTCACGTACGATATTCCTGTTAGCCACTCTGCTGTGCAGCCTTTCGTCAACCCATGCCGATATCGTCAAACGTACATTCTGTGTGTTCGATCCGGTCGGTGCCAAAGGGCCGATTTTTGATGCCATGCGCGATTATCAGACCAGCGCCCTGTCCTGGGGTACCGAACTGGAGTTAAAGGCCTATACCAACGAAGCTGTGGTGCTGGCCGACTTTAATGCCGGACACTGTGATGCCATGGGCGTAACCGGCACCCGGGTGCGTCCTTACAATGCCTTCACGGCCAGTCTTGAGGCGCTGGGGGGGATCAGCGACTACCAGCAACTGCAGGATTTAATCGGCATGCTGGCCAAACCTCAGGCAAGCCAATACATGCGACAGGGCGACTATGAAGTGGCCGGCATCATGCCCGGTGGTGCGGTGTATATTTACGTGCGCGATAAAGCCATAAATTCGGTTGAGGCTGCGGCCGGTAAGCGCATTGCCACGCTCGATTACGATAAAGCGTCAGTCAAAGTCGTTGAACACGTAGGCGCCACGATGGTGCCTTCCAGTGTTGCGACCTTTGCCCCGCGCTTCAACAACGGCGATGTTGATATTGCTTATGCCCCGGCTATCGCTTACCAGCCGTTCGAAATGTACAAAGGCCTGGGTGAGCACGGTGGCATATACCGCTTCAGCCTGGCGCAGATGAATTTCCAGCTGCTGATTCACAGTAAGCGTTTTCCGCCACAATTTGCCCAACAGAGTCGTGAGTTTGCGTTCCGCAATTTCACCAAAGCGATGGAACATATCCGTGTGGCAGAAGCCGGTATCCCCCAGCACTACTGGATCGACCTGCCACAGAAAATGATGGCAGAGTATCAGGAAATGTTACGCCAGATCCGCATGGAACTGACTGCCGCCGAGGTTTATGACCCACGCATGATGAAACTGATGTTCCGTCTGCGCTGCCGGGCTAATCCCGGCCACTTTGAGTGTGCCGAAAAAGCCGAAGGCTGACTGAGTGGCGTGCGCTGAACGTTAACGCTCATCGCACCGCCCACTCCTGTAAAAGCATCTCCATTCGCGCTGATATCCTTTACAATGCTGACGGCCCCCAACAGGAACCAATCCACCTCCTGACCCATAACGGTGACTTCGGCCCATGACGGACTTCGATTACTGCATTATCGGCGGCGGCGTGATTGGCCTTGCCTGTGCTCATGAGCTCAGCCATCACGGATCCGTACTGTTGCTGGAAAAAAATGCACACTTCGGCGCAGAAACCAGCAGCCGCAGCAGCGAAGTCATTCACGCCGGACTCTACTACCCGGGCGGCTCACTGAAAGAGCGCCTGTGCATCCATGGTAAACAGCGTTTGTATCAATTTTGCCAGGACTTTGATGTACCGCATCAGACCATCGGCAAACTGATCGTTGCCCCGGAAAGCGGGGCGGAAGAGTTGCAGCAGTTGCTGAATAAAGGACAACGCTTAGGTATCCCGCTGCAGCGGCTGGATGAACAGCAATTGCGGGAAATGGAGCCTGAAGTCAACGCCCATGCAGCCCTGTACTCTCCCGGCACCGGCATCATTGACAGCCATTGTTATATGGAGCGTCTGGCACAACAGGCCGAACAGCGCGGCGCACTGCTGCTCAGGCACTCAGAGGTGATCTCAGCCAGCGAACGAGAGGATGGCTGGCAGATAGCGGTCAGAAGCAGTGATGGAACCAGCCATATTCAGTGCGCCGCCGTGATTAATGCCGCCGGACTGTACGCCCAGCAGATGGCACGTGGGCTGGGGGTTGAGCAACGTCATATTCCAGACCTGCACCTCTGCCGTGGGCATTACTTCAGCTATCAGGGCAAGAGCCCCTTCCGTCATCTGATCTACCCGTTACCGGAAAAAAATCTGGCCGGGCTTGGAATCCACGCCACTCTGGACCTTGGGAGCCAGCTGCGTTTCGGACCCGATACTGAATATCTGCCAGCCGGCAGTGGGCCGGACTATCGGGTGGAACCCGCACTGGCGGCGACCTTTGCAGATGCCATTAAACGCTATTTTCCAGGCCTGAAGACTCAGCAATTACAACCCGATTACGCCGGTATCCGGCCCAAACTGCACACAAAGCATGAGACCACCGCCGACTTTGTGTTTCATCGACCCTGCAACCGTCCACCGGCGGTGCACTTGTTCGGAATAGAAAGCCCGGGACTGACCGCATCTCTCGCCATTGGCAGTTTTGTAACGGAAATGTTACAGAATAAAGCTCAGACGTAGATTTCCCAGCATCGGCCATCGTTGCGTGCCTGAGTAATTCATCTGAAGAATCATAGGGTTATACAATTCAAAGCCGCTTAAACGGCAAATTGTGCATTTATGTTACAGTCACACTACAATGTAATCTGACAGCCCGGTGGTGATGCACAATCGGCTTACGAACGCTCACCATAATTCCCTGATACGACACAAGCATGAGACAACGAGCTGCTAATCTGAAGAACAGTTGTTAAGAAATGGTTTTAACCAACAGGGGAACCCTATGAGCCAAGCGCTGCCTGTTAAACAAGCAGAGATCAGGTACGGAGAAGTCAGCACAATTTTGTCTGAGAAAGTCATGATTCCGATCAACTGCGATCATTGCCGGCAGGACACCGACATCAGCATTGAAACGCTGAAAAGCAAACAGGGCATTCTTTGCGAGCATTGCAGCAATGTCCGTACATTCAGCACGACAGAAATGCGCCTGATGCGCATGTTACTGGCTCAGGCCGGTTACCACTTCGCACTCTGAGGCGCTTTGCCCGTTACGGGACAAAGCGCAGCAACCTTCAGCCTGCAAGCAGGCCTGGCAGCAAGAGGAACAGGTGTCGGCGTAAAACGGCCGACACCTCCGCCAGATTCGGCGTTTCTTCATTCTTCAGCAACGCGCTGTATTCCAGCGAATGGAATAAACCCAGCAGAATTTCTGCATCCGCTTCCGGTTCTGCTGAGTTGGTAACATTGCGGAAAAACTCGGCCGCTTTATCAAACAAGGCTTTACGATGCATCTGTGCGAGTTTACGGATACTGTCATTAACGATCGCTTCGTAACGGAATGCCTGCTCAGCAATCAACATGTCACGCTGACTGATAATCTGTTCATTCATATACAGCGTCAGTTGCTCAACCATGAAATCCAGCAGTGCTTTCTGTCCTTCAGGCGTGCTGAGATCTGTGCCCGCCATACTGGCCATGGGCTGATAAAACTGATGAGTAAACTCGTTAACGACCTCTAACGCCTTCTCCGTGTACAAGGTGAAGGTATCAATGATCAGTTCCTGAATGTCTTTGAAATAGTACGTCGTCGCCGCTAACGGTACTCCGGCTTCTTTGGCAACCGCACGATGGCGGATACCGCGCACACCTTCACTGATAACGATACGTAATGCTGCTTCCAGTATGATCCGGCGACGCTGCTCGCTTTTGGCCCGGCTGGCTTTCCGGCCCTGATACTGCAAGGGTTTGCTTTTATTTATTGCTGTTTCAGCAACCAATGCCATGTTCGTCTCTCCGAATGTTTCACAGATATTGCCATTATTATGCGGATTGTCCGACGAAAGAAAAATGGCAAATATGGGCACACAGGTACCATTTGAGTGAATTTCATACTTTAGAATGGCGGATTTTGTCTTATCTAAGCTGTACTTTAGTACAGTTTTAGGCTTTATTAGCACAATAATAATAATTCCAGGGTTCCAGTATGCTCACCAGACTTCATCTACGGCAAACTTCTTTGCAGACACTGACACTTCTTTTGCTGACAACCTGCACAATAGTTCAGGCCGACGAGCAGGTTAAACTCCGCTTTCTGCAGCAGCAGTTTAATAGCAGCGCTGACCATTCCCGCCTCTGGCAGAACGGCTGGTTCGGTTTATTTACCGGTGTCACTGCGGTCAATGGCATCGCGTATACGCAAACGGATGGAGAACATAATAAGTATGACCGTGCGGTCGGTTTTACCACCAGCTTTCTCGGCGCTGCGGATATGTTGCTTAATCCAATGCAAACCCATCATTTTGCCGGTCAACTGGCCGCTATGCAGGAAAACGGCAACCATCAGGCAACACTGGCACAAGCTGAGCAATGGCTGAATGCTGCGGCTGAACGCGAGATATACGAGCAGAGCCTGCTTAACCATGTGCTGGCTGGATTGGTAAACGGTCTTGCAGGACTCGCCGTCGCGTATGATGACAAACGTCCCGCTGATGGCTGGATGACTTTTGCAACAGGCATGATTGCTTCTGAGGTCAAAATTTATACAGCCCCCCAAACGATGACTGCAGCCCGCGAGCAATACCGCAACGGCAATCTCGGAGCAGTAACGGCAAGCTCTGATAGCCCTTACTGGCAGGTTGCCGCTTTCGGGCCAGTTTTGAGCGCCACTTACCACTTCTGATGCTCGGAAACGCGATGCCAGCCGCGCCAATACTGGCGTGGCTGATTTTGCACACTCTGCAGCGGTCACTGGCACAGCTTCTGCATTCTCCGTACAACGCCGGAGAATATGATTTATGCTCAACGCCCTGACCAGTTATCTGCAGCAACAAGCCCCAGTGATGCCGGAACACAATCCGGTAAATACTCAGCCAGGCAGCCAGGTTGACGCTGTTACTGCGGCGCAGAACAAGAACGATACCAACACCGGTCATAATCCTTACTCGCCATCACAGCGGGCTTTAATGGTCAGCGCTGTTGCCAGCGATTTTGATGTGCGCTCATTGCCGGCAGGCGAAGTGAGTAATTTCCAGAGCCGCCTGCAACAATATGGCCTCATTGATGGCCGTGATCTCAATGCTTTAGCACTGATTAATACCGCACGTGCCGAGCTGGATGATCAAACGCCGCTCGATACGGTTGCGATTCTTAATGAGGCGCGGCATCAGTTTGGCGAACGCGGCACCGGCTATTCAGAACGTCAGCAAATCAATCGTCTGCATACCCTTATTCAGAATCTCGCATCAGCACGCATGACCCAGTAGCACCACTCCCCGGTCATTCGCTGTTATCCGTTACTCACACAGCATGCAGCCTGAGTGGCAGTTCCCTATAATGTCTGACTTTTGACGACCGGAGTCCCGACATGCGCTTACCGCTGCTGGCTGCTTTCAGCCTGCTCAGTTTTACCGTTCAGGCAATCACTAACGTTGAAGAGAAGCGCGCCGCTGATGATCAGCTGGGCTGGGCAGGCAAAGCTGAAGTGGGTTTTGATGCTGAGTCAGGGAATAACGAAAAGCGCAAATGGAACCTCGGCCTGAACGGCCACTGGCAGGATGACAACAAGCGCTTTTTTACCTGGGGAAGCCGCAGCTATGAGTCCAGCAATGGCGAGCGCACCGACGATGACACCTTCGTTCACAGCCGTCTGGTACTGAACCGCCGCGAGATCTGGTCGGAAGAGTTCTACGCTCAATACGAACGCGATCCTTTTGCGGCCTTAGCACATCGGGCGCTGGTCGGTGCGGGCATGCGCTACCAGCATGCGTTTGATGAACAAACCCGCCTGTATCAGGGACTGGGGGTTTTTCACGAAGAAGTCCGCGAACGCGCGCTCAACGAGGATAACAGCAGCCAGCTGACCCGCCTGAGTTTATACACGCATATTCAGTGGCAACTGACCTACAGCAAATTGCAAAGCACCCTGTATTTTCAGCCAGCGCTTGACGAGCCTTCAGATCAGCGTGGGTTATGGCAGTTAGCATTGACGTTACCACTGGGCACGCACACCGATATCAAATGGCAATGGCAGAGCCGCTTTGACACTCGCCCGCCGGAAGGCACCGAGTATCACAACCACCAGACGCAACTGAAACTGGTCGTGCGTTTCTGATGATCCTGCCGCTCTCCGGCCGCCTCAGTGTCAGAGAGCTTTTTCCATCCATTCCTTCAGCCAGAACAACGCATCATCATCCGGTGTCACGGTTTCGGTTGCATCAATGGTGACGCGTGGTACTGGCGCACGACCCTGTAATTCAAAAAAGCGCTCTTCAAACAACGCTCCGGCACCGCAAAAAGTGGCATCATACGAGCTGTCACCCAGGCTGATAACGCCAAAAGGTTTGCCATTCTGTAATGGAAACTGCTGCTCAAGTTCAATATAGAAGGGAATGATATTGGCAGGTAAATCACCACGACCGGTGGTTGAAGTACAAATCAGCACAGCATCGCACTGGCTGTCGTTTAATGCACCGACACTGGGATTTTCATCGAGAACAACCTGATGGCCGGATTGCTCCAGCTGCTGCTGTATTGCTTTGCCAACCATCAGGGCGGTTCCGGTTACACTGCCAACAGCAAGATAAATAACCGACATAAAGCCTCCGTAAAAACGACGATTATACGCAATCGTTTGTGACGGAGCACAACGGGGCAACAACGTCTGCCGCTGTCAGTACCCGGCCGGAAGCTGCAGACGCTGATGTTCCTGTTCAATATCCGCCAACAGTGAGCGGAAGCGACCCTCCAGCTCACGCCGGGTCCACACATTTAACGTGCCGTGTGCACGGCACAGCTGCAGTGTTTCTTCAAACACCGCACGCACAGACTCAGACAACTCTGTGGCGGTGATCCCCTGCAACAGAAGCGGCAAAGCAACATCCCACTCCAGCTGCTGCTCTTTGAGGTTCTGGCAAACAAACCACTCCTGCAGCAACTCATTGAAGAGTGGCAGAGGCTCACGCTGAGCGCGGTCCCCGGTCAGGCCTGCATCTTCCAGCGCGCGATTGACACGGGCAAGAACCTGCAGTGGTGATGGTGCAGAAGGTTCGGCGGACATAGCCATATCTCCCATTCATGCTTTACTAACATTACTTTCATTCAGCATAGACGTACTTAAGCAGGACGATGACAGACCAATGGATAATTCCGGAAAGCCCTCGCCACCCGCATTCGACATTGAAAGCTTTTTCAACAGTCTTATTCAGCGTCTGTTTCCCGTCTGGTATGCCACTCAGGCCGCGAAAGAAATTTCTCTGGCGCCACTCGGAACGATCAATCCCACCAGTTTTCTGAGCCACCGCTGGCTAAGTCTGCAAGCCGTTGTGCAATCGTTGCGTGAATCACTGCAATCTGCAGGAAAAGACTGGCAACCGTTGATTGATCTGATGGAAAAACTACTGATCGAAAAAGAATACAAACGGCCATTATCGATAACAGCGATTGATGGCGTGGAATTCAGTCATCATGAGCAGGATTGGCCCAACCTGTATTCCTACGCGGAAAATAATTGTGCCGATATTATTCTGGAAAATGCGGATGACTTTGACCAGACACTGCGTACCGTTTTTCCCAATGAAAGCAAACCTCACCGGGTAATCTATCGCGAATGGGATGGCCGGTATTACTGGATTAACAAAGAAGAGCCTCGCCTGTTTGCCGCCCTGCTCATGTACGCCCAACAAAAACAGCGGGATGCTTCTGTTCAGGCACTGATCAGCGTTGAGAGCCTCAATAACAAAGTGCTGGATCGTCTGCGCAATGATTATTGGCTGCTGCTGATGCAACGTGACAGTGCCTATGTTATGCACGATTTACTCAGCCGCGCAGACCTGCCGGCCGTTCTGGCTGAATTTGAATGGCGACGCAGTGATCTGGTCTTTCTCGTTGCCCGCAAAAATAACCGCAAGATAAACCGTATTCTGCTCAATTTGCTGAATAATCGCTCAACCCAGCAGATTACTGAATTTGGACGCTTTCTTACGCGCCAGCATTTTCCCTTCCGCAACCACTGATCCGAGGTATCTGACGCACCTCAGGAACACAAAAACTCAGTATTTTTACACCGGCGACCGGTATCATTGCCGCCCTTGCCACAGCGTATAGCTCTTGATTTAACGCTAAAGCCTGTCATCCTATCGCCAATATAACAATAACGGTATTCACATGATCCGAGGTACTTGGAGCCTGACCGAACCTCTGGTTCCGGTAAATATTCCGGCAACCATGATCCGTGTCGGCGCAGAAAAAGGGATAACCAGTGATGTGCTGCTGCAGAACACCGGCATCAGTCCAGAACAGTTATCTGACCCTTCCGCCCGGCTGACCTATCAGCAGATGCTGTTGCTGGCCGGTAATCTCATGCGTGACTACCCGGATGAAACTCTGGGTCTGGATCTGGGCAAGGCCATCAATATTAACCAGTTTGGTATGCTGGGCTATGCCATTCTCAGCTGTGCTGACCTGCGCAGCGCGCTGCGTCTGGGGCTGAAATATCACTCACTGGTTGATCCGGCATTCACCTTTGAGGTCGTGGATCAGGGCGAAACAACCGCTGTGCGCCTGACGTCGCATATTCCGTTCGAGCACATGTACCGCCTGATGTGCGATGTATTTATTGCCATCTTTGCCACCCTTGCCCGCTTTCTTACCGGCAAAGATATCGACGCCCGTGAAGTGCACCTGAACCATCCGATGCCCTCATACGCCGATGAGTATCAGCATCTGTTTAACTGCCCGGTGCTGTTCGACCAGCCCCGTACCGAATTCATCATCGACAGCGTTCTTCTGGATACACCTCTGGCGATGGCTGACCGGGCGACTGCGGCAATGGCCGAAAGCCAGTGCGAAGAAATTCTGGCGCGCATGGGCCCCAAAGAGGGGATCGTTGCCAAAGTACGCCGTATTCTGCTCAGCAACCCCGGCACCTTTCCACCAGTGGATGTGGTTGCCAGCCATCTGGCAACGTCCACCCGTACTCTCAGCCGCAGCCTGCAGGACGTTGGCACATCCTACCAGCGCATACTGGATGAAGTGCGAAAAGAAATGGCGATTGAATATCTGCGTAACTCCAGTCTGCCAATTGAAGAAATTGCCGCACTGGTTGGCTACAGCGACCCATCCAATTTCCGTAAAGCGTTCCGCCGCTGGACGCAGCACGCGCCATCTTACTACCGCGAAGAACGCGGTCTCTGATCTCCGTCCGGCCGGTATTTCCGGCCGGAGTAGCGCATACTGACAGAGTATTAATGGATACCGGGCGGCAAGATCCCGGACTTCACCAGACCGTCACAGGGCTGAAATATAAATGTCACACTGCACCCGCAAAGTAAAAGTCACTATCCATCAGTCAACGATGACCTATGACTTTGACCGCGAGTTTCTCCACGCTGCAGCGCGTGACCATAGTGACCGAGACCTTTGCCCCGGAAATTAACGGTGTTGCCAATACGCTCGGTCATCTGGTTCGCGGACTGATATCACGCGGCATTGAAGTTCAGGTTATCCGTCCTCGTCAGCATCGCAAAGATCTGTCGGCCAGCCACGATAAACTGCACAGCGTCACCCTGCCCGGCCTGCCGATCCCGGGTTATAACGCCCTGCGTTTCGGTTTTCCGCTGATTGGGCGTATCCGTAAAGCCATTAAGCGTTTCGCCCCTCAGGCAATTTACGTGGCCACCGAAGGTCCTATGGGCTGGGCGGCGGTCAGCGCTGCCCGCGCCATTGGCATTACCGTTCTGAGTGGTTTTCACACCAACTTCCATCAGTACATCGAGCATTACCGGATGGGTGCCCTGGAAGGTCTTGCTTACCGTTATCTGCGTTATTTCCACAACCGCACCAGTGGCACACTGGTTCCAACCCGTGTGCAGCGCGACGAGCTGGAAGCCCATGGCTTTCACAACGTGCGGGTGATGGCTCGTGGTGTCGACAGCCAGTTGTTCTGCCCGGAAAAGCGCAGCACCGAGCTGCGCCGCCAATGGGGTGTACGTGACGATGATCTGGTACTGCTCTATGTCGGCCGGATTGCTGGTGAAAAAAACATGGATCTGGCACTGGCCACATACCGTCGTCTGCTGGCTGCCGATGAGCGGGTGAAGCTGGTGCTGGTCGGTGATGGTCCGGCACTGCCGGGCATCCGGGAACATTACCCGGCCGTCATTTGTTGTGGCATGCAGCGCGGTGAAGACCTCGCGCGTCACTATGCCAGCGGTGATGTTTTTCTGTTTCCGAGCAAAACCGACACCTTCGGCAATGTTGTCACCGAAGCCATGGCCAGCGGTCTGGCGGTGGTCAGTTTCGACTATGCCGCCGGTCATGAACATATCCACAGCGGCCACAACGGCATGCTCGCACCTTTTGGTGATGATCAGAGCTATATGCGCTGTGCCGAAACCCTGCTCGACAGCCCGAACTTACTCCGGCGTCTGCGCCAGCAGGCCAGCCTGCATGCCCGCAGCATCGGCTGGAACAGCATTGTTGATGATTTTATCCAGCGCCTGAGTGGTGCAACTGCGGAGGTAATCCAGCATGGAACTGAGCAAAACAATACAGCCAAAAGCCGCGCTACTGTTTAACAAAGCAGACCGCTTTGAACTGACACTGTGCCAGCGTCTGAACCGCATGGGACAGTACACATCGGTACGCTTGTTTTTCAAAAGCATCAGCCGTTTGGGTGATGGCGTGTTCTGGTACTGCCTGGCGCTGTCACTGCCGCTGTTTCAGGGCGTTGCTGGTCTGGCAGCGGTTGGCCATATGATGGTTACCGGTCTGCTCTGTGTGGCAATATACAGCCAGCTGAAAAACCGTCTGGTGCGCCAGCGGCCATTTATCTCGTGGGATGATATCCGCGCCCATACTGCGCCACTGGATCTGTACAGTTTCCCGTCCGGCCATACCATGAATGCGGTGAACTTTGCGGTACTGTTCAGCGTGTTTTTTCCGGCCTTGTTCTGGCTGGTGGTACCATTCGCGCTGCTGGTTGCGCTGTCGCGGGTGATTCTCGGCATGCACTATCCGACCGATGTGCTGGTCGGTGCGGCGATCGGACTGCTGATCAGCTATCTGTCATTGGTGTTATGGCCGCAGGGTATGTTTGCCGGCGTGATGATGTAACCGCCTCAAACGATAACTCACCCCATCTGGCCGCTCAGAACAGCGTCAGCTGATTGCGGTCAATGTCCGGCGTACGCCCGCCAATACCGAGCAGGCGTACTGCTTTATTCTCACGTTGCAGTGCCAGTTTCAGTAAGCGCGAAAAGCCCTGCTCAGAAGCCTGCTCGTGGCTGTCTGCCAGGGTCGTCTGAGTAAAGTCAGCAAACTTCACTTTAACAAAGGGTGCCAGTGCTGCCGCAGGCCAGCCTGCCCTGTCTACGCGCTCATACCAGCGCGCCAATAATTGCGGCAACTGCGCCAGGCAATGCGCTTCGCCAGCCAGATCGGTAGCAAAGGTACATTCCACGCTGACCGATTTGCGCGGGCGCTCCAGATTCAGCAGACGATGATCAATACCGCGTGATCGTTCATACAACACCGCGCCCATACGACCAAAAGTCCGCACCAGCCCGGTCAGCTCCCAGCGGCGGATATCGGCACAGGTCCGTAATTTGTAGAGCGCGAGTTTTTTCTCCATCGCCGGGCCGATACCGGGGATTTTCCCGACCGGTAACGCAGCAACGAACTCATCCACCTGATGCGGTTTTACTACCCACTGACCATCGGGTTTGTTCCAGTCAGAGGCAATTTTGGCGAGGAATTTATTGGGCGCAATTCCGGCAGACACGGTAATGCCGAGTTCGTTGCGTACCCGCTCACGGATTTCCCGGGCGACCTCTGTGGCATTCTGATGACTGGCCATTTCCAGATAGGCTTCGTCGACCGATACCTGTTCCAGCTGCAGTGCATATTCCTGCAGAATCATCATCAGCTGCTGCGATACGTCACGATACAGCGCCATACGTCCTGGCATTAACACCAATTGTGGGCAGAGTTTTTTTGCCTGCGCAGTGGCCATGGCCGAGCGTACACCAAAAGCCCGCGCCGGATAATTGCAGGTAGCGATCACACCACGGCGGTCTGATTCACCGCCAATGGCAATGGGCAACTCGCGCAGCGCCGGGTTTTCACGCATTTCTACTGCAGCAAAAAAGCAGTCGCAATCAATGTGAATTATTTTGCGCTGTCCCACTGCAGTCTGCAGCTCCGGAACGCTGTCAGGCATCGTTCTAACTCCACGGATATTCCTTGATATACATTACTTGCCAGCGCTCTGGCACCATCAGAAAATACTGTATATTCAACCAGTACAATAATCAATCGCCATGACATCACCTGACACTGGTGTTAGCCTTGGCGACCTGTCATTAACGCTCCGGCGAGTCGCTCATAATTCATACAGGGCACACGCCTTGTTGAGCTCCGGATATTTGCAGGTAATTGCGCGTGAACGATTTTTCTCAGGCTAAGTCCGCTTTCCTTGCGGCCATCGACAGCAACGATCATGTATTCAGCAGCACACTGGCGTTTATTGAGCAGTGGTTTGATTTTACCCCCAGTGCATTCAATAACGGCGGCGTACAAAACAGCGCAGAACACAATCAGGGCAGCTGCAAAGTATTTGCCCTCGCACAATTACTGCCACTGAACAAAGAGCAGGCTTTGCGTTGCTTTGGTGAACATTACCGCGATGTGCTGGCCACGCCGGATGTCGATAATCACCACAATCTGCGCCGCGTACTGCGCGATGGTCTGAGCGATATCCGCTTCGACCGGTTTCCATTAACGGCCAAAGTGCAGGATTAATATGGATACCGCCGCTGTCAGTCTCAAAGCCGGTCTGGTGCCACTGACCACCTTGCATTTCAACAGCAGTAACGTTGCCGATATCCGCGCCGGGCTGGAACAAAAGCAGGCCGAAGCTCCGGCGCTGTTCCGCCACCTGCCCTGCGTACTGGATTTATCCACTCTGGATCACCGGCAACTGACGCTGGCGGATTTACAACAAATCTGCCGTGACTGTGGTCTGCTGCCCGTTGCAGTGCGCAATGCCGGTAAGGAATGGCAGACACAGGCAGAGGAGCTGCATCTGGCCGATCTGGGCAAAGGCAGCAACCGTGGCGTGAGCAACCAGACAAGCACATCCACCGAGCGCACACAGAATGATGCACCGCCTCAGCCACGCGCAGTAAAAATTCATACCGGTAATATCCGCTCCGGCCAGCAGCTGTATAACGACGGCGATCTGATTATTTTTGGCATGGTCAGCGCCGGCGCAGAAGTGCTGGCAACCGGTGATATTCATATTTACGGCGCCTTACGCGGACGGGCGCTGGCCGGGGTAAAAGGCGATGAATCCGCCATTATCGCCTGTCAGCAGTTCGATCCGGAACTGGTTGCAATTGCCGGTCAGTACCGCCTGTTTGAAGATCAGCAGGAACAACGCCAGCAGCCTGTCGCAGTCAGCCTGCAGGATGGCACCTTGAACATCACCGGCGTTTGATAAATACTGCCCCACACATTGAATTTTCAGGGATATACGGCTTTGGCAAAGATCATCGTTGTCACCTCCGGTAAAGGCGGAGTCGGTAAAACAACTACCAGTGCAGCCTTCTCCACCGCTTTGGCCATGAAGGGCCACAAAACTGTCGTCATCGACTTTGATGTTGGCTTACGCAATCTGGATCTGGTGATGGGCTGCGAACGCCGTGTTGTCTACGATTTTGTCAACGTCGTACAGGGCGAAGCGTCACTCAAACAGGCATTAATCAAAGACAAACGCTTACCCAACCTGTTCGTCCTTCCTGCCTCACAAACCCGTGATAAAGACGCACTCAGTCCGGAAGGTGTGGAAAAAGTACTGAACGAACTCAGTGCTGATTTTGATTACATCGTCTGTGATTCCCCGGCCGGTATCGAACACGGTGCCCACATGGCGCTGTATTACGCCGAAGAAGCCATTATTGTCACCAACCCGGAAGTGTCCTCGGTACGCGACTCAGACCGCATTATCGGTATTCTGCAAAGCAAATCACGCCTGGCTGAACAGGGCAAAAGCGTTAAAGAGCATCTGTTGCTGACACGTTATAACCCTGAGCGCGTCGAGCGCGGTGAAATGTTGTCGGTACAGGATGTCGAAGAAATTCTTGCCATTCCGCTGTTGGGTGTGATTCCGGAATCAGAAGCCGTATTAAAAGCATCGAATCAGGGCATCCCCGTGGTTCACGATGCCGATAGCGACGCTGGTCAGGCCTACGACGATGCCGTAGCCCGTTATCTGGGCGAAAACCGTCCGCACCGTTTTCTTGAGAAGCAGAAAAAAGGCTTCCTGAAGCGCGTATTCGGAGGCTGAGATGAGCTTAATGGACTACTTCCGCAAGGAGCAGAAAAGCAGCGCCAGTGTCGCCAAAGAACGCTTACAGATTCTGGTAGCCCACGACCGGTTGCGTAATAACGGCCCCGAATACCTGCCACAGCTGCAGCAGGAAATTCTCGCGGTTATCCGCAAATATGTCGCCATCGGTGAAGACGATGTATCGGTTCATCTTGAACAACAGGGCACCACATCGGTACTGGAACTGAACGTCACCCTGCCGGATCGTAAATGATTACGGTACTGACACAACGCTGGGCAGAGGCAACTCTTCTGCAGCGTTGCGGCCTTCTGTTTGCACTCTGCAGTTATACCCTGCTCTGGCCCGGCGTCACAGAACCCATCATGACACTGAGCGCGCAGGTCAGCCTGTTTGGTTTAAAAACACAGTTATTTCACGAAACCCGCTCCATCTGGGAAACCGTCGTCAAACTGCATGATCTGGGTTATACCCCGGTCGCGGTTCTGATCGTCAGTTTCAGTGTGATCATTCCACTGCTGAAGCTGGCACTGATTATCAGCACCTGGTTGCTGCCTTCCGAGCTGCGCTGGCGCTTAATCGCGGCACTGGGTAAATGGTCGATGGCGGATGTATTCGTGGTCGCCATTCTGGTGGCTTTTTTTACCGCCAAAGCAACTGCCGAATTATCGGCTGAACTGTTACCCGGTTTTTACTGGTTTACCGCTTTCTGCCTGTGTTCTGTTATTTCCGGACACATGCTGACGCTGCACACCCCCCCAAAGCCAGCGAGCAGGAACGTCTGAGCTGAACTAAGCTTATCCGCAGACCGTTGATTCCGGAGATGCTATGACGACCCTTGCTCTGCACCATATTCTGCTGAAAAGCCCTCTGCTGGCAGCCGATGTTTTACAGGAACTGCAGCTGGGTGCTGATTTCAGCGAACTGGCTGAAGAATATTCTGCCTGCCCATCGGCACGGCATCAGGGCTTTGCCGGTTACCATGACAGCGACCAGCTGCCCACCTCACTGCTGCGCGCCCTGAATGACCACGACAGCGAGTCGCCCTACGTCGGGCCAGTCAAAACCGCTTTTGGCTACCATATTCTGAAAGCCGTAGCGAAACCGGAACGCACTCTGCTGATCGATGAAACCGAACAACAGGATGACGGAGTACAATAAAAAAACGAGACAGAATGCTCGTTTTTTATTCACCAGCCAACATTACTCCGACAGCAATGAGTAATCCCATCCGGCTTTCGCCATCGGGGCTTTGGTTTTAATTAATCCGATTGCGTTAAACGCATCCTGAACGCGTTCATTCAGCACGTCCAGACGATGCGGGAACTGAGGATTGCTGAAGAAATCAATATTCCCCTGTTTATCGACGAACTGCGCGTCGTAATACAGATTTTCAATATCCGTCTGAGCGTTTTTATCGCCCAGCAAAATATCCGCCGACGCATGCAGTAATTGCAGTTTTTGTGGGTTGGTCAGATCCCGCATCAGCTCCTGCAATTGTCCCGATGACTTCATCAGTGTCTGTACAAAGGTCTGTACTTCGGCTTTATTTTTTTCGAAATAATCAGCACGCACCACATACACATCGGCAATAATCCGGCGCGCAAACATGGTGGAAATAATCATCCGCGCACCGGGAACAGAACCATTGCTGCCAGTGCCGACACGACGACCGGAGGTAAGACCGTAAGCATCCGAAATAATCATAAAGGAGGCATCAATTTCCGGCAGCTTAAGCGCTTCCGGTGGCGAGTTGGGCGACAACGTCAGATCCGGCATCCACTTCAGATTGACATCACTCATGCTCAGACCGGCCTGAGTCAGCAGTGTGGTCATAAAATCCACATGCGGTCCATACGCCTGAATAGCGATGGTTTTTCCTTTTAATTCCCCAACACGGACAATGCCATTTTTTGCGACCAGTGTGTCACCACCACGGGACCAGGTCAGTTGATAGATCACCACCGGGCGGGTGCGCGGATCTTTATTCATCAGATCCAGCGCCTGATTGCACATACCAACCGTGCAGCGCAGATAAGGCGAAGCACCGGATAAATAATCCTGCAATTGTTTGTCGAAGTTATCCTGCAAAACAAACTCATAATCCAGCCCGGCCTGAGCCATCGCACTGCCTGGCTGGGTGCGGGTATTCATACCGTTGGCGAGAATACTGATCATATCTCCCCCCCAGGTAATCATTGGCACCCGCACTGGCAGGGTACTACTGACCGGGCCAACCGGCGTGTTAATACGCGTTGCCAGAGGGTCAGGTTCAATAAACACTGGCTCCGCACAGGCAACCCGCGCAATGAGCAGGGCCAGAACGGCAGCAGAGAACAACAATATTGAACGCACGATGCAATTTCCTATTAACTGATTAATGAAGATTGCATGGCTTTAGCAAACATGATGCCACCAATGATAAGAAGCATCATATCGGCGCAAAATCAGAAGAGTCTGCACAATTTAAAAGCAACGGAGGAATTTAATCGGAATTATGCCTTAGAGCAGGCACCAGTATGACGCTGATATTTTTATCTGCGCACAATAAAAAGGCAGAAAATATCATCGGGTCATGAGGAAACATTCGTGTTGCAGACACCGCGTGGTTTACGCCCGGTTTGTCTGGGTCAGAAAATGCCGCAAAGCCTGACTGGCATTCCGGCAATGATACATCGTGGTTATAAACCGATACTCCCGGCACAGAATTTCACAGCGCCGTCCGGGCAGGCTGAGCAAAAAATGACACTGATCCTGACCGTAGCAGGCTCCGGAATGCATTAACCGGAAGCAACCGTACTGGTACATATTACCAGCGGCATCGTAATCGAGGCCGTCGTATTCCTGCATGCTGTTCAGCTCAATGGCATCGGTATCTTCTGCAACGATTGCTAACACAACAAATGCCCTTGGCGCGGATAAAAAATCCCGCGCCCGTTCATACACCAACAGATGCGGGTCAGCCTGACTGGCAGCCGCATAAAAAAACGCATATGCACCACCCGGACCGGGCATGGAATCTTCCGCCGGGAGGGGTAAATCGGTTAACGGCTGCAGCTCAACAGGTTGGTTCATCAATCCATTACCGGTTAATGGCCTCAGGCCATCGGATCGTAGGTCCAGAACGGGTAGCGCAACCCAGCCATGGCACAGAGCACGCGCAAAAATGCATCACAGGCTTCAACACCGGCACTTTCATCCATGGTGTGATAGCCCGTGGTTGGAATCTGCAGAGTGGTGCCATCCACCAGACCATTGGACGCCGCAATGATACGACCCATTTCGGTACTGCCCATCGATTTAGCCGGAATGCCCTGACGGGCATTTTCTTCATTCTGGCGGCGGATATAGTCATCTTTAAAGCTGTAACGGATGCCCAGTCTTTTACATTTTTCGGCCAGGCGATTGGTTAAATCGACATTAAAGGATGCGTTAGCATCGCAATGGCGCAATACCAGTAATTGCTCATTCGCGGCCGGAACATCGGGATAAGGGCTGGTATCCACCACCACCAGCTGGTTGGTTGAACCACCAAAACGGCGGAACCATTCGAGCAGATAGCGCCAGCTGCGACCGGCTTCTTCCTGCGCGGTAAAAAAGGCGGTGCCCTGAAAACCCAGTTCAAATAAATACACCAGCATGGCCGCCGTCAGCACGTTGTCGAGCTGGCCCAGATAACGGCCATTCTCAATACGCAGCTGATCGCGGAAAGCCACCGGCGTACCGGCGACCAGATGCTCCATGCCGGACAATTCAAAAATCAGGTTATTGCGGTGCGGGCAAACATAAGTGCCCTCAATTTTACCGCGTCCCCGGTAAGCGCCGGACCAGGGTTCATAGGCAAAAACGCCAACATCACCAAAACGGTCGACGATCATCTTCATCAGCTCTTCCGATACCGAGTTACCCAGCAGATCGGAGCGTCCTCCCGAAACAAAGGCCGCGTACTGAAATTCGTTCGGACCGGTACAGACCAGACCATGGCGGTCGATGTGTGCCGAAAACATCAGGCTCATCGGATCGCTGCCCTGCGCGACCAGAACCCCCTCATACCAGGTGACCCGTGCACCACGCTCTTCCAGCTCGCGCTGCAGCACCCGGAAAAAAGAATGCTCCGCGCCGACCACCGATGGACTGCGCAACAAACTTTTTAAAATATCGAGAAAAGCCGTACGGTCGCTCATGGATACCCCGCCGAGCTGAAACAGTAAAAAAATAAGAAGCCGATGAAAGCACGGTTAGAAAATGGGGTGCAAGAGAAGTTACACCCCGGAGGACAAAAACGGACTCAGTCCTGATAATCGATATCGAAACCCAGCAAATCGCGCAGACGGGCCTGCTCCAGAATACGCTCGGCACGACGACGTTTTTTATCGTAGTCGACACTGCGCCCTTTAGCTTTGCCGCGGGATTGTGGCTGGTCATCAAGATCTTCAAAATCGTCGTATTCTTGTGGCTGACTCATACCCACCTCAACTGTTCATGATTCTGCTCACCACCGGTATTCAACGCTTCCGGGGCGAAAACGGCGGCATAATTTCACCAGTTTCGATGGCGGTAAATTGAAAAAAATTATTCTTCGGGATCAGTTTTTTTTGTTGCCTGCGGCCTGCAATCACGACCGGTCAAAGGATGACTCAGACAGACAGAGCCGTTATACTCGCCGCGCTCTTGGGGGAGTAATCTGCCCTGACGGACAACGTCAGCGGCGCCTGTGTCAACATAATTGAGCCTCATGCTCATGGTACAGGCGACCATCTCACGATGGTTTGATGAGACCTGAGACAAACAGCGTGATGACCAGGGCGGCATCGTGCCGTTTGTCTTTGGTTAACGATCTCCGCCCGGACTATAAACATGACTGATACCCTGATTAGCCTGCCAGCGCTGAGCGACACCTTTGCTCACTCCGCTTTTCTGACCTCTTCCGTGGCCGTTGCCATTGCCGAAATCGGCGATAAAACCCAGCTGTTGTCTCTGCTGCTGGCAGCCCGTTTCCGTAACAAGAGTGCGATTGTGCTCGGCATTCTGCTGGCGACGCTGCTGAACCACGCAGCGTCGGCCTGGCTCGGCGCCTGGCTGGGCAATTCCCTCACCGAATGGCTGAACGGCAGCAGCGGACGTCTGCTGCTGGCCGCAGGCTTTGCCGCCATGGCAGTCTGGGTACTGGTACCGGACAGGCAGGACGACAACACTGACACGCGTCAGGCCTGGGGCGCGTTTCTGGCCACGTCGGTACTGTTCTTTCTGGCCGAAATCGGCGACAAAACTCAGGTAGCAACCGTACTGCTGGCCGCCGAGTTCAACTCCGTATTGTGGGTAACTCTGGGAACGACCGCCGGCATGTTACTCGCCAATGTACCGGTGGTGATTTATGGCGAACGTCTGATGCGCCGTATGCCGCTGCATCTGGCCCGCTACGCCACCAGCCTGCTGTTTGCCACCCTTGCACTCTGGACATTGCTCAGCTGAGCTGCAGGACAGCCAGAACGGCCTCTGATGCCGTTTCTGGCCACCGAATCCAGCAATAAACAGGATCGAAACGATCTGTTTTTTTTGTTTTTCCTGTCGCCGGGCTTTGGGTAAAACGCCTGTCCTTTTGCGTTTTCATTGTGGAGTATGTCCTTGCCGTTTGCTGAAACCAGCCATGATGATCTGTTCGAAAGTATCGCCGCCGATCTGCAGACACAGGGCTATGCCATTACACAGAATGCACTGCCATTACTGATGTCATCCGGCCTGCTTAACCGCGTTGTCAGACTGCAGAACGATGATTTCACCGCCGCGGGCACCGGCCGCCAGCAACAGCATCAGCTCAACCCGTTTGTCCGCCGCGACAAAATCCGCTGGCTCAGTAACGACGACCCTGCCGAAGCCGCATGGCTGGACTATATGGTCGAATTACAGCGCTATATGAACCGCCGTCTGTATCTGGGCCTGTTCAGCTACGAAGGTCATTTCGCCCATTACCAGCCGGGTGCTTTTTACAAAAAGCATATGGATGCGTTCAAAGGGCAGGCCAACCGGGTGCTGACCACCGTGCTGTACCTGAACCCGAACTGGGAAGTTCAGGATGGCGGAGAGCTGGTCATTTATCAGGCCGACAACCATGAGCAGGAACTGCTGCGCGTCAGTCCGCGTTTCGGCACACTGGTGACCTTTCTCAGCGAAGAATATCCACACGAAGTACTGCCCGCCAAACGCGACCGCTACAGCATTGCCGGCTGGTTCCGTCTTAACAGCTCAACCACTGTCCGGACTGACCCGCCTCGCTGAACCAATGAAGCCCGCTGTGGCATCAGCAGCGGGCATTTATGACATGGCTATACCGCTTGTCCGGTTTCACGCTTACGCCAGAGAAAATACAGCACCGGAATCACCACCAGCGTCAGTAATAATGCACTGGCCGTTCCGCCGACCATCGGCGCGGCAATACGGCTCATCATTTCTGAGCCGGTTCCCTCTCCCAGCATCACCGGCAATAAACCCACCGCAATCGTGGCCACCGTCATCGCCACCGGCCGCAGACGCAAACCGGCACCATTGATAACCGCCTGGCGTAATTCGCTTTCCGTCATTGTGCGCTGCTGCGCCTGCGCCAACGTCAGCGCCGCCTGATACGACTGATTTAAATACACCAGCATAATCACACCGATTTCGACCGCGACACCGGCAAGGGCAATAAAGCCCACACCGACAGCAACAGAAAAATGAAAGCCCAGCGCCCACATCAGCCACAGGCTGCCAACCAATGCCAGTGGCAGCGTCAGTAAAATCATGGCGACTTCGGTCAAACGGCTGAAACTCAGATACAGCAGCACAGCAATAATGGCGATGGTTAATGGCACCACATACTGCAGTTTTTCTTTTGCACGCTGCATGTATTCATACTGCCCCGACCAGCGCAGAGAATAGCCCGCAGGCAGCGTCAGCTCACCGCTGTCCAGTGCCTGTTGTACCCGTGCCTGCGCAGAGGCAACGTAATGGCCAATATCAACATCGCCGATATCAATAAACAGCCAGCCATTAATGCGCGCATTTTCACTTTTAATGGCGGCTGGCCCCGCTTCGCTGCGGATATCCACCACATCACCCAGCGTTACCAGCTGGCCATTCGGCGCAACAAAAATCAGCTGTTTTAACGCTTCCGGTGAATCACGGTAGGCCTGCGGATAACGCAGATTAACGCCGTAACGCTCCAGCCCTTCGACCGTCTCAATGATATTTTTCCCGCCGATGGTGGTGGTAATAATCTGTTGCAGCTGTGCCACACTCAGACCATAACGCGCCGCCTGTTCACGGCGGATATCCAGCGTTAAATAGCGGCCACCCGCGACCCGCTCAGCATAGGCTGACAGCGTACCCGGTACCGTTTTAATAATGCCTTCAAGTTGCTCACCCATAGTCTGAATCTGCTGCAGATCCGGCCCGGCAATTTTTAACCCGACCGGGGTTTTAATGCCGGTCGCCAGCATATCGATGCGGGTTTTAATCGGCATCACCCAGGCATTACTCAGCCCCGGAAACTGTACTTTATGTTCCAGCTCAGCACGGATATCGGCGGTTGTTATGCCCTTACGCCACTGATCTTTTGGTTTCAGCTGAATAAAGGTTTCGATCATGGTTAAGGGTGCCGGATCGGTCGCGGTTTCGGCGCGGCCGATTTTGCCCAGCACGGTTTCCACTTCCGGCACAGTACGGATTAATTGATCGGTCTGTTGCAATAACTGCCGTGCCTCACCGATGGATAAGCCCGGATAGGTGGTCGGCATATACATTAAATCGCCCTCATCCAGCGGCGGCATAAATTCACTGCCGATATGGTTCAGCGGATACAGGCTGGAAAGTGCCACCAGCAGCACCAGTGCCAGCAGTGTTTTCGGACGCGCCAGAACCCGTTGCAACAGCGGCAGATACAGTGCCAGCAAAGCACGGTTGAGCGGGTTTTTATGTTCAGGCTGAATGTGGCCGCGAACACAATAACCCATTAATACCGGCACCAGGGTAATCGCCAGAATGGCAGCCGCGCCCATGGCGTAGGTTTTGGTAAAAGCCAGCGGGGCAAACATGCGCCCTTCCTGTGCTTCCAGCGCAAATACCGGCAGAAAACTCAGGGTAATAATCAGCAGACTGAAAAACAGCGCCGGGCCAACTTCCTGCGCCGAGCGGCTGATCAGCGCCCAGCGTTCAGTGCGCTCATGCTCCGGTTTTTCCTGTTCAGCTTCCAGATGTTTGTGCAGGTTTTCAATCATCACAATGGCGCCATCGACCATGGCACCAATGGCAATGGCGATACCACCAAGGGACATAATATTGGCGTTAATTCCCTGCCATTTCATCAGCACGAAGGCGGCCAGAATGCCCAGCGGCAGGCTCAGTACAATGACCAGCGACGAACGCAGATGAAATAAAAACAACGCACAGACAATGGCAACCACGACAAACTCTTCCGTGAGTTTTTGCCATAAATGATCGATAGCGTTATCGATCAGCCGGGTGCGGTCATACACGGTGGTAATTTCGATACCGGCTGGCAGTGAATTTTTCAGGTTTTCCAACCGCTGTTTAACGCCGGCAATGGTCGCTTTGGCATTTTCACCAAAGCGCATCACCACAATGCCGCCCACCACTTCGCCCTCGCCGTTCAGCTCGGCAATACCACGGCGCATCTGCGGGCCGGTACTGATGCTGGCAACATCTTTCAGTAATAACGGCACGCCAGCACTGTCGATACCCAGCGGAATATTTTCCAGATCGGCAATGCTGCGGATAAAGCCGGTGGCGCGCAGCATGGTTTCCGCTTCGGCCATTTCAATCACCGAGGCACCGCTTTCCTGATTCGATAACTGCAGCGCATTCACCACCAGCGACAGCGGAATTTTATGTGCCGCCAGCGCCACCGGATCGAGCTGAATCTGGTATTGCTTCACCATACCGCCTAATGGCGCAATTTCGGCAACACCGGGCAGACTCTGTAATTCGAATTTTAAAAACCAGTCCTGATAAGCACGCAGATCCGCCAGCGAATGCTGTCCGGTCGGGTCGCTCAGCGCATACATAAATACCCAGCCAACACCGCTTGCATCCGGGCCTAACTGCGGCCGTGCCGCGTCCGGCAGATTGGGAGCAATCTGGCTTAAATACTCCAGCACCCGTGAACGCGCCCAGTACAGGTCGGTGTCGTCATTAAAAATAACGTACACATAGGAATCGCCGAAAAAGGAAAAACCGCGCACGGTTTCTGCCCCCGGCACCGACATTAATGCCGAGGTCAGTGGATAGGTTACCTGCTCCTGCACCACCTCCGGGGCCTGACCGGGGTAGCTGGTTTTAACAATCACCTGCACGTCGGATAAATCGGGTATCGCATCCACCGGAGTCCGTGACAGGGCGTATAAACCGCCACCGACCAGCATCAGACTGAGCAGCAGCACCAGCAGGCGGTTGCGTACCGACCCATCAATGATGGCTGTGATCATGCATCACCTCCGCTGGCGGGTTATTGCTTTCCGGCAGCCGATGATTCATCGACTCATGATTCATCGGCTCATGATTCATCGGCTCATGATTCATCGGCTCATGATTCATCGGCTCATGATTCATCTGTGAATGATCCATCTGTGAATGATTCATCTGTGAATGATCCATCTGTGAATGATCCATCGGCGAGTGATCCACGTCATCGTCAAAGCGGCTCAGGTCGGCACCGATGGCCGATTCAGAATCCAGCATAAACTGCGCACGGGTGACCACCTGCTGACCTTCTTTCAGGCCGCGCAGTATTTCGACGTTATCGCGGCCGCTGCGACCAACCACGACCGCCTGCGAACGGAAGCGGCCATCCCCCAGCGCCAGCACCACCCGTGGCTGCACGCCGTCATCAATCAGCGCATGACGTGGTATCTGCAATACCGGCTCAGTCTGCTTCTGCAACTGCGCCTGAGCAAAATCCCCGGGGCGCCAGTCACCGTTCTGATTATTCAGCCGCAGCCGCACGGTCTGGCTGCGCAGCCCGCTGTTCAGCAGTGGATAGACGCTGTCGACCATAAGTTCTGCCGTCAGACCGTCACGCCGTTGCAGGCGTACGCAGTCACCCACGGCGAGCCAACCGGCCAGCGATCCCGGTAAACGTACATCCACCCATAACTCACTCAGATCTGCCACGCGCAGCAAGGCCATGTCCGGCATGATCCGCGCGCCGGGCGTCAGATTCAGCGCCGTTATCACGCCGTCCTGCGGCGCCACAATGGCCACCTGCTGGCGCACGGTGCGCTCACGGCGCAATTGCTGCAGCCAGCCATCATCAACCCCCAGTGCCCGCAAACGGCTTTCTGCCGCACGGATCAGGGTTGACTGACGCGCCTCCAGTGCACCCAAAAGTTCTTCCTGTGCGCTGATAATGCGCGGGCTGTAAAACTCAAACAGCGTCTGTCCGGCCCTGACCCGCTCACCCACAGCAAACACCTGCTGGCGACTGACCCAGCCTTCGCTGCGCACCTGAATCTGTTGCTGGTATTGGGGATTCACCTGAATTTCCGCCAATGTCAGCGCCTGCTGCTGCAGCGGTGCCCGCTCAGCTGCCACGCTCTGTACCCCCAGGTTCTGCACTACCGCCGGACGGATGCGGATGGTGCCCGGCGCGTCTTCGGCGCTGCGACTGTCATCGGCGTAGACCGGCACCAGCGCCATCCCCATGGGTGATAATCCCGGTTCCGGGCGGCGGTAGTTCGGGTCCATGGGCGCGACCCAGTAGAGTGGCTGCGGTTCTGCGTCGGTCTGGGCAGTACCCGGTTCAGCCTGTGCAGCGGATTGCTGCAGATAGACCAGTCCGGCTCCAAGACCGGTGCCTACGGCCAGTGCCAGTAATAACGGCCAGTGTTGTTTTATTGTCATAGCGTTGATTCCTGTTCAGTACCCTGGCCGGATGTCACAGCAGAAGCGGCAGATGACCGTTCAGAAAATCCGGGGGCATAAAATTCAAGGCGGATGGCGGTTTTGTGCAGTTCACGTAACAGGTTAAGGCGCTCAATATCACCATTCAGACGCTCCATCAGCGCACGGATGACATCGTTAAAGTCGTCCCGGTCCTGGCCATAACTGTTCTTTACCGCCTGTAGCTGACGGCTGATCTGCGGCAGCAGTGTCTGGTCATAAAATGCCAGCCGCTGTTGTTGCAACTGATACTGAGCCCATTCATTGCGCACAGCGCTGAGCAGCTGGCGTAACAGCAGTTGCTGACGGGTCTGCTCAGCTTCGCGGCGGCGAACACTGGCGGCCACCTTGCGCTCGTTGCGTTCGCCGTTGAATAACGGCACATCAACACTGACACCCAGTGAGACAAAATCCGCCCGATCATTCCCCATGGCGTCATCGCCGCGGTAGCCATAGCTGGCCTGAATACCCCACTGCGCAGTGCTCTCCTGACGGGCCAGCTCAATATCCGCTGCCGCACTGGCGATACGGTTGTCGGCCTGCGCCCACAGCGGATGCTGCATCAGCATGGCGGCTAACGCCTGATCGTCAGGCATTGCCTTGATCAGCTCGGCTGCGGGCTCAAAACGGGGAATATCCGCCAGTGCCAGAGCCGTCATCGCCTCCTCCGGCGGCAGCCATTCATTCAGCCGCTGGCGCGCGGCCTGATATTGCTGCTGCAGGTTAAGTAAGCGCTCACGGACGCGTTGGGTTTCCAGTTCAACCCGCAGCAAATCCTGCTGCTGTGGCCCGCTGTCAGCAGCCATCCCGCTGGCATTGCGGTAACGGCGGTTCAGTACCGCGGCCTGCTGCTGCAGGTGCTGCAGATGTTCGGCGGTCAGCTGCCCGGCCGCCTGCGCACGGGCAGCTTCGAGCCACAGTAACGACACATCACGACGCAATTCACGCGCCCGCAGAGCCCGATTTTCCCGGCTGAGCCCGGCCATCAGGCTTTGCTTCTGCGCCTGCAGGTCGAGACTGTCACCACGCGGCAGCATCTGGCTGATGCCAAGCTGCACCTGGGTCATGGGTTCCTGCTCAAACGACCAGGAGTCGGTGGGGAAATTCTGCGCATTCAGCGCAATTTTCGGATTTGGCCAGTAACGGCTGGCCGCGCTGTCCTGACGATAGGCCTGTTCCAGCTGACGCTGGCTGACCAGCGCCGGATCGGATTGCAGGGCGTAAGTCCGGGTCTGTTCCAGATTCAGCACCGGCTCGGACGCCAGCGCTCTGGCCGTCAGCAACACAGACAGAATGGTCTGCACACACACAATGGCCTGCGCACGGGGGTGGCGGCCGGTAAAAAACGACATCATGGAAATACTCCACGTTCAGCACATCAAAAAGACACGCAGATAACGAGCGGTTACCAGCAATACGCGTGCGGTTCTGTAGCGATGATTCAGCTGAAAATGGGGGGACGTTGCGGCAGGGCCAGCACCACGGCAGCAGCCGGGCGCGGGGTGTAACGGGAATAACTCTGCTGTTTGCTGCGTATGGCACGCGGCATATCCAGCGTCATGGCAAACGAAGAACAGGCACCGGCACAGCACGGGCAGGAAACATCGCAGTCGGCCATCATGTCGGCCTCCGGCGTTTTACCATCGAGCGTATTGCCGGAATGACGGAGGTCGGCAACAGGCTGACGGTTGTCATCCGCCATGGCCTTTGTATTCATCATGGTGTGACAGGACGGCAGGCTGTTCATCGCAGGTTCTGCCGTCAGTGCCTCTGTCTTTGCTGCTGCACTCGCGCTGAGTGCCATCTGCCAGGCCATAAACGCCTGACTGTTGGCACTCAGCACCATGCCAAACACCAACGACAGCACCAGCAGCCTGTAAAGAGGGCGGCGCAGGCGGCGGTTGATGGATGAAAGGCTCAATGTCAGCACGTTTCTGCCCTGTCGTGATCAGAAATACGAAAACCAGGATACAACACTGTGCGTCCTGGCGACGCCCAACACATAGGCGTAACTCAATAACGCAATCAAAAATGCACTGCGGCTGGCGCGCTTGATCGCGGCGGTGCCAAAACCAATGTAGAGCAACAGGCCAATCACTTTCGCCGTCAGCCAGGCATCGGTCAGCGGGTACTGGGCAATGCGGATACACAGCATGATGGCAAAGACCAGCAGCAGGGTATCAAGCACATGAGGCAGTATTTTCAGCAGTGGGTTCCGCCGCCATACCGGCGCGAAATAAAACAGCATAAAGCGGCCGGCAAACAGCAGGACGGTTAAATAGGCCAGGCCTGCGTGCGAGTGTTTCAGTACAGAGTAATCCACGGTAATCCTCATGATGGCCGTCCGCAGTGACCTTATAGCAGGCTACAGATTCGGACGGCCGGGCTGAAAAATTTCCGCGAGGATAACAAGAAGTGCGCTGTGATTCATCCGCCAGTGAGGGTCCGGCAGATGATATGGCCTGCATGGAAACATCAAACCTCAAGCCAGAAGGTGACCGGGCCATCATTGGTGAGGGAAACTTTCATATCCGCACCGAAACGGCCACTGGCGGTAGTGACCTGTTGCGCCGCCTGCTGCAGAAAATAACGGTACAGCTCATCGGCCCGTTCCGGCGCCGCCGCACGGGAAAAACCAGGGCGGGTGCCTTTGCCGGTATCAGCCGCCAGTGTGAACTGCGAGACCACCAGCAATTCATAACCGCCATCAAGCAGACTGCGGTTCATCCGCCCCTGCTCATCGGCAAAGATGCGGTAATTGAGCACTTTATTCAGTAATTTATCGGCACTGGCGGCCGTGTCTTCGCGCTGCACGCCCAGTAACAGCAGAATGCCTTTATCGATTGCCCCCACCGTTTCACCCTCGACGACAACGCTGGCGCTGCTGACGCGCTGAATCAATCCGATCATAAATACAGCCTGTGTATACCCTTAAGGGCGCTGAGGATAACGGCTCAGCGCCCGGCTGCAAATCCCGGCCGATCAGTTACGGCTGATGGCGTGCAAACGCTGGGCGACGGCCGTGTAATCGCGGCTCATATCGTTAAGATGACTGGCATCCTGAGCATTCTGCTCCGACAGGCTGCGGATCCGTTCCGCCAGCTGATGAATTTCCTGCGCGACCCGGGTTTGCTCTTCCACCGCGGTGGCAATGGTCGCGGTTCGCCCTTCGATATTGCTGAAGGCGCTGACGATATTCACAAAGCTGTCGCGTGCTTCCTGTGCCCGTTCGATGGACTGGCGCGACAACTCGCGGCTGCTTTCAATCACATCGACACCGGAACCGGCGGCATTCTGCAGCTGCATAATCATTTGTTCGATTTCACTGGCCGACGCCTGAGTACGACCCGCCAGCGTCCGTACCTCATCGGCGACGACAGCAAAACCGCGCCCCTGCTCACCGGCGCGGGCTGCTTCAATCGCCGCATTCAGCGCCAGCAGATTGGTTTGTTCGGAGATGGCTTTAATCACCGCCAGTACCGCGCCGACCTGTTGTGAGTCGGTTGCCAGACGTTCAATCACCTGCGATGCATTGCTCAGGGCATCGGCCAGACGGCTGATCGCTTCGCTGTTTTCCGTCACCACGCGTTGCCCCTGATCCACCACGACCCGCGCTTCACTCGCGGTCTGAGCAGCCGTCGCCGTATTCTGTGCCACTTCTTTGGCGCTTGAGGCCATCTCACTGACGGCGGTGGCAAGCGTGTTATTTTCATCGAGCTGCGCATGAGCGCGGCGCGTCAGCGTATCGCTGAGGCCATTCAGACCATCAGCGCCCTCACGGATCGCTTCGGCTTCGGTACCGATATTGTTCAGAATGCCGCCAAGATAATCGGCATAATCGTTTACCGCCCGACGCAGACGTCCTACCTCATCATCGCGGCTGACCGTCAGGCGGGTGCTGATCTGGCCATTAACCAGACTGCGCACCTGAGCCGTGGTTTCTTCCAGCCAGCCAATGATCTGACGGCCAAACACAATCATCACCAGCACAAACACCATAATCAGTGGCACCAAACTGAGATACAGCATCGCCGACAGTGCACTCATGGTCTCCAGAGCCACGCTTTGCGGCAATAACATACCGACCTTCCAGCGCTGATCTTCAAGCGTCGTCAGCACCATCAGCGCCCGGTCACCCGGCACCACCCCGGCGGGAACGGCAACACCGCTGCGACCGGCTTCCAGCGCTGTTTTCAGTGGCGCCAGACTGCTGTCGGCAACGGCCATATCCGCCAGCGATTTCATGTTCAGAGACTGTGGGCGCAGGCCCGGTACCGCAACCATGGTTCCGGTCTGATCCACCACAAACGGATAAGCCTGGGCAAGTTCACGGTGCCCCTGCAGTAATTTACCCAGCCCGCTGAGCATAAGATCGATCGTCGCCACCCCCCAGAATTCACCCTGACGGCGAATAGCGACGGTACAGGTGACCATCGGTGTACCGGATACCGGATCGGCATAAGCCTCAGACCAGGCACACTGGCCGGGGGCCAGCGTCCGGCCAATGCTGTACCAGCCTTCATTGTGATAGCCGCTGCCAGCCGGATCGTTGTAGTCATTCAGCAACTGCAAACGCCCCTGGGCATCACGCGCCCAGAACAGCGATGCCCGCTCGCGCGCCGGGTCAAGCCGACGCGGTTCTGGCCAGATACCGCCACCGGCAATAGCACCGTTACCAAATTCGTCCACCAGATCGCGTAAATGTGTACTGAATGTGCTTTCATCCAATGGCAGAGTCGCAGCCAGTGCCGCCATACTGCGCGTTAACGAAGCGGTGGCCTGCAATACGCCGTGGATTTCTGCGGCAATGCCTTCAACCCGCAGCTGTGCACTGTCCTGCGCTTGCTGATAAAGACGCGGCTCGGCAAGATAATGGGTAAGCAGAAAAATACAGAGTACAGCGCCCATTAATAATGTGACGCCAGCCAGCCATAACTTTTTACGAATCAACATAGAATGGGCCCGGAAAAATCGTTATGTTCAGTTTAGTAAGAATTTCTGACCCAGCGGATGAATCGAGCGGAGCACTTCAGGATTACCATGACAAACAAGACACTGGTTTCAATCATTCTTTTATCAGCAGCCTGCAGTGGTCTGGCGACCGAGGTCTACATCAGCCGCGACGCCAACGGCAATGTCGTGTTCAGTGATCAACCGGGGCAACATTCAGAAAAGCATGCCGTCAGAGATCTGCCCTCCATTCCGGCGTATGTGGCTCCGCCCAGTGCGCTGCAGCCCGCCAAAGTGAACGAGCCCACCTTCAGCTACACCAGCCTGAGCATTATCACCCCGGCCAACGGCCAGGATATTCCGACCGGCTTTGCCGGCAATGTTGAGGTATCCGGTGTCCTCAGTCCGGGACTGCGCGAAGCCGACACCCTCTATCTGCTGGATAACGGTGACGTTATTCGTCAGGGGCGGCAGACATCCTTCCAGCTGACCAACCTCAGCCGTGGTGAGCATGGCCTGCAGCTGGTTGTCCGCGACCAGGCCGGAAATACCATCATCAGCAGCAATCTTGTGACCATCTATGTGCAGCGGGCATCCGTACTGAACCGTTCGGGCGGATAGACCAAGCACCAAAACTGAACACAAAAATATCATCAGGCACTGTTTTTGTGCGCATTTTTCTCCTGTATGTTCATTCATGTTCGACTTAGCAACATAAATTGCCCGTGTCGGCGCCAATATTGTGCACCCATCAATCAAGACCTTTAAGGTGGCTCAGTTTTTGCTGAAGGTCTGCAGCACAATGTTTTAGCGGCCTGACTGATGGCCATGGCTGGCCTCCGGAAACCGTCCTGAGGGGCACAGCCTGACCCACGCTTTATACGGCGTAATTACAGGCAGCAAACGGAGACAAGCATGCTGGCCAGTCCGATTATCAACCAACGTTTACTTGAGCACCTGAATACCGGTGTTCTGCTGCTGGATGCAGACCTCACGGTTCTGTATATGAATCCGGCCGCTGAAGCCCTGCTGGAAATGAGTGGCAAGCGCTGCCTTGGCGTTCCATTTTTTGAACTTGCCATTGAATCAGAAGAAGCCACCACCGCTCTGGAACAGGCCATTATCACCGGCCACTCCTACACCAAACGCGAAGCCACGATTCAATTGCACAACCAGCAGCAGATGACGCTGGATTACAGCGTCAGCCCGGTGTCTCACCCGGAAAGCCGCCTGCCTTCATTACTGGTTGAGCTGCAGGGACGTGACCGGCTGATGCGCATCAGCCGTGAAGAGCAGCTGATCGCCAAGCAGGAAACCACCCGCTCACTGGTGCGCGGTCTGGCCCATGAAATTAAAAATCCGCTGGGCGGTATCCGCGGTGCAGCGCAACTGCTGGAACGAGCCTTACCTTCAGAAGATCTGAAGGAATACACCAACATCATTATCGAAGAAGCTGACCGCCTGCGTGATCTGGTCGACCGTCTGCTCGGCCCGCGTCAGATTCCGAAACAGGAACAGGTCAATATTCACGAAGTGCTGGAACGTGTCTGCCAGCTGATAGACGTTGAATCCGGTGGACGAATTGCGATTGAACGTGATTACGATCCCTCCATCCCTGAGCTTGAGGCCGACAAAGGCCAGCTGATTCAGGCGCTGCTGAATATCTGCCGTAACGCCATGCAGGCAATGCTGGAAGCACAACCCGCGCTGGAACATCCGCAACTGAGCTTACGCACCCGTACGGTGCGCCAGTTTACCATTGGCCATCACCGTCACCGTCTGGTTGCGCAAATTGATGTCAGCGACAACGGACCGGGTATTCCCGAAGAGCTGCGTGAAAATCTGTTTTACCCCATGGTCAGCGGCCGCGCCGATGGCACCGGACTGGGCTTATCCATTTCGCAATCCATCATCAATCAGAAAAACGGCATTATTGAATTTGTCAGTGATGCCAGTAAAACCGTTTTCTCAATTTATTTACCTCTGGAATAACTATGAGCACTGTCTGGATTATCGACGACGACAAATCAATCCGCTGGGTTCTGGAAAAAGCGCTGGAACAGGCCAATATTGACACCCGTGTATTTGAGCAGGCAGAGCCGGCTCTGGCCGCTCTGAAACGGGAACATCCGGATGCGATTATCTCTGATATCCGCATGCCCGGTATGGATGGCCTGGCACTGCTGCGCCATGCCCATGAAGCGCACCCGGAGTTACCGGTCATTATCATGACCGCCCATTCCGATCTGGAAAGTGCCGTATCCTCCTATCAGCAAGGGGCATTTGAATACCTGCCCAAACCATTTGATGTCGATGAAGCGGTCAGCTTAATCAATCGGGCCATTGCCCATTTTGCTGAATTAAATGCCAATGCGCCGCAGCCCGAAGAAGAAACCGAAGAACACGAAATAATTGGTGAAGCTCCTGCCATGCAGGAAGTTTTCCGCGCCATCGGTCGTTTATCGCAATCCAATATTACCGTTTTAATTAACGGTGAATCCGGTACCGGTAAAGAACTCGTTGCCCATGCTCTGCATAAGCACAGCCCACGGGCGGCACAGCCTTTTATCGCGCTGAACATGGCGGCCATTCCCAAGGATCTGATTGAGTCAGAATTATTCGGCCACGAAAAAGGCTCGTTTACCGGAGCCGGTGGTCAGCGTCGCGGACGCTTTGAACAGGCCAATGGCGGTACGTTATTTCTCGACGAAATCGGTGATATGCCCGCCGATACCCAGACGCGCTTACTGCGGGTTCTGGCCGACGGTGAGTTTTATCGCGTCGGCGGCACCACTCCGGTAAAAGTCAATGTGCGCATTATTGCCGCCACCCACCAGAATCTTGAGGGTCTGGTAAAAGAGGGACGTTTCCGCGAGGATTTATTCCACCGCCTCAACGTAATCCGTATTCATCTGCCACGACTGGCCGACCGCCGCGAAGATATTCCGAAACTGCTGTCGCATTTTTTAAAGCGTGCCGCCGAAGAACTGGAGGTCGAAGCGAAAACCCTGCGCAGCGAAACGGAAGATTATTTAAGCTCGCTCGACTGGCCGGGCAACGTCCGCCAACTGGAAAATACCTGCCGCTGGATCACCGTCATGGCGTCCGGCCGTGAAGTATTAATCAGTGATTTACCGCCGGAACTGCTTGAACAGCAGGGGAATATTCATACCTCCGGAAACTGGGAACAGGCACTGCGTTTCTGGGCCGACCAGCAACTGGCCAACGGTGTCACCAATCTGCTGGATACTGCGGTACCGGTATTTGAACGCATTATGATTGAAACGGCGCTGAAGCATACCGCCGGACGCCGGCGCGATGCCGCCAACCTGCTGGGATGGGGACGTAATACGCTGACCCGTAAAATCAAAGAACTGAATATGGATGGTCACGGTTCTGATGACGACGACGACAGTGACGATTAATCTGGCAGGCCTCAGGGCCTGACTTCGCGCCAGTAAATTACCCGGTCGTGGCCACGGTAAACACCAAAGGTTGCTGTGGCTTGCGGCACATCCAATGAACCATCACCATCGACATCATCCTGCAGCCATTGTGGTGCATTCAAACTGACCGTTGCCGTGCCGGTATCCGGCGTACCGGCCTGTAAAACAGGCGCCTGTAATAACACCGCATCCGGATTACGGCCTCCGATGAACGTCCGGCTGTTACCCAGCACACGGGTCAGTGTTGTTGGTGAAACTGCTGCATCAACGCTGCTGTCATAATTCCAGCAGCTGTCATCACGGTTCTGTACAAAACGTCCGCCAGAAAAATATTCTGCCCTGGCCGGCATCGGTAAGGGGAGTGTTTCCGGACCGTAGCTGTCTTCCAGCCATAAACGCCCGTATCGCAGCTCAAAATCCGATACAATATTCAGCCTTAATGACGCCGTAATATCGACATCATCGGTATCGCTGAAACGGTTTAGCGTTACGATCGGACGCGGTTCAAACGGGGCCACTCTTGCTCTTAATTCTTTCGTGTACGTAAAGCGGTCATCAAGCGCATTGAGGCTGTAGTTAAGAATACCCGCCGAAGCGATTGTCAGGCTGCCGGCATGAATGACCGCTGACAGCGAAACAGGCAAACCATCACTGGCCAGCGCACTCTCATCACTGGCCAGTGCAATGACAACAGCCGGGTCAGCCGGTAATTTCATAAACCCGGACTGAGTATAATTCTGCGTCAGATTATTCAGGGCATTCTGCGCCTGAATTTCCAGCACCGGTGCCAATTGCCAGCGAATATCCTGGCCGCTGTAAACAAAGGGAGAAGACGCTGAGCAGTAGGGTTGCAACTGGCCGGTGACCAATTCAGTGACGTTAAAATGATGAGGATAAAAGCGTCCGGTCGGCGTACTGACAGATGCAGGTAAAGTCACACCATGATAATCACTGCCCGGCGTTAAGCGAATATTAAAAACGCCGACTTCTGACACATTCGCTGTCAGAATATTTTTATTTTCAGTGGCAGCACTGTGATGATATTGCGCCGGATTGAATACGGCATTCACGCCGCCAGAGGGAGCAACCAACTCCGTGCTCAGAGTCATATTATTCAGTGCAAAGCTGGGCGTTGGCGTGTTGTCACAAAAATCGGTATCCGTAGCACTCTGCCAGCCGACGGCAGAAATATTCAGATTAAAAGGATCTCCGGCTTTGGCGAAGGCATCGCAGTCACTGTAGACAGAAAGACCGCAAGTACCGCTATTGCCATTATTATCGGCCTGAATACAGAACCCTGCCGGGTAACTGACAAAACGGTCGTTGCCGCTCATGGTTAAACCGCTTTCTGCACCCGTTCCGCTGTATTGGACATTCAGCTGCATCAAGCCTGCGTCGGCATAATTAATGGCTAACGGGGACTCGCCATTGGCATTAAAATTCAGCGTTAATGTGACCGGTGATGCCGAAATATCACCGATGGCATTGCCATTAACACTGACCGGCCAGGATACCACGCGGGAGGTATTGCCCGGACTGATATATTCCGAGTTAAAAACAACATCACGACTGACACTTGAAAACAGCGGAACACAGGCCTGGGTTGCATCATCTTTTTTTACCGCTTTTAACAGCACATTACTGACGCCAAGCCCGGCAGCAAAGTCCGGAATATCCATTACAAAACCGGAATCGGCAAAGGTCATACGGCAATTGGTGGATAATGCGCCACCATCACGCGAGCACAGATTGCTGGAAAAGGCCTGCGAGACCGGCACCGATGACAACACCTGAAGATTGACCGTTGCCGGGATATTCTGGCGTAAAGACAGTGTGGCCGAACCACCGCTGAATGTCTGCACATCGCCCCCGACCCAGCCAGAAGGACCGAGGGTAACGGTTACAGGATCGGTATATAAATCGGAACAGCTGGCATTCGCGCAGGCACGGATCAACACCTCCTGCGCAGAACAGGTCAGTGCATCACTGGCATACTCCATTTCAAAGTGATGAACCACCGGACCGATCGGATTGATCGTATTCGCGCACACCTGCAGGTCATCAATTTCGTGGTAATTTCTGGAACCCCCGGTAGAGCCGGTTAAAGACAACAGTAAATTTTGCGGAATAACCGCCTGACCACTGAGGTTCGCAATATTCAACGGCGCGATCAGCGTTACAAACCCCGCCCCACTGTCCCGCTCAACACTGACGATGGATTGACCGGCGGTGCGTGAATCAATAGTGAAACGATAGCGATGCGCCGGGCCACCACCAGAACCTGATGGTCGCTGATCGATACCCGGCGACAAACGGTTGGTTCCGGTCAGATAACGGTAGCCATTACCGCCTGAACCTGAACCCCGTATCGTCACACTATCTGGGCGGAAACCCGCTCCACCGATACGTCCTTCCGTGGCATTGGAGAAATTACCGTATTCATCCAGACCGATCCCCAGCCAACCGCCGGCAAACCCACTGTCACCGTTATTCCGCTGAGCATACCCCAGCGATCCGCCAAAGCTTCCCGGCTGTGGAGTAATGGTGGCATCTGAAAAAACGACCGTAATGCCATCGGCACCGTCGCCATTATCGGTTGACCAGGCATAATGGGTAAATTCAATAATCACGATATTATCCGCCGCCGGAAATAAACGCTGCAGCGTGGATGCGGTCGACTGATCATTAACATCCTGCGTCAGGCGCAGACGATTATTCACCGGAACCGGAGTAAAACCGCCAGAAACGGCCGAGGTGACCCAATCACTGTTATTGCCAGAGCGGTTAAAACTGTCGTTAAAGCAGGTTAAAGGCGCGCTGCCGGTTAAACGCACGTCATCCAGATGATAAAAATCATAGGGGCCATCGCTGCCGTCCGTCTGACGGAAGCGGAACTGAAAATTGCTTCTCAGTGCAGCTGACGGCAGAGTCAGTCTGGCTCTGCCAGTCTGTCCTGCCGGGCCACTACCGGCAATGGTTTGCAACGTAGTCCAGCCACCAGAGCCGGTACGGTATTGCGCAACAAGATTCTCTCCGTCTTCCGGATTTTCACTGAAGGAATCATCGCCACGCCGCCACCAGTATTCCAGTGTAACGCTGGAGTAAGTGCTTAAATCCAGCGTTTTAAGCTGAACATTGGCGATGCCACCGCTGGTATACAGTGAGCGTGTCGGACTATTGGATGTTGCGGATGATATGCCTGCATCACCACCGGATGACGTAACATTCCAGTCACTGCCAAGCGCATTTCGCTCAAAATCATCACAAAAAATAATATTGTCGCCGCCACACAATCCTTCTGTTTCCGTCAGCCTGACGTCATCAATATGCCAGTAATCATTATCCGGGCCATTGCCGCCTTCAAACCGGAAGCGAACACGCAGGCCGGTGTACATGGCTTCAGCCGGTAATTCGTATTCGGCAAGACCGGACGCCCCCGCGGTGCCATCACCGTCAAAGCGATCTATTTCGACCCAGGTGGTGTTGTTTAATAAAATCTGTACGCTCAGATCCTCTCCGTCATCCGGATCTTCACTGAAGCTGTCAGCACCACGCCGCCACCAGAACGCCAGACTTGCGCCGGATTTTCCGGCCATATCGAATGACAGCGTGTCAGCCGTTACCGTATCCCAGCGCAGGAAAAGACTGCGGGAAGATGAATTTGACGTGGCATTACTGATCCCGGTATTCACTCCACTGCTTATAGCCCAGTTAACACCAACGTCATTGCGTTCAAAATCATCACTGAAGATCACATCGCCGGGAGCGGCATAAACGCCGGTGCTGCACAATAAAAAAAGCAGCCGAACAATAATCTGCATTATTTCACTCTCACTTCAGTTGTACGCCGGGCGCTGTCGGTTCCGCTGCCGCATGTGCCTTCTGAGGTCAGGGTAAAATAGGTATCACTGTTTACCGTGGTTAATTGGCATTCAACCATAACGCTGCAATTATTTAATCCGTAAAGCGATGCACCCGGCGGCGGATTAAAAGCATGGGAATAAAACGGTGATGCAGTGCAGCTTCTGCCGCTGCTTCCGTCGGGTGGAAGCAATAGATTAAGACTGAGCTGCAATCCGGATTCGGCGGCATAAAACGCACGCTGCGATTGCATCTGCAGAATAACGCCTTCGCTGCTGCCTTGCTGCAGCTGTGACATAGCAGCAATAACCAGCGCCAGTACCGTGACAACAAATATTGCCATGGGTAAACCGAACCCCGATTGACGCCCGCTGACCATCACTCTTGAACCATATTCAGGGGACATTGCGGATCTGTACCTCCTGGGTTTGTTGCAACTGATCGTTGCCAGACAGATTGTCCAGCACATAAGAAAACGTCACCAGACCATTGCGCTGCAGTGTCGGCGGTAAGTAACGGAAATTCAGCGAATTATTTTGCAGAGGGTAGGCCAGTACATCGCGTCCTGCGGCCTGTGATGCTGGCAACGCGGCCTCCAGCGAGGCGACATTGGCAATAAAACCATAATGACGAAAATGGTAAAGATAATTCCCCTGCTGACAAACGGCTTCCGGCGTTCCCACCAGATAAAAGCGTCTGACAGGAGAGTCTGATAAAACTCATGGGCGGATGACAAACTGACCGTCACCGCCGCCGTGCCCGCAGTACGGGCAGGCAAAGTAGCAACGGCCTGCGTTAAGGCGCCACGGGCCGACGGATTGTACAGTTCATTCTGGCTGATCGGATAAATAACCGCATAACCGCTATTGGTCTGGGTTTCTGAAACCGGCACGGCAGAAAAACCACTGATCGGCGCATTTAATTCAAGGTCGGTATAAACAGACGCAACGTTCACCGGAATAAACTCGATGCAACGACCGTCGGCAGTTGTGCGGATACTGCCGGGTAATGCCGGGCGCAATAAGCGGCTGATTTTTTCACTGATCACACTGCCCGTGGCGGCCAACTGCTGACGCGCACCGCTGTCGAGCAACATCCGCGAACTTTCACTAATAAAGCGCACAGAAATAATGGCTAAAATACTGCCCACAACAATAACAATCAGCAATTCAATCAGGGTAAAACCCTGCTGCCGTGAACGTGGCAGAAACGGCATCAGAAATTACCTTTATAAGCGTTAAAGCGGCTTACCCGCCCGTCAGGAGCGGTAATCGTCAGGTCAATTCTTTTGGCGCCTTCGGCATGAATGCCCAATGAATTATCGCAATGCACCTCAATGCTGACGCGATAGCCGTTATACAGCCCTGCCAGGCTCTGATCCATTAATGCCGGATCTTCAGCATTAATACCGTTGTAGTCATCCACATCATCGTATTGAGCACGGCTTTCGCCATCATCGGTGATACGGCAAACGCCATTATAAGGTGGCACACCGGCAGGCCCGGTATTTTCATCAAACTGACGGGCAAGAATTTCATCCAGATATATCTGTGCCAGACTGATTGACCGGCTTTGTAACAGAGCATCAGAACTGCGTCCGGACAGCAACGAAAACGCTTTAAGACTGCCTGCTAATGCCACACTGATAATGATCAGCATGATCACCAGTTCGACCAATGTCAGCCCCTGCTGCCTGTTCATAACACCGCGCCTGAAAATAGGAAGATCAAAACATCCGAACACTTCCGCATGTTTGCTTCAGATGTCGGTTAAACAATGCCTTAAACAAAGACACCTTAAGTTTAGCTGATCAGGGCTGACACGTTGCCGGATACGCAAAACCACTGGCTGCCAGACACAATGGATGCGTTGTGCCGGAGGAGAAGACAAACTGATAGTTGCTGCCTGCAGAGGCATCGCTGGCAAAGGTAAAGCTGGTTTGACCATTACTGAAGGCCGAACCATTAAAGCTGAGAGCCGCGTTGTGACGGGGAGCCTGACGCTCCTGAAATACCACCGATCCCTGACTGAGATGAAACCGCCATTCATCGCCGGTTTGCTCCAGGGTAAGAACCACTGGACTGGCACTGATATTGGCCAGTGCACGCTGCTGGGCCAGTAACATCATAGCCTGTAACTGATCACGTGCACTTAACGCAGAAAAACTATCCGGGCGGGCAAAAAGGCTGCTGCCTATCGTACTGAGCACCCCCAGCAGAACCAGTACCATTACCAGTTCTACCAGGGTAAAGCCCGAGGCATGCGGCTTCATTGCAGCAGAGTATTAACAACCACTGGTGACAACGGCGACCACCGGAGAAGCGGTTGCGGTTGCTGCCGTATAGGTTGCCTGACAATCGGTACGTAATGAATAACGGATCGCCGTTGTGCCGGTAACGGTTTCAACATAATCGACCGAACCGTTATCAAATTCTGTTTGGGTTCCGGCTGATATCTGCGCTGCGATTTCAAGCCCGGTCACACTGGGATAGCCATTCAGCATATCAACAGACACCCCCTCCAGGGTGACCGCAGTGTTACCCGTTGCTCCATTCGCCAATTGTTGTGCATGAGCAATATTCGCCGCTGAACGTATCGCGCCCGCCAGCGCATTAACGCTGGCGGTTCGCGCATCGCCACCGAAATCGGCAAAACGGGGCAAAGCAAAAGCCGACAGCACACCGAGAATGACAATGACCATGATCAGTTCGATCAGGGTAAAACCTGCTTGTTTTTTCATATTCCGACTCCTGCATGCTTATCGGATAAACCAAGTGACCCGGCCATTGGCCGCGTTATATTCAATGTAAGACTGACTTCCGTTTTCTTCCTGCCCGCCGGCGTCTTTGCCTGCGGTTTTTCCACTGCCCGCCGCCGTTACTTTTGTATAGCGGCAAACACCGGAGATCCAATCCACACGATAGCGGTCTGCTGGCGCGTGTTCGTAAGTGGTATACAGCGGTGGCGCTGAGTCCTGCAGCAAAGCCTGCCATAACCGCGCACAGCGGGCGGTTGCAGTAACAGCGTCCGGCATGTCTGCGGTCATAACAGAACCCGCTCCGGCATCCTGCGGCCAACCCCGTGCCGATACCGTAATATCGTTACCTCCGGATCCGGCAAGGGTTTTCACTGCGTCCGGCTTTCCGTCCAGATACCAGCGTTCATGCACGTGCATAACAGCGGCTTTTAAACTGCTGCCCTGAGCAATCACCCCGGCTTTTCTGGCATCCTCCAGCAGGTTGTTATAACGGGGTAACAACAGCGCCGGCAGCAAAGCCAGTACCGCGATACCGATGGTAAACTCCAGCCTGGAATAGGCACGCCACTGACGGTAACCGACAGAATCCATAAGCCTGTTAAAACCTTAGCTCAGTGATTATTTTTTGCCGTTCGCGCTTACGAAACAAAACATATTTCTGCCTGTTTTCAGTGACTTACTATTTAAGGCACCTCTGAATAATTCAGTGCTGCCTTAACATCACATTAACGACCGGTTGCCACGCGGCTGAGATCCCAGATCGGCAGGAAAACCCCCAACGCCAGAACCAACACCATGACACCCAGAAACACCAGCAGGATGGGTTCAATGGCATCCGCCAGCCGCTTCAGGTCGTAATCAATTTCCTGCTCATAAAAATCAGCCACTTCGTCCAGCAGACTGTCAATTGCACCGGTTTCTTCCCCCACAGACATCATCTGCAGGACCAGCGGTGTAAACAGGCCGGTCGCAACCGCGGTGTTGGTCAGCCGGTCACCACGCTCAATACCCTGCTGCATGCTTTTTACGGCAGCCCCGATGAAACGATTACCGACGCTGTCAGCGACAATCGAGAGTCCCTGTAAAATAGGCACACCGGCGGCCATCAGCATGGCGAAAGAACGGGAAAATCGCGCCAAAGCAATGCGCTCAAAGATGCCCCCCAGGATTGGCATCTTCAGTTTTTCTTATCCCAGAACAGTGCCCCCTGCGGGGTTTTTATGTAATGCCTGAAGGCAAAAAAGGAAGCGCTCAGCATCACCAGCAAAAACGGCCAGTTATTTTGCATAAATGCCGATGTTCCCATCAAAACCTGAGTTGCCCAGGGCAACTCAGCCCCCAGGTTATTAAACACATTGCTGAAGCTGGGAATAACAAACAGGGTAATCACCACCATGGCAATACTGATACTGCCGACCACCATGGAGGGATAACGCAGCGCGGCTTTAATCCGCTTACGGGTTTCGCGCTCCATTTCCAGATGAGTAATCAGTTTGAGTAAGGCATCCGATAAATGACCTGTGGTTTCACCGATGTGTATCATGCTGATGAATATTGGTGAAAAATATTGCGGAAACTGGCGGAATGCAGTCACCAGATCCGATCCGGATATCAGCGAATTTTTAATCCCGTTCAGCGTTTTCCTGATGGCCACATTGACCGATGACTCCGCCAGACCGGTTAATGCGCGAATAATAGGAACACCGGCTTTGGTCAGCGAGTAAAGTTGCCGGGTCAGCAGAATTAACTCATCAGCACTGATACGCTCACGCGACCAGAGTGTGATGCTGAGCAGGGATGACGGCGGTGCTTCGCGGGCTTCATCCAGTGCCAGAACAATGATCTGCTGCTGTTGTAACTGCTCCAGTGCCGAGTGACTGCTGCCAGCACTGATCACCCCATCAACACGTTGCCCGCGCGGTCCCGGCCACGGTAAATAAACTCAGCCATTAGCCAGGTCCTCATCCAGCGCCGCCGAGACACGGAAAACCTCTTCCAGAGACGTCACACCGGCACGGGCATAATCCAGAGCGCACAACGCCAATGAACGGAATCCCCCCTGAGCCACAGCTTGCTCTGCAAAGCGCTGGGCATCATCGTGACGCAAAGCCGCTACCAGCTCCGGTGTCAGTTCCAGTAATTCGTAAATACCGATCCGGCCCTGATAACCGGTATTGTGGCAATGGTGGCAACCACGCCCACTGAGGTAATGCTGACCTGCTGCACCGGTCTCAAGTGACTCCAGCCAGGCATTTTCCTGGGCATCTATGACGTGCGGCTGCTGGCAATGGCTGCAGAGTTTTTTCACCAGCCGCTGAGCCACCACCGCCCGCAATGAAGACGCCACCAGATAGCGGTCAACCCCCATATCCATTAACCGGGCCACGGTTGAGACGGCATCGTTGGTATGCAGCGTCGACAACACCATATGGCCGGTCATGGCCGCACGCAGGCCAATCTCAGCGGTCTCGTGATCACGGATTTCACCGACCAGAACAATATCCGGGTCCTGACGTAACGCAGCGCGCAAGACCGTGGAAAATTCCAGCCCGACCTTAGTGTTTACCTGTACCTGATTTACCCGCGGCAGGCGGTATTCAATCGGGTCTTCTGCGGTAATTATCTTTTTCTCCGGTTGGTTCAGCACACTGAGTGCCGCGTAAAGTGTTGTGGTTTTACCACTCCCGGTCGGCCCGGTTACCAGAATAAGGCCGTGGGGCCGCTGAATAAGATATTCAAACCGCTTTTGTAATCGCGGTGGCATACCCAGCGTTTCCATACGGAGTATTCCGGCACTTTGATCCAATAAGCGCATAACAACCGACTCACCAAACTGCACTGGCATCGTTGATACACGCACATCAATATTTTTATTGGAAACACGGATATTAAAACGCCCATCCTGCGGTAACCGCTTTTCTGATATATCCAGACCGGACATAATTTTCAGGCGCGACACCAGGGCGGAGGCAACACGCTTTTCTTTCATCACCTGCTCTTGCAGTTCACCGTCAACCCGCAGACGAATGCGCAGCTGATTTTCTTCCGGTTCGATATGAATATCGGATGCTTTAATCTGTACCGCATCTTCAAACAGGTTCTGCAGTAAACGTACAACCGGCGCTTCATTAACATCGGATGATTGCGCCATCTGATCAATATCAAACTCACTGCCGCGTAATTCCCCCTCAAGCTCGCCGGCAATGGTCGCCATCTGCTCCTGACGACGATAAACGGTGTCCAGAATCGACAATAATTCATATTCACGCACGAAGGCCGGAAATACCGGGCTTTTAAGAATCCGCTGTAAATCATCAATCACCATCAGATCGGTGGGGTCTGACATTCCCACCAGCAGCCCGTCTTTTTCTTCGGCCAGCACCAGACAACGATAGCGCCGGGCATGGGTTTCCGGCAGCCGTTGCACCAGATGATTGTTGATGCGGAAGCGGGCAAGATCAATAAAAGGGTAATTAAAGAACGTCGCCAGCGCGCGTAACAATTCATCTTCTTTGACGAAACCAAGATCGGTGATGGCACGCCCAAGCTTTTTGCCAGTTTTTTTCTGCTCAGCCAGAGCCTGCTGTAATTGTTCCCCGTTGATCAGTTGCTTTTCCAGCAGCAGATCACCAACACGAACCCGTTTACGACTGAGAGCTTCCATAACTTACCTTATATTCTTCAATGTTTGCTCAACCCAGCGCTGCTGGTCAGGTGTCAGGCGCTTCTGCTGATACAGACTTTCCAGAACCCTGAGCGCCTGTTGCTCACGCCCGGCTGATTGCAGCGCCTGAGCCAGCGCCAGCGGCCAATTAACAATCTCCGGCTGCAATAAAATCAGCTGCTGATACACGCGGACAGCGTCATCAAACTGCCCCAGCATATGCAACCCCGGCGCGGCAACAGCCAGCCAGTAAGGATGAACAATGGCGGTATTTTGGTTGTATAACTGTAAGAACTGCTGGTCTTCTTTAAGCTCCCAGAAAATCCGTAATTTAATGGCCAGATAGTCATCACGTACATCCAGAGCCAACGCCTGATCAACCGCCGACAGTGCTTGTGAAAAATTCTTTTCCGCCATGTAAGTGCTGGCCTGGAGATAATACTGCTGCGCTTTATGACCGCTGGGCACAACCGATAAACGGCGGTCAGCGACAGAATCCCCCGCAGCGGATGGCGTATCGGCGGATGTTGCCGGGGTCGCAAGAGCGGATTTATTTTCCTGCGTTTCAGGCCCTGCGCGGAGCAATCGTATTTCTTCCGATTCTGCAGCAATACGATCAGGCACCGCAGCGGAATGTATCGGGACAGAATCAACAGAAACAGAATCAACAGAAACAGAGGGAACACCATCCGCAGCGATGCCTGACGGATGGCTGACGACCATATCAGAAACCCAAGGTATTCCGGCCTGAGCCGTCACAGATTCTTGATGTTCCAATACGCTGCCATCATGCCCGGCACTCACCGTCTGTGTGTGCTCTGCAACAGATTCCGACGGATTATTCAGTGAAAAATACAGCAGGGCGGGCAGCACCATCAGCAGCAAAAAAACGGTATAGAATGTTCTCCGGCTGACATCAGCAGGAACAATAAATCCTGATTTTTCCGATCCCGAACAGGCCATTGCAGCAGCAGGCGCAGCATCATCCTGATTCATTTGCAGACGATGGGGTAATACCGGCTTCGCGGCGTCACGCTGATCAATATCCTGCAATACCTGATGCAGCAGGCTCATATCAGCACCAGAATCACAGCAGCACAAAGGCTAGAAATACGCAGCCAAGACCAGTCCGGCAGCAAAGGATAAGCACCTTCGGTATCGGCAACCGCTTTTGCAACATGGCGCGCTTCCAGTGTATGACTGCCGCAGCCATAGCCCACCAGCAGGGTTTTAGCCGCCAGAATATTCACCAGCCGCGGAATGCCCCGACTGGCCTGCCATAAATACTCCAGCGCGGAAGACTGAAACAATGGCATTCCGCGATACCCGGCAATACACAAACGCTGCTGCAGATACACCGCCAGTGCTTCGCTGTTATTTAATGGTCGCAGGTCAGCACTGTACGTAATACGCTGCAATAATTGGCGAAAACGGGATGTTGCCAGCGTATGATTCAATTCGGGTTGACCGAATAACACAATCTGCACCAGCTTTTGCCGTTCAGTTTCCAGATTGGAAATTAACCGCAACGCTTCCAGTGTATCGTCCGGCATGCATTGCGCTTCGTCGATAATCAGTACCACCGGTTGCCCGGCCAGAGCAAACTGCAGCAAACAGTGCTGAATATCTTCCTGAATCTGAAGGTCACTTTTGTCCTCACCCGGCAATGCCAGTTCACGGGCAACCGCACGCCACAGACCGGCAGCCGTTAACGCCGGATTAGGAATATAGGCACAGCGCACGCCATCGCGGGCCAGCGTATTCAGTAAGCGCCGGCACAATAAGGTTTTGCCGGTGCCAACCTCACCGGTAATTTTGATAAACCCTTCACCGGACGTCAGCGCAAACACTAACAGTTCAAATGCCTGCTGCTGACAGGGCAACTCGACATAAAAATCGGTATTGGGCGTGAGACCAAACGGCGCTTGCTGAAATCCGTAAAATTGTTCACAGGCCTGGCCCAGCTGAGTCATCTGCACGACTACCTCCGGGCCGGCATCAGCCGCGAATAGCGCTGATTCAGCTCGTCAATCTGTTCAGGCGTCAGTGCCGAATCAACAACTCTGGGTTGTATCAGAATCACCAATTCACTCTGTACGATGTCTTCCCGGGTCTGACGGAAAAACCATCCTAACAGCGGAATATTCCCCAGCCAGGGGACACTGGCATCCGTGCGTACTTTGCGGTTCTGCATCAGGCCGCCAATCACCACGACCTGACCGGAGCGGGCGCGGACAATAGAGTCGGTTTCACGCACGGTGCTGTACGCCAGTGGCAGAGTGTAATCGTCATTATTCAGCTGAACGGTTTTTACTTTTTCTTCCACTTCGGTCACGGTCGGATGAACGTGAAGTATAACCTCCTGGTCCGAGCCAATCTGCGGTGTAACATCCAGTGCAATACCAGAGAAAAACGGCGTTAATTCAATATCCGGTGTATTGGCACTGCCGGTTGTGGTTGAGGTGGTTGTATTGCTGACATTGGTAACAAAAAATTCATCGGAACCGACTTTGATCACCGCCTTCTGGTTATTAACGGTGGCAATTCGCGGGCTGGATAAAACTTTTACTTCCCCCTGGGTTTGTAATAACTGCAGGGCGGCAGTAAAGTCGGTTGCCGTAATATTCAGAGAAAATATACCGTCAATTAAATCCGGATTGGTTAATGCGGTCGCCGACTGAGTAGCATCGTAGGTATAGCGGCTTCCCTGCTTACCAAACGCTCCCCAGTCAATACCCGACTGAAAGCCATCACTCAGGGTTACTTCAATAATTTTTGCTTCAATCAATACCTGTTTCTGTACACTCAGCTCGGCTTTTTCCAGATAGCGGGCTATATGATTAAGTGTCCCCGGCAACGCTTTAACCACCACAATACCGGCATGCGCATCCACCACCACCTGAGCATCACCTTCCTGTGACAACATCAGCTGCAGAGTGCCTTTTAATCCTTGCCAGAAATCGGTATTGGATTCCGTACCCACTTCGCTGCTGTTAATGGTTTGCGAGCTGCTGCCGGACGTTGTGGTGTTGGTCTGGGTGCTGCTCTGACGCGAGTCGGTCGAGGTAACCTGACCACTGCTGACGTGCATTCCGGAACGGCCGGAACGTTTTACGTTGAGATAATTGATCGGAAAAATACGGGTCTGCTGGCGGCGCGGAAGAATCTGAATACCATAGGCTGATTGCACAAAATCAAAGCCATAAATATCACGCACGGCCTGCAGGGTTTCCAGCAGCGTCACCTTTTTTAAATTCAGGGTAATTTCGCCACTGACTTCCGGGTGCACCACCAGGTTATACCCGGTGCCATCGACCAGACTGTTAAAAAATGCCGTTGCAGGCGTACTGTCAGCGACAACATCAAAATGCTCGGCGGGCGCCAGCGGCTGCTGATCCAGCGGTGGCAGCAACTGCTGCAGATCCAGACCAGGCTGCACCGGATCAGCCGCTGCCTGCAGCAACGGTTCATCGCTTTCTTTTTCCGTTTGGGGAGAAAGCGTTGCACATCCGCTTAACAGCACCACTAAAAAGAAGCTCAGCAGGCGCTTAAGTTGAAACGGTGCAGCACAGCGAAAAATGACAACCGTCAAAATAAATACCTATTCAGAAATACGTCGGGTATGAGTAAGTAAAGACAATTCGTGATGCTTTTGCCGGATTTTCACAACAATACGATCAGAATAAATGGCGATAACCTCAGCGCCATCAACCTGATCACCGGTACGCACAAGCTGATTATTAATCACCGCACGATTACCGCTGCTGCGGATCAGAATTTGCTGAACCACGATGGGCACTTGCGGCGCGGCAATAGGGTCTGGGGAGGCGTGCAACCAGGGCGGCGGCTGGGTCGGGTCAGCGGCAAACACCACCGCGGCGCTGTGCAACAGTAAGCCAGACAGCAACACCAGCGGGCTGGTCAAGGTGCGCACCGGCGCAGAGTACGTGACAGACCGGCGCGATCTGACGCAGATCCCAACGACATCATCAGCCACCCAAAACCTCCTCGCGCATGCTCAGGGTGTATACCTCCAGCGTCAGCTCGCCCTGAGGATGCTGCACAATCTGAAAATCCAGCGCCCGCCAGAACAAGCGCCATGGCATGGCATCAAGCCGCTGCAGGTAGGCGAGTAATCCGTCGTAGCTGGCATCCAGAGTCAGCCGTAAGCCATGACTGTACAGCTGCACATCGGCAAATTCTTCGCCCAGCCCCAGACGCTGCGGTGGCAGATTAACCAGACTTTTCACTTGCAGACGTTTGTCCTGCTGCAGCATCTGCTCCAGCAATGGCAGCATTTGTGCCGGAGAAACCAGAGCATCGGTCAGCGAGGCAATACGCTGGTTCATCTGGGTCTGTTGCCCCTGCAAAACCGCCAGCTCATCCCGCAATGGCTGGTTAGGATCATTGAGACCCTGCTGACGCAACTGCTCCAGCTGATCCTGTAACCGCTGCTGTTGTTCTTGCTGGCTGATGATTGTCTGCTGCAATGTCACAGTGCGGTGCCACAGCGGTTGCACCAACAGCAACATCAACAAGGCCACAACCGCAGCGTGAAGAATAACCTGCAGCCACCGCTGCTCACGCGGACGCAGAGTGCTGTAAGCACTGATCGCCTTTTGCGCCAGCGGGTGACGCCACCACAATGAGGGGTGATATTTAGGTTTCAATCCGCTCATAACCGCCCTCCGCTTCTGGCCGGATTCAGCTCAGAATCGGGTCCGGTAAGGGCTGATGCATCCGCCGCAACGGCTTCAGTATCCAGCACAAAACTCAGCCAGCGTTCGCCGGTGCGCTGCACATCAATCTGTCGGAAAGATTTGCCGCTGTAAGCACTGCGCTGTAACAGCGCGGAGACATAGCCTGATAACCTGGCCGGATCATCAACAAAGCCCAGCAGGCGCACATGCTGTCCGGCATCGCGCAGAGAAAATCCCTGCAACCAGATACCAGTGACCGGCTGTTCGCCCAGCTGTGCAATCAACGGCGTCAATGACTGGCTTTGCTGTAAATGTTCACGGCTCAGATAGAGTAAAATTTTCTGACTGTTGGACAATTGCCGCCGGGCGGCTTCAACCTGTTGCTGTAAGCCGCTGTCCACCACCAGAGGAGGACGACGTGCCATCTCATGCTCCAGCTGCAGCGTCAGACGTTGCGTTAATTGCTCCGCCTGCTGTTCCGTATTCCACAACCATTGGCGGTAAGCCAATACCATCAAACCGACACACAGCATCAACAACACGCTCAGCAGTAATTGCCACAATAATCGGCGGATAGGTTGCGGCAATACCGGTGGACGGAATTCTTCGAGGTAAAAGTTAATCCGCTGCTGAATCTGCCAGGTCATCAGGCCACCTTTCCGCTGACGGTGAATTCCGGGGCTTCATGCTCGAAAGAGAGTGCATTACCCAACGCAACCGCGAGTGAAGCGGTCAGTGTTTCCTGGCTGCGATTGCCACAAAAGGACTCCAGCAACAGACTGCGCACCGGAATATTCACGCTGCGTTCCAGCGCCGGTAACAACCCGCTGACATCGGTATCATCCGGAACCAGAACCCAAAGCTGACCAACGATACCCATCCCCAGCTGACTGTCGAAATAATCCAGCGAGCGCTGAATATCCAGTGCCAGAGCATCAATGCGACTGTCCGTTTCAAGGCTTAGCTCCCCCTCACTGACAGACGCCACGCCAAGCGCATGAGTACCGATATTCAGTCGCCGGGAAAGATACAGACCGCCATCGCGGTAGAGATAAATCATGCCGTCGTCGGCATCCAGCCGCAGCACCCCCACCGCCGTTTCCGGCTCGACCTGAGCAACCAGATGCAACAGACTGAGTTCAGGAATCGTGATGCTGTGCAACGCTAACTGCTGCTGCTTGCACCACCGCACAAGTTCTTTGATGCGGCGGTGATCAATCACTGCCGCAAACGCCATATCCAACCGTCGGCGATAGGCATCCGCCGGCAGACGAAAACCCTGAATGACTTTTTGCTCTCCCCCTTGAGGCAGCAGATCACGCATACGGAAACGCAGCGCATCGCCCAGCTCTTCATCACTGACCGCCGGGGCTTCCAGCAAATGCAATTCATAATCGAGGGTATCCAGCGATAACACCGTGACGACATCCGTCAGCGCATGCTGACGGAGCCAGGTGGCCAACCCGTCCAGACCGTTTTCACCGGATTGCGGACGATAGCAATCGCTCACAACCCCGGCTTCACGCAACACCGCAAAGCCCCTGCCCTGATGCAATTCGATGCCCAGACAGCGGGAATCCTGAAGGGATTGTTTTTGCCACGGCCAGCGCATGACCACCTCTTTAAAACCAAATCATCTAAAGAAAGTGTAGACCATGATTCTGGCGCAGGATGGCCAATGTCAGTATTCAGCCAGAGTCTGGCCACCTATAATGCCCGCCTGCTTTTAAGGCCTGAATTATGTTCAATATCGTTCTGTTCGAACCCGAAATTCCGCCCAATACCGGCAACATCATCCGCCTCTGCGCCAATACCGGCTGCCGCCTGCACCTGATTGAACCTCTCGGCTTCAATATGGAAGAAAAAAGTCTGCGCCGCGCCGGACTGGATTACAGCGAATGGGCCAGCGTCAACATTCACCCCGGTTATGCCGCGTTTCTCGAAGCCGAACAGCCGCAGCGTCTGTTTGCACTGACCACCAAAGGCCGCCGCACCCACTCCGATGTAGCCTTCAGCGCCCATGATTATCTGATGTTTGGCCCGGAAACCCGTGGCTTACCGGAAGACGTACGCATGAGCCTGCCGTTTGAACACTGGCTGCGACTGCCGATGATGCCTGACAGCCGCAGCATGAATCTGTCCAATGCGGTGGCGGTGATGGTTTATGAAGCCTGGCGGCAACTTGGGTATACTGGCGGCTCCTGATTCAGGGAGTACCGCGATGAAAATCCTGCTGCTGATCATCAGCACCCTGTTCGCACATGCCGCAACGGCTCACGACGTTCTCACTGATAAGCTCAGCCGCCCCTGGGGCATGGCCTTTGTCGCCCCCAATCAACTGCTCATCAGTGAACGCCGTGGCACGCTGCAGTTATTTGACACCGGGCAACGGCAATTACGGGCTGTTCAGGGAGCGCCCAGCGTCTGGTTCGATGGTCAGGGAGGCCTGCTCGATGTTGCCGTTGCTGCCGACTATCAGCCCGGTGGCTGGATTTATTTCACCTGGAGTGCCCCCGTAACAGGGAATGCCCCTCTGCCAGAAAGCCAGGCCGCTACCGCTCTGGGGCGTGCCCGTCTTGACCTCAGCCAACAACCCTTACAGCTCAGCCATTGGCAAACACTACTGGTCAGCCAGTCGGCAAGCCGCAGTGGTCAACATTTCGGCAGTCGCATCGCCTTTGATGAACAGCATGTTTTTTTCAGCATCGGGGATCGCGGAACACGTGAAAACGGCCAGAGCCTGACCACCCACGCCGGAAAAATTCTGCGCCTGACCCGCGACGGCAGAATTCCGGCGGATAATCCCTTTGCCGGTCAGCCCGGCGCACTGGCAGAAATCTGGAGCTATGGCCACCGCAACCCTCAGGGACTGGCGTACGATGCCACTCACCAGCGTTTGTGGGCCATTGAGCACGGGCCACGCGGCGGGGATGAAATCAACCTCATCCGCAAAGGCCACAACTACGGCTGGCCGGTTGTATCGTGGGGAAAAGAATACTGGAACCCGATGTATGTCGGCGAGGCGCGCAGCCACCCGGATATGACCGACCCGGTAAAAATGTACGATCCGTCCATCGCGCCGGGTTCTTTGCTGCTGTATCAGGGAAAGGCCCATGCCGACTGGCAGGGAAATCTGCTGGCCGGAGCGCTGAAGCTGACGCACCTGAACCGTGTGACGCTGGACGAAACCCCAAACGGGCCACAGGCGATTACTGAAGAACGCTTACTGACCCGACTCAGCGAACGCATAAGAGCACTGACAACGGATGCCCGGGGCAGACTCTATCTGGCGACCGACAGCGGCCGCCTGTTGCGTTATTCAGGCCGCGCGGAATAGTGCTGCCCGGTTTCACCCGGACTCCAAGGCAGCAACCGCCGCAAACAACAAAGGCCGCAACCCGTTAAGAGCGCGGCCTCTGTTGCTGATAACAACCTGATCAGGTGCAGAAATACCCAGCTCAGTGAGTGGTTTCCTGCTCAGCCGCGGCCTGAGCCTGCTGTGCTTCCTGCTGCATACGCTGCTGGAACAGGGCATCGAAGTTAATCGGTGCCAGCATCAGGGCCGGGAAGCCACCTTTCACCACCAGGCTGTCAATGCTTTCACGCAGGTAAGGGAACAGGATATTCGGGCACATTGCCCCCAGCATCGGCTTCAGCTGTTGCTCAGGAATGTTCACCATGGCAAACAAACCAGCCTGAATCAGCTCAACCAGAAAGGCAGTTTCGCCATCATTGGTCGCGGTAATGGTTACCTTCACAGACACTTCATAGTGGTTGTCATCAAGCTTGCGGGCACCGCTGTTGAGATCCAGCTTGATCTCTGGCTTCCACTCTTTGGTAAATACCTGAGGGGAATTCGGCGCTTCAAAAGAAGCGTCTTTTACATAGATACGCTGCAAAGCGAATTGCGGCTGTTGATTATCGGCCATGTCGTAAAGTCCTTCTGATTATAATGTGCCGGAGCAGCCTCAGCTGCGCACCACCGGCAGGTTCTGATTGGTCCACTCCATCATGCCGCCGCTCAGGCGTACAGCGTTGAAGCCCTTTTCACGCAGCATCTTACCGGCCACGCCCACGGTCTGACCGGTCTTGCACACCAGAATGATCGGGCGCTCTTTGTGAGCATCCAGTTCATTCAGGCGGCTGGCCAGACTGCTGTAGGGAATGTTCATGGCATTGGCCAGATGACCGGCGCTGAAATCTTTTTTGTCACGGATATCCAGCACCACCGCGTTTTCTTTATTAATCATCAAAGTAGCCTGAGCGGTCGACACCGTCTGACCACTGCGGCGGCTGTTATCCCACAGCAGAGCCGCCAGAAACGCCCCCCAAATGGCCACCAACTCAATGTGGTTGCCCACAAAATCAAATAGACGATCCATAACTTCTCATCATCACCCGAAAAAAGAAGGCGGCAGTATAGCGCCTGCCCGCCTGCGGAACCACCGCCAAACCCGACGTTACTCCCCCGGCCACCGGGTGCCTGACAACAACAGTCCGGCGGGGAAGAAAAAACCCTCAGCAGCGACCATTTTTGGCTACGCAGCAGGGCGACGACGGCCGTGTTTTTTGGGTACAATGGCGGACTTTCGTGGCAACGTAACCGAGTCTGTTTTAATGAAATCGCGCCCTGTACCTACCGCTCTGATCATTCTCGATGGCTGGGGCTATCGTGAAGAAACCGCCAACAACGCCATTGCCAACGCCCATACGCCAACCTGGGATCGCCTGCTCACGCAGTACCCTAATGTACTGATCCAGACCTCCGGCGAAGCCGTGGGCCTGCCGGACGGCCAGATGGGTAACTCCGAAGTGGGGCATATGAATCTGGGTGCCGGACGCATCGTTTACCAGAACTTCACCCGCATCAACAAAGCCATCAAAGACAATGAGCTGATTAACAACGCAGCGCTGTGTGCCGCCATCGACAAAGCCGTCGCCCAAGGCGGGGCCGTCCATTTTACCGGCCTGCTGTCACCCGGTGGTGTACACAGCCATGAAGATCACCTGGTTGCGCTGCTGGAGATGGCCAAAGCCCGTGGCGCTGAGCGCGCTTATGTACACGCCATTCTCGATGGCCGCGATATGCCGCCACGCTCTGCTGCACCCTCCATCAAAAAGATTGAAGACACCTTTGCCCGTCTGGGTAATGGCCAGATTGCCAGCGTCATTGGCCGCTTCTTCTCAATGGACCGCGACAACCGCTGGGAACGGGTACAGGCCGGCTACGATGCCATGACCCTGGGCAGCGCCGAATTCCGCGCCGCCACCGCCAGCGAAGCGCTGATCAATGCCTATGGCCGTGATGAAAACGACGAGTTCGTTAAAGCCACCATCATTGAAGGCGCCGATGGCCGGGTACAGGATAACGACGCCGTCATTTTCTTTAATTTCCGCCCGGACCGTGCCCGCGAACTGACCCGCGCCTTTGTCTCCGGCGATGACTTCAAAGGTTTTGAACGTGCAGCCCGCCCACAGCTTGCCGACTTTGTCATGCTGACCGAGTACGCCGCCGACATCAAAGCCAGCTGCGCGTTCCCGCCTGCCACACTGAGCAACGGCATCGGTGAATACGTATCCAATCTGGGACTGACTCAGCTGCGCATTGCCGAAACCGAAAAATACGCCCACGTCACCTTTTTCTTCTCCGGTGGCCGTGAAGAAGAATACACCGGTGAAACGCGTATTCTGGTGAAATCCCCGGATGTGGCCACCTACGACCTGCAGCCGGAAATGAGCGCCCCGGAAGTGACCGATAAACTGGTCGCCGCCATTAAAAACCGCGAGTTTGACCTGATCGTCTGCAACTACGCCAACGGTGATATGGTTGGTCACACCGGCGTTTATGACGCCGCCGTGAAAGCCGCCGAGTGCATCGACGAATGCATTAAGCGCGTGACCGATGCACTGCTGGAAGTGGGCGGCGAATGTCTGATCACAGCCGACCACGGCAATGCCGAACAGATGCTGGATGACAACGGCGAAGCCATGACCCAGCACACCACCGGCCCGGTCAACCTGATTTACGTGCATAACCGCGACGGCGTCGCCGGGTTAAGCCCGGGCCGCCTGTGTGACATTTCACCGACGCTGCTGAGCATCATGGGCTTGCCGCAACCGGCCGAAATGGATGGCAACAGTCTGGTCAGCTACGGCAACTGAGTATGAAGTCACTGCGACTGTGCGGGTTATCTCTGCTGCTGTTGTGCCTGCCCGTGCAGGCCAATGATGAAGCGAAGCTGGATGCACTGAAAACTGAAATAGCCAAACTCGAACAGTGGCTGAACTCAGCAAAAGACGAGTACAGCCAGCTGAACGATGCGCTGCGCCAATCGGATAAAGACATCGCGGAACTGAGCAAGCAGATCGAGCAGACCCGTGCCCGCCTGCAGGAGGAGAAAGACCGCCTAAAAAAGCTCAGACAGGAGCAGGGACAGCTCCGCCAGTTACAGGACAACCATCGCCAGCATCTCGCTGAGCAGCTGCGCTCAGCCCAGCGCATCGGGGCCGAAGGGCCACTTAAGCTGCTGCTCAATCAGAATGATCCGCAACAGGCGCAGCGCATGCTGCGCTATTTCAGTTATTTCAATAACGCCCGGATTGAGCACATCAACCGCATTCTGGCCGAGCTTGAACGGCTGGATAAGCTTGCCGAGCTGATTGCGCAGCAGGAACAACAATTGCTGGCCACCGAGAAAAGCCTGCTGGGCAAAAACCGCGAAATGGCCACGCGCAAGCAGGAACAGCAGCAACTGCTGGCTAAACTCGCCGGCCAGATGAAAACCGAACAGCAACGTCTGGCGCAGAAAGAAGCCGACCGCAAACGTCTGGAAGCCCTGCTTAACGAAGTTCAGACACTGCTGGCGAACAGCCCGCGCAAAGACGATGCCCGACCGATTACTGCACTGAAGGGTAAGCTGCCGCGTCCGGTTGATGGTCGTGTACTGCATGCCTTTGGCAACCGCAATAATGACCGTATGAACCGCTGGGAAGGCTGGGTGATGAGCACCGAGGAAGGAGCACCGGTACGTGCGGTTCACCATGGCCGGGTGGTGTATTCCGACTGGCTGCGCGGCTTTGGTTTAATCACCATCATTGATCATGGTCAGGGCTATCTGAGTCTGTACGCCCACAACCAGACCTTATTGCGCGATGTCGGTGCCTGGGTGAATCAGGGGGACAGCATTGCCACCGTTGGCCGCAGTGGCGGCAATACGGAACCAGGCCTGTATTTTGAGATCCGTTATAAAGGTAAGCCACAAGACCCGGCCGCCTGGCTGAAACGATGAACCGGCGCGCCCTGCCGCGCCTTAACAGGTTCTGACTTTTATGCCATTCTTCAACGCATTGATCTGAATTGAGTATTGTCATGCCGTTATTTTCTGTTCTGTCCCGCCGTATGATTTCCCGGCTTGGTTGCACTGCGGTTTGTCTGTTCACACTGGGTATCACTCAGGTGCAGGCACAACCGGCAGACACTGAGGCAGCTGCTGCAGACACCAGCAACACCGGACAGCGTCCGCATGGACAATTACCGCTGCAGGAGTTGCGTAATTTCACCGAGATTTTTGAACGCATCCGCAGTGCCTATGTAGAAGAAGTCGACGATAAAACCCTGCTGGAATACGCCATCAACGGCATGCTTACCTCCCTGGATCCGCATTCCGCCTATCTGCAGCCGGAGGCATTTTCGGATCTGCAGGAAAACACCTCAGGCAAATTCGGCGGACTGGGTATTGAAGTCGGCATGGAAGATGGACTGATTCTGGTGGTTACCCCCATCGATGACACGCCTGCGCAAAAAGCCGGTATCCGCGCCGGTGATTTAATCGTATCACTCGATGGCGAAGCGGTGATGGGGATGAATCTGAACGACGCCGTAGAGCGCATGCGCGGTGCACCCGGTTCAGAAATCACCCTGGAAATCCGCCGTAAAAGCGAAAAAGAACTGCTGACCTTCACCCTGGCCCGTGCCGAAATCAAAGTCGCCAGCGTGCGTACCGAGATGCTCAGCGGTGGCATCGGTTACGTGCGCATCACCCAGTTTCAGGAACACACCGGCAGCGAACTGGCCAGCGCCATCGAAGACTGGCGCAGCAACGATACGCTGAACGGTATTATTCTCGATCTGCGCAACAACCCCGGCGGAGTACTGGACGCCGCTGTTGAAGTGGTCGACAGCTTCATCAGTCAGGGGCTTATTGTTTACACCAAAGGCCGCACCCCCAGTGCCGAAGTCAGTTACTCCGCCACCAACCACACACCGGCCGGCAATATACCGGTGGTTGTTCTGATTAACGGTGGCTCTGCCTCCGCTTCAGAAATCGTCGCCGGAGCACTGCAGGATCATCAGCGTGCCGTCATCGTTGGCACCCAGTCATTCGGTAAAGGATCCGTGCAAAGTGTGCTGCCGATTACAGAAGACCGCGCAGTAAAACTGACGACAGCACGTTACTTCACCCCCAATGGCCGCTCGATTCAGGCACAGGGAATTAATCCGGATATCTGGGTTGAACAAAGTGAAGTAACCCCTTACGAACAGCGCTTTTATAAAGAAGCCGACTTACCCGGCCATCTGAGCAATCCAACGGAAAAAGAAAGCAAAGCGCCGGAACAAGGCACAGCAGCAGGCAGTAACGCTGAAGCCGACCCCAGTGCCGGATTGCTGAAGAAAGATTTTCAGTTATACGAAGCACATACCCTGCTGCGCGGCGTTACCATTCTCAGCCCCCGCCCGGAGGCCTGATTGCTGCAACGCTTCCCATGGCTGGCGGCGGTCAGCCTGTTCACCCTGTTTACGGTACTGCCCGCCCACGGCGACAGTGCGGCAAACAGCAGGGCGACTGCCGGGTTATTGCTGATTATCGATGATATCGGCAATAACCAGCGTGCCGGTAAACGCGTCATCGCCTTGCCCGGCCCGCTGAATCTCGCCTTTCTGCCGCACACGCCCTACTCCGCACTACTGGCCGAAGAAGCATTTCAGGCCGGTCATGGGGTTATGCTGCACGCCCCAATGGCCAATGAACAGGGTGCCCGCCTTGGCCCTGGCGCACTGGTCAGCGGTATGGATCAGGCCAGCCTGCAACAAACCCTGAGCGACAGCCTGGCCGCCATTCCCCATGTACAGGGCATGAATAACCATATGGGCAGCCTGCTGACACAACAGGCCGATGCCATGAACTGGGTTATGCAGGTTGCGCGGCAGCAGGGACTGTTTTTTGTTGATAGCCTTACCAGCCCGAAAAGCGTCGCCCTGGAGCAGGCCCGTGCCGCCGGAATTCCGGCTCTGGAACGTGATGTATTCCTCGATAACGACACCCACCCCGCCGCATTAAAGCGCCAGTTTGAGCAAGCACTCCAGCTTGCCAAACAGCGCGGTTATGCCGTGCTTATTGGTCATCCCTACCCTGAAACACTGGCGTTTCTGGCGCAAGAATTACCGGCATTACACGCGCAGAATGTCCGCCTCACCCGGGTTGATCAGTTTTTACAGCAGCGTCTGTGGCTGCCATTACAGCCTGCCACCCAGACACCGTCACGCTACCTGCTGCGCGCAACCGGCGCTCAGCTGGAACCCTGAGAGAAGAAGTCAGTAAAAAGTGTCATTGCATCATTCTGAAGACTGACAGCCTGACAATAACCCTGTATGACCGTAAAAGACTGTAAATAGCCGTGTTTTGGTACGCCACAATACTTGTACGTTAGTTTTGTTTTGGATAACCTGAAGAGGATTTTTTGAGGGGCAAATAATGATAAAAAAACTCAGCACAGGCCTGCTGCTTGTAATGGTCAGCAGTGCCAATGCCACCGACGACTACAGCAAAGAACTGTATGAAATTTACTGCACGGCCTGCCATGCCGTCGCCACTTCCGGCGCACCGCAGGCATTCACTTCCGAATGGGATAAATTGGTCAACAAAGGTTTTAATACCCTTGTTAATAACGCCATCAATGGTATTGGCAACATGCCCCCCATGGGAACCTGTACTGAGTGCAGCGCCGAAGATCTGGAAGACATCATTCGCTATATGGCACAGGAGCAAAAGCCGTGAATTTTGACCGTATTCAACTTAACCGCCGCAATCTGCTGAAAGCGGCTGGCGCAGGCCTGGTTGCCGCTGGCACTGCCGGTTGCAGTTCCAGCGTAAAACCACAGGAAAATCCGGGTATTATCGGTAAAGACGGCCAACGCGTTCTGCCCTGGAGCAACTGGTCGGGTAATCAGCACTGTCAGCCGAATGAACGTCTGGTGCCACGCAGCGAAGATGAGCTGCAGAATATTCTGCGTAATGCCACCCAGCCGATACGCAGTGTTGGCTCCGGCCACAGTTTCAGCGCGCTGGTGCCAACCGACCAGACCCTGCTGTCGCTGGCACGACTGCGCGGTGTTGAAAATGTTGACAGCAACGCCATGGAAGCGGATGTCTGGGCCGGTACACGCCTGTCTCAGATCGGCGACAAACTGTGGGAACATGGCCTCTCCACCATCAATATGTCTGACATCGACAGTCAGGCTTTCGGAGGAGCGCTGGCTACCTCAACCCATGGTACCGGTAAAGATCTCGGCACCCTTTCGACCCATGTCAAAACCCTGCGCATCGCCAATGCCGGCGGTGAAATCGTCGAGTGCAGCGCCGCACAGAACAGCGATCTGTTCCATGCTGCCGGTAACAACCTCGGCGCACTGGGTATTGTCACCAAGGCGCGGATTCACGCAGAAAAAGCCTATTATCTGAAAGAACACAGCTGGATGATGTCGGAAGACGAAGGTCTGGAGCGTGCGGAAGAATTACGCGATGCTCACCGCCATTACGAAATGTATGCCCTGCCGCACAGTGATTACATGCTGGGTATTTCTATCGACAAAATTGATCCGGCAGAAATTCCGGCTGATCAGCCAGAGCCCAGCGGCGATGCCTATGAAGCTTTCCGCATGATGTCGAACCTGATTGACTACATGCCATTTGCCCGCAGCTGGCTGGTGAATTTTGGTGCCGGTGGTGTGGAACCAGAAACCCGCTACGGTAAATCGCACGAAATTTTCGGCAACCTGCGTGATATTCGTTTTAACGAAATGGAATATACCGTACCTGCCGAAGTCGGTCCGCAGTGTCTGCGTGAAATTCTGCAGACGATCAAAAAGCAGAATATCCCGGTTATTTTCCCAATCGAAGCCCGCTACATCAAAGGCGACGATGTATGGCTGAGCCCATTCTATAAGCGCGATGGTTTTGCCATCAGCTGCCATAATTTCCACGACAAGGATTACAAAAAATACTTTGCCGCCATCGAACCGATTTTCTGGAAATACGATGGCCGTCCGCACTGGGGAAAAATTCATACACTGAAAGCAGCAGACTTTGCCGCACGCTATGAACGCTTTAATGATTTCCTGAGGGTGCGTAAAGAAATGGACCCACAAGGTCTGTTCCTGAATGAGCATCTGCGTTCAACGCTGGGAGTCAGTTGATTTAAAAAGTACGATAATTAATCGTGCGATAAATAAAAAAGCCGGTAATCACCGGCTTTTTTATGAATATTCCAGACGATATACCGTATTCAGCAGCAACGGCTGAAACGTTCTTCAACGTTACTTACCAGAATTTTTCAAACGGCTTACCATAACTTTTTATCAGACCGGATATTCTGATAAGCTTGCCCCATGAATGTATGTTTATCAGTAATATTATCCGGACTCTTTCAGCCAATACTCAACCTGCGCTGCAGTATTGTCCTACTGCTGATGTTGTCTGCCCAGATACTGTTTGCCGATGAAGCAGTACCACGTCTGGCGACATCAACGGTGAAACCCTGGGGATTTTCTGATGCAGAAAGCAATTATCGCGGAATACTGGTCGATTTTCAGAATACGCTGCTTTCACGCGCCGGTATAACTGTTCACCATCTGCTCGAACCTTACCCGCGGGTCATTCAGGATATTGAAAAAGGCGATGCGGACCTTGCCGTTATGTTTGTCAGTCCGGAGGCTGAGCGTATTGCGTATTCGCTGGGGCCGGTCATTAACGAACGGATTGTCATCGTGGTAAAAGCAGGGAGTCAGACGTATCAGACGCTGGATGACTTTAATGACCGCACAATTGGCCAGGTAAGGGGGTCGAGATACGGCGCGGCCTTTGATAACCATCCGGGCATTACCCGTATCGCTCTGACCGATGTTGAACAGGGTTTAAAAATGCTGCTGGCCGGACGGCTGGATGCGATGGCCAGTACCGAACACTCATTACTCTTTGCCATGTACCGTGCCGGAATTAAGGCCGCCGATATTCAATTAGCTCTGCCACTGTTTACCGCCCGTGCGGATTTATACGTCAGCCGTCATGCACTGCAGGCCGGATGGGTTAAGCCGCTGCAACAGACACTGGATGCTATGCGCCGTGACGGCAGTCTGAATAAGGCGTTATACCAGCGTAAATACTGGCCGTATGACAGCTACTGCTTCAGCGGTGGTCAGTGTCTTAAGGGTCATCAGGAGATCAGTGAATAACATCAGCGGCCATCGTACTCAGCACCGAATAAAGTACTCATCTGTCGCTGTGGTTTTTCATTAATATTCGCTTTACCGGCTAAATAGCGCTCACGGAAAACCGCAAAATACTCGGCCAGCGCCTGCGCGGCGGCGTGGTCTTCGGCCAGTTTTAATATCTCCACACCGACCTCAGCCGTGCATAACTGATGCAGGTGTGCAGCTTCGCGCAGCTGATATTCCGAACCTTTTTCCGGCTGAATACCAAGCACCGGCAGAGACTGCAGATAGGGGCTGCGGAACATTTTTTTCGCTTCACGCCAGGTGCCGTCGAGCATGACAAATAACGGAATTTTCCCCTGTTTAATCGCCGGTAATTGCGCCGGGGCATGAATGCAGCGTTCAGGCTCCGCATACTGATGCGGAAATACCACAACCGGGGCATAACGCTCGTCCTGCAGCAACGCCAGTAACTCAGGGTCATGCACCGTCCGCTGCCACTGGTAGGCATAGTTATCGGCCACCACATCGGCAATCAGCCGCCCGGTATTACTCGGTTTAAAGACTTCACCGTGATACATGATAAAAACAAAGGCACTGCGGCTGCTGACGTCTGGCCGCTCGGCGCAGATGCAATGGCTGACCCCCAGCAGACACTGCGGACAACGCACGGTTTTGCTGCCACGTGCCAAAAATGCACGGCGGGATTTCGCCAGTTCCTGCAGGCGCAGGTCAGCGACAGAGTTACGATGCATTGGCATGGTTATCCACGGGCGAATAAAGAAAAGGCGCGCATTCTACCCTGCGCAGGGGCTAACGCGAAGATGGCTGAAGGCTGTGCCAGAGCTCGGGTAAACCCGCTACAGAATCCAGCAGATATTGCGGCTGCAATCCGGTACGGTCAGCGTCTTCGTCACCCGGCCGGTATTTGCCGGTACGCACCAATGCACCATGGATGCCACAGGCCTGAGCGCCCAGCACATCACCGATGCGGTCATCGCCGATCATCAGGGTGTGCTCCGCCGCAACATTCAGTGCCACCAGTGCCTGCTGAAAAAACGAAGCCGCCGGTTTGCCCATGACCAGCGCCTCACGCCCGGTCGCGTATTCCAGCGCTTTAACAAAAGGGCCGACATCCAGCTGCAGCCCATCGGCGGCAGCGAAGTAACGCGTCATGCCTAACGCCAGCAGAGGAAGTTCAGGATGATCCATCAGCACCCGGAACGCCTGATTCAGCACCTCAAAGGTAAAACCGGTGCCCATATCGCCGATCACCAGCGCCTCAGGGTCGTGATGGCTGTGCAGATCAAACATACCGAATTCGCCATACACGGTCTGCGGTAACAGCACATGCAGGCGTTGCTTATGCTGTTGCTGCAACCACTGCCGCGCAGCAATGGGCGGGGTCAGAATATGCGCTTCGTCAGCGGCAATACCGGCCGCCTGCAGATCGGCGGCAATACGGCTGACAGGCTTTGACGTGGTATTGGTTAAAAACCGGTAGGGAATGCCCTGCTGCTGCACCCAGCTCAGGGTTTGCGCAGCACCGGGCAGTGCTGCGCCTTTGAATAACAGGACACCATCGATATCAAAGAGAACCGCCTGCATAACGCCTCCGCTGTTATTCCGCCTGCCGGTTTAACCTGCGACAGAATAATCATGTGAATGAACCACCGGCAAGGCAAGTACCAGCAAAAAGTGCGTGTTGTGCTCAGCGGTTCTCAGTCACACAGGCCATCATCCGGCAACAGATGCTCGTAGCGGGCGTCGGTCAGGGTGCGCATGAAGCAGACCAGTGCGGTGACTTCTGTTTCCGTCAGGGTACGCGCCTGCTGTAAATCGTCGTTGCTCATGTTGGCACTGACTTCCGGCTCAGCCCATGGCAGCCCGGTTTCCGGATTTTCCAGAAAATCGGATTCCGGCTTCAGATGATCGTAAAACATAACCACCGTCGTCAGATCAGCAAACACACCGTTGTGCATATAAGGGCCGGTAACAGCAACGTTACGCAGTGTCGGGACTTTAAATTTACCGCGCTGCGTGTCATCGCTTATGTCCGGATTCGCCAGCAAGCCATCATCGCTGCCGGTTACACCGCTCAGCGCACGGGCAGCGGCATTCACCGGTACACCAATGTTGTGGTACTCGTAATTACTGAAGGTTTCCCCGCGCTGGCCCTTGGCTTTTAACTGATGACAGGCGCCACAGTTGGTGAACTGACTGAAAAACAGCGATTTTCCCTGCGTGGCTTTATCCAGCGCATCGTAAACATAGCGATTGGCATCCCCAAGCGGCAGTAACGAGCGGTCATACTTGGAATCGAAAGGCGCAAAGGTATCGCTGCGCTCGAAAGCCGCGATGGCATCGGTCATCGCGGCATAGGCAGCATCCGCATTGGCGGCCAGATCCAGCCCATACAGTTGGCTGAACGCCTCAACGTACTCAGGGTTTTCCAGCAGGCGCTCAACCACGGCGGCTTTGCTTTCCATGCCCATTTCAATCGGATTCAGCGGTGGCCCTGCGGCCTGCTGAGCCAGACCGTTAGCACGCCCATCGTGAAACTGGCCACCGATATAACCACTGTATTCCTTCAGGTTGCCCGGCACCGTTTCGGCAGCACGGGTATGGCTGCCCTGACCGAACGCCGGACTGAAGCGCGCATAAGCGGCAGTGGGAGCGTTACGGTCGCCAAACGACGTGCCGTTATCGCCACGGGAAACCGGGCTCACCTTGCCATCAGCGCCAGTGCGGTTATCAACAAATCCATGCCCGGGGTTGTGGCAGGTCGCACAGGACTGAGTGCGGTTGGCTGACAGGCGGGTGTCATGAAACAGGCTTTCACCCAGTGCTTCTTTGCTGGCGAACGGCGGTGACGATGGACTGTTGCTGTCGCTGCCACCGCATCCGGACAGCATGAACACAGGACTCAGCAGCAGAGCGACCAATAACAACGGTGGACAATTTTTCATAACAGGTCCTGACAACAACGGCACGACGTAAGTGCGACGTAAGCGCACGAAACCATAAATACTACTACACTCAACATGGATATAGAATACAAACACCAATTAATTGTATTCGTAGTTGCAAACAATTTGCATTTAAACTAGATTGCGATGCCTGACACTTTATGACATTCACTGACACTTGCGGCGAAGCGATGTTCATTTTCCGCAGTGTTCATTGCACAGAACAGGATCCGATCATGAAACTGAAACACCTTGCAGCCTGCATCACTGCCGCTACGCTGCTGACCGCCTGTGGCGGCGATTCATCCAGCGACTCAGAAACCTCCATCATCAATCTGCCAAATGTGCAGAAGGTTCTGAATACCAATGCCGATATCGCCCTGGCCATTTACAGCGATGCCGTGGATACCGCCCTCAGCCTGAAAACCGCCCTGGCAACCTTCCGGGCAAATCCGACAGAGGCCAACCTGGAAGCGGCGAAGAAAGCCTGGCTGGTCGCACGCGAACCCTACGGTCAGAGCGAAGTTTACCGTTTCCGTAACAGCCCGATTGACTCAACAGATTACAGCAGCGAAAACGGCCCGGAAGGCGACATCAACGCCTGGCCATTGGGCGAAGCCCTGATTGATTACGTCAAAACCAACGACACTGACTTTGGTACTGACCAGATTGGTGTCACCGCCAACAGCGCTGGTATTAAGGGTAATGGCGCCATTGATGCGGCTCACGCAGCGGCTAACCAGGCTGACAACATCATTGGCAACACCAATGTGACCATTAACGCTGATCTGCTGGCCAATACCGCTACCGCCGATGATGAGCACGACGTGATTGCCGGCTACCACGCCATCGAATTCATGCTGTGGGGTCAGGATCTGAACGAGGATAACAACACCACCGACGGCACAGACCGTGGCACTGCCGTAAAATCTTATGTGTTTAACCACGGTGGCCAGCGTCCGCTGAGCGATTTCGTTCCGGGTTTTGATGGCACAACCACAGACTACAACGCCAACACCCTTTCCCACCGTCGTCATCAGTTTATGGCCGTTGCGGTGGATAAACTGATTGCCGATCTCGAAGCCGTACGCGATGGCTGGAAAGCCGGTGCCACTTACCGTACCGCTTTCACCACAGTGACCAGCGAAGCACAGGCCAAACAAAAACTGGCAGAAATTCTGACCGGTATGGGCACGCTGTCCGAAGGTGAGCTGGCCGGTGAGCGTATGCAGATTGCCTTCAGCGCCAACTCTCAGGAAGACGAACACAGCTGCTTCTCTGATAACACCCACCGTGATGTCTGGCTGAATGCAGAAGGCGTCGCCAACAGTTACTACGGTGCCTATGCCGGTTACGACAGCACGCTGGACGGTACCGATAATGTCACCACCCGTGCCATCACCAATGGCTACGGTATCGACGATTACCTGCGCGATGCCGGTAAAGCCGAGCTGGCCACCCGTGTTGAAACGGCGCTGACCACCACCACGACCCATTACACGGCTATCGATGCCAGCGCCCGTAATGGTCAGCCCTTTGATGTGCTGATTATGGCTGCCAATCAGACCGCCAATAATCCGGTCTATAAAACCATTACCGCGCTGAACACCCAATCGGCACTGATTGCGGAAATTGCCACCACCCTGGGCATCAGTGGCTCGATTGTTGATCCTGACGCATCCGCCTGTGATACCAAGGATCCACTGGCATCCTGTGACGAATAATCGCTCGCCGATGAACGCATTATTCATGCTCAGCCAGCCGGGTTTTACCCGGCTGGCTTTTGTCATTTCTGCCGTACTGAGCCTGAGTGCCTGCCAGCCTGATGCACCATCATCCACAGCACAAACAGAGTCAGTGGTACCGGCGTTAAACGCCAGTGAACATCTGCCCGGCGGCATTGGCAGCAGCGCCATCATGCCCTTTCCCAGCTACGAAAAACCCGTTACCAATTTACCCGCCCGTGCCAAAGCCGATTTTTATGCCGGTAAAGCACTGGCGCACCAACCCTGGGTAAAAGCGCCAACCGCCACCACCGCACGCGATGGTCTGGGCCCGCTGTATAACGCCCGCACCTGCCTGGCCTGCCATATCAACGGTGGCCGTGGCACGGTTCCGGCGGATAACAGCACCCCGCTGTTTAATGCATTTCTGCGCCTGAGCCTGCCGGGGTCTGATCCGGTTGCCGGGGTCATCCCCGAACCGGTGTATGGCGATCAGCTGCAAAGCCAGTCAACCGCGTTGTCCCATCAGCTGCGCAGCAGCCAGAACGATCTGGCCAGCCCGGATGACGTCGCACCGGAAGGGTACGTCTATCTCAACTGGCAGACCCGTGCATTCACCTATCCCGATGGCCAGCACGCGGAATTACGCTGGCCTGAGGCCGATATCCGTAATCTGGGTTATGGCCCGCTGCACGAGCACACACTGTTCAGCCTGAGGGTTGCGCCGCCGATTCATGGTATGGGTTTGCTGGAGTTAATTGATCAGGCGGATATTGACGCCCTGGCCGATGAACACGACCGCAATCAGGATGGAATTTCCGGCCGGGTCAATCAGGTCTGGGATGTGGAGCTGCAAAAAACCGTCCCCGGTCGTTTTGGCCTCAAAGCCAACCGCCCAACCATGGCGATGGTGGTTGCCGGCGCCTTTGCCAACGACGTTGGCATCAGCAATCCGCTGTTTCCGGCTCAGCCCTGTACCGACGCGCAAACGATCTGTTTGCAGCAAGTGACCGGTAATGATGAGCAGGGCAAGGATCAACAGGGAACCGAGCTGCCGCACACGCTGCTGCAGCTGGTGATCAATTTCAACCGCAATCTGGCGGTGCCAGAGCGCCGCAATGCCGATCACCCGGAGGTGATTGCCGGACGTTCGCTGTTTTATCAGAGCGGCTGTGCGGCCTGCCATCAGCCATCGTTTGTCACCGGCGAGAGCAGCGAATTCCCCCATCTGAGCCAGCAGGTTATCTGGCCATACAGCGATCTGCTGTTGCACGACATGGGCGAAGAACTGGCGGATCAGCGCCCGGATTACGCCGCCGGTGGCCGCGAATGGCGCACCCCTCCGCTGTGGGGACTGGGCCTGAGCCAACAGATCAATGGCAGCACTACCCTGCTGCACGATGGCCGCGCCCGCTCGGTCGAAGAAGCCATTTTGTGGCATGGCGGTGAAGCCCTCAGGGCGCGCCAGACCTTCGTTAATCTGCCGGCAGAAGAGCGCAAGGCTCTGCTCCGCTTTGTACAATCGCTGTAAATGGAATGCCCATGAACATCAGATTTTCAGCATCCCCGCCAACCGGCGTCAGCACGCAGACAACGCAACGGCGTCAGATCATCAAAGCACTGCTGGCGCTGGGTTTGACCCCCGCGACCGCAAGCCTGCTCAGCGCCTGCCGTCAAACACCGGACACAGCCGCCGCACAGGAACTCTGGGTGTCCGCTCAGGGCAGTCATGCCCACTCATTCGGTCTTGGCTGGCTGCAACCCGGCACCAGCGGACAGACAGCCTTTACGGCGGCAACCGGATTCCGCGGCCATGGTGCCGTGCAACATCCGTTACGACCGGACTCCGTACTGATGATCTCGCGCCAGCCCGGCACCGAGTGCGCCGAGGTTAACCTGCTCAGCGGTGACATCACCGCCCGCTTTGCCTGCCAGCCCGGACGCCATCTGCACGGTCATGCCTGCTTCAGCGCCGATGGCCGGCAGCTGTTTACCACGGAGTCTGATTTTGTCTCCGGTCTGGGGAAAATCGTGGTACGTGACGCCACTACCTATCAATGGCTGGGAGAATTCGACAGCCAGGGTATCGGCCCGCACGAATTAAAGCTGATGCCCGATGGAAAAACACTGGTCGTCGCCAACGGCGGTCTGCGCACCCACCCGGACAGCGGGCGTAAAATTCTTAACCTCGATACCATGCGTTCCAGTCTGACCTACCTGCGCGTCAGCGATGGTGCATTAACCGATGAACAAACCCTGAGTGAACGCAAAGCCAGCATCCGCCATCTGGATGTTGCCGCCGACGGTACGGTCGCCGTTGCCACTCAGATACAGCGCACCGCCATGGCCAATAACCACATCGTTGCCCCCGGTGCTGTCCATTCTCCGGGCAAAACACTACAGCCGCTGAACGCACCGGAAGCCCTGCTCAGTCAGTTTAACGACTACATGGGCAGCGTTGCCGTACACAACAGCGAGCGTGTTGCAGCGTTCAGCAGTCCGCGTGGCAACCTCGTCGCCTTCTGGCATCTCGACCGCGGGGAATTACTCGGTTATCACGCCTTTCACGATGTCTGCGGTCTGACCGTCAGCCATGATCAGCGCTATTTTGTGTTATCCAATTCTGCCGGCCAACTGCGCCGTATTAATGCCAGAACACTGCAGGAACAGCCCGGCCTGCGGCTGCAGATTCCTGCAATGCACTGGGACAACCACATGATTTCTTTAACCCTGAACACCCTCAGTTGAGTAATCCATGAATTTTTTATTGTTTCGTTCATTCGTATTGACGGCTGCCGCCGGGCTGTTATTAACCGCCTGCGGAGGTGAGCGTGTTAATGATCCGGTCACCGTCACACAATCATCACTGGATAAGGCACTGCAGGAACTGACCGACAACAGCATTATTCCGGCGGTCAGTGATTTTGCCAGCCAAAGCAGCACATTCAGCAGCCGGGCGACGGCATTCTGCAGCGCCCCGGATACTGCCGGACTGACAGCACTGCAACAACAATGGCGCACACTGGCCGACAGCTGGTATCACTTATTACCGTTAAATTTCGGCCCGGCCGACGACGATCTGGTCTTTCCTCCCTACATTTACATCGATTCCCTGCGCCAGCGCGGTAATAACTACAGCGCCACGGTAAGAAGCGAAATTAATACCCTGCTCGGCAATAACACCGAATTAAACAGCCGTTACTTTGATAACCGTAATTTTCAGTACGTAGGATTACTGGCATTGGAAATTGCCATCTTTGAACGCGCCTCCGATGCCAGCAAAAACGCCGCCGATATTGTTGCCGAATATCAGGCCCAGCCGCGCAAATGCGGCATTATCACCGGCCTCAGCCATGCGCTGCAGATTAAGGCTGATTACATCCGCAATGGCTGGACGCTGAATCACAAAGCCACTGGTAAACCTTACCGTGAGTTATTTCTCACTAATCAACTGGATGATGGCACCCCTGCTCTGACCCAGTTACTGACCAGCGCGCAGGAATTTCTCGATTATTTACAGCAACGCAATGTCGCCACCGTTGCTGCGCAAAGCAGCGGATACAACTGGTCACTGATGGCTACGGCCATCGACAGCATTGAAGAAATTTTACAGGGCAACAGCGCCAGTACCCTGAGCCTGTTCTCACTGATGAGTGCCGCCGGTTACGACGCTGCAGTCAGTACCGTGCGCTCGAATATCGCAGCCGCGCGGGACAACATCCGCCATCAGGATGCCGTGTTATTTAAATCTTCGGCGGCGCAGCTGGATGGCAATTTTAAACGTGAAATTCCGGACGGGCTGGAAGTTGATCTGGGCATCAACTTTACCGACGGCGATTGATTTTTTTAATTATTTTATAAGGGCAGATAGTCAATGAAAGCCAACCTGAAAAAACACGCCGCCCTGTTAGCCGGTGCGGTCTTGCTGGCCAATACACAACTGGTTCAGGCGGATGATCAGCAAACCATCACCGAACTGCAAAAGCGTATCGAACAGCTGGAACAAAGCATGAACGAACGTCTGAATGCGATGGCCGACAGCATGGAAAGCCAGCAAACTGGCGACCATGATAAACAAGTTCACATCGGCGGTTATGGTGAAATGCACTATAACAATCTGGATGTCGATGGCACCGATACCCGCCAGATTGATTTACACCGCATGGTGCTGTTTTTTGGTTACGACTTCAGTGATCGTGCGCGTTTCGTCTCCGAATTTGAAGTGGAGCACACGCTGGTCAGCGATGGCTCCCGCGGTGCGGTCGAAATTGAACAGGCGTATGTCGAACTCGATCTGATGAGCAATATGCAGTTCCGCAGCGGTGTGATGCTGGTGCCGGTGGGTATGATTAACGAAACCCACGAGCCACCAACCTTTTATGGCGTTGAGCGGCCAGTGATTGAAACCACCATTATTCCGACAACCTGGTATTCTGCCGGTATCAGCATCACCCACCAGCTGGATAATGGCATCAGTTACGACCTGATGATTTCCGAGGGTCTGAAAACCGACGACCCGACCTACGACAGCAGTGCCGATCCGTTTAATCTTAAATCCGGTAAACAGAAAGGATCTTTTGCCGATGCCTTTGATCTGGCCGTGACCGGACGCGTTGTTTATCGCGGAACGGCCGGTCTGGAGCTGGCAGCTTATGCACAATATCAGCCCGATCTGGATCAGAGCGCGGAAATTTCCTATGCCGACGATGCCACCCTGGTGGGTGCTCATGTTATTTATACCTTGGGCGACATCACCACCAAAGCACTTTACGCCCGCTGGGATCTGGGTGGCGATGCCGCCGATGCTGCCGGAAAAGCCACTCAGGATGGTGGTTATGCTGAAGTAAATTACCGCCTGAATGAACAGTGGGGATTTTTTGTCCGTCAGAGTGTCTGGTCACAAAATGACGATATGAACGCCAGCCAGAGCGATGCCGGTGTCAGCTATTTCCCGGTTGAAGGCATTGTGTTTAAAGCCGATATTCAGCAACAGAATAAAGACGCCGGTAACGCCGATGGCTTTAATCTGGGTATGGGTTATATGTTCTGAGCGGCGGCTGCAGAACAGTGCCGGTGCGGATGTCCCACCGTTTGGAATAACCTTGTGTTATTCCGAACGGCGGCATTCATTTGACAGCACGCTCCGTTTAGGCTCATTCAGAACAGCAGCAACTGCTTACCGGCCAGTGCCGAAAAATCGTCGCCCGTGAAATGAAAAACAGCATCCGCAATGGGTTTAAGCTGCTTTTCAAGGTAATGATGATAATCGGCTGCGCCTCCTGCACTGCCATCCGGCCAGACCGGCTCTGGCCCATTCACCGTCCAGCGATAGGTAATCCAGCCACCGCGCTCAGCAAAGCGCGATGGCAAACCGTTTAACGCCAGCCATTGTTCCAGTTTTGCGGCGGCTTGCGCATGGGGCGGAATATTTTTCTGATAGGCGGGCAGTGGCCGGCGCAGACGCCGGCGATAGGTCAGCAGATGATCCAGCTGGCCGGTTAACAGGCTCTGGACCTGTTCGCGCAGCCAATCCTGATAGGGTTCCTGTAAAAAAATTCGCCGGTAAAGCTCGGTCTGAAACTGACGCGCCAGTGGTGTCCAGTCGGAGCGGACGGCTTCCAGCCCTTTAAAAATCAGTTCGTTTTCACCGCGTTGATTTTTTATCAGTCCGGCGTAGCGCTTTTTACTGCCGGTTTCTTCGCCGCGGATGGAGGGCATAAAAAAGCGCCGGTAATGGGTTTCATATTCCATCTCCAGAAAGCTTTCAATACCAAACTCCTGCGATAATCGTTCAGCCCACCACAGGTTCAGTTCCCGCACCAGACGCTGACCGGTACTATCGGCTTCATCATCCGTGACACTGCGTTTAAGCCAGACAAAAACAGAATCGGTATCACCGTAAATAACATCAAAACCCTGTTCTTCAATCCAGGCAGAACTTTGCTGAATAATCTGGTGACCACGCAGGGTAATTGAACTTGCCAGACGGGTATCGTAAAAACGACAGCCATCAGAACCCAGCACGCCATAACAGGATGCCATAATGACTTTAATGGCCTGGCTCAGTGCTTTATTACCGGCCTTTTTCGCCTGTTCGCGCTTTTCGCCCAGCATACGGATAAGATCAGGCAAAATGTGTTTTTGCTGATGAAAATAAGCCGCAAAAAATCCGGGAACGACACCTGCGGAAGCTGTGCTTTCTTCCGCCAGGCGCAAGCCTTCAACCAGCCCCATCGGATCGATCTTAAAGGTCCGGATAATGGACGGATACAGGCTTTTAAAATCCAGCACCAGCACATGCTCGAATAATCCCGGACGCGAATCCATCACATATCCGCCAGGACTCTTACGGGCGTGGTAACCTTCGCCAATATTCGGCGCAACAAAACCAGCGCGGTGCAGGCGCGGTAAATACATATTTTCGAACGCCGCTACAGAACCGCCCATACGATCCATACTCAGGCCGGTCATGTGCGCCCGTTCAACCGTAAAATTCAGCAGATCGGCTTTTTCAAAAATACGCCAGACCAGCTCGCAGTCTTTCAGGTTATAAGCGGCCAGTGCCTTTTTATCGTGAATAAACAGATGTTCGATATCACCGCCGCGATCATCACCCTGCAATAATTTACTATCGCCCAGAAAATACTGCGCCACGTCATTCAGCGCAAAACTCTCAAATTGCCAGGTGGCATTGCGCAGCAGATCAATGCCATCCAGCACCACCCGTCCGGCAATGTGTAAAAATATACGGTCGGGATTATTGGCGCTGACGCGCCAGCTCAGCTCGCTGCCGTCACGGCCAATAGTGAATGGAATGTTGTGCTCGGCGCATTTGCGCCGCAAAAAATCAAAATCAAACTGAATAACGTTCCAGCCCATAATCACATCCGGATCATAGTCAGCGATTAATTGCAGGAAGCGTTGCAGCAGTGCGGCTTCATCGGCCACCAGTTCCAGTCCGTCGTGCTGCTGCCGGTGGTCTCCGATCATCAGCACCTGTTGCCAGTCATCCGCGTAGAACCCGATGGAAAACAGCCGGTCGGGTTCCCCCCGGCGCGGAAATGAAGTTTCAATATCCAATGACAGGCAACGAAAAGGCGGTAATGCCTCTGCACCGGGCTGAGACGCCAGTATCCGGCCTCCCGGCAAATGCAGAAACGGCCGTTGCTTATCCGCTTTTAATCCTGACGGAAGACGCGCGGCACCATAAATAAATCGCTCCATCAGGTAACGGTCGGTCGGACGAATATCCACTTCGCGGCAAATAATGCCCTGCTCAAGCAAAACATCGCGCCAGCGGTAGGTATAAGAGGAAGGTAAATAGCAGGCACTGGCCGCTCGCGCCGAAAAACTCTGCAACGCCACATCCGCAATACGCACGGGCCAGTTCAGGGTACGGGCAATCCCGGCCGCCCGCTCAGCATGTTCTCTGTCAATAAAGCACACCGCCGGCTGGATAATCTGCTGACGCACAGGACCACGGGCGCTGTGCCACCAAAAGGTCAGAACAGTGTGCAGGCCATCGGCATCCTGAATATCGGTCCAGCTGCTGGTCAGCAGAAAAGCGTTAATCATAAGGCGATCTATACTTGAAAGAACGGAGTTTACCGTAAAAAAGGAATAACCCCATGACCACCCCGAATATCAGTCAGGACCCCATGTATCAACTGCTGCGCAATGACAATGTGCCAGCCTTTAACAAAGCACGCGAAGAGGGCAAAACCTGCGATCTGCGCGGCTGCGACCTGCGCGGTCTGGACCTGCGCAACATCAATCTGCGAGGCATGGATCTGACCGGCGCTTATTTCCGTGGCGCAGATCTGCGCGGGATCGACTTCCGTGATTGTCTTATGGATGGTGTCAGTCTGGCTGACGCCAAGATCAGTGGCTGCTTTTTCCCCAGCAGCCTGCCAGCTCAGGAAATTCTGCTGTCCGTCACCCATGGCACCCGCCTGCGGGATCAGGCCCGCTGAATGCATTTTCCGTGCAGTTTGAGCCGGCTGTATAACCGGTCATAAAGTACTGCCTGATCTGGCCGAACCTTTTGCACATTTTCCGGCACAGCGGGTTCAAGCCTGCCGGGTTTTGCTGTACATTCCGGTGATCAATGACAGGATTGCCCGAAGAGGCAAAATGTGGGGAAAGCATGTTTTTGGCTGGAAAATCGTCAGACACCATAGAACAGTTAATTAACCGGGTTTCGCATCTGGTGAGATTGCTGTTAGAAGGGTTTGAGCTGAGTAATACGCCCATCACACTGGAGAGCGTCGACGATCTTTATGAGCATTTCGACCGTGATCAGTTTTTTCTGATTCAGGACGGAATGCTGCACCTGAGTAAAAATGGCCAGAATCTGGTCAGCTTTGATGAAGGTGACCTGATTGGCATCATCCATTCTTTTGACCTGCCATTGCCGGTACTGCGTACCGATGAATACGTAGAACTGATCCCCATCGACCGTGACCGCTTCCTGCGTCATGTATATTCCGACAAACGCCGTCAGCACTACTGGAGCCATTTTCTGGTATGCCAGAATGCACTGCTGGTGAATTATCTGGCCGATACCTTTAAAACCCAGGTTCGTCCGGCCGCCGGTTTCCAGAACATCCAGCCGGGTGATGTCATTATCCAGCAGGGTGATCCGGCTGAGCATGTGTATACCATCATCAGCGGTGAAGCGGATGTCTTTGTTGATGGCGTCAAGGTTGGCGATATCGGCGAAGAAGAAGTCTTTGGTGCCATGGCAGTATTTACCGGCGAGCCACGCAGTGCCACGGTCATCGCCCGCACACCCTGCACCATTATGGCGGTACCACAGCAAGACTTTATCCTGCTGATCGAAGCTCAGCCTAAAGCTGCCGTCAATCTGATTGAGAATCTGGCACGCCGCATCACCCTGATGAACCAGAAGCTGATCGACAAAGAATAAACGCCGCGCCCTGCGGGAAACAAAAAAGCCGTGACCGTTTTCTGTCACGGCTTTTTTTGTGCGCTGAATACCCTCAGGAATATTTTAAATATAAATGAGAATTATTATTGACAATGTTTTTGAGAATCATTACTGTTTACTCATCGACGTCAGAGATGGCGGCGGTGTTCAAAGCCTCATTCAGTTGTTGGGGTGGAGATCTCTCTCATCAAGCTAATCACGGTTGCTTTGCCCCTCTCTCCGTCAGGAGCCGAGGGGCGTTTTTTTATCCGCGTTAACCGCTTAAACCCAGTGCAGATAGTCGCCTTCCAGCAGCGTTTCCACGCAAAATGTCTGCGTCACCTGTTCGGCGGTCAACACCTCCCGCGCCGGACCATCGGCCACCAGTCGCCCGCAGCACAGCAGCAGAACACGGTCGGCATAGCGCCGCGCCAGATTCAGATCATGCACCACCATCAGCACACTTTTACCAACCGTCGTCAGCTGCCGGATCTGATTCATACACTGCTGCTGATGGCGCAGATCCAGTGCACTCAGGGGCTCATCCAGCAGCCACAGCTGGCTGGCGTCCTGATTAACCTGAATCCAGCTGCGCGCCAGCTGGCAGCGCTGCTGCTCACCACCCGACAGCAGACGCACATCACGGTCAGCCAGATAATGAACATCCCAGGCCTGCATCGCCTCATGCACCTGCGAGCGTAATGCCACCACCGAAGTGCTGTGCGCCAGACCGCCGAGCTGCACCACTTCACTGACCGACAGCGGAAAATTCATCGGACTGAGCTGCGGCACCAGCGTCACCCGTTGCGCCCAGTCACTGCGCTGCCAGCCAGCGGTATCCGCTGCCGCAAAGCGCAGAGCGCCACGGTCAGGGTGTAACAATCCGGCCAGCATATTCATCAGAGTCGATTTACCGGCCCCGTTGGGACCCACCAGCATCACCAGCTCACCGGCGGCCAGAGAAAAACTGACCTCATCGACAATGGCAGCGGCACCGCGTGTCAGTCCCAGACCCGCCGCCTGAATCAGAGTTGCCGGAGTCACCATGCCAGCCTCCTCTTTTCGCGGATCATCAGGGCAATAAACAATGGCGCACCCAGCAGGGTGGTAACGATACCAATCGGCAACTCCGCGGGTGCCACAATCACCCGTGACAACATATCCGCCGCCACCAGCAGGCAACCGCCCAATACCACCGCCAGCGGCAATACCCGCTGATGAGCAGCACCGGTCAGCAGGCGGGCAATATGCGGGCTGATCAGACCAATAAAACCAATCACACCACTGGCTGATACCGCCAGCGCCACACAGAGCGCCACCCAGATCACCACCTGCCATTGCAGACGGCTGACCGATACCCCGAGTGAGCGGGCTTCCACCTCGCCCAGCAACAAAGCATCCAGATTGCGTAACCGTTTTGGCCAGACAATAACAGCAGCCAGCAGTACCGCGCCCATGGCCCCGACCCAGCCCCAGTTGGCACCGGACAAGCTGCCCAGCGACCAGAAAGTAATCTGGCGCAACGCATCGTCACTGGCCATATACGACAGCAGGCCAATCAATGCGCCGGCCAGAACGTTGACCGCAATCCCGGCCAGAATCAGAAAACTCATGGCATGCAGTGAGCTGCCCTGCAATCCCAGCCGTAACACCAGCAACAAAGCCACCACCCCACCGGCAAAAGCAGCAATAGGCTGCGCCCAGTAAGGCAGGGCCATGCCGGCAGCCTGCAGCACAACAAACAGCGCGGCCGCCACCGCTGCACCACCGGAAACCCCGATCAATCCCGGATCGGCCAGCGGATTGCGCACCATGCCCTGAATCAGCACCCCGGCCCAGGCCAGCAACGCGCCCACCAGAAAGGCCATCAGCACCCGTGGCAGGCGAATCTGCCAGAGAATGGTCTGGCCAACATCGGTATACAGCAGCCAGTCCAGACTCTGGCTGCCACTGGCCAGGCCCAGCAGTATAAAGATCAGTGGTAGCAGCAGGCATAACAGCAGGATATGCTTGCGCCGCTTCAGGGCGGTGTTCATCGCAGGAATTAACTCAGGCTGCAGGAAAAAATATGCGGGCATTGTGCCACACAGACACAATTGCGGAAGGACAGAGTAAAGGTTTTGAACTCGAAGGCCAGCCGGTCTTTGTCGTACGCAAACAAGATCGGTTCTTCGTATACCACAATCAGTGCCCGCATCTGGGCATTAATCTTGAGTGGTTACCGGACCAGTTTCTCGACAGTGATGGCTGCCTGATTCAGTGTGCCATGCACGGTGCGTTGTTTCTGATTGACGATGGTCAGTGCATCGCCGGCCCCTGTCAGGGCCAGCGTTTAATGGCGGTTCAGCACGAGCTGCGCGACGGTCAGATCTGGATAGACCTTTAACGCCGCCGGATACCGCCGCGTTTACTTTTTCAGTTTATCAATGCCGTCCTGCAAGACGTCTTTGCCATCCTCCAGCAGGTCCGAGCCACTGTCTTTCAACCGCTCCATCAGCGAATCGGATTTGAACGGATTGGCAAAAGGATCGCGGTCACGGATCAGGTTGGACCCCATCCAGGCGCCCAGCAAAAGACCGATAACGAGAATAATAAGATTGCGTTTCATCGTACTTCCCTTTTTTAAAAATTATTCAGCGTGCGGTTATTAACCGATATCAACTGGCAGACGCTGCCCCAGTTCCAGACCACCGGCATCAAACCGTGCCTGATACGCCAGCACTTCCACCCCCTGCTCCACGACGTCAGCCAGTGCTGCCGCATAAGCCGGATCAATGACCCGCGCCGGACGCACCCGTTCAATGCCCTCATGCGGAACACAAAACAACAGCACGCTACGATACCCCTGCTGGCGCAACCCGGCCAGACGGCGCAGATGTTTAAGGCCGCGCACAGTAACCGCATCGGGAAAACTGCCCCAGCCATCGTCGGTATCAGGGTGATCAAGCAGCGTGACACTTTTCACTTCAACATAGACCGATCGTTCGTGCGGCTGCGGTACCTGCAGCAGAAAATCCAGCCGTCCGTCGGCCACCCTGGGCTCGGGTTGAATCTGATACTCCCCCGCCAGCTCCGCAATGCGTCCGGCAGCCAGCGCCTCAGCCACCAGCTGATTCGGGCGCGCCGTATTGATGCAGGCTTTATAACGCCCGGCAATTTCTACCCACTCCCAGCTGTAACGGTATTTGCGTTTGGCCGCCGCGCCAGATGGCAAGGAGTCCCACAACCATACCCGGCTGCCGGGTTCGGCACAGTGTTTCATCGAGCCGGTGTTCGGACAGTGCGCCGTGATTTCCTCACCACTGTCGAGCACAATATCGGCGAGAAAGCGCTTGTAGCGTTTGATTAAACGCCCGCCGACCAGCGGCGCATCGTAGCGCATCAGCCTGCTCCGCCAGCCGCTGTCAGCCAGTCCTGCAAACGGGCGACGGCTTCCTGTAAACGTTCCATACGGGTGGTAAAGGCAAAGCGCACATGACTGCCCGCCCCGTGTTCACCAAAATCGACACCGGGCGTAATCGCCACGCCGGTTTCGCGCAGCACACGGGAGCAGAAGCTCAGGCTGTCATCGGTAAAGCGGCTGGCATCGGCATAGATATAAAACGCACCGTCCGGCGCAACCGGAACCGTAAAACCCAAGGTCGGCAATGCCTGCATTAAATAGTCGCGACGCTCAGCCAGTTCAGCCCGGCGCTGCTCCAGAATGGTCATCGTTTCCGGCTCAAAGGCCGCCAGTGCGGCGTACTGCGCCGGTGTTGGCGGCGCCAGAAAGAGATTTTGTGCCAGGGTATCCAGATCCGGCACCCAGGACTCAGGCACCACCGCCCAGCCAAGACGCCAGCCGGTCATGCCGAAAAATTTGGAGAAACTGTTCAGCACCACCGCATCATCCGCCACCGACAGAACCGTTTGTGGCGCACAGGTGTAATTCAGCCCCTGATAGATTTCATCAACCCACAGCTCACCCTGCTGCTCACGTACCGCCGTCGCCAGCGCACTGAGTTCGTCCAGCGACAACACGGTGCCGGTCGGATTCGCCGGTGATGCCACCAGTGCAACTCTGGTGTCTGCAGACCAGTGCTGGCGAACATCCGCTGCCGTCAGCTGAAACTTCTGCGCCGCACCGCAGGGCAGTAACTGGCCACGGCCTTCAAACACGCGGGCAAAGTGGCGATTGCAGGGATAACCGGGATCGGCCAGCAGAATCTGCTGGCCCGGATTCAGGCGGGCAGCGGTCAGCAGCAGTAAGGCACCGGACGCGCCGGGCGCCAGCACAATGCGCTTTGGGCTGATGCGTACATCAAAACGGCGGAGGTAATAATCCGCCAGTTTCTGCCGTAATTCGGGCAAGCCCAGTGCCGGGGTATAGCCGGTTTTTCCGGCATTCATCGCCTTGATGGCCGCATCAATCAGCGGCTGCGGCGTCGGGAAGTCGGGTTCGCCGACCTCCAGATGAATAATGTCCTGCCCCTGAGCCTGCAGCGCCTGAGCTTCGGCCAGAATGGCCATCACCTGAAAGGGTTTGATATCCGCACAGCGGCGCGCAGGAGCGTGAGATGCAGGATTGGCCGTAGCCTGTTTGGAAGACATAACAACTCAGTTAGCAATAAAAAAGACAACAAAACAGTCATCCTATTGTGCCAGATGGCTGACTGGCAGCAACAAAACCCTGCGGAAATAGTTGGCGCTTGGCATGTTATCTGATAGTTTCCCCGCCTTATCATTTGGAGCCCGGGGAAGAACGTGTTATGTCCCGGGGCGCATGGATCCGATGTCCGGTTAAACCGGTTTACCAGGTGAGGCAGTAACGCAATGCCGCAAGATAAAAAAGAATTTGCCCTGTCCGATTTCACTCCTTACGAAATTGGCAAAGATGAAGAATATATGAGTGATGCTCAGCTGGAGCACTTCGCCTCAATCCTGCGCAACTGGAAACAGGAGCTGATGGAAGAAGTGGACCGCACCAAAGAGCACATGCAAACCGAACTGAATAACTACGCCGATCCTAACGATCGTGCCAGTCAGGAAGAAGAGTTCAGTCTGGAACTGCGCACCCGTGACCGTGAGCGCAAACTGATCAAAAAGATTGAAAAGACCCTCGATCTGATTGGCAAAGGTGATTACGGCTATTGTGCAGCCTGTGGTGTTGAAATCGGTATTCGTCGCCTTGAGGCGCGTCCGACAGCCGATCTGTGTATCGATTGCAAAACACTGGCCGAAATCAAAGAAAAACAGCTGGGCGTTTAATCCGGCTGAATACGCGGATACCCGTGGTATCCGCATGTTCTTTCTCCCGCAATGGCTGACCTTTTCATGTCAGGCACACCTGCAAAACCAGCGCCTGATCATCTCCTGCCCTATATTGGCCGCTTTGCGCCATCGCCTACCGGGCCACTGCATTTCGGCTCGTTGCTGGCGGCTGTCGCCAGTTATCTGGATGCGCGTGCACACAATGGCCGCTGGCTGGTACGCATCGAAGATCTTGATCCGCCACGCGAAGACCCGTCAGCCGCCGGAGCCATCCTGCACATTCTGGAAGCCTATGGACTGCATTGGGATGGCGAGGTGCGCTATCAGAGTCAACGCCATGACGCCTATCAGCAGGTACTGGAACAGCTGATCCGCGGTGATCTGGCATTTCCCTGCCAATGCTCCCGAAAGCAACTGGGTGGCCGGCCGCATCAGGGCAACTGCCGGTGTCAGGCGCAGCAGGATATTGCCTGGCGTTTTCTCTGCCCGGCGGACGAGCTGTGCTTCGATGACGGCTTACAGGGCGTCTGGTGCAGTCAGCTCCGTGAAGAAATCGGCGACTTCGTTATTAAACGCCGCGATGGTCCCTGGTCGTATCAGCTGGCAGTGGTCAGCGACGATATTGATCAGGGCGTTACCCATATCGTGCGTGGTATTGACCTGATCGATTCCACCGCACGCCAGATTCTGCTCTATCAGGCACTGTGCCATACGCCCCCCCCATTACGCCCACATCCCGGTCGCTCTGGAAGCCAACGGGCAAAAGCTGAGCAAACAGAATCTGGCGCGGCCGTTAACAACCGAACACATCGGGCATACGCTCTGGCTGGCACTGAGCTGGTTGGGCCAGCAACCTCCTGTTGCCTTACAGCAACTGACACCCGTCGAGCTGCTCACCTGGGGCGTTGCACACTGGCAGCCACACGTACTGGCCGGACAGCGGGAACGACCGGCTCCTGCAGGCTTTCAGCGTGAAGCGTCTGCGGGCTGACAACTTTGTGGTACGCTTGCCCCTTTCATTAACGACGGCGTGGCTATGTACGATTATCGCCTTGGATTGGCGCTGCTGGTGGGCATTTATCTGTTCTCCCCCATCATGATGGACTGGTGGCTGGATGACCGCGGCGCCTGGTACAAACCTTTTGCCGTCTGGCTGTTATTAATCGGCTTTTACATCTGGCTGAACCACAAACGGGGTGATGATGAGCTTTAGTCTGGGTCAGCTGGGGCTGATCGTTTTAGGCTACCTCGCTGCTTTATTTACCACGGCCTATTCTGTTGAACGCGGCTGGGTGCCCCGTCACTGGGTGCGTCATCCACTGGTGTACATTTTCTCGCTGGGCGTGTACGCCAGCGCCTGGGCCTTTTATGGCTCGGTCGGCATGGCTAACCAGTACGGCTACGGCTTCCTCGCCTATTACCTTGGCATCTCCGGCGCTTTTGTCATGTCGCCGATTCTGCTGCGCCCGATTCTGCACATCGCCCGGATTTATCAGCTCAGCTCACTGGCCGATTTGCTCGCCTTCCGTTACCGCTCTCGGCTGGCCGGTATTCTGGTGTCTGTGTTTACGCTGGCGGTGGTGATTCCGATGCTGACCCTGCAAATCAGCGCCATCGCCGATACCCTGCATTTGCTCAACAGCGAATGGCCGGCAACCACACTGGCATTCGGCTTCTGTGTCACCATGATGATCTTTGCCGTACTCTTTGGTGCGCGCCACGTATCCCCACGGGAAAAGCACGAAGGGCTGGTCTTTGCCCTGGCGTTTGAATCACTGCTCAAGCTCACCGCCATTCTGGTACTGGCCGGGGTGGCGTTATTTGGCATCTTTGATCAGGTCGGTGGGCTGGAACAGTGGCTGATTGATAATCAGGATCGCCTGTCCAATCAGCAGATTACCCTGCAGGAAGGCCCATGGCGCACACTGTTGCTGGTGTTTTTTGCCGCCGCCATCGTCATGCCACACATGTTTCATGTGACCTTTACCGAAAACCTTAACAGCGACGCCCTGAAACCGGCCAGCTGGGGATTCCCGCTGTTTCTGCTGGCCATGAGCATGGCTGTGCCGCCGATTCTGTGGGCCGGAATTTACCTCAACGTACAGACCCCGGCGGAATACTTTGCCATAGGCATTGGCCTGAAACTGGAATCGCCGTTTCTCGTCATTCTGACCTTTGTCGGCGGTCTGGCAGCAGCCTCCGGCATCATGATTGTGATTACCCTGGCCACTGCAGCCATGTTCCTCAATCATCTGGTACTGCCCTTTCATAAACCAAGCCCGCGTCATGATTTTTACCGCTGGCTGCTGTGGATGCGGCGCTCGCTGATCGCCGGCATCCTGCTGCTGGCTTATGGCTTCTATCGTTCAGTCGGGGCCGATCTCGATCTGAACCGCCTTGGTATTCTGGCGTTTGTCGCCGCACTGCAATTTTTACCCGGCGTACTGGGTTTGCTGTACTGGCCCAAATCCAACCGCAAAGGATTTTTATCCGGCCTGATCGCCGGCATTCTGATTTGGATCTACGGCATGCTGCTGCCATTCTCCGAGCTGGCGCTGGGCTGGCATGTGCCTCTGCCACTGGCGGCGGTGGATGAAAGCAACTGGCATCTGGCGGCACTGTCCGCCTTCGCCATCAACCTGCTGCTATTTGTACTGGTCAGCCTCAGCAGCAAGCAGAAAGCCTCGGAAATGTCAGCCGCCGAAGCCTGCTCCATCGATACCGTTTCACGCCCCAGCCGCCGCCCGCTGATCGCCGGTAACTCCAACGATGTCATTGTCTCGCTGAGCAAACCACTGGGCCGCTATGTCGCCGAACGTGAAGTCTATCAGGCCCTGACCGACCTCGACCTGCCCTCATACGAAGACCGGCCTTACGCACTGCGCCGCCTGCGTGCACGACTGGAAGCCAACCTGTCTGGCCTGATGGGGCCAACCGTGGCGCACGATATTGTCAGTCGCTATCTGCCGTTTCAGGAGAATGCAGAGCTCAGCGAAGACATCTACCAGATTGAACAGCGACTGGAAGGTTTCCACGACCGTCTGAGCGGATTGGCCGGCGAACTGGATAACCTGCGGCGTTATCACCGCCAGACACTTGAGCGTCTGCCCATGGGGGTATGCTCGCTGGCCGACGACGGTGAGATCCTGATGTGGAATCAGGCCATGACCGAACTGACGCAGATTGATGCTGCTCAGGTGACCGGTTCACACCTCAGCCGCCTGCCTGCACCGTGGAATACCCTACTGCAGGATTTTGTCACCAACGAACCCATGCATGAACACAAAAAGCGCGTCGATATTGCTGCCCGTCCGCGCTGGTACAGCCTGCACAAATCCGTCATCAAACCCAGTGGTGGCCAGCCCGGCGGCATTGTCGTACTGATGGAAGATCAGACCGAAACCCAATTGCTGGAAGACGAACTGATGCACAGCGAACGACTGGCCTCCATTGGCCGTCTGGCGGCAGGGGTCGCCCACGAAATCGGCAACCCGATTACCGGTATCGACTGTCTCGCACAGACCATCCGCTACGAAACCGATAACCCCGAACTGCTGGAAATGGCCAACCAGATTCAGGAACAGACCAAACGCGTTTCACGCATTGTGCAATCACTGATGAATTTCGCCCACGCCGGCCATCACTCGACCGAACATGAGCCGGTCAGCCTTGCCCATGTGATTGATGAAGCCATGCAACTGCTGCGCTTAAGTAAACGCAGCCAGGACATTGCCTTTATTAATGAATGTGCACCGGATGTCATGGTACTCGGCGATGATCAGCGGCTGGTGCAGGTGTTTGTCAATCTGCTCAGCAATGCCCGCGATGCCAGCGAGCCCGGACAGAACATCCGCGTCACCGCCGACACGGATGAACACCAGGTGGTATTACGCATTATCGACCAGGGACATGGGATTCCGGCCGACAAGGTCGACCGTATTTTTGAACCCTTTTTCACCACCAAAGACGTCGGCAAAGGCACCGGACTGGGACTGTCACTGGTGTACTCCATCATCGAAGAACACTACGGCCACATCGCCATTGAAAGTCCGGTCGCGGACGGTCGTGGCACTTGTGTTAAAGTCAGCCTGCCACGCTATCATCATATTGAAGAATCGGAACCCGTTGCATGAGTCACATCCTGGTTGTTGAAGACGAAGCCATTATCCGTCAGTCCGTCCGTCGCCTGTTGCAGCGCCATGATTATCAAGTCACCGATGTCGACTCCCTTGATGCCGCCAAAAATGAAGACCTGAGCCGCTACAGCCTGATCATCAGCGATCTGCGTCTGCCCGGAGGCATGGGGACCGAGCTGGTTGAACTGGCCGGACAAACCCCCGTGCTGATCATGACCAGCTACGCCAGCCTGCGCTCCGCCGTCGATGCCATGAAGATGGGTGCAGTCGACTACATCGCAAAACCCTTCGACCACGATGAAATGATTCAGGCAGTCCAGCGCATCCTGAAAGAATCCAGCCTGAGTCACAAACCAGGCAAAACAGACCTGCGCAAAGAAGTCAGCAAAGAATATCCGGTCAGCGGCATTATCGGCAGTTGCGAACCCATGCTGCTGCTGTTCAAAAAGATCAGTAAAGTCGCCCCCACTGACGCCACCGTACTGATTCAGGGCGAATCCGGTACCGGCAAAGAACTGGTGGCGCGGGCACTGCACAATCAGAGCCGTCGCCACAACGCTGAAATGATTTCAGTGAATTGCGCCGCCATTCCGGAAACCCTGATCGAATCGGAACTGTTCGGTCACGAAAAAGGCGCCTTTACCGGCGCCAACGCCATGCGCCAGGGGCTCGTCGAAGCCGCTGACGGAGGCACCCTGTTTCTTGATGAAATCGGTGAACTGCCGCTCGAAGCACAGGCGCGTCTGTTGCGGGTGCTGCAGGAAGGCGAAATCCGCCGGGTCGGCTCAGTACAAAGCAGAAAAGTTGACGTCAGACTGGTGGCAGCAACCCACCGCAACCTGAAAGATCTGGCCAGTCGTGGCGAATTCCGTGAAGACCTGTACTACCGGCTGAACGTGGTTGAACTGCACCTGCCGCCCCTGCGCGAACGGGGCGACGATGTGGTCGAAATCGCCAATGCCATGCTGACCCGAGCCTGCGAAAAAATGCAGCAGCCGCCCATGCATTTTACCGCCGAAGCCACCCAGGCTATCCGCCAGTACAACTGGCCCGGCAACGTGCGGGAACTGGAAAACGCCGTCGAGCGGGCCGTTATTCTTGCCGATGATGACAGCCTTGGCGCCGAACTGCTCGGCATCGATCTTTCCCCGGACCGCTATGTCAGCCCGGCGATGCGTGAAAATCTGCTGCAGAATGAACAATACGGGCCAGTTGATGGTCAGGTGCAGCAAGGCGATCTATCGTTGGACGACTACTTTGTGCACTTCGTTCTGGAAAACGAACACAACATGACCGAAACCGATCTGGCCCGAAAGCTCGGCATCTCGCGCAAAAGCCTCTGGGAACGCCGCCAGCGTCTGGGAATTCCGCGAAAGAAAGGCGGAAAATAAACACCCGGTCGCCGTCACGACGGCCATACAATCGGCATCACAAAGTGTAACCTCAGGGTTACACACCCTCAAAAAATCAGTCATTTACCGCCACCACTGGTAACACTTTAGTGGAACACCATTCGGGCCATAAACCCGACAACTCCGTAACACACTGATTCAAAAGGATTTTAATTGCATTCAGCAAGTTGGCACGGCGTTCGCTTTATAGTTAACAAACCAATAAAAAATGCGCCTCAAACAATAAAAATAAAACCTGAGCGCGACAGGCCAGACAATAAAAATAAAACCGGCCACTGAGTTAACAATAATAATAACAAGCCCCAACTCACTGAAAGACGATTGCTTTGCCCGCGACGCAGCCGGCAAAGCAATCATCTCTCTTATCTGCAAGACCTCAGCATAAGCACCCCCCTCAGAAACATCCTTTTTCGGACACTCCGAACCAAGCCTGACGATACCTGCCAATCCGAAGCGCAGTCCGCTCAGCCGTGCCGTCACCAAGACATTGCAAAGCCATTCTTTTTCATTACTCCAAAAGCGTCATTCATCCTCGGGGGCAGCATCCGGTCAATCATGGTTACAGACTGTTACCCAGAAACATCGTTTGTTACCTCAGGCCTCGCACCCAGTAACACTTTAGTCGAATCCCCAGGTAACAAATGCCCAAAGAAAAACATAAGTTACTGATAATTAAAGATTTTTTTAAATCTGGCATGGCGAATGCTTTATACATAGCAGATCACTGAGACGAACAATAAAAATAAAAAATGTTCCCAGTGCAAAACCGGTGACTCATAAAAATAACAAAGCACCGGGCAAAGCGGTCTTCGATAACAACAACAATAAAAGACCGGTGAGATGAACACGCTGTTTTGAATGCACAGCTCTTTGCTGTGAAGAATAAGAAAAATAAAGGGCAGGAACCTGTCCATTCAAAACAGTCGGTTCGCCAGGTTGAAAATAACAATAATAAAAGAGAAGACTGACAAAGCCGCTGATGCGGCTTTTTGTTTATCTGCTCGCCGGAAGCACCCACTTCGTGGCCGGGCAGGCGGACGAGGCTATTCAGAGGTTCCTTAAATTCGGGTGAACCGTTACACTCGCCTGCTTCTTTGCAAAACTAAGACTTCTCAATCCGTGAAACGGCCAACCAATTTGATCAAATCAGTCATCCGCCTGTTCGGCAAAAAGAAACCACGTACCGATGTGCAACTGACCATAGTGCCGCGCGAGAAGCACAGCATCAGTCGCAGCAATATCAGCGAAAATGCCCTTAAAGTGCTGTATCGCCTGGATAAGGCCGGACATCAGGCATTACTGGTTGGTGGTGGCGTGCGTGATACCCTGCTTGGCCTTAACCCGAAAGATTTTGATGTCGCCACTGACGCCACGCCCGAGCAAGTGAATCAGCTGTTCCGCAATTCGCGTCTGATCGGCCGCCGTTTCAAACTGGTGCACGTCGTGTTTGGCCGTGATGTCATCGAAGTGGCAACGTTTCGAGCCCCTCCCACCGAAGAACACTCCAGTAAGATTGCCGCCAAAGGCGATCAGGGCATGATTCTGCGGGATAACGTTTACGGCAACAAAGATGAAGACGCCGTCCGCCGTGACTTCACCATCAACGCGCTTTATTACAACATTGCCGACTACAGCGTGCATGCCTATGCGGGTGGCTGGGATGATTTACAGAACCGCCGCCTGCGCCTGATTGGTGACCCGGAAACCCGGTACCGCGAAGATCCGGTTCGCATGCTGCGTGCCATCCGTTTTGCTGCCAAACTGGATTTCAGTATTGAGGCGCATACCGCCGAACCCATCCCGGTGATGGCACCGCTGCTCACCCAGATTCCGGCAGCACGCCTGTTCGAGGAAATACTGAAACTCTTTCTGCACGGCAAAGCGCTGGATACCCTGCGGTTGCTGCGCGAATACCAGCTGTTTAGCCCGCTGTTTCCGGCGACAGAACAATGTCTGCGCGATGATCCGCAGGCACTGATCATGGCGGAAAACACCATGCGCAATACCGATGAACGCATCCGGGCGGGTAAATCGGTAACACCCTACTTCTTCCTCGCTGCCCTGCTGTGGCCACCACTGGTGCGTATCCAGAAAGAATTCGAAGCCAAAGGCATGCCGCCGCACCCGGCACTGCAGAAGGCGGCTGACCGCGTGCTGGCTCAACAGATTCAGAGCACCGCCATTCCCAAGCGTTTCTCCATCCCTATGCGTGAAATCTGGGAGATGCAGTTGCGCCTGGCCCGTACACAAAGCCGTAAAGCTGAAGATCTGCTGACTCATCCGCGTTTCCGCGCGGCCTACGATTTCGTGCTGCTGCGTGAACAGTCCGGTGAGAATCTGCATGGTATTGGTGGTTTCTGGACGCGCCTGCAACAGGAACATCCGGACCTTGTACAAAGCCGTCCACCCCGCGATTTTGAGCACAGCAGCGAGACTGAGGATCAGGGCGAATTCAAAAAGCGCCGTCGGCGCGCACCGCGTAACCGCAGCCGCCGCCCGCCTCAGGCTCACTGACGGCGACCATTCATCCCCATGATTCGCTGCTTTATTGGCCTCGGTGCCAACCTTGATGAACCCATTGCGCAGATTACCATCGCCCTGCGTGCGCTGGCCGCTCTGCCCGACACCCGTCTGCTGCGCTGCTCATCACTGTATGGCAGTAAGCCACTGGGGCCGCAGGATCAGCCGGATTACGTCAACGCGGTCGCCGAACTGGAAACGACTCTTGAGCCCCTTAAACTGCTGGACGCCCTGCAACATCAGGAGCGCGAGCAGGGACGCATCAAACGTCGTCATTGGGGTGAGCGCTGTATTGATCTGGATCTGTTGCTCTATGGCGATCAGACAATGCGCAGCGAACGCCTGAACATCCCCCACCATGAGATGCACAAGCGCAGCTTTGTTCTGCTGCCTCTTTGTGAAATTGCAGACGACCTGTATCTGCCGGATGGTCGCGCTATTACTGGGCTGACGCCGGAATTCAGTGGCGATCTGCAGCGCATCGGACCACCGCCGGTGATCGGCTGACTGCTCTGACAGTTGACTTATAAGCGCCAATCCGCACCATACGCCCCAGATTTGTTTCTACCAGCTTTGTTTCTGAATGAAACGCTGTAACCGGAGAATGACCATGAGTCCCATCAGTATCCGCTCACTGCAGGCAATGAAAGCCGGGCAGGAAAAATTTTCGGTCCTGACTGCCTACGACGCGACCTTTGCCCAGCTGGCAGCCGATGCAGGCGTCGAAGTACTGCTGGTCGGCGATTCTCTGGGTAATGTGATTCAGGGCCAGGACAGTACACTGCCGGTAACCGTGGATCATATGGTCTACCACACCGAGGCCGTTGCCCGTGGTAACCGCCGCGCCCGGCGCCCGGCGCTGGTGATGACCGATTTATCCTTCATGAGTTACGGCACGGTGGAACAAGGACTGGAAAGCGCCCGCAAGGTGATGCAGGCCGGTGCCCACATGGTCAAACTGGAAGGCGATGACTGGCTGATTCCGCTGGTTGAATCGCTTGGACGCCAGGGGGTTCCGGTGTGTGTACATCTTGGTCTGACGCCACAGTCGGTGAACAAATTCGGGGGTTACCGCGTTCAGGGCCGCGAAGATGACAAAGCCGAAGCCATGCTGGCGCACTGCATTGCGCTGGAAAAGGCCGGTACCGATCTGTTGCTGCTGGAATGTGTTCCCAGCACTCTGGCTGCGCGCATCAGCGCGGCGGTTTCGGTTCCGGTGATTGGCATCGGCGCTGGCGCAGACACCGATGCTCAGGTATTGGTGATGCACGATATGCTGGGTCTGAACTCCGGTTTTACCCCTAAGTTTGTAAAAAACTTCCTCACCGATGGCCGCAACGTTCAGCAGGCCTTTGCCGCCTATGTGGAAGAAGTGAAATCCGGCCAGTTCCCGGCCGCCGAACACGGATTCAGCGCATGATTACCGTACATACTATCCGCGAACTGCGTGAACATATCCGTAATGCCCGTCACCGCGGACGCCGCATCGGTTTTGTGCCCACCATGGGTAACCTGCATGAAGGTCATATCAGCCTGATTCAGCGCTCGCTGGCGGAAGACTGCTTCACAGTCGCCTCAGTGTTCGTTAATCCTCTGCAGTTCAACGACAAAAACGATCTGGCACGCTATCCGCGTACATTGGCCGACGATCAGGAAAAACTCTCTGCCGCAGGCTGTGACCTGCTGTTTGCTCCGGATGTCGATGAAATGTACCCCAACGGTCAGGAAGCTCAGAGCATCGTCCATGTGCCGGTGGTCTCCGAGGGGCTGTGCGGTGGCAGTCGTCCGGGGCATTTTGATGGTGTATCCACAGTGGTCAGCAAACTGTTCAATCAGGTGTTGCCGGATATGGCCTTTTTCGGCGAAAAAGATTTCCAGCAGGTCGCGGTAATCCGCAAAATGGTGAACGATCTGTGCATGCCGGTGGACATCGTTCCGGTACCGACCAAACGCGCAGCTGATGGCCTCGCGTTAAGCTCGCGTAATGGTTACCTGAGTGCCGATGAACGTGCTCTGGCACCGGGCCTGTATCTGACCCTGAGTGAAATTGCCGCTGATTTCACCGCCGGACAGGATATTCTTACCAGCCTGAAGAATGCAGAAGAACGCCTGAATCAGCGTGGTTTCCGTACCGATTATCTGGAAATTCGCCGCGCCTCAGACCTGGCACCCGCAACGCTGAATGACCGCTCTGTAGTCGTTTTAGGCGCGGCTTTCCTTGGCTCAGCACGCTTAATTGATAATCTTCAGGTGACATTGAATCAGGCGAATGATTGAGGCATACTTCGCCGCCTTGCGCCCACGTGGGTGATAAGTGAACAATTCCGGCGTCGCTGGGCTATGCCCTGCGGCGAAGAATCGTCCGAATAGTAGAGAAAGGGTTTACCATGCAATCCATCATGCTCAAAGCCAAGCTTCATCAGGCAAGGGTTACGCACTCAGTCCTGAACTATGAAGGCTCTTGTGCCATTGACGGCCAGTTACTGGATCTCGCGGGCATGCGTGAGTTTGAACAGATCCAGATTTATAACATTAATAATGGCAAACGCTTCACCACCTATATTATTCGTGGCGAAGATGGTTCAGGTATCATTTCCGTTAATGGTGCTGCTGCGCATCTGGCTGATGTGGGCGACCGCATCATTATCTGTGCTTACGCCAACTATGACGAAAACGATCTGGCCACGTTCAAGCCCAAAATGGTGTACCTGAACGCGGATAACAGCGTCAGCCATACCAGCTTCGATATTCCGGTTCAGATGGCCTGAGACGGTCTCAGCCTGACCCGTAAACGCCGCTCTCAGCGGCGTTTTTTTATTCTGTATCCGACATTCTTTACCTTCAGCCAATATTCGCCCGCCCCGGCCTTTGCCCGTTGTTGCGGCCTTCCGTATACTCGCCGCATTTGATTATCCGACCGTATGTTAAGGAAAGCTCATGGCCGTTACAGGAAGCCTGACCCAGTCTGAAATCTGGAAATCGCTGCAACAACATCATCTGTCCATCAAAGACCAGCATATGCGCGACTGGTTTGCCGATGATCCATACCGTTTTGAGCGTTTTCATCTTCAGGCCGCCGGGCTCAGCCTCGATTACTCCAAAAACCGCATCAACGAAGAGACTATGCGCTTGCTGCTGCAGCTGGCCAAAGAGCGCGAGCTGCCCCTGCACATCGACAGCATGTTCAGCGGCGAAGCCATTAACCGCAGCGAAAAGCGCCCGGCTCTGCACACCGCTCTGCGTAATTTCAGCGACCGTCCGGTGATGGTTAACGGCCAGGACATCATGCCGGAAATCAAAGACACCGTGCGCCGCATGGAGGAGTTCTGCTGGAAAATCCGCCGTAATCAATGGCGCGGCTACAGTAATCAGCCCTTTACCGACGTTGTATCCATTGGCATCGGAGGGTCATTTCTGGGGCCAAAGCTGGCATCCGGCGCCCTCAAGCCTTACTGGGACAGCCGTCTGACGATTCATTATCTGGCCAATATCGACGGCTCGCACATCACTGAGATTCTGAAGCGTCTCGATCCGGCCACCACGCTGTTTATCATTCAATCAAAGTCGTTCAGTACGCAGGAAACGCTGAAAAATGCACTGGCCTGCCGTCGCTGGTTCCTTGATAACGGTGGTAATGAACATGATCTGGCCAAGCACTTTACGGCCGTGTCATCCAATGTCAAAAAAGCCATCGAGTTCGGTATTGCTGAAGAAAATATTTTCCCGATGTGGGACTGGGTCGGTGGCCGTTACTCGCTCTGGTCAGCCATTGGTCTGCCGCTGGCACTGGCCATTGGCATCGACAACTTCCGCGATCTGTTACGCGGCGCCTTTGAAATGGATGAGCATTTCCGTACCGCACCGCTGGAACAGAATATGCCGGTGATCATGGCATTGCTCGGCATCTGGTATGTCAATTTCTTTGGTGTGAACTCCCATGCGATCCTGCCCTATGACCATTACCTGCGCACACTGCCTGCTCATCTGCAGCAGCTCGATATGGAAAGCAATGGCAAATCGGTGACCGCCGATGGTTATCAGGTTGACTACCAGACCGGTCCGATTATCTGGGGCGGAGTGGGAACCAATGGCCAGCACGCCTTTCACCAGCTGCTGCATCAGGGTACGCATTTCTCTCCCTGCGATTTCATCATGCCGATGTGCAGCCACAATCCGATTGATAACTTCCACGCCATTCTGGTTTCAAACTGCCTGAGCCAAAGTCAGGCATTGCTGCAGGGAAAATCGGAAGAAGAAGCGGTCGAAGAGCTGATCGCCGCCGGTATGAGTAAAGCGGAAGCCATCGTTCTGGCGCCGCAAAAAGTGATTCCCGGTAATCGTCCGAGCAATACCCTGTACTATCCGAAATCCAAGCCCCAGACCATTGGTGCGCTGATCGCTCTGTATGAACATAAAGTAGCTGCTCAGGGGATGCTTTGGGGGGTCAACTCGTTTGATCAGTGGGGCGTTGAATTGGGCAAGCAGCTTGGTAACAAAGTACTGGAAGCGCTTGAATCACAACGGATTCCTCAACATTTTGATGGCTCAACCAACGGTTTGGTACGCGCCTTCCAACAGATGCAGGATCTGCTCTGACTTATCCTGATGCTCAGGCATGAGTTAAGCATCATGCCTGAGTATTACAGTCCATCATTGGCTCCTGTGCCGCCAACGACACACTGACTATTGAGTCAGCTTGCTTGAGAAGCGGTATTTCATGAGCTATTCCTAATCCTGAGTTTTCAATCAGGATGATGCTGAATGACCCTGTTCAACGGACTGTCTCTGCGTTACAAAATCTTTGCCATTGCCCTGACGGGCGCCGCCGGATTTATCATTTATCTGGGCTACTCGCTGCTTGCGCAACAGCGCATGGAGTCAAGCCTGGAACATATGGAACAGATCACCTTCCCGCTGACAGAGAAAATTGATCACAGCGGTTTACTGCTGTTCAAGGTACGCAACGAACTGGCCAATGCGGTGGCCGATCTGGACGAAGATCGCATCAGCGAAGCCCGTCGCTATCACGAAGATATGCAGGCAACCCTTGCCAGTATCCGCCAGTTGCTTCCGGAAAATCAGCAGCCGCTGCAGGTGCTGACTGATGCCTATAACCAATATTGGCAAAGTGCCAGCCAGATGGCTGAAGGGATGATTCAGGGCTCCATCGAGCTGACGCAACTGGCTCAACAGGCGCAAAAAGCGAACCAGACCTACGATGCATTCAGCAAAATGCTGGAACAACTGCGTCAGGAAAACTACCGTAATTTCTCCGCCGAAATTCAGGCAACGCGTAACGAAAGCAGCAGGACACTGCTGGTCGGCCTGGCAATCGCTCTGATCATGATCATCATGCTGCAATTTACCGCCTGGTACATTTCGAGTCTGATCACCCGCCTGGTCAACCGCATTGTGCATTCGCTGGGAGCGATGGCCACCGGTCACGGCGATCTTACGGTAAGGCTTCAGACCCGCGCTACCGATGAAATCGGCAAACTCGTCACCAATTTCAACGGCTTTATCAGTCACCTGCAGTTGCTGGTCAGAGTCATGGCTAACCTCAGCCTTGGTGTGTCTGCAGGTTCAGAAAAGGTTCTGACCATTGCGACCGCAACACGGCGCGGCATTCAGCACCAGCAGGATGAAATTGAACAGGTAGCGACCGCAGTCAATCAGATGTCAGCCACCGCCTCAGAAGTCGCTGAAAGTGCCGAATCGGCCGCCGATGCCACCCGCAAAGCCAGCGAAGAAACCAGTGCATCGCAAAAAGTGATGGAAGCCAATATCCGTGCCATTACCGAACTGGTGCAGGATGTACAGCGCGCCCGTGATGTTATTCAGACGCTGGCGAAAGAAAGCGAGCAGATTGGTAATGCCTCCAAAACCATTCAGGGCATTGCCGAACAAACCAACCTGCTGGCACTGAATGCCGCGATTGAAGCCGCCCGTGCCGGAGAACAAGGCAGGGGATTTGCCGTCGTTGCTGATGAAGTACGGGCTCTGGCGGCCCGTACCGAAGAAACCACCAGTGATATCCAGAGTGTTACGGAACGACTCAACCGCAATATGCAGGAAGCCGTACAGGTTATGGAACTCAGCCAGAGCAACGCGCAGAAGGCGGTGGAACAGTCTCGTCAGGCCGAAAGCTCACTCAACAGCATTATGCGGCACGTATCCACCATCAATAATATGAATGCTCAGGTAGCCACCGCTGCAGAAGAGCAAAGTCAGGTGGCGGCCGAAATCAGCGCCAATATCGTGCGCATCAATGAGGTGTCCGAGAATACCGTACGCGAAGCCAGCAACACCGCCAGCGCCTCCGAGCAACTGGCCGAGCAGGCCGAACAACTGCGCAGCATCGTCAACGAGTTTAAAGTTTAGGATCAGGTGTCGTTGGGCTAGAATAGCCGCCTTATTTTAAGTGCATGGCAGAGTGTTACCGCTGCCCGCACCTTGCTATCAGGACGGTCATCATGTCTGCACATTCTGCATCCGCACACGCTTCTTTTCACGCCATCGAATGGCGTCAGCAAAGCCTGCATCTGCTTGATCAGCGCGTTCTCCCGCATGAACACCGCGTGCTGGAATACACCACCGCCGCCGACGTTGCCGATGCCATCCGCGCCATGGTCGTACGTGGCGCACCCGCCATCGGTATTGCTGCAGCCTACGGCTATGCTCTGGATGCTCTGGCCGGCCGCGATCTGCAACTGGCTTATCAGGTTCTGGCGGAATCCCGTCCAACCGCCGTTAATCTTTTCTGGGCACTGGAGCGTATGGCCGCGCTGAACACCGCCGATGCTCATACTCTGGTGGCCGAGGCCCGCAAGATTCACGAAGAAGATATCGCCGCCAACCTTGCCATGGGCGAGTTCGGTGCCTCGGTCCTGCCGGAAAATGCGGTGATCTACACCCACTGCAACACCGGAGCACTGGCTACCGGTGGCCATGGTACCGCGCTCGGCATTATCCGCAGCGGTTATGCGGAAGGTAAAGTCACTCAGGTATACGCCGGAGAAACCCGCCCGTGGTTACAGGGCGCCCGACTGACCGCCTGGGAACTGATGCAGGATCATATTCCTGTTTCGCTGGTATGCGATGGTGCTGCCGCACAGCTGTTCCGTCAGGGCAAGGTAGACTGGGTGATTGTCGGCGCCGACCGCATTACCGCCAATGGCGATGTGGCCAATAAAATAGGCACTTACAGTCTGGCCGTACTGGCCAAGCATCATGGTGTCAGAGTGATGGTTGCCGCACCCACCACCACCTTCGATTTAACCCTCGCCAGCGGCGAAGATATTCCGATTGAGCAGCGTCCACAGGAAGAAGTCACCAGCCTGTTTGGCCAGCCGGTTGCACCGGCCGGTTGTCAGGCCATCAACCCGTCATTTGATGTCACCCCGGCGGGCCTGATTGATGTGATCGCCACCGAAAAGGGCCTGATCATGCAACCTGACCGTGACAGCATTGCGCTGCTGCTGGCACGCTGAGGCATGGTCATGTTCAATCAACAGGATTTTGCCCGCGCCGCCCAGGCGCTGTGCGATTACGGCCGCATTCTGTACAGTCGTGGCTGGTCACCGGCCACGAGTTCCAATTATTCCGTACGCCTGAATGAGCACTGCTGCGCCCTGACCAGCTCCGGCAGGCACAAGGGCGAACTGACTCCGGCGGATATTCTGGTGGTCGACTGGAAGGGCAATGCCCTGACGCCGGGCAAGCCTTCCGCCGAAACCCTGTTGCACACTCAGCTGTACGAACGTGATCCGGCCATCGGCGCGGTGCTGCATACTCACTCACCGGTGGCGGTGGTGCTGTCGCAGATCTGGCCACAAAAAACGCTGCAGCTCAGCGGCTGGGAACTGCAGAAAGCCTTTGCCGGGGAAACCACCCACGAAGACACCATCCGCTTTCCGCTGTTTGCCAACGATCAGAACATTGCCCGTCTGGCCGCTGAGGTTGAACAGCATATGAATAATGAAGGTCAGGGCCACGCCTACCTGATCCGTGGTCACGGCGTTTACACCTGGGGCAAAGATCTGGCGGAATGTTTCCGTCATCTGGAAGCGCTGGAAAACCTGTTAGGCTACCAGCTTGAACTGCTGAAACTCCGTCAACCAGAGAGACTGTCATGAGCATTATCCGTATCTATACCGATCACGACACAACGAATCTGTTGTTCACCAGTGACAACAACAGCAAGATTCAGGCGCGACTGGCAGACATCGGTGTGCGCTTCGAGCAGTGGCAAACCGGCAGCGACCTGAGCGCCGGTGCGCAGCCGGAAGAAGTGATCCGCGCTTACCGCAAAGACATTGACCGCCTCCTGCAGGAAGGCGGCTATCAGACTGTTGATGTCGTCAGCCTCAGCGCGGATCATCCGCAAAAGGCTGAACTGCGTCAGAAATTTCTCAGCGAGCATACCCACAGCGAAGACGAAGTCCGCTTTTTCGTGGCCGGGGAAGGCTTGTTTACCCTGCATAGCGGCGACAAAGTCTATGAAGTGCTGTGCCAGAAAGGTGATCTTATCAGCGTACCGGCTAACACCCCGCACTGGTTTGATATGGGCCCGAATCCGGGATTTATTGCCATCCGTCTGTTCAACAATCCTGACGGCTGGGTCGCCAATTTTACCGGCAGCGACATTGCCGAACGCTTTAACCGCCTGGAAAACTGACCCGGAACCCTGATGACCGTCAAACTGATTCTGACCGATATCGAAGGCACCACCTCCTCCATCTCGTTTGTAAAGGACGTGCTCTTCCCTTATGCCGCGCAGCATTTACCGGATTACATACGCACTCACCACGCGGATCCCGGGGTGCAGCAGCAACTGAGAGCAGCAGCCCAACTGGCAGCCACCGAAGGGCAGAACACCGGTGCCGATGATCAGGAAGCCCTGATCGCCCTGCTGCTGCAATGGATTGCCGCCGACCGTAAAGTAACGCCCCTGAAAGCCCTGCAGGGCCTGATCTGGGAGGCAGGCTACAAAAACCGTGACTACGCCGCGCATATGTATGCGGATGCCACCGAATACCTGCAGCGCTGGCACACTCAGGGCATTCCCCTGTATGTGTATTCGTCCGGCTCGGTGCAGGCGCAGAAACTGTTTTTTGCTTATTCGCAAGACGGTGATCTGCTGCCGTTGTTCAGCGGTCACTTTGACACCAGCGTCGGCGGCAAGCGTGAGCCAGACTCCTACCGCAGCATCCTCGCCGAGCTGCAGAAGCAGCACGATATTCAGGCTGAGGATGTGCTGTTTCTGTCCGACATTACCGAAGAGCTGGATGCCGCCCGCACCGCCGGAATGCAAACCTGCTGGCTGGTGCGCGAAGCAACCATACCGCACCATCCTGATCACACCGCCGTCAGCAGTTTCGCCGACATCGTGTTGTGAAGCTCAGCCTCAGCAATAAAAAACGGCAGGAAAACCCTGCCGCTTTTTACGCTGCCGTTCAGGCCTGAGTACGTTCTGCCAGATACGGCTCAAGTTTCAGGATACTCTCTGCCAGCGCCTGCGGAATATCACAGGGGCGTCCGGCCTTGTAATCAAAGAACACCAGCAGGCTCTCACCTTTGGCCACCAGCCGCGATGTTTCATGACTCCAGACCGCGTACTCCTGCGTGATGCGCCCGCTGTCCAGACGCAGACTGCGGATACCGACACTCAGCGTATCCGGGTATTTTACCGGCGCCAGAAATTTAGCATGGGTGGATGCCAGAATCGGTCCGCGGGCATAGTTGTTCATGTAATCCAGAATCTTCAGGTTATCGAAATACTGCACTCTGGCACTTTCGAAATAACGGAAAAACTGCGTGTTATTGACGTGCTGAAAGGCATCCATTTCGCCCCAGGCCACCGTTACCTCAATGACGACCGGATAATCATATAAATCCTGCATAGTGTTTTCCTGTAGTTTGCGTGGTGAGGACCGGCCTCTGTGTGCCGGTTTTCTGACAAGACAACTGTCTTAAAAGTCAGAAAAGACACATTAGCAATAGCCATGCCTTTAGTGCCCAAAAGGAAACTCAGGTTTTTTTAATGAAAAATTAATGATTAAAGATCACGGATAGCCAACACACGGACAAACCCGCCGGACAGCAGGCATAAAAAAACCCCGGAGCTTATGCTGCGGGGTTTTTCATCCCGGTGACAGCCGGGTTACAGCTCGAAACTGTGGCGCAGAACAATGGTCTCCACGCGGTCAGGACCGGTAGAAATGATATCGATAGGGGCTTTGATGGCCTCTTCGATGAAACGCACATACGCACGCGCATTTTCTGGCAGTTCATCAATGCTCTTGGCACCGAAGGTCGATTCTGTCCAGCCTGGCAGCTCTTTGTAGACCGGTTTGATCTTATCAAACTGATCGGCGCTGGCCGGTACATTCACCGCATTACCCTCGGCATCTTCGTAACCAACACAGACCCTGATGGTTTCCAGACCGTCCAGCACGTCGAGTTTGGTCAGGCAGATAGTGTTGATGGAGTTTACACGGATTGCGTGTTTCACCAGCATCGCATCAAACCAGCCGCAGCGACGGTCACGGCCGGTGGTCGTGCCTTTTTCCTTACCGACCGTCGCCAGGTGTACACCCACAGCGTCGAACAGTTCAGTCGGGAACGGCCCCGAACCGACACGGGTGGTGTACGCCTTGGTGATACCCAGAATCTGATCCAGATACAGAGGGCCAACACCGGAACCGGTCGCCACGCCACCAGCGGTGGTGTTGGAGGAGGTTACGAACGGATAAGTACCATGGTCGATATCCAGCAGCGTGCCCTGAGCACCTTCAAACATGATATCGCCACCGCTTTCGCGGATTTCGTGCACCAGATTCACGGCGTCAACAACAACGTCTTTGATCTGTGCGGCCCAGTCCATGCAGGACGCCAGGGTTTCTTCGTAGCTGACTTCGTCAACGCCGTAGTAATTTTTCAGTGAGAAGTTATGGTATTCCATTACTTCTTTCAGCTTGTCGGCAAATTCCGGCTGATACAGATCGCCAACGCGCAGGCCGCGACGGGATACTTTGTCTTCGTAGGCCGGGCCGATACCACGACCGGTAGTACCGATCTTGGCGTTGCCGCGTTTGATTTCACGGGCCTGATCGAGAGCACAGTGATACGGCAGAATCAGCGGACAGGCATGGGAAATGCGCAGACGCTCCATCACCGGTACGCCACGCTCTTCCAGTGCACGGATCTCTTTCAGCAGAGCATCCGGAGCCAGCACCACACCGTTCCCGATGATACAGGTCACGCCATCACGCAGGATGCCGGACGGAATCAGGTGCAGTGCGGTTTTCTCACCGTTGATTACCAGTGTATGACCAGCATTGTGACCGCCCTGAAAACGCACCACAGCAGCGGCTTTTTCCGTCAGCAGATCGACAATCTTACCTTTACCTTCGTCACCCCATTGGGTGCCCAGAACAACAACGCTTTTGCCCATCGCGGTATCAATCACTCTAAAAAATTAAGCTTCGACCAGCTGCCACTGGCCATCCAGTTTTTTCAGATACAGATCCGCCCGGATCGCATCATCGTTCAATGGCACCACAACCCGTTTGCCCTGTTCGCGCAGTTGCGCAATCAGCTGCCATAAGGCCGGGTCATTATCATTGGGTGCAACAACGGTCTGTTTTGCTTCTGCCTGATACGTTCCGAAACGGGCCAGAACTTTAAGATCAGCACTGAAGCCGGTTGCCGGACGGGCACGGCCAAATACCGCGCCGGTTTCGTCATAACGGCCACCCTGAGCAATGGCATCGCCATAACCCGGAATGTAAGCAGCAAACACCAGACCGGTGTGATAGTTATAGCCGCGCAGTTCGGTCAGGTCGAAATACAGCGACGTCTGCGGGAAGCGCTGCGCCAGCTGCTCGGCCACCTGCTGAATATGCGCCAGCTCAGCAGAGGTCTCCGGCACCAGTTCGGCCATACGGCTGATCGCGGCATCCAGTTTCTGCCGGTCGCCCTGCAGATGGATCAGCAGTGTGAACGCCTCAGCCAGTGCAGCATTCTGAATTTCGCGCGCTGCCCAGGCTTCAAGATCAGTGGCGCATTTCAGTTTCAGCAGATCAAACAATTCACGTTGCTGCTCGGCGCTGATACCAGCTTTGGCTGCCAGCGCGCGGAATACGCCGACATGGCCCAGATCCAGATGCACCTGCTGCACACCGGCGGATTCAAGCAGAATCAGCATCAGGCTGATGATTTCAACGTCAGCGCCAACACCGGCTTCGCCGTAGAGTTCAGCACCGATCTGCGTCGGGGTGCGGCTGGCCAGCAATGAGCTGGCTTTGGCATGGAATACCGTGCGGCAATAGCTCAGACGGCTGATGCCTTCCGGAGCCAGGCTGTGAGCGTCAATACGGGCAACCTGCGGCGTGGTGTCCGCACTCAGGCCCATCAGACGGCCAGACAGCTGGTCGGTCACTTTAAAGGTGCGCAAATCCAGATCTTTGCCCACACCGGTCAGCAATGAGTCGAGATATTCAAGCGCCGGCGGAATGACCAGGTCGTAGCCACAGTTATCCAGCAGGTCGAGCAAACGGCGACGCAACTGTTCAATCCGCCGCGCCTGTGGCGGCAGAACTTCTTCAATACCATCCGGCAATAGCCAACGGTCAGCGCTAGTCATCGTCCAGCCTTTTAATTGATTACGTAAAGTAAACCCAGCCCGATCAGCATGCTGATCAGACCGGTCATGCGCATTGTACGATCATCGACGGTAGCTAACTGAGCGACCAGCTTGCGCCATCGGGCGGGGTAGAGAAATGGCATTACCCCTTCAAGAATAAACACCAGGCAGAGGGCGATAGCGAATTCGCGCCAGAAATCGGGCTGCACCGGAGGTCCTCAAAAGAAAATCGCACAAAAAAACCGGGCACCAGGCCCGGTTGCAGGATTCTACCAAAGCCGCTGCGCCTTGAACATGGTTAAGGCGCGGGCATTGGGCATTGCTTACTTGCCTTTTGCGTCCTTCATATAGCGGAAGAAGTCGCTGTCCGGCTCCAGCAGCAGAACATCATTCTGCTTAAAGGTTTCGGTATAGGCTTTCAGGCTGCGGGTAAACGCATAGAACTCAGGGTCCTTGTTGTAAGCGGACGCATAAATACGTGCGGCTTCAGCATCGCCTTCACCCTTGGTGCGTTCAGCATCACGGTAAGCTTCGGCTTCAAGAACGGTTTTCTGACGATCGGCATCAGCCTGAATACCTTCTGACAGCTCTTTACCCTGAGAGCGGTGCTCGCGGGCTTCACGCGCACGCTCAGCCGACATACGGTTGTACACCGAGGCACTGAGGTCATCCGGCAGATCAACGGCTTTTACCCGCATATCAAGAATCTCAATACCCAGATCACCCTGAGTCTGCTTGTTCAGCGAAGCCGTGAGCTTAGTCATCAGCTGATCACGTTCACCGGATACCACTTCGTGCAGGGTACGGTTAGCGATTTCATCACGCAGACCCTTATTCACCAGGTTAGCCAGCAGATTGGATGCCTCCTGACGGTTACCGGAAGTCGCTTTGTAGTAAGAATTGACATCCTTGATACGCCACTTGGTGAATGAATCAACGATGACGTACTTTTTACCGGACGTCAGGAAGTGCGATGGATTGGTATCCAGCGTCAGCACCCGTGCATCAAAACGCTTAACATTCTGCATAAACGGAATTTTCCAGTGCAGACCCGGTTTGATGTCATTGTCGACCACTTCACCAAACTGCAGCTTAATCGCCCGTTCGGTTTCGTTGATGACATACAGACCCTGACTGGCTACCAACAGCAGCACACCCAGAACGATCAGACTCAATAAAGCTTTCGGAGACATTAACGACCCTCCCTGCGAGTAGTGTTACCAGTGCTGTTCTGACGGGTGCGGACTTCGTTCAGGACCTGATCCGTCAGGCGGGAAATGTCACCACTGCTCAGCGGTTCGCCTTCACCTTTAACCGTCGGCAGATTCTGCATCAGCTTATCCAGCGGCAGATACATCATGTTATTGCCACCTTTCACATCCACCAGAACCTTGCTGGTATTGGTATACACTTCCGACAAAGCTTCTATATACAGACGCTCACGAGTAACCGCTGGCGCTTTTTTGTATTCAGAATAAAGATTGCTGAAACGGGCCGCCTCACCCTCTGCGCGGGCGATAATGCGGTCTTTGTACGCACTGGCTTCTTCCAGCTGACGCTGAGCACGACCACGGGCTTCCGGCACGATCGCATTAGCGTAGGCTTCAGCTTCGTTGATAAAGCGCTCTTTATCCTGCTTGGCTTTCTGTACGTCATCAAATGCAGCCTTCACCTGAGCCGGTGGGCGGGCATCTTTAATGTTGACGTTGGTCAGTACCATACCCGTCTGATAACGGTCGAGATAATCCTGCAGACGAATCTGAACTTTTTCGGCCAGCACGGCACGGCCGGTCGTCAGAATCGGATCCATTGCCGCAGAACCCACTTCATGGCGCAGCGCACTTTCAGCAGCAGACAGTAGACTGCGTTCCGGCAATTCGACCCGCAGGGCAAAAGCAACCGGATCAGCTACCCGATACTGGGCATTGAGTTCAACTTCGACGATATTTTCGTCTTCAGTGAGCATGCGTTCTTTGATTTCAGCTTCACGCACCTTAGTGGTGTTCACCGGAATCACCTGATCAACCAATGGCACTTTAAAGTGCAGGCCAGGACTTTCTGTTTTCAGATATTTACCCAGACGCAGTACAACGCCACGCTCCTGCTCGTCGAGGGTATAAAATGAATTAAACGCCAGCATCACCACCAGAATAGCCGCGGCGATACCGAAAAAACCGCCAGCGCCACTACCGCTACCATTATTGTTGTTGCCATTACCCTTGCCGAACAAACCATTAATTTTGTCCATCAGTTGTTTCAGGGCATCATCAAGATCCGGTGGTTGATTACCGCGATTTTTATTGCCGCGATTATTGTTACCCCAGGGATCGTTGGGATTGCCCTTTCCGCCGGGCTCATTCCAGGCCATAAGTCACTCCAGTTAGGCAGACAATTTGATGCGCACGTCCGTATGACAACGCATCCTGAAAAATATCGGAACCGGATCGACCGGGCAAACGGCAAGTGCTCAGTGCCAGATTTCCCGTACCGGTTCAAGAAAACGGCTTTCAGCGACATCGGCACGCGCCAGTGCTCGCTTAAAATCCTGACGCTGCATTCTCAGGGTCAGTACCATATCACCGTTTTCAGCATAGTGTTCTTTCTGTATCGCACCCAATTCGTAAAGAATTGCACGTAATTTGGCTTCCGCCGGGCGCAGGCAGATATCTTCGTTAAACACTTCTGTGCTGAGTAATTCGCCAACGGCCTGATTTAACAAATCCAGTCCAAGGCGCTGCTGGGCCGATAACCATACTGCGACCGGGTGTCCCTGGTCGTCGCGGTCAATGCGGGCTTCGCCGTGTTCCAGTAAATCAATTTTGTTGTATACACGCAGTTGCGGAACCGCATCCGCTTCAATTTCCTGTAACACCAGCTCAACCTGCTGAATATTCCCTTCGCGCTCCTGTGCCGCACAGTCGATCACATGCACCAGCAGATCGGCTTCGGCGGCTTCCTGCAGGGTCGCCTGGAAGGCTTCAACCAGTTTGTGTGGCAGATGGCGGATAAATCCCACCGTATCGGCCAGCACCACCTCGCCGACATTATCAACCGCAAAACGGCGCAGAGTCGGATCCAGTGTGGCAAACAGCTGATTGGCAGCATACACATCTGCGGAGGTCAGTGCATTGAACAGCGTTGACTTGCCCGCATTGGTATAACCGACAATGGCTACACTGGGGATGGAAGAACGCTTGCGCGCACGGCGGTTCTGATCACGCTGTGCATGAACCTTCTCCAGACGGGCATTGATGTTTTTAACCCGCTCACGCAACAGACGGCGATCCGTCTCAAGCTGAGTTTCACCGGGCCCACGCAGACCAATCCCCCCTTTCTGACGCTCAAGGTGAGTCCAGCCACGGATCAGCCGCGTTGACTGATACTGCAACTGGGCAAGTTCAACCTGCAGTTTCCCCTCATGGGTACGCGCACGCTGGGCGAAAATATCGAGAATCAGACCGGTACGGTCGAGAACACGGCACTGTAATGCCCGCTCCAGATTACGTTCCTGACTGGGGGACAGCGCGTGGTTGAATATGACAAGCTCTGCGCCGTGCAGGCGCAGAGCCTGACCGATTTCCTCTACCTTACCTTTACCGATAAAGGTTTTGGGATCGGGGGTGGAGCGTTTGGTGGTTACCAGATCCAACGGATCAGCACCTGCCGAAATCACCAGTTCCCTGAACTCGTTAAGGTCCTCGCGGTTGAGGCCCTCAGGAAAATCAATATGAACCAGTACTGCGGTTTCGCCGCTATTATCCGGGCGTTCAAAGAACAAATCAGCGGCTCCTGCGTTTACTCGTCGCTGCTGCCATCAACTTCGCCGGTGTCTGCAGGCTGCAGACGGACATTGCGGGATGGCACAACAGTGGAAATTGCGTGTTTATAAACCATCTGACTGACGGTGTTTTTCAGCAGAATAACAAATTGGTCGAATGATTCGATCTGACCTTGCAGCTTGATGCCGTTTACCAGAAAAATAGACACTGGAATACGTTCTTTGCGCAGCTGATTGAGGTAAGGGTCTTGTAGAGAATGCCCTTTTGACATAGTGGTCTCCTTAAATGAAGGTGTGCCGTCCAATGTGGGGACAGCCAAGAAAAATAGTAAGCCCCAGTTCGTCCGGAGCGACGCGAATGCGATAAAGCTGCGAAATCAGGACGATGCGCTAAATATGGCGTTGGCATGCAGGATTTTCAAGGCGCTTTGCAGAAGATTACTATCCTCTGTCTCCAGCCAGTACAGATCGGGCCAGCTGCGCAACCAGGTTACCTGCCGCTTCGCCAACTGGCGCGTGGCTATAATGCCACGCTCAATCATTTCCTCATAATCATATTTGCCGTCCAGATAGTCCCACGCCTGACGGTATCCGACGGCACGCACGGAGGGCATATTGACGTTAAGGTCACCGCGCGCATGCAGTTTTTTTACTTCGTCAATAAAGCCCTGCTCAACCATCTGGCGAAAACGCAGTGCAATGCGTTCATGCAGGGTGCTGCGCTCACGCGGACAAACGGCCAGATTCACCACATGATAAGGCAGCGGTTCGCTTTGCTGCTCGGCCCAGAATTCAGTCAGGGTTTTGCCGGATACCTCATACACTTCCAGTGCGCGCTGAATCCGCTGTGAGTCCATGGGCTTTAAACGCTCAGCCGATTGCGGATCAATGGCGGCGAGTTTTTGGTGCATATGCGGCCAGCCATATTGCAGCCCTTCGGCCAGCAGACGCTCACGAACCCCGTCATCGGCCTGCGGCAATTGCGCAGCACCATCACGCAAAAATTTAAAGTACATCATGGTGCCGCCGGTCAGCAGCGGGACTTTTCCACGGGCGGTGATGTCGGCCATTTCGCGCAGCGCATCTTCGCGGAAATTCGCCGCAGAATAACTCTCCGCCGGATCAATCAGATCAATTAACCGGTGCGGCGCACGCTTCTGCATCTCAGCATCGGGTTTGGCGGTTCCGATATCCATACCTTTGTACACCAGCGCCGAATCGACACTGATAATTTCGCACGGATATTTTTCTGCCAGTTCGAGTGCCAGTGCGGTTTTGCCGGACGCGGTCGGCCCCATCAGAAAAATGGCCGGTGGTAATTCATGCACAGTGCTCATCAGCGGCCCCGTAAAAACAGTTTATCCAGTTCACCCATGGTGAGCTGAGTCCAGGTCGGACGGCCATGATTGCACTGGCCGCTGCGCTCGGTGGCTTCCATATCGCGCAGTAAGGCGTTCATTTCCGGAATGCTGAGTTTGCGGTTGGCACGCACGGAGCCGTGGCAGGCCATAGTGCCGAGTAATTCGTTGCGGTGCGCCAGTATGCGGTCGGAGGTGCCGTGTTCAAGCAAATCGCCCAGCATGTCAGCGATCAGCCGTGGTACTTCCGCCTGCTGCAATAACACCGGAATCTGGCGTACAACCACGCTTTCTGGTGCAACCCGCGCCAGCTCCACGCCGAGCAAGCGGAATTCATCGGCAAACTGTTCGGCGGCATCGGCTTCGCGCTCACTCACCGCCAGCGTCACCGGCACCAGCAGCGGCTGGCTCTGTACGCCCTGCTGATCAACGGCGATTTTTAACCGCTCGTAGGTAATACGTTCGTGGGCGGCGTGCATATCGACCACCACCATGCCCTGTGCGTTCTGCGCCAGAATATAAATGCCGTGCAGCTGAGCAATGGCATAACCCAAAGGCGGAACATCGGCGCTGGGCGTTTGTGGTAACGGCTGTGGCTGACCCTGCCATACGTCTTTTCCCCAGGATGCATCGTCGAGCGGCTGACTGAGCGCGCGCAGGCCGTCGAGTTGCGCACTGACGGCCCCCTGTTGCGGCACAGCATTAAATGCAGGCTGATAGCTGCCGGCCTTTTCCTGTACCGCCTGCGCCTGCCAGTCGAGACGCGCCTGTTCCTGAAATTCACCGGCCTGCACACCACTGAGCGGTGCCGTCTGCGGTACCAGTGTGGCCGGTGAGCTGCCCGCCAGGCGATCATCAGGACGCACATCGCCCAGCGCCTTATGCAGCGTACGGAACAGAAAATCATGCACTAAACGGCCATCGCGGAAGCGTACTTCGTGCTTGGTCGGATGCACATTGACATCCACCAGCTTCGGGTCCAGCCAGAGATAAAGCACAAACGCCGGATGACGGCCGTGATACAGCACATCGCGGTAAGCCTGTTTAATGGCATGCACCACCAGTTTGTCGCGCACCACACGGCCATTCACGAAAAAATACTGCATATCCGCCTGCGAACGGGAAAACGTCGGTAAGCCAACCCAGCCCTGCAGTGTCAGGCCAACGGCTTCGGCGTCAATGTGTACAGCGCTGTCGATAAAATCGTGATTGAGCAGACTGGCGACGCGTTTTTCGCGGTCGATGGTGCGCTCGGCACTGCGCAGCTGGTGAATCACCCGGCCGTTATGACGCAGTGTTAATGCCACGTCATAACGGCTTAATGCCAGACGTTTGACGGTTTCTTCGAGATGGGAAAATTCGGTTTTTTCAGTGCGTAAAAATTTACGTCGCGCTGGGGTATTAAAAAATAAATCGCGCACTTCCAGTGTGGTGCCTACCGGATGTGCGGCCGGTGTGATGCTGGCGGCCATGTCACGTCCTTCGGCATGCACGCTCCAGGCTTCTTCTGCCCCCTGCGCTCTTGAGGTCAGGGTCAATCGGCTGACCGAGCTGATACTGGCCAGCGCTTCGCCGCGAAAACCAAGACTGGCGACGGCTTCAAGATCATCCAGAGTGGTGATTTTACTGGTGGCATGACGGCTGAGTGCCAGTGGCAGGTCATCGTGCTCAATGCCGTGGCCATCATCGCGGATCCGAAGCAGTTTTACCCCGCCCTGTTCAGCCTCGATGTCGATGCGGGTTGCTCCGGCATCCAGGGCGTTTTCCACCAGTTCTTTAACGATATTGGCAGGACGTTCGACTACCTCACCGGCGGCGATCTGGTTCGCCAGACGCGGTGACAGCAGATGAATTCGACTCATAAGATACAGCCCGGAAATCAGGTATTGGGGATTTTGATGCGCTGGCCGATGCGCAGCTGATCATCTTTTAGTTCGTTAAGGCGGCGTAATTCATTAATGGCCACGCCATTTTTAACGGCAATATCCGACAGGGTATCACCACTGCGGATCACATAAGTATTCAATACCGGCGCACTGTTTTTCTGCGCTTCCAACAAGGTTCCGCGTGGCGGATGCTCACGGAAATAGGCGGTAATTCCGGCAAACAGCGCGCGGGCCATTTTTTTCTGATAACTGCTGGTTGCCAGTTTACGGGCTTCATCCGGGTTGGAAATAAAACCGGTTTCCACCAGCAGCGCAGGCATATCCGGTGCTTTCAATACAACAAAAGCGGCCTCTTCAACATGGCTTTTATGCAGCCTTGATATGTTGCCCAGATGGTCGAGTATATGGCTGCCGAGCTTAACGCTGGAGTGGCGTTTGGCGGTCATGGATAAATCCAGCAGTGTCATGGCCAGATGATCTTCTTTATCTTCCAGACTGACACCACCTATCAGATCCGATTCATTTTCTTTATCCGCCAGCCAGCGTGCCGCTTCAGAGGTTGCCCCCCGCTCCGACAATACAAACACAGAGCTGCCGTGCGCTGCCGGATGTTTGAATGCATCAGCATGAATGGATACAAAAAAATCGGCATTGGCTTTGCGCGCTTTTTCGGTACGTTCACGCAGGCCGATGTAGTAGTCGCCGGTGCGCACCATAAACGGATGAAAACCGTGCTCAGCCATCAGCAGGCGCTGTAATTCCTGAGCAATCGCCAGTACGACTTTTTTCTCGTATATGCGTCCATGGCCAATGGCACCCGGATCTTCACCACCATGTCCGGCATCGATGGCAATGATGATGTCGCGTTTGTTGTCGCTGTAACTATCGGCTTTTTTGACCGGCACAACGATCTGAGCACCCACCTCACGCTCCAGATCGACGACCAGACGATGACTGGCGTAAACATTATTCGGTGGCAGCGGAAAGCTTTTCGGATTCAGCGACTCAGCAACGTCGAGCACGATCCGGACATCATTGCTGTTGCGTTTACCACTGCGGATCGCCCGGATGGCTGTAGATTGCAGATCCACTTTGGACAAATCGTTGAGCACTTTGGCGCCGGATAAATCGATGACCACACGGTCAGGATTGGAGAGTGTGAAAATTTTGTGCTCTACCGGATTGGAGAGGTCAAACACCAGACGGGTTTTATCCGGCGACTGCCAGACACGCACGTCTTTAACATCGGCATACAGTGCTGAGCTGAGCAGCAACGGGAATATCAGCCCCAACCGGAAAACAGGCTTCATGTCGGATCAAACTCCTGCGCCAGTTGATCCAGTGCCTGCACCCAGCGCGCTCCCCGTTCGGTTGCAGAAACCCAGCGGAGTGTACGGCTGTCGCCCAGATCATCAATATGCAGCACCAGATCCGCCTCAGGGAGAATACCGCGCCCCTTTTCGGCCCACTCAATCAGACACAGAGCCTGATGATCGAGGTAATCGCGGATGCCCATAAATTCCAGCTCTTCGGCATCGCCCAGCCGGTACAGATCGAAATGGCACACATGACAGGCGGCCAGCGGGTAATCTTCGACCAGCGTATAGGTCGGACTTTTAACCGCACCCTGATGACCCAGTGCCTGAATCAGGCCACGACTGAAGGTGGTTTTACCCGCCCCCAGCGTACCTTCAAGAAACAACAGACCACCTTCGCTGAACAACGGCGCACAGGCGGCGGCAAAAGCCGTCATGGCGGATTCCCCGCGCAGGTGAATGGACATCAGTTAATCAGCTCCCGCAACATCATCATCAGATCGCTGGCCAGCAACCCGCGCTGCCCCGCATGTTCCGCCACACGATCAGCCGCAGCACTGTGCAAACACACGCCATAGCGTGCCGCCATCCACGGGCTCATCCCCTGCGCCAGTAACGCCGCAATCACGCCACTGAGCACGTCGCCCATACCACCGCTGCTCATGCCCGGATTGCCATCGGTGCACAGCGCCAGACGACCATCAGGCGCGGCAATGAGCGAGCCCTGTCCTTTGAGAACCACCACCGCCTGATATTCCTGCGCCAGCGTTCGGGCCGCAGCAAAACGGTCGGCCTGCACCTCGTCAATGCTGCACCCCAGCAGGCGTGCTGCCTCACCCGGGTGTGGTGTCAGTACGGCATCGCGTCCGGCAAAATCGCAACGCCAGCCCGGCGAAGCAAGAATATTCAGGGCATCGGCATCCAGCAGTAATGGCCGTTCATCAGCCAGTACCTGCTGCAACAGCAGTTCTGACCAGCTGCTCTGGCCCAGCCCTGGCCCAACCGCCAGCACGGCGGCACGGCTGAGCAATGGTTGCAGCTCAAGGCCGGACTCCACGGCGCGCACCATAACTTCCGGACGGCGCATCAGTAATGGAGCCACATGCTCTGTTCGTGTTGCCGCACTGACCAGTCCGGCGCCACAGCGCGCGGCAGCTTCGGCGGCCATGGCCACCGCCCCCCCCATGCCCTGATCGCCGCCGACCACCAGCACATGGCCAAATTCTCTTTTGTGCGCGTTGCCCAGACGAGAAGGCAAACGCTGACCCAGACGATCAAGCCGATCCCAGCTGATACGCTCAGCATCCGCCGGCAACTGGCGGTACAACAACGGATCAACCGCCAGTGAAGCAAAGGCAATGGCACCACAGACATCCGGCCCGGCGGCGGTCAGCATGCCACGCTTCATGCCGATAAACGTCACCGTCAGGGTGGCTTCCACCGCATTGCCCATGATGCGGCCAGTGTCTGCATTGAGGCCGGAAGGCAGATCCAGCGCCAGAACATCAGCCCAGTGCTGATTGATGGCGGTGATGGCCAGATCGTAATCGCCACGCACTGCGGCGTTCAGGCCGGTTCCCAGCAGCCCATCAACAATGACCCGTCCTTCGTAATCCAGTTCCCCGCTGAATAGCTGAGGTTTTACGCCGGACTCCAGCGCCATCTCCCGCGCCTGCCGGGCGCTGTCTGACTGCTGCTGCAGATCACCCAGTGTATAAAAACAGACATCCATACCGTGATAGCGGGCCAGCGCCGCCAGAACCCAGGCATCACCGCCATTATTGCCTGGTCCGGCAAACACACAGATCTGCTGCTCGTCCGGCCAGCGTTCCAGCAGGCAGGCAAATGCCGCTTCTCCGGCACGGGACATCAGTTCAAAGCCACTGATGTTTTCCTGCTCAGTCGCCAGCCGGTCAAGCTCGCGTACCTGGTCGGCACGGTAGAGTTCGCCCGGCAAATGATCCCTGGCGGTGTAAGGTCGGTTCATCCTTTGGCTGCCTGATATGTTAAATTGCACGAAATTATATAGAAGCTGAGCCTGAAGACGAACCCATGAAAGAAAGATCGCCAGACAATAAACCGGATTACGCGCAATCCGTGCCGTCATGGGCGGATCTGCGCGCTCTGCTGGAAAGCTGGGCCGATGAACTGGGTTTCCAGCAACTGGGCGTTACCGGTGTCGGGCTCGGTGAGCATGAACAGCGCCTGCAGCAGTGGCTGGCAGCAGGCTATCACGGTGAAATGCGTTATATGGCCGAGCACGGCAATATGCGCTCACGCCCGGCTGAATTATTGCCGGGCACCCTCCGGGTCATCAGTCTGCGAATGGATTATCTGGCGCCCGACATTCGCATCACCGAACAGTTAAACAATAAGAATCAGGCGTATATTTCACGTTATGCGCTTGGTCGCGATTACCACAAACTGATACGAAAGCGTCTGACTGAACTGGGAAAGCGCCTGCAACAGGCCGCCGGTGAGATGGGGTTCCGTGCGTTTGTTGACAGCGCGCCGGTGCTGGAGCGGGCTCTGGCCAATCAGGCCGGACTGGGCTGGATCGGTAAGAACACCATGCTGATCAACCGCAAAGCCGGCTCCTATTTTTTTCTTGGTGAAATCCTGACCGATCTGCCGTTGCCGGTGGATGAACCTTATACTCAGGATCATTGCGGGCGCTGCACAGCCTGCCTGGATATTTGCCCGACACAGGCCTTTGTTGGCCCGCATGTGCTGGATGCCCGGCGCTGTATTTCCTACCTCACCATTGAACTGAACGGGCCAATTCCGGAAGACTTACGCACCGGCATCGGCAACCGTATTTTTGGCTGCGACGACTGCCAGATTGGCTGTCCGTGGAACCGTTTCAGCAAAGCCAGCAAAGAAGATGATTTCACGCCACGCCATCAGCTCGACAAGGCCAGCCTGCTGCAACTGTTCGCCTGGGATGAAGCAACCTTTCTGCATCGCACAGAAGGCATGCCGATACGGCGTACCGGTTACGAAAACTGGCTGCGGAATATCGCCGTTGCTCTGGGAAATGCGCCGCGCAGCCTAGAGGTGACGGATGCCCTGCAACGTAAGCGGCCACAGGTCAGCGTGCTGGTGCAGGAACATATCGACTGGGCGTTACAGCAACAGCAGAATACACCGTAAGAAGCGCAGCAAACTCAGGGGAGTGCAGGAGTATTGATGGCTACCCGGATGTCGGCTCCCATCTGACTCTGGCCTCAGGTTGCGCAATATCTGTGCGATAGCGTCAGACTGTCTAGACTTCACAATGACCGGGCGATTTGCAGACGCCTCAGCTGTAGGAGAGCTTTATGACCATAGCCTCACAACCAGCCCGCGAGCATCAGCGCCTGCAGGCTTTAAAGGAACTGGATATCCTCTATCTGCCGCTGGAGGAACGTTTCGACCGGATTACCCGCATTCTGTGCCGGTTATTTGATGTTCCTGTTGCCTACCTGTCGCTCATTGACGAAGAGAATCAATGGTTCAAGTCGATTCAGGGTCTGGATCTGATCAGCACACCGCGCTCTGATGCTCTGTGTCAGCACACCCTGCTCGAAGACGAATATCTGATATGTGAGGATATGACTCAGGACCAGCGTTTTGCCGACAACCCCTACGTGACAGGCGCACCTTATGCGCGTTTTTATGCCGGTTACCTGCTCAAGAGCCGCGAACAGAATGTCGGCACACTCTGTATTGTGGACACCCGGCAACGCACCTTCAGCAAACACGATCTGGCGGCTCTGGCCGATATCGCCTGCTGGGCACAAACCGAACTTAACCTGACTCAGCTCAGTGAAATTCAGGTGCAGCTGATCGGTGAACTGGACGAGGCCTATCAACAGGCACGCATCGACAGCCTTACCCGGCTGTGGAATCAGGGCACCATCAAGCACATTCTGCACCGGGCATTTCAGCGCCATCTGCTGAACCTTACACCCCTGTCGGTTTTAATGATCGATGCTGACCACTTCAAAAAAGTGAATGACACCTACGGCCATACCGTAGGGGATAAAGTCTTGCAGGGCATTGCCGCAGCCTTACGTCAGGCGCTGCGTCCACAGGATGCGGTTGGCCGTTACGGTGGTGAGGAGTTTCTGATTATTCTCGATGACTGCGACCCCCAGCGCGCGGCCGAACTGGCAAAGCGCATCCTGAACCGGGTGCGCAGCCTCAGTTTTAACGACGTTGCACCGGCTCTGAAAGTAACTCTCAGCATCGGCATTGCCGGCTCAGCCGCACACGGACTGGAAAATGAAACCGATCTGATCGATCTGGCCGATCAGGCGTTATACCGGGCCAAAAATAATGGCCGGGATCAGATCTGCCTGCTGCATAACACCGGGCCGTCAGAATGAAGGGCGGTACTGGCGATAACCATCAGTGTTCTGCAGGGGCACGTTGCAGCCATTTATTGACCATCGCCCTCACCATCGCAACATTAAGCGGTTTGGCCATATAGTCATCCATGCCCGCCGCCCGGCATTTCTCCTGAATCCGGTCGGTGGTATTGGCGGTACAGGCTACAACCGGAATATTCAGCCCGGATTCCCGCAGACGCCGGGTGGTATCAAACCCATCCAGACCTGGCATCTGACAGTCCATCAGGATCAGATCAAATTGCTGTGATTTAACCCGTTCAAGGGCTTCTTCGCCGGAGCTGACCACATGAATCTGCATTTGCGGACAGGCTTTTAACAGCATTTTTTCGGCAACCTTGGAGTTCACCGGATTATCCTCAACGATCAAGGTGCGTAACCCCTGCGCTGCCAAAGCATGCTGCTGCTCATGATTGGCTGGCCGCACTCCGAGCGGAAACCTGACCAACACGTTGGTGCCGCCATGCAAACCATCATGAATCTCAATATGGCCAGCCAATATACGGCTGATGTGATGGCAGATCGTTAAACCAAGACCAATACCGGCATAACGGCGGTTAAACGAGGAATTCACCTGCGCGAAGGCTTCAAAAACCTGTTGTTTCTGATTCTCGGGAATACCGATGCCGGTATCGGTCACGCTGATGGCCAGCCAGTCATTGCCGTCGTGTTTTATTAACTGCAGCTGCACGATCACCATGCCACTGTCGGTGAATTTAATGGCGTTATCCACTAAATGCCTTACAACCTGCCGCACCAGTGAAGGATCGAAGCGAATAGCGTCACGCTGCAATGCGCCATCATAATCCACGACCAGTGATAACCCTTTTTCAAGCGCTCTGGCAGAGAAATTCTGAATCAGATTGTGCAGGACATCCGGGAGTTTCTGCTCTTTGAAAACCACCGGAAGTTTATTTTTTTCGGTATCAACCACCACCAGAACATCTTCAAGCAGCTGGGTCAGATGGGTAAGAGACTGATCGGCCGTACGCTTATAATCGTTAAATTCCTCGCGGCTGATATCCTGCTCAAGCAATTGCAGCATACCAATAGCACCATTTAATGGTGTGCGTAACTCATGACTCATCATGGCCAGAAATTCACTTTTTGCCCGGCTTGCCTGCTGGGTTTTCTGCTGCTCATTCATTAACTGCCGGGTATAACGCTGCTGATCTTTTTCTGCCTGTTGCAGTGATTGCGCCAGCTGATTGGCATTCACCTGAAGATGACCGATTTCAGCACCGTCATCGACTTTAATACGGTCACTGGTATTACCATTCGCCAGACGGGCAATAAAGAGTGCGAGTTTCTCCAGTGGCGGAATGATGGTCAATGAAGCCGCCCGGCCAATAAAAAACGCCAACACAACCACGCCCAATCCCACCAGTAATGACTGGCGGAGTGTGGATATTTCCCGATCACGGGTAAATGTATCCGCCATTCCGAGGCGAATGTGACCCAGTGTGGTTGCGGCGGTCGAACCATCACCAAATTCAGAGAATTCATCCAGACTCTGAACCTGACGAATAATGTCATAACGCAGATAGCGGATATCCTCAGCCGGAACGTCGCTAAAACGCCCGGTTTTCTCATTCAGCAATATACGCCCGGAAGCATCATGAATTTCTATCGCAACAATGGCCGGCTGAGACAACGCAGAGCGCACCAGCGGCGTCAGTAATTCATAATTGCCGGAAATAATCGGATATTCCGCAGATACACCGATATTTTCCAGTACGATATGCGCAATGCTCTGATTTTCCTGACGGATATCAGACCAGCGGTTCAGCATGTGATAGGTTGTCAGCAACAGTACAACAATCAGAGCCGGCACGGTACCGACCAGCAGTATCCGCCGCCGGATGGACCATTGGCGCAGCGTCATCAGTTCTCTCTCTCGCTGTTCGTTAGCCTCACCGCCAGCTCATCAGCGTCGGGTAACAACAGATTCAGAGAACGTCCAACCTGTTGGTTGTAACGGACTTTAAAGTAGGGATTATAGCCGGCATCCGGCCATAGCTGTTCCTTCAGGCCCGTCAGCAGAATTTCACTGAGACGGCGCGCAACGTCATCAAGATCGCTGTACGTTGTCGCCAGCGCGCCGGCTTTTATGTACGCACTCGATGGCCCAATCAAGGGTTTATTCTGGCGGTAAGCCGTGATCAGAATATTTTTGATATTGGTTGAACTGTACAGCTCAGTGTCATAAGTACCAATCAGGGCATGACTGTTTTTCAGCAGATCCAGCAAAGCACGGTTCAGGTTACCGTATTGATCGACAAAATAAGGGGTCACCAGAGCCTGCTGTAAGGGTAATGCCGATAAACCGCTGTTCTTCCACTGCGCTTTATCCTGCACGAGAATTCCCAGCGGCCGGTCGCTACCGAGAATACTTTTCGCCAGCGCCACCTGTCGCTTAAGCGGTGGTTCAAGATAAAGCGCTGAAGCCAGCTGCTGCCGATAAGCGGCAGCCGCATCACGGCTGACAAATACCGCAACCGCGGCAGGCGAGTGTTCAAAAGACCAGGATTCCAGCGCCTGTGGACCAACCAGAACAACCGCATCGTATGATTGCCAGCCAGCCTCAGGGGGTTCATGCAGCAACCGCAATTCGGAGCGGGTTTCAAGCAGCGCGGATGTTTTCTCGACCAGTTGTTCTACTGAAGGGAGTTTTTCGTGAGCAACAAAGACGATACGCGCATCGTCTGCCTGCGCAGAGATCGCCAGCATGCATGTCAGCAGACAGATACTGAGCCAGCGGTAAACGGTGTGTGCATCCTTGCAACCAAAAAACATTAAAAATCTAGCCCTGCCTGAAAGTAGTACAAGTCACGGGTTGAATAGCGCTGATCTGCGTACGCCAGAGGAAAATCATCAATCAGGTGCTGCAAAAAGAAGCCTGCCCATGGTTTATAACCATTGAATGACCAGGTTTTCTTGGTATTAATTTCATAACGACGGTAACGATTTGTTTCGTTGTAGGCATCCAGCCAGAAATGCGAGGCCGTGACACTCCAGCCGTCGCCCTGATGGTGCCAACTCACGACCAGATTGTCTTGTGCTGTCTGTCGCAGTTCAACAACGGAAAGCGAACGGCGCTGTTTTTCTGTCAACTCTGATGTATCCCCGAGGGTTACGTCTGCATCGATATAGGCGGCCGTTAACCAAAACCAGTTCCGGCTGTCGGGCTGCCATTGTAACTGCATTTCGGCACCATTGATATTCATCTTAGTATCAGAGTCAACCGATAATGAATTCAGGGCAATATGGTCTGATATTAACTGCGTCAGTTTGTCCTGATAGACCTTTATATCCAGCTCAAGATTCAGGTCTGAGAATTTGCCGTAATAACCGAGTTCAGTACTGGCGATTTTCTCATGTTTCAGATCACGCGATACCGCCGTCTGATTCACATATATACGCCCATCATTCAGATTCAGGTAATTGTCACCGAGGTTTTTTACCCGGATGGAATACTCTGGCTCCTGCTCAAGCAGGTCCGGTGAGCGTACCGCTTCGGAATACACCAGACGGATACTGTGCTGCGGAGCAAGCAGCCAGTTAAACGCAAGCCGCGGTGAAAACGCACTGTCGTTGGTGTCTTCCGCTTCATACATGCCGCCGGCATTCATCAGCAGATAAGGCGTCATGCGCCATTCAGCATTGGCAAACAAACGATACGTGTCGTTGTGCACACGGCCATTAAAATAGGTTTCCGAATCCACCTGATCACGGCGGAAGCTGATACCGGAAACGGTACGCAACGTATCGCTCCACTGCATCGTATCCTGCCATTCAATATCGTAACGATCTTCGCGCAGATTGCGCTCAGTATCGCCACACACCATTTCTTTCAGCTGTAAAAAATCAGTCCCGTTAAAGCCCCGCGTATAAATATTACGGGCGCTGTCCAGCTGCTCCTGAGTAATATCCAGCGCTAACCCCTGATTCGCCAGAAGCAAGGTTTCAACGTCAGCCGGTGTTACCAGACCTGCCGCGATGCCACCGACCAGGTTATCGCCATCGGCGGTGCCCACCAGCCGACTGATCCCCAGCACAGAATTACTCCACTGTGGATTTTGCTGGTACAGACTGAATAATTCCGGGTCCAGTGACAGGGTTGGCAGGCAAGCGGCGCTGCGTTGTTTGCGGTTATCCGTCTGCCAGTAAGCCTGCAAATGCGAGCTGTGATTGGCGCTGAACTCGGTTCTGATCCGGCTCCACAGATAGCCTTGTTTGGTTTCCTGATCCGGCGCATCCATTTCATAAGATTCACGGCGGATGTCAGTATGCCCCTGCTTGAGCGACGCCTGCAGACTGAGCTGGGTAATGCTGTCGAGCGGACGATTGAAATAGGCCGTAACAAACCCGTGGCGGCGACTGTCACGATATTCATCATCGCCGCCGCTCGCATCGCGCCCGTCAAAGCCATCATCGGCACGGATCAGAGCGGTAATGCGGTAGCTGTTCTGATTGCTTTCGCCGGAATAGCTGACAAAACCATCGTCTACACCGTTGTTACCTGTGCGGTAACGCATACGGGTTCCCAGTGTATCCCCCGGATGTTTGGTGACGATGTTAATGACACCGAGAAAAGAGTTAGCACCATAGGTCGCTGCATTGGGGCCACGGGTCACCTCAATCCTCAGGATATCTTCCAGCGCGACCGGGATATCATCCCAGACCACGGAAGCGATGCCGGCTTTAAACACCGAGCGGCCATCCACCAGCACCTGCAAACGGCGCATGATGTTCGGGTTAGAAGCATGGTAAGCAATCGACGTGTTGTTTTCGTCATCGCCATGGCCAATGCTCATGCCCGGAACAAAACGCATCAGCTCCGGCAGGCTGCGCACACCCCAGGCGGCAATCTGGGCAGCCTCAATCACAGTAACGCTGGCCGGAACCTCAGCACGGGGCTGCTTCAGACGCGATGCGGTCAGCACCACAGGGATGTCGTCATCCAGAACGAACGGCGTATCCAGTTCAAAGCTGTCATATTCATCGGTCAGCGCGGTTTCTGACAGAAGCAGCGCGCTGCACAGGCTGAATATTATCCGTGTTTTTGACATGATATTTATGGTCATACTACACACAAGAACCCCGGTATCCGTCGGAAATAGCACTCTGTTTCACGTCCTGCCTGATCAATAGCCGGTGTCCATTCGGGCTGCACGAAACTATTTTAGCGTACATAAACACATGCAGAGACCTGTTCGAGTCTAGGCGCCAGTGTCCCATCGGTAAACGTTGAGGCGCTTTATACTTATGGCAGACTGACAGAGCAAGGCCCAGTCGATATAATCCGCGCATTCTGTTCAATAACCCTCAGGAAAACCCTATGAGCTACAACGCCATTCCGGCCGGTAAAGACCTGCCTAACGATTTCTACGTGGTCATCGAAATTCCGGCCAATCACGCGCCAATCAAATACGAAATCGATAAAGACATGGACTGCCTGCTGGTTGACCGCTTTATGGCAACCCCTATGTTTTACCCGGCCAACTACGGTTACATCCCGAACACACTGGCTGACGACGGCGATGCGCTGGACGTTCTGGTGATTACCCCGTACCCGGTCCAGCCAGGATCCGTCATCCGCGCCCGCGCCGTTGGCGTTCTGAATATGGAAGATGAAGCCGGTGGCGATGCCAAGCTGGTTGCAGTCCCTCATCAGAAACTGACCCAGATTTACAACGATGTGAACGACATCGACGATGTTCCGCAGCTGCTGCGTGACCAGATTGCTCATTTCTTTGAAAACTACAAAGATCTGGAAAAAGGTAAGTGGGTTAAGGTTCAGGGCTGGGGTAACGCCGAAGAAGCCCGTGGTATGATTGTTAAAGCCGCAGAAGCCGCCAAATAAAAAGACCGGTGCCGCCAGTGGATACTGACGCGCAATAAAAAAGGGAGCTCCGGCTCCCTTTTTTACACTGCGCCGGGTATCAGCTCAGTCCGGCCTGCAGATCCGCCAAAGCCCGTTCGGCTTTGAGAGCACGTTCTTCAAACTCAACCTGAGCCGTCACATCCTTCTGAATGCCGATGTAATAGGTCAGCTGATCATCATCGTTATACACCGGTGAAATACTCAGCTCATTCCAGAACAGGCTGCCATCTTTACGGTAGTTACGCAGAACAACCCGGGAGCTTTTACCATCAGCAATGGCGCTGCGGATCGCGGTCAATCCATCCTGATCGCGGTCACCGGCCTGCAAAAAGCGGCAATCCTGATACAGAATTTCATCGGCACGATAGCCCGTAAGACGCTCAAATGCCTTATTCACATAGATCAGGATGTTGTCATCGCCTTCCTGTTCTGCGATCACAATACCGTCATTGGATGCATCAACGGCCTTCTTTAATAATTCCAGACTGATCGGGCCCTGCTCATCGTTCAGGTCATTGACCATGGTCGCCTCCACTATTTAGTCCGCTCAAGGTAATTTCCATGGTGTTCGCGGTCAAGTATGTCACTCATAGCAGCGCCGTTTTTTTACTTTGTGTATAAGTACTTATAGAATCTGAAAAATTTTTGAATAACCTTGTACAGCAACCGTCCGGTACCGATTCCGGCACAGCAACAACCCCGGCAACACTAAGAGCCAGCGGAGAACCACCGGCGATGTCTAACCCCGCAAGCGATCCTAACATGGCTTATTTCCCGATCCGGGTAGTATCCAGTGAGACCGGCGTTAACGCCATCACCCTGCGTGCCTGGGAAAGGCGCTATGGCCTGATACAGCCCAAACGAACCGCCAAAGGGCACAGACTCTACACGGAACAGGATATCCGCCTCATTCATCAGGTCGTCACCCTGCTCAATCGTGGCATCCCGATATCTCAGGCACAGGCCATGATCAACAATGGTGAAGAGCTGCCTGATGCCCCTCTCAGCGCCCCGGCAAAGCCTTCGCAGTGGCAACATTACCGCGAACGCCTGCATAAGGCCGTACAGGATTTTGATGATCAGCAAGTAGCCGCCTTATTTCAGGAAGTCAGCCAGTTTTTTCCGGTTGATGTCGCCATGCGCTTTCTGTTTATTCCGCTCTATCATCACCTGCGCGATAACCTCAGCCAGACGCTGGGCATGGCACGCCTGCGCTTTTATGCGGCAATACTGCAAGCACGTCTGGCGTCACGCCTGACAGAAGAATACCGCGATGATCATCAACAGGAAGAAAAAGCACCGCAGGTATTAATAGCCAACTGTACCTGGGAAGATGACATTCAGCAGTTGCAGTTGGCCATTCTGCTGAAGCAACTGGGCCTGCGTCCGCTGTGGTTCAGTGGCATGCTGACCCCGAATCAACTGGCAGAGCTGCTGCAGGCCAAACACTGGCAGGCGGCCTTGTTCCATATTGGTACCGACCAGAATGCTATGCAGCTTGGTCAGCTGCAGCGTCTGGCCCGCGAAGGCGGCTTACCTGTGTTTGTCACCGGTTATCACAGCAACAGCCAGAGCAACCTGCTGGCCCACGGCCTGATTACTCTTGGCGACGACACCCACCAGGCGGCCCTGACCATCCGCGACCTGCTGATGAGCCTGCCTGAATGAGCACCGCTGTATACGAATTATTATTACGCCACCCCAACCTGATCACTCCCAATACGCTGATCCTCGGAGCCGAATCCGATCTTCCGGCGGGTTGGCTGGCATTGCTGAGCAGCAGCGGCGCCCAGTTCCTGACCTGGGACTGGCTCAGCGCACAGGCTCATCGTCCACTGACCGAGCCGCAGGTACGCTTCGCCATTCCGCAAAGCGAAGATTTCCGTGGCAAGCAGGTTATTTTGCTGTGGCCCAAAGCCAAACAACAGGCGCAGGCCCTGATTCAGCTGATGGCCACTCAGGTCAGCGAATGCTGGATTGTGGGCGCGAATGACGCCGGTGGCAAAAGCATCGGCAAAGCCTGTGCGGCACTGAGCAATCGCGCCGAGAAAACCGACTCCGCACGCCACTGCACGCTGTGGCAGTTGCAGCTCAAAGCCGTTACTGAATTTAACTGGCTGAAACTCGCCCAGTCATTCACCTGCCAGCAGCAGGCCTTCATGACCCTGCCGGGGGTTTTCAGCCACGGCAAGCTCGATACCGGCACGGCCCTGCTGCTGGAACATGTTCCCGCACCGGCACACGGCAAGCTGCTGGATCTGGGTTGTGGATCGGGTGTGATTGGCCTGAGCATGAAAGCCGCTGAACCGGCGCTGGATATCACCCTCGCTGATATTGATGCCTTTGCCATCCGCAGCAGCCAGCTGAACAGCACCCGCCTGAATCTGCCCGCCACCATACTGGCCAGCGACGGTTTGAGTCGTATTGAAGGCAGGTTTGACTACCTGTTCAGTAATCCCCCCTTTCATCTGGGCAAAGGAACTGACTATGAGTTTGCCCGCCGCCTGTTCAGCGAAGCACGCCAGCACCTGACCCGTGATGGCCAGATGTGGATTGTTGCCAACCGTCATCTGCCCTATGAAGACTGGGCTGCTGAGCAGTTCCGCCAGGTCGAAATCATGGTACAGGACAAAGGCTTTAAGCTGCTCTGCGTACAGAACGGCTGACCTTATCAGGGAGAGGTATGATGCAGGGAGCCCGTGTTGCCGGTCGGCGCTTAAAGCCATTATTGCTGATGGCTGCGCTGCTGGTCGCGCACAGCGCCCAGTCGCTGCCGCAATCACTCAACACCGTCGCCTATCCGCAGGAAGTCTATCTGGCGGAAGACTTCCGCTATTACGCCCCTCAGACCCTGTTCGACCTGCTGCAGCGCCTGCCCGGCGTCAGCCTTGGCTGGCAACCCGATGGCGAGCTGGAAATCCAGCTGCATGGCTTGTCGTCACAGTATCTGACCCTGCTGATCAATGGTCATCCCTTGCTTGGCGGAGCCGGCAACAGCAGCCTGAATACCCGCCAGATTCCGGCCAGCCTGGTTCATCATATTGAAATTGACCGTAACTCACGCGCGGATCTGGATGCCGGAGGCGGTGGCGGCGGAACCATCAATGTGATTCTGAACAGCGCTGATGGTGGCAACCGGTTACAGATCAGCGCCGGTGGTGAAGCACTGAATGCGCAACTGAACGGTTCGGCTCAGCTGCTGAGTGGCGAATCCCCATTACGCCTGAGTGCAGAACGCCGCCTGGCCCGCCAGCACAGCGAGGGCTTCAGCCGCACACCAGCGGGTAACGGCGACTGGCAGGAGCATAGCCGCGAACTCAGCCGCAGCCTGCTGTTCAGCTTCAACTCCCGGCTCAACAATCAGCACCCGTTACACCTGTATGCACTGTATCTGCAGGCCGACAATCATGAGCGTTTACAAGGGCTTCACCCACTGAACAGCCCGAACACACTGCAACGACCGCAGCTGACTGACAGCAATACCGAACGGAACAGTGAACGTGTGACGCAACGTCTGGGTGGAAACCTGCGTCTCAACTGGCAACACCTGTCGCTGGACGCGTTTTTTTATCGCCGAACAGTTTGATCAGGATATCCGCCTCAGCCACGACAATCCGCTGGTCGTCGCCCAGACCAACCAAATAGACGACAGCCGCTATCAATTCGGCTGGCAGTTAAACGAGATGCTGAACGAACACCGCTGGAGCATTGGTCTCAGCATGCAGCAGATGAAGCGCATCAATAACAGCCTGAGTAATACGCTTCTGACCAGCAATAACGACCGTACAGGCCTGCCGTACAATTTTAACTACAAAGAAAACCGGCTCAGCGCCTTTGCCCTCGACCGCTGGCAACTGACACCCAGCACCCTGTTTGAAGCCGGTGTGCATATGAGCAGCTACCAGCTCAGTCAGGATTCCTACGTTGCCGAGGGCGACTCCGGAATCGCCACCGACACCCACTGGCTGCCCAGTGCTCACCTGCTGCATCATCTCGACAGTAAACGCCGCCTGCGTCTGAGCATGAGTCAGAACACCCGCGAACCTGAAATAACCGACCGTATTCCTTACCAGTTCCGTCAGGCAGATACTCTCTGGCGTGGCAACGGTGAGCTCGAAGCCGAACTGATCAGCAACATTGATATCGGTTACGAACACAACTTCCGCGCCAGCAGTGACAGCCGCGCCGACCGTCACAGCGGGCTCTACCTGCGCGCGTTCCAGCGAATTATCAATCAGGCCATACTGCAGACCGCCAGCCGCGAAACCGACAGCGACGGCATCACGCAACTGACCATACTGCGGCCACAGAACAGCACTGGCAGCGCAGTCTTACGCGGCGCTGAACTGGATATGGAATTCCCACTGTCTGACCACCGCATCAGTCTGGCGCTGGGCGGCGGGGTTTATCGCTCCGATGTACAGACCAGCGCTGAACTGCCCTATCGCCACCGGCTGCCCAATCAACCGGATTACATGGCACAGATCGGCCTGCAGCAACGCCTCAGTGATCGCTGGCGTCATGGCCTGTGCTGGCGCGTACAGGGCGGCAGCGAACAGCTGCTGCCGGCACCGCTCAGCAGTCGTGGTTACATCACTCAGGACACCAGCGATGCGCAGAACCTTGACCTGTACACAGAGTACCAGTGGAATTCCCGCTGGCGCGCACTCACAACCCTCAATCTGACTCCTGGCGCCAGTCCGTTTATCCGTCAGGGTGACATCCGTCAGTATCGCAATCAGAAACCGCTGTGGTATCTGACGCTGCAGGGACAATTCTGATCCCCTCCTTGTTCAGTTACAAAAAAGTTTTCCCTTTTGAAACAAGGAATTAACAAAGAAAAACCCTGACCGGCAGGCGGACGGCAGACATCCGGCGGACACACTCCCGGCGACGCAGCTAGGCTTGGTTCGTCGACTCTTTACAGGCCCGGTTTACCGGTCTGCGCCGGGAGTCAAGCCAACGTCCATCTCTGTGAGGATACCGCCATGATGACCTACAGCCTTCTTGCCAGCCTGTTACTCGCGGGTTGTTTATTTGCCTGCCTGCAGCGCAGCGGACGTACCCTGCAGCCGCAGGAAATTCCTCTGGATAAAGCAGAAGATAATCCGCGTTTACGCTGACGCTTTACGGCAGGCAATTCAGACGGACAAGGACGTTCTCGGCATGCGCAACAGCATTACCAGTAATAACAGCAACGCCGGAACGGTCGTCAGCAATAACCCCTGCCAGCCGATCAGTAACACCACTGCACCGGAAGCCAGCGCCCCCACCGCCTGAGCACCAAACACCCCCAGATCATTAATGCCCTGTACGCGGGTTGCCTCAGCGGGACGATAACACTGGCTCAGTAACGATGTTCCGGCCACAAACAGCAGATTCCACCCCAGCCCCAGTAGCACCAGGCCCAGCCAGTAATGGAATATCGTCTGATCAAACCAGGCAATGATCAAACACGCCGCCATCACCGTCAGACCGGTCATAATCATCCACCAGTGTCCTGCCCAGCGGATCAGATGTCCCGAAATCAGTGACGGCAAAAACATGGCCGCGATGTGGCTCTGGATCACCCACTTGGCATCACTCAGTTCATACCCCATGCCCTGCGTCATACTCAGCGGTGTGGCCGTCATAATGTAGGCCATAACGCCATAGGCGCAGGCCGCCGACAGCATCGCCAGCCATAATACCGGCTGCTGCAGCAATTCCGCCAAAGGGCGGGAGTCATCGCGCTGAACGCCTTGTGTTACGTTCTGTTGTGGCATAAACCACCACAACACCCCGGCGGCCAGAATAAAGAACAGTGCCAGTCCGCTAAACGATGCCGCAAATCCCCAATGCGGCAACCATGTCGCCAGCCGGGTCAGCTCAGGACCAAGAAACGCCGAAACAATACCCGCCAGCAACAGACGCGCCGCGACCACCGGCGTCTGTACCGCCGGCACCGCTGCCATCGCGACAAAACGAAACTGCTGCACCACAGCGCCCACCGCACCAAAACACAAAGCGCTGAAGGTAAACGCCCAGAATGACTGCAAGTAAACCGATAACGCAGCAGCCATGGCAGCACAGCAACCAAACACCATCGAGAATAAAAACAAAGGGCGGCGGCCAAAACGGCCAGCCAATTGCGAAGCAGGCAGCACGGCCAGAGCCGTACCAATAATCATGGCGGCAACCGGCAGTGTGGAAAAGCGGGGATCAGACTGTAATTGACTGCCGATAATACCACCGGCAAAAACCATCAGGGGTGCGGCACTCAGAGCCAGCGCCTGTGCCAGCATCAATCCCCAGATCAAAGCTGGCACAGCAGTCTCCTTACGGCATATTGCGGGAATAGAAAATTTCCAGCATTTCTTTGCGCAACTTGGCTTCTACCTCAGCGCGCTCATCGGCATCCATGGTTTTAACACCTTCGCCAAACAGATAGTTATCCAGTTCAAAATCCTTCAACAGCATTTTGGTGTGGAAGGTGTTTTCCTGATACACATTCACGTCGATCATCTGATAGGCGTTGCGGGTATCGTCAGTCAGATACTTCTGGATGGAGTTAATGTTGTGATCGATATAGTGCTTCACACCATCCACATCACGGGTAAAACCGCGCACCCGGTAATCGACCGTAACAATGTCCGAATCAAAGCTGTGGATAAGATAATTCAGCGCTTTCAGCGGTGAAATCAGACCACAGGTTGACACATCAATATCGGCGCGGAACGTTGAAATACCACCATGAGGATGGCTTTCCGGATAGGTATGTACGGTGACGTGACTCTTATCCAGGTGAGCAACAACGGTATCCCGCAGCGGGCCCGGTTTTTCCTGCATCAGATCTTCACTGGGCGGAACCTCATGCTCAGCAACCAGAATGGTTACACTGGCTCCCTGCGGGTCGTAATCCTGACGCGCAATGTTAAGGATATTCGCGCCGATGATATCAACTACGTCTGTCAGAATTTTTGTCAGACGATCCGCACTGTACAATTCGTCGATGTACTCAATGTATTCCTGACGCTCTTTTTCGGTATTTGTGTAACAGATATCGTAAATATTAAAGCTCAGGGATTTGGTCAGATTGTTGAAACCATGCAACCGCAATTTATTATTCAATAGTTCATCCTCACATAACCGCACTACCGGGTTTGTTGTTACTCAGATTCAATCACCGCAAAACTATGAGTGATCTCCACACCGCCCTGCTCCAGCATAATGGAAGCAGAGCAATACTTTTCTGCCGACAGCTTCACTGCCCGCTCGACCGCCGACTCTTTAAGGGCGCGGCCAGTCACTTTGAAATGCACATGAATTTTGGTGAACACACTGGGCACCGTATCAGCCCGTTCGGCTTCAATTTCAGCGACACAATCTACGACGGCTAAACGCTGCTTGGTCAGAATGCTCATAACATCAAAGCTGGTGCAACCACCCAGACCCAATAACAGCATTTCCATCGGCCGGATACCCATATTGCGGCCACCGTGGTCTGCAGGGCCATCCATCACAACGGCATGGCCGCTGCCGGACTCACCAAGAAACATGGCATTATCAACCCATTTAACCGTTGCTTTCATTCTGGCACCTGAGGTCTGACTGGAAAAAATGCGGAGGTTACCATACCCCGGGGGCGTGGATAAATCTTAAGTGGCCAAAAAAGACCGACAGACAGCCCAAAAATCTGCTCAGGAGCATCGTGGCATAACGGTTCACCTTCTCACGCTAATGAGTGATAATCGGTGGTCGATTATCGGATCGGATGCCTGAGCATGAGCCTTCCCCCAGCGCCATCGAAACACCAACACCTTCTGGACTTCCTGTCGCATTGTCACAAGAGGCGTTATCCCGCCCGCTCAACACTGATCTACGCCGGTGAAGAGAGCGACACTCTTTTTTATCTGATGAAGGGTTCCGTCACCGTCATTATTGAAGACAGCGATGGCCGCGAAATGATCATGGCCTACCTCAATGAAGGTGATTTCTTTGGCGAAATGGGTCTGTTTGATGATCAGCAACCGCCACGTACCGCCTGGGTAAAAGCCAAAACCGAATGCGAAGTTGCTGAAATCAGCTACGCCAAATTTCAGGAACTGGTCAAACAAGACCCTCCGCTGATGTTCCATATTTTCCGTCAGATGGCCAATCGCTTAAGCCGTACCACGCGCAAAGCCGGTGATCTGGCCTTCCTCGATGTCACAGGCCGCGTTGCGGGTACCCTGCTCGACCTGTGTAAGCAACCGGATGCCATGACCCATCCCGATGGTATGCAGATCAAAATTACCCGTCAGGAAATCGGCCGCATCGTCGGCTGTTCCCGCGAAATGGTGGGACGGGTACTGAAAGACCTGGAAGAACAGGGACTGGTGTCCGTTAAGGGTAAAACCATGGTGGTATTCGGCACGCGCGGAACCAACACCAGGTAAAGAAACATTCATCAGGCAGAGCGTATACTGCCACCCTGTTCTAAACTCAGTTAACTACTTACGCTACGGAGCCGGTTATGGCCGATGATTCCCTCTTTGCTGACGACGACCTCTTCTGTGAAGACAACGACGTCAGCACTCCGGAACAAACCTGGCGCGTACTGGTAGCCGATGATGAGCCCGACGTACACCGCATAACCCGAATGGTACTGTCCGGATTTCAATTCGACGGTCGCCGGGTAGAACTGCTCAGTGCCTACAGTGGCGAAGAAGCCCGCCAGATCATGCTGGAACACGATGACATTGCCATGGTTCTGCTGGATGTGGTCATGGAAGAAGACCATGCTGGCCTCAATGTCGCACGCTATATCCGTGAAGAATTACGTAACCGCTATACCCGCATTGTGCTGCGTACCGGACAGCCCGGTCAGGCCCCCGAACACGAAGTCATCCGCACCTACGATATCAACGACTACAAAGACAAAACCGAGCTGACCACCACCAAGCTCAACACCCTGATGTACGCCACCCTGCGCAGTTACCGCGACATCTGCACCCTCAATGAACACCGCCGTGGCCTGGAACGCGTGATCAAAGCGTCTGCTCAGGTATTCAGTACCGGAGCGATCAGTCAGTTTGCCTCCGCAGTATTATCTCAGGTCACCAATCTGCTCGGACTGGAACAAAGTGCCCTGTACTGCTCCAGCACCAACCAACAGGATCAGCTGCTTGGCGTGCGTCGTTTCCGCGTCCTCGCGGCCACTGGCGAAATGCAGAAACTGACCGATCTGGATTCCTTCGACAGCATTCCCCAGCATGTTCGCGAAGGTTTTGAAAAAGCCATGAACAGCCGTGAAAGCCAATATTACGAAAACTACTATATTGGCTATTTCGCTTCCGAACGTGGCAGTGAAAGCCTGCTGTATGTGACCTATCATCGCGAACCCTCAGCGCTTGATAAGCAACTGCTGGAGATTTACGCCACCAACGTCGCCATCACATACGAAAACCTGTTAATGCGTGACGAAATCATCGAAACCCAGCGTGAACTGGTATACATGCTGGGTGAAGCCGTTGAGAAACGCTCAAAAGAAACCGGCGCTCATGTTAAGCGGGTTGCGCAGATTTCGCGCCAGCTGGCCATTGCCTACGGCCTTCCGGAGCAGGAAGCCGAGCTGATAAAAATGGCCGCCCCGCTGCATGATGTAGGGAAAATTGCCATTCCCGACAACATACTCAACAAACCCGGCAAACACGATGCTGCGGAATGGAGCACGATGCAGACCCATGCTCAGATCGGTGCCGACATACTAAGCAAGTCAGACCGCCGCATTCTGCAGCTGGCCGCCATTATTGCCAGTCAGCATCATGAACGATGGGACGGTACGGGCTACCCGCGAGGCTTAAAAGGAGAGCAGATTCATATTGCCGGACGCATTACCGCACTGGCCGATGTGTTCGACGCGCTGGGCAGTAAGCGTTGCTATAAAGAACCCTGGGCCGATCAGGAAATTATCGATTTTATTAACAAAGAATCAGGTCACCAGTTTGATCCGAAACTGGTCGAACTCCTGATGCAAAATATTGATGCCATGCTCGACATCCGCCGACGCTTCCCCGACTGACAGCAAAAACAGAAAAGCCGGCAATTGCCGGCTTTTTTGTATGCCAAAATTAAACACTCAGAAAAACAAAGCCTGCAAAGCATCACCAGGATTATCCGCACGCATAAACGCCTCCCCCACCAGAAAAGCATTCACATTGCGTTCACGCATTACTGCAACATCATCCGGAGTCAGAATACCGCTTTCAGTTACCAGTAATTTACCTGCCGGCACCTGCTCCAGCAAACCGAAGGTCGTATCCAGCGTGAGCTCGAACGTGTGCAGATTACGGTTGTTGATTCCCAGCAGCGGCGTTTTCATGGTCAGTGCCGTGTGAAGTTCTTCTTCATCATGCACTTCAACCAACACATCCATACCCAGTTCATGGGCGATGCCTTCCAGATCCTGCAATTGCATTTTACTCAGTGCAGAGACAATCAACAGCACGCAATCAGCATTAATGCTGCGCGCTTCATAAATCTGATAAGGATCAATCAGAAAGTCTTTACGGATAACCGGTAATGAACAGGCGCTGCGGGCGGCTTTAAGATAATCTTCATGCCCCTGAAAATAATCACGGTCGGTCAACACCGATAAACAGGCTGCTCCGGCATGTTCATAAGATTCAGCAATCGCCTGCGGAATAAAATTCTCGCGTAATACGCCTTTAGACGGCGAAGCTTTCTTAATTTCAGCAATCACCGCTGGCAAACCAGCATTCACCTTAGCCTGCATGGCACGATAAAAACCCCGCAATTCAGCAGCATTCATATCCAATGCCTGAGCTTTCAGTTCATTCAGCGGCAGTATTTTGCTGCGACTGCGGATTTCCTCTGCTTTGGTGGCCAGAATTTTTTTCAGAATGGTTGGAGTGTTCATGATTTATTTCGCTTCATCTTCGGCCAGATATTTGGAGAAACTGACCAGTTCATTCAATTTTTCCAGTGCGAGGCCGGTGTAAATTGCATCCTGTGCCATCGCCACACCGTCTTTCATGCTTTGCGAAAGACCGGCGACATAAATTGCCGCACCCGCATTTAAAGCCAGAATATCCGCCGCTTTATTACCGGCGGCAGTTTCACGCTTACCCAATGCGTCTTTAATCAAAGCAAGACTTGTGGCTGGACTGTCAACATCCAGACCGGACAGCACCTGAGGTTCGATGCCCAATTCCTGTGGATGAATAACAAATTCGCGCAACTCACCATTTTTTAATTCACAGGCGTAGGTTTCTGTCGCCAGACTGATTTCATCCAGTCCGTCTTTGGAATGTACGACCAGCACATGTCCACCGTTCATACGCTGAAGTACTTCTGCGACTGGCCGCACCAGTGCTTTGGAAAAAACACCTATTACCTGATTACTGACACCGGCCGGATTGGTCATGGGTCCGAGGATATTAAAAATAGTGCGCATTCCCAGCGACTTCCGCGGCCCGATCGCGTGTTTCATAGCGCTGTGATGGGACGGAGCAAACATAAATCCCACGCCCAGCTCATCAATGCAGCGTGCAACCTGCTCTGAGGTTAAATTCAGATTAACGCCAGCGGCTTCCAGCAGATCAGCACTGCCGGATTTGGATGACACTCCGCGATTACCATGTTTGGCTACGGTACCGCCCGCAGCTGCGACAATAAATGAGGCAGCGGTTGAAACATTAAATAAATTAGCACCATCACCACCGGTTCCGACTATATCAACGGCATGACGTGCATGAATGTTTACGCCGGTGGCCAGTTCACGCATAACACTTACGGCACCGACAATTTCATCAATGCTTTCACTTTTCATACGCAAAGCAACCAGAAATCCGCCAATCTGTGCGTCATCGCACTGGCCGGTCATAATCTGGCGCATCACGTCAATCATCTCAGCGGTGGTTAAATCCTGACGTTCAACAACGCGTGCCAGGGCAGTACGGATATCCATCATTAATCTCCTGTCGGTGGTGCTCGCCGTTTTCAGTTCATTGACATCTGCAGAAAATTTTTCAACAGATCGTGGCCATATTCCGTCAGGATAGATTCCGGATGAAACTGTACACCCTCAATAGGCAAGTCGCGGTGACGCACCCCCATAATTTCTTCCATACTGCCATCCGGATTTTCCGTCCATGCGGTAATTTCCAGACAATCGGGCAAATTCTGTTTATCGATCACCAGTGAGTGATAACGGGTAGCGTTGTATGGATTTTTAAGTCCATGAAAAACGCCACTGTCAGCGTGGTGTATCTGAGATATTTTGCCGTGCATAACCTGGCCTGCCCGAATGATTTTTCCGCCAAAAACCTGACCAATACTCTGATGGCCCAGGCAAATCCCCAGAATGGGTAATTTACCGGCGAAATAACGGATAGCTTCCATGGAAATTCCCGCTTCATTCGGTGTACACGGCCCGGGGGAAATTACCAGATGGTCAGGTTTTAACGCTTCGATTTCTTCGAGGGTAATTTCATCATTGCGGAACACGCGCACATCTGCACCCAGTTCGGCAAAATACTGTACGACGTTGTAGGTAAACGAATCGTAATTATCAATCATGACTAACATTGCTGTGACTCCTGCGGCGCGCTTTTTACACGCCGTAATGATGCTGTGGTTACTGGTCCAGTCCGGCTTCCGCCATGGCAACGGCGCGGAACATTGCCCGTCCCTTGTTAATGGTTTCTTTCCATTCCAGTCGCGGAACTGAGTCCGCTACCACCCCGGCACCCGCCTGAATATTCAGCATGCCGTCTTTAATCACTGCGGTACGGATAGCAATCGCGGTATCCATATTACCGTTCCAGCTCAGGTAGCCCACCGCTCCACCATAAACACCACGTTTGGTGGACTCGTATTCGTCAATAATTTCCATGGCGCGAATTTTAGGTGCACCGCTTAATGTTCCGGCCGGATGAACCGCGCGTAATACATCCATCGCCGTCACACCGTCTTTTACTTTTCCGGTGACATTGGAGACGATATGCATCACGTGGGAATAACGCTCAACCACCATTTGATCGGTCACTTTCACTTCACCGGTTTTGGCAACCCGACTGACATCGTTACGTCCCAGATCAATCAGCATTAAGTGTTCGGCAATTTCTTTCGGGTCAGATAATAACTCCCGCTCCAGCGCCTGATCTTCTTCGACCGTTTCACCGCGATAACGGGTACCGGCAATCGGACGCACTGTTACCTCGCCATCTTCAAGACGGGCCAGAATTTCCGGCGATGAGCCAACCACATGAAAATCGCCAAGATTCATACAGTACATATAAGGCGACGGATTCAGCGTGCGCAGTGCACGGTAAATATTGACCGGATCACCGTGATAAGGCACCTGCATACGCTGAGAAATAACGCACTGCATAATATCGCCTGCCAGGATGTACTCACGGATATTTTCAACCGCATCCATAAAAGCCTGTTCGCCGAATAATGAGCGGAAATCGTCTTCTTTCACCTCAACCGTTTTATCCAGTGGCTGGCCGACAGCACCGCTGTATGGCTGACGCAATTGTTGCCGTAATTCATCCAGCCTGATTTCTGCTTTGTCCAGAGCATTCTCAGTTGCCGGATCGGCCATAACAATAAGATGCAATTTACCGCTGAGGTTATCAAATACCACCACTTCTTCGGAAATCATCAGCAGAATATCCGGCGTATTCAGTTCATCAGCCGGACAGGATTTGCGTAACCGAGGTTCGATATAGCGCACGGTGTCATAACCGAAATAGCCAACCAGACCACCATCGAATTTAGGCAGCCCTTCAATCTGCGGTACGCGAAAGCGTTGCTGAAACTGACTGATATATTCCAGCGGGTCGGCAACCTCATGTTCTTCGATAACCTTGCCGTTGCGCTGCAGCATAACCTGCTGCCCACGAACCATCAGAACATCGCGGCACGGCAGGCCAATCATGGAATAGCGGCCCCACTTTTCGCCGCCCTGTACGGATTCAAGCAAATATGTGTATGGCGCTGCGGCCAGTTTCAGATAAGTGCTCAGTGGTGTGTCGAGATCCGCCAGAACCTGACGCGATACCGGAATACGGTTAAAACCCTGCTCAGCCAGAGCAGCAAATTGTTGCGGAGTCATAAAGAACCTTCAGATTGATAAGCGCAAAGATACATGGCCATGCGGCCGGAAAGGTTGGCAGCTGCGCTTAACACCATCGGCGGGTCAGATGCTGACCCTGTTGCAGGGGGCGGTTATATTGGAAAAACACCGCGGGGCTCCGTTGAATAATCGGGTTAAATGTAGGCAGAACTATAACGGCATGCAGGACGGGCAGCAAGGAGCAGATGCCCATGCCTGCGCGACTATTCCGCACGCCAGTCAAGGCAGGGCCAGCCGCGCTGCTGTGCGGCCAGACGCAACTGAGGATTGGGATTCAGCACCACCGGCTGCGCCACCATTTCCAGCAACGGCATGTCAGAGTGGCTATCCGTGTAAAACGCGGCATCCGTAAAGCTCAGACCGCGCTCGGTAAGAAAGCGACGCGCCAGCTCAACTTTTCCCGGACCATAGCACATGGGCCTTTCCAGTCCGGTAATCCGCTGCCCATCGGTACTCAGCCGGTTGCTGATCACATGAGCAAACCCCAGCGCCTGACCATAAGCACGGGCGATTACATCATCGGAGCCGGTAATCATCACAAGCTGAGTGCCGCGTTGTTGATAAGCGAACAGCAACGATGCCGCCTGTGGATAGATGTGCAGTTGTCCGCGCTCATCAAAAAAACGCTCTACCCGGCTCTGGTACTCGGCCAGAGTCATGCCACGGGTACGGGTACGATAATAATTGGACAGACGCCAGTGTGTGACACGGCCCTTTTTGTAAGCCCGGTACAGGGATGCCAACGCCAGCATGGCCTCAACCACGGCCCAGCGTTCACGACGGAAACGCCATTTAATCCACAGGCTGTTAGCATCCTTGTTGATCAGAGAGTCATCAAGATCAAAAAATACAACAGGAACATCGTAGACCTGCATCGGTGCATCCGTTTCAGCCGTAAAAATAAGACGCCAAGACTATCACAAGGGGCTGTCCAGCCCCATAGCCGCCAATCGCCAGTGAGTAACGGTTGCGGAAGAAATGGCCTGCGGATGCGCCACTGCCAGCTTCTGCAGTCCCTGCCAGAATGCCGTCACATGAGCATCAAGGCCCAATATTTTCAGAGATGCCAGCATGCGGCTGATGCGACGATGATTATGATTATCGGGCGTCATCCAGTGACAATTGTCCACATCGGCAGGAATCATTAATTCAAACCCCTGAGGCGTTTCACGCATAACAATTCCATAAAATTGCAGCATCCGTAATAACGACAGATGCAACCGGCTTTGTAACTCGTAGGACGACTGAAACGCTGCAATAACATCCGCATCAATAACTGGCGCTTCCGGGTTATAAGGACTCGGATCCCGCAATGGAAACAACCACTGAATGTAATCGTGACAACTTTCCAGTTCTGTATTGGAAAATGCCAGAATACCGCTCAGCGTGCGGCCCCGGTGGTCGGTTCCGCGGCCGGAATAGAACGCAATAATGGGGTGCATACACCTGCCTGTGAGGAAAAACAATAACAATATTAACCAGTATAGCTTCAAGTCAGGATCTGACGTGATCACAACAAAAGGTTACTGAAAATCTGCGAAATTGTTTGACGTTACCTTTGGCTGATGTAGTCTGAACTGACCATCCCGAAGGAACTTACCGACGGAAAGTGTCCGGAGTTCCTGAGTCAATCAACAAAAGGAGCGACTATGAAAGGTTTGGAAATCAGCTTCCGCGACATCGGTCATTCTGACGCTATCGAACAGCACATCCGCGAAAAAGCCGGAAAATTAACCTCCACATTTGACGATATTATTGGCATTCGTGCGGTTGTGGCGATGCCTCACAATCACAGCAGCAAAGGTAAGCTTGCCCACGTTTCTCTGGAGGTCGGCCTGCCCGGTCAGACAGTTGCCATCACCCGCGACCATCACGATAACCCGGAACACGAAGATATGTATCTGGCGGTCAGCGATGCATTTGAAAAGGCGCAGCGGAAAGTGAGAAAAATTCACGATAAACGGGTCGATAAAAACCGGCGGACAACCACCATGACGCCGGCTGAATAAGCCAACCGATACAGATAAAAAAAGAGCCAAACCGGCTCTTTTTTTATGACAGTGACTGACGTTTTTACAATTTACCGCTCAGCAATACCTGCAATAATCCGGGCCTGACCAGATTGGCATACAACGCGCCGATTTCTTTGGCATCCACCGGAAAGCCATCTTTAACCCAGCGTACAATCACCATAAAGGATGCGCCGGCCAAAAAGTCGATAACATAATTCATCAGGCTGGTGTCTTTAATCGGCAACGAATGAGCACCTATGTAACGTTCCATAATACGCCCGACATAGCGCTTAAACTCACTCAGCATCAGGGCTTCGATGTCAGCCTCAATCAGCAACCGGGCAAAGGTTGCATTATCGGACCACTGGCGAAACATAATTTCCGCAATAATGGGGTCAGCATTGGGCGACTGCGTGAGGTAGGTATCAATTTGTTCATAAAACTGCATAAACATACTCTCGATATAACCTTTCAGCAGATCATCTTTCGAGCGGTAATGCAGATAAAACGTTGGACGAGCAACGCCAGAGCGCTCACAGATATGCGCCACCGATATTTTACCGTAGGGTTCTTCCGCCATCAGTTCCAGCAGAGTATTCATCAGCAAACGCCGCGAGCGCTCTACTCGTTTATCGAGATCTTTACTCATATTTTGGTTGCCATGGGCAAGGCCATTACCCGGATTTGTTATTTTAATTGCGCTCAGCATACGCCATTAAATCTTATAGACAATCGTCTATCTGTGCCAGATCGGGTCATATCTGACGCTGCAGCATCACCGCCAGAAAACCGGGGCGGCTCAACTCACTGAACAGATCCGCCAGCTTCTCAGCCGGATAGCGAAAATCGTTACGCACCCAACGATCGAGCATCATCCAGGAAGCTCCGGCGAGGTAATCGATCATAAAACCCAGTTTCTCGGCATCGCTGACCGGTATGCCATGCAGCCGCACATAGAGGCCTAACACGCGGGCAATGTAGTTCTGGAAGCGTTTAATCAGCAGGGACTCAAGTCCTGCATTAAATATCAACCGGCTGAAATCACGATGCCGGTTCCACTGTTCAAACAAACGCTGGCTGATGTCGCTGTCCAGCTCGGGTGAAGCGCCGACCATATCGGCAATATCGTCATAGAATTCAGCGAATACGCTGTCTACATAATCCAGCAACAGCTCCTCGCGACTGCGGTAATGCTGATAAAAAGTCTGCCGTGCCAGACCCGCGTGGCGGGTAATCTGTGAAACGGTAATAGAAGAAAAAGACTGCCCGGCCATCAACGCCAGCAATGCCTGCAACAGTTGGGCGCGGGTTGGGGATTCAGCAGTAAATGAAGAGACGGATAAGGTCATAACAGGCTCCGGGGCGGTTCATGCTAACAGCGCCAGAGGCTGACCGCAAAAACGAAAAAGCCGCCCGGAGGCGGCTTTGGTGAACAGCAGAACTTACGCAGTTGCAAACAGCTCTTCGTCCAGTTCGAACAGTGGCTCAGAGCCGCCTTTAACCGCCGCGCTCAGACCAATGTAGCGTGGCAGCAGACGCTTCATGTAGAAACGCGATGTGGCCAGCTTGGCTTTGTAGAAGCCGGACGCATCATCCGCTTTTGGCAGAGATACGGCAGACATTTTGGCCCACATGTACGCCAGAGCGGTGTAACCGAACACGTGCAGATATTCAACAGAAGCGGCACCGATTTCGTTCGGGTTGTTGGCCGCCGCGTCCATCACCCACTGAGTCAGGTCGTTGAGGTTTTCCAGAGCAGCTTTCAGCGGCTCAATGAACTCAGCCATCGCTTCGTTATCCGCCTGAGAGGCGATGAACTCATTGATATCGGCTTCAAACAGTTTATAGAACGCACCGTTATTCGCCGCCACTTTACGGCCAATCAGATCCAGCGCCTGAATGCCGTTGGTGCCTTCGTAGATCTGGGTGATACGGATATCACGCACATACTGTTCCTGACCCCATTCACGGATAAAACCGTGACCACCAAACACCTGCTGGCCGGCAATCGCAGATTCAAGCGCGTTGTCGGTCAGGAAAGCTTTGGCAACCGGCGTCAGCAGAGCCAGCATCGCATCAGCGTGCTGCTTCTCTTCGGCGTTGTCAGAGAATTTGGCAATATCCAGCCACTTGGCTACGTAAGTGGAGAAGGCACGACCACCTTCGTTAAAGGCACGCATGGTCATCAGCATACGGCGTACATCAGGATGCACAATGATCGGGTCAGCGGCTTTGTCTTTGGCCACAGCACCGGTTGGCGCACGGCTCTGGATACGGTCACGGGCGTACTCAACAGCGCTCTGGTAAGAGGCTTCTGCCGCACCGATACCCTGAATACCCACGCCCAGACGCTCGTAGTTCATCATAGTGAACATACAGGCCAGACCTTTGTTCTCTTCGCCGACCAGCCAGCCTTTGGCGCCATCGAAGTTCATCACACAGGTGGCAGAACCTTTAATACCCATTTTGTGTTCGATAGAACCACAGGACAGAGTATTACGTTCACCCAGAGAGCCATCGTCATTCACCAGGAACTTAGGCACCAGGAACAGGGAGATACCTTTAGGGCCAGCCGGTGCATCTGGCAGCTTGGCCAGAACCAGATGAATGATGTTTTCGGCCATATCATGCTCACCCCAGGTGATGAAGATCTTGGTACCGGAAACAGCATAAGAGCCATCAGCCTGCGGCTCAGCTTTGGTGCGGATAATGCCAAGGTCAGTACCGGCATGAGGCTCGGTCAGATCCATCGCACCAGCCCAGACGCCGGAATACATGTTCGGCAGATATTTTTCTTTCAGTTCCAGAGAACCGTGAGCGCTCAGAGACAGACAGGCACCGGCGGTCAGCATCGGTGCCAGACCGAACGCCATATTGGCGCCCTGTACCATTTCTTCAATCTGACCCACCAGAGTCTTAGGCATCCCCATGCCACCGAAATCCGGGTTGCCGCCCAGACCATTCAGACCGGCGTCAATGTAGGTTTGGTAGGCTTCTTTAAAGCCCGGAGCAGCGGTTACTTCACCGTCTTTCCAGGTAGAACCGACTTCATCACCATTGCGGTTAAGCGGGGCCAGCACTTCACTGGCAATCTTGCCGCATTCCTGCAGAATGGCATCAGCCGTTTCGATATCAACGGCGCCTTGCAGACCGGCCAGTGAAGACCACAATTTGTCTGCTTCAAATACTTCATTCAGAACAAAACGCATGTCGCGTAATGGTGCTTTGTAATCAGCCATGTTTCACCTCATGTTAGCTGTGGCTTCCTGTTACCCACGCTTACAATCAGCCACCGGATAACAAAATGCCGCTATTGTACTTACTCTGACCCGCTTGCCCAGCCCAGAATACGAAAAAACCGCGCCGAGGCGCGGTTTTTACTGATGTGCCTTGTGCGTACAGGCACCCCGGATCAGAACGCGAAGTGTTCTTCAGCCAGGTCCATCAGAGTATCAGCACCAGCAACCATGGTGGCTGCGTGTGCTTTGGTGCGAGGCAGAATACGCGCGAAGTAGAAGCGTGCAGTCGCCAGTTTGGCTTTGTAGAAATCTTCTTCAGAAGTACCGTTAGCCAGAGCATCCTGAGCGATTTTCGCCATACGGGCCCACAGGAAGCCCAGAACTGCGTAACCGGAGTACATCAGGTAATCAACGGATGCAGCACCGACTTCTTCGCGGTTCTTCATCGCCGACATACCGATCTTCATGGTCAGATCGCCCCACTCTTTGTTCACTTCAGCCAGAGCAGCAACCATCGGAGCCAGCTCAGCGTTGCCTTCTTCAGCCTGACAGAACTTGTGGATCTGCTTGGTGAAGTTGCGCAGGGAAGCGCCCTGAGTCATCAGAACTTTACGACCCAGCAGGTCCAGAGCCTGAATACCGGTAGTACCTTCATAGATGGTAGAGATACGGGTATCACGAACGATCTGCTCCATGCCCCACTCGGCGATGAAACCGTGACCACCGAACACCTGCATACCCAGGTTAGCCGCTTCAGAGCCAACTTCCGTCAGGAAAGCTTTAGCGATCGGAGTCAGGAAGCCCAGCAGCTCATCAGCCGCTTTACGCACTTCTTCGCTCTCGCCTTTCTTAACGATGTCGTTCTGCTGTGCAGTCAGGTATACCAGTGCACGGCCACCTTCAGCGAAGGCTTTCTGAGTCAGCAGCATACGGCGAACGTCAGGGTGAACGATGATCGGGTCAGCCGCTTTTTCAGGTGCTTTAGGACCCGTCAGGGAACGCATTGCCAGACGGTCTTTGGCATACGCCAGAGCACCCTGGAAAGACGCTTCAGCCGCAGTAGAACCCTGCAGAGCCGTACCGATACGGGCCGTGTTCATGAAGGTGAACATGCAGTTCAGACCTTTGTTCTCAGGTCCGATCAGCCAGCCTTTGGCGCCGTCGAAGTTCATTACGCAAGTCGCGTTGCCGTGGATACCCATTTTGTGTTCGATAGAACCACAGATCAGGCTGTTACGCTCGCCCGGAGTACCGTCAGCGTTTGGCAGGAACTTAGGAACGATGAACAGAGAGATACCTTTAGTACCTTCTGGTGCACCTGGCAGACGAGCCAGAACGATGTGGACAATGTTGCCCGCCATGTCGTGCTCACCGGCAGAGATAAAGATTTTGCTACCCGTGATGGCGTAAGAACCGTCAGCATTTGGCTCAGCTTTGGTTTTCAGGATACCCAGGTCAGAACCACAGTGGGATTCAGTCAGACACATGGTACCGGTCCACTCACCAGAAACCAGCTTGGTCAGGTAAGTTTCTTTCTGTTCATGAGTACCGTGCAGCTCGATGGTGTTCATCGCACCATGAGACAGACCTGGGTACATACCCCAGGACCAGTTAGAAGAACCCACCATCTCCGACATAACAATGCCCAGAGACTCTGGCAGGCCCTGACCGCCGTGCTCTTCTTCATGAGCCAGTGAAGGCCAGCCGCCTTCAACATACTTGGCGTAAGCTTCTTTGAAGCCAGTCGGAGTAGTAACAGAACCGTCGTCATGACGGGTACAGCCTTCGAGGTCACCAACGCGGTTCAGCGGAGCCAGTTCCTGTTCGCAGAATTTAGCACCTTCGCTGATGATGGCATCAACCATGTCAGGAGTAGCAACGTCAGCGTAAGCCGGCAGGCTGGCATAGTGGCTTGGCATATCCAAGAGTTCGTCCATTACGAACTTAATTTCACGCAGGGGAGCCTTGTAATCTGGCATAGGAAAGACCTCGTAGCCTGTTATGTTCTTGCAGCGGTGCTGCTGTTTATTTTAGGGCAGTGTGACACTACCAATTCAAACAAGTGTTTGAAACATACGTTCGCCACCGATTAATGTCAACCCTTCGGGCGATCTTCCCCCGGTAAAGACAGGTAAAGCTTAGCCATCCGGGCCATATCAGAGACGAAAAAAAACCGGCTTTTGCCGGTTCAGTCAGGTTATTCACGTTCAGACGATATCGTTCAGCAGCTGACCTGCCGTCACCGGAGGAGGAAGGCTGATTTGCAGCAGCACTTCGTTAATTTTACGCAGGCGGGCATTGTGCTCGGCAAAGCGTTCAGCAACAGAAATCGGCTCCTTATCTTCGAGTTTTTTATCGGCCTCTTCCTGTTTCTCCCTCGCCTCAGTCATCTCCGCCTGAGTTTTTTCCTGCTGATGTTTGATTCTGTCCTGCTCTGCGGCACGTATATCGCGTTGCTGCTCCGTCAACTCACTCAACGCCTGAGCCGCTATCTGACCTGCCTGCGCAGCCACCTGACGATCCTGCGATGATGGCTCTGCCGGTGCCAGAGCAGCACGCTGCACCTGCTCCATTTTGGCAAGGGTTGCAGCCGGATCATTGGCAACCTTGCTCACATCAACCGACACTTCGCCACCCACCGCATAGCGCACGCCATCAGGCCCCTGCTGGTAGGTAAAATCAGCACTGCCGGTATAAGGGCCGCCACTGCTGGCATGAGCCTGCTCGTGTGCACGCACTTCCTGATCACGCTGCTTCAGCTCGCGGATCTGTTGCAGCTCTGCATCAGCCAAAGCCTGATCCTGTTCATTACGCTGTACTCTTCTGGCGATCACCTGCTCTTCTGCCGTGCGGGTTTGCTGGGACTCTTCCGCTGACAGACCGGTGCGCTCAGCAGCATCCGCTGCAAGCGGGGTATTGGTGTCTGTGTTACGGCGTGGACGGGAGTAGGTTTCAGCCGAGAATTGCGGCTTGCGCATACCGGCATCCGTCACCGCCGCACTGAGCGACACTTCCTCCACCGGAGCAAAAACCGCCGATGCGGCGTTTTCTCCTTCTTTTGCCAATATCTGCACAGCCGCACTTCCACCCGAAAGTGCGCTGCTGAGATTGGGCAATGAAGCAGGAGAAACATGCATGATCAGGCTCTCCGTTCTCAGGCCTGGGTATCGATCAGAGTGCCAAGCTGCTTATCCGCAGCTTCCAGTACCTTGCTGCCGGCAGCAACCGTCTCCTGACCCTGTTTCAGATCAGTCATCGCCGATGCCAGATTGCCAACGCCCTCAACCGGACGACTGGTTGTTGCATCAACAACGTCCTGAGCGGCACGTTTAACCTGAGCATTTCCCTGATCAACGGCATATGCACCAGAGGTGAACGCCGAGCCGGTAGTTGATCCTATGTTCATAAGCACCTCGCAATGGTTTTAGGGCTATTGATCACAATTTAACCAATATCTACGGATTTTACCAGTACGGCAGTGCCTGACGATTAGACAGATTGGTTATATTCAGGCCCGAACTGCGTTATAAAATAACGACTGTTCAGATTTTTCAGGCGCAGACAGCAAGCGCTCCAGAGAATCCGGCTGACGGGTCACCCTGTGCTCGCTGTTAATACCCAACTTAAGGAACAAAGCCTGGTCTTTATTGGCTGACGGGTTTGGCGTGGTAAGTAAGCACTCGCCATAGAAGATAGAATTGGCACCGGCAAAGAAGCACATCGCCTGCATTTCTTCGCTCATGTGTTCCCGGCCCGCACTGAGGCGCACATGAGAAGCTGGCATCATAATCCGTGCCGCCGCGACAACCCGCACAAAATCCAGCGGATCAAGATCCTGTTCACCTTCAAGCGGCGTTCCGGCGACTTTCACCAGTTGATTAATGGGTACAGAATCAGGGTGCTGCGGAAGGTTCGCCAGCTGAACCAGCAATCCGGCCCGATCCTGCGGGCTTTCGCCCATTCCCAGAATGCCGCCGGAACAGACCTTCATACCGGCATTGCGTACGTTAGCCAATGTTCTCAGGCGATCAGCATAGGTTCGGGTGGTGATAATTTCACCATAGTATTCCGGCGAGGTATCCAGATTATGGTTGTAATAGTCCAGTCCTGCGTCAGCCAGCTGCTGCGATTGCTCCTCATCCAGCATGCCCAGCGTCATACAGGTTTCAAGACCCAGTTCTTTCACGCCTTTAACCATCGCCAGCACGTAGGGCATGTCTCTTTTTCGCGGTGATCGCCAGGCTGCCCCCATACAGAACCGATCTGAGCCTGCGGCCTTTGCGGCTCTGGCTTTTTCAATAACGGCCTGCACTTCCAGAAGCTTCTCTTTTTCCAGACCCGTATCGTAGCGTGCACTTTGCGGACAGTAGGCGCAGTCTTCCGGACAAGCACCGGTTTTGATCGACAATAATGTACTGACCTGAACCTCGTTAGGATTAAAGTAGCGCCGGTGCATTGTCTGCGCACGGAACAACAGATCATTGAAGGGCGAATTCAGCAGGGCCTGAACCTCCTGCACCGTCCAGTCGTGGCGGATATGCTGAGTTTTTTCAGCCGACAGACTCATAGTGGTATCCCCGGATATTGATAACATCAAAACATCAGAGGCGATCATAGAAGGCTGCCGGATGTGGTCAACCATAGCTGACAAAAAGGTAAACTACTGGTCACATTTAATCCGGAAATTAAGCCCTGGGGGCGAGTGTGAACGTTGCCTGCAACCTACCAGGAGCTTGTTTTTCCTGTGCGAGAGCTGCATCAAGGAACTGCCACAGGCCTTGCATACCTGCTCCCAATGCTCAGAACCAATTGCCAGTGCCGGACGTTGCGGCCGCTGCCAGCTCCATCCTCCGGCGTTTGATTACAGCTGCTGCCCTTTTCTTTACCAACCTCCGCTCAGTCTGTGGATAAAAGCCTGCAAAGACCGGCGACAATTGCTCTGGCTGCCACGCCTGTCCGGATTAATGCTGCTCAGCCCTGTCGCTGCATTGGCCCAGGCTGATGCCATCACCTTTATTCCAAGCGCAAGGCGTAAACTGTTCAGGCGGGGATTCAATCTCACTGAAATCATGGCCCGCAGACTGGCAAGAGCACTGAAAATACCGCTGATTGATAGTGCCCTGAACAAAACATCCGGTAATGATCAGCGTGGACTCAGCGCCCGTCAGCGGCACAAAAACCTCAGTAACGCCTTACAACCGGGCCAGCTGCAGCTGAAAGGCAAACACATCGTCATCATCGAAGATGTCATAACGACCGGCGCAACAGCCAATGCCGCTGCACGGGCACTCAAGCAACAGGGCGCAGCCGTCGTTGGCATCTGGGCTCTGGCCCGGACGCCACCGCCAGATTGGTACGACAAACACTGAGCGCCATTGGTTGGCAAAAGCGTTACGGGCATAATGCCGCCACCTGTCAGGAGAGCGGCCATGATATCCACACACCCTTATACCCAGCTGACCCCGGAACGCGTCATGGATGCTATCGAAACGCAAGGGTTCGTCTGCGACGCGCGGATATTTCCCCTCAACAGCTATGAAAACCGGGTTTACCAGGTTGGCATTGAGGATCAGCAACCCCTGATCGCCAAATTTTATCGCCCAGGACGCTGGAGTCGTGAGGCCATTCAGGAAGAGCACGACTTTTTGCTTGAACTGCAATCGGAAGATTTGCCGGTCGTTGCACCGATCGCCGTTAATGGCCAGACGCTGTTTTTCAGCGACCCGTTCTTCTTTGCCCTGTTTCCCCGCCGCGGTGGCCAGGCACCGGAACTCAGCAGCGATGACGACCTTGAATTGCTGGGTCGCTGGCTTGGTCGCCTGCATCAGGCAGGTGCCAACTCGGTCTTTCGCCACCGCCCGCGTATACAGGGCGCGGCTGATATGGTGCTCGCCAGCGAGCAGGTATTGCGCTCAGGCCTGATGCCGGTTGATTACCACGCCAGCTATGAAAGCCTGACCACCGCCCTTACTGACTGGGCCGGTAAGCTTTACCGACCGGATGACGTACGCACCCTGCGCCTGCACGGCGACCTTCACCCCGGTAACCTGCTGCTGCGCGACGAAACACTCTACATGGTCGATTTCGATGATTGTGTGCAGGGCCCGGCCATGCAGGATATCTGGATGTTGCTCAGTGGCCCGGAACAGGAACAACGCCAGCAATTACTGGTCATTAAGGAAGGCTACGAAATGTTCCGCCCGTTTCCGCAGCATGAACTGGCACTGATGGAAGTTCTGCGTAGCCTGCGCGTGATGAAATATGCCGCATGGCTGTGCTCGCGCTGGGATGACCCCGCATTTCCGGCAGCCTTTCCATGGCTCGACAGCCACCGTTTCTGGTCTGAGCACATTATTCTGCTGCGCGAACAACTGGCGGCTCTGCAGGAGGGCCCTCTGACTCTGCCCCAATTCTGAGCCTGATATCACATTTCAATAACCAACCGGATAATGAGAATGAAAAAGCGTTTTCCTTTACTGCTCGCCTTGAGCTCACTGCCAATGATGGTACAAGCCGACAACCGTGGCTTTCAGCCTGAACGCCTGCAACTGGGGGGCAGCGTGTCGCAGAATATTGTCGACAGCCCCTTTGGTGGCAGCCATGTCGATGCTGCAGGCCTGAGTATTTTTGCCGGCTATAAACTGGATAATGACATCGATCAGGTGACAACAACCGTCGAAATCGGCTATAGCCAGACCAATGACTTTTTTAAAGGGCCTGACAGTGATATTTCAGGCTTTTGGGTTGCCGGAGTCGCCGAAAAGCAGCTACCGGAAATCAACCCTGACTTATTTGCCATTGCACGGCTGGGACTCGACATCGGCGATGATGACGGCATTCTGCTCGGTGCCGGTGCCGGTTTTCATTTAACCCCACAACTGGATGTACGCGGCGAATACATCAATAAAGACGCATCGTCAGTCTATCAGGTAAGTTTTGTGCTGAATTTCTGAAGACAGGAACACTGACTCATCCGCTGACAGCGCCAACGACATGCAATAAAACGATACACAATAAAAAAGGGGCCGAAGCCCCTTTCTTATTTATCCGACGATTGCCAGATCAACGCTTACCTTCACGACGCAGAGCGGCCGGAGTGTAATCCTGCTGACTGCGCTCAAAACCGAACTCATAGGAGCTTTGTTCCTCGTTGTCCAGACCCAGTGCCAGATAACGACCAGAGTTGAGATCGTACAGCGTCTCAATAGCGTACCAAGGCACCAGATTATCGTAGTACATCAGGTTATGCGCTTCCGCTACACGCCACAGCTCACCGCGACCGTCGTAGTGATCGATCTCAGTTGCCTGCCAGGTATCTTCGTCAATGTAGAACACGCGCTTGGCATAGATATGACGCTTACCTTCTTTCAGGGTTGCTGTTACTTTCCACACGCGGTGCAGTTCATAACGTGTCAGATCCTGATTGATATGACCGGCTTTGACGATATCGGTATATTTCAGATCACCACTCTTCAGCTTGTAAGAGTTGTAAGGAATATACACTTCCTGCTTACCTTCCAGTTTCCAGTCGTAACGATCCGGTGCACCGTTGAACATATCAAAGTTATCGGAGGTGCGCAGACCATCAGCGGCAGTACCCGGACCATCGTAGGCAACCTGTGGCGCACGACGCACACGGCGCTGACCCGCGTTATATACCCAAGCTTTACGTGGCTCTTTTACCTGATCCAGTGTTTCGTGAACCAGCAAAACGTTACCAGCCAGACGCGCCGGAGACAGTACATCCTGTTTAAAATAGAACAGAACGTTCTGATCAGCATTCGGATCGTAGTCTTTTAGCTTGTCGCGGAAAGTAAATTCATCCTGGAAACGAACCAGAGTAAAGTCACCATTCACCTGCGGAGTCACCTGGCCAACCACACGACGCACGCTACCACCACGGTAACGGACGATATGGTTCCAGATGGCTTCCATACCATTCTGCGGGATCGGGAACGGTGCGCCTTCTACGTAGTTTTCCAGACCGTTTCCACCCTCAAGCAACTTGGTTTGGGTGGCGTTTTCTTTGGTGCGGTCATAAATAGACTGAGGATAAGCCGAAGAACGACGGGTCTGATACACCGGCATTTTGTAAGTATCCGGATATTTCTCAAACATCGCCTTCTGACCTTCGGTCAGGTTGGCAGCGTATTGCTTGTAGTTAGCGCCAGTGATAACAAATTTCACCTTGTCAGCGGCATACGGATCAACCGGCTTACCACCCGCAACATAGCCGGCTGGAGGTGTAGTAATGCCACCCGTCCAGGCAGGAATCTCACCCTTGCCAGCCATTTCTGCACCCATCGGTGTCAGTTCTTTACCAATTTTTGCCGCTTCCGCAGGAGAAACAGCCGCATTGGCTGCGCTTACCATCAGGGACAGCGCAATGGCGCTGCCCCAGGTTTTATAATGTTTTTTCAACATGGTTCTTAGACCTCTGTAATCTTGTCCGAGCCAGTAAATTAGAATGAATATTTCGCGGACAGGCTGACGTTGTCGCGATCTTTCAGTTGATTGTAGTCACCACCAGAAAAGTTGGTGTACGAAAGCTCAACCGATGTTTTGTTCAGGTAATCAAAGGACACCCCGAGACCCGTGGTCAGGCGATCATCCAGGAACTGAGCACCTGGCTCAGGGCCATTACCCTTGTCGTACGCAACAGACAACGATGGTGAAACGTTCACACCCGCAAAGGCGTTGTTGAAGTCCATCGATGCACGCAGGCGGATACCGCCGGAAAGCTCGGTGGTGTAGCCATCGTTAGTACAGTTGTCTGTATTAACGTTGCCACCAGGACCTGTAACACAGGGATTGGTCGTGCCAAACTGAGACGCCACACCAGCGTTATTACCAATACCGTAGGCACCGGAGCGACCAAAACGGGCTTTATCCAGACTTGGCAGACCATCAACATAGGTCATACCAATTTCAGACACCAGCGCCAGACGGTCAGCACCCAAAACGCGATCAAAGAATTTGATAAGAGTCATCTGTGCCTGCCAGACATCAAACTCATCCGAACCTTCCGCCAGATTGCCGAACAGTTGCGTCTTCGCGGCAGACTCGGATAATCCTTTTGCCTTCAGCTCGCCCAGACGCTGCTGGTACAAACGACTGGTTGGCAAGCCGTTACCCGCCAGAATCAGCTCAAACGCATTCCACTGCAGTGGCATGTCCGGCTTATAGCTGATTTCACCAGAGATTGATGCGCCACCTTCGGTACTGGTTGCGAAACTGATACCAGAAAGCTGGATATCCTCAGGGTAGGCAATCTGATACAGCGGATAACGCGAATCATAAGCAGGATCGGGATTCACAGGCGCATTTGTATCGGCAGAAAGCGGATCATAGTTAGTCACAACACCGTTGATGTAAGGAACCCGGCTGTGAATGTTCATATGGTAGAAACCGAATTCCGTATCACCCAACGCTTCTGAATACCAGCGCAATGCCAAACCATACTGACCAGAGTCTTTTGGCTGATCATCGTTGATACGCTCAGTCACAGGACTAACGCGGGCACTCAGTTCATAGCCCTGATCAATTTCTTCCTGACGCAAAGCTAAGTAATAACGCTCATCTTCTGTACCCGATAAAATAACCGGGCTACAACCGTCAGCGACGAAATCAACCGTTGAGAATAAGGTACCGCATGGGTCAGTACGGGTTTTTTCCCATTCCAGCTGATAGAAGGCTTCCAGAGTAACGTCAGCGCTCAGACCAATGGAGGTGTACACCATATTAACCGGCAGCAGACCTTCTTTTACTTCAGCACCGGGCTTACGGAAAGCCGAAGCATCCACCGGGTTAATGCTGTTAATACCGCCCTGAATAAAGGTACTTTCACCCCAGCTGACCACCTGGCGACCAACGCGCAGGTTAACCGGTGTAGAACCCAGTTCCATATCAGCCCAAACATAGGCATCCAGTAACTCCGCACCTTTACCGGCGGCATCTTTGGTGGCGTCGTTCAGTGGTTTGAAATCGGTATCTTCATCCATCAGCGCGGTATCGTAGTAAGCACGGGCACGGAAGAAACCACCAAAATTCTGGTAGTTAATTTCCAGATCGCCACTCCACTTAACCGCATTGGTGTAAATATCACCTTTGCCGTAATTCAGGGTGCCATCATCGTAGTTGTAAGAAGAACCTTTACCGGTAAAGCCCATAGCGGCTGCATTCGCGGGCATAACCTGATCTTTATCCGGTCCTTCTGTGCGCCACGCCACCCCATAACTGACGGTGTTATCCAGCTGGACACCCAGATCCCCGAAGTTAAATTCGACCGCCTGAGCAGAGCTTGCCATGCAAGCAGATACTGCTATTGCCAAAGGTAACTTATTCATAGAGCGCAAACCCTTGTTTGTTATTTTCATAGTATTCACTCTCCCTCTATTCATTCTGCAACTGGTACAACAATTCCGGCGCCACCATCATTCAATGCTGGTGCACCTGAAAACAGACTGATGGCGTGTTGCATCAGCATGCCGAACGTTGCTTCAGTTTCAGTTGTATTAGGGTCTGTATCAGGGCGTGCAAACGAACCATGGCTGCTGTAGTCATCAGCCAGCTTCACCGCAACCTGTCCGGAAGCAGTCAGAGTTGAAGTGGTATCAACCTGTGTCGCATTGAACGCAGCAATCAGAGGGTCTGTACCTGCCAGTGGTGCAGCCGCAACACTGTTAGGAATAACGGTATCACCGACCGCTTCAATCAGACTGTAAGGCGTCTGAGACAACTGCATCAAACCACCAAAGTTAATCGGATCAGCCGAATCAACCGTTGCCTGATAAACGTACATCAGCGATTCAAAATCAGCACTGCCGCGAACCAGACCATTCTTGCTCAGACCATCCAGAATGGTAGGACCGAAGTACTGTGAATTCTCCAGCAACTTAGGCAAACCACCACCAGGCACAGCAAATACGGCGGCTTTGATACGATTCAGAGCACCATTACCCGCTGTATTGGCAGCAGAAGTATTGGTGTTATTCACCGCAACAAACTGGGTGCCAATGATCGAGCCCAGAGAGATACCGGCAAAGAAGATGTTGTCTTTATCGAAGTCCGGAGCAGTATTCGCAATACCACCGTTACCATCACCATCCAGATCCATAAATGGAAGAGAAGCATTCAGGTTCAGCAGATCCATAACCGCCTGACGATTGTTGTCACGGGTTGCCTGAAGATGAAGGAAAGTGATGTAAAGAGAACCGGACTGATCCGTTGCCGCACCAGTTACCGCAGTAGGCTTGCTTTCCGCATCAGCAGTCAGACCGAAGTGACGCTGTTTGATCGTTTCACCGGAAATAACCTGCGCCTGCTGTTCCGGTTGCAGAGTAGCAAAGGTAGACACTGGGTATCCGCCTGCACTTTCAGCAACGGCAGCCATCATAGGCAAAGTACCCGATGTACCGTATACACCTGAAGTCACCAGATCGGTTGGCATCAGGCCATGCATTGGCAGGTCAATTGCCACGGTGGCAAAACAGTGCGGGGATTTACCCAGCTGATCAGCCACAACAACTGACTGCATACGGTTACCCATAATGCCATGCTGGAAAATAACGGTTTTCCAGCCTGTCGCTGGCTTGGCACAGCCAGCTTCTGGCTCAACCACCAGAACCGGAGCTTTCACCTTGCCGTTTTCTTTTGCAAACGGGAACAGGTTGGTCACGTTTTCAGATGGGGCTTTAAACTCGGCAGCGTCAGCTTCTGAAGAGCCTGTATTTTCTTTCAAATCAGCAATCACATTCTCATCGGCAGCCCACTGACCAAGAATAACATTGGCGGCAGATCCTTTGATCGCAGCACAGGTGGCATTCGTGGTGTCTGCACAGACGTAGTTGTCGTTATTCTGAGGATTCAGAACAACGCCATCATCGGAATAAGCACCAATTGGCGCTTGGGAGTAATAAGGCAGATCAATGCTGCCGGTGTACATTTTAGTTGTACCACCCGTCAGAACGGTTGCCATAGACACACCAACAGCGGAGCTGAAGTCCGTTGCACGCGGTGCAGGAGCAGGCAATTCACGGAGCAGCTGATGACCACCATAAATGGTTTGAGCTGTTGTCGAATTTCCACCAACAGCGGCAGTCAGTGTTGCCACTTGAGTTGCGGCGTCATCCTGCGTGGTATTCATGTAGTTCTGGAACATAGCCGGAACAGTAGACGCTAAAGCGGCATCAGCATTACCTGGAGCGGCCATGGTGCTCAGCACTTCAACCGTACCACCGGTAGTGAAGGTATAAGCCAGAGTAATCGAAGAAATATCGCCATTAAGCACTTGGCTTACATAGCCCTGAGCCAGCTGAATCCAGCCTTTAGCCGCAGTACGGGCACCCGCAAGCGCGGAACTCAGGAGATCTTCATCTCCGATAATATATTTGTACTGGCTGGGCATCTGAGTTGCTTTGCCCGCGGCATCTTTAATCTGGTTCGTTAAAACAACAAGGTAGCGGGTATCGCTGGCCAGAGGTGTGGTAGGACTGATACGCAGGACGCTGTTTTCTTTATCGCCATCGGTGAAAGAAATCACATCCGCTCTTACAGCCGTTTTAGCCAGTTTTGTCAGGTCGAATGGATTAGCAGCATCTAACGTTCCGAGCTTAGCTCCGCCAACATAATTCAGCGGCACCAGGAAGGCCGCACCACCAGGAAGTTCACCGGTCATCAGCGAGCCACTGAAAGGAATAAGCAGCTGACCGGTAGTTGAAAAACCATCCAGATCACTGATCGCATCAAACACCGGGTTGTAGGCTGGGTTGGTTGCACCATCAACGATGATATCAACATCCCCTTTAGGATAAACCAGGGTACCATCGGTTGAACCGCTCAACAGGAAGTCAGTTGCCAGAGGTAATTCTGCACGGGCAGGGTTAAAGATCGGCGCAGACACAGCCGGAGTCGCAGAGCTGCCTGCATTAACCGGTGTGGAGTCCACCTCATTATTGTGTTTTTCAACGCTACTGATATTACAGCCGGCGAGGCCTGCGGTCGTGGCTGCGATGGCCAGACTGAGAAGGGTCTTCTTCACCATATTGCTACCTGTCTGTTTTTTTATGGTTATTGGTGCACTTTCAGGGTTTGAGTGTGTCCATACCCCCAAAGAGATGCCCATGACTATAATCTGGCCGCCTCGCACCCTCATCACTCAAAAGTATGATTCATTGCCAATCCCCCCCTCATTTTGTATCTGTACGTAACAATATTTTGGTCGCAACCGCCTGATGCTGCCGCACAAGAGCCCCGAATTGTTAAAAAGCACAGCATTCCTCTAGAATGGCGGCCAATCTAACGCTATCTGACTCAGGAGCAGCACATGTCAAATCAAGATTCTGTGGTTATTGTCGCCGGCGCACGCACCCCAATGGGTGGATTTCAGGGCAGCCTGGCCAGTGTCAGCGCAACCGATCTGGGCGCACTGGCCATTGCTGAAGCTGTAAAACGTGCCGGTATTGATGCCGCTGACGTACAGGAAGTGATCATGGGTAACGTGCTGCCAGCCGGGCTGAAGCAAGGCCCTGCACGCCAGGCAATGCGCAAAGCAGGTCTGCCGGATGCTACCGGTGCGACCACCATCAATAAACTGTGCGGTTCCGGCATGAAAGCCACCATGATGGCTCACGATGCCATCAAAGCCGGCTCTGTAGAGATCGCCGTTGCCGGCGGTATGGAATCCATGTCCAACGCGCCTTACGTTCTGGAAGGTGTGCGTACCGGTTTCCGCATGGGTGCAGGCAGCGCGCCGCAGGACCACATGTTCCTGGACGGTCTGCAGGATGCCGAAACAGGTCGTCTGATGGGTTCTTTTGCACAGGATGTCGCCAACCAGAAAGGCTACACCCGTGAGCAGATGGATGAATACGCCATTATGTCTCTGACCCGCGCCAAAGAAGCGATTGAAAAGGGTCTGAACAGCGCTGAAATCGTGCCGGTTACGGTTACCAGCCGCAAAGGTGAAACCGTGGTTGAGCAGGACGAGCAACCATTCAATGCCAATATTGAAAAAATCCCGACTCTGCGTCCGGCGTTTGCCAAAGACGGCACCATCACCGCCGCTAATGCGTCTTCTATTTCTGATGGCGCATCCGCACTGGTTCTGATGAGCGAATCGGCAGCTACCGCAAAAGGTGTTACGCCAATCGCCCGCATCGTGGCGCACGCTACTCATTCTCAGCATCCTTCTGAATTCACCATCGCTCCGGTAGGGGCTATCGAAAAAGTTCTGGCCAAAGCCGGCTGGAATAAAGATGACGTGGATCTGTTTGAGATCAACGAGGCTTTCGCCATGGTCGCCATGATGCCAATCGATGAACTGAAACTGGATATCAACAAAGTAAACATCTACGGCGGTGCCTGTGCTCAGGGCCACCCGGTTGGCTCTACCGGCTCCCGTCTGATCGTTACTCTGATGAACGCGCTGAAAAATACCGGCGGTAAGAAAGGTGTTGCGGCTCTGTGTATCGGTGGCGGTGAAGCCGTTGCGGTAGCGATTGAACTGGTTTAATCGGGTTTGATGCTGGTGCCGCCGCTGGCGGCACGCTGAACGGAAGACGGGAGATGCCTTGGGTACCTCCCGTTTTTTTATGCCGGTAATTCATCGGGGTTGCAGGAGGGACATTTTTGTCCCGATTCGGGCCGCAAGGCACGCTTATACGATGCTGAAAAATTGCAGCCTCTGAAGTTCTGTCGCGGCAAAAATGCCGCTCCTGCACGACGATTGGATTCAGCAGCCAGCTTCAGAAGACGATGGTTTTGTTACCGTGCAGCAACACCCTGTCTTCCAGATGACTGCGCACACCACGCGCCAGAACCATCTTCTCCACATCCTTACCCAGACGCACCATATCCTCTACCGTATCGTTGTGGCTGATGCGGATTACGTCCTGATCGATGATCGGGCCGGCATCCAGCTCTGACGTTACATAGTGGCAGGTCGCACCAATCAGTTTTACCCCACGCTCTGCCGCCTGATGATAAGGCTTGGCACCCACAAACGATGGCAAAAAGCTGTGGTGAATGTTGATCACCTGACCGTGGTAACGTTCACACAATTCCGGCGGAATAATCTGCATATAACGCGCCAGCACAATAGTGTCGGCTTTGTGCTCTTCAACAATGGCAGTCACTCGCGCAAAGTGTTCCGCTTTATGGCCAGGTTCTACCGGAACATGGAAGAACGGTATGCCGTGCCACTCAACCATTGAACGCAGAGTATCGTGATTGGAAATCACACAGGGAATATCGCAGATCAGCTCCTTACTGTGCCAGCGGTGCAACAGATCCACCAGACAGTGGCTTTCTTTGCTTGCCATCAGGATCACTTTCTTCGGCACGCCGGAGTCATTCACCTGCCAGTCCATATCGAACTCTTCAGCAATCGGTGCAAACTCGGCCTTCAGCGTATTCAGATCGAACGGCAATGAATCGGCACGGATACAATGACGCATAAAGAAGCGCCCGGTAACCGGATCGGAATAATGGTTTGCCTCGACAATCCAGCCACCATGACCAGAAAAGAACTGACCAACTTTAGCCACAATGCCCACCCGGTCCGGGCAGGAAATCGTTAAACGGTATACTCGTTCCATAGATATCCACTACTGGCTTATGGGGTTGCCACTCTGGCCCGTAAGGCTATTGCACCTGCGCGGGGGAAGTGATCAACTGAAGCCAATTAAAAAACAATTATAAGTATCGGAGAGACGCCTATGTTACTCCTTAGATCCCTGATTCTCACCCTGTTTGTCGGCTTTTCAGCTCAGGCCAGCAGCAATTCTCTGGAACAGAATGTTTTCGACCTCAGCGTTGGCGTGAAAACCTTGCTGCTGCAGTACTACCACGTGCAGGCCGATGAAGGAAATCAGCAATTGCTGAAAGACCTGAACCGGAATCTGGCCAGAATCGACGGACAGCAGCAGGAGCTGAGCCGCCAGCTGCAGGGCGCAGAGCTGACCAGCAAGCCTGATCAGGTAGCGGATATCGACAGCCACTGGCAGCAGTTCCGGATGCTGATGCAACAGAATATTCATGAGATTGAAGTCAACGACTTTCCTGAATTGCAGGTCGTCGCGATGATGCGTGATGCCTCAACTGCCATGATCAGCGAGCTGGAAAAGATTGGTGATGAATTGCGCGCCAGCGGAGAATTTTCGGTATCCGGAATTGAACGCTGGACGCGTAATCAGAAGCGCTTACTGTTGGGAATTGCCGAACGCTATCTGGAACGCGCCGCCTCCTCCATGGGAGCACCGCTCAGCAACGGTCAGGATATCAACCTGCTCTGTCAGGAATTTGCCGCCGGGCTCAACGCACTGGACGAAACCACTCTCAATGCACCGGCACGCGCCTCAATGCAACGCATACGCAGCCAATGGCTGTTTATTGAAAAGTCGGCAACCGATGCCGAGGCCCGGTTGGTGCCTTTTCTGGTGATGCGTTACACCAACAGCATGATTGACCACCTGAGCAGCATGGCTGCCAGCTGATTATTCCAGCAGCAGCCTCGGGTCTGTTGCCGGATGATGGTGATCGGCAACCGCCGTGTGGATACTCAGACTCAGAATACGATCCGCATCCACAGGCCCCAGGCATTCACACACGCCAATATAAATAAAATTCAGCAACCGCTTTAAATCGCTCAGTGATGCATTGTTCACTGACAATAAATGTTTGCCATCCCCCCATATCGTAAAGGCGTAAATCAGTTCCTGAGACAAACCATGACGCAACGACTGTTCCATTGCATATCGTTTGACAAGACGGGAAGTATCCGAACGCAGTTGCCCGAATAACGTTGTCAGCACCGCCGAGAATGTTCCGCTCCAATCCGGTTGCTGGAATAATTCCGGGTCGTCCGGATTATGGTTTTGCGCCTGTGCCGACTGATAACGGAGCATTTCATTCATAGGATCGGGTTTCAATTCTGCACCATCATCCATAAGAACCCCGATTAACCGGCGATACAAATGTGAACGGTTCAGCGCGACCTCTGGAATATCTTTGCAGTCAGATAAAAACCCGTTGAGTTCAAATTGCGACTTGTGCGCATAATGATTCTGCCAGCGCCACATTGCCCGCCACAGATTATCGCCCTGCAGGGTTTCCTGAAGCACGGTAAATACAGCACGTCTTTTAATGTCGATCGTCATGGTCATTTTCAGCTACTCATAATTCACGATGATAAGTAACGTTCTGATGAAACTCCGGATACCCCACTTCATCGTGCTCAGTAAAGTCCAATCCCTTTTGTTCATGCTGGGTACTGGCGCGTAAACCGATTACACGATCAATTAAAAAGAACAGAATCAGAGACAGCGGAAAAGCCCAGAAAAATGCCGAGAAAATTCCAACCAGCTGAACAGCAATCTGTGACAGATCAAACATATTATCTTTCAGAAATAGCCCGGCTGCTAACGTCCCCCAGGCTCCGGCAAAACCATGCACAGGAATGGCACCAACCACATCATCCAGACGACGGCGCTCCAGCCAGCCGGCACCGTAAACCGAAATGACTCCGGCCACCAGACCCGTCAGAGCAGCAAACTCCGGCCTCATCGATGCACAGCCCGCAGTGATTCCAACCAAACCGGCAATACTGCCATTAACCGTCGCCGTCAGCAGCACTGGTCGTCTGGTCAGACGGCTGAACAACAGCGCCCCTGTTGCACCGGCAGCGGCTGCCAGTTGAGTATTCAGGACAATGAGCCCGATTTCTGCATTGGCCGCCAGCGTACTGCCGCCGTTAAAGCCAAACCAGCCCAGCCATAAAATAAAACCACCCAGCGCCACCAGAGAAAGATTATGACCCGGAATACTGCGCGCATCTCCGCTGTTACGGTCAAAGCGTCCGGTGCGGGCGCCCAATACAATAATACCCGCAAGAGCACACCAGGCACCAACTGAGTGAACAACGGTCGAACCGGCAAAATCAATAAAGCCTAATTTTGCCAGCCAACCGGCACCACCATACATACCGCCCCAAACCCAGCTGCCAAATACCGGATAAATAAACGCGGTAATCACACAGGTTGCGATCAGATAGGCATCATATTTTGTACGCTCAGCCATCGCACCACTGCAAATGGTCACTGCCGTTGCTGCAAACATTATCTGAAACAACAGCACTGTATAATCCCAGGATTCAGCCTCCACGGATGAAAATGCAAAATGGCTGGTACCCAAAAAACCGGTAAAGTTTTCACCAAACATCAAACCAAAGCCGACCAACCAGAAAATAAGGCTGCCAAGACATACATCCATATAGTTTTTCATCATGACATTAACGGCATTTTTTGCCCGCGACATACCACTTTCCAGCAATGCAAAACCGGCCTGCATAAAAAAGACAAGCGCCGCAGCCATCACAACCCATAATGTATTGAGATTAAGCTCTGCGACCGTCTCTGCAGCCATTGCCGGAATACTGAAAGCACTTAACACAGCCCACATAATCCATTTCATAACATTACCTGTAACTGCCCGGACGGAATTTAAAAACGTATTTTCTATTCACGTTCTTACCTGCGATGATTATCAGCAAAGGGTGTGCCAGATAAAATTCCAACCAATCCTGCCGCCAAACGGAACCGGGCACAGCCCACCCCACGACCCGGCACCACGGAAGTGCACGATAGTGCAAAAATGCACCAGCTTCAGGCTGACAGAACGACAAATGCACTGCTATATTGCAAACAGAACCCAAGGGCATGGATAACGGTCAGAAGCAATGTCATTAATCGTATTCGACATGGGCAGGCGCATTGAGACGCCGGTGCGACCGGATAAAAACCGGATAAAAGCCGTTGCAGCAACCCCGGCCACTCAACCGATCAGAAGCGGAGAGTATCAATCTCCGGCGGAGAGGCAGGCTCAGCTGGCTATCGGGTATTACGCTCATCAACAAAAAACACCGGCATCCATCGCCTTTGCTGCTGACATTATGCAAACACCGGTATTAACCCTGAGACCGGACAATAGCGTGCAGGAAGCATGGAACATGCTTGCAGACAGTGGTTATCACCACCTTCCTCTGGTGGATGATGAACATAAAGTAAATGCTATTATTTCTGACCGTGATGTAATGCATGTGCTTATGAAAATGACAGCACGGTCAGAAAACACTCAGGACACCCGGGAAGATAAAATTCTTAACCACGCCGTTCATCCGGTTATCTGCGCACTGAAAAACACAGATATCCGTCAGGTCAGCAATATTCTGTTTGAATACAACATCGGAGCACTGCCGATTGTCGACGAAAACCATACACTGTGCGGAATCATTACCCGTACCGATATTCTTAAATTGCTCCGTCACTATGGTCCCATGGAACTTTGGGCATAAATTTTACTCCGGAGGACAGGAGACACCATGACAAAACACTATGAATTAATTCACCCAAAAACACATCTGCGTGTTCTTTCCCGTTATGAAATACAACAACTGCGCGACGTAGGCAGCGACATCCATGAACTGGTGCGGCGCTGTTGCTATGCAGTTTTAAGCGCCGGCAGCCAGTCGGACAACTATCTGGAACTGAAAGAAGAATTCAGCCAATTTAATATTCAGGTGCAACAGGAAGACCGTGGCATTGTTCTGAGCCTGAAAAATCCCCCCCAGAGCGCCTTTGTTGATGGCGAAATTATTCGCGGCGTGCGCGAGCAACTGTTCTCCGTATTACGTGATGTACTCTACGCACAGGAATCCATCCTTAAAGCACACCGCTTTGATCTGAATAACGGCGAAGACATTACCAACGCCGTTTTTCACCTGCTGCGTAACGCCAACGTGCTGAAGCCGGATCGCATGCCGAATCTGGCGATCTGCTGGGGAGGTCATTCCATCCCCCGCAACGAATATCAGTACACCAAGGATGTGGGTTACCAGTTAGGACTGCGGGGTCTTGATGTCGGTACCGGCTGCGGCCCGGGCGCCATGAAAGGCCCGATGAAGGGCTGTGCCATTGGTCATGCCAAACAGCACAATCGTGATGGCCGCTATATCGGCATTACAGAGCCGGGCATTATCGCCACCGAAGCGCCTAATCCTATTGTCAATGAACTGGTGATTCTGCCCGACATTGAAAAGCGTCTGGAGGCCTTTATCCGTCTTGCCCATGGCATCGTGATTTTTCCCGGAGGCCCGGGTACGGCTGAAGAACTGTTATACCTTTTAGGGGTGCTTTCACACCCGGATAACCAGCAAATACCGTTTCCGATTGTGATTACCGGCCCAAGCGAGACAGAAGAGTATCTGCGCGCCATTGACCGCTTTATCGGCACCGCTCTGGGAGCCACAGCCCAACAACGCTATCAGATTATCATTCAGGATGCCGAAGCGGTTGCACGTGCGATGAAAGCAGGAATAGCCGAAGTCGAACAATATCGTCAGGCCAACAATGATGCTTACTTTTTTAATTGGGCATTAACCATCAATGAAGACTTTCAGCTGCCATTCGATCCGACTCACGAAGCCATGCGGGCATTATGCCTGAGCAAATCGCTGCCGGGACATGAACTGGCCGCCAATCTTCGCCGGGCGTTTTCCGGAATTGTTGCCGGCAATGTGAAAGAGATTGGCGTCACCCGTGTACAGCAACACGGGCCTTATCAGATACAGGGCGATAAAAGCATTCTTGATGGTATGGATGTTCTGCTTACCGCAATGGTGAAGCATGGACGGATGAAAATCAGCGGCGAATACACGCCATGCTATGAAATCGTGAAAACAGGTTAACATCCGTACGTCAACAGCGCCTCAGCACCTCTGAGGCCTGTCACTTTTCTGCAACAGAAAGAGCTTACCATCCTGCCTTGATATTTTTATAAGCAGGTTCTTTGCAATGTCCCGTTATCTGATTGCCTTGTCCGGATTAGTTATTATATCGGCAACGTCACTTTATGCCTGTTACGGCAATAATGATTCAGATAAGCAAGCTGATACAGCAAATCAAACCGGTACGGAAAAAAGTGTACCACCACTTCCTGCCGTTGCTGTCAGCGAGCGGACCGAAGTTACCAGCGATAAAATCCTGAATGATGAAGCGAGCATTCCTTCACAGTGCTATACCAATACCGAGAGTGAGCACAATCCCTGTTATACCTGCCATCAGATGTATGACCGGCGAACCGATAAGCGCTTAAACAGACTGGATGATGGAGCCCTGCAGGGCTCTTATATGTTTTCTGACGTTGGCGTTACCAATCATTGGAAAAATCTGTTTAAAGACCGTCAGGACTGGCTCAACATGGTCAGCGATGAAACCATTCTCAAATATATAAACGAAAACAACTATTCGAATCTTGCCGAAAACCTTACCAACTCCGGCTGGAAGGGATTCATTCCCGATCTCGATAATTTTCATCTGGGTGCCGGTGCATTTGATGAACAGGGTCTTGCTTTGGACGGAAGCTACTGGGTTGCTTTTAACTATAAACCATTCCCCGGAACATTCTGGCCAACCAACGGTTCAACCGATGATGTCACCGTACGACTGGCCAAAGAATTCCGCGAGAAAGAAGGCGTGTTTGATAAAGACATCTATTTTATCAACCTGACCATTGCCGAGCTGAGTATTAAAGACATTGAATCGACATCCATCTGGCCTATCGATGAAAATCGCATCGGCTTTGATATTGACCAGAATGGCATCCTGTCGACAACAGAAACCGTTGTAAAATCGAAAAACTATATCGGCGACGCACAAAACATCCCGGTTGAATATCAGCAATTCCCACAGGGAACAGAACTGATGCATTCTGTCCGCTACGTTGGCATAGCCGAAGATGACAGCATTTTCATACCGCAGAGAATGAAAGAATTACGCTACATGAAAAAAGTGAATGTATTATCTGCCGGAAAACTTGCCAGTCGCTATGATAATGAACGTAAAGAGAAACTAATCGGCCTGCTCCCTAACTTTATTAACCGCGGCGATCTTGGATTTGATAATGGACAGGGGTGGTTTGTTCAGGGTTTTATTGAAAATTACGATGGTGCTCTGCGTCCGCAAAGTTATGAAGAAGGCATGTTCTGCATGGGTTGTCACGCAGCCATTGGTACAACCATAGACAGCACGTTCTCTTATGCCCGAAAAATTACCGGAGCAGAAGGCTGGGGATACATCAATCTGAAAGGAATGAAAGATGCCCCGTCATTCAGTGAACCCGGTGGTGAAATTCTTAATTACCTCAAAAGAGCGGGTGGTGGCAGTGAATTCCGCGAAAATCCTGAAATGGTTCAGCGCTGGTATACTGCCAATGGTGAAGTTGACCATGAAAAAGTCAGCAACAGCGACGTCTATACATTACTCGCACCAAGCAGAGAGCGTGCACTGAATCTGAATAAGGCTTATACCGAGATCGTACGCCATCAGAGCTTTATTCATGGTCGTGATGCCACATGGATTCCGGCCAAAAACGTCTACACAGAAGTGGATGAGAGCATTCCGCCACTAAATTCAGAAAAAAGACACTACGGCTGGGATATCCGTCTTGACTGGAATTAATTTTTAATAATCAAATCCAATAAAAATAAATATATAAACTGTCATAAAACGTAAATCAAAGATTAATATTGATTGATTACCTTGCTAATCACTAACAACCTGATTAGCAAGGATACATTCATGAATAAGAAATTACTCGCGGCAGCCATTGCTTCTGCTTTCCTGATCACGGCCTGCGGCGGTGAAGATGGTAAAGATGGCGCTGCCGGAACTGCCGGTACAAACGGCACCAACGGCACCAACGGCACCAACGGCACCAACGGTACAAACGGCACCAATGGTACAAACGGTCAGGATCTGACTGCTGCACCGAAACTTATCCGTCTGGCAACCACCCCGCTGGGTTCAGAACTGACCGGTATGTACAATACCGATAACGGTGAGTTTTTCTTCAATATTCAACATCCTTCAAGCTCGTTACCAGGCGATGAAAGCAAAGCGGCTGTTGGCGCATGGATTGGTGTTGATATCGATAAACTTGATCCTAACATGACCCCAGTCAGCGTACCTGACCCAGCATCTGCTGAAGCTCAGACTACCCGTGTGGCTACCGGTTCTTATCAGGTTCTGGGACGCGAAGGTGACACCTTCGCCGGCGCCCTGTCATTCGGCTTGGGTGCGATTGTAAATGCAGCAGGTACTGCATCCGTTAAACAATCAAATGACCCTGATTTTAACGCCTTTATTCCATCCAATGCCGACGGCAGCGAAGGCTTTCTGTTTACGGCGTGGGAAGACCGTCCGGGTGCTGTTTCACGTATGTCGCTGGCCAAACAGTCTGATGGCAGCTGGTCAGTTTCAAATGCTCTGAATGTTGACTTCAGCAGCGTTAACGGCACCATGATTAACTGCTTCGGTACCGTTTCACCATGGGGTACTCCGCTGACTTCAGAAGAAAACTACATGGCCGAGCTGACAAATGAATGGAACAATAATCAGAACAGCTCAGGTTATCCGAACTTTGCCGATGTACAGAGAATTCAGGATTACCTGGGTGGTACCTTCCCAAATCCTTATGACTACGGTTACATCGTTGAGCTGAAAGATCCGAAAGAAGCAGCACCTGTACCGGTAAAACATTTTACTCTCGGTCGTGTAGCTCATGAAAACCCGGTGATCATGCCAGACCGTAAAACCGTATACCTGACCGATGACGGCTCTAACAAAGGTTTTTACAAATTTGTTGCCACGACTGCCGGCGATCTGAGTGCAGGTACTCTGTATGCTGCGAAAGTGACTCAGGATGCAACCCGCGATCACAGCAAAGCAGGATTTAACATCACCTGGATTGAGCTGGCTACCGCAAACAATGCGGATATCGAAACCTGGATCCGTTCTTACGATGGTATTGACGAGACTGATTATATTCCTGGAGCCAACAGCTACATCACTGATGCGCAAATAGCAGACTGGGCTGCTGGCAATGCTGCTGATGATCGTGTTGCTTTCCTCGAAACGCTGAAAGCGGCTGAAGCTAAAGGCGCAACCGTCGAATTCAACAAAATGGAAGGTATTAACATCAACTACGCCGGCGCAGCCAGCGGTGCGGTACCGTTCATGTACGTTGCAATGGCGGACGTATCCGGTGCAATGGTTGACACCACAGGCGATATTCAGATTGAAGAAAACCGTTGCGGTATTGTTTACCGCTTAGGTCTGCATGCTGATTACAACGTTTCCCGTATGGATCCGGTTGTTGTTGGTGGTGCTTATGATTCTACATCAACCACGAATAAGTGCTCTGTAGATGGCATTGCTCAGCCAGACAATATTGTTGTACTGGACGACGGTCGTGTATTGATCGGTGAAGACACCAGCAATCACAAAAACAACATGCTGTGGGTATACAATCCACAAGGTAAATAACAGAGCTTCAAACACTCTGACGTAAATAAAAAATCCCCCGTCTGACGGGGGATTTTTTTTATTATTAAAATGCATAACTCCTGACACGCTCAGAAACGCCGAACCTGAACAACGACACGCCGGTTAGCAGCGCGCTGCTGTTCAATGGTACGGCTGGGCTCCGTTTCTTTGGGCCTGCTGTCTGCAAAACCCGACGCTTTAAGCCGCTCCTTGGCAACGCCCTGACTCATCAGATATTTAACAACATGCGTCGCCCGGGCAGCTGATAATTCCCAGTTCGAGGGGAATTGTTCATTGGCAATCGGAATATCATCGGTATGACCTTCAACCTCGATCATATGCGTTTCGTGACTGGTGTCGCGGATAATTGAAGCGACTTTTTCCAGCAATGGCGCGGCATCGGCTTTTAAATCGGCAGAACCGGAGTCATACAGGGCAACGTTGGCAAACTCTACTTTTACACCACGCGGATCGAGCACTACTGATAGCTGCTCCTGCAAACCATTCCGGGCAATATAGTCATCGAGCGCCTTTTTAATATCGGTAAAAGGCGTCGCCTGCTGGCGATCTGTGATGACGGTCGACAAACCTTCCTGCAGCGCTTCCACTTTGCCCTGATCAATATCAGACACCGACAGAATCATCACGAAAAACGCCAGCAAGAGAGTAATAGCATCGGAATAGGTCACCAGCCACGAGCTGGATGAGTCATCGAAATTGGGCCGTCGACGACGCAGACCCCGGCGCTTTACCGCGTCATCCATGGTACGCCTCCGGATGTATCAGCTCAGAGAACGTCATCGGCAAACTGCAGACGTACAGAAGGTTTAAGAAAAGCATTCAGACGATCCTGAATACATAAGGCATCACGTTTCTCGGCCAGCAACACGAAACCTTCGGTGATTAACTGATGACGGAAATACAGTGCTTCTTGCTTTTCCGTTACCTGATTTGCTGCCGGTTTAAAAAACAGATTGGCCAACACCACACCGTACAGTGTGGTAATCAATGCCAGCGCTAATCCCTGCCCTAACCCGGCCATATCGCCGTTGAGATTATCCAGCATAATAATCAGGCCGATAATGGTTCCGACCATGCCAAACCCCGGTGCATAGGTTGCCATGGTATTCAGCACCTTGGATTCCAGTGTATGACGTTGCCAGGCAGCGTCCATGGCATCACTGAGCATAATGCGGATTTCATGGCTTTTATAACCGGAGCCAATCAGTTCCATGGCGTGGCACAGAAATTCATCCTTGGTTTCTGCTTTAGTGAGGCTTTGCTCCAGCGCATGAACGCCACTCTGGCGATACAGATTTGTCCAGTCGACAAAGCGGCTGACCAGGTTGCGTAAATGCTTTTGCGACGTTGGCGTATGAAAAAAAGTCGCCATCATACTGCGTACCGCAACCAATACATCCCGGCTGCTGTAACTGATTAAAGACGCGGCAAGAGTACTGCCCAGAACCAGCGCAAGACTGGAAAGGCTGATAAAAATCTGGTGATGGTCAGTACTGCTGACAATCGCAAACGCAAACAAGCCAATTCCGGCACAAAAACCGATCAGGGTACTGAATGAAAATAGCATTATCTTACCCCTGCTGATGTTGAGCGATAGGCGCCAGCTCTTCCATGGAGAAGCGTCCGGCTTTCAGCACATCACGCATTTTCTGCACAACCTGTTTACGGCCGGACTCTACCGTTTCCTGCGCGATATCCGCCTCGATTGATTTCAGTTCAGCAATGACAGCAGCACGTAATTTAACGGGCAAGGCTGCCAGTACATGTCGCTTAAATTCGGTCGACGTGTGGCATAAAGCTGCCGCCAGAACCGTCCGGTCAATGTCGCGCAATTCGTTGGCCAGCACCCGTTCCGGTGAGCGGGCCATATCGGCAAAGGTAAAATACACCTGACGCAGCCGATAATAGGTTTCCGGTTTTTCGCTTTTTAAGGTTTTAAGCAGCCGGGTTTCTTCTGCACTGTTCATATTATCGAGCATCCGGATCAGCACCGATAAACCATCGGCGCTTATATTCTCAAAAGTAGGTACCGACAGTGAGGCCTGCGCCAGACGATCAGCAACATCACGGAATGCAGAGACCGGTAAGGTATCAAACTGCCCTAGCTCATAAGCGACAGCCGCCTGATCTTTTTCTTTCATCCTCTGGATAATATCGGCGGCCCGTTCCGCCGGAAGCTGCGACATAACCAGGGCTTTAATTCGGATATCTTCATCTTTAATCAGATAAAGCACCTGCGAGTCATTGAGCTTTTCCAGAAATGAAAACGGCGAACTGCCACCGGTGCTATCTTCCAGCCCCTGTTGCAAACGCTGCTGAAACGCACTGAGAGACTGCAACAGGCTGTCACTGTCCCAGTTGGTTTCGCTGCGCTGCCGCTCCAACTCCTGCCATTGGCTGCTGCTCAGGGCAGGAATCAAACTGCGCAACAGCGGTTTCCCCATCGACTCCAGCATGGCGGCTGCTTCTGAATATTGCTGCCGCTGAAAGCTCTGCTGAACCAGCTGCTGAAATAATTGTGGCTGTGATAATCCGGCAGAAACCAGTTCCTGACGGATTTCGTTCACCTGACGCTTCAGTTCAGTCTGTTGATCATTTTCCTGAGCAAAAGCCAGATTTCGCGGCTCACCTGACACTGCAGATACCGGACTAACAGACGGTACAGCAGGTACCATCCGGCGACTCAGAGCCCACATACCCAGAGCCATCAGCAACAGAATCAGCAGCAGGGAAGCCAGCCAGAACCAAAGCGCGTATTCATCCCAGATGCTCGACGGAGTCGGTTTATCCGTGTCGAGACGTTTAAATTCTGTGCGCACAATATTCAGTGTATCGCCACGCAATTCATCAAGCTGGGATTTACGCGTGATCAGATTGCGTAAAAATTCAACCTGTTCATCATTCAGCGTGCGATCCACCACCAGGGTGATGGTCATCTTTTTAATACTGTTACGAAACCCCAGAGTCTTTTCCCGGATGGTCTGAATCTTGGTTTCGGCTTCCTGCTTCAGCTGGTCGGCATAATTAAGGACATCTGTACGCTCGCGTTCGAGCTGTTGTACTTTATTTTGCAGAGCCTTAATTTCCTGCTCATTTTCCTGCAGCAAGGGCAATTCATTTACCGGCAAGCCAGGCAATGCCTCCAGTTCATTGGCATCAAAGGGTTTAACCGTACGCGGGCGAAGTTCGGTCATGGGCTGGCGAGCAGGCGGCTCTGGCAATGCATTCACCGATGAAGACGGTTCATTGCTTTTGACCATCGTCCGGGTTTTCTGCAGGGTTGCTTCTACCTGAATAATAAAACGGTTATCACCCAGATACGATTTAATATCCCGTGCCAGACGCGCTTCCATTTCATTTTTAAAACGCACCTCTTCCAGATCATCTTTTTTAACCGGTACTTCATAAGACTGTTCTTCAGCAACAACCAACAGACTGACGAAGACAAGTAAGAACGCAAGCAATTTCATCAGCACCTCCTACTGCTTCAGCCGATCAAGGCTGGACTTAACCTGCTCAAGACTGGGGTCAAGTTTAAGCGCCTGCTCCCAGCTGGAACGCGCCTCTGGTATCAGGCCCATTTTGTAATAAATACTGCCTTTTAAGGCGTGGGCCTGGGCTGAGTCGGGCAAGTTATCGAGCGCGGCATTGGTTTCATCCAATGCTTGCCAATACTGCTTTTTATAGAACAGAGATTGGGCATTGAGGATGTGCTTGGTCGTATTTTCTACCTGCTGGTTTTTAGTTTTTTCCTGCTGCTGTGCATGAGCGTTGATATTTTCATGAAGTTTTTCAGCATTATCATCATCGGGATAGTCTGTTGTATCTTCAGCAATATCGGGGGCTACGGTTTCTTCAGTCTTAAGGGGTTTACCCGGTAAATCCATAACAAATTTCACATCACTGTCACCGGCATCCAGTGTCAGAAGTACGTCATACCCGTCACCATAACGATGTATGTGCATCAGGCCATGTTGCTTTTTTGCCTGTTCGGCGATTTCTGGTTTTTCTATAACCTGTTCGCTGACAGCTTCCGTTTCAGATACCCAGCCTGAATTGCCATAGCCCTTGACCACATCATTGGTGCGCTGGTAACTGCAAGCCGCCGGCAACAGAAAAACCAGCAGGGATAAGAGTTTTATTGCTGTAATGAATCTCATCATCAGAATCTCACTCCCAGTGTCAGGTCATAGCTTGAACCGCCAAATTTCCCAACCTCCTCATAACCATCTTTCTTATCCCAGCGGGCATCACTTTCCGGCAGATAGGTGACGCCAAAGTCCATAAAACCGTCACTGAAGAATGGAAATTCGAATCCAAAACGGAATACCAGTGAATTGGCGTCGTTATAAAATGCCTGCCCCATACCCAGATACACTTTGGTATCCAGCAATTTATCCATGCTGGGAATATCGGCAATAATTCGGCCTTCCAGATTAATACCGGATACATTAAATAAATCGGTATTGGAGAAATTACGGAAGTATTCTATCGCCAGCGTGTATTCAAGGCTGTCATCCAGACTGGTGGTTTCACGCCGGCGAAGCCCAAATACCGTCACACCATTCACTTCTTCAGCACTGTTGGTTGCAAGATTGGTGCGGCTGCCATCAATACCCCAGGCACCGATGGTGAATTCATAACTTGCCAGATCAAATCCCTGTTCTTCCTGCTCACGGGTAGTTTTTTTCGAATATTCTTTCAGCCACAGCAGTTGATTATTACCGCCATCCACCATGCGCAGGTTAATCGTGAATTTATCGTCATGAACCGATGCATTCCAGAAAATGAATGCGTCTGCACGGACATGCTTGGCCAACGCGCGCAGTGCCTGATTGGATTCAGCGGCATGGGATATTTCCAGTTTATCCGCACGCATGGCCACCTGGGTGGTGCGGCACTCGATGCATTGAATGACATCAAAGCGGCCACTTTTCATTACCCGATGCATCAGTTTATTTTCAATCATCAGATGAACCTGCTTAGGAATCTGACGATGCAGGCGGTCGCCATTGTGATACAGGGCAACACGGCGGATATTGCTGTCCAGATCGATTAACTCTTCCATGACCAGTGTTTTATCGTCGTCCAGCAGCTGCTCGAATCCGGTATATAAAGACGGTGCCTGAGCAGACAGCGGAAGCTCTGTTTTACTGTCAGCATAAAGGCTATTGCTCAACAGCCATGCGCTGAATACCAGCAGAAGAGGGTTTAGAAGGTTCGGGAAGTTCATGCTTTTTCCTTGCTTAAGGAATCCTGATTTTTCACCTCACAGCGTAGTTCATATTTCAGAATCTGATGTTTTGGCCACGGCTTATGCCAATTACTTAACGATAGTTAATCTTTAAAAATCGGTTGCGCCGATGACTAAGCGCCATTTTTTTTACGGAAAATGCGCTCATTACATTCAACAATTCAAGCGTTCGCGGTTTTTAATAACCGGATAAAGAAGAGAAGATACAGTCTGACTTTTTTATGGCGCAAAAAAATCATCTTTGCGACGAAAAACCAGCAATTCGTTTTTATTCGTACAGCCTGAGTAAATGACCTGCTGAGCCGATGTTTCATCGTCAGCACATTGAACATGGCAAAGCCCCCTGTATCTGGCTGGTTACGAAGGACCTGCCCGCGCCTGTTATATTGGATTTCGGCGCTGAATTTCGCTCACTTCGCGGTCAGTCTGCGCTGCCAGACGCAAGTCACGGGCGGAAATTCCTTTTATATCGTGACTCCACCACAGCACGTCCAGCTTCCCAAAGCTCAGCGTCAGTTGCGGGTGATGGTCCTGCTGCTCAGCATACACGGCAATATTGTTAGCCAGATGCAAAGCGGTGTTGAAGTCATGCAGTTTTACACTGCGTTGCAATGCCGGAATACCCGCTACCAGAGTTTGCGCCCAATGCGGATGCTCTGCCAGCCAGCCCTGCAGTTGTGATTCATCAATGCGGTCATCAGTCATCATCTGTCTCCCTGAAGCAGTAGCAGCACATTAACGGGAAAATCCGGATTTGCAGAGCCCTTTCTGCGCCAGTGTCATTGATATATTCAGGCACAAAAAAAGGAGCCGAAGCTCCTTTTTTATCTGTCATGCTTTAACGCTAATTCACCGGCATCAGACTTCGGTCGCGTTAATCTTGGCGTACCAGGTTTGCGGGCCGGTTTTGTGTACCGACTCGCCTTTGGTATCCACCGCCACGGTGACCGGCATATCTTCGACTTCAAATTCGTAGATGGCTTCCATGCCCAGATCATCAAAGCCGACGACTTTCGCGCCCTTGATCGCCTGAGACACCAGATACGCCGCACCACCAACCGCCATCAGATACACCGCTTCGTTATCTTTAATGGCTTCAATGGCGATATCGCCCCGCTCCGATTTACCGATCATGCCCAGCAAACCGGTTTTTCCAGCACAGTACGGGTGAATTTATCCATACGGGTCGCCGTGGTCGGGCCTGCAGGGCCGACCACTTCTTCGCGCACCGGATCAACCGGGCCGACGTAGTAAATAAAGCGGCCTTTCAGATCCACCGGCAGCTCTTCGCCACGGCCAATCATATCAACCATGCGCTTATGCGCCGCATCACGGCCGGTCAGCATCTTGCCGGACAGCAGGATGGTTTCACCGGTTTTCCAGTCTTTTACGTCTTCCGGTGTGATGGTATCCAGATTCACACGGCGTACGGAATCACCCACTTCCCAGGTGATCTGTGGCCAGTCTTCCACTTTCGGGGCCTTGAGAACCGCCGGGCCGGAACCATCCAGCACAAAGTGGGTGTGACGGGTTGCCGCACAGTTAGGAATAATCGCCACCGGCTTGTTGGCCGCGTGAGTTGGGTAATCCATCACTTTGATGTCGAGCACAGTGGTTAAACCACCCAGCCCCTGAGCACCGATCCCCAGCTTGTTCACTTTCTCAAACAGTTCCAGACGCAGTTCTTCGGCGCGGTTCTGTGCACCACGGGCCTGCAGTTCCTGAATGTTAATGGGCTCAAGCAATGCTTCTTTGGCCAGCAGCATGGCTTTTTCCGCCGTACCACCAATACCGATACCCAGCATACCTGGCGGACACCAGCCTGCACCCATTTTCGGCACCTGCTCCAGTACCCAATCAACAATAGAGTCAGACGGGTTCAGCATGGCGAATTTGGATTTGGCTTCAGAGCCGCCGCCTTTTGCTGCCACGTGTACATCCACCGTGTTACCCGGAACCAGTTTCATATGGATAATGGCAGGCGTGTTGTCTTTGGTGTTGGCACGTTTGCCATCCGGATCAGCCAGAACAGAGGCCCGCAGCACGTTGTCGGGATGAGTGTAAGCGCGGCGGACGCCTTCGTTACACATATCTTCAACGCTCATGTCGCCTTCGAATTTCACGTCCATACCAATGGTCAGAAACACGGTCACAATACCGGTATCCTGACAGATCGGACGGTGACCCATGGCACACATACGGGAGTTGATCAGAATCTGCGCCATGGCGTCTTTCGCAGCCTTGGACTCTTCGCGCTCATAAGCCGCATGCACGGCATCAATGAAGTCTTTCGGGTGGTAGTACGAAATGTACTGCAGTGCATCAGCGACGCTCTGGATCAGGTCTTCTTGCTTGATCACAGTCATGACGGGTTCTCTCTCATAGGCTCGCGGGTGTAAAAAACGCCCACGTCGGTGGGCGTTACAGTCGGCTTATTGTACCCCAACTACCGTCGGTCTAGAACGGCCACCACTCCTCGGCTTTCGTTCTGGGCTTGGCTTTGGCACCGGATTCATCAACTGAGCCCTCACCGGCAGGAGCCGGATTACCATCAAACACCTGCTGCAGCACTTCATCTTCAGCCACCGGGCGGGGTTTAAGACGATCACGGCCCCGATGAATCATTTTGGTTATCGGCAGTTCAGACAGGGCGATGCTTGGTGCGACCAATTGCAATGGGCCATCGCCCTGCGGAATGTCTTCCAGATCCGGCTGAACCGATGGCGGGTCAATTTCGGAGTAACGCAGGTAATACACTTTACCGGCCTGTACCTCAAGCCTGAGCTGAGCAACCCGCTTGATGACAAACTCACCGACGCCTTCCAGCCCCAGCAGCCCCCGGCGTATCACCACACCATACTCACCGGGTTCCATTTCATACCAGGTGTAACCACCACCTTTGATATTAAACAGACGCTCGCCATCGACGTTGAAGCTCGGTGTTTCAAGCTCATCCATCGACCATTGAGTTGCCGGACGATATATATAAATCAATGCCGTATTTTCATAATCCCAGCGGTAACCGACGGGTTTAAAGTTCTGACCATCCGGCTCAGAAACATAGGAGCCAAAGCTGTCCCCGACCGACTGATGGATGGTACATCCGCTCAGCAACAGCGAGAGCAGCACAGAAGAAAGACCAAGCGACACGATTCTTATCATTATTATTTTCCTGCCCGTGTTGGGTAAAAGCAGTACCTGACGACATACGGCGCCCGCTCTGCGGTGTTGTCTGCCGAAGCCCGGTGCCCGACAAAATTTACAACGCAAAACCGGCTGGCCAGTGTACATAAAAAACTCAGCTTGCTATGATGACATAATTACAAAAAATAACAAAAACAAAAGGGGTCAACTCATGGAAAGATCCTGTTACATCACCGCCTGCATTCTGCTGACACTGACGGCCGGCGTACAGGCAGCACCAGCCAATGAATCTTACTACTCCCCGGACCTGGAAGACGCGGTCGCAGATGCCAAGCGCAATCCGGTCAACAGCCAGTATGTAGGCCGCACCTGGTATAACCGCACCACCTCAAACAGTTTTCCGCTGCCTAAACTGCTCAATACCGAAATGGACGCTGAAGTGGTTGAAGGCGCAATGGGCCCGACAGCGGCCGGTGAAGCGGCTGCTATTGAGGCTCAGCAGCCTGTGCGTGATATTGCTCAGGGCCGCAAGAGCAAGCAGGAAACGCTGGCTGAAGCCAAGAAAAAGCAGGATAAACCGGACAGCGAGACGGTTGTTGAGCCATCTCAGGAAATCTATATCCGTGAAGCACGCTCCGAAAACAGCCGGGTAACGGATATCCGGGCAACCGTGACCATCAAGGCCAGCTTTAAACCCTGAGCGAAACGGAGGCCGTATGAAGAACATCGTTATTGGTCTGCTGGGCATGCTCGCGTCCACAACGCTCAGTCTGAATGCTGTGGCGGCGAATCCTCATGACGAGTATTACTCGAACGATATTTTCACGGCCATCGAAGAAGCCAGGCAGCGCACACATCATTACGACTACAGTCATGCTCAGCGCTACAATCGCTCAACCTCGCAAAGCATTCCGTTTTCCCGCCTGCTGAATAAAGAAATGGCGCAGACCATCGTTGAAACGCCGGACAGCATCGACGTTGATCCGCAACCTCATCAGAGTCCCGACAATCGGGACGGTGAAACGCTGACCAGTCGTGATAACGAGACGCTTCCCAACATCCAGACGGCGCCATTATCCTTACCAACCAACGTCAGTGCTGGCGCAGCATCGGTGACGATTACCGTGCGTTAATCTCGATCCCGCGCGGTGGTCAGTGCAGAGCGGATTTTACCGCGCACAGCCGTCGCCAGTTGCAGCAGAATCCGGTCACGCTGCCAGACTGCACGGGCATCAGCCGTCAGCCGTGGCAACATCGCATCCTGACACACCAACAACGCTTCAAGTGCATCAAGCGCCACCAGTGAGTATTGCTGCGGTTGCGCATAAAAGCATTGCGCCAGATGGTCTGCGGCATTCATCAAAGCCGGCATAACAGCCCCGTCATTGCCGTGGTTATCACCGTTGAGACTGGGTTCAAAGGCGTCGTATTCAGCAGACTGATTGGCCAGCAACCAGCCGCTGAATGCCAGCGCCACGTGCACATCTTCCCAATAACGGAAGGGCTTATTCAAACGCTGGTGAGCCTGATCACAGCGATAGCCGGACGTGATATTCACCGTATTAAAACGCACCGGCGTATGCGGCACATCCGGCAGAAATGGCTGTATTCCGCGCGCGCTCAGCACCTCAACCCCCGGCGCATTGGCTGCTACCTGCACACACAGCAGGTCATCGTCACTAGCGGCAACAACATACAGCCAATCGAGTCCGTTTCCGGCCAGCATGACATGAGATTTTTCACCGCTCAGACAAGATGTCTGAACATCAAAACGGGTCTGCATCTGCCGCAAAGAACGTAATCCGGCCTCAGAAATACAAAATGCCGCCCAGGCATCGGCAGCCAGCGCAGGATCAATCTGACGCATTGCGGCCTGATAACCGCAGAAAAACGCTGTCCCCGGAGTATCCGCCCGCGCACCCAGCTGCCAGGCGGTTTCAACAGAGCTTAAGGTACGGAAAGACGCGGCCAGCTCGCGGCGTAACTCCGCCGCATTCTGACGGACGGACAAGCGCGGAGCAGGCGCTCCGGTCAGTGACGGGAATGACAACCGCATTACTGCGCGCTGCCACCCAGTGCATTCTGGATTCGATCAAGACGAATCTGAATATCTTCGATCTCCAGTTTCATATCAGCCAGATTGCCACCAGCACCACTCTGACGCATTTTGGTCATCGCAGCCTCCAGTGCCTGAATGCTTTCCGTATTTTGTGCCAGACGCAATTCCGTTTCAGCAGGCATCGCCAGAACCTGAGCTTCCACTTTGGCTATTTTCTTTTGCAGATCAGCGAGACTGCTGTCCAGTTTTTTCTGTGTTGCCGCATCACCGGCAGCAATGGCTTTCAGTTGTTTATCAGCATTGGCTTTCAGTTCTTTATCCAGGCTGGCCAAAGATCCTTTCAACGCTGAAATGGCCTTCTCATTGCTCGCGATGTCCGCTTTATTACGTTTATTGGCCACATCCCACAGTTTACGGATTTCGGCATCGTGCTCTTTGATAAGGACTTTAAGAGCATCCAGCGACAGGTTGGCATTTTCACCAGTAACCGACAGTTTTTCATTCAGCACATTAATATTAGCGGCCTGACTCTTCAGTAATGCCTCAGCATTGGCAAACTGACCCTGCAGAGTCTGCAACTGCAGAAACAGGAACACAGCCAGACCAGCCATACCGAGAGCCACAACGAATGCCGCAACCGCCAGAGTTTGTTTCGGAGCCGGAGCACTGACCGACGCCGACGGAGCCGCTTTAGCGGCCGCTGCGCGCTGAGCAGCAATCCGGCGCGCCTGCAATTGTTTCTGACGCAGTGCAATATCTTCCTGAGACGGTTTCATATCCGGCATCAGCGGTTCTTTTTCTTTATCCATGTTTTGCCCCCACTCAAATATCGTCATTATTATTGTGCCCAGTATAACGGCATCCGCCGTCAGTATAAATTCTGAGCGCGGTTATTCTTGTGCAGGCCCATCCTGCACGGCATAAGAGAGAACATGAGCAATAATCGTCTGTTCAATACCCTTACAAACCGCATGAATAGCACGCTAAATACAGGGGTGCTATGATTCGGGCTCTAAAGAAGCTCTGTCCGGCAGGACGTTGGCACACGATGCCGGCGGCGCTTTGATAATCCAGCAAGATATGCAACCCGACTCAGTAACGAATGGAGAGACACCATGGCATTTGAATTACCTGCCCTGCCGTATGCAAAAGACGCTCTGGAACCGCACATTTCTGCCGAAACCCTGGATTTCCACCATGGTAAGCACCACAACACCTACGTGGTTAAGCTGAATGGTCTGATTGGTGGCACTGAATTTGAAGGCAAAACTCTGGAAGACATCATCAAAACCTCTTCCGGTGGCGTATTCAACAACGCAGCCCAGATCTGGAACCACACGTTCTACTGGAACAGCCTGAGCCCTAACGGCGGTGGCGAACCTACTGGCGCAGTCGCCGATGCTATCAACGCAGCATTCGGTTCTTTTGCTGATTTCCAGGCCAAGTTCAACGATATGGCGGTTAACAATTTCGGTTCAAGCTGGACCTGGCTGGTGAAAAAAGCGGACGGTACTCTGGATATTGTTAACACGTCCAACGCTGCCACTCCGATCACTGAAGGCCTGACTCCACTGATCACCGTTGACCTGTGGGAACACGCTTACTACATCGATTACCGCAACGTACGTCCTGATTACCTGAAAGGTTTCTGGGCTCTGGTTAACTGGGAATTCGCTAACGCGAACTTCGCTGCTTAATCGGCCTTTGTGGTAAAAAGAAAACCGGGGTTTACCCGGTTTTTTTACGTCTGTGCTTTGTCGGAAGACCATTTATGAAGTTACTGCTTGCCTCGGGTTCACCCTACCGTCGTGAATTACTGGCCCGGTTACGCATTCCTTTTGACTGCGCCAGTCCGGATATTGATGAAACCCCTTCCGCCGGAGAATCACCACAGGACTATGTATTGCGTCTGGCCTGTGAAAAAGCACAGGCATTAAGCGCGCAATATCCGCAGCACTGGATTATCGGCAGCGATCAGACCTGCGTCTTGAATCAGCAGATCTGTGGCAAGCCCGGCAACTACGACAACGCGGTAGCGCAACTGCAACGCGCCAGGGGTCAGCGGGTCAGTTTTTATACCGGCCTTTGTCTGCTGAACAGCGCAAGCGGAGAATATTATTCCCTGACGGAACCTTTCCATGTGCATTTCCGCAACCTGAGCCAGGCAGAGATCGAACGTTATGTCGAACTGGAGCAGCCATACGACTGTGCCGGCAGCTTTAAGGTGGAAGGATTGGGGATTAATTTATTCGAAAAACTGGAAGGACGTGATGGCAACAGCCTGATCGGTCTGCCATTGATCGGCCTGATCGATTTAATGCGCAAGGCCGGATTCAATCCGCTGGAACTTGCTCAATAATTCAAAAAATCGATCAATAAAAAGCCCCGTGAAACGGTAATGCTGTTCACTTAAGCAACCAGCCAGCGCTGACTGCATCTGAACAGCCGTTGCGGGGCAAGCCCCTGCGCCCCAACCCGGGGAACTTCTCCCCGGACCCCTGCTTTGCGCTGTCTGGCCCGTGATCCTTATTCACTCGGTTTTTACTGACCACGCGTATATTGGCC
>JAJOJJ010000042.1 GCA_021208685.1 Saccharospirillaceae bacterium
ACGGGCCAGACAGCGCAAAGCAGGGGTCCGGGGAGAAGTTCCCCGGGTTGGGGCGCAGGGGCTTGCCCCGCAACGGCTGTTCAGATGCAGTCAGCGCTGGCTGGTTGCTTAAGTGAACAGCATTACGGCATTGTCCGGGCGTTTTTATGCCTGTCCGTTTATGGATTGGCTTGGGATTCGTCTGGCGTATGGGGATTCAGCCGCAGAATCTCAGGCAATGGTGTCAGCGGATGATCAGCCGCTGAACCTGTCAGGCGGATCTGTTGCAGGCGTTCGCTGGTTAATGGGTGGGTCTGGAACATCAGTGCCCAGCGGCTTTCATCCTGTGCTGCGAGCATGTTATGGAAGAACTCATCCGCGCCTGAACGGTGGCCATAATGGCGCTGCAATATTTCAAGTGCGCGCTGATCGGCACTGCGTTCCATCGCGCGGCTGAAGCTGAGCAATGTCAGCAGGCTGGTGTGCTGACCAATCAGGCTGGCGGCGCCTTCGCCACCCATCACGCTCCCCAGCAGTGAGATGGCCAGATGCTCCAGCGCCAGCGTGATCGGGTGACGCTGTTCGATATGGGCGTATTCATGAGCCAGCACCATCGCCAGTGCATTTTCCGATGACACCTGGGTTAACAGGCCGCGGGTTACAAAAATATGACCACCGAGAGTGGCAAACGCATTAGGGGTATTTTCATCCGCTAACCAGTGCAGTTGCACCGGTAACGGCGCATGTTCGTTGCTGAGCAGTCGTCCCAGCAGTGCTTGCAGCGCCTGCTGACGTTTCCCGGTGGTTTCAGAGAGTGCAGACCCATTGCCGGTTTGTGGCGGCAATGCCGTTGCAAGCGCATCGGGTGCGCTGGCGAACCAATGGCGTTCCCAGGAATACGGAATTTCAGGCCCCAGCCAGCGGGCGCTCCAGCCCAGTATCAGGGTCAGCACAAACATCAGAATCAGTACCGTGCCAGCCAGTAACAGGAAGTCTTTCAAGGGATGTTCGTTACGGTTGTTGATTGACTCCGGCAGCCGCGGATTGCCCGGCGGCAAGCCGGAGCCGGAGGATTTCTGTGGGGGTTGGACATGCATCTCAGCGTCCGTGAACAGGAATCAGCGCGGTACCGTACGCCAGCACTTCAACCGACCCTAATCCCTGACCGGCATTCTGACTGATGCGACTGGTTTCAAATTTGAGGTTGAACACGGCTTCAGCTCCCAGGCTCTGCGCCTGTTCCTGCATGCGCAGAATGGCTTCGCGGCGGGCACGGTCGAGCAGACTTTCATAGGCGCTCACCCGGCCACCGACTAAACCGCGTAAACCGGCGGCCACCGTTTTGAAATAATCCACAGATATCACCACGGAGCCGGTTACCAGAGTGCTGCCATGGTGCTGAAACTGAATGGGGGGCATACGGTCAGGCAGCACCAGCAGACTGCGCAGGGCGTCTTCGCGGGCAATAATGCTGCGGTAATGACGGGATTCTGCCAATCGGCCAAAGCCATAGCCCAGTGCCAGCAGCGTGAGAAAGACAATCAGCTGACTCATCAGCGATCCTCCAGAATCACCGCCGTTCCATAAACAAAAATTTCGGAGGCTCCGGCGGCGATGGATGAGGTCGAAAAGCGCACATTGACCACCGCATTGGCTCCTAACGTACGCGCCTGTTCACTCATGCGTTGCAGGGCTTCATCGCGCGATTCGGACAACAGCTCGGTATACCCCTTGAGTTCGCCACCAAAGATATTCTTCAGGCCAGCCATGATATCGCGGCCTGCATGTTTGGCGCGTACGGTACTGCCCTGCACCAGCCCGAGATGAGTGGCGATTTTTTTGCCCGGAACAACTTCCATATTACTGATCAGCATACTGACTCCTTGTGTTTGGTCGCCTTATTAAGCCCTGTGGGGCGGAAAAAGGGAATATGGCGGTTTTTATAGCCGGGAAGCAAAACAATCAACATGAACTAGACTTGTTGGGAATAAACCTCACTCTGGCCAGAGAGCAGATACTCATGATGGAGCAGTTTTCCGGATGGACACTGGGGCTGATGATTGCGATTGCGGCACTCTCCCTGTTCTTCCATGTTTACCGTTATTCCAACCGCACCGCTGAAATTGCCCCCAATATTCTGACCAGTATTGGTATTTTCGGTACTTTCCTTGGCGTGGCGATTGGCCTGTGGCATTTCGATACCACCGATATTCAGGGCAGTGTGCCGAAGCTGATGGATGGCCTTAAAACCGCATTCTGGTCATCCATTGTTGGCTTGCTGGGTGCTCTGACGCTGAAAATCCGGGCGGCTCTGGCGCAGACCGGACGACGCGAGGTTAATCAGACCCGCGTCGCGACCATTGATGATCTGGATGCCTCGCTGAAACACATTGCCGATCAGATGAATCCGGATCAGGACAACGGCCTGCAACAGTTATTGCAGCGTCAGCATGTGCAAACACTGGAGCGTATGAATCAGGTGATCGGCGCACTCGACAGCTATCAGGAACGCATGGCCGAAGCCAACGCCAAAGCGCTGGTGAATGCGATTGAAGCCGTTATGCGTGAATTTAATACCAAAATTAATGAGCAATACGGCGATAACTTCAAACGTCTTAATCAATCGGTTATTGCCATGCTGGAATGGCAGCAGAATTATAAAGATCAGTTAAATACCCTGATTAGTGAACAGGAGCGCACATCGGGTTCGATGCAGGAAGCCAGTCAGGCGTTTGAATACATGGTGAAGCATGCCAACGCATTCAATGGTATTTCCGAATCACTGCAGGATTTGCTGAACGGCCTGGAAGTACAGCGCTCTAATCTGCAATCTCAGCTTGGCAGTCTGGCTGATCTGGTGAATCACGCTGCGGATGGTTTGCCAAAACTTGAAGACCGGATTGTTGCATTAACGCAGGGTATGGCCGATGCCGTTCAGATGCAGCAACGCTGGGCGGTGGGAGAGCTGGGCAAAATGCAGCAAAGCATTGAGCAGCAATTGCAGCAGAATCTGGCCGAAAGCGGCCAGCGTTTGCAGGACCAGCAGCAGCAGAGTCTGCAGCAGTTGCAGCGTATTGGTGAGCGGGTTGAACGTCAGGTGGTGGTGCTGGATGAAAGCATGGAAGAAGAACTGAATAAAGCACTGAAATCTTTTGGTATGCAGCTGACGGCGTTATCCGAAAAATTTGTCAGCGATTACTCACCTCTGACCGATAAGCTGCAGAGACTGGTGAAAATGGCAGAACAGATCGATGAATGAAAATGAACTGGAGCAGCTGAAAGAACAGGAAGGCCACTGGGTCGCAGTCTCCGATTTAATGGCCGGCCTGATGATGGTCTTTATGCTGATCTCAATTGTCTTCATGATTAATGTCGAGCATGAGCGCGATAAAATCCGTGATGTGGCCATTCTGTATGACCACCTGCGTGTGCAGCTTTATGAAGATTTAAAAAGCGAATTTGCCGGCGATATGCAGCGCTGGGGAGCCGAACTGGATAAAGATCTGACGTTCCGCTTTAACAATACTGAAGTGCTGTTTGATAAAGGTGCTGCGGATCTTAAACCGGAATTTCAGGCAATTCTGGCCGATTTTTTTCCGCGCTATATCGGCATTATCACCCGCGAAACCTACCGTGATGACATTCTGGAAGTACGCATCGAAGGGCATACATCCAGTGCCTGGTACGGCGCATTGAATGACGATGATGCTTATATCCGTAATATGGATTTATCTCAGAAGCGTACGCGCTCCGCATTGGGATTTGTGCTCGAACTTCCTGATGTCAGTGCGAATAAAGACTGGCTTAAATCCCATCTGACCGCGAATGGACTGTCATCAGCCAAAGTGGTGCGCGATGACAATGGCGTGGAAAATGATGAACGCTCGCGCCGGGTTGAATTTAAAGTCCGCACCGACGCCGAAGGTCGGATTGCAACGATACTGGATCGGGTTTTACCGTGAAAATAATGGATTTTTTTCAGGATGAAGGCTTAAACCGCTTGCGTGAGCGTATGCGGGCTGACGAGCTGGGGCATTTTGAATTATTTGACCCTGCCCGGCAGCTGACCTATGCCGAACGCGAGGCGCTCGACAGCGGTATGCTCAATACCGGAAGTCAGACGTTACGTATTCTGAAAGATAAAACCCTGGCGTTTAAAAACACCCGTATCTGGCTTTGTCATGATCAGGATTATCATCTGGCTTATTGCCAGAAAGTTCAGTCGCTGCGCCATCATCAGGAGAGTTTGCAGATTGGTACCGGCACGTTTCCGTCGAACAGGAATGAGGGCGTATGTCTGGAATGTTTAGCCGTTCTGCAATATCAGGGAGTGGATGCCCGGCGTTTGCGCCGCGCGGAGTTTTCTGAGCCAATTCGCGAACAATTCTCCCTTGAAGCCTTCAAGCAGGATTATCCGTTTTATCCGATTATCTGATGCTTATGGCACAACCTGCCGGTTTTCTGCGCGCCATTCAGCGATAAAAAATCCAGCGGCCACGGCCAGCCAATGGCCATGGCAATACAGGCTTATTCACCCTGCATAAAGAGTGGGATGCCATCAAATAATTGTTTAATACCTTCCGCCCAGGCACTGCGCAGTTTGAGCAGTTGTTCATTGCTATCGTCAATGCGCTGAATTCCCGGACTGGCCAGCGTATCGGCAGGGTAGCTGATAACGTCGAGTGGCATACCTACGGATAAATTACTGCGCAGGGTTGAATCCATCGAAATCAGGGCGCATTGCAGAGCCTTATTCAGTGGTGTGCTGAAATCAATGATGCGGTCGAGAATCGGTTTGCCGTATTTGCTTTCACCGATCTGAAAATACGGGGTATCTTCGCAGGCCTCAATAAAGTTGCCCTGCGGATAAATATGAAACAGACGCGGTTCATCGCCCTTGATCTGACCGCTGACCAGCATATTGCAGCTGAAATCCACGCCCTGATTCTGGCCGCTGTCGCGTGCGATCACCTGACGGATGGTTTTGCCGACCAGTTCAGCGACATCGAACAGTGTAGGAACATTCAGCACATGCCGCTCGGCACTGCGGGTCTGATGTTGCAGCAGGCTGATGACACTCTGGGTTGTCGCAAGATTGCCGGCACTCTGAATAAACACCACACGCTCGCCGGGTATCTCCAGCACATGCAGTTTGCGGAAACTGGCAATATGATCGACACCGGCATTGGTACGGGAGTCGGAGGTCAGTACCAGGCCTTGCTGGACTTTAAGGGCTACACAGTAAGTCATAGGAAGTATCGTAAGCTGGGTCAGGTGGGCTGCGTGACACGCGAATGCGGGCGAATCGTGCATGAGTGACGTAATTTTGTCCAGTAGCGGTAAGCGCAGCGGCGCGGATTACGCATCAATGTCAGCCTTGTCGCACGGTTTCCGGTGAGGTGGCGTGCCGGTTATCGCCTGCGTTTATCCGCGTGATCCGACGATCGCAGATGACCCTCTGCCACGGTTCCGATAAACTTACGCAAAACTTATACAAGGCAGGAGATTACGCCCGTGAATCCATCCCAACGCCCGCCCTTTGGCGTACTGCTCGCCAACCTCGGCACCCCGGAAGCGCCAACACCCAGAGCGGTTCGTAAATATCTGGCTGAATTTCTCTGGGATAAGCGTGTGGTCGATGTACCCCGGCCACTGTGGTGGCTGATTCTGCATGGTGTGATTCTGCGCATCCGTCCGGGTCGTGTAGCCAAGGCCTATGCCTCGGTCTGGGGAGAGCATGGCTCACCGTTAATGACCATTTCCCGCGCCCAGCAGCAGGCACTTAAAGACGCCCTGAAGGCACAGTATGGCTGCGATATTCCGGTGATTCTGGCAATGACATATGGCCAGCCGTCGATGGAGCAGGCCGGGCGTGAACTGCGCGCTGCCGGGGTCGATAAAATGCTGGTGTTGCCCTTGTATCCGCAGTTTTCTTCCAGCACCACAGCGGCGGTTTTTGACCGTCTGGCAAAAGCCCTTAAGCCGTGTCCGCATTTGCCGGAAACCCGCTGGATTAACGAATATCATCAGCACCCGGCGTACATTAAAGCGCTGGCCAGTTCGGTGCGTGAATATTGGGCCGCGCAGGGTCAGGGAGATCGCTTGCTGATGTCATTTCATGGCATTCCGCAACGCTATGAAGACCGTGGTGATCCCTACCCGTCGCAGTGTCGTGCCACGGCACAGGCACTGGCGAATGAATTAGGGTTAAGCGAACAGCAGTGGCTGTGTTCGTTCCAGTCGCGCTTTGGTCGTGAAGAGTGGGTGAAGCCCTATACCGATTTCACCCTGACCGACTGGGGCAAGGCCGGTGTTGGCCGGGTGGATGTGATCAGTCCGGCGTTTTCGGCCGATTGTCTGGAAACGCTGGAAGAGCTGGATGTGGAAAACCGTGAAACCTTCCTGCATAACGGCGGTGGTGAATACCACTATATTCCCTGCCTGAATGATCGTGCTGACCATATCGATATGATGGTGCAGCTGGTGCAGAACAACACTCAGGGCTGGTAATTCAGCGCGCGCTTCTCCGCTCTTGCTGCGGCCTGATTTACTGGGCCGCTTTTTCTTTTTATCGGTGCCTGATTTCTGTGGTGAATTTATGAAAGAACGTATTGCCCTGTTTGTGGATGTTCAGAATATTTATTACACCACCCGCCAGACCTTTGGCTGCCATTTTAACTATCAGGCGTTCTGGGATCGGCTGACGGAAGGGCGGGAGGTAGTGCGGGCAGTGGCGTATGCCATTGACCGTGGCGATGCCGCACAGATGAATTTTCAGCGCATTCTGCACAATATCGGTTTTGAAGTACGGCTTAAGCCATTTATTCAGCGCCGCGATGGTTCCGCCAAAGGTGATTGGGATGTGGGCATTACCATTGATCTGCTGGATGCTGCCGCCGGGGCTGATATCGTGGTGCTGGCCTCCGGCGACGGTGATTTCGATCTGGCACTGGAGCGGGTCCGGCGCAGTGGCGCTCAGGCCTGGGCCCTGGGTGTTGAAGCATTAACGGCACAGGCGCTGGTGAAAGCCGCTGATCGCTTTATTGCCATTGATGAGTCGTTACTGTTGCGGCGTTGAGTGCATTTACTGTCAGGTGCGCTCTTTGGTTTCTGATCTGTTCATATTGATCATGGCTGGCGATCCTGATCTGTGAAATCATCGCGCACACATCATGATGGCTGTGCCTTTATGCGCAACAGATAACAATGGCCTCAACCGTATAAACAACCTGGACACTCTATGAGCAGCACCGACCGTATTCTCTGTGAAATAAAAGATCATATCGCTTACGTCTATATGAACCGCCCGGAAAAACTCAACGGGCTGGATATGGCGATGTTTAAAGAGATGATCGCCTGCGCGAAACAACTGCGTAAAAACCGCAGCGTGCGCGCCGTGGTGCTGGCTGCTAAAGGCGATTCATTCTGTGCCGGGCTGGATTTTAAAGCACTGAGCAAAGATCCGATGATGGTGCCCAAAGTGTTTCTGAAATGGCCCTGGAGCAAACAGAATATTGCCCAGCAAATTGCCCATTGCTGGCGTGACCTGCCGGTGCCGGTGATCTGTGCGATCCACGGTAATTGTTTTGGCGGCGGTATGCAGATTGCGCTGGCGTGCGATTACCGCATTGCAACCCCGGATGCGAATTTATCCATTATGGAAATAAAGTGGGGGCTGATTCCGGATATGAGCGGAATGGTGACGCTGTCGCGCTTAACCCGTGTGGATATCGCTCAGGAACTGACCATGACCGGCCGTCAGTTCAGCGCGCAGGAAGGCTATGAATATGGCCTGATCAGTCAGCTGGCGGCTGACCCGCAGGCTGAGGCGCAGGCTCTGGCAGACGTTATTGCCAGCAAATCACCGGATGCCATTGCCGCGACCAAATACTTATTTAAAAAATCCTGGAAAGCCGATACCTGGAAAGCACTGCGCTGGGAACGCTGGGTGCAGGCGCGTTTACTGGGCCGGAAAAACCAGCGGATTGCCATGGCCAATGGTCTGGCCGGTAAAGATAAAGAACCGAAGCCGTTTAAAGACCGCTCCTCATTTAAATAATGTCCGGAAACGGAAAGCAAAACGGGCGCAGTCAGCGCCCGTTTTTTTATGGCCTAATGTGCATCAGCGCAGCAGTTGCGCGTGAGGCTTAGCCAGCATGGCAATCACCGGATTGCGCGCCATGACATAGTTTTTCAGCAGCAGCGCAATAACAACGCCGATAATAAAACCACCGATATGCGCCCAGTAATCGATACCGCCTTCACCGACGGCCATCCCAAACAGATTAATGCCTAACCAGATCAGGAAGTACCAGGCTGCCGACAGTTTTTTCTGCCAGACAACAATCATAAAGGTCAGGCTGGCATGGCGGAACCAGAGCATATACATACCAAACAGACCGGCAATCGCGCCGCTGGCACCGACACTCGGAATGGTACTGTTCCAGTTCATGCCGATACTGAAGGCACTGGCACCGAGGCCACAGATCAGATACAGACCAAGAAAACGCCAGCGGCCAAGCGCATCTTCAAGGTTGTCACCGGTCAGCCAGAGAAAGTACATATTGCCGAGTAAATGCATCAGGCTGCCATGCAGGAAGGTGGCTGTTAATGGTGTCCACAGATGCTCGCCATGGGCAAAATCGGCAGGTGTACTGGCAAACAGGGTAAATACCTGATTCGTCAGCTCATCATTAAAAGCGTAGGAAAAATAGATCAGGCTGTTGATCATAATCAGCGCCCAGGTCACCACCGGCGTACGATGCGGTTTCACGTTATATTCCACCGGCATTTGCGATAAAAACTGGAACAGCCAGGTTTTCCAGCTGGTTTTCTGGTTAATCATGCTCAGCACTTCGCGCAGGCGCGGTGAGTGTTTAACTTCTTCCAGTTCCTCATGATCAATCCAGGTGCCATCGCATTTGTGGCAAATATCCACTTCCACCTGAAATTCTTCCAGCAGATGGTAGTTATGCAGTTTGGCACGACACTGCGGGCAAGCGACATCCGTTTGCCCCAGACGCTTGCCCAGTTGATCTTTAAACTGCACCGCGTCATTGCCGTTATCAAACGCGGAGAGCAGCGAATTTAATTCGTTTTTTTCAAACCACATGCCGCCGCATTTACGGCATACATCAATCTCTTCGCCTTCATAGGCCATGGGTGTCAGCATAGATTTACTGCAGCGCGGACAATATTTATTACTCACCGGCTGGTTCCTTATAGGCACGGACATCAACGTTATGTACCAGCAGATCAGCGGCCAGTTTTTCGCCGTTGGCAGCCAGTTTGGGCAGGACTGTCTTTTCCATCCTGTCGAGCTGTTCAACCAGCAGTTTGCTGGCATGAGTCGGGCCATAGGTGAACTTCTCGCGTTTTTCTATCAGATCATCCACATTGCGGTAAAAGTTCTGAATTTCACTGAGAAAATAACTCGGGGTTTCCAGCGTGTTGGGCGAAAATTTCATCGCTTCCCAGACATAGCGGCTGATTTTCGGATTGTTCTGCTTCAGTTCCTGCACCGAAATTCCACGGCCAAAATAGTCTTCGTTGTATTGACGCAGAATTTTTACGTTGATACTGACTTCGTCATGCAGAGACTGGCGCAGATAGTAATTGGTTTCTTTGCTGGTGATGTCATTAAACAGAATGGCCTGCTGCAAACCGGCCTGAGCGGCAAGATATACACCGGCAATGGTGGCAGCAATCATTAATAAATGGCCAATCCAGAAGCCGGAGCTGGTCAGTTCCCTGTGATCGGCATTCGCCAGCTTTTCTTTGACTGGCTGGCTGATCGCGGATATTACTTTCATTGGCATGGTGCCTCCCTGTATCAATTCAGCCCGGTATTATAGCGGCTGATTAGCCGCTTCAATACCGGGGTGACATTAAAATAACAAATATATTAATGGGAATTTATCGCCGGAAAGAGACCCAGTTCACAGACGTCTGGCAGCTTGCTGCCGATGAGTAAGGGTAAACCGGCATCCGGCAGAAACCGGGGCAACGTTGAAGACACTGCGGATTTGTACTGGAGATTGATTCGTCGTCCCTGCTCGCAATGACGGTGATGGTTTTCCGGTGTTATCACGGCGGAAAGCCGTTCCCACCGTATACATTGCTCCGCTGTATCGCGGGCATGGCCCGCTCCTACGGGTGAACGCTGTTCCTGCTGTTTCGCGGGCAGTGCCCGCCCTACGGCGCTGAAATGAGCCCGGAGTGGGCGCAAAGACGGGCTTGATAAGAGTTTTATTCTTCGCTGATAAACCCGCCGGTCCGGTTTACCCGAATAGTGCCCACAAGGGCGCAAAGACCGGCTGCATAACAGCGTTCAATCTTTTATTCTTCGCCGATAAATCCGCCGGTCTGGTGCGCCCACAATTGCGCATAAATCCCGCCTTTGGCAATCAGTTCCTGATGTGTCCCTTGTTCTGCTATCCGGCCCTGATCCAGTACGATCAGGCGATCCATCGCGGCAATGGTTGATAAGCGGTGAGCAATGGCAATCACGGTTTTATTTTCCATCAAGCGGTACAGGCTTTGCTGAATGGCGGCTTCGACTTCGGAGTCCAGTGCTGAGGTGGCTTCGTCGAGAATCAGAATCGGCGCATCTTTTAACAGCACGCGGGCAATCGCGATACGCTGACGCTGACCACCGGACAGTTTTACACCGCGTTCACCCACCTGCGCGTCGTATCCGGTGTTGCCTTCCGGGTCGTGCAGTTCCTGAATAAATTCATGGGCTTCAGCTTTGCGCGTGGCTTCCAGCAGTTCGGCTTCGCTGGCATCGGGGCGGCCATAGAGGATATTTTCACGGACGCTGCGGTGCAGCAGTGATGTGTCCTGGGTAACCATGCCAATGTGCTTGCGCAATGAATCCTGAGTGACGTTTTTAATGTTCTGACCATCGATCAGAATCCGGCCAGAATCCAGGTCGTAGAAGCGCAGCAGTAAATTGACCAGGGTGGATTTGCCCGCTCCTGAGCGTCCGACCAGACCCACTTTTTCACCGGCTTTTATGTGAATATCCAGCGCTTCAAACACGTGTTTGTTCTGGTTGTCATCGTGACTTTTGTAGTGAAAGCCCGCCTGTTCCAGACGAATTTCACCCCGGCTGACGTTGAGGGTATCCGCCTTTTCAGCATCCTGAACCTGCGGCGTTTTTGACAGTGTTTTCATGCCGTCGGCAACGGTGCCGATGTTTTCAAACAAGGCGCTGACTTCCCACATAATCCATTGCGCCATGCCGTTAATCCGTAACGCCAGTGAAATGGCAATGGCAATGGCACCGACGCTGATGGCGTCATCCATCCACAGCCAGACAGCAATGGCCGCAATGGTAAAGGCCAACAGATAATTAATGATGTTGACGGTAATGTTCAGACCGGTGACCAGTCGCATCTGGCGGTAAACGGTATCCATAAAGCCTTCCATCGACTCACGGGCATAACCGGTTTCACGCTCGGTATGGGAAAACAATTTCACGGTCTGAATATTGGTGTAGCTGTCCACCACACGTCCGGTCATGGTTGAGCGGGCATCGGCCTGTTCGGTGGCGATGCCTTTCAGCTTGGGTACAAAATACAGCTGGGCACAAATGTAGAGTGCCAGCCAGGCGAGCATGGGCAGCATCAGGCGCCAGTCAGATAACGCGACCATGACCAGCACCGAGGTGAAATACACCAGAATATAAACGGCCAGGTCCATCAGCTTCATCACGGTTTCACGGACGGCCAGAGCGGTCTGCATGACTTTGGTTGCAAGCCGTCCGGCAAACTCATCCTGATAAAAGCCCAGACTTTGTTTCAGCAGGTAGCGGTGTGTCAGCCAGCGGATTTTCATCGGGTAGTTGCCCAGCAGGGTCTGATGCACCAGCAACGTATGCAGCCAGACCACGAGTGGCATGACCAGCAGCACCATGATGGACATCAGCAGCAGCCGGTCGCCTTCTTCGCTGAGCAGGGTGTCGGGTGTTCTCTGACTCAGCCAGTCGACCAGATTTCCCATAAAGCCGAACATCATGACTTCCAGCACCGCCAGCATGGCTGTGAGTATGGACATAAACACCAGCGGTACTTCCAGACCACGGGTGTAGTGGCGGCAGAACGCAAAGATCCCGGCGGGCGGTTGTTGCGGATGTTCGGGTGGGAAGGGGTTCACAAAACGTTCAAAGAGTCTGAGCATAATGACCATACGAAAACGGGAATAAAAACAGCCCGACACCTTAACCGGGTGTCTTTACGAATGTAAGCGCGGTAAATCGATTTCAGTGTTCTGACCAGTGGAATAACGCTGTGAGCGGTTCCGGAGGCTGATCGGGGTTTTCCTCTGCTGCATGGTTAAATCGGCTCCTGCGTCGGGTCAGGGCGATTCAGACGTCCGCGCCGGGCAAGGCAGGGGATTCTATCCTGTTTGAGCAAAGATTCTGATCGCCGAACGTGTTACGATTCAAATGCGTGATCGTTAGGACAAAGAAAAATCGCTGTACACACGCGCAGATAAGCCTATCTTTGCGCGACTTTTTTCATTCACATCACTACCCGATAAGGAGGTAGCGAGCCCAATGGTTGTTCAACCTGAAGACTACTACGAAGCCGAGAGCTTTGCCCGCCTGAAAGAATTCGCCGACAAACAGGAAACCCCTTGTCTGGTTGTCGATAAACGTATTTTTGAGCGTCAGCTGGATGATCTGATCAGCAGTTTTCCATATGCGAAAACCTACTACGCGATTAAAGCCAACCCCATGCCCGAATTGCTGGGTATTTTGCGCGACCGCGGCTGCTGTTTTGACGTAGCTTCACGCTACGAGCTGGATAAAGTGATGGCACAGGGTGTGTCAGGTGACCGTATCAGTTACGGCAACACAATCAAGAAAGCACGGGACATCCGCTACTTCTACGAAAAGGGTGTCAACCTGTTCGCCACCGACTCTGAAGCCGACCTGCGCAATATTGCCAAGGCCGCTCCGGGTTCGCGTGTATTTGTACGCATCCTGACCGAAGGTTCGCAAACCGCTGACTGGCCGCTGTCGCGTAAATTCGGTTGTCAGACCGATATGGCGATGGATCTGTGTCTGCTGGCCCGTGACCTGGGACTGGTACCTTACGGTATCTCTTTCCATGTCGGTTCTCAGCAGCGTGATATCGGTGCCTGGGACTCGGCGATTGCCAAGGTGAAGGTTATTTTCGAACGTCTGAAAGAAGAAGACGGTGTCGAACTGAAAATGATCAACCTGGGTGGTGGCTTCCCGGCCAACTACATCAGCCGTACCAACGATCTGAAAACCTACGCAGAAGAAATTACGCGTTTCCTGCATGAAGATTTTGGTGACGAACTGCCGGAAATTATTCTGGAACCAGGCCGTTCACTGGTGGCTAACGCCGGTATCCTGGTCAGCGAAGTGGTTCTGGTCAGCCGTAAAGACCGTTACGGTCTGCATCGCTGGGTATTTACCGATGTGGGTAAATTCGGTGGTCTGATCGAAACCATGGATGAGTCCATCAAGTATCCGCTGTATGTGGAGAAAACAGGCGAACTCGAAGAAGTGGTTCTGGCTGGTCCAACCTGCGACAGCGCCGATATTCTGTACGAAGACTACAAATACGAGCTGCCACTGAATCTGGCCTCCGGTGATCGTCTGTACTGGTTCTCTACCGGTGCCTACACCACCACCTACAGTGCAGTCGAATTTAACGGCTTCCCGCCGCTGGCTTCTTTCTGCATCTGAGTGAGCGGATGGCTTACTGATAAAAAACCGCCAGCCGGGCAACCGGCTGGCGGTTTTTTTATTGCAGCATCGCCAAGGCGGTTGGTCAGACAGTGCTAAAACGGTATTGTGTCGGCAAAGATCACATACACAGGGAGGATGTATGCAGGCCGTACCCTTGGAATTACTCATTAACGGTCTTACCGTCGCCGCCGGTGCCGCCTTGCTGGTTGAGCGTTTCACCGAATTACTGAAGCAGGCGAAAGAACGCGCCAATAAGTTTTTTCTGGAGCGTGACGCCGAGGCTGCCAGACTGGCGGCACTGAAACGTGCGCAACAACAGGCCGTACTGATTCAGCAGTACCTGCAGGCCGGAGACACGGCCGAAATTGCCATATTAAAAGCGGCGGGTGGTTCTGAACCGGTTATTCCTGCCGGAACCGATACCGAAAGTGCTCCTTTTGAACAGCACAGTGCCATCACCGTTGTTCCCATCCCGGTCATTTCTGCAGAACGGGCCGCGCTCAATGTATTTATGCGTCTGGCACCACTTGGGCTGGGCATTATTCTGGCCGGAATATTTGATCTGCATTTATTAGCCATGTTTACCGGGCAGAGCGTCGTGGATATTCCGACCCTGTGGGCTCAGAACCATTGGAACGGCATTGCCCGGCAAACACTGGATACGCTGTTATCCGGTTTGTTAATTGGAGGTGGCAGTCAGCCGGTACACGTGCTGATGCGGTTTTTAACCACCCGCCGCTTAACCGACAGCGAAAAGCAGGCACTGGCACAGGTGATTGATCCGGGTGAAGAAAGCCGTACCTCATCATCACCGGCAGCGGCAGACAACGTCGCAGTGCCGAATACGCCGCTGGCCGACAGCCACTTGCCCGGCCCTGATATTCATTATGCGGGGGGCGTTAATCCACAGAGTCTGGAACAGGTTCATCGGCGCACAGCCGATCCGGATCAGATTGTGGTGCATCACACCGCGATGAATTCCGCGCTCGGATTTAATGCCATTGTCGATGAGTTTCTGCAGCACAAACAATGGCTGACGGGGTATCACTGCGTCATCATGCCCGATGGTGCCATTCGTCCGTTTTGCCGCTGGGATCGTACGGGAAACCACGCCAAAGGCCATAATGACCATACTCTGGGTATTTCTTTTCATGGCAATTTTCACCAGCAGGAACACGACCGCTTTGCCAATAACGATGGCCGTTATGGCCCGCTGATGCCTACACCGGCGCAGCTGGATGCCGGTGCCCGGGTGATTGCACTGTGGCTGAATCTGTATCCGTCAATGTCCGGGCCAGTCAGCGAGGTTGTCGTGCCTCACCGCGCCTTAAACGGTGCCAACACCGTGTGTCCGGGAAATCAGTTTCCGTTTGCCGATTTACTGAGCCGCACCGATGCCTACCGCGCAGCGTGGCAATCCTCACCGCAGGCGCAGCGCGAGCTGCTGGCTTTCCGGCAAAAACCCTATCTTTACGCGCAGAGTAAAAATGCCAGCCGGATGATCACCGGAGGTTCAGTATGAACAGCTTTGATTCCGCACTGATTATATTAAGCAGTGCTTTGTTTTTTTCGCTGTTGCTGGAGCGCCTGCTGGAAATACTGAAAGCGCTGTTTGATTTTTATGAAGTCCGGGCCGGACGTCAGGATGACTGGAACCGGGCTGCCCACCGCCTCAGCCAACAACTGGATGGCCTGCGTCAGGCGGGCAGGGTACAGGCCGAAGTCAGCAAAGCGGTGAAGGATTATTTGCGCACCGACTATCCGGGGCTGGACGGTGTGGAAGCACTGTCAGCCTCTGCCCTGCGCTCGCTGACGATTAAAACCGTCAGTAACGTTCTGGCCATTATCCTTGGCGTGCTGCTGGCATTGCTGCTGGATATCAATTTATTTGCCTTAATCGAACAGCTGAATCATCAGGTGGCGATACTCAACGGTGATGATCCTGCCCGTTACGAAGGGTATTTTTCCAGCCGTTATATACCGGCTCTGCTGGGGGAATGCCTGACCGGTATTGCCATTGGTCTGGGCAGTGGCCCGCTGCATAAAATCATTGAAGCGCTGGAAAAATCCCGTAAAAACCGTACCGATAAAGGAGCATAAGCATGGATACGCTGAATATTGCTTTATGGCTGGCTGAGCATCTGGATACGGTTATCGGATTTATCGTGTTGCTGGTGGCCTGTCTGATTTTACCGAAAAGTGTGCGCTGGTATGTTTTTACCGCCGGTGCTGCTCTGCTGTTAGTGAATGTATGGCAAATGGCCCGCGCGCGGGAAAAATTAAAAACACTTGATGCTGAACGCAGTGCCTTGCAGCAACAATTGAGCAGCCTGAAAGACGCCAGCGAGCAACTGAAGCAGCGCAATCGGGAACTGGAAAAAAAGTCGGCAGAGCTGGAACAACAGCGTCAGACATTATTGCAGCGGCAACAGGAACTGGCCAACAGTGATGCACAACTGCAGCAGCAACAGGATGACATTCACCAGCAGGTAAATGAACACACCGCTCAGCGTGAGGCGCTACAGAGTGAAAATCAGCGGGTTCTGGATGCGCTGGCTAAATTGCAACAACTGGAAGCCATGTCACAAACCTGACGGAGGATATATGCCGTATTTAACACGGATGCGTTTTAAAAAGATGGCTTTACTGAGCAGTGTTGTCGCTGTTTTTGCCGGGCAGGGTGCGCAGGCAGAAGAAAACCGCTGCGACATGCTGGTGACGCCAGCTGAACTCACTCAGCAGACCATTAATGGCCAGATTGTTTACCTGCTGCCAGCCAATAAAGTAGAACAAACCCAGAACCTTACCGGCTGCATTCACTATGGGGCATTGCTGCAAAAAAATCAGGATGCCATTCATCAGGCGAATGCCGATATCGCCGCTTTGCAGAAACAGAATCATGATCTGGTGCAGCAGCTGGAAAAGTACCGCGCACTGGTCGCCGATCAGGCACAACTCAGTGAACAGTATACGCAGCTGAACACACAGTATCAGGATCAGGTAACACAATGTCAGGCACTGAACAGTAATCTGATCACGGTGGCCGATAAACTGGATACCTTATCCGGCGAATACCGCAGCATTGCCGTACAGTCGCTCAGCCGTTACCGTGTGGGCGCTGCCGTTGGCGGTGGTGCAGAAGGCTTTGCCAGCCAGCTGCACGTTGGATACGACACACTCAACTTGTTTATTCATAATTACGACGATAAAACCAGCGCATTAATCGGTGCCGAACTGCGTTTTTAAACGCAGTTTTAAACGCCGAGCAAAAACCGGCGGGGTGAACAACCTACTCATCTGCACGGATAACAACCGTTCCGGTATCCTCTCTTTGACGTTCCTGTTTTACACTGCGCACAAACCACTGAGAGCGCATTATGAACGACTGGTTGTTTGTTTATGGCACCCTGCGCCAGCACTGGCTGGCGGATGAAACCATGTGGCCTGCGGCAGCGAATAAAACCGTATTACGCCAGCTGCGCCGCGCCCTGCAGCAACAGGCGCGCTGGCATGGGCCAGCACAGATCCGTGGCCGCCTGTATCGGGTTGCTCATTATCCGGGGCTGATCTGCGATCCGCGCGGTGACTGGATTAATGGCGACCTGTACGCCTTACGCCAGCCACAGAGCCTGTTGCCATTGCTGGACGCCTATGAAGAATGCAGCGCGGCGTTTCCCCCACCGCATGAATACCAGCGCGTACGCTGCCCGGTGTATGCAGTGGATCATAATGGACAGGCAATGACGTCGGCCACGAGACGCGCCTGGGTGTACCGCTATAACCGCTCCGTGGCGGGGCTGGAGCGGTTGGCGGGTTACTGAAAAGCGGTTCACGGCTTAACGTTTTTTAATCAGCGGGTAGGGTGGGCACTGCCCACCAAATGGCCTGTAAAGAAAGCCGCTGCTTAGCAATGAGTGGCGGCTTTCTTGTGGGCGATCTCGTAACTCTGAATGTAAAGAAATACTGATGTATATACAGTGTTATTTGAATTCTTTTGATGACAGGCACACTTTACATTCGTGCTTGCCCGTTTTGCCGGAGGGTAGTAACTTAAACGCCAAGTGAATCAATAACTTGCCCTCAGATTTACAAGAGCGGTTGACAAGCGGGTGTAACGTTAGCTGCACAGAAAGCCGGAATTAACAGGCGAGCGCGTTTTTCTGGAGGGGATTTTTGAGTTATGGAAGGTTTCTTAGAAGAGACAATAAATTACGCAGGCTTGCTCGAAAGTATCGCTCAGGATAAATGCGCATGCACACTAATAAGCTGTTATGTTTTCAATAAGCCTCGGAGCTTTGAATGGATTTAACTTGGATCAATGTCGTAGATACAGCAGTTAAAATTGGTTTGGGTGCTCTGATATCTGCATTGGCGGCTTATTTGGCTTTGATCAAAAGTCAGTCGCACGAGGATCAAAAAGAAGCTAGGTCTCATTTCTATAAGCTCCAGGAAGAAAAGAAGGCTAAATATGTAGAGCTTCTAGTCCAGTCTCAAGAACTGATACAGGCTAATTTATACACTAGCTGTTCTTCCGATTCCGATGGCTACAAAAAGTATCTTCGAGCATTTAATGAAGTTCAGATAATATCAAGTGACCCAATAAGATTGTCTGCGTTTAACTTGGTGTCTGATGTTCAGGCATTTATCTTCCTTGACAAAAGCCAACGGGAAATTGAGCTGGTCGATAAAATGGTTGCATCGGCTAGGGATAAGGTATCTATCTTCCAAAAGGTAGCGCAGGACGAAGTGACAAAATGCTACCAAAAAACATAACAAATCAATCAACTTCGCGCCTACGACGCCGGGCAGCCTACATTACGCTTCGCTTCATTTCGGCTTCCGGTTATTGAGGCGTTAACCCTACGTAATTTCTATGCATAGTGAATTAGTTAAAAATTGGTTTGGCGATAAGTTCAGTGAACTTCACCCACTGCTCCAGAATCTGCATACAGAAGGTGGCAAGCTAACTGGTAAAGTGAATATTCATTACGGCAAGGGAGTTGCCGGTATAGTCGGAAAACGCCTGGCAAAAAAAATGAATTTGCCTGAAGAGGGAGTTCATCAACTGAAAGTAGATATTTCTCATACTAATGGTTGTTTGCATTGGGGGCGTTGCTTCAACAATCAGACGAGAGTTGTTTCATTGTTTAAACCTGTAGGGAATGTCAGTAAGGGCTATTGGATCGAAACTACAGGTCCGTTAACTATGAAATTGACCGTAGATATTTTTGAGGGCGGCTGGTATTGGAGGTGCCTGAAAATTAATCTCTTAGGCTTACCTATACCACTTTTCCTCATGCCTAAAACAAGGGCCTTTAAAACTGTAGAAAATGGCCAATATCGTTTTTCCGTGCAGTTTTTGTTGCCAGTTTTTGGTTCTTTAGTCTCTTATCATGGGTTGCTTCAAGCTGAATATAACTAATGAGCATTGAAAAAGAATTACGCATTATGCATGCCTGTGAAATGGGTGCTGTAGGAGTTTATCGTGGGCACAAATGTGTCGCCCGATATTTTTTCAGAAAGAATCTCGCCGAGCTCGACAATATGAGATTCCACGAGAAAGATCATGCAGCTATATTTAGTTCTTTGTTGAAAGAACGGAATGCTCGATTGTGCCTTGGGCATCAACTATTCTTTTTGGGCGGCTTGATTTATGGGGTAGCCGTTGGTTTTTTGGGGCTCAGGGCAATTGGCACAAGCACTTATACTATAGAAAGAATAGTGGACGAAGAGTTCGATATAGCGCTCCCAAAGTTTTATCGTGAGAAAACTATCTCTGACAAAATTAGGGCAGTTCAATTAGAGGAAAAAGAGCATAGAGACTCCGGACTAGAACTAGCGGGAGAGCAATACTTCTTATCTGGTTTTGTTGAGACGATTGCAAAAACTGGGGCGTATACGGCAAAATTCTTGGCTTCGTCTTTGTGATTGGGTTAATAAGTCGTTCAACAGGATAGCTATTATTCCGGCTTTTTTGGTGTTGCTTCGCGCAGTGTACGCCAAAAAAATCCTCCACAGTGTCTGCGTTATTAGCTCGGCATTAGCCCTCTGCCCCACTCGCTACAAAATCACAGCTTAAAACACTAACCAATTAAGCTTCCGCCGGAGTGACACCCGTCACTCCGGCTATAAAACCGCTCAGCTGCCTGCCTTCTTCATCACCGCTACAAACATACAGTCACAATCATCTTCCGGTGCACCGAGCATCTGCTGGCTTTGCAGGCTGAAGGCCGGGTTGGCCTGCAGGAAGGTGCTGACGATGTCTTCGTTTTCGCTTACCTGCCAGCTGCAGGTGGCGTACACCAGCATGCCGTCGGGGCGCACGGCGGGGGCGGCCTGAGTCAGAATATTCAGTTGAATCTGTTGCAGTTCGTTGCTGTCGGCGCTGTTAAAGCGCCAGCGCGCATCGGGGTTGCGGCGCCAGGTTCCGGCAGAGCTGCAGGGGGCGTCGACCAGTACTTTGTCAAAGCCCTGCTGGCGGGCAATTTCCTGTGGCAGTCGCAGTGGGGCGGCGGCATCCCATAAAAATGTCCGCACGTTACGCGCACCGGCGCGGCTGGCGCGGCGTTTTAATTCATCCAGTTTGTGCTGGTGCAGGTCGGTGGCGATCACTGCGCCTTTGTTGTTCATCTTTCCGGCTAACGCCAGTGTTTTACCACCGGCTCCGGCGCAGGCATCCCAGATTTTATCGCCGGGGCGGGCATCGAGTGCGGCGGCAATCTGCTGGCTGGCCAGGTCCTGAATTTCAATCACGCCGTTGCGGTACAGCTCGCTGCTGTTCACGCCACGGCCACCGCTGGCGCATAAATGGTCATCACGCAGTTGGGCGCTGACGCCTTCTTCCTGCAGGCGCTGTTGCAGGGCTTTTAAGGGGCGGGCGTCAGCTGGCCGTTCACTCAGGCGCAGTTCGTTAATGCGCAGCCAGAGTGGCGGGAAGCCGTTTTGCATATTGAGGAAGCGTTGCAGATCACTGTCTGACCAGTGGCTGCGGGCCGCACGCTGTTGCAACAGGGGTTGCCAGGCGGGGCGGATGCCATGCCAGAGCAGGGCGAGTGGTGATAATGGGTTGGCTTTTACCTGATGTTCAATGCTGGCAAACAGCTGCGCGCGTTGTTCGTCCTGACGCACCATTCGCACGAAGTTCCAGGGTTGCAGGCTGCGCAGCTGAATCCAGTACCAGAACGCGCTGGGGTGCATGGTATCGGCGGCGGCAGGTTGCCATTGCTGATCCCAGCTCAGCCAGTCGCCGTGAACGGCATCACTGCTGAGGCCGTTGCGTCCATGGAGCATATCTTCCAGTGCGCAGGCCAGTTGCTGAAAGCGCAGGGCGCTGAACATGGCTTCGCTCAGCGGCAGCGTGTTGTCGGGCGCATCATCCTGACGAGCGGCGCGCAGCTGACCGCGCAACCAGCGGTCGAGAGGCGGCTTAACGGTCTGTGCCTGCCATTGTGACCAGAGCTGAATAATGCGGGCTTCGTCACCGGCTCCCGCGCTGCGGCGTCCGTTGTTCTGGTTCTGTCTTTGTTTTTGCGGAGGGCGTGAACTATGGCTGTTGGCCGGACGTTGTTTGCTTTTTCCGAAGGTGGAGCCGGAATTTCTGGCCGGGCCCTGAGGTTTGCGCATAGTGAATATCTGCCGTTGCGGAGCGAAAGGGGCCTTAGATACGGAAAAGCGCTGGCGCTGACCAGTTAAAAGAGTTTATCAGAATTCTGTTTTCGATCTCTTCTGGCTATCGCGCTGTCTGGCTCAGGCACTCTGGCGGTATTGTGAGGGTGATACACCGGACCAGGCTTTAAAGGCCTTGGCGAAGTTACTGGCATCGCTGTAACCAAGCTGCTCGGCGATCAGGTCGATGGCCAGGTCTTCCTGTTTGAGCAGACGCTGGGCGTGGCGGTAGCGGACATCGTCTTTCAGTTGCTGAAAACTGCTGCTGTCGGCTTTGAGTTTGCGGTTCAGCGTGGCGGCGGACATGCACAGCATGGCGGCGACATGTTCAACCGTCGGCATATCCTGCAGGCGGTCATTGAGAATTTCCCGTACCTTGCCTGTCACGGAGCCGCTTTGCGTGAGGCTGGTCAGTGCGGTTTGCAGCTGCTGCTCGGCAAGGGTTTCCAGCTCCGGGTTGAAGAAGGGCAGTGGGTGTTCCAGCGCGCTGGCGGGCCAGGTGAGGCTGTTGTCGCGCTGGTCGCCGATCACGCTGCAATGAGGCAGGGTATTTTGTGCGGTCAGGCTGGCGGGACAGGTGATGTGGATGCGGCTTTCGGCATCATGGCCATGGCTGCCGACCAGTGTGCGGCAAATGGTTTCAACACTGCTGAGAAAGGCCAGGGTGATAAAAGGGCCGGCGACCGGGTTGTCAAAACGCGGGGTGATGCTCAGGTGGCGGTGATGCTCGCTGCTGGCACGGGCGATTTCGAAGATCTGCGCGCGCGTTTCGACATAGCGCATCACTTTTAATGCGGCATCGCCCATGGTGGCACTGTACTGCGCGGCATAGCCCAGCGCGCCATGTTTGGACAGCGTCATGCGCTTGCCGTATTCCAGCGCAATGCCGAGGTCGTTGGTCAGGTTGCAGAAGCGCTCGATGACGTTCAGGCAGGATTCGTGGCCGACGGGGACTCCCGGCTGAAACAGAATCTGCTCCGGCAGGCCGGAACCGATCAGCAGTTCGGCAGCAGAGATGCCACGCTCAAAGGCCAGCTCGGTCAGCAGAATCAGATAGTCTGAGGAAATACTGTAGGCGCCGGTGCCGATGGTTTTCATACCTGGTGCTATGCCTGTCGTTGTTATTGTCTTGTTACGGTTGCTGCGCGATACACCCGGACTGCGTTTTGCGCTTTTTGCACTGGATACTGCAAGCTTATCACCGGGGGACAGCGGCCGGAGTATGTCATAGTGCGGAGCATGTCAGAATGTCTTATCTGGCCACAACGCTGCTTCAGCCAGCAGCAATAACCTGCCAGCAGCCTCCCTCGATCCGATGCGTTATAAGGCTCAGGTTGCCGGCAGAACGATGATCCACTCTGGAGTAACACCATGACTGAGCACAACAATAAATCGCAGTCGGTAGAGATTAAACCCCGTCGTATGGCCTTTGATACCGCAGCACCGATGCGTAAGTACACGTTTAAAGATAATTCACTGGTCAGCACGTTCTTTTATTCGCTGTCGGCGTTGTTTCCGGATGGTGAACGCTTTTTTATTCACTCGGTGCGTAATTACCAGAACGAAATCAAAGATCCGGTATTGCTGGCGCAGATCCGCGGCTTTATCGGTCAGGAGGCGCATCATGGTCATTCTCATGAAGGCCTGAACAATACCATCGATCAGATGGGTTTTCCGATGCACGAAATTACGGCCCGTTTGCAAAAACGGATTGCTATGCTCAAGCGCACGCTGGGGCGTGGCCGTCAGCTGGCACTGACGGTCGCGATGGAACATTTCACGGCATCTATGGCCGAGTTTCTGCTGAAGAATCCGGAAATTCTCGACGATGTGGACCCAACCATCCGCCAGATGCTGATCTGGCACGCGGTGGAAGAAATCGAGCACAAGGCTGTGGCTTTTGACATTTACCGCCTGAAAGTGAATAACGAAAAACTGCGCAAGCGGGTGATGTTTATTTCCATTATCGGCCTGTTCTCTCGCCTGGCGTATTACCAGTTCCTGATGCTGAAAGCCGACCGGCATTTCCCCAGCCTGCGCGAGTGGGTTGAAGCCACCAAATTCTTCTGGGGTAAAAAAGGTATCCTGCGCGATAACCTGAAATCCATGCGTCTGTTCTTTCAGGATGGTTTTCATCCGTGGGACATTGACCAGCATGACCTGATCGACGGCTGGCAGGAACGCTTCCCCGATATTGCCGCACTGCAAATGAACTGACGTTTGTCCTGAAGGGGTCAGCCTTCCATCAAAAAGCCTGAATACCGGTTACCGGTATTCAGGCTTTTTTGTATCCGGGTGGGCTGTGTGGCAGTGGAGGCATTACGACAGCCGTACCGGACGTTTTGAGTGTGCTTTACAGTTTTTGACACAGGCGACAAAAAGGGTGTTTTTGTGCATAATAGCCGGCCTTAATTTAGGGCCTGTTAACACTAAGTGAATCGGGCCTGCTGAGAGCCCGTTTTTCTCAGAACAAGGAGAGAGGAGTGATATTGTCAGGAACATCCCACACTCTCAGCGCCTTGCCTGAGACATTTTTAGCCAATAACAGGCCTGTTTAATGAGTGTTAACAGGCCCTAAAGGTAATGCTTATGTCCATCGAACAAAGTCTGCTGCAGCGTGCGGGTCATCAATGCGAGCTGTGTACTTCTGCCAATGATCTTTCTCCGTTTCTGGTGCCACCGCACAGTCAGCTGACCGTCGACAGCGGCGTGGTGCTTTGCGCGACCTGCAAAGCACAATTAGAAGGCGGTGAGCCGGATGCCAGCCACTGGCGTTGTCTGAATGACAGTATGTGGAGTCAGGTTCCGGCCGTGCAGGTACTGGCATACCGTATGCTGAAGCGTCTGTCGGCTGAACCCTGGGCGCAGGATCTGCTGGACGTTATGTATATGGAAGACGATACCCGTAAATGGGCTGAAACCAGTGCAGCGGCTGCCGGTGATGACCGTGAGCCAACCCGCGACAGCAATGGGGCGGTGTTGCAGGCGGGCGATAACGTTACCCTGATCAAAGACCTGGATGTAAAAGGTGCCAACTTTACCGCCAAGCGCGGCACCATGGTGCGCGGCATCAGTCTGACCGATAACCCGGAACACATCGAAGGCCGGGTAAACGGCACGCGCATTGTGATTATCAGCGCTTACACCAAGAAAGCCTGAGTTACGAAATGGATCGTGTCAAAAGCCGGGAGTTATCCCGGCTTTTTTGTGGCTGTTATTCAGGCTATGGTGAGGGTCATTATTCACCGTCACGCATGAGCGGATACAGGGAGTCGTTATGCAGGAAAGATTAAATTACGTTGAATTTTCCAGCCGCGATCTGGCGGCCAGCAAAGCCTTCTTCCAGCAGGTTTTTGCCTGGAATTTTCAGGATTATGGCCCGGAGTACTGTGCATTTTTTGCTGCCGAAGCCGGGCTGGATGGTGGTTTTTATCTGGACCGTGAAAAAGCGCCGGCGACTGGTGCTTTATTGGTGTTTTATTCTGCCGAGCTGGAGCGCTGTCTGGCACGGGCAGAAGCGGCGGGCGCTCACATCAGTAAAGCGATATTCAGCTTTCCCGGAGGCCGGCGCTTTCAGTTTATTGAGCCCGGTGGCAATGAGCTGGCGGTCTGGTCGGATAACCCCGCAGAATAAGCCGCTCGGCAGAGGCGACCAGAGTCGGATTGGAATCGGTATATCTGATCGGTTATAAACAGTCTTTGCGCCGTGTTACCGGCGTGTTGATATTGGCAAATGAGGTTTTCATGCACAGTGAATTCTGGCACGACAAATGGTCGAAAAAAGAGATCGGTTTTCACCTCGATGAGGTCAATAAGGTCCTGCTGAAATACTGGCCGGATATGCATCTGGCGGCAGGCAGTAACGTGCTGCTGCCTCTGTGCGGAAAAACGCTCGATCTGCTTTGGCTGCGTGAGGCGGGTTACCGTGTAACAGGGGTTGAACTCAGCGAAATTGCTCTGGATGAACTGGCTGCCCGGCTGACGCAGGAGCTGAATATTGCCATTGAAAAATGCCGTGAAGATGAACGGGTGTTTTACCGGGGCGACGGGGTATTACTGATTGGCGGTGATTTTTTTAACGTCAGCCGGGAGCTGCTGTCGCGTGAGCTGGGGGGGGATATTGATGCGGTGTATGACCGGGCGGCGCTGGTGGCGTTGCCGCATGCCATGCGCCAGCAATACCGTCAGCACCTGTATGCTCTCAGTCATGGTGCTCCGCAGATGCTGGTTACTCTGGACTACGATCAGAGTCAGATGGATGGCCCGCCGTTTGCGGTGAGCGACGCCGAAGTACACGCTCACTACGATGCGTTGTATACGCTGACTTTGGCTGAAGAGCGCGAACTGATTGAACAGGAGCCACGTTTTCAGGCCCGTGGCCTCACATCCTTTATACAGCGTCTGTATTTTTTACGCTGAAAGCAGGGGCCGGACGGAGCTTATGCGGTTCCGTCGGTCTCCACCGCCAGTACGCAGATACCACCGCTTTGCGGGTAGTGCCAGACCACATTGATGTCCCAGAACCGTACACCATAACGACGTTCCGGCTCTGGCTGCTGGTAGGCCGGTTTGGGGTCCTGAGCCAGGCACTGTTCAATCAGTGCCACCACATCTTCCCCCAGTCTTTGATTCTGTTGCTGCGCGGCTGCCAGTGCTTCTGTCTGCCAGTGGACGTCAACCGTCAGCGGCGCCTCGCTGGCGATGCCATTGTGAGCGCTGCTGATACTGTCGGCGTAAGGCACATAGGGTTTGATATCCAGAATCGGGGTTCCATCGAGCAGATCGATACCGGAGACCCACAGCCGTGTGCCTTCAACCTTTTCCAGCTTAACCACTGACTGACCGATGCCGTTCGGGCGGTGGGTGCTGCGGCTGGCAAACACACCTATTTTTTCATTGCCGCCCAGTCGTGGTGGCCGTACCCGCAGGCGCGGAGCGGCCGGATCGTCGGCTGGCGCCTGATGGAACTGGAACAGCAACCAGATATGGCTGACCTGTTCCAGCCCGACCAATGCTTCCGCCTGATTATAGGGAGGCAGCAGCTCAATCACGGCCCGTGCAGCCGGTGCCAGCTGTGGCTGGCGCGGAATGGCGAATTTTTCCGCAAAGGGGGTATGTGCAACCGCGACGGGCTGCACCGTGGTGGGATTGACTGACGCATTCATGGCAGCGGGTGTCATCGTGGTTTATTCCGGCAAAAGCGGCAGTATACCTGTGCTCCGTTGACGCACACGACCCCGGTATGATTTTGCGTTGAGCCCGGCGCTGACCTTGCCGTCGCGCGCAGGTTCCGCGATGGATGTTTCAATAATGAACACGAGTGTTCAAAAGAGTTATTTAAAGCCTAATTTGTTTCAATAAGTTACCTAATGGTTACCATCTGATACAAATTGGCCGATTTTGTGCTGGCATACTGCCGCCGCATTCCGACAAACAGCAATAAATCTGTCGGTTATTCCGCCTGTGGGGTTCTCCTGACCGGGCGGCTCACGTAGCGTTTCAGCAAGGTGTTCAGATGTTCAATAAACCATCCGTTCTGGCGGTTGCCGTAGCGGCAGCTTCCCTGTTTAGTGCCGGTGTTCAGGCTTCCGGTTTTAAAATCAATGAGCAAAGCGCCAGTGGTGCAGGCCGTGCCTTTGCCGGTAGCGCAGCGGTTGCTAACGATGCTTCTGTGGTGTTCTTTAACCCGGCCGGTATGAGCCGTCTTGAGCGCTCCCAGGCCAGCTTTGGTTTTACTTACCTGCAGCTGGAAGGCAGTTTCGAAGGTGTGCGCACGGATGGTGCCGGTAAGGACAGCAATCTGGCCGTCAGCCCGACAACACCGTTCGGTGAAGCGGGTGTGTATAACGATGGTGGTGACTTTATGCCGGATAAAGTCATTCCGTTTGGCTACATCGTACACAAGCTGGATGATAAAGCGGCCGTGGGTCTGGGTATCTTCGCGCCGTTCGGCACCGCAACCGATTATAAAAGCGGCTCTCTGGCCGGTGGTTTTGCCGATGAGACTCAGCTGTCTGCCATCGATATTCAGCCAACCTTTTCTTATAAGCTGAGCGATACGCTGTCGTTTGGTGTGGGTATTGATATCGTTTACGCTCAGGGTCTGCTGAGCAAAGAGCTGGATCTGGTGCCTTTAGCAGCGGCCTATGGTGCTGCGCAGGCGGGACAGGCAATTAACCCGGAAGATTACCGTGGTTACGAGAATACGTTTGAAGTCAGCGGTGATGACGTTGGTTATGGCTGGAACTTCGGTGTGATGTGGGACGCCAGCCAGTCTACCACGCTGGGCTTTGCCTACCGTTCCGAGATCGACTTTGATCTGGAAGGTAAATCTGAGTTTAAGCAGTCGGAGGGTGTCGTGGCCTATGCCGATCCTGCCCCGATGATTGTCTCCGGAACCGTTGTCGATTTGCCAGCAGGTGTTTACCCGGTTAACGGTGGAACCGGTAAGGTCGAAAAGCAGGACTCCCGTGTCCCTCTGACCGGCCCGCGCTCTGCGACCTTCAGCATTGCCCATCAGTTTGATGACCGTCTGCAGTTATTGGCCGGTGCGACCTGGACTGACTGGTCTTCGTTCAAATACTTTGATGTGATTGCCACCAAGTCCGGCGTCATCGATGACCTGAGTGGTCTGGGTGAAAACTACATCGGTCATATCGTTGAAAAATGGCATGACACCTGGTCTTACTCGGTGGGTGCTGAGTACAGCCTGACTCAGGACTGGACGCTGCGTGCCGGTTATGCTTTTGACGCGACACCGGTTGAAGATGAGCACCGTACTGCGCGTGTACCGGATAACGACCGTCAGTGGTTGACCGCCGGTGCCACCTACCACCTGAACAGCAGCTGGAGCTTTGATGCTGCGGTGGCTTATCTGTTTATCGACACTTCCAAAATCGATGAGTACAACTACGATCTCGACGATAACCAGAAAGGCGCAGATAACCTGAAAGGCGAATACGATGTGAATGCGCTGGGTCTGTCTTTCCAGGCGAACTACCGTCTGTAACAAGCGCTTAACGGTGCTCTCAAAAAAGCCCGTATGGTTGTCCATACGGCTTTTTTGTGGGCGCTGATCGGCCTCTTTACTCACGGGCGGCGATGCGTGCACCGCGCACTGCCGGATTGATAAAGTGCAGAGGCAGTTCCTGCTGATAGCCAGTGTGCTGATCTTCGATGCGCAGTGCCAGCGTCTGAGCCGGGGTATCGGTCGTGCGTTCGATATCCAGACTGTGCGCGGCGCGCTGTCCGGCGCTGAGGGTTGTATGCAGCACGGCATGTTGCTGGTCATACACGGTCAGCTGCATGTCTCTATGGCTGCGGTTGTGCAGTTTCAGGGTGTAGCGGTTGATCAGGGTGTCATCCGGCGTCAGCTGGTACAGCGTCAGACGATCACGCTCCAGACTGGCGTGTAACGGCGGTTGCAGCAGCGTGTTCAGCGTTACCACGATGAACGCTGTCGCGGCCAGCACGCCGTAGCCCCAAAGACGCCAGCGCTGCAGCGGGCTGAGTTGTTGCTCTGGCTGGTAGGTAATGAGGCCGGTGGCACGGCCAATCTGCCGCATCACTTTGTCGCAGGCGTCGATGCAGGCACCGCAGTCGATGCAGGCAATCTGCAGGCCGTCACGGATATCAATATTGGTCGGACAGACCTGTACACACAGACCACAGTCAATGCAGTCGCCAGCGGACGTGTTGTCCGGGTTGTGTTTGCCTCTTGGTTCACCACGGCCGGTATCGTAGCGCACGGTGCGGGTCTGGTTGTCAAACATCACCGACTGGAAGCGGGAGTAAGGGCACATATGGGTACAGACCGATTCGCGCAGCCAGCCTGCATTCAGAAAGGTGAGGGTGCTGATCAGAATCAGCCAGAACGTGGCGACGCTGCTGATATCACCCTGAATAACATCAGCCCACCACTGCGCCAGCGGGTAGAAGTAGGCAATCATGGTGATGGCGGTGGCCAGGCTGAGCAGTCCCCAGACAACAAACTTCAGTGCCCGGCGAACCTTTTGCTGGCGGGTTCCCTTGCCCTGATCCAGTTTGCGCCGCATCTGGCGTGAGCCTTCGATTTGTTCTTCCAGCCAGATAAACATAAAGGTCCACACCGTCTGCGGACAGCTGAAGCCGCACCACAGGCGTCCGGCGTACATTGAGACAAAGAACAGCGCAAAGGCGCCGCCAATCAGCAGGCCGCTGAGCAGCAGCAGGTCTTCGGACCACAATAGCCAGCCACCGATATGAAACTGTTGCGCATTAAGATCAAAGAACACGGCGGGCTTCCCCTGCCAGCTGAGCCAGGGTGTGATAAAGAACAGGGCCAGCAGTGGCCAGCCAATGACGCGACGCCAAAGACGGAACAGGCCGTTAGTGAGCCTTACCCGGTGTGGCGGTTCATCAACAACATGCAGTGGAATGCGGTTGCTGTTGTGGCGGCGGGTGCTGGCAAGTAAGGCGGAAAGCAGGGGAATGCGGGGGATCATAACCATCAGAACCTGTGAAAATCTGTGACAGGCTCCTATGGCAACCGCCGTACCAGTTGCGTGGGGTGCATAAACACTGGGATTAGGGATGAGTGTGAGTCTGTGGAAATGATATATCGCTTCGATATGTCGTCTTATGCGATATATCACTTTCCACTACAGCAGGCCCAGTTTTTTCATCCGTGAACGCAGGGTTGATACAGGCAGGCCAAGCAGTCTGGCGGCTCCTTTGTCGCCACCGATCATGCCGGAGCAGTAGTTCAGCGCGCGCAGGATGTGCTGCTTTTCAGCCTCATGCAGGGGCAGGGGTTGGGCATCGTGCTGCCGGTTGTTCTGATGGCTGCTTATGCTCTGCAACAGCGGTAATTGCAGCTGATCGCTGCTGAGAATCAGACCGTGTTCGAGTACGTTGGCCAATTCACGCACGTTGCCCGGCCAGGGGTGGTTCATCAGCTGCCGCAGCTGTGCCGGTTGCAGCACGGGTGCTTTACGGTTCAGACGACTGGCCAGGCGTTGCAGCAGATGGGTGGCCAGCAGCGGAATATCGGCCTGCCGCTCGCGCAGGGGCGGGACGTGCAGCGGGAAGACATTGAGGCGGAAATACAGGTCGGAACGGAACTGACCACTCTGCACCATGGCAGCGAGATCACGGTGAGTGGCAGCAATGATACGGACATCCACCTTAATGGTGTGCTGGCTGCCGAGCCGCTGTATTTCGCCTTCCTGCAGCACGCGCAGCAGTTTTACCTGAGCGGCGGCGGATAACTCTCCGACCTCATCCAGAAACAGGGTGCTGCCGTCGGCCTGCTCAAAGCGGCCGATACGGCGCTGGTGGGCACCGGTAAAGGCACCGCGCTCGTGGCCGAACAGCTCACTTTCCAACAGATTCTCCGCCATGGCGCCGCAGTTCACCCGCACCATAGGTTTGGTTGCACGCGGGCTTTGCTGATGCAGACTGCGTGCGACCAGCTCTTTACCGCTGCCGCTTTCGCCCAGAATCAGGACACAGCTGGGCGTGGGGGCTACCTGACGGATGCTGTGCTGTAACTGCAGCATACCGTCGCTCTGACCGAGCAGCTCCGATTCGCCCTGCTGATCACGCAGCTCCTGTTGCAGGTACTGGTTCTCAGCCTGTAATTGACGTTGCAGCTGGCCGACCTGATCGAGGGCGGCCTGCAGTGAACGCTGGTGTTGCAGGCGCTCGCTGATGTCTTTGAACACCACCACCGCGCCGGTAATAACGCCATTGTCGATGATGGCGGTGCTGGAATACTCCACCGGAAACCAGCTGCCATCTTTGCGCCAGAAGACTTCCTGATCGCTGCAGGCGGTGACGCCGGTCTGCAGGGTCTGGTAAATCGGACAATCATCCTGTGGATAATGGCGGCCATCCACATGGCTGTGATGGTGAAAGCGATGGATACTCTGGCCTTGAATTTCAGCCTGACTCCAGCCGGTAAGACGCTCAGCCGCCGGATTAACAAAAGTGGCGTGACCGGCGGCATTGAGGCCATAGACGCCTTCAGACATCGCCTCAAGAATACGCTGGTAGCGATGGCTCAGTTCGCTGTGGCTGAGTGAAGAAGGAATCTGACTGGCGGGCATAACCGGGCCTCTGCTGACAGGGGGAGTCGCCGGAGTGGGACTGACTTATTGAGTTGCCGCAGTATATCAGCTGTACGCCGCTTGTCCGAACCGGCGACGGCGGGTAGGCTTGCTGCTGTTTTTTGCGATACAGACAAAGGAAAGGACAATATGAAGGGGCAGTTGCAGAACAAACTACTGGATATGCGTGAGCGTCTGCAGGATTGGTGGGCCGATGGCGGAATGGGGCGCAGCGTGGTTCTGCTGGTGCTGGCGGTCTATCTGCTGGTATGCATTGTTCTGGGATTTCTGTGGAGCTCGGAACCGGATCTGTTCCCGGTACGTGAGCGTGCCTTACAGCGTGCCGAGGCAATGGGCGTTGAGCCGGTCGTCGGTTTTACTACTACCGCCACACTGATGGAAGTGACCGCGACACTGCTGAATAAACAGGGTGGCTACCTCAGTAATGACATGTTTCCGCCAGGCCTGTGGCTCGACAATGTGCCCAACTGGGAATACGGCGTACTGATTCAGGTACGGGATTTTACCCGTGCGCTGCGTAAAGATTTCAGCCGCTCGCAGAGCCAGTCGACCGAAGATAAAGACCTGTCGGTAGCGGAGCCGCAGCTGCACTTTGACAATAACAGCTGGGCCGTTCCTTCTTCTGAAGCGGAATACGAGCGTGGCCTGAAAGCATTGGATAACTACCTGCACCGCCTGGCTGATCCGAAAGAACCGACGGCACAGTTTTATGCCCGTGCTGATAACCTGCGCCAGTGGCTGTTTGATGTGGAAACCCGTCTGGGCAGCCTGTCACAGCGTCTCAGTGCGTCTGTCGGCAAGCGTCGCCTGAATACCGACCTGGCCGGTGACAGTGCTGCCAGCCAGTCGACGCCGACGGATTATGATCAGGAAGTGAAAACCCCCTGGACGCAGCTGGATGATGTGTTTTATGAAGCGCGGGGCACCGCCTGGGCGCTGTCACACATCCTGCGCGCCATCGAAGTGGACTTCCGTGACGTGCTGGATAAGAAAAATGCACTGGTGAGCCTGCGTCAGATCATCCGTGAGCTGGAAGCAACTCAGGAGCCATTGTGGGCACCGATGATTCTGAACGGCAGCGGTTTTGGTCTGTTTGCTAACCACTCACTGGTCATGGCGTCTTATATCTCCCGCGCCAATGCGGCGATTCTGGATCTGCGCGAACTGCTGTCGCAGGGCTGATGCTCCTTTCCGGACGGATGATCCCGTCCGGATTTTCCCCTTCGTTATTCTCCTGTCAGGCCGCATTTCGGCGGCTTAAAACCGGCATCGATCTCCGCTTTGGCCGCTGCTGAGCAGGCTTCCGCCAGGTGGCGCAGTCTTACCCTGTGCAGCGAACTTTACATAATGTTTAGTTGATCCGTAACTTATTGAAAAACATAGGAATATTCGGATTTCGAAGATGCTTATGGGACGATCGTTCGTCACCCAAGTAGCACGGCAGTTTTGATTCTGTTATCTTGCACGTCCGTATCACCCGTAGTCCGTACGTATAACAACAATAAAAAAATTAGGGAGAGTCAGATGGCATCAAAATGCTGTCTCATCCTGGCCACGATGATGGCCGGTACACCTGCTCTGGCGCTGGAAGCGCTCGATGAAAGCTCGCTGTCGGAAGTGACAGGTCAGGCTCAGGGGTTGCGTTATACGTCGGAATACGACGCTCGTATCGATTCCATTTCTTATATCGACGATGACGGCCTGGGTGCAGATGGCACCGTGGGCAATATTTCCATGTCGCCGATCCGCATGTATACCCAAACCAACCGACCGGTTCAGGTTGATCTTGAGGTCAAGGATGTCGGCGGTCGTAAAGCCCTGGTGTTTACCAACCGTGATTTGCCGGTCGAAGTGGAAATTGGCTCGTTGGCGATCAATGGCCAGTCGTTAGGGGGTTTTGGTCAGGGCAATTTTCAGATTGCGGATGGCGATGCGCTGGTGACGTATTTATACGCCGGTGGCTTTGATGGTAATGGTCTGACGCTGGATCTGGATATTCCCAATTCCATGTCTTATGAAACCTACATCGAAGACGACGGCACACGTTTCACAACCACCGTTGATTTCAGCGACCCTCGTGATGCAAATGGTGGCGGTCTTTTCCTTAAAGACATTACCTTCGACTTGGTTGGTGAAGGCCTGCGGATGGGTCTTCCTACCACAACCGGCGGCAATATTAACTTTTATAACGCCCGTGTCGGCGACGACGTACTTAACAGTGCTGCATTGAGGAATATTGTACTTACGCCCGGCGGTTATTTGCTGATTAAAAATGCTCGTGGTGCCAGTGAGTATGGTCTTGAGTTTGATGCCGTTGTGAAGCAAGGCTCCAATTTTGATTACGTCTATATCGCTGGTGAAGTGGACGGCACGTATCCCAATCCGAATGTGTTTGAAATGTCGGCCAATATCAGTTTGTTGAGCGACTTCAGCGTTAAAGGTATGCGCATGAACGTTGATGGTCAGCGGGGGCTGGTGTTTGATTTTGATAATACTGACGCAGCCAGCGGCGTAAGCGCAAATATGCTGATGCAGGATGTGACTTTGCAACGCAGTGATAAGGTGGCAGCTGCGGTGAACCCGGTGAGTATCGGCACGATGGATATTCAGATGAACCTGACCAATAACAGCTATTTACAGGTTGAGGGACATTAATATGATTTTACGCAACCTGGCTACGTTCTCTTTTGCCATTGCCGGAAGTGCGCCACTGATGGCGATGCAGCCTCTTGGTGATGAGTCTATGGCTGCCGTATCGGGGCAATCGGGCATTACTATCGAAGTTGCCACGCAAAATCCGAATGGTGACTTTCTGACGACGGGTGCTATTCGCTTTACCGAAAATGATAAAGACGGTAAAGGTCAGGATTACCTGGAGATTGGCAGCCTGAAGCTGCGCACTATTGAAACCGACAGTGCCGGCAACATGATTGGTGTTGATACCATCCGCACAGATATTGATGTCGATAGCGGTGGTAATGTGAGTATCCGCAGCAGCGATATTAATACACTGGATCTGGAGCTGGGCGAAATATCCCTCAGTGGACGCGCGTTGTTCAGTGCTATGCGTTTTTCGGTCTGGGAATTTGTTGGCAACAGCTATCTTGAAACATTACTCCTCAATGATGCAGCCGGTTCTAAAATTGCTTTCCGTACCGTTATGGAAGCCGGAAGCGGTTTGACTTATCAGTTTGATGAAGATGGATTGACCTTTTCTTCAGATGTTGTGTTTTTACCGGCCAGTGGTCAGTCTGCATTTCGCAGTGAGTTGTTCCTGACCGGAGATAATGACAAATTAAAGCTGGAATTTGGTGAAACCAGTGGCAGTTTTGAAATAAAAAATATTTCTCTTCTGAATTCTTCCGGAAATAATATTTTTGGAGCCAATAATTTTGGTGATGTTGGTTATGCCGATATCACTATTAACCAGGGCTATATCACCATTACGGCGAACAAAACGGCGGGTGTTGATGGTATTGAAGGTGTTATCAATTCGGATCTGAACGTGGGCAGTGCCTTTTACCGGACGGGGAATCAGCGCCTGAATCTGAGGAACGTTCAGTTGCGAACCAATGGTGAAATTCATTACCAGACTGACTTTACCGACAACGGTTATTCTACTGGCCTCGATACTACAATTTCTGGCGTCAGTGATCTGGATTTAATTATAGGTGCATTAACCCTGAGTGCCGGAGATGGCAGTAATGAGTCTCTGAGTATGGGGTCTTACGCGATCGAAAATCTTAACCTGAATGGCGGCAGTATCGAGCAGCAGATTTACACCTTGCCGGGTGCTGGTGCTCAGGGTATGCAGATGGATCTTACTATTGCTGGAACCACCAGTTTTGATCTGACCATTAAAGATGATCCTGCGGTCAATAATGGTGATCCTGATCCTGTACTGACTGCTGAAGTTGTGCTGAATAATGTCTCTGTGTCGCAAACCATCGATCAGACCAGTAAAGGCCTGCATATCGGGGTTCTCAATCAAAGTATGGATGCCAATATTAATGCCATTCGTGTTGGTGATGGCTTAATTCAGCAGGGTCAGAGTGGCCGTTTGGTGATGAATAATCTTTCGCTGCAACCGGGCAGTTACTTCCGGATAGAACCGCTCCAGTAAGGGCTTGTAGTTTATGAATAACAATTATAAAAAAATATTTCTCACACTGACGTTTGCCCTGACTTCTGTTACTGCTCAGGGAGCAAGCGTTTCGTCGAAGGCATCTGTCTGGTATGACCTGGTGCGAAATACGGGAACACCTGTTGATTACAATGGTGGCAGTATTACCCGTGCTCAGGCCAGTGCTGTCAATGCTGACACGGTAACTTTCTGGGCTGGTGGAGAGCCGAATGATTCCAGCAGCGAAGATTGTGCGACGCAGGTTGCCAACGGCAGCTGGAACGATCTTGGTTGTGAACAGAGCCGCCGGGTTGCATGTTTTAATGGCACTAACTGGACGATCAGCTCTTCCAGTGTTGCCATGGGGGCAGACAATAATGCAGCTGAAAATATCAGCAGCGCTCAGAACGCCTGTCCTGCTAATACCTCTTTTTCAGCACCGGTTACGCTTGCGCAGCGTAATGCCCTGTCCTCTGCCATCAGTGCCGCCAATGTAACTAATGGTGTCTGGATTAATGCTCAGGACATGAAAACTGAAAATGTCTGGGCAATTAATAAAAACTCTTCGGCCATTGCCCCTTTTTGGGGGGCTGGAGAGCCTTCAGGCACGGCCGGCGATTGTGCTGTTATTGATGGTGCAGGAAACTGGAGTGCTTCTGATTGTTCAGCTTCATATGCGGTTGCCTGTGCTGACGGTACGCTCGGCAACTGGCAAATCGTAAACTCTCCGGTTGCATTTACTTCGGTCGAAAAATTAACTCAGGTCTGCCAGCAAAATTACGGTGTTTCTTATCAGTTTGCTGCACCACGGACTTCTTCTGATAACACCGCCCTGAGTAACGCGCTGTCTTCTGCCGGGATTTCTTCTGCCTGGATTAATGCGCGCGATAACAGCATTGAAGGCTATTGGATGCTGAATCACGGATTGTTTGATTGGGCTGCCGGTGAGCCGAATGTGAATCGTGGCTTATGTGCTGTTGCGCGACAGAGTGACGGGCGCTGGTTGTCGGCGGACTGTGACAGCCGTGCCAAGCTGTTGTGCAGCGACGGCAGTAACTGGATTTTCCGCAATGTCGTGCATCAGTTCAGCAATCAGGCTCTGGATGCCTGTAGTCGCCCTGATAATGACACTGCTTCAGCTGCGTTTGTTAATTATCAGTTGAGAACTCCGGTTACTGAGCAGGATCGTAACCGGGTGAATCAGTTAATCCGGGCTCAAAGTAACGACACGAAAGTATGGCTGAACCTTAAATGGGTGCAGGACACTGGTTTGTGGCTGTGGAATCAGGGGTATAAGCAACCCGATATTGGCGGATCGAATTTAGCGGGAGGTGTCTGGTACGACACGCTTGATAATGATAATGAAGATTTATCAGGCTCCTGGAAACGCTATACCGATGGCGTAAATCTTAATATTGCTCAGGCCCGTGCTGCGAATAAACTTATTTACTCAAATTTTGATTGGAAAGAGCCTAACGACAGTGGCGGTTGTGTGCAGATGTATACCAGCGGAGGGAATGCTGGATTGTGGGATGACACCAATTGCTCGGCCAGTAGCCGGGTTGCGTGCTTCGATGGTTTTGAATGGGCAGTGTCCTCAGCAGCAGTGAGTATTGGGGCTGACAGCGAGACCAATGAAAACCTTAGTAATGCCCAGAATGCCTGTGCTGCAATTTCCAAACAAGGGGTGTCCGGTAATTTCCGTTTTGCGGCTCCTATTACTTTTAGACAAAGTATGAACCTTCTGAGTGTTGCTCAGGATAGTGGTGTTACTGGTAATGTTTGGATCAATATCAATGACAAACGCTATAACAGAACCTTTGTTTACAACCTCGGTGCGGATGTTATTGCGCCATTCTGGAATGCTGGTGAACCGAATGACGCCGGTGGTAATGAAGACTGTGCCGTTCAGCAACGTACCACAGGGTTATGGAATGATCTGCCGTGCGCCAGTTCTGTCCCTCTTGCCTGCTACAACCCTTATGTGGGTGCCAACGGAACCTGGAGTGTTACTGCAACCAGTCATTCATTTACAACACCAACGGCACTGTCGCTTGTCTGTGAGCAATCTTTTGGTGGCCAGTTTAAATTTTATGCTCCGGTCACTCTGAGTCAGCGTAATGATCTGGTTGCGGTCATGACAGCGGCTGCTGTCGATAACGTTTACATCAATGTTAGTGACCAGGAGTCGGAAGGTACCTGGTTGCTCAATGTTGATATTAATAACTGGGCGGATGGACAGCCCTCTGTCAGCAGTAATGAGCGTTGTGTGGCGGCAGACGTCACCGACTCTCAATGGCGGACACGTAATTGTGCTGATGCATTACCGGTGGCTTGTACAACCGGTGGGCGTTGGTATTTCACGGACAATGCTATCAACCTGACGGATTTCTCAGCGGGACAGCAAGCCTGTAATACTTTGGGCAGTGGCTATTTATTTAATGCTCCCCGTTCCCTCGATGATGCACAGCAAATGCAGTATTTTGCTTTGTTGGCCGGAGTCGGTGGTAATTTCTGGATCAACGGCAACCGGCTGGAAGATATGGCCGTGTGGGAGTGGAATCAGCGCAGTCTGAAAACTCCGCTGTGGTCATCCGTTGAACCCAATGGTGGTACCCGCGAAAATTGCGCACTGTTGAATAATGATGCTGAAGCCAGCTGGGCAGACGAACGTTGTGATTCGGGGATTGATCGTGCCTATTTATGTCGTAACGGCAGCAGCTGGCAAATTTCCGTTTTACAGGGCGCACTCGAAGATTTCTCCCAGGCTGTTGCAGCTTGTTCGGCTCTGGGAAGCGGCTGGGTCTTCGCAGCTCCGGCAACCTATAACGAAAACCTGGCGGCGAAGAATGCCATGGGGGCCGTTGCACAGGTCTGGGTTAATGCGACTGATGCCATGAAAGAAGGTGTCTGGACGCTGAATGCCGCCTCGATCAGTCAGTATCCTAACTGGGCTCTTGGGCAGCCGGATAATGGCGGATTGGCTGCTGCGGATGAAACAGCATTATTGTACGGCGAAGATTGCGTGTATCAGGATGACAGTGGCCGCTGGTCGGATACCGCCTGTACCAGTGCTGCTGAATATTCATGGGCCTGTAATGATGGTTATGTCTGGAAAGTAACCCGCTCACAAGGTACGGCGGCGAATCCTGCGGATGGCCATAAAGCCTGTTTTAATGAGTATGGCTCTAATTTTGTCTTTGCTGCACCGCTTAACATAAACGACGCTATTCAGATCGATTTCGCCCGCTTGCTGGCGTCCGCCGAGCGCGGCAGCCCGATTGCCCGCGTCTGGCTGAATATGAACGATGGCGGTTATGAAGATAATCGTTCTGGTGCTGCCGATGGCCGTCACTTCCGTAAAAATCAACCGTTTACCAACTGGATTTCAGCCTATCCGGGGCAGGAGCCGCTGAGCAGTTGTGCGTACAAATCGACGACCGCTGCAGGTCAGAACAATCCGTGGCGTACTGCCAGCTGCACGAGTTTTGCTGCTCATTATGCCTGTACCGATGGTGCGGCCTGGAATGTAGCGACTTCAAAAGGCGCATTGGTCAATGGTTCGCTGCAGGTTGTACCGCAAGTTGGTGAGGACTACTGGTCTTACGATCTGGGTAACAGCCGTTGCAAAGAACAATTTGGCGAACAGTATTATTTTTCTGCACCGGTAACTGCCGCCGAAGAGCTGGCGCTGGATGCTGCCATCCGCAATACCAATGCGCAGGTTAAAAATACCTGGATTAATTATTACTACGTTAATGCTATTACCTCAGCCAATAACCGCTGGTTTGCCGACCGTCTTAAACTGGGCATCTGGCAAAAGCCAGTATTCCGCAATTTAAATAATGCTGATTGCTCTGTACTGCATCCGGATGGGTCCTGGACGGATGTATCCTGTAACGCTTCCTACGCTTACGCCTGTTTTGATGGCAGCTGGAGTATTACCGGTCTTAGCGGACGCTGGGATGAAGGTTTTGCTGCCTGCGATAATCAGAGTGCCAGCTTGTTTGCGGTGCCGCGTTCGCCGGATGAAATGGCAGAGTTACTGGGCCAGATGAGTGGTCAGCCGGTTTGGATCAACCTGACCGACACGGCGCTGGAATCACAGTGGATTGCTAACCGTTTACGCTTCTCCTGGTGGCGCACTGGCGAGCCGTCTAATTCTGGTAATCGTGACTGTGGTCGCATCGCTGAAAGTGGTGAATGGTATGCCGGAAAATGCTCCGTTGAGCAGGCTTCTTTTGCCTGCCGTACGGTAACTGGCAGTGCCATCAGCTGGAATATCACCACAGGTGTTGGCATCTGGTCGGAAGGTTTTTCTGCCTGTGCCCGTGAATACCCAGGCAGCGAATTCTTTGTGCCTCAGGGCTATGGCACTCAATCAGCCAGCATGGATCAGAACACGCTGGCAGCCATTATTGCGGCGGCTGGACGGGATGCCTGGATTAACCTGAGTGATCAGGATGTCGAAGGTCACTGGCGTGCGTATCAGGCCTACAGCGACTGGGGCGTTGCCAGTCTTCTTGACCAGAATAATGACTGCGCCTATCTGGATCGCGTGGTCGCGGGTTCCGGCACCTGGTATACAGATAGTTGCAAATACACCAGTGGTACGCCGGTTTCCCGTGGTTACGCCTGTACCAACGGTTATGAATGGCGTCTGGTGAATACCACCGCTGATACCAGTGTGCGCTGGTCAGAAGGTTTTACTGCCTGTCAGACGCTTGGTAGTGACTGGCGTTATGCGGCTCCGACTGACGCGGTACAAAATGCCAAGCTGCGTCTGGCGATGGAGCTCTCCGGTATCAGTCAGATATGGATCAATGCTCAGGACCGTACCGATGAAGGCAACTGGCAGATTAATGGTCCGGAAACCAACTTTGCACCGGTAGCTGATACCAGCCTGACGGCGTTGGTAGTGGCAGAAAACACCAGCAATGTTCAGCTGCATGCATTGCTGGAAGATGATGAAGAAGTGGGAATTGCCAGTGCCAGCTGGAGTCTGGTATCTGATAGCCGTTTCAGTAATGTGGCTGATTCAGATGTGGTTGTCAGCTCAGGTTCTCTGGTGGCGGGTGCGGCAGGTAGTGCAATTCTGACTGCGTCTTACAGCAGTCCGCTGTTGCTGAATCAGGATGCTGTGCTGGTCTTCAAAGTTACTGCTACAGATATCCCGCCGGGTACAGCGCTGGCGGCAACGTCTGAAACCTTTATTACCGTATGGGTGAAATCTCCGTTACTGGCAGCCTGGGATTTTAATGACTCAGCTTCTCCGCAGCGGGATGTGACCGGTAATGGTCATAACGCACTGAATGATGGTGCGAATCCGTTACCACCGGTTGTGGGGGGGGGCACTGGCCCTGTCGGCGGCGGACGTTATGGTGGTTCCGGGTCTGGCGGCTCAGCCAGATGGTGGTTTGGACGTACCGGCTAGCGAATACACCGTGGCTTTCCGTATCAGCATCGAAGAAGCGGCTAACAATCTCTGGCGTGGCATTTTGCAGAAGGGTGATGGTGCTATGGATCGCCAGCCCGGTATTTTCCTGCACCCGGATGCAGAGAGTCTGCATGCCACCAACAGCACCAATCAGAGTGATAACCGCATTGTCGACGTTGCGGATATTCCATTCCGCCAGTGGCTGAATGTGGTGTACAGCAAACGTGCCGATGGGCTGGATATCTATCTGGATGGGGAGCTGGCAGCCAGTTACCCCTTTGCGCCCGGCGAAGCATCGCTTGCCAATAACGGTAATTTATACGTCGGTAATATTCCGGGGGCTGCAGAGTCTTTCACTGGTCTGATTGATGATATTCAGGTTTATAACCGTGTCCTGAACGCTGGTGAACGCCTGCAGATTCTGCCGGCTCCACCTCTGGGTGAGGTGCAGTTTGTCCAGGCTGGTGCTCAGTTGGATGAAAACGCTGGCAGCGTGACGGTGCTGCTGGAGCGCACCCGTGGCAGCAAGGCGCCGCTGACGGTGTATGTGGATATGAATGCGGCAACCAGTACTGCAACTCTGGGTGATCAGACGGATATGGCCGACCCATTACATCCGGCTGATCTGGCATTCGGCGCTGCGTATGTGTCAGGCACCGGGGTACCGGTTACCTGGCCTGCGGATACCCGTGGCCAGCAGAGTCTGACCATTACACTCGATTATGCTGACGACAATCTGCGTGAAGGTACCGAAATCGCCCGTTTGCGCCTGGCCAATACCGGTGGCGCAGCGAGCGGACTGAATTCGACGTTTACACTGCGCCTGAATGACGTAACACCCAACCCGTTTGGTAACTTCTCGGTGACTGGCCCGGATCCGATGGTGGTGCTGGAAAATAATCCGGCGACTCAATCGCTCTGCGTGGTGCGTGAGTCGGGTGCGCAGGGTGAAGTCACGGTGAATTACAACATCAGTGGCACGGCTGTTGCGGGAACCGATTTCAATTATCTGCCTTCCGGTATTGAGCCGGTTGCAGCCAGCGGATCGGTAACTTTTGCCGATGGTGACAGTACCGATAAGTGTTTTGATATTGCCGTGGTCAATAATCCGGCTATCGGCACCCCGGATATTCATCTTCAGGTGACCATTACCGGTCTGAATCACGATGCCGGACTTGATCCGCTGCTGACGGCTCAGAATCAGGCACAGCTGGTAATCCGCGACTATTCACCGGGTGAATTTGGTTTCTCCGCCAGTAGTTATACCTGTAAGGAGCCTAATACCAGTTCTCTGGTGCCCGAGAGCTTACGGCCCTCTGCCTCAGAACTCGTTTGTGAAGTGGCTGTTATCCGCAATAACACGGGTATTTACGCACCTGCTGCAACGCTGAATGTGGTTGCTCCGGTCGATGTCGCTAATTATGGTTACAATGCATCGCTATCCTGGCCAGCCATTACACCGGCAAGCCCGGCAACAGCAGGTTCAGAAGTGCAGTTGATTACGTTTGTTATCGCGAACGATGACATTCAGGAAATTGACCAGCTGATCCCTGTTTCATTATCTGCGACTAATGGCGATGGTCACAACGAAGTGATTACTGCTGGCAATATGACGCTGACGATTGTTGATGTGACAACCCCTGCGATTATTTCGTTGTCTTCTGAAAGTTCAACCATCAATGAAGGTAGTAACGCCGTCTTTAATATTCAACGTAGTGGTAACGCAAATACCGTATTCAACTTTGAATATGAAGTGAATGTTGAGGGAAAAACAGCCGGAAAATCTAATTCGGATTATGTTGATTTCGGTGCGGGATCTGCAGAAACCGGTGTTATTTCTTATTCGTCAGGTGGATCGCCCAATCGTCAGTTGGTATTCAAGACTATTGATACTCTTGAGCCACTGGCCAGTGTTGGACTCCGTTTGACGCTGAAGAATCCGAGTACACCACGAACTGTCGGTATGGGAGTGTTATCCAATGCGAATCTGGATAATGCGATTAATCAGACTGACTCGTTAGTAACGGTTCTGAATACAAAAGATCTGATTCAGAATAACTACAGCATTACGCTTACGGATGGTGGCGATGTTCGCCAATATCAGACCGGCTCCGATGCTGCGATGCCAACATACCTTGTAGCGCTGGAACAGCACTCTCCTAACCGGAGGGTTATTAACTGGTCGTTTACTATACCGGCTAAAAATACGCTGGATATTGATCACACTAAGATCCGTTATACATGGCGTTTATTGAATGCAGCAGGTACAGCGTATGCCACCTGGTTTGATGGTGTGACCACTCAGTCTGATAGTTCAGATACTCTGGGAGGCGTCACCGGTTTGTTTGCTAATGGTTCTGGTGTTGCTGATTATGGCGTAGGAGCCCAGCAGCCATCTGATGGTCTGACTGTTACAGGAACTGCCAGAGTGCCTTTTGTTCTGGATCCTACTCAGTTCAGACTGGAATTGACATTAGAGGGTGGTGATGGAGTTTCTTACCCTGAACTATTCCGTCGCACGGTTATGTTTACTGCGCAACCTTATTACCGCCAGTTGTATAACAATGGGAAATGTTTAAATCGCTCGGGAAAAACGTCCTCCTGCGGTTATCCAGCGAATTTCTGGACATGGAACCCAAGTTATAGCCGTCTGATTAACCGTCAGTCTTGGCTTGATAGTGCTACGAATATCTGCTTCCAACAAAGTGGCAGCGGTGTCTCGATGGTAAATTGCTCGAATACCAGTAATACCAGTGTGACATTCCCTACTGTTAGTGGCTTTAACCAGTTAAATGTTGGCAACAATGCGGTGTGCGGTACGCTCTGGAGCGACAATTTGTCACAAACAGGTAGTCCGGGTGGTTGCATCGAGGCTCACAGAACCTGGAGCTGGTCTGCTCCTCTGGAATTTTGATTATGAAAAATAATTCTCAGATAGTCTTATTTGTGATTACTTTGCTATCTCCGATGGTATCGGCTATGCAACCGCTGAATGAATCACAGCTTGGTGAAGTCACCGGCGAAGGCATCGGTGCCACCTTCGATGATGTCGTGATTCATTCCGGTAACTATGGGCAGCCTGACGACTTTAAATTGCGCTTGCGTCTGTCTGATGGTCCGGATTCGGAAATGCTGATCATGAGTGAACTGCGTTTCTATCGCTCTGGCGCAGAACCCGGAACGGCAAATAGTGGTGGTTTTTTCGGTACTTATGATGATCCCTTTGTGGTGGGTGAACTTCGTGAAATTACTGAGCAACATGTAGGCTCTATTGATCCGCAAGGTGATGGCACTTATGAGTCTGGAAGCCGAACCCATGTTGCTTTTTATACTGGTTTTCCGGCCGCCGATCTGACCCAGAAAGAGCGTGGATTTTTCCAGTGGACGGGTAACCGTATGGGCGTTGGTAATACCACTCCGCGCTATGCGAATCAGAGCACCTCTTATTATCGAGGTTTGCCGAATGATTTTTTCAGCGGTAATGCATCGGTAAATATTGGTAATTTATTCAGCCTGACCAGTGAGTATCAAACCTATTTACAGGAACAGGAAGATCGTCTGGATTTGGCTACAAATAAATTTGATCTGCATTTTCGCCTGGATGCCATTACCGACGAAAACCGCAATAAATCAACCGATGAACAATTTCTGGGCTATGTCGATGTAGAAGGCGCCCGCTTATATGGTACCAGTACCATGATCTGGGCACACAGCAACCAGGGGGAACGCTTGTCCGCTGCCGATCTGGCCCGCTACCAGAATGGCGGAGCACCGGTATATGCCGACCGTGGCCTGGCGATGGCCATGACCACCGGGTTACGTGCCGATACTATCCGCATTACCGCGGATCCGTCCGGAGCTGCCGCCAGTGTGCTGGAGTTGCAGGGGGTTGATATGTATCTGCCGATGGGCAGTGTTGATCAGCCGATGACGATCAGTACCGTACAGTTCTCACAAATTTCACGTGGCACCTGGAAAAACCCGGTGATGGTCGCACCTTCGACGCAATTACGTCTGGAGATTGCAGCGCTGCCCAAGGACGTTGCACAGGCTCCGCAGGGGAATATTTTTATTCAGTCACTGGCCTTTGGTGATCCGGATGACTCGGAAATTATCACCGGTATAGAAGATATTTATCTGCGCGATGCCACCGGCAATATTGTTACAACGGTGGACGATGTAAAACACCGTGCTTTTGTTCCGAAAACGGTGATCTATAACGAACAGGTCGCGGCGTATAATCAGGCTAATCCCTCTTCGCCTTTACCTTTTATACCCAATCAAAATGTGGTGGAAGTTCGCGGGCTGGAAATACAACGTCTGGTGATTACCACACAGGATCTTAATCGATGAAATATGCAATTTTATTGACTGCGTTCATGTCGTCGTTGGTTTCTGCGGAAATGAGTGAATTGGCCGAAAATGAGCTTCAGGAAACAACCGCACAGGCCGGCATAACGTTGAGTGCACGCTTTGAATTTGGCGATGATACCCGCATCAGTTACAACAATGCTGATGCCGATTATAAAGATCCTCAGGAATACTGGCTGGTGATTGATAATCTGACCGGCGCAATTGAGATGAAGGGTATGAAGATTGATCTGATCAATGATTTCGGCCCTTCCGGTAGCGTTGGTGCTGTTCAGATCACACTGCCGGACGAGATTATTTACGACGAACTGTCCACCGATGGCATTTATGTGGGCCCCGATCGTCAAATCGGTGCTAGCCATCGCTTTATTATGGGCATGGATATTGATGGGTCGTTGCAATTTCCGGCAGCAACCCGTATGAACATTTTTGCAATAAAATAGGCCAGTTTATGAAAATAATAAAAAAGCTGCCGGCATTAATCGTGATGATTTGTCCTTCCATATGGGCAGGCATGCAACCAATGGACGAATCAGAAATGTCATTGACTTATGGTCAGGCCATTTTTGAGGTGACTGACCAGGTTGTGTCGCAACCAGAAGGTGCTGACCTTAGTCTGCTGCGGTTGACCATTGGTGCCCGTATTGAAATTAACGCTAACGTCGAAGAACTATCATTAGGCCGTTACTGGCGTCCGGAAGGAACCAATTGTACTGGTGGCGCTGGTGGCGATAAAGTTTGTTATAACAACGTATTGCCGGCGAGTTATAACGACAATATTAACTGGGCCTGTACGGCTAATCCTTGCGGCTCAGTCGGGTTAGATGATGCTAACTACAAATCCTCTGCTTTGACTCATGATACCGGTGGTGAGAAAAGCTTTTTCGACGAGTCGGTATTTCCTGGAGGTTTTCGCCCGGATGGTGGCGTTGATATTAAACTACGTGATCTGACCATGGGGCAGGTTCGTGATAAAGGCAATGGCCAGTATGAGCTATTACCCTTTATTCAGGAGAATCCTTATTTTGAGTTTGCCTTTGATGAGACGTCCGGAGTAAGAAAGCTAGTTGGTTTCCGTCTGGGAGCCGAAGAGTCTTTTGGTTATCAGGGGAATATTATTGATGTTATCAGTGGTTATATTCGCCCTAGCATTACAGCGACTGCTAAATTAGGGAGTATTACTGTAGGGGATCTGTATTTGGAGGCACAGCTCGGGGGCGTAAGAACCATTGGTTGGCTGGATAAACGAACAACGAATTTCTTAGGAACCAGTGGTGGATTTGGTGGCGCTATTTTGGATCTCATTGTTCCTGATACTGACGCATTAATCGGCCAGTCCCCTCATGCACAGTTATTCCCGGTGCAGTCTAACTATCTGGAACACTCTAACGCATTCTTTTTCAGCGTAGGAACTCGATCTATACAGTGGAGCTCCGTGCAGGGTTTTTCTCCTGATGTCACGTCTCCCGGGTTCTGGCTTAATATGGGCGGTGACGGCGGTTTGATTGCTAAAACTCAGGAAGGAAAACACCCGGATAACTATTTCCCCGGGCACCCGAAAGATGGCTTGTATGGTAATAATCCAAATTATGGTAACGTTGCTAATCTGCCCAGCTGGTCTCAGACTTACAACAATAATTGAGCTGCTTCGGCAGCTTGCTCTTCAAATAAAAAAACCTGCGTTAGCAGGTTTTTTTATTTACAACGATAAATCAGATACTGAAGGTTTCTAATGTTTCGGGCATCGATCCTGGTACAGCGGAAGGATTATTATCAGCTGTCAGATGCTTAAGGGCCGGGAGTGTGCTGATAAAGTCCAGACTGCTTAGTTGATTATCATTGATATACAGTTTGCTCAGTTTTTCGAGCTGTAAGGTATCAATAGAATTCAATTGGTTATGGCTTGCCATCAGGGTGGTCAGCTGCGTCAGATTATTCAGATAACCGATGTCGTTTAACTGATTATGGCTGACATCCAACCAGGCGAGTTTATCCAGACCTTGCAGCTCAGCTGCAGAACGAAGCTGGTTATTTTTCAGGTTCAGTACCCGCAACTCTGTAAATTGTTCAAGCCCTGCCAGTGAACGGATATCAAGATGCGCACACTCCAGCATTTGCAGCTGTTGCTGGTATTCAATCCCTGTATCAGAAATACAGCTATGCAGAGCGTTGTCCCCCAGACGGCTGAAGTCAACCGGTGTCAGCCCTGTAACAGATGGCTGCTTATTTGTTTCAGGTGTGTTTGAATCGGCTGAATTATTGCTGCTACTGCCAACACCATCACTACCACTTCCGCCACTACAGGCGGCGAGCAGGGTGCTGAGAGTGACAGCCAGTGCTGATCGGGTCCAGGACGTATTCATGGTGATGCCTGTTTTATTATTTTTGTAATGGGTGCCATCGTACCACAGTGGTCAGCGACACTCTAGATTCGTACGAAAATCGGTCGGTTTTGTAACGTGTTGATCTGTAAGTAAAATCATCTGGCTTATTGGTTTCGGAGCCGGTATCTGGTGTAAAGGGAGTGTAATATCCGCATGTTGGATCTGAATCAACTGACTGTGTTTATCCGGGTTGTGGATGAAGGCAGCTTTACTGCAGCCGGGAAGGCGCTGGGAATGCCCAAATCGCGTGTCAGCCGCATGGTTGCCGACCTTGAGGCCAGCCTCGGCGCACGTTTGCTGCAACGCACGACGCGCCAGCTGAGTATGACGGAGGTTGGCAGTGCCTATTACAACCGTTGCCGGCATCTGGTTCAGGAGATTTTTGATGCGCACGAGATGATCTCTGATCGTGAGGGGAATCCGCAGGGATTGCTGCGCATAGCGGTACCTATGATGGTGGGCAGCGGCGTGATGGGACATTACTTTGCCCGCTATCAGGCCCGTTATCCGGATGTCCGCCTTGAGGTCATTCATACTGACCGTCAGGTGAACCTGATCCAGGAAGGCTTTGATCTGGGGGTATATCTGGGGGATTTGCCAGACTCGTCACTGATTGCGCGCACACTGGCAGAATCGGATTCAGTACTCTGCGCCGCCCCCTCTTATCTGGCCCGCGTTGGCCGCCCATTGCACCCACGCGATCTGGTGCAGATGCGCTGCGTCAAAATAGGGGAGGGCAGTCAGCCACAAACCTACGAACTTACTCACAGCGAAACCGGTGAAGTGGTTGAGGTGAAAGTGGAACCGACCATTTCCACCAATTCCGTCGTCGCCGGTTTGGGCAGTATTGTGCAGGGAGCCGGCATTGGTGATCTGCATTACCTGCTGGCCGGAGAGCAGTTTTTAAATGGCCAGTTGGTCCCATTATTTACTGAATGGCGTTTGCGCCCGCAGCCAATATCGCTGGCCTATCCTTCGCGTCAGTATTTGCCGCGTAAGGTTCGGGTCTTTATTGATTTTATGGTTGAGGAGGCTCAGCGGCTGGAGAAAGTACTGGATGCTTTGCCAACGACAGAAGAGCAGATTACCGCCTTTGCCAGACTGCTGCGGAGTGAAGAGCGTAAACCGTAAGGCGTGCTGACAGCAGCACGGGGCATCGGCAGGCTGCCCAACAGCAATGGTCAGGTCTATTCTTTCTGAACCTGCAACCTATAGGGATGGACGCCTGAATGAACACTGTTGCTACCTTGTTTTTCCCGGAGTCGTTATTACCGCAACCGACGAGTGTTGTCAGGGCGTTGCTGGCGGAAAGATATGTTGTTGCCGCCCCTGCCGATCAGGCCGATATCGGCTTGTATACCGCTGGCCAGTTGGCAGCCTGTCAGCAGGCACCTGCAGGACAGATCCGGCTGCTGGAATATGACCAGTACAGTGGTATTGATCACAGTGCTCTGGGTGCCGATATCCTCCTTCCTCTTTCATTACCCGTGCCTTTTCTGAGCAATGCTCTGAAACAGGCGCTGCGTATGCATCAGCAACAGCAGCTGCAAAACCAATTGCTCCGGCAACTGGCACATCAGGAAAATGAATTTGAACGGCTGATGGATATTGGTCTGGCGCTGTCGGCTGAGCAGGATCATTCACGCCTGCTGGTGCGCATTCTGCAAGAGGCCAGACGCTTCGCCAATTGTGATGCTGCCTCAATTTTTCTGATTGAGCCCGCGGATCACGGCGAGCGCCAGCTGGTGTTCAAGCTCAGTCAGAACGATTCCGTCGCGTTTGATTCACAAGAGCAACGCTTCACCCTCGACACCTCATCGCTGGCGGGTTTTTCCGCGCTGTCCGGCACTATCCTGAACTTTGATGATGTCTATGAGCTGCCGCCGGATTCTGCTTTCCGCTTTAATAAAGCGTTTGATCAGCAGTTTGGCTACCGCACCCGCTCCATGCTGGTGATTCCGATGCGCGCCCATGACGGTCGCATTGTCGGGGTGATTCAGTTCATCAACCGCAAGCGCAGTCCGCAAGTGCGGCTGAACAGTCCTGAAATAGTCGGGCGCGAAACCCTGCCCTTCGATGAGCGGCTGGTCACCCTGCTTGAAACCATGGCCAGTCAGGCCGGGGTCGCCATTGAAAACAATCTGCTGATTGAGCGAATTAATACCCTGTTTGAAGGCTTTGTCAGTGCCTCTGTGCACGCCATCGAACAACGTGACCCGACGACCTCAGGCCATTCCTTCCGGGTGGCTGAGCTTACCATTGCACTGGCTGAAGCCGCTCATCATGAAACCGATGCCGAATACCGCGCGATACGCTTTGGCACGGAAGAACTGCGCGAACTGCGCTACGCCGCCCTGCTGCATGATTTTGGCAAAGTAGGGGTGCGTGAACATATTCTGGTTAAAGCCAAAAAGCTCAGCCCGGAAGCCTGGGTACGCTTTCACTACCGTATTGCCCTGCAGAAAGAGCGGGTGCGGAATCATTATTTACAGCAACACCTGACGGCGGCCCGCCAGCAGCGGCTGAGCAGCGAATACGAACAGACACTGCGGCTGCAGGAAGAACAGGCGCTGCAAAAACTGGATGCCATGCAACAGGCGGTAGAACTTGCCAACGAGCCCAGCATTCTGGATGAAGGCACTTTCGGACATTTGCAGCAGTTGCGTGAAGAGCACTTTACGGATCTGGACGGGCGCAAAGTGCCGCTGCTGGAGGATCATGATTTTCTGGCGCTGGCGGTGCGCCGTGGCAGCCTGACCGAAGAAGAGCGGCATGAAATAGAAAGCCATGTCAGCCATACCATCCGCTTTCTCTCCACCATTCCCTGGACGCCTGAGCTTGAGCGAATTCCTCATATTGCCGGTGCTCACCACGAAAAGCTGGATGGCACAGGATATCCTCACGGGCTGAGTGCGGCTGATATTCCGCTGGGCGCAAAAATGATGGCGGTGTGCGATATTTTTGATGCGCTCACCGCCTCCGACCGGCCTTATAAAACCGCGATGCCGCTTGAGCGCGCGCTTGATATTCTGCATGCCGATGCCGGAAACCATAAAATAGATGCCTCACTGGTACGCTTATTCAGCCGATTACCCCTGACGCAAATACTGCCCGGGCTCAAGTCCCTCTGAGCGCCCGAATCCGGTCGTTTGTAATCGAAATGTCATATTTCCGCAACATACTGCACCCCACTTAAGGTGCGGCTGCTGTTTTGGCGTGAGTCAGAACAACATCATGGAAGAACACGGATGGTTACCGCCATTCTGCCACTCGTCACAGCGTCGCCTGTAAATTCCTGTATTCCTCGTAGGGGGCGCAATGAAACCAACTCGTGTGTTGCTTGCCGCAGCATCGTCTTTATTGTCCGCTCAGCTGATGGCTGGCGAAGCGGTTATCTACATTACCGAAGATGGCAGCGCTGTGCGTGATCTGGCAGTCAGCATTAACGGTCAGAAAAAACTGGTCGGTGCATCCGGATTTGTCGTATTCAACATTGAAAAAGGTGATCACAAAGTTGAATTGTCCAAATACGGTGAGTGGTTAGGCGAATTCGATTTTTCCACTGCAGGCAGCAGCCAGAACGCCGAAGTTCAGGTTGAACTGGTTGGTGGCGAGCCAATGCCGGAAATTAATCTGTATACACCAGGTCAGGAAGAAGCTCCGGCGGTTGGCCAGATTTCCGGTTACCTGCAATCCGATGAAACCGGCGGCCCGGTCAGCGGTGCACGTATTTCGGTTGCCGGTAGCGAAATGGCCATGATGACTGACGCCAATGGTTTTTTCAGCTTTGAATTACCGCGTGGCGAATATGCGCTGAATATTGCACACCCGAACTATGGCAAGCGCGATGTCTCTTCTGTACGCGTTATGTCCAACGTTAATACCGGCGTCAATCTGACCATGAGCATGTCCGGTGACGGCATGATTGAAGAAGTGGTTGCGGTGGGAACGTATATTCCAACAACAGCGGTTGCTCAGCAGAGAGATTCATCTGCAGTACTTGATGCCATTGGCTCAGAGCAATTCTCCCGTTTCGGTGATTCCAGTGCGGCTTCTGCTCTGAAGCGGGTTACAGGCGTGACTATTGCCGATGGAAAGTATGCTGTTGTCCGTGGCCTTAATGAGCGCTATACCTCCGTGCTCTTCAATGGTGGCATGGTTCCAAGTCCAGATCCGACCCGCCGTGTTGTGCCGCTGGATCTTTTTCCATCAGGAATTATTTCATCGGTTAATGTCGAAAAAACCGCGATAGCAAACCGCCCTGTCGATGCCGCTGGTGCGACTATCGATATTATTACTCAGGATGCACCGGAAGAGTTTGAAGGCAAGCTATCTGTTTCACTCGGCTATAACGACAAAACAACGGGTGAGTCTGCCACCATGCAGGAAACATCAGGCATGGAGTTATTCGGTTTTGGCAGTAGTGATCGTGATCTTTCTTCTGCGGCTAAGAATACCAATGGTGAGCTGCTCGGTAACGACGCCGCACAACTTCTGGAGTTATCGCAGTGGGAAACTAAAAAAACCACAATGCAACCCGATATGGGAGTTGAGTTGAGTCTGGGAGATCTGCTTGGCGAATTCGATGCAGGTAATCTTGCGTATAAAGTGACTGGCCGTTACTCCAACAGCTGGGAATACACTGAAGAAGATCGAGCCGGTTATGAGTCAGTAGGCAGTGGCACCCGCGAGACAGATGAATATATCCGTAATCGTGCTGTTAATCTGATTGATCTCAGCATGGGTGGCACGTTGTCGCTGATTTCTGAAAATTACACCCTGAATTCTAATACGCTGATGCTGCGTCAAACTCAGGCAGATAGCATCGAAGAGTTGGGTATTCGTGGGGAAAACCGTTTCTTTGCCGTTGAGCGTGAATATACCTGGCAGGAGCGGGAGTTTTTTACGCAGCAGTTTACGGGTGAGCATCTGTTTGCCGATTTTTATGGCGCAGAAATTGACTGGGGTCTGACCTTTGCTAATGCGGCCATGTATGTACCTGATAGCCGCTCTTATCGGTTAACCGATGAGTCTGCGAGCATTGGTACGGACAATAGTTTCAATCCACTGGCAGTCAATCGCACAGCAACCTCTGCGATTGATTTCAGCAGTAAGCCTCAGCGTGACTGGACCGATCTGACCGATGATTCCACCCATGTCCGTGCGGATGGAAAGATCAATCTTATCGATGAAAGCAATTATCAATTGAAATTATCTGCAGGTTTGAGCTTGCTGAGCCGTGAACGTGAAGTGGAAGCTCATTCATTTCAGTATGACCGGAAATTATCTCTGCCAGCTGAAATTCGTGCGGAGCAGGATATTGCCGATGTGCTGACGGGTGATAATTTTGAGAATGGCTATTTCAGCGTTCGTAATAATTCAGACGACAATGCTTCATACACAGGTAGCTGGGATTATTCGGCATTTTATCTGATGCCACGTTTTGAATTGTACGATGTGTTCTCTGTTGAAGTCGGTGCCCGCTTTGAAGACAGTGCGCTTGAGGTAGAAACTGCCGGAGATGACCCGGTGATCGCCAAGATCGATGATAATGATGTATACCCGAGCATCAACTCAACGTTCTCAGTTGGTGAAGGGTCGCAGATTCGTTTCGCCTACAGTACCTCTGTTAACCGACCAGACTTCCGTGAAGTTGCTCCGGCACAGTTTACCGATTCTGTGTCAGGGGATCGCTATGAGGGTAATAAATTCCTGAAGAATTCAGAAATTACCAGCATTGATCTGCGCTTTGAACATTACTTTTCAGATGATGAAAGTGTGAATTTTGCAATCTTCCGCAAAGATTTCAAAGATGCGATTGAGCGTACGTCAGATGTGATTTCCGGAAGTTCAAATGAAATTCTGTACTCATTTGATAATAACGGCGATGCATTTGCACAGGGTGTTGAAGTATCGGCTTCTAAAAATATAGAAATGGATTCTATGGGGCTGCGACTGTCTGGTAATGCTGCCTATTTTGATACTGAAATTGATATTTACACGGATTCAGGAAACTTTGATCGTACACGCCGTATGCAGGGGCAGCCGGATCTTCTTGGTAATATCCAGCTGGCGTTGGATGAATATGATTCGGGTCGTGAATATACACTGGTCATGAATTATACAGGTGAGAGTCTGAGTGCTGTGACTGTCGTTTCTGGCCTTGATGATGAATATCGTGAAGCGCGCATGGTTATGGATGCTAATTTCAAACAGCCACTGCTGGATGACCAGTTATCACTGAAAGTTTCTCTGAAAAACCTGACGGATTCAGAAGTTAAAGAAACGCAAAATAATAAGATGACCCGTCGCTATAAAACCGGACGTGAAATCAGTCTAGGTGTTTCTTATCAGTTCTGATAAAGACTGATTGTCATATAAACGTAATATGCTGCGCCTAACATGGCGCAGCATTTAAAAATTCTTCCGCCTATTAAGGAAAGTGCAATGAACCAAGAACTTCTGAAATTATTTACTGTAAGTGCTCTGGCTGCAGCTCTGGCTGCTTGCGGTGGCGACGATAATGACAATAACGATGATCAGACCCCGCCGCCTGCTGTAGTATCTGCAAATACCAGCGCCAACCCAAATTTCGTGTTTGACCAGACTACCTATGTAGGTGCGGTTGATCCTGCTGCAACCAGCAAGTGGTACAGCTTTGCAATGGCTGGTTCTTATCCTGCAACTGCAGCTGCCATTAATACAGCTTCTACTGCGGCTGGAACCTTCACTCCGAATGTGACCTTCACTCCGGATATGGACGGTATCACGCCTGCGGCTGATTGCCCGTCAATTACTGGCAATAGTCTTGTAAAAGTTGAAAAAGCCGCTAACAGCGTAACCCTTGATGGGAAAACGTTCGCAGTATGTGAGGTTTCCGGTACTTTCACTGCTGACGCAACGCTGAATAATGAAGTGGTCTGGTCCCTGAAAGATCGCGTTAACGTAGGTAATGGTAACGGTGCCAAAACAGCCAATACCACATTTGATAGCGCAGTTCTGACGGTTGAAGCCGGTACTGTGTTTATGAACAAAGCCGGATCTTCACTGGTAGTGACCCGTGGTTCGCAGATTAATGCCCAAGGTACCGCCGCACAGCCAATCGTAATGTCCGGTATTGCGACGACTGACAAATTTGCTGAGGATGAAGAGTGGGGCGGTCTGGTTCTTCAGGGTTACGCTTACCACAACAAGTGCGGCGATCCAAAAACAGAAACTATCTGTAACATCGCTGGTGAAGGTGCTTCTGGTTTCTTCGGTGGTTTCAATAATGCTGACAGTTCAGGCACTCTGAAGTATGTCATCGTAACCGAAGCTGGTCTGGAACTGTCTAACGGTGATGAGCTGAACGGTATCGGTTTCATGGGTGTGGGCTACGGCACAACCATCGATTATGTTCAGATTCATGGTAACAAAGATGACGGTGTTGAGTTCTTCGGTGGCGCTGTAGATGCCAAGCACCTGGTGATGACCGGTGTTCGTGATGATGACATCGACTGGGATGAAGGTTACGTTGGTAACATTCAGTATGCTCTGGTTATCAAATACCAGAACCAGGATAAAGCAAACAGCAACCACGTATTTGAGCTGGATACCAAAGGCGATAACGTTGAGTCTAAGTATCAGGAGTCCAACCCAACCGTTGCTAACGTAACTGCGATTGTTGATCTGAGCACTGCTGCTTATGGTGCTGATTACATTGGTGACGGCATTCATCTGAAAGAAGGTTCTGAAGGTCGTTTCTTCAACATTCTGATTGCTGGTGATGTTGATAACTGTGTCTTCATCAAAGATTCCAATGTTCAGTCAACCGTTGCCAAAGCTAACAACAATGCCATGGACTCTGCTTTCCAGAATGTTAAATGCGGCACTATTGCTACTCTGAGCAATGGCAGCACTTATACTCTGGATAATCTGGGTACTCTTGCTTCAGTAACTCTGAATGACAACCTGGCTGAAACTGCTATTGGTGCAGTGACTGCTACCATCGCTTCTGCTGAAGTTGACGGTACTGCCAAGTAAGATTCTGACTTGTTCAGATATCTGTAAAACGGCGCCTCAGGGCGCCGTTTTTTATTTCCGCAAGTCATTTTCTGCTGCTTCGCAGTTTTCACAGCGGTGTTTCGGGATCGTCGCTGCATGCGTTGTCACAAAAGTGAAGTCTTTCTGTCATGTAATAGAACTGTCACAGAACTGCAGTATCTTGCGCTCTGAATTTGGGGAGTCTGCGTCATGCAGGCAAATTGAGAACAAAACGGGTAATACACATATGCCGATGCAACTGCGAACTCGCAACCTTCTGGCGGCCGCCATGCTCAGCGCTGGCGTGGTAATGGGTGCTTCTGCCGCCACGGTAGATGGTGCTCTGGATCAGGGCGTTAACCGCGCCAACAAAGCACAGCAATCGCAGCAGAAAATTGATTCTGTTGATAACAGCATCCGCGCTCAGGAGCGTGAGTACCGTGGCCTGGTCAAAGAAATTGACGGCCTGAATGTTTATGTTGCTCAGCTGAATAAACAGCTTCAGGCCCAGCAGGATGAGCTGGCCAGTATTGAAGCCAGTATTAAGAACGTCACGCTGGTTGAACGTCAGATCACACCGCTGATGCTGCGCATGATTGACGCCATTGATCAGTTCGTGGCGGCTGATGTACCTTTTCTGGCGGAAGAGCGCAGCAAGCGCATCGCCAATCTGAAAAATATGATGGGCCGTTCTGATGTAACCGTTGCGGAAAAATACCGCAAAGTAACAGAAGCCTATCAGGCCGAAGTCGATTACGGCCGCACCATCGAATCCTACCGTGGCACACTGGATAACAACGGCCAGAGCCGTGAAGTGGATTTCCTGCGCGTGGGCCGTATCTCGCTGATGTATCAGTCACTGGATGGCCAGGAACTGGGTGTCTGGAACACCACCTCCAATCAGTGGGAAACACTGGATTCTTCCTTTAAAAGCAAGCTGATGGCCGGTATCCGTATCGCCCGTGAACAGGCTGCACCGGATCTGATTAAAGTACCTGTCGCCGCACCTTCTTCAGCACAGGAGAGCAAATAATGAAACTGCAATCGTTGTTTTTAAGCGCCGCTATGGTGCTGGGTCTGAATATTCATGTTCAGGCGGCAGAGCCGGTCAGTGTCGATTCACTGCTTGACCTGGTTAAGCAGGGTCAGGCCCGTGACGATAAAGAATTCAAACAGCGTCTGGCGCGTTTTAATCAGTCAAAAGCTGAACAGGAAAAAATGGTTGCGGATGCGCAGAATGAGCGCAGCCGTCTTGAACAGCTGAGCGCGCAAAAAGAAAAAGAATTTCAGCAGAACGAAACCGCCGTGGCAGAAGCTCAGGAACGCCTGAATAACCGCCTCGGAAGTCTGAAAGAATTGTTCGGTGTGCTGCAGCAGGTGGCTGGTGATACCAAAGCGGTATTCGAAGGTTCTGTTATCAGCTCGGAATTACCGGGTCGTGATCAGTTCCTGACCGATCTGATTAAAACCGCAGGTTCTTCTTCCAAGCTGCCGTCAATCGAAGAACTGGAACGCCTGTGGTTCGAAATGCAGCGTGAAATGACCTATAGCGGCCGCGTATCGACCTATAACGCGCAAGTGGTTCTGCCTACCGGTGATACCACCGAAGAACAGGTAATCCGCGTGGGTGGCTTTAACGTTGTTGCCGATGGCAAATACCTGAACTGGGATCTGGAATCCGGTCGTCTGGTGGAGCTGGATAAACAGCCTGGCAGCCGTTACACCGGCCCAGCCGCTGATCTGGCCTCTGCTAATGGCACCGAGCTTACGGGTTTCTGGATTGATCCTTCACGCGGTCAGCTGCTGAAAATCATGGGTCAGTCACCGGAACTGGGCGACCGCGTAGATCAGGGTGGTGTGGTTGGTTATGTCATTCTGGTTCTGGGTGCCTTTGGTATAGCTCTGGCGCTGTGGCGCATGGTTGTTCTGTACAGCGAGGCCGGAAAAATCCGTGCTCAGATGGATAACGAAACACCCAACGAAAACAATGCTCTGGGTCGTGTCATGGCCGTGTTCAATGCCAATAAAAATGCCGATACCGAAACGCTGGAACTGCATTTAGGCGAAGCCATTGCCGCAGAAATTCCACGTCTGACCAAAGGTATTGGCTGGATCAAAATCATCTCCGTGGTTGCGCCGCTGCTCGGTCTGCTGGGTACCGTTACCGGTATGATCGACGTATTCGAAACCATGTCGCTGTTCGGTACCGGTGATCCGAAGCTGATGGCTGGTGGTATTTCTCAGGCACTGGTCACAACGGTTCAGGGTCTGGTTGCAGCCATTCCTTGTGTGTTCCTGCATACCTTAACCAACAACCGCTCACGTGAGCTGATGATGATTCTGGAAGAACGTGCAACCGGTATTCTGGCGCGTCAGTCAGAACAGCAGACTAAATCTCAGGCAACAGCGGCGTAATCCATTATGTTCGGTGAATTGTACGAACCGGTATATCTGTTCATGGAACGTGGAGGCGATGTCCTCTACGCCATCTTCGGATTGATTTTTATCCTCTGGTTACTGGTACTCGAACGCGCCGCTTATTTTATGTTCTCGTACCGCACAGAACTGGCTGCTGCGGTGCAGGAATGGGAAGCGCGCAGCGAACGCCGCTCCTGGCAGGCTCATCAGATCCGTCAGGATCTGATCAGCCAGCTGAACATTAATTTAAGCGCCAATATGAGCACCATCAAAATGGTGATTGGTCTGGCGCCTCTGTTCGGCCTGCTGGGAACCGTAACCGGTATGATTGAAGTATTTGATGTGATGGCATTTCTGGGTAACGGCAGTCCTAAAGCAATGGCTTCCGGTATTTCCAAAGCCACCATTCCAACCATGGCCGGGATGGTCGGTGCACTGACCGGGGTATTTGCCCAGTCACTGCTCGAGCGTTTTATCAAGCGTGAAAAAATTCGCCTTGAAGACCAGTTAACTTTTGACCACTAATTCAGGACAACTATTATGAGACGTGGTTTTTCGAATTTAACCCCGCAGGCAGAAGAAGGCGAAATCGACATCACGCCAATGCTGGACGTGGTATTTATTATGCTGATTTTCTTTATCGTAACGGCCTCGTTCGTTAAAGAATCCGGTATTGAAGTGAATCGTCCGGATGCCAGCACCGCGCAATCCAAACCGCGCGCGAATATCCTGATTGCCATTAATGACCAGGGTGAAATCTGGATCAACAAACGCAAAGTTGATGAAAGTCAGGTTCGCGCCAACATCGAACGCATGCACGCTGAAAATCCACAGGGAACCGTGGTGATTCAGGCTGATGAAGAAGCCAAAACCCGCCAGTTGGTTGCGGTTATGGATGCAGCGCGTCAAGCCGGTGTGTACGACGTATCACTGGCGACTGAGGAGCAGTGATGATGCAATCCAGCTTGCTACGCTTCGGCGCTGCGCTGGCGGTTGCAGCCGTCGCCACCTTTGCGGTGTTCTGGATGATGCAAAGCCTGATCAGCAGCGGTGGCTCGGTGCTGAATGAGCAGGACTTTGGACGCATTCAGAGCTTCGTGATGGATAAACCCGACGACGAAGTCCGCACCAAAGAGCGCAAGCCACAGAAACCACCAACGCCACCGGCGGAACCTCCTAAGCCGGATATGCCACGCCCGGATGTTGCTCAGGCAAGTACCGATGGTTTTGATATTGGCGGCTTTGATCTGGGCGCCGACCTGAACGTTGATGCCGGTCTCGGTGGCGGCAGCGGTGACGGTGAATTTTTACCCATTGTAAAAGTTGCACCTAATTATCCGCGTCGTGCTGCCCAAAAAGGCATTGAGGGATATGTGGTGGTGGAATTCACCGTGACCACACTGGGTACTGTGACCGATCCGCGGGTTATCGAAGCCGATCCTCCGGGCATCTTTGACCGTGAGGCAATGGCTGCAGTAACCAAATTTAAATACAAGCCAAAAATCGAAAACGGCAAAGCCGTTGAGGTTAAAGGCGTACGCAATATTATCCGCTTCGAGCTGGATAAAAGCAGTAAGTAACAGGAGTCCGTTATGACCATTGTGCTAAAACATCCCGTTGCTGTATTGATGACTGCGCTGCTGGCGTATGGTGCAACGATGGTTGCACCAGCTGCGGTCTGGGCGCAGACCAAGCCGGAAGCTGAAGAACAAGAGCCTGCCGTTGACAAAAAGCGCGTGCGCCGCGCCCAGACTTTACGCCCGCATATCTATAAAAAGCTGGATGCTGCCCGGGCTCTGGCCGATGAGAAAAAATACAGCGAAGCGCTTGAAGAACTGAATGCAGTAGAAAAAATCAAACGCAACAGCTATGAGCAGGCGATGACACATAACATGTTCGCTTATGTGTACTTTAATCAGGAAGATTATAAAAACGCCATTGTCGCTTATAAAAATGTGGTGGAAACCAAGAATATTCCGGAAAGTCTGGAGCAGACCACGCTGTACAGTCTGGCCAAGCTTTATATGATCCAGGAAGACTATAAGAATGCATTAACACAGCTGAATAAATGGTTTGCCATGGTTGAAAAACCGAATGCTGAAGCCTTTATTCTGCGTGCACAAATGCAATTCCAGCTGGAACAGTATCAGCAAGCGCTGCCGGATGTGAAAAAAGCCATCGCCATGACCAAAGAGCAGGGCAACCAGCCAAAAGAAAACTGGTTGCTGCTGGAGCGTGCGGTGTATTACCAGAACAAAGATTTTAAAAATCTGGCGCGCTGTCTGCAGGATCTGTCGATCCTGTATCCTAAAGCTCAGTACTGGGTGCAACTGGCTGCAGTTTACAGTGAGCTGGGTCAGCCGCTGAAAGAACTGGCTGCGCTGGAAACCGCGCATGAGCAAGGACTGCTGAACAAAGAAAGCGAGCTGGTCAATCTGGCGCAGGCATTACTCGGACAGGAAATTCCGTATAAAGCCGCTGCCATCCTTGAAGATGGTATGAAAGATAAAAAGATTGAATCCAGTGCCAAGAATCTTTCTTTGCTGGGTGATGCCTGGATGCTGGCGAAAGAATACGATAAAGCCATTATGGTTATGGCCAAGGCCGCTGAAGCCTCTCAGGCTGGTAAGGATTTCTACAAGCTGGCGCAGATTCATACCGAACGTCAGGAATGGAAGCAGGCTCTGGCAAACGTCGATAAAGCACTGAAGCTTGGTGAGCTGCAGCAGCCATACTCGGCGCATATTCTCAAAGGCCTGATTCTCTTCAATCTGGATGATCTTGCCTATGCCCGTGACAGCTTTCAGCAGGCACAAAAATTTGCCGAAGCAGAAAAAATGGCTGATCAGTGGTTGCGTTATATCGACGGTGAACAAAAACGCCGTGAGTATATGGCAGCGAATAACTGAACTTTATTCAGTGCAGCTTAAGCAGAATAAAAAAGCAGGGGCCAATGGCTCCTGCTTTTTTATTGTCTGAAACTGCCTGCCGGGCGTTATAAGAAACAGGTTGTGTCGGTTCTGCGTCCGGTGTGGCTGATGTCTGAATGTTGCCGCTGTGCGGTTATTTCTTCTTCGGTGTCCACGCCCAGACCATGGTGGCTTTAACCGTTTCGGTACCGCTGCCATCGGTGATCACAACCGGCACTTCGATATCACCTTTCTCGGTATTTTTTACATACTCAAGCTGCTCATCACTGAAGCGGGCGACGGCTTTCATATCGCCACTGGCGCGTTTGAGGTATTCCAGCTGCATAGAGCGGATCACAATAATGCGGTCATCCGGTACGCTCATGCCGGTCATAAAGCCTGTGGCGGATTCGGCCAGCAGGCCCATGGCGGCGGCGTGTACGCTGCCGATATGGTTTTGCACTTTCTTCTTGTTGCGCATCACAATCACGCATTCCTGCGGCGTCAGTTTTTCTACACGGGTTCCGGCAGTACCGGCGAAAGGGATCACCCGTCCCATCACCAGAGACAGGGCTTTAGCGCGCCAGGCCACCGGCAGTTTGTTGACAGTGCCGACGACGGTGCTGAGTCGGTTAGGGCGGTTTGCTTTATCTTTGTTTGCCATAGCGGGGTTCTTCGGTGTTGGTGGTAAAGCCGCGCAGTCTAAAGTGGCTGGCCTGTGTTGAATATGGCCGAAATGACGCGCAGCCGCAGGGCGCAGTGGCCGTCAGTGTCCTTTCTGAATTAGTACATTTGTGCTGTTATTGGTGTTGCCATAAAACCAAAACAAAGCTGTAACATGGTGCCACTATGCTGCGGCAGCTCTCACAATACTCTCACCGTGATTTTAAGGAGAAATCCATGAACAAGATGATGCTTCCTGTGCTGCTGAGCAGTGTGGTTGCTGCTCAGGCACTGGCCATGTCGAAAACCCCTGAGCCGCTGCCGGATGTTGGCACAGTTAACAAGACCGTTCGTTTTATAGCCATCGGCGATATGGGTACGGGAGGCGATGGCCAGTATAAAGTGGCTGCTGCACTGGAAACGGTATGCGCCGAGCGTGGCTGTGATTTTGCTATTGGTCTGGGTGATAACATCTATGAATCCGGTGTGGATTCCGTATCCGATATTCAGTTTCAGACCAAATTTGAAGATCCGTATAAAAACCTGAATTTTCCCTTTTATATGACGCTGGGGAACCACGATAACTCCTGGTTATTCGGTGGTGATGGTCTGGATAACGATAAGGGCGATATTCAGGTGGATTATCACTATCAGCAGGATCGCCTCAGCAACAAATGGCAGATGCCGGCACGTTACTACACATTCTCAGCACCGCTGAACGAAGAACAGCCGCTGATCAATTTCTTCTCTCTCGATTCCAATCCGCTGGCGGCGGTTGGTGACGCAGATGCAGAATTCTGGCAGTTGCCGTACAAGAAAACGCAGGCCGAGTGGCTTGACCGTGAACTGAAAAATGCCAAAGCTCCGTGGAAAATTGCCTTCGCGCACCATCCGTATCTGTCGAACGGTAAGCACGGTAATGCCGGTCTGTACGATGGTTTTCCCGGTGCCGGTGTCGTGTATTACGACATGCTGAAAGATCATGTCTGCAACAAAGTGGATGTAATGATTGCCGGTCATGACCATGACCTGCAGTTTCTCAAGCCCGTGGATAAATGTGGTAAAACCCTGCACATGGTATCCGGAGCGGGTGGTAAAGCCCGTGAATTCAAAGACGCCGGACGTAATGCTGCTTACTGGCAGCAGGACAATACCCTGGGCTTTTTCTACATTGAAATTTCCGGTGATGAATTAAAAGCCACTTCCTACACGGTTGATAAAGTCAGTGGTGAGGTAACCCGCGCCTTTGATAAAACACTGAACCGTCAATAACAGGTTCTGGTGCAATAACCGCTTATCCGCTGTCATTCCGGTGACAGCGGATTTTTTTTTGTCCTGAACATCATCGGATTGCCGAATCATCAGAAGCAACCGTCAGCCATATAGCCGCAATGCGTGACGCCGACCGCGGTGCAGTCAGCAGCAACATGGCGATGGATGGCCGTGTTCCGGGCAGACAGGTATCATCGCCCCCTGAAGAATGATTTCGCCATGATAGAGTGTCAGAGCTGTGCGCTGTTATGAGCAAGTGCTGATCTGAGCGCACTCCATCGCCAATATGCGGGTATCCTCAGGTTAAAACGCTATGAAAATTACTCTGGAAATGTGGCGCACCTTTGTTGCCACCGCTGAACAGGGCAGCACGATTAAAGCGGCAGACAGTTTGTGCAAAAGCCAGTCGGCGGTGGTGCACAGTCTGAAAAAAATGGAAAGCCTGCTCAATCAGCCGCTGTTTCAGGTGCAGGGGCGTCAGTCACAGCTGACGCTGGCCGGTGAACAATTACTGGTGCAGGCCCGGTCTTTATTGGCCCGCGCCGAATCGCTGGAATTAAAAGCCACAGACAGCGCACTGGCGCAACGTCAGGAAATTGCTATCGCGGTGGATGTTCTGCTGCCACCCTCCTGCTGGTTACCACGACTGGCGCGGTTCAGTGCAGAAATGCCACAGGTATCGGTACAGATTTATGAAAGTGCATTATCCGGTGCTACGCAGCTGCTGGAGCAGGGACTGGTTGCGGTTGCCATTGCCAGCCAATTACCCCATGACATCCTGAGCGAGCCACTGCTGGTGGTGCGCAAACACTGTGTCAGTGGTTTATCGCATCCGCTGGCAGGGGTGGCGCAACTCAGCGATAGCGACCTTAAACAACATTGCCAGATTGTGTTGCGTGACAGCGGCAACGCTAACCGCGACAGCGGCTGGCTGGCGGCACAGCAGCGATTTACTGTCGATTCTGCAGCACTTGCCCAGCAGGCAGTAGAAGCCGGTTTGGGCTTTGCCTGGCTGCCGGAATATCTGATTACCGGGCAGATGCAGCGCCTTACTCTGGCTGCCGGTAATGAGCGCGAAGTGGCACTGCATATCGGGCTGAACCCTGAACAGGCGCATATTACGGCGGTTGCCCGCCTGTACGAATTACTGACTCAGACGCCCTCCGGCGAATAAATATGCAAAATACGGCGTAAATTAAGCCGTTCTTTTCATTATTTTTTATATTCCGCCGGTCGTAATCTGCTCTCCGTCCAATATCGGAAACAGGAGAGCAGTAATGATCACAATTGATTTTTTTCACGATGCTGTTTGTGGCTGGTGTTATGTACTGAGCCCGCGTTTGCGGCGCTGGGCGGATCATCCGCAGGTACAGATTCGCCAGCGCTGCTTTGTTTTGCAGCGTAATGAGCAGGAAATGATAGAGCGCTTTGGCTCTATGGCGCTGGCAAAAGCAGAAATTCTGCGCCACTGGCAGCAGTGTCAGGCTGCTGCCGATGATCCGGCCCGATTTAATATTGAGGGCATGCGTGCCAAGCCTTTTTCGTATCCCTCCGGCTGGCTGGCAGCCTTGTTCGCCAAAGCCGCAGAAATAACCTACGGCGCTGCTGCCCACTGGGATATGTTCGACGAAATTCAGCGGCGTCACCTGTTACTGAATGACAATATTGGCAGTGAAGACACTCTGATAGCCGCTGCCAATGCGCTGGGATTTGATGGTGAAATGCTGGCCAAACAGGTGAAAACAGAAGAGCTGCGCTTGCAGGTGGAGGATGATATGGCTCTTGCCCGCAGGCTGAATGTCCGCTCAATCCCCACCTTGCTGATGAACGGTAAAACGCTGGTATCCAGCACCTTAACGATTGAACAGTTAGACCAACTGATTGAACAGCAACTGGCGGAGGCCGCATGAAAAAATTACTGGTTTTATATTATTCAAGTTATGGCCATATCGAAACCATGGCAAAGGCTGTCGCAGAAGGTGCCGGGAAGATTTCTGGCGTAGAGGTCAGCATGAAGCGTGTACCGGAAACACTGAGCACTGAAATAGCCGAAAAAGCCGGTATTAAAATGCAACAGACCGGCGATGAAGCCAGCGTTGCCGAATTAGCTGACTACGACGGTATTATTTTTGGTACACCAACCCGTTTTGGCAATATGGCGGCTCAGATGCGTAATTTTCTTGATCAGACGGGTGGACTGTGGATGCAGAATGCCCTGGTGGGAAAACTCGCCAGTGTATTCACCTCAACCGGTACCGGTGGCGGCAATGAAACCACGATTCAGTCGTTTCATACCACGCTGCTGCATCATGGAATGCTGATTACCGGCCTGCCTTATACTGCCCCGGGTTTAACCGATATCAGCGCAGTAAAAGGCGGCTCACCGCTGGGGGCCGCCTGCATTGCCGGTGCTGATGGCAGCCGGCAACCTTCTGCGCTGGAGTTGAGCCTTGCTGCTTATCAGGGAGAATATATGGCGCGGACGCTGTTGCGTTTACAGTCGGTTTAGCCGTTATCAGAACCACGAAAAAGCCCCGGATATCGTAATGCTGTTCACTTAACGTTTTAAATCGTTTGAAACGCCCAATGCCTCCCAGGGGAACTTATCCCCTTGCCGGCGGGCCGACCCCAGCTTCGCGCTGTGCAGGCCTTTTTCCTCCATTCAGACCACCTCGGTCACGGTAACGCGGATAATGGGCCATCCATGGCCCTATCCGC
>JAJOJJ010000032.1 GCA_021208685.1 Saccharospirillaceae bacterium
TTGCCGGCTCCTACGATTTATAACACTTTCGCGGGCATGGCCGGCTCCTACGATTTATAGCAACTTTCGCGGGCATGGCCGGCTCCTACGATTTATAGCAACTTGCGCGGGCATGGCCCGCTCCTGCAATTTATAACAACATTCGCGGGCGTGGCCCGCTCCTGCCATTTATTACGGCTTTTTACAGGTTTTTGATCCATTCACTGAAGGCTTTGCCTTCTTTTTCATGGCGCATGCTGTACTCAACGAAGGCTTTCATATAGCCCAGCTTGCCACCACAATCATGCGATTTTCCGGTCATGTAAAAGGCATTCACAGCTTCATTTTTCATTAGGGTAAAAATGGCATCAGTCAGCTGAATTTCGTCACCGGCTCCCGGTGCAGTATGCGCCAGAATATCCCAGATAGTGGCTGGTAAAACATATCGTCCCACAACGGCAAGATTGGAGGGTGCTTCTTTTATCGCGGGCTTTTCAACAATGGTTGAAATAGCAGCACTTTGCCCTGGTTTGATATCCGCTCCGGAAATATCCACGATGCCATATTTGTCAACGTCCTGTTGAGCAACGGCTTCAACCAGAATCTGGCTTGCTCCTGTCGCTTCATATTCGCGGATCATGGCGGCCAGGTTTTCCTGCTCCAGATCGGCACTTGCATCATCAATCAGCACATCCGGCAACACTACGGCGAAAGGAGCATCACCAACCAGCGGCTTCGCGCAGAGCACCGCATGACCAAGACCTTTGGCCTGCCCCTGACGAATATGCATGATGGTTACACCTTTTGGTGTTATCGAGCGAACCTCATCCAGCAACTGACGCTTTACCCGCGCTTCCAGCGTTGATTCCAGTTCGAAGGAGGTATCAAAGTGGTTCTCGATAGCATTTTTTGAGGAATGTGTTACCAGGATAATTTCGGTAATACCCGCGGCGGCACACTCATTAACCACATACTGAATCAGAGGCTTATCCGCCAGAGTCAGCATTTCTTTGGGAATTGCTTTACTGGCAGGCAGCATTCGCGTTCCAAGCCCCGCGACAGGAATTACGGCTTTGGTCACTTTTGTCATAAATAGATACGGGTCTGGCCCACTCCTGATGTTCTGTTCCGTTAGTGCTCAGTGTTCGTGTATGTGTTGGGCAAAACAGTATCTGCTAAACAGACGCCTGACGTTCAGACACGCTACCGCCCTAGGGTTATTCGCGAATGTTCCCTGGTATCGCATCATTTAAACTGCTTTTTAAGTCAAACCAGCGCTAATTCGCTTAATTCAACCAGTAACTCGCTTTGCTGGCCGAGTAAGGTCAGCATAATCAAAGCTCTTTCTGAGCCATCATATTCCTGAAAGATGGCTTCATAATGTTTAAAGGGACCACTTTGTAAGGTGACCTTTTGCCCTTTTTTATACAGTGGATCATTGTCATTGCAAGCCGTACGTCGCTGCAAGTCATCAACCAGTAAAGTGTTAACGACTGCCGGTTGAGAACCAAAATACAGCAAGCCGCGAGCTCCAAGCGTCGAGCGTACTTTACTCAGCAGCGGATTTTCCGGATCGGACTTAAGGAACAGATACCCGGGAAACAGCGCTTCCTGACGAAGCACGCGTTTACCCTGCACAACGCATTCGCGTTTAAAAAAGGGAAGGAAAACCTGCGCTCCCTGCCGTTCAAGATGATTAAGGGCACGCTGCTCCTGCCGGGGTTTGGTCAGAACAACGTACCATTGCGAAACCACGTCCATGTTAGTCGAAACGCCTCAGCCAAGACCTGCCAGAATGTGCTCGCATGCAAGCGCCGGATCGGCAGCCTGAGTGATGGGCCGGCCAATAACCATATAACTGACACCGGCAATCTGTGCTTCCCGTGGTGTCAACACCCGACGCTGGTCACCCTGCTCAGAACCTTCCGGACGAATCCCGGGTGTCACCGTTAAAAACGGTTCTTGGCATGCAGCACGAATCAAAGCAACTTCCTGAGCGGAACAAACAACACCGTCCAACCCTGAGCGCTCTGTCAACTTTGCCAGTCGCTCAACCTGAATCCGGGGATCAACATCCAGGCCAATATCCGCCAGATCTGCGCGCTCCATCGACGTAAGTACAGTGACGCCAATCAACAGAGGTTTATGCGATTTTTTCTCAATTTCATTACGGGCGGCTTCCATCATCCGCCTGCCACCTGAAGCGTGGACATTCACCATCCATACGCCTAATTCTGCAGCAGCTCCTACCGCTTTTGCACAGGTATTGGGAATATCGTGGAATTTCAGATCAAGGAAAACATCAAATCCCAGCTTGTGCAGAGACTCGATAATGGCAGGACCGGCAGCTGTGAAAAGCTCTTTACCGACTTTGACGCGGCATTGTGCGGGATTCAACAGACTTGCCATAGCGAGCGCCTGTTGTGGATGCGGGTAATCGAGTGCGACAACAACGGGTGAACTGACTGCGCCAACAGAACGGCGGCTTTCAGAAAAAGTATATTGTTCGGTCATAAATCGAGCTTCGCTTTTGGCAATTGCGGCACAAAAGAATTAATGGTCGACCAGTCCTTACAACTAGGACAGCGCCAGTGAAATTCCTTGGCCTTAAATCCACAATTTTTACAAACGAACTTAGGCTCGTTTTCAACAATGCGGCGGAGAATATCATACACAAGTAGCAACTGCGACTTATCCAGCTGCTGTTTATGCCGCACGACCAGTTCCACCAAAGCGAAGAAGCCCAGATTGGATGGTTGCGCAGCTAATTCTGACAATAACGTTGTCATCGCCTGCTTTATTCCATGTACTTCCACCTCACACTCAGCCTTGGCAACCAAGGCAGGTACATACTGAGAGCCTTGCCACTGTTTTGTCAGATGAGTAACCAGACCACTGCCATCATGAACATCGCGGAACGACTCAACCATGCGTTCAAGGACCATTACAATCGCCTGAGTATCGACGTCCACGGCCTTCAGATAACAACGGATGGCTTCACGCGGCTCTTTCTGCCCATAGGCAAGATCGCCCTGAACGACAAAAGCCCGCGCGCAACGATGATCTATTTTCAGCGCCTGACGGCAGAACTGCTGCGTTTCCAGATAATCACCACGAGCGGAGGCTTTTTCCGCCAGTTCGCACACCGCATGGGCAACACGGCGGTTAAGCAATGCATTGCCAGCGAGTTTCTTTTCCCGGTAGAGATCGAAAATACGCTGCCACTCCCCCTCCTCCTCATAGAGCTCCACCAGATATCGGGAAGCCTGTTCCTGTACACGGCCACGCGCACCTAACAGTTCAACAAATAAGCGTTCGGCACGATCCAGCAAACCGGCATAGGAGTAATCAACCGCCAACTCAAGTTCGAGCAACATTTGGGTATTCCGGGAGAGATCGGTGCGGGCAAATAATGCCTGATGAAGGTGAATTGCCCGGTCGGCCTCACCTTTCTCGCGCAATGAACGACCCAGCTTAAGAAAAAGATCGATGGCATCATCATCCAGCTGAGGGATGTTGAGGAGGCGCTCAAGCGATGCATCGTTGGCTTCCGCCAATAAAAACTCAACGCTGGGAATCCAGTCAGGAGGGGTCTCCTTTTTAACCTGACGGGCAAAGCGGTAACCAAGCGTCCAGCCGATGGCAATTCCCAACAGCAGCAGCACATAAACCAGTGCAGAATCCATCATAGGCGCCTACGGCAGTTTATTCAGGCGTTGTTTGGTGTCTGCAAGTTCTTTACGTAACTGGCGCAGTTGCAATTTTTGCCGGGCATTGATGACCACACCACTGAATACCCCGACAATGGCACCGAGCAATAACACAACACCCAACCAGAGAGATAAGGGCAGAGTAACAGGCGAGCCAAGCAGAAAGTTCAGCTCAACCAACAAACTGTTTTGCGCAGCAAACGCCAGCGTATAGGCCAAAACGACAATAAAAAGTACAACACTCAGGCCTACTTTCAGCGTTTTCATAGCATCGACTCCATATACCGGAATACTTAATCGTCTTCCGGACTGTCATTCACCTGATCACGCAGCTCTTTGCCGGGCTTAAAGTGAGGAACAAACTTTCCTTTAAGATCGACCGTTTCCCCGGTTTTAGGATTACGACCCATCCGTGGTGCACGGTAATGCAGTGAAAAACTGCCAAAACCACGAATCTCAATCCGCTCCCCTGACGACAGGGTCTGCGACATATGATCAAGCAAAGTTTTGACCGCCAGTTCGACATCTTTCGAGGACAACTGCGGCTGTCGGGTTACGATTTTTTCTATCAGCTCAGATTTTGTCATGGCTTTTCCCTCCTTGAGAACGAAGCATGGCAATAAACCTAGCCAAATCATGCAGTTAGCTCAACCCTTTTGCAAGTGTTGATTGTTTGTACAATCGATTTCAGTGAAATCTGACCCAAATCTGTAACAAACGATCACAAGCAGACACCGCACCAGGCAGCATCCATAGGACAACCACTTCAACGCCGGGCAAATCGTCCGCCAAGGGTGGCCAGCCCCCCAAAGTTTTGTCAGGAACAAAACTTAACGCACGCAGTGCGGCCAGCAGTTGGCTGCCATGGATAGCAGCCATAAAAAAACCCGCCGAAGCGGGTTTTTCAGATCGGTTTAACGCATCAAGACTTAGTCTTTCTGGTTCAACTGCTCTTTGATCAGGTCACCAATGGTGGTCGGACCTGTCATTTCGGCATCAGCCTTAGCACGCTGTTCTTTCAGAGCCGCTTTGTCTTCTGCATTGTCTTTCGCTTTAACAGACAAACTGATTCCACGGTTCTTACGATCTACGGCAGTGATAACGGCTTCAACGGTGTCGCCTTCGTTCAGCACGTTACGGGCATCTTCTACCTTGTCACGGCTGATATCAGACGCCTTCAGTACGCCCTCAACACCTGGAGCGATTTCGATGACAGCGGCTTTCGCGTCAACAGAGATCACTTTACCGGTGATCAGAGTGCCCTTGTCGTTTTCAGCAACGTACTCAGAAAACGGATCGCTTTCCAGCTGCTTAACGCCCAGAGAGATACGCTCACGCTCAGGGTCGATAGACAGGATTACAGTTTCCAGTTCATCGCCTTTCTTGTAATTACGAACGGCTTCTTCGCCGCTGTCATTCCAGGAAATATCAGACAGGTGAACCAGACCGTCGATGCCACCATCCAGACCGATAAAGATACCGAAGTCAGTGATGGACTTGATCTTACCGGAGATCTTGTCGCCTTTATTGAACTTGGTACCGAACTCTTCCCATGGGTTCATGGTGCACTGCTTGATACCCAGAGAGATACGACGACGCTCTTCGTCGATATCCAGAACCATAACTTCGATTTCGTCGCCAACCTGAACCACTTTGCTTGGGTGGATGTTTTTGTTGGTCCAATCCATTTCGGATACGTGAACCAGACCTTCAACACCCTCTTCCAGCTCGGCGAAACAGCCGTAGTCCGTCAGATTAGTTACGCGTGCTTTAACACGGGCGTGCTCTGGGTAACGCTCGTTGATGTTCACCCATGGATCATCACCCAGCTGCTTCAGACCCAGAGAAACGCGGTTGCGCTCACGGTCGAATTTCAGCACTTTAACGTCGATTTCGTCACCAACAGCAACGATTTCGCTTGGGTGCTTGATGCGTTTCCACGCCATGTCAGTGATGTGCAGCAGGCCGTCAACACCGCCCAGATCGACGAAGGCACCGTAGTCGGTCAGGTTCTTAACGATACCTTTAACAGACTGGCCTTCCTGCAGGTTAGCCAGCAGTTCTTCGCGTTCCTGGCTGTTAGCAGCTTCCAGAACGGCACGACGGGATACAACCACGTTGTTACGCTTGGCATCCAGCTTGATAACTTTGAATTCCAGCTCTTTGCCTTCCAGGTGCAGAGTGTCGCGTACCGGACGTACGTCAACCAGAGAACCTGGCAGGAAGGCGCGGATGTTCTTCAGATCAACAGTGAAGCCACCTTTGACTTTACCATTGATGATACCCATAACCATTTCATCAGCTTCGAAGGCTTTTTCCAGCTCAATCCAGCTTTCTGCGCGTTTCGCTTTTTCACGAGACAGGCGGGTTTCACCGAAACCATCTTCAACGGCTTCCAGGGATACCTGAGTGGTGTCGCCGATAGCAACTTCCAGCTCGCCTTTTTCATTCAGGAACTGGCTGCGCGGGATAACAGCTTCAGATTTCAGGCCAGAGTTAACGGTAACCCAATCGCTGTCGATATCGACAACGGTACCGGTAACAATGGAACCTGGCTGCATGTCCAGTTCTTTAAGGGATTCTTCAAATAATTCTGCAAAGCTTTCGCTCATGCTCATGAGTATGTACCTATCTCGTTAAGGCGCGCTTCCGTGGGGTAATTAATGGAAGACAACGCGTACCAAATGGCCAGACATTCGGGGTTAGTCAAACATAAAAACCTGTGCGTTTTCTCATTTTCCCGCCGCGGGGACAGAGCCGGCTAACGCACCGGTTTCATCTCAGATCAGTCCAGTCGTTCGGACAAGATTCATTACCTGATCGCATACTTCCTCAATGCTCATTGAGGTGCTGTCGATCAGCACAGCATCTTGCGCGGGCTTCAATGGGGCAACAGATCGGTTACTGTCACGCTCATCTCGGGCTCGGATGTCTTCGATAAGGGCGGGTAAACTAGCACTAAATCCCTTTTCAAGCAACTGCTTGTAACGGCGCTGACCGCGCTCTTCGGCGCTGGCGGTGAGGAAGACCTTAACCGGTGCATCCGGGAAAACCACGGTACCCATATCGCGGCCATCAGCAATCACCCCGGGAGCCGTACGGAAATCACGCTGGCGCTGCAGCAGTGCATCACGCACCGCCGGTAATGCCGCTACCTGGGAGGCCAGACTGCCGACGTCTTCAGTGCGGATTGAATCGGTCACGTCATCCCCTTCCAGAATGACCCTCACCCCCACCGGAGTCGGCTCAAAGCGCACATCCAGGCTACCCGCGACCGCAGCAACCGCCGCATCATCATCCAGCGCCAGACCTTTACGGCTGGCGGCCAGACCGGTAATACGATACAGCGCACCACTGTCAAGCAACTGCCAGTTCAGTGTCTGCGCCAATCGTGCACAGACCGTTCCCTTACCGGCACCGGATGGACCATCAATAGTAATGACGGGGGCAGAAGAAGCGTTCATTCGGTTTCCTTTTACTCAGCGGGTTGGCTGGTCACGTTCAGTTGCAGACCGGCATTATTCGCCAGGCCAACGAAGTCGGGGAACGAGGTCGCCACGTTAGCGCAGTCCAGTATGGTAATTGGCTCCGCCGCACGTACTGAGGCAATCGCAAAACTCATGGCAATACGATGATCGTGATGGGTAACGATTTCACCACCGCCAAAGACAGGCGCGCTCATTCCCTGACCGCCTTTCCCCTGAATCACTGCGCCATCATCGGTGCCTCTGGCGTCAATACCCAGTGTCACCAATCCATCGACCATGGCCTGAATACGATCGCTTTCTTTAACCCGCAATTCTTCCGCGCCAGTCAGAACGGTTTCACCTTCAGCACAGGCAGCAGCAATAAACAGCGCAGGGAATTCGTCGATCGCCAGCGGAACCTGATCTTCAGGAATCTGGATGCCTTTTAATTGCGCACTGCGAATGCGGATATCGGCCACCGGCTCACCGCCCACCTCACGTTCGTTCAGCACCTCAATATTACCGCCCATAGCGCGCAGGATATTGATCACGCCGATACGGGTCGGGTTGATACCTACGTGCTCAAGGGTGATATCGGAACCTTCGGCAATGCTCGCGGCAACCATAAAGAAGGCTGCCGATGAGATATCCGCAGGCACGTCAATGCTGGTTGCGGTCAGTTTGCCGCCAGACTTCAGCGTAACGGTGCTGCCGTTAACCTGAACGTCATAACCAAAGCCTTTCAGCATACGCTCGGTATGATCGCGGGTTGGCGCAGGTTCAGTCACCGAGGTTTCTCCGTCGGCATACAGACCGGCCAGCAGCACACAGCTTTTTACCTGAGCACTGGCCATCGGCAGATCGTAGTGGATGCCTGTCAGCTTACCGGCACCGAATACTTTGATTGGCGGACGACCAGCTTCAGCGGTTTCGACCACGGCACCCATCTGCTTCAGCGGATCGGCCACGCGTCCCATCGGACGCTTGGAGAGTGATTCATCACCGCTCATTTCCACATCAAAGGTTTGTCCCGCCATTAATCCGGCCAGCAGACGCATGGAGGTACCGGAGTTGCCCAGATACAGCGCATTCGGTGGTGGCTGCAGGCCGTGCAGGCCCACTCCATGAATGGTTACCCGGCCACGATGCGGACCTTCGATCACCACCCCCATATCACGGAACGCCTGCAGCGTTGCCAGACTGTCTTCCCCTTCCAGAAAGCCACTGACTTCGGTTGTACCCTCTGCCAGTGAACCCAGCATGATGGAGCGGTGTGAAATGGATTTATCTCCGGGAACGCGGAAGCTGCCGCTCAGCGAACCGGCAGGTGATGCGATATAGGTAACAGATGCGGTTTTCATAGGTTCAACGTAGGCCCTGCGGGCGAGTATTTTAGAAAAATGGTCGCGCGCTACTTTAGCACGGGTCAGCACCCCCATCACGGTGGTGGTGTCTTCCTGTTCAATCGCGCGGCGTAAAAAATTCAGATCATGCTGAAACAGATCCAGGGTTTTCAGAATCTGTTCTTTATTGGCGGAAAAGATATCCCGCCACATGACCGGGCTGCTGGCGGCAATGCGGGTAAAATCACGGAATCCACCGGCAGCATAGTTAAAGATCTCTTTGTTTTCGTGGCTGTTGGCCAGAGTATCGACCAGAGAATACGCCAGCAGATGCGGTAAATGGCTGGTTGCTGCCAGTACTTCATCGTGGTGACAGACGTCCATATCCTCAACATCAGCCCCCACCGCTTCCCAGGCGGCACGCACCAGACGCAACGCCGTCTGATCGGTATGTGGTTGCGGGGTGATGATGACTTTATGACGCACATACAGATTTTCATCAGCGGCGTTCACCCCGCTGCGCTCGGAACCGGCAATCGGATGACCCAGCACAAAGCGGTTAAAATCTGCACCAAATACCGCTTCAACATCACGGGCAACGGAGCCTTTCACCGAGCCAACATCGGTCAGTATTGCCTCGTCACGGATAGCAGGCGCAATATCCTGCAGCACCTGACGCACGGCAAGAATCGGCACGGAAATGATAATGAGGTCTGCATTGCAGACGGCATCCGTAATTTCCGTGCTGAAATCATCAATCAGACCAATCTGTAACGCCTGTTGCATAGAATCCAGATTACGGTCGTAACCGTGAACTTCGCCGACGCAACCACGAACGCGCAGGGCTTTGACCCAGGAACAGCCAATCAGCCCGAGACCAATGACGGTGACCCGGGGAATGTACAGAGAATGCTTTTTGCTCAAGACAACACCGCAGTCAGGGCGTTAATAAACGTGGCGTTTTCCGCTTCAGTACCAATCGAAACCCGCAAATGTTGTGGCATTTCGTAATTGGCAACCGGCCGCACAATGACCCCTTTCGCTAACAGTTTTTTATAGACATCCATGGCATTCAGCGCATCCGGTATGCGGAAGGCAATAAAATTAGCGACCGATGGAATAAAACTCAGACCCAGCGTTTCAAAAGCAGCCGTCAGTTGCTGCATACCGGCCTTATTGGCCGCCACACTCTGCGCAACATAGTCGTTGTCCGACAACGCAGCGGCCGCGGCAGACAGGGCAAAGGAATCAACGTTAAACGGCGGGCGCACGCGGTTCAGTAAATCCGCAATCTGCGGACTGGAAATACCATAACCAACGCGCAGCGATGCCAGTCCATAAGCCTTGGAGAAGGTACGGGTCACCACCAGATTCGGATAACGGCTCAGCAGCTGAATACCATTGGGATATTCGGCTTCATCAACGTATTCAAAATAGGCTTCATCGAGTAAGACCAGCACGCGCTCCGGTACGTTATCGAGGAACGCGGTCAGCTCGTCTTTTTTCAGCCAGGTACCGGTTGGGTTATTCGGATTGGTAACAAATACAATGCGGGTTTTATCGCCGATCAGCGCCAGCATGGCGTCGAGGTCGTGACCAAAATGTTTCGCCGGTGCCGCCAGAGTCCGGGCTCCGACCATGCGTGCAACCAGTTCATAGATAGCAAAGGCGTGCTGAGATACGACGATCTCATCGCCGTCATTGACAAAAACACGGGTAATAAAATCGAGAATATCGCTGGAGCCGTTACCCAGAGTAATCTGATCAGCCCGTACTGGGTAAGAATCGGTACTCAGTGTGTTGCACAGGGCTTTTTTCAGCTCAAAACCAGCACCATCGGGGTAACGGGTGAGGTCTGCAAGCTCAGCCTGAATGGCCGCCAGCGCTTTCGGGCTTGGGCCCATTGGGTTTTCGTTACTGGCCAGTTTGACGATGTCGGCTTCATTCAGACCGAGTTCGCGCGCCAGTTCATCAATAGGTTTACCCGGCTGGTAGGGCATCAGGCCACGAACGCCTTCCACTGCCAGCTGCTGAAAATCGACTGCCATAGTGCCTGCCTTACAATGCGTTAATGGTGGTGAAAAGCCGCTTACAGCACGGCTTTCGGATAGGAGCCCAGCCATTTGAAATCCAGCGCAACATTGCGCAGATCATCAATTAACGGCGCAATGCTTGCGTCGTTACGGTGGCCTTCAAAATCGATAAAAAACACGTAATTCCAGGTACCGCTGCGGGCCGGACGGGTTTCAATCCGCGTCAGACTGATACCGGCCTTATGGAAAGGCTCCAGTACCTGATACAGCGCCCCCGGCTGGTTGCGGCTGGATACCAGCACCGAGGTTTTATCATCACCGCTGGGCGTGGTTGCCTGACGGCCAATGATCAGGAAGCGCGTGGTGTTATCCGGACGATCCTCGATATTCGCCGCCTGAATCCGGAGCTGATACAACTCCGCCGCCGCTTCACTGGCGATGGCTGCCGCATTAACCTCTTTACTGGCGCGACGTGCTGCTTCGGCATTGGAGCTGACGGCAATGCGCTCAACATTAGGATAATTCTGATCCAGCCAGCGGCGGCACTGCCCGAGCGACTGGGCGTGGGAATAAATGCGCTCCACCGGCTGGCCACCTTCCTGCACCAGCAAATGATGATGGATGCGCAGTGTGACTTCGCCACAGATCTGCAGACTGGAATCAAAGAAGCTGTCGAGAGTATGCGTCACCACGCCTTCGGTGGAATTTTCTACCGGTACAACACCATAATTGGCCGCACCACTTTCCACCTCACGGAATACATCGGCAATCGACACCTGACCGCGACACTGTACGGCATGGCCAAAATGCTTCACTGCCGCCTGCTGGGTGAAGGTACCTTCCGGCCCTAAATAGGCAACCTGCAAGGGTTCTTCCAGCGCCAGACACTGCGACATAATTTCGCGAAACAGGCGCGCCATGGCCTCATCCGGTAAAGGGCCCTGATTACGGTCCATCACTTTGCGCAGCACCTGAGCTTCGCGCTCAGGCCGGTAAAACACCACGAGCTCGCCTGGCGATGCGTATTTCTGCTTAACCTCTGCCACCTGCTGTGCGCAGTGGGCGCGCTGGTTAATCAGATCCTGAATCTGCTGATCCAGCGCATCAATCTGCTGACGCAGCTGATCCAGCTCTTGTGCTTCGCTCATAGTGTTCTGCCGTTTTCTGTCTGTTTAGCCATGATCTGCAGCCGGCGTCACTTAACCGTGACGCTTGGCGAAATCACCCATAAAGCCGATCAGGGCATCAACCGCCTGCTCCGATACGGCGTTATAAATAGAAGCGCGCATCCCGCCAACACTGCGGTGACCGGCCAGATTCAGCAGACCTGCCGCTTCGCTTTCCGCCAGAAAGGTTTTATCCAGCGCGGCATCTGCGAGGGTGAAAGGTACGTTCATGAGAGAGCGGTTCGCTTTCGCCACCGGGTTGGCATAAAAATCGTTGCCGTCGATAAAGCCGTAAAGCTTTTCCGCTTTGCGACGGTTTACCGCAGCCATTGCCTCCAGGCCCCCCTGCTCTTTCAGCCACTCAAACACCAGACCGGCCAGATACCAGCTGTACGTCGGTGGCGTGTTGTACATCGAATCGTTATCGGCACACACCTTGTAATCAAACATGGTCGGCGTCCCTGCAATGGTATTACCCAGCAGGTCTTCACGCACAATCACCACGCACAGTCCGGCCGGGCCGATGTTTTTCTGCGCACCGGCATAAATCAGGCCGAATCTGGACACATCCAGCGGCTCAGACAAAATGGACGATGAAAAGTCAGCCACCAGTGGTGTATCGCCTACCTCAGGAATGTAATCAAAGGCTACGCCACCGATGGTTTCGTTCGGGGTGTAATGCACGTAATTGGCGCTGGCACTCAGCTGCAGTTCATGCTGAGACGGCGCCGAGGTGAAATGATTGTGCTCAGTCGACGCGACCACATTAACCCGACCGTAACGCTGCGCTTCCGCAATCGCTTTAATCGACCACTGCCCGGTATTCACATAATCAGCCACATAATCGGCAGGTGAGGCACCACGGAACAGGTTCATCGGAATCATGCTGAACTGACTGCTGGCACCGCCCTGCATAAACAGCACTTTGTAGTTGGCCGGAATGGCCAGCAGGTCGCGTAAATCCTGCTCGGCTTTCTGAGCCACCGAGACATAATCCTTACTGCGGTGACTCATCTCCATAATGGACAAGCCCTTGCCCTGCCAGTCCGCGAGTTCCTCACGCGCACGTTCCAGAACCGCCGTTGGCAATGCCGCAGGCCCCGCACAGAAGTTATATGCTCGACTCATTTTGCTTTGAACTCACTGATAACAAAAAGGCGCGGCCTTGTTAAAAGCCGCACCGGAAAAAGAACATTCAGAGTTTACATCGCCGCGTTATCCGCGGGACTTCAACATTCCCGGCAGGCGACGACGGCCGCCTTTGGACTTCCGGCGACGAACCTGCGCAGCCGCCAATAACGCAAACATCACACCCGCCATACCGCCAGCAACGCCGCCGAGCGCGACAATCATCAGCTTGCGTGGTTTGATCGGTTTCAACGGCAATACCGCTGACTGATCCAGCTGCACAAAACGGACGCTGTCCCAGTTAACATGCACTTCCTGCAGATTCTGAATTGTCCAGTTCAGCTCCGGTAAACCGGGTATAAATTCATCTTCATCACGCTCGTCCCGGCCACGCATTTGCGCCAGTTCGGCATTGAGAACGGTTTGTCCCAGCATAAATAAAGGCGGCTGAGAACCCAGCAAAGCGTTGTTGTTGCCGGAATAAAACGGCATGTTCTGCTTAATAGACGCGGCGATAGAAGAGGCTTCTTCCAACTGCAGCATGCGTTGCTTCTTTTCAGCCTGATAGGCAGTACGTAAACCTTCCGCCTCAAGATGTAAGGCATCCAGTCGTGATTGTTTGCTCAGTTCCAAAGCACTCTGCACCTCGGCCAGATAACGCTGCAGAACAAAATCACTGTATCGATTAAGCAGTGTTGTGGCCCACTGCGGGTTTTTTAATTCAAATTTAATCCGCAACAGAACATCAATTTCTTTTGCACCGGGATCGGCATAAGTAAAACGATCTGAGAACTTGCTGAAGTTCTGTTCCGGAGTAAATTTTTCGTCATAAATAAGTTCCCGCAGAGTTGCATCATTCTCGGTCAGCAGCTCATTATAAAAGGCGCGTTTGGTGTTGCCAGAGCGCGCCAGAGCACGAACTTCCTTAAAGGCCATCTCGCTCGTTAATGAAAAAACACCCTGCAGGCGCGGTTGATTCAACTGCAGTAACTCCGCCTCCCTGACCTCTTTGTAGACCACCTCCGTCTGATAGACAGGGCTTGCATTAAAGGCATAGATAAGGGCAAAACAGAGCGACAGCGCCACGGTACCGACCAGCCAGTACCATTTGTCTTTAATGTCATCGATGAGATCAAACAGATCAATTTCGTCATGACTGACAGCATGTGATGCATCCATACTCATAAAACTTATTCGTCCTCAGTATTCAATCCAGAGTTTTCTTCATTCATATCCAGATCAGCCGCAACGTCTTGCTCCGCAGCCACATCGCCTTCTGCCAGCGCATCGTCATCGTCTTCGGCATCACAGATGCGCTCGACGCCAACCAGTTTTTCTTTATCAGAGACTTTAATCAGGGTAACGCCCTGAGTGTTGCGGCCCAACACGGAAACCTCATTCACACGGGTACGAACCAGTGTGCCCTGATCGCTGATCAGCATCACTTCATCACCGTCAAATACCTGCACAGCACCGACCAGCGGGCCATTTCGCTCACTGGTTATCATGGCGATAACCCCCTGAGTACCCCGGCCTTTGGTCGGGAATTCGCTCACGGCGGTCCGTTTGCCGTAACCTCGTTGAGAAGCGGTGAGAATGGTGCCACCGTCTTCCGGAATAATCAGTGCAATCACCCGCTGCCCCTCTGCCAGCCGGATACCACGCACACCCCGCGCAGTACGGCCCATGGCACGCACATCGGATTCTTTAAAGCGTACGGCCTTACCAGCATCCGAAAGCATCAGAATATCCTTGCTGCCATCGGTAATAGCGACACCCACCAGATGATCACCGTCATCCAGTTCACAGGCTATCAGACCGGATGAGCGCGGACGGCTGAACTGATCCAGCGTGGTTTTCTTCACCGTACCGCGTGCCGTCACCATAAAGACATAGCGGTCTTCGCTGTATTCCGTAACCGGCAGAATAGCGGTAATACGCTCACCCTCTTCGGACATATTCAGCACATTCACAATCGGCCGTCCGCGTGCGTTGCGGCTGGCCTGCGGAATATCGTAAACGGTGAGCCAGTAGACCTTACCGGCATCGGTAAAGCACAGCACAGTGTCATGACTGTTCACCACCAGCAGGCGTTCGATAAAGTCTTCATCTTTAACCGAGGTGGCCGATTTACCTTTACCGCCACGCTTCTGCGCCTGATAAGCATCCATTGGCTGAGTTTTGGCATAACCACCGTGCGACAACGTCAGTACCAGGGTTTCTTCCGGAATCAGATCGGCCATCGTCAGGTCGCGCTTAACCGCCATGATTTCGGTTTTACGGGCATCACCGTATTCTTCGCGTACCGCTTCCAGCTCTTCGCGGATCACCTGCATCAGGCGCTCTGCACTGCCCAGAATGTCCAGATACTCGGCGATTTCGGTCAGTTTCAGCTGGTACTCTTCAATCAGTTTTTCGTGTTCAAGGCCGGTCAGTTTCTGCAGGCGCAGATCCAGAATCGCCTGAGCCTGAGCAGGAGAGAGATAGTATTTGCCATCGCGGAAGCCGAATTCCTGCGGTAAGTCATCAGGACGACAGGCATCCGGACCGGCACGCTCAAGCATATCCAGCACATCACCCGGCGCCCATGGCGTGGCAATCAGGTTATCTTTGGCCTCGGCCGCCGTCGGGGATTTTTTGATCAGTTCAATCACCGGATCAATGTTGGCCAGCGCCAGCGCCAGGCCTTCGAGCAGATGACCACGCTCACGCGCCTTACGCAGATCATAAATCGTACGGCGGGTTACCACTTCACGGCGGTGTTTAACAAAGGCTTCGAGCAGCTGTTTCAGGTTCAGGATTTTCGGCTGACCATCAACCAGCGCCACGGTATTAATACCGAACACGCCCTGCAGCTGGGTCTGGGCGAACAGGTTGTTGAGCACCACTTCCGGCATTTCGCCACGGCGCAGCTCCACCACAATCCGCATACCGTCTTTATCCGACTCGTCACGCAGTTCGGTGATGCCTTCAAGCTTCTTCTCTTTAACCAGCTCGGCGATCTTTTCGATCAGGCGGGCTTTGTTCACCTGATACGGGATCTCGGTGAAAATAATCGACACCTTGCCGTTGCGCTCGTCTTCTTCAAAATGATGACGCGCACGCAAATAAATACGGCCACGACCGGTGCGGTAGGCTTCAACAATGCCATCACGGCCATTAATAAAGGCACCGGTGGGGAAATCCGGACCCGGGATGTATTCCATCAGACCATCGACATCCAGCTCCGGATTATCGATCAGCGCCAGACAGCCATTCAGCACTTCGGTGAGGTTATGTGGCGGGATATTGGTTGCCATCCCCACCGCGATACCGGACGAACCATTGACCAGCAGGTTCGGGATACGGGTCGGCATGACCGCCGGAATCTGTTCGGTACCGTCATAGTTCGGCACCCAGTCGACGGTTTCTTTATCAATATCAGCCAGAATGTCATGGCTGATTTTTTTCATCCGCACTTCGGTATAACGCATGGCCGCCGCAGAGTCGCCATCGACCGAACCAAAGTTACCCTGACCATCGACCAGCGTGTAACGCATGGAGAAGTCCTGCGCCATCCGCACGATGGTGTCATACACCGCAGAGTCACCGTGTGGGTGATATTTACCGATCACGTCACCGACCACACGCGCCGATTTTTTGTAAGGCTTGTTCCAATCGTTACCGAGGACATTCATCGCGTGCAGCACACGACGGTGTACAGGCTTCAGGCCATCGCGTACATCCGGCAATGCGCGTCCGACGATAACGCTCATGGCGTAATCGAGATAGGACTGCTGCAGTTCATCTTCAATGTTAATCGGAAGAACTTCTTTGGCTAACTCACCCATAAATACTCGGCCCGTGTTCTGCGGATCACCCTTTTATGGTCATTTTCAGGTGATTCTGTCCTTGTTGTTGACCACCTCCCCGGATGCACAAGACGCTGTGCTGACACCGTCCGGACGAGGCTGCCAATAAAGTGCCGAATCATACCATAAATCAACAAGATACCTAGCGAGTCCGGCAACAGTCTGAAGACGAGACGGGAGAGGTGGGCGCGTTTATAATGCCGACCTTTATGCCGTTAAACCAAGAAGGAAGCCGAGCCATGCAGGCCGACCTGAGAATCAATGCCCGCTGGGTGATCCCCATGACCGGTAACCATGCCAGCCTGCTGCATTGTCAGGCGCTGTTTATCAAAGATGGACGGATTGTCGCCGTGCAGGATCAGGATGCCGTCAGCCTCGAGGCGACCGAAACCCTCGACCTGCCTCATCATGTGTTGCTTCCCGGGTATGTGAACGCTCACGGCCATGCGGCAATGTCATTGTTTCGCGGCATGGCCGACGACCTCGCTTTAATGACCTGGCTGCAGGAACACATCTGGCCAGCCGAAGGCCGCTGGGTGGATGACGCCTTCGTTCGTGATGGTACCCGCTTAGCCATTGCCGAAATGCTGAAGTGCGGCACCACAACCTATGCCGATATGTATTTTTATCCGGGCTCTGGGGTGGAAAGCGCCCTCGAAGCCGGTATCCGCAACGTCAGCTTTACTCCGGTACTGGACTTCCCCACCAACTTTGCCCAGAACGCCGATGAGTACATCAAAAAAGCCCTGGCTGTACGCGACACCTATAAACACCAGCCATTGCTGACTCTGGGCTTTGGCCCGCACGCACCCTACACCGTTTCCAACGGTCCGCTACAGGACATCACCACACTGGCCGATCAGCTGGACATGCCGATCCAGATCCATCTGCACGAAACCGCCTTTGAAGTGGCGCAGAGCATGGAGCAGTTCGGTTGCCGGCCAACCCAGCGTCTGGCCGAGCTGGGCTTTATGACCGAGCGTGTAAGCTGCGTGCACATGACCCAGATCAGCGCCGACGACATCAGCGTCCTGCAACATAGCGGCGCTTCGGTGGTGCACTGCCCGGAATCCAACCTGAAACTGGCGTCCGGCTTCTGTCCGTCCGCACAACTGCTGAGCCGTCAGATTAATGTCGCCCTCGGTACCGACGGTGCGGCCAGCAACAACGATCTGAACCTTCAGGGGGAAATGAAAACCGCCGCCATGCTGGCCAAAGCGGTCGCCGGCGACGCCGCCGCCGTACCCGCCGCACAGGCGCTGTATATGGCGACCATGGGCGGTGCCAAAGCACTGGGGCTGGACGACCAGACCGGCTCGCTGACGCCCGGCAAATGGGCGGATCTGCAGGCCGTTGACCTGTCGCAACTGACGCAGCAGCCCCTTTACGATCCGATCTCTCAGCTGGTTTACACCGACAGCAGCCGCGCCACCAGCCATGTCTGGGTTGCCGGTAAATTACTGCTGAACAAAGGCGAACTGACCACTCTGGACGAACAACAGATACTGCACGATGCCCATCAGTGGGCTGACCGTATCCGCCAGTCCTGAACCAACGAATAATTTTTTGCAGGAGCCGAGCATGGAACAGACACCGAACGTTGATCGCGCCGAAATTGCCAAATTCGAAGCACTCGCCTCACGCTGGTGGGATCTGGAAAGCGAATTCAAGCCGCTGCACGACATCAACCCACTGCGCACCAACTACATTGACCGTTACGCCCCACTGGCCGGTAAAGCGGTACTGGATGTCGGCTGTGGCGGCGGCATTCTGAGTGAAGGCATGGCCAACCGTGGCGCGGCTGTTACCGGAATAGACATGGGTGAGGCCAACCTCAACACCGCCAAACTGCACGCGCTGGAATCCGGCGTAAAGATCCGTTATCAGTGCATTCCGGTGGAACAACTAGCGGCGCAGCAACCCGAGAGTTTCGATGTGGTGACCTGTCTGGAGATGCTGGAACACGTACCGGACCCGGAATCCATCATCCGCGCCTGTTACCAACTGGTGAAACCGGGCGGTCAGGTATTTTTCTCTACGATTAACCGCAATCCGAAAGCCTATGCCTTTGCCATTCTCGGCGCCGAATACCTGATGCGCCTGCTGCCGGCCGGCACCCACGATTACCACAAGTTCATCAAACCCAGCGAACTCACCCGCTGGTGCCGCAATGCTGGTCTGGAAGTGCAGCACATGACCGGCATGGTCTATAACCCGCTGACCAAAATCTACAAACTGAAAGACAACGACGTCAGCGTGAATTACCTGATGGCAACGCGCAAACCGGACAGCAGCCTATGAGCCTGACCCGCCCCAAGGCCATCCTGTTTGATCTGGATGGCACGCTGGTCGATACCGCCCCGGATTTTTATGATGTGGTCAACAGCCTGCGTAAAGAGCAGGGAAAACCGGCACTGGCCAACGGGACAATCCGCGAGCAGGTATCGAACGGCGGCGCAGCACTCACGCGCCTGACCTTTGATTATCCGGATCAGACAGGACGCGATCTGGCCACTGCACCGCAGATATTTCTCGACCAGCGGCAACAAATTCTCGACCGTTATCTGCAGAGCATCGGCCTTTTAAGCGGCTATTTCCCCGGCTTCCCGGAGGTGATTACCACCCTTGAACAACAGGGCATCCGCTGGGGCATTGTCACCAACAAACCGCGGCTGTATACCGAAGCGCTGCTGGCGAAACTCGCCATTCAGGGGGATGTAGTGGTGTGCCCGGATGATGTAACGAAATCCAAACCTCACCCCGAGCCATTGTTGAAAGCCGCCGCCGATCTTGGTTTGCAGGCCGCCGATTGCTGGTATGTCGGCGACCATATCCGTGACATTGATGCCGCCCGCGCTGCCGGCATGATCAGCATCGCCGCCACCTTCGGTTATATCGAAAGCGGCGATCATCCTGAACACTGGCAGGCGGATCTACAGATCAGCCACCCCCATGACCTGATCACCCTGCTGCAGGCAACGCTCTGAGCGTTAAGACAGGTTAATAAGTAACCTCAGCACAGGACAAAGCGGCAAACGATGATTGCCGCTTTGCCGCTGACAAAAACCATCCATTGCACAAGAAGGTAGACCCATGGAAACCGCCCCGAACTCATTGACTGGCCGCATTATTCTGGTAACCGGCGCTGGCTATGGCATCGGCCGGACAGCCGCTCTGACCTATGCACGCGCCGGGGCCACCGTTTTACTGCTCGGACGCACCCAGCAGGCCCTGAACGATACCTACGACCTGATTGACGCTGAAAACCTGCCGCAGGCCGCGGTTTTGCCATTCGACCTTGAGCAGCAAGATGAAGAACCGTTCCGCCAGCTGGCCGGGCTGATTGACGAAAATTTCGGTCACCTTGATGGTGTATTGCTCAATGCCGGAGTGCTGGGTCAGCGCACCAGCCTGGAAAACTATGACTGGAACACCTGGCAAAAAGTGATGCAGATTAACGTAAACGGCCAGTTCGCCCTGATGAAGCATCTGCTGCCCCTGCTGCGCAAAGCTCCGGCGGATGCCTCTGTCATTTTTACCAGCAGCAGTGTCGGCCGTGAAGGACGCGCCTACTGGGGCGCGTATTCGGTGTCTAAATTTGCCACCGAAGGCTTAATGCAGGTGATGGCGCAGGAACTGGAAAACACCAGCAATATCCGCGTGAACTGTATTAACCCGGGCGGTACCCGCACCAGCATGCGTGCCGCCGCCTATCCGGCGGAGCACCCAAGCAAAGTACCGGAAGCTGATACTATTATGCCGCTTTATCTGCATCTGATGAGTCCGGAATCCATTGGTACCCATGGTCAGAGTCTGGACGCGCAGGGAGCAAATGCCTGGCAATCCGCCTCCTGAAACCTCTCAGGCCGCCTTCAGCGGCGGCAAAACCCGGCGGCATATCTCTGCCGCCGGGCCGCACGAGGGACAGTCTTTCTGCGACGCCTGATCATTTTTAAGACGAATTCTGTTGATTGAAGACCATCACCGCACACAAAGCGTCTGATTTCTGCCCTTTATTCCTGATCAATCAGTCATTTTATTGGCAAACAACCAAAGCCAGACATCGTCAAATTGCCAACTTCCTGCCACAAACAGCAAAATTAAAAACGTAAGTCATTGTTTTTAAACATAAAATACAACTGAAAAATACTGGCACAGAAATAGCTTTCACTGATCAGGAATCATTTACCTGTACGAGGTAACTCATGGTCAGTCCGTTACACAGCAACGGCCGGGCAGAACTCCAGGATGACAAGATTGTATCCAGTATCGGAGATCTGGCACCCAAGCCCGACATACGCCCGGAAGTGCTGCTGAAGCTGTCAGGCAAACTGCAGACAACCTTAGAACTGGCACAGCTGCTGGAAATTTTCTTCAGTGAAATTCAGCAAGCGGTTCTGGTGGATGGCATCAGTTTCAGCTACAGCGCTCAGAATCTGTTGCTCAGCTTTGGCCGAAACAGCGTCCACAGCGCCAGTTATCGTTTGCAGACGCAGCAGGATTATATGGGCGACCTGATATTTCACCGCTCTACCCGCTTTCGCGAGCATGAGCTGGCCAATCTGGAAGGTCTGCTCACCACGCTGGTCTACCCGATGCGCAATGCCCTGCGCTACCACGAGGCGCTGGCAGCGGCGTTCCGCGATCCTCTGACCGGAGCCGGTAACCGCGTAGCACTGGATAAAACCCTGCAACGGGAAATTGAACTGGCCAAACGCCATGGCCAGCAATTATCCATCCTGATGCTGGACCTTGATCACTTCAAACTGGTCAACGACGAATTCGGCCACAGCATGGGAGACAAAGTACTGAAAGAAGCGGTTGCCTGTATTACCGGCTGTATCCGTCAGACCGACATGTGCTTCCGCTATGGCGGAGAGGAATTTCTGGTCATGCTCAGCAATGCTGAACACGCCGGAGCACTGCGTATCGCTGAACGTATCCGCATGGGCATCAGCTCGCTGACGTTCAGCAATGAAAAAGGCCGCTTACAGGTTACGACCAGTATCGGCTGTGCAACGCTGATGATGGAAGACAGCATGGACTCCATGATACAGCGCGCCGACAAAGCTCTGTATCAGGCCAAACACCATGGCCGCAACCGGGTTGTGTGCGACACCGATGACGAGCTGGATGCACCGCCATTCACCAGTCTGCTGTGAGTGCGCAAGGCATGAAAAAGCCGCTCATCGAGCGGCTTTTTCATACCGGATCGGTTCACCGCTCAGTCGGTTATTTTCTTCTGCCGCGGCTTAGGTGCCGATGTCTTGCGGGGACTGGCCTGCTGACGGATTTTCTGACGCTTGGCCACACGCTGGAACTGTTCCTTCTCTCGTCCGATCATGCGCTTGGTCTGTTTACGCTCAATTCCCACCAGATCGGCCAGATCATTCACCTCGCGCTGACCCAGCTCAACCCAGGTTCCTACCGGAACATTGGATGGCATAAAGATACAGCCATAACGCACCCGTTTCAGACGACTGACAGCAATACCCTGGCTCTCCCAGAGACGGCGGACTTCACGGTTCTTGCCTTCCATCAGGACCACATGGAACCACTTGTTCTGGCCCTCACCGTCGAAGAATTTTACGTCCGTAAAGCGGGCCATACCGTCATCCAGCATGACACCTTCTTTCAGGCGTTCGATCATGGCCTCATCAACATCGCCACGCACACGAACCGCGTATTCACGGTCAACACCGGACGATGGATGCATCAGTTTGTTGGCCAGTTCACCATCGGTAGTAAACAGCAGCAAACCACTGGTGTTAATGTCCAGACGGCCAATGTTTACCCAACGCTCACCTTTGGTTTTTGGCAGGTGGTCAAATACCGTTGGCCGGCCTTCCGGATCTTTCAGCGTGCAGACTTCACCGACCGGCTTGTTATACGCCAGCACGCGACGCGAACGTCCGGCATCTTCCAGAGGGATCTGACGGCCATCAACACGGACATCGTCATAGCGGCTGGCACGATCGCCGAGCTTGGCGATGACACCATTAACACTGACACGGCCTTCGCCGATCCAGCGTTCAACTTCACGGCGGGAGGCCACACCGGCCAATGCCAGCAATTTTTGGATACGTTCATTCATGATTTATCGGTCTTCTTTTTCCGCAGCTGCGTCAGGGGCATCCGGCCGCACCGCGTCAGGGGTTTGGTTAAATAAACTCGGTACGTCCTGAGTTTGTTGAACAGCAATATCGCCAGCATCATCGCTGAATTCTTTGCCGTCGGTTCGTGTGTGTTCTGTTCCTTCGCGAACGTCAGAGTCTTCGTTCCCGCTCGCTTCTGCAGCCTGTTCTGTATCAGCAGAATCAGGTTCGCCGCTGTCAGCATCCTCTGCGACGCTGCGTTCTTCTTCTGCGGCCCGCTGTTCCAGCCGCTGCAGCAGATCGCCGATGCTGCGCGTTTTCGGTTCCGCGCTATTATCCGCCTCGCCATCATCATCGTCATCCCGCGCAAACAGATTACTTTCTACACGGGCGACCAGATCGGCGGCTCTGGCCAGATCTTCTTCGGTGGCAGCCAGCACATCGGCACCACGCTGCGCCACTTCGTCATCGCTGCGGAAAACAAAGTCTTTCGCCGGTTCTTTTCGGGCTTCGGCATCATCACCCAGTTCCAGCTTGCGGTTGGCGTCATCCAGCTCGCGGATGTCACTCAGACTGGGCAGCTCTTCGAGACTCTTTAAGCCAAAATAATCCAGAAATTCGCGTGTTGTTGCGTACATCGATGGCCGACCCGGCACATCGCGATAACCCACAACCCTGATCCATTCACGCTCGAGCAGTGTTTTCATGATGCTGGAACTGACGACTACCCCGCGTACATCTTCGATATCGCCACGGGTAATAGGCTGACGATAGGCAATCAGCGCCAGGGTTTCCAGTAATGCACGCGAATATCGCTGTGGCCGCTCATCCCACAACCGCGCCACCCAGGGGGCCACTTCGGTGCGTACCTGCAGGCGAAAACCGGAGGCTACTTCCACCAGCTCAATACCACGTCCCAGAAGGTCCTGCTTCAGTTCGGTCAGCGCGGTGGTTAATTCCGCCGGTAACGGAATGCGGTCTTCATCGAACAGACTTTGCATACGCTCCAGCGATAACGGGCCGCCAGCCGCCATCAGCGCAGCTTCAAGAATATTTTTTAATGGCGGTTGCGGCATTACAGCTCTCCATCCGGCTGATACGAGGGCGCGCCTGCGGCACTGTGTTCCCGGGCGCGCAAGTGAATCGGGCCGAAAGTATCCTGCTGCACGATGTCGATCAAGGATTCTTTCACCAGTTCGAGAATCGCCAGAAACGTGACCACGACACCCAGCTTACCTTCACTCGGGTCAAACAAAGCGCGGAACAACATAAAGTGTCCGCCCTGCAGCCGCGCCAGTACATCACTCATACGTTCACGGGTGGATAATTGTTCGCGCTGAATTTCATGATGCTCAAACCGTTCTGCGCGGCGCAGCACTGCGGCAAAGGCCAGCATCAGTTCGCGCATATCCACGTCCGGGTGAACCCGCTCCTGAATGCGTTCGGGGGCGTCGACTTGCGGCAGAAAGATATCGCGTTCCAGCCGTGGCAGTTCGTCGAGGTTTTCTGCTGCGGTTTTAAAGCGTTCGTATTCCTGCAAACGGCGCAGTAACTCGGCGCGCGGATCGTCTTCTTCCTCGTCGCCATTCCCTTCGCGGTTACGCGGCAGCAGTACGCGGCTTTTGATTTCCGCCAGCATGGCCGCCATCACCAGATATTCACCGGCCAGTTCCAGCTGCATGGCGTGCATCATATCGATGTATTCAATGTACTGATCAACGATCTCAGAAACGTTTACGTCAAGAATATCGAGGTTCTGCTTACGGATCAGATACAGCAGTAAATCCAGCGGTCCTTCGAACTGTTCAAGAATCACTTCCAGAGCATCCGGCGGGATGTACAGATCCAGCGGCAGCTGGGTCATGGGTTCACCCTGCACCAGTGCGAACGGCATTTCCTGCTGGCCGCTTTTTACCCGCATCCGCCCTTTCGGCTGTTCAGGCAAAGAGGCTGCGGCCACCTCAGTCGGCAGCGTGTTTTCGGCTGGCTCGTTGGTACTCATCGGTCACCCAATCCCATTGTTTCCCGAACGTCAATGCTGATCCGCGCACGCGGCAGTCCTTGCCTGATCGCCGCCTTCGGCCAGAGGGCGGCAGTAATTCGGGGTGTGTTGCGCACGCTGACAGTGTCAGGCCAGCTTGAAAATGCCAACCGCTTCGCGCACCTGTTCCAGCAGTGGCTGGCTGATGGCACGGGCTTTGGCGGCACCTTTGTGCAGTTCGGCTTCAATGTCGGCCGGACGTGCCAGCAGATCGTTGTAGCGTTCACGCGCGTCACCGATTTCGGCGTTGATCAGACCAAACAGTTGTTTCTTGGCGTCACCCCAGCCAATGCCGTCGGCGAATGCCTGACGCATGTCAGCGGTTTGCTCAGCCGTGGCAAACGCCTGCCAGATCTGGAACACGGTGGAGGAATCCGGGTCTTTCGGCTCCCCCGGCTCCAGCAGGTTGGTTTTGATTTTGTTGATGTGTTTCTGCAGCTGCTTCTCGCTCAGGAACAGCGGAATGGTGTTGCCGTAGCTCTTACTCATTTTGCGGCCATCCAGACCCTGCAGTACCGACACCTGCTCATCGACCTGATAATCCGGCAGCGTCAGCAGCGGCTCGTTCTTGCAGTAAATGTGGTTAAAACGTCCGGCAATATCACGTGCCATTTCAACATGCTGAATCTGGTCTTTACCCACCGGCACTTTGTTGGCGTTAAACATCAGAATATCGGCGGCCATTAACACCGGATAACTGAACAGGCCCATGGTAATGGCTTTATCGGCATCTTCGTTTTCGGCCAGGTTGGCATCGACGGCGGCTTTGTAAGCATGAGCACGGTTCATCAGGCCTTTGGCACAGACACAGTTCAGAATCCAGGTCAGTTCCGGAATTTCACGGATATCGGATTGGCGATAGAACACGGAATTATTGGTATCAAGACCCAGTGCCAGCCAGGTGGCGGCAATTTCCATGGTCGACTGATGCACGGCTGCCGGGTCCTGACATTTGATCAGGGCATGATAATCGGCGAGGAAATAAAACGTTTCGTTAGCCTGATCCTGACTGGCGGCAATGGCCGGACGGATTGCGCCGACATAGTTACCCAGATGCGGGGTGCCTGTGGTGGTAATACCGGTTAATACACGCTGCTTGCTCATACTGCCCTGCTTGATGACATTCGGAATCTGAAAACGCGCCATCATACCGGTTTTAGCGGCGCGTTTCAGTCTCTGTAAGCCGTTGTTGTCAGCCGTTTTCCAGACTCAGAGAAAATCGCTGGCGTCGCCCACGCCCTGACGCAGCACGACCGGTATTTCATCGGTCATATCAATGACGGTGGTCGCTTCAAAGCCGCAGTGGCCGCCATCAATCACCAGCTCCAGTTCATGCTCCAGCGACTGGCGGATATCGTAAGGATCCGACAGCGGCAGCTCGTCACCGGGCATAATCAGCGAGGTGGTCATCAGCGGCTCGTTCATTTCTTCCAGCAACGCCATGGCGATCGGATTGTTGGGCACCCGGATGCCAATGGTGCGCTTTTTCGGATGCATCAGCAGACGCGGAACTTCGCGCGTGGCTTCCAGAATAAAGGTGAATGCCCCCGGCGTGTGCGCCTTCAGCATACGGTATTTGGTGTTGTCGACTTTGGCGAACAGCGACAGCTCCGATAAATCGCGGCACAGCAAAGTAAAATTATGCTTCGGTGGTAACTGCCGCAAACGCTGCACCCGATCGGTGGTTTTTTTATCACCAATGCGGCAGGCAAGTGCATAGGCACAGTCAGTAGGGATGACCGCCAGACCACCATTACGGATAATTTCTGCAGCCTGTTTGATCAGCCGCGCCTGAGGGTTATCAGGATGAATCTGGAAAAATTGGCTCACTGAAGCTCCTTAAAAGCCTGTTAACAGCAACGCTCACAGCTGCTCAGGTTAATCAATCGGTAACAGAATCAGACCCAGCTCTGCCAGACAGGGGTAACATCCGCCGGAAACGCCGGCATCACGCCCAGATCAAGTCCGAAACGGTTCGGACCATGGAAATCACTGCCGCAGGAACCCAACAGATCAAATTCCCGGGCCAACACCGCCATTTGCCCGCGCTGATTGTTATCCATCTGCCCATACGCGACTTCCAGTCCGCGCCCACCGGCCTCGACAAAATCAGCCAGACAGGCACGCAGCTTAGTTCTGGTCATATTATAAAGATGGGCGTGGGCCATGACCGCAATGCCACCGGCATCGGTAATCCATTGCACCACGGTTGCCATTTCCGGCCAACTGGCTTTAACGTCACCGGGTTTACCGGCACCGAGATATTTATTGAAGGCTACCGCCATCGACGGCACCAGACCCTTATCAATCAGATACTGGGCAAAATGAGGGCGGCCTATGGATTCACCCCCCGCATACGCCTGTACTTCCTGCAGATTAATTTCGTGCTTAAGGCGTTTACCGACACGCTCCGCAATCACCTGTGAGCGACTGCTGCGGGCTTCCGTCTGTGTCTGTTCCGCCACACGCATGGCCGGAGCATCGGGGTCAAAATTAAGACCCACAATATGAATGGTAACACCGCCCCAGATGCAGGACAGTTCAATTCCGGAAATAAGCCGCACACCAAGTTCCTGCGCCGCAGCCAGACCGAGCCGATAACCTTCGGCGGTATCGTGATCGGTAATCGCCAGGGTTTTTACACCGCGCTCTGCTGCCCGCGCAACCAGTTCAGCCGCTGGCAATTTGCCGTCGGAAGCGGTGCTGTGGCAATGAAGATCGATTTCTGAGTTCACGTGGACGCTCACCCCTGGTTACGCCATAATCACTACATTGTAATGACACCGAAGCCACTAAGCGAATGAAGTTACTCTTCAGCCTGTGAAGATTTCCGGGTCGGCTTGTAATTCTTCGGTTTACCGGGGCGGTCGTGCGGCTGATGATCCGCCACCCGCTGTTTTTATTTCACTGCATGAATCAATAGGAGCTGTAAGCATGTGGTACGCCATTATCAGTCAGGATGTCCCTGACAGTCTGGAAAAGCGCCTGTCTGTGCGTCCGGCACACCTGCAACGGTTGCAGGATTTAACCGCCACCGGGCGCCTGCTGATTGCCGGCCCACACCCGGCAATTGACAGTGAAGACCCGGGCAGTGCCGGTTTCAGTGGCAGTCTGGTTGTGGCTGAATTTGCTTCTCTTGCAGAGGCTCAGGCCTGGGCTGATGCCGATCCTTATGTCAGTGCTGGTGTATACCAGCAGGTAACGGTTAAACCGTTCCGCAAAGTCCTTCCCTGAACGGAAAAATAAAAGGTATTTATTGTGAAAAAAATTCTGCTTGCACTTTCTTTGCTGGCGATAACCGCTGCTGCCACTGCCGTCGAAAAGCGTTACGTTACCGACACGCTGTGGCTGCAACTGCGCTCCGGCCCGAGTCAGGAGTTCCGCATTCTTAAAGCTCTGCCAAGTGGCGAACATCTGATATTTATCGAAGAAGATGCAGAAACTGGCTACACCAAAGTACAGACCGACAAAGGGGTTGAAGGTTATGTTTTAACCCGTTTTCTGGAGATGGAACCTGTTGCCAAAGAAAAATTAATTCTTGCCAACCGTGAACTGGAAAAAGTAAAAGCCGAGCTGGATACCACCAAAGCTCAGCGTGCTGAATTTCAGAGCGAAGTTGAAAAACTGAAAAGCGACCGCTCCGGTCTTGGCCGTGAAAATGGCGATCTGGAAAAAGAACTGGAACGCATCAAAAGCATTTCCGCCAACGCTCTTGCACTGGATGAGAAATCGAAAAAACTGACCATGCGCAATCAGGAGCTGGAAATTCAGGTCGAAGCCCTGACCGCCGAAAATGCCCAGCTGCAGGATAACCGTCAGCAAACCTTTATTCTGTACGGTGGAGGTCTGGTCATCATCGGTATTCTGGCGGGTCTGATTCTGCCGTCAATCCGCGCTAAACGCAGCAGTGGCTGGTCGTAATAATCAGCAGACGAAAGGGAGCAAAAGCTCCCTTTCTTTTTTGGCAGAGCAGCGTTTAATCCGCACCAGCATCAAGCTCGCAATGACCTAAAGAAGTTTCCGGAGCAATCGAATCACGTAACAACCGCTTTAATTCGGTAATGTCGGGAAAACCGCCCTGCTGTTTACGATCCCACAGGCATTCGTTATTCGCCCAGACCTGAAACTGCCCGGATTCACCAACCACCAATTCGATGGCGGCAAGCTTACCCTGAAACGTCGAAAACAGCTCCTGTGCATACCAACCCGAACGTAATGCCCATTTACAGCCTTCACAAAACACGATTCTTACTTTAGCTTTAGCCAATAGTATTTCCCCCTATGAACCATTTAACGGATTCCGGCACTAAGCCGGGTACTTTTCCTGCGGAGATCATTAATGCAACGTCTGATAAAAACAACCCTGCAAAGCGCCGCCCTCAGCCTGTCTGTACTGCTGGCACCGCTGAGCCTGCAAGCCGAAGAAACCACCGGCCAGGTGCATATCCTGATGAAAACCAGTGCCGGTGATATTGAGCTGGAACTGAATCGCAGCAAAGCACCACTCAGCGTTGATAATTTTTTAACTTACGTTGAAAGCAAGCATTATGATGGCACCATTTTTCACCGTGTTATCCGGGATTTTATGATCCAGGGCGGTGGTTTCAGTGCCGACATGCGCCAGAAAGCAACTCTGCCACCGATTAAAAATGAAGCGGAAAATGGTCTGAAAAATACCCGTGGCAGCATTGCCATGGCGCGTACCAGCGTTATCGACAGCGCGACCAGCCAGTTTTTTATTAACGTCAAAGACAACACGTTCCTTGATCATGGAGCACGGGATTTCGGTTATGCGGTATTCGGCAAAGTGGTTAAAGGAATGGAGGTGGTCGACCGTATTGCTACCAGCCCTACCGGCGCCCGTGATATTCCCAATGAGACCATCCTGATTGAATCGGTCAGCGTCATCAGCAACGGCGATGCAGCAGAAAGCCAATAAGCGCGTTAACGTCACGGAATAGTCACCCTACCGCCACTATCGGTATGGCGACCATTCCGGCTGACACCTCAGGCAAGTAACCACAGTGCTCAGTTAAGGTATATGGCCACAAAGCTTCTTGTCTGCCCTGTTCAAGCGGTAAAATAGCCCCTGTGTGCCCATCAACCCTGAGAATTTCTGTGTCTTCCAGCCCATCGGACCGTCCGGCCAACCTCACGACATCGGATAAAAACCAAGGACCTTCCGCACCCGAACTGCGTTGGAATGACGCAGGTCTGCCACTGTCCTGTGAATTTGATGATCCCTATTTTTCGGTTGATAACGGTCTGGAAGAAAGCCGCTATGTTTTTTTACAGCACAACGGCTTGCCACAACGCTGGCTCGGATGGCAGGGCAATTTCAGTATTATCGAGACAGGTTTCGGTACCGGACTGAATTTCCTGATCACCTGGGAACACTGGCGCCAGACCGCCAAATCCGACACGGCCTGGCTGCACTTCACCAGCATCGAAAAATTTCCCCTGACACTGCAGCAGCTGCAACAGGCACTGGCTCTGTGGCCGCAACTCAGTGAACTGAGCGCCCAACTGTTTGCTCAGTATCCTCTGCCGGTTGCCGGCTTCCATCGTCTGGTCTGGCCGGAAGAACGCCTATCCCTGACGCTGATCTTTGCCGATGTCAGAGAAGCTCTGCCGCAGTTAAGCGGCCCGGTACATGCGTGGTATCTGGATGGCTTTGCGCCCGCCAAAAATCCGCAGATGTGGTCAGATGACCTGTTCCGCGCAATGCGCCGCTTAAGTCAGCGTCAGCCAGCGCAATATCATGGCGAGCAGCCCGCAAGCGTCGCAACCTTCACCTCGGCGGGCATTGTTCGCCGTGGTCTGCTGGGGGCCGGATTTAATGTGAAACGGGTACCCGGTTATGGCCGAAAACGGGAAATGCTGGCCGGCAGTTTTAACCGCCGCCAGGGGCCGGAGCAATCACCCTGTTTTACCCACTCTCCCTGGCTGCTGCAGCAAAACGGCTTGCCCGATGAGGCAGAGGTCGTTGTCATCGGCGCCGGACTGGCCGGAGCGACCACGGCCCGTGCGCTGGCCGAACGAGGCCTGAAAGTAGAGGTCATGGATGCCACAGGGATTGCCCAGCAGGCTTCCGGCAACCCTCAGGGCGGACTTTATGTCAAACTCGCCGCTGGCGATAACGCCATTCATACCGACTTTTATCTGGCAGCCTTTCAATATGCCCTGCCCTACATGCGCCGCTATTTAGGCGCAGGTGATGCAGATAACCCCTATTGGTCACAGTGTGGCGTGCTGCAACTGGCGTATGATGACAAAGAAGCTCTGCGGCAACTGAAATTCAGCCAGACCCGCCGATTGCCGCAGGAGCTGGTTCACCCGCTGAATCAGGAACAGGCATCAGCCATTGCCGGAAACCGGCAAAATACCGGCGGACTGTTTTTCCCTCAGGCAGGCTGGGTCAGTCCGGCAGACTTATGCCGCATCCTGCTGCAACACCGCAATATCCGCTTTACCCAGCGTCAGGCCACAGCACTGGAAACGACCGTTTTGACACCCGCGACCTCCGGCTGGCGGGTACGATGCAGTGACGGCACATCACTTAACAGCAGCCAATTGGTACTGGCCTGTGCTTATGCCGCCAAGACATTGCTGCCTGACGCGTATCTGCCGCTGAAACGCATTCGCGGGCAGCTCAGTTACTTATACGCTGAGCAGGCTCCGGCACTCACCACTGTACTCTGTGGCCGCAGCTACATGGCACCGCCACGCCATGGCCAGCTGTGCCTGGGAGCAACCTACAACCTGCGGGATGAAGAGACTCAGCTGCGGGACAGCGACCATCAGACCAACCTTGATCACCTGCCGGATTTTGGCCCGCAATGGCGGGACCTGCATCAGCAACAGGAAATGAAACTGGTGCTGGGCGGGCGGGTTGGCTTCCGCTGTACCACACCGGATTACCTGCCGATGGTCGGAGCGGTGCCACAGAGCCGGGAATTTATCCAAAGTTTCAGCGGGCTGGTCCACAACGCCAAGCGAATTCCGGCCAGAACAGCACCACAGTATCCCGGGTTATGGCTGAATATTGGACATGGCTCACGCGGGTTAGCGTCAGCTCCACTCTGTGCAGAGCTGCTGGTACAGCAGATAACAGGGGCTCCCCTGCCCGTCGCACTGGATGTTGCTGAGGCGTTATGGCCGGGGCGATTTTTACTGCGGGATATGGTGCGGCGTAAATTACCGCCTGAACTGGCTCAGATTGAGCAGTAAAGATCAGATGACACGCCTGATGCGCTGGCGCCTCTCGGCTTCCAGTTTTGCCTGCTCCGCATCCTCACGGATCTGACGCATGACGGCGGCAAGCTCGGCACAGCAGCGGCGTACTTCGGCCAACTGAGCCTTCATTTCATCAATTTCACCGATGGCGCTGCGCAGGCGTCGTTTAAGTTGTTGCTGCTTAAGATCGTCCATAGTCACCACCAGACCAGCCATGACGGCGTAATACGCGGGTCATTTCAATGTGGCAGGTCTGCTGGATGGGGTCAAACAAAAGTGTGGCACTGCCATCGGCCAACTGGGCTTTAACCTGAGCTTTTTTATCCTCAAGACAGAGGTCGTAATCACCGTAATCCGTGCCTTCACGACAGACAAAGTCTTCCAGAATGCCGTCCAGTGCTTGTGCGCTCAACTGTTGGTACGGAATTTCCAGAATACCTTCCTGCGGCGCATCCGCACCACAAGAGCCATCCTCATCGGCGTACTGATCATCGCAAGGCGGTACGGACTCAAATGGCAAAACCGGCCTCCCGTTCCCACTCACAACTCATACGCAGGTCTTTATCCGACGGCATATGGCCCTGATCGGCATTCCAGTTGAAAGTGTGCTTCCCGGACAACTCAGTTTCCAGATGAACGGTGGCCGATACCCAATACATGCTCTTCAGCAGGGTTTCAAATTGGCGCAACCAGTGTTCCCACTCGTACTCCACTGCTTTATAAGAAGCCGCAAAGTGAATTAATTGGGTGTGATAAGTGCCACTGAAGACATCGTCTCCGGGCATTGAGAACATCTCCCGGCACAACAGAGACCAGTCATCATCAACCCCGAGCGGCAATGATTGAATGGCACTCCAGTTGGCGCGGCGATGCAGACGAGCACTGAACTCATCGGTAGCCGGTATATGGCGGATCACGCCGTAAACGATGGATTCCTGATCGAATTGTGACACGCAAAATCCTTACAACTGAATGCTGCGGCCATCATAGCGGAATTACAGAGAAACAAAAACGGCGCCGGAGCGCCGTTTTTGTAAGCCAGTCATCAGATTTGATTACTTATGCAGCACATCAATGATGCGTTGTTTAACGTAACGCCCGGGAGCATCTTCGATCACGGCAAGTTTACCGCTGCCGGGCTGACGAACTCCGGTTTGCTCACAGCCACCCTGAGCCATTACCCATTGTTGCCAGTCGAGCCACCATGACCCTTCATGCTGCTCTGCATTCCGATACCACTCTTCAGGATCTTCAGGCAGATTCTCATTCGTCCAGTAGCCATATTTATTAGCCGAAGGTGGATTAACAACGCCGGCAATATGACCCGAACCTCCCAGTACAAAGCGGTTTTTACCGCCCATTAACAGCGGACCTTTATAGGTTCCCTGCCACAGGGCGATATGATCCTGAGCGGTTGACAGGAAATACGTTGGAATACTGATCTCACTCAGGTCTATTTTTTCACCATTTAATTCCAGCGCATTTTTTTGTACCAGTTTATTTTCCAGATACATATTGCGCAGATAGAAAGAATGCATGGCTGCTGGCAGGTTAGTGCTGTCGGTATTCCAATACAACAGATCAAAAGCCGCCGGACGCTCACCTTTCAGATAATTATTAATAAAGAATGACCAGAACAGGTCATTTTCCCGCAGGGTATTAAAACTGAAAGCCATTTGCCGGCCATCGTAATAGCCGAGTAAATTCATCTGTTTTTCCAGCGCCGAAATAGCCGTTTCGTTAATAAAGACACCAATTTCACCGGGTTGGGAAAAATCGGTCAGAGTGGCCAGGAATGTTGCTGATTTAATCGGTTCCTGTTTCTTTTTCTTCAGATAAGCCAGCGTTGCCGCCAGTAAAGTACCGCCCAGACAATAACCAATAGCGTTGACTTCTTTTTCACCCGTTGCCTGCTCAATCGCATCCAATGCAGCAATCGGTCCTTCGAGCATGTAATTGTCAAAGCCTTTATCACGCAAGGACGGGCCAGGGTTGATCCAGGAAATGCAGAACACCGTATGCCCCTGATCAACCAGCCACTTCAGGTAGGAGTTCTTTTCGCGCAGATCAAGAATGTAATATTTGTTGATAAATGGCGGAATCACCAGCAGCGGGCGCTGATACGTCTTGTCGGTGGACGGTGTGTACTGAATCAGCTGAATGAGATCATTCTGGTAGATGACTTTGCCCGGCGTCGTAGCAAGATTACGGCCAACCTGAAATGCACTGGTATCGGTCATGGCAACATTGAGAGCGCCTTTAACACTGGCTTCCAGATCTTCGCCCAGCTGCTCCATGCCGGTATACAGGTTAGCTCCGCCGCTTTCCAGTGTTTTACGGATGACTTCCGGATTGAGCGCAGCGAAATTAGTAGGCGCCAGAGCGTTTACATACTGGCGCACAAAATACTCTACCTTCTGATGCGCATGCTCACTCATGCCATCCGTATCTTTAACCATCTGCATCAGGGTACTTCCCTGCAACAGATACAATTGTTTGATGTAGTCAAACAGCGGATTTTCACTCCACTGCGGGTCGTTAAAACGCTTATCGCTTTTCTCCGGGGTAATAACCGGATCGGCATCCTTTCCTAAAAATCGCAACACCGTATGCTGATATAATTCCTGCTGCTTTTTCAGCAGCTCCATCTGATAGCCCATCAGCTTGGCGGGATTTTCCAGCATGTGTTCGCCCAGCTCACGAAACGCCTCACTGAAATCCGTCAGCACAGAAGCCGCAGGATCATCCGCGCTTGTCGGCTGATTTACGGCCTTCTCCAGCAAACGTCCATACTGTTCCGCCACACGGGTGGTCATATCATAAAAATCACTAACGGCTGTTTCTATGCTTTCCATTGGCATGTTTCCTGTATTACCTGCATTCAGAAACGATTAAGCAAAAAAGGCCACCCGGAGGTGGCCTTTTGTTTTACAACAGATCAGGCTGCTGATTTAGGTTTTGCGGCAGCTGGCTTAGCAGTCGTGGCAGAGGCAGCGGCAGTGGTGCGTGCTTCTTCCATAATGCCTTCAATCTGGGATTTGAACTCCATCGCCATGTCAGAAAATGCTTTCGCATCGTCCATGACTTTTTTGTTCAGAGCTGAAGCAGTTTCAGCCTGAGTAGCGGTGAAAGTGCGCATGCTTTCTGCGTCTTTAACTTCAGCAGCTTTTTTCATCTGCTCAAGACCAATGTCTGCATACGACTTGATGGCGTTCAGTTGGAACTCCGTCATCTTTTCCATATTTTCGACAAACAGACTGTTAAATTTAGCCATGGGTGCGTACATGGTTTTAGCCTGCTCTGCGAATGCATTAAGAATATTCTCTTGCATAGTCTTGCTCCTTCAAAAGTCTAATAGCAGTTGGTGTGAATCCATACTAGGACATTTTATCTTACACCTAAATGACAGCAGCGCATTCAGTTGAAAATTTATTGACCAATATCAGCATTTATCATGACAACGGATCAGTAAACCGAACAATGAGGCCAATGACTGGCGCTGATTGCCCTAGAGCAATCACTCAACCCTGATTGTTATTTTTATCAGCAGAGGATACTGACACACCTGACATCATGTTCAGCATCATTTTCTGGAATTGCCCCATAACATTCATGCCTTCAGTGAACATTGGCTGATACAGACTTAAGGCATCATAACCCTCTTCACCGGATTTCATCTTTTCCAGCATGCTGGTAAACAGTTCCTGTTGAAACTGCTGTACATCGGGCAACCCCATCGCACGCCGTAATTCTTCAGGTGTAAGATCGAAAGTGACATTAATTTTCATTGTTTATTCCCTGTTGTTATATTTGGTGATTCTGAGTACTTCCTGCTGATTATGTTGCCTGCAGACATTCAAGGCTCTGCTGCCCTGAGCCCTTTCCAGGCAACCAAAGCCCCCAGCAATGCTGCCAATGTAGCCAGAAAAAAAACCTGACTGCCACCCCATTGCTGCCAAAGACTGCCACTGACCCAGGCGCCGATGGCACCGCCAACACCAAAGCCAACACTGGAATAGAGCGCCTGAGCCCTGTCCTGCAATGGCTGGGGAAACAGATGCTGAATATAGCGCATGGAGATCGCATGCATCGCTGCAAAGCTGAATGCATGGCCAAGCTGAGCGAACAACAGCCAACCCCAGAAATCCACCAGGCTGCCAATCATTGTCCAGCGCAGCGCCGTCACCAATAAACTGATTACACACCAGACCCGCCAACTGAAAAAGTTGACCAAACGGTGAAATTTCCAGAATAAAAAAACTTCGGCGATGACTCCGAGTGACCACAGGAAGCCAATCTGAGCGGGTTTATAGCCATGATTTTCAAGATAAATGCTGAAAAATGTATAGTAAGGCCCATGGCTGATCTGCAGCAAAATATTCATCAGAATAAATACCTGCACCGGACGCGACTTCACGGCATTTAAAAACTGTCCGGGGGCGCTTCGTTTCAGACCGGAACCTTCAGGTTCCGGCAACGTCAGGCTGTTAATGCCAATCAGTGCCATCAGTGTCAGCATCAGCAGCGGCAGCCAGCTGACGGACACCATACCGAACAGATAGCCCGCCCCCAGCACGACCAGCACAAACCCAATGGACCCCCACATGCGGATCTGGCCATAGACTTCAATCTGAGTACCGCAATGCTGCAATGTCATGGCCTCGTACTGGGGCAACATCGCGGCCCAGAAAAAGCCGTACAGCATCATCACCACCGCCATCATCCAGAAGCTGTCAGCCCACCAGATCAGAGAAAAGCACAGCATGGTCAGCACCCCCGCTGTTCGTACCATCTGCATTGGCGTGCGGAAATAACGGCTCCAGTAAGCCCACAGATTAGGAGCAAGAATACGCATCAGACCAAAGCAGGCCATTAACTGGCCAATTTGCTCCGGATTAAAAGAACGATTCTGCAGGAACAGCCCCCAGTAAGGCGCAATGCAGCCCAGCAGGGCAAAATAGAGGGCGTAAAAAAAAGAGAGCCGTTTAAACGGTAAAGCGGAAGACTTCATGGCGTTGAACGCTCAGCCTCATGCCTGAAATGCGGTTATACAAAAAAGGCCGGCAGAGCCGGCCTTCATCTTATTGCTTTGCCACAGCGGCAATGACCGGCGTTGTACAGTGCACATCCGCATTCTGACCACGATGGCGCAGCAGGTGATCACACAGCACCATCGCCATCATGGCTTCGGCAATCGGTGTGGCGCGGATGCCAACACAGGGGTCATGACGGCCCTTGGTGATGACATCGATCGGGCTGCCATCGGAATCGATGGAACGGCCAGGAATAATCAGACTGGAGGTCGGCTTCAGTGCAATATGAGCAATGATGTCCTGACCGGTGGAAATACCCCCCAGCACACCACCGGCATGATTGCTTAAAAAGCCGTCCGGCGTCATTTCATCGCGGTGTTCAGTGCCTTTCTGTTCAACACAGGCAAAACCATCGCCAATCTCAACGCCTTTTACCGCATTAATGCTCATCAGCGCGTGCGCCAGTTCAGCGTCCAGACGATCAAAAATCGGCTCGCCTAACCCCGGAAACAGACCGGTTGCAACCACCGAGATTTTCGCCCCGACGGAGTTACCTTCTTTACGCAGCGCGTTCATGTAGGTTTCCATCTCCGTCACCTTGGTGGCATCCGGGCTGAAAAACGGATTCTGCTCTACCTGATCCCAGTCAAACTGTTCAATTTTAATCGGGCCCAGCTGGCTCAGATAACCACGCACCTGAATGCCTTTGGTCGCCAGCACTTTCTTGGCAATGGCACCTGCGGCTACGCGCATCGCCGTTTCACGGGCGGACGAACGGCCGCCGCCCCGGTAATCACGGAATCCGTACTTCTGCGTATACGCATAATCGGCATGGGCCGGACGGAACGTCTTGGCAATGTCGGCGTAATCTTTCGAGCGCTGGTCGGTATTTTCAATCAGCAGGCCAATGGGTGTACCGGTGGTTTTGCCTTCAAACACTCCGGACAGAATTTTGACCACGTCGTCTTCACGACGCTGGGTGGTATAGCGTGAGGTACCGGGCTTGCGGCGATCCAGATCAAGCTGCAGATCAGCCTCGCAAAGCTCAATACCCGGAGGGCAGCCATCAACGACAGCCACCAGCGCCAGGCCATGACTTTCACCGGCGGTGGTAACGGTGAAACTTTTGCCAAAGGTATTTCCGGACATAATCAGTCTCTTATTTCAGGGCCTGCATTGGGCCATCAATTAATTCAGTAAATCCAGGTCGCGCGCCTGCAGCACAAACACGCCGTGTCCGCCGTGTTCAAACTCCGGCCAGACAAAAGGTAACTGCGGATAGGCAGCGACCAGTGCCGGCCAGCTGTTACCGACTTCCACCACCAGCAGACCATCGTCGGTCAGATACTGACGGGCTTCTTTTAACATGATGCGTACCAGATCAAGGCCATCTTCCCCGGCCGCCAGTGCCAGTTCCGGCTCGTGGTGGTATTCCTCCGGCAGGCAGCTCATATCATCGGCGTCGACGTAGGGTGGGTTGGATACGATCAGATCGTATTGGCCACTGGCGGCCGCAAACAGATCCGACTGCAGTGCTATTACCCGGTCTTCCAGCTGGTGACGCTGAATGTTTTCTTCAGCCACCTCCAGCGCCCCGAACGACAGATCAAGCAGCTCAACCTCCGCCTGCGGGAATTTTTTTGCCATGGCGATGCCAATGCAGCCACTGCCGGTGCATAAATCAAGAATACGCCGCGGTTCAGGCTGGCCTTGTACAAAATGACCCTGCCACCAGGGAGCAAAACCCTGATCAATCATCTGACCGATCGGCGAACGGGGTATCAGTACCCGCTCATCCACCACAAAAGGCAGATTACAAAACCAGGCCACGCCGGTTAAGTAAGGGGCCGGTACACGCTGTTCAATTCGGGTCAGGATCAGATCAACAGCAGCCTGACGCTCCACCCGGGTCAGCCGGGCGTTACGCCATTCGTTGGCCAGGTTCCACGGCAGATGCAGTGCATGAGTCACCAGCAACAAGGCTTCATCCCAGGGATTGTCGGTGCCGTGACCATAGTAAATACCCGCTTCTGACATACGGCTGACTGACCAGCGGATCACGTCCTGCAGGGTGTTAAGTTCATCAACGGCACATTCGGCGTGATGCTGTAAATCCATAAAAGAAGAAGCTCTGTGAGATGAATCGGGCAGAAAGTGCGCTAGTTTACCTATTTTACCGGTTCAGGGCATCTTTCCGCCGGATGATCCGGCACCAGTGGCAGGCCATTCAGCCCATGCGCTGACCGTACAGACTACTGTTACCGGCTTCGAATGCATCCAGCGCCTGATCCGCGATATTACGCCCGAGCGCGATCATTTCTTCTGCACGGTAGAATTCGTATACCTCACAGCAGTTGAGCGGGATTTTAATCAGTAAGTCCGGCGGATACCCGGCAATTTTGTACTGAGTCAGCGATGCCGACATCACCTCAAATACCTGGTTCAGAATATCAAGTTTTCCCAGACTCTCGTCAGCGTCTTTGCGGGCATTGGTCTTATGCTCAAACCACTGACTGGCCTTATCCACCAGTGTGTTAAACCAGTCCTGTTTTGCTTTGCGCCCGTTCTCCGGGTCGGTCGCCAGCTCTTTGGGGACCGGGACTTCGGCATTCAGATCCACGGCGATGATGAAATCGGCATGAGCAGAGACACAGGGGGTGATCGGCAGAGGGTTCAGCACCGCACCGTCCACCAGCAAACGACCGTTGTTTGCAACCGGTGACAACAAACTCGGAATGGCTGCCGATGCACGCACAGCGTCCTGCAGCGATCCACGCTGAAACCAGATTTCCTTTTTATTGGTGAGGTCGGTAGCCACTGCGGTAAACGGAATCGGCAGATCTTCAATGTTACGGCCATTCAGCATTTCACTGAGGATGTTAAACACCCGGTCGCCACGAATAACTCCGCCCGACAGCAAACTCAGATCCAGCAGTTTGAGGACATCCAGATACTTCAGGCTGCAGACCCAGTTGCGGTAAACATCGAGCTGACCGGCACAGTAAAACCCACCAACGACAGCCCCCATAGAACACCCCGACACCATAACGATGTCATACCCACGCGCTTCCAGCGCATCAATTACCCCGATATGGGTATAACCACGGGCCGCACCACTGCCAAGCGCCAGTGCTACTGTTTTTTTCATGCTCATCTCCCTGGCCAGAATACAAAACGTAAAGCCGGCTGCAGACGGTTATCCGGTGCCGGTGTGAGGGCGCCGTGACCGTCGATATTCAGTTCATACTGACCATCAAAGGTTGCCAGCCGTAATTGTTCTGCCAGACGCTGAGAACACTGGATATTGTCGCTCATATGGCTGGCATCGTAGCAATGGACCAGCAGATACAGACGGCGTTTCATACCCGGCGTAAGATTTTTCAGATACTCAATCAGGGCACCGCTCTGCTGCTCGTCAATACGGCCATTGGCCGTCACCAGTCCGGGTAACCAGCCCTGACTGCTGATCAGCGCCTGCTGAATCAATGTGTTCATATCTGCCTGTTCCTTCACCGCTCCGGTGGTGGTGAGAACATCCAGATTGACCATTACCTGTTTTGAGCCACGTTCGATGATGTACAGCACGTACACTGTTTTTTCCTGACTGGTGGCATCTTCGCGCAAAGTGACGCTGTAGAACTGATTCTGTTCACGCCCCCCCCAGCCGGGCATTACCGAATATTTCGTTAGCCCAGAACGGATTGCTGCCACAGTCAAGCGCACGACACTGATAAAGCACCGCGCTGTCTGCCAATTGCCGCGTAAAATGCTCAATCACCGTGTCCAGTGGCACCCGATCCTGCACCGCCCACACCCGCCGCCAGAGGTTGCCGTCAAGCCGCCGCTCAAGCTCGCCGAACGTCGTGGCCTGATTACGTTTAAGACCCGATAACACCAGACGGTAATTGGTAACCTCCTGCGTTTTATCATCCTGCAGGGCAGCCTGGGGAAATCCCTCCAGAGCCCACAGTGGTGACATCATCAGACCCGCTAACAATAACAACCAGCGCATTGATCACTCCTTCTGTTGATAGTGCCCAAGAGTAACACGGCCTTCACCCGGGCCATATGCTGCCAATGCAGCCGTGCCCTTTAAACCCCGCCCTCCCGGCTGTTACACTCGGCCGCGCCCTTTTTCAGAGTCAGAACCGTGTTAATGAATTCCCCACTCCGTCCCCTGATATTCCTCTGCCTGCTGATACTTGTTGGCTGCCAGTCCATGCTGCCGGTTCAGAACGATGATGGACAGGCACCGCGCTACAGCCCGGAACAGCAACAGCAGGCCAATACCGCTGCTGATGAGTTATTTAATGAGTATTACCAGTTCGCCATTGAGCAGAGCCCGGTACTGCGCAGCCGTCTGGGCATCAGCGGACAGTTCGACTGGGACGATATTTCTCCCGAAGCCCGCGAACAACAGGTCATTTATTACCAGAACCTGCGTAACCGTCTGCATGCCATTGATGAAGAAGCACTGTCAGCCGATCATCAGGCCAGCTACCGCACACTGTTATCCGAGCTGGAGTTTCATTTACTGATGGTACCCTTTGAGCCTCATCAGTATGCATTCAGTCAGATGGGCGGCTGGCACACGCTGGTGGCCGATGTATTGATCAACAACCACCCGATCAGCAGCGTGCCCGAGGCCCGTGATTACATCAGCCGTCTGGAAGCCATTCCGGCACTGTTCAAACGCTGGAATGAAAATATCCGCAACGCCGAGGAGGATGGCATCCTTCCGCCGGCGTTTGTTTATCCAGCCGTTGTTAGCAGCATGGAGGCCATCATTACCGGCATTCCATTCGATAATGGCCCGGAACCTTCGCCATTATGGGCCGACTTCAACAGTAAGCTCGACCAGCTCAACCTGTATCCGTCAAGCCGCAAATTGCTGGAACGCCAAGCGCGCTCAGCGCTGCTGCAGAGTGTTCAGCCAGCCTACCGCAGTATGCTGACACTGGTACGCGACCTGCAGCAACGTGCCCCGGAGCATCAGGCTGCCCTCAATCTCACGGATGGTCTGCGCTATTACCAGTTATTATTGGCGCACTACACCAACAGTCCGTTTGATGCCGATCATATTCACCAGCTCGGTCTCACTGAAGTCACCCGCATCCAGCAGGAAATACTGACCCTGATGCCGGTTCTCGGCTACCCGTCCGCCGGAAGCCAGAATGCTCAGCAACCGTTGCGCGACTTTTTTCAGTGGATGGAAGAGCGCAGCTACCGATTCCCCGACAATCAGCAGGGCCGGGATGAATTTATTGGGTATCAGAAAAATAAAGTACGGCAGATGGCCGAGCGCCTGCCCTACTTTTTTACGCATCTGCCGGTCAGTCCGATTGTGGTGAAAGCGGTGGAAGATTACCGCCAGAGCAACGCGCCGATTGCCTTTTATGAAGCGCCCTCAATGGACGGTACCCGTCCGGGCATATATTACGTTAATCCGGCACGCATGAACGATCTGCCGCGTTATCGTCTGGCGGCCCTTGCCTTCCACGAAGCCCTGCCTGGCCACCACATGCAGATTGCCTTAACTCAGGAAAACGAACAGCTGCCGGATTTCCGCCGCACTCTCGGCTACAGCGCGTTCAGCGAAGGCTGGGCCTTATATGCCGAAAAACTGGCGGCTGAAATGGGCGCTTACGAATCGGCAGAAGAGGAATATGGCCGACTGATCATGGAACTGTGGCGTGCCATGCGTCTGGTGCTGGATACCGGCTTACACGCCAAAGGATGGAGTCGTGAACAGGCTATTCATTTCCGTCTGGAAAATACACCCTTTTCCCGCGCCGACAGTGAAGCCGCCATTAACCGCTATCTGGTCATGCCTGGTCAGGCAACCTCATACAAAATGGGCGAGTTACGCATTCTGTCCATTCGCCAGCAGGTCAGAGATATTCTTGGCAGTCGCTTCGATCTTGCCAGCTTCCATTCCGCCCTTCTCAGTCAGGGTGCACTGCCACTGGATGTATTACAGGAATGGATGATCCGCTGGGCCAAGCAACAGAAACAGGGGGCTGAGCTTACGGCAAAGCCCGCAACGGACAACACCAGGGAAACCCCGTGAGGGCACACCTCTGAATCATTCTGCACAGCGTTGTCTGAACGCTGCAGCAGGAATGCTTTTGATCAGCGAACAGCCCTGCCACCAACGCCCTGCAGGGCTGGCTGAATGTTTTCAGTAACGCAGCTCGATACCGGCCTGCCAGTAGCGATCATCGGCCGGGGTTGCCTTAACCACCGCACCGGTTGTATCCGTTGCCACAATACGGCGATGCCGCATCTGGCCCAGCTCGGCTTTCAGCCATAACGCACCACGCCAATGAAACTCGCCACCCAACCCCAGCTTCCAGTTGGTGTAATTGGCCTTAAACGTATCCGTCTGACCTTTCACTTCCTCAACCCAGACCCCCCCGGCCGGCCGTAAATGAACATAGGACGATACATCATTACTCCAGCGTGTCTGGATTTTGGTTTGCGGAAAACCCAGCAATACTTCGGTATCGTCTGTTGGCTTGTCAGCCATGGCGATTAGCGGGCGTGGATTAAAATCACCAAACTCCCGGTTAACGGTGATACCAAATTGCCAGAACGCGCCGCTGCGACGATAAATGCGGCCAATCAGATCGGCATTGATCGCCAGACTCTCACTGTCGAGCACATTTAAATCGGTCATAAATCCCGGTTCTGCGTGCAATAAAAACTCAGCGCTTTTCCCACGTTTCTGACGATATTCCAGCGGCAAAGAAATCCAGAAATATTCGTTTTGTAAGGCCGTGGTTCCGGTCCAGCGGAATTTACTCATATCCAGATGAAACGACGAGCTGACCTGCTCGGCCCCCCGTGTTTTACGTTCCAGCGGCAGCGTCAGACTGACTTCACTGCGGCCAAATTCAGAGCCTGCACCATTTTCCGGTGCCGCCGGACCTTCGTTAGCCCAATACAAACCGTCGGCAACAGCCCATCCGCTGCATAAGCAGGCAGCCAGCAGTGCCGCTATTTTACGTCCATTAATCATCATCGGAATAAAGGTCATTATATGCTTCCTGAACGCTGGCATAACTGGCCAGCGCGCCTGTCGATTGCTCATTTTTACGGACTTTATCCAGTGCTGTGAGTACGTTGAGAACATTATCAAAGCCTTCAATAATATCGGCCGGTGCTTCTGCCTCTTTCAGCAGGTCAGTGTAGTTGGCAACAAAGTCGTATGCTTCGGTTTCTGCCCTGCGCTGTGCGGGTGTGACGCTTTCATCCATGCGTCCAATGACCTCCACGACATTCAGCAAGGATTTGGCGGCTTCGCTGTCACCGTCCACCGCTTCATTAAGAATAAAACGGTTAAGGAAATTGGACGCTTCAGCAATGGCGGACACCTTTGGCGTTTGCCCACCCAATGCCTGTAAATCACCATTGGATAAAAAGCCATCTTCATAAAGACGCTGGGTCAGTGCCGGAATCTGGCTCGAATTAATGGTTCCGGAAAAAAATTCGGCACTGATACGGCTGAGCTTTTCTGCGCGATAAGAAAATGAGACTTTATCAATGCTGTCGCTGCTGGCCGCAGAACGGTTGCTGGCAGACGGGTTACTGTCGCTATTCTGCGCAGCGGTTGCTGAAGCAACCTGTTTACCCAACATGGCCAACAGGTTCTGATAACCGGACGGGGAATTATTGATATCCACCTGACATCCTCCCAAAGAGACTGGAAAGAAAACAGCAATTACCAGGCCAGACGAATAATCCGTTTAATAATCAATAATATATAAAGAAAAGCGGCAATCACTCGCCGCTTTGTGTCAGCTTTTTGCCGCTATGAATCCTGGCCATCCGCACCCGGAGCCGCACCGGGCTCACGGGCACGGCGGGTAATATGCTGGCGCAGACTGTGTACGCCCCAGTACACAGCCCCCAGCACGACGGGTAAGGCAATGCCTTTCAAAAGATCGCCGTTGATATTCAGACCCGCCGCTTTCAGCGCGGTAAATGCAATACCAAGCAAAGACAGGATGTAGTAACCAATAGCCACCACCGACAATCCTTCCACCGTTTGTTGCAGCCTCAGCTGTAACTGACTGCGACGGTTCATGGAGGACAGCAAATGCTGATTCTGCTCCTGAATCGACAGGTCAACACGGGTGCGCAACAGACTGGTGGTCCGGTTAATCCGGCGCGATAAATCTTCCAGCCGGTCACGCACCGAATTACAGGTTTTAATACCCGGTGTCAGACGCCGTTCAAGAAACTCACGCAGGCTCTGCATGCCTTCAATCGGACTTTCTTTCAGTTGCCGCAGACGGTCACGCACCAGATCGTGGTAGGCCACGGCGGCTGAAAAACGGAAGTTGGTATCGGAACGATGACGTTCCACTTCCGCCGCCAGTTGCGATAATTCCTGCAGCAGCCCCCGTTCGTCCTTACCGGAATCAATATCGGAAATGCTCTGATTCAGTGTCGCCAGACTGTCTTCAATACGGCTTAATTCACCGCCCATCTGACGCGCAATCGGCAACGCCATTAAGGACATCAGGCGATAGGTTTCCAGCTCAAATAAGCGCTGCACCAGACGCCCGGTCTGATACGGCGTCAGCTGCTGCGTTGTGACCGCCGTCCCTTTATTGCACACCACGATGCGGCCAAAACCATCGGAGTGCAGCTTAAACGCCGTCCACACCTGGGCTTTATCATCGGCCACCCAGGCGCCGGAAACCCGTTGCCCCTCAAACCAGCGCTGGATCTGTTTATCGTCCGGCAGGCGGTCAACCAGAGCCAGATTCACTGCAACAACCAGCTCGCCGGGCATCGCCGCCAACCAGTCTTTCGGCACAAAACTCAGCGCATCCGTCGCAAAAGGTTCCACGTCGGGGCAGATAAAGGTGAAATTGGCGAACTCCAGATGGCGCTCCCAGCGCAGCTCAAAACCACCGAAATCCTGATACAGGCAGGACGATTCCGGGGCGGGTGCGGGTACGCTGAAACGCCGGCAAAGATCGACCACATGAGCATACAGATCATCACTGTTATCATTCAGCAGAAGCGTGAAGTGAGCCACCTGGCAGTTGCCTTCGATAATCGGCGAGGGGCGGTTGTGCAACTCTTCATACAGAGCCGAACGCCATGGATGCACCTTCAGCGCGACCGAGGGTGCGGCAATGTCCGGGGCCTGATCCGTTAAGGCGTTTTTCATAATCACATCCTATGTCAGCGGTCTGTCTGGCGTGGATTCTACCCGGGCAACCGGCACAAGCAACCGTGCAGAGGTCAGGGTTCAGGCCGGTTCACATTGTGGTGCGGCAGCCGGTAACAACTCGCTCAATGGCACATCCAGCCTGCTGCTGCACTGTTCAAGCCACTGCTGCTGCCAGTTCTGCAGAGCACGGAAGGCTGAGCCATGGATATTGTCAGATAACGGCTGCTGTAATTGCTGCAGGGTCAGCGTGCGGAAAAATGACGCCAGGCTCAGCTGGGATAAATCAGCAATCCATACCCATTGCTGATCCTGCGTCTGGGTCGCCCAGCCCTGCTGCTGAAACTCCTGCAACAGACGCCCGACATCCGCAGCCGGCAGATCACGGGCCAGCCGGCACAGACGGGCCTCATCCGCTAACTGGCCGCTCTGCTGCGTCTGCCACAGCGTCTGTACCAGCAACAGGCGCCGCCATAACACCGGTAAACGACGTTTCTCACTGCGCACATGGCTCAGGCTGTAGCTCAGCTCTGCGCCCAGCAATAACAGCATCCAGGCCAGATAGACCCACAGCAGAAACAGCGGAACCGCAGCAAAGGCGCCGTAAATCAGCTGATAGGATGGAAACATCCCGACCGCTTTGGCAAACAGAAACTTACCCGCCTCAAACACGGTGGCCACCAGCACCGCAGCCAGTAACGCATTTCGCCACGGCACCCGGCAATTCGGCACCAGCATATACAACGCACAAATCGCGCCGCTGCTGAACAGCCAGGGCAACAACCGTACCGGCAAAGCAATCTGGCCGGTTAAGGCACCGGCATCCCGCCACAATGGCAGTGCTGCCAGCAGCGAGCTGGCGGCAAAAGCAGCGCCAAACAGCAGCGGCCCAAGGCTGAGTACTGCCCAGTAACGGAAAAAGGTCTGCAGGCCGGAACGCGGCTTGTCGACATTCCAGATACGGTTGAATTGCATTTCAATGGTGCGCAGCAGCATAAAGGCGGTGATGAACAGAAACACCACGCCCACCCAGGTCAGCTTGCGCGCCTGCTGACTGAACTGCACCAGATAGGCAGAAATGGTTTCGCTGCCCTCTGGCATCACATACGCCAACAATTCGCCATGGGCCTGATCCCCCCAGCTCTGCAGTTCCGGAATAGCGCTGAGGATGGCATAAGTCACGGTGATCACCGGCACCAGCGCAAACAGCGTGGTGTAGGTTAACGCGGCGGCATCACGGCGGCGCTCTTCACCTTCAAAGCGTTTCAGGGTCTGCCACAGAATCCGTCCGGTCAGGTGTAAACGCCGCCAGAAGCGGCGTAAAGGGGTAAAAATCGCGGCCGTTTCTTGTCCGCTGACTGTCATAGGCAATTTCCCGTTGATCTGAGCGCAGCCAGACACAAAAATACCGGCTTTTTACGCAAGCTTTTCCTCAGCGCGGACATCCTTTGTTAAGATACCGGCCAATTCAGTCCGTGAGACGAAGCTGCCCGACAGGCTCTTCACGGCCGCCAGACATCATCCGCTGCCGGTAATACCGGACCATGACACAGGACACGCAAAGCATGAGCGAAATACAGATCTACCACAATCCTCGCTGTTCCAAATCACGCGAAACCCTGGCCCTGCTGCAGGAGCAGGGAATGGAACCCGAGGTGATCGAATATCTGAACGACGTTCCCTCTGCCGCCGAACTGAAAAGCGTACTGAGCAAACTGGGCATCGGCGCCCGTGATCTGCTGCGCACAAAAGAAGCCGAATACAAAGAAGCAGGCCTCGACAATCTGCAACTGAGCGATGATGACATTATTGCCGCCATGTGCGCCCATCCGAAACTGATCGAGCGCCCGATTGTGATCAAAGGATCACAGGCGCGTATCGGGCGTCCGCCGCAACAGGTTCTGGAGATTCTGTAATGACTCAGCCCTACGTTCTGGTGTTGTATTACAGCCGCCACGGCAAGACGGAGCGCATGGCGCAACAGATGGCACGGGGTATCGAAAAAGTCAGCGGAATGGAAGCCAGGCTGCGCACGGTACCGGAAGTATCAGCGGATACCGATGCCAGCCTGCCTGCAGTGCCCGACAGCGGAGCCGTGTACTGCAGTGCGGAGGATCTGAAGCACTGCGCCGGTCTGCTGCTCGGCAGCCCAACGCGCTTCGGCAACATGGCCGCCCCCCTGAAGTTCTTTCTCGATGGCACCAGCCCGCTGTGGCTGACCGGCGCATTGATCAACAAACCGGCCGGGGTGTTTACCTCCAGCTCGTCACTGCACGGCGGTCAGGAAAGTACCCTGCTGAGTATGGCGCTGCCACTGCTGCACCACGGTATGGTGTTTGCCGGTATTCCCTACAGCGAAGCCGCCCTGCTCAATACCCAGAGCGGTGGTACACCTTATGGTGCCAGCCACTGGGCCGGGGTGGATAACAATAACGAGCTGAGCCCGGCGGAAAGCCGGCTCTGTCAGGCGCAGGGACAACGCATTGCCACCCTGGCCAAAGTACTGGCGGAGGCCAATCAATGAAAACCCTGAATGCATACCGGATGATGCTGGCCAGCTATCTGGCGATTCTGCTGGTGCTGCTGTACAGCACCCTGAGCAATGCCCCGGCTGGCACCGAAGGTAACGCCAATTACGCCATTGGCGTGCTCTGGTGGCTGATCAAAGTCCTGCCGTTCCTGCTGTTTATTCCGGGCCTGATCAGACGCTCACACAAAGCGGCGGCCTGGTTGTCGTACATGGCCATTCTGAGCTTTGCTGTACTCGTTGGTCTTGGTTCATACACGGCAGCCAGCCTGTGCATCGTGCTGTTTCTCAGCAGCATGCTGTATACCCGCTGGGCAAAAGCCGATGCTGCTCAGCAATAACAGCAAGTCATCGCTATGAAACTGACGGTGGATTGATCTGAAGAAATAACGCTTTTAGTGCAGACTATGCGGCGGGAGTCCGGGCAGACTCCCGCGAGCCGGAGGATTATTCGTCGTCCCAGTCACCATCCGTCGTATCATCGGCAATTTCAGTGGTGACCGGCTCGCCACATTTAGCGCACTTGCCCTCAATAAAGATAACGCCTTCCTGCTCGAACTCCACCGGCTCAACCATGCCCAGATCGGCTTCCATACAGTTGTTACACCAGGTCTGGCTCAGGAAAGCATCCTGATCGTCTTTATCACGTGCGTAAAAATCGCGTTCGGTTCGTTCCATTGTGTTACTCCGGTTGTAATACTGAATGACCACATGATAGTCATGAAAATATCGGGATATTTCCCAAAAACAATGGCGGTCTATTCTACGCTGTATAACAAAGCATGAATATGGACCTGCCAATGAATATCAAGAAGCAACTGACTCTGACCATCGTCACGAGTACCCTTGGTGCAGTGATCCTGACCGCACTGATTGGCAGTCTGACGTCCATCAGCACCGCTGAAAAAGGTGCCGACGCTCAGGTCATGCAGGCACTCATCAGTCGCCGGGATCTGAACAAAGCCAGTATCGAACGCTATCTGGCCACACTGGAATCCCAGCTCATTACCTTAAGCAGCAGCCCGCTGATACAACAATCTGCTGTTCTGCTGAGAACGGCATTCTTCGACTATCCGCTGCAGTACGGTGAATCGCTGGATGAGCAACCGCTGAAAAACTACTACAGCAAGGATTTCAGTGCAGCCTATGCCGCCCTGAACGATGGCAAAAGCGCTCCGCAGCAGCAGATTTACCAGCAAATGAGCGATAATGCCCGCTATCTGCAAAGTGCCTATATTGCCGCTAACCGCCATCCGCTGGGAGAAAAGTCAGAACTTGATGCCCTTGGCAATGGCACCGAATACGACGAACTGCACCGCACTATTCACCCCTATCTGCGCCAGTTTCAGCAACGCTTTGGCTATTACGATGTGTTTATCGCCGATGCCGACAGCGGACACATCATTTATTCTGTATTCAAAGAACTGGATTTCGCCACATCGCTGCGCACCGGGCCTTACAAAGACAGCGGCATTGCCGCTGTGTTTAATAAAGCCATGACGCTGCCTGAAGGCGAAGTTGCCTTCAGCGATTTTGCTGTATATCTGCCGTCCTACAATGCTCCGGCATCCTTTATTGCCACCCCTATTTTCACCGATGGCCAGCGCAGCGGCGTTCTCATTTTTCAGATGCCGGTCGATAAAATCAACGGCATCATGACCAACGACAACCGCTGGGCCGACGTCGGCTTTGGCCAGTCCGGTGAAAGTTATCTGGTCGGGCAGGATATGACACCGCGCAGTCAGAGCCGCTTTTTAATTGAAGACAAAGCCGCCTACCTGCAGGCTCTGCAACAGGCCGGCATCCCCCAAACGCTGCTGAATGAAATTGACGAACGTAATTCCTCCATTGGCCTGCAGCCAATGGATACGTCGTCCGTGAAAAAAGCCTTAGAGGGCGAAAGTGGCGTACAGATCATCAATGATTACCGTAATATTCCGGTGCTGTCGGCCTACACCTATATCGACTTTGTGGGTGTTCGCTGGGCACTGATCAGTGAAATTGACCGCGACGAAGCCTATGCCGCCGTCAGCACAATGACCACAACCCTCATACGCAACAGCATCATTCTGGTGATGGTGATGGCCGTGCTGATGACCCTGGTCGGAGTCTGGAGCGGTAACCGCGTCACCCGCCCCATTGTCAGCGTCATCAATCGCATCCGACAGGTGGCAGAACGGCGCGAGCTGAATGCCACGTTTAATGAAAAAGGTGCGGCTGAATTTGTGCAGCTTGGTCAGGCACTTAATCAGTTATTCCAGCAGCTGCGCTCCTTTTTCGGCGAAATGCAGCAAACAGCTGACACCCTGAACAATCATGCACAGCAGTTGCGAAGTGCCAGTAACGCCACAGCTGATCAGGTCACCCGGCAGAATGAAGAAGTCAATTCAGCCGCAACGGCCACCACGGAAGTCAGTGCATCGGTCAGTGAAGTGGCCAGTCATGCCGAGCTGGCCGCTGAAAACATGCGCAACACCCGTAACCGGGTAAAAGAAAGCCACGAAATGTCTAACACGGCCCGCACCACCATTAATAAGCTGCAGCAGAATATGAACCTGTCCATAGCCGGAATGGAACAACTGGCGCATGAGAGTGAAGGCATTGGCGCGGTACTGGATGTTATACAGACCATTGCCGAACAGACCAACCTGCTGGCACTGAATGCCGCCATTGAAGCCGCGCGCGCCGGAGAACAGGGACGCGGGTTTGCGGTCGTTGCAGACGAAGTGCGGACGCTGGCATCCCGCACGGCGCAGAGCACTGAAGAAATCCGCAGCAAAATCCAATCGCTGCAGCAGTGCGTCAGCAGCGCTCAGCAGGCGATGACCACCTCACAGACAGGCACCAGCGACAGTCTGGAAAAAGTCGAAGGAACGGCCAGATTAATGGACGAAGTATCCGCACTGATTGATCAGATGGAAGAAATGAGCGCACAAATCGCCACCGCCGCCGAAGAACAGAGCAGCGTAACGACAGAAATCAGCCGCAATATTACCCACGTAAAAGATCTGTCCGACAATATACTGGAAGCGACGGCGACCATTCAGAATTCAAGCAGCGATCTGGACAGCATAACCGTCACCATCCGTAATCAGATCGGAGCCTTTAAATTCTGATGTTCTGACGGCCACCGTGATTTGTCGCGCAGCGTCCGGCTGCCGCTGCGCGACGCAAAAACGCTCCCCTACGCTCTGAAATATTATCACCTCGCGGTAAAAAATATCCGTCTGGCACAAATAGCTCTGCGCAATCATGACCTTTATCTGCATCCTTGAGGCTGACATAAACCGCCGTCCACGGAGCCATCATGATCACACTGCATCATCTGAATAACTCACGCTCGCAACGCATTATTTGGTTACTGGAAGAATTAGGTGTTCATTACGACATCAAGCGTTACGAGCGCGATGCAAAAACATCACTGGCACCCGCCAGCCTCAAAGCCATTCATCCGCTGGGAAAATCGCCGGTGATCACCGACGGAGAGCAGACCATTGCAGAATCCGGCCTGATTATCGAATATTTAATCCGCAACTACGGTAAAGAACGCTTTCTGCCGGAAGAAGGCTCAAGCGCCTACTGGCAGTATCTTTACTGGCTGCACTATGCCGAAGGCTCGCTGATGCCGTTAATGGTGATGTCGCTGATTTTTAATAAAATCAAAACGGCTCCCATGCCATTTTTTGTTAAGCCAATTGCCCGTGGCATTGCCGATAAAGTCATGAATAGCTACGTTGGCCCTAACGTACTGAATAATCTGCGCTATATCGAACAGCACCTGAACAGCCATCCATGGTTTGCCGGTGAACAAATGACCGGTGCCGACTTTCAGCTGATTTTTCCCCTTGAAGCGGCACTGAACCGCGGCAGCTCAGCCAGCGATTATCCAAATATCAGCGCCTGGGTAAAACGCGTGCATGCACTGCCCACCTACCAGACAGCACTGCAGAAAGGCGGGCCTTACGATTACGCCTGAACGCAGAAAATCTGCCGGACAGCGCTGCAGACAAACCGGGATATCGCTGTCATGCCTTGCCGGGCACCGCTATAATCGATGCAGATTGTTTATCTGGAGCGCTTATGTCCGGTTTTCTGCAACGCCGTTTTGTACGTTTATCTGTCTTTCTTAAACCCGGTCTGCTGGCATTAATCCTTGCCGGATGCGCCAGCGTCGGCCTGGGTCTGAACGCTGACGAGCTGTTTGGTAAAACCGTTATCACCGACCGCCGTGTGGCCGCAAACAGCGAACCTGCACGCCACTACCGGGAAGAAATTCTTCCCGTACTGGAGAACCGCTGCGTGGTTTGCCACGGCTGCTATGACGCGCCCTGCCAATTAAAATTATCCTCCGCTGAAGGCATCATGCGGGGGGCGAACAAAACCAAGGTCTACGACGGCACCCGGATTTTAGCCAGTGAACCCACCCGTCTCGGCATTGACGCCCAAACCACAGAACAATGGCGCACCAAGGATTTTTTCCCGGTGCTGAATGAACGCTCACAAACGGCAGACATAAATCTGCAGAACAGCGTGCTGTATCAGATGCTGGCATTAAAAGCGAACAATCCGATGCCAGCGGACAAAATTCTCGACGATGACGATTTTGAACTGGGTCTGGATCGCCATCAGCAATGCCCGACTCAGCAAGAATTTGCCCAATTTGCAGATGAGCACCCACTGTGGGGCATGCCCTACGCCCTGCCCGCACTCAGTCATGATGAATACGCCAAACTCACTGGCTGGATTAAAAGCGGCGCAGCGCTGGCTGCCGATCTTCCTTTGCCGGACGCCATACAGGCTGAAATTGAACACTGGGAAGCGTTCCTGAATCAGGATGATTTAAAACAGCAACTGGTCAGCCGTTATATTTTCGAGCATTTATTTCTGGCCAGCCTGTATTTTTCCCCGGAACCGCTGTTCCGTAACCAACAGCCACACAAACGTCCGGAATATTTTTTCAAACTGGTTCGCTCCGCCACGCCTCCCGGATTACCCATTACCCCGGTGGCGACACGCAGACCCTACGACGACCCGCAGGTAAAACGGGTTTATTATCGCCTGCTGCGTGACAGCAGCAGTGTCGTAGCCAAAACCCATATGCCGTACCGTCTGAACAATGACCGGATGGACTGGATCAAAGCGCTGTTTATCAAACCGGAATACAGCGTTGACCACCTGCCTGACTACAAGCCGGAAACGGCGGCGAATCCATTTATCGCCTTTGCACAATTACCCGTTAACGCCCGCTATCGTTTTATGCTGGAAGAAGCGGAATACATTATTACCGGTTTTATTAAAGGGCCGGTCTGTCGCGGTCAGGTTGCCCTGAATGTAATCGACGACCATTTCTGGGTATTTTTCGTTGATCCGACCCTGCAGGAAGATGCGGGCTACAGCCAGTTTCTGATGGATCAGAGTGAACATCTGCGCCTGCCGGGCGAAGCAGAAAGCAACTCCGGCATTATTGCCAACTGGTTACACTACTCCGGTTTGCACAATGAATATCTGGATGCCAAAAATGCGGCTCTGGCCAAAAAATTTCCGCAAGGTCAGGCCGTCGATCTCAATCTTATCTGGCGTGGTACAGACAGTGTGTACAGCAACCCGGATTCGGCGAACAGCGATATCCGTAATGCCAATGCTGCATTAACCATTTTCCGCCATTTTGACAGCTCAACCGTGATTAAAGGCATGGTCGGGCAGCATCCCAAAACGGCATGGGTGATTAACTACTCATTACTGGAGCGCATTCATTATCTGCTGGTCGCTGAGTTTGATGTCTACGGTAATATTGGTCACCAGCTGATGACCCGCCTGTATATGGATTTTCTGCGCATGGAGGGAGAATTTAATTTCCTTACCCTGCTGCCACAGCAAGAGCGTCTGCGTCTGGCGGATTACTGGTACCGTGATACGTCTGACAGTGTTAAAAAACATCTGGTCAACTACCAGAATCATATTCTGACCGATCCGGCCATCGAATATCGCAGCCAGAATCCACAAGCCGAATTGTACGAAAAACTGCGTCAGCGCCTGCAACCGGTTCTCGAAGATCAATACGAGCTTGCCCGCCGTGTTACGCCACAGGATCTGAATATGCTTAATCGTATTAATCTGATCAAAGGTAAGGCGGCCACCGTGATGCCGGAAATATCCTTACTGCTGGTCGAGAATATGCAGGGCAGCAGTCAGATATTCACGCTGATACGCAACAGTGGCCACAGCAACCTGACCGGACTGCTGTATGAAGAAGATAATCGCCTGCCGGCGGAAGATTATCTGACGCTGGTGCCCGGCATTATCGGCGCCTATCCGTCAGCGTATTACCGGGTATCGTCATTCCGTCTGAACGATTTTGTCACGGCCATCAGCGGGCTGAAAGACGAAGACGATTACGAAAAGCTGGCTGACCGCTTTGCGGTACGCCGCACCGATGCGCAATTCTGGGCGCACAGTGATCAGGTGCATGAATGGTATTTACGCCATGATCCGCTGAATGCCGGACTGCTGGATTACAACCGGCTGGAAAACCGCTGAGGTCTTTTTCTGTGGCCGTCGCTGATCAGGAAAGCATCATCAGGCAAACAACAGGCGTTGTTTGCTGTCACTGGGAGTCAGGCCCGACCAGCGTTTGAATGCACGGCGGAAATTGGTGGTGTCATTAAAATTCAGATAATGCGCCACCTGTTCATTGGTCCAGCCATTAATATGAAATAAATACAGACAGACATGCAGCCGTGTCTGATCCTGCAACTGCTGAAAGTGGCAATGGTGCTTTTGCAGTTTCCGCTTAAAGGTTGCCGGGCTCATGGCAAAAGCCTGAGCCACTTCAGTCAGACTCTGCGGTGCACGCAACTGCTGAGTCAGATAGTGGTACACCGCCTCATTAAATCCCTGCATGGGCAATGTCCCGCTGACCTGTTGCTGAGCTTCACGCAAAGCGACCTGAAATGCGGTTGCAGAACCGCGTGGCCAGGCTTTTTTCAGCCAGTGCTTTTCAATCATCATCACATCCACACCCAGAGAAAAGTGCAGATCCGGCCCCAGATACACCTGATACTGTTCATCCTTCTTTGGCTGCGCATAGCTGAAACCGTAACGCCAGGGCAAGGACTCCTGCGCCAGCCAACGGCTCATCGCCGTCAGGCCAGTCATCGCAGTTTCTACCATAAAACGCCGCTCATCCTGCACACCACAGGCGTCCAGCCACTGCACGTAACAATAGCGTTCATCCTGATAAATACGCGGAACCAGCAGCGGCGATAAAAAACGCCGGTAATCAATCAGCGTTTGTAAAGCGCGTTCAAGATCCGGAGCGTGCGCGAGAAGCTGACTGAAAACCCCATAATGTCCCGGCCACAGGCTGCTTCCCCAGCGAAAACTCAGATCATCGTCAGGTAATAATTTTACGCCGTTGGTGATCAGCTGTTGCAATTGCGCCGGAGAAATAAAATGACTGCCGGTGAGAATATCGTCATAAAACAGTCCGCTGCCGCGCAATATTTTATGGCTGGAAATATCACGCGCCAGCAGCAGATCAATCAGCAAAGCCGGCTGATGGTGAGCGGCTATCATCCGCTCGTCGCGTTCATACCAGCGACCGGGGTTCATCGTCATGCCGCCAGAAAGCAGCGTTGCTGATGCTGTGCGGTCAGCAACGCCTGATTAACCCGCTCAATGCTTTGTGCAGGCAGATCACCGGGACGACACTCTGTCAGACCAATGCTGATGCGCTGATACAGCGTCTCACCGCTGTGGCTGTGCTTAAAGGCAAAATGCCGTACGGCCAGCTCCAGCTCATGCGCCAGTTGCAATGCAGCCTCTCCCGGTGTTCCGGGTAACAGCAAGGCAAAACGATCACCGGCGTAACGGCAGATAAGATCGCTCTGACGCAGATTCAGCAACAGAATTTCAGCAATTTCACGCACCAGACGATCGCCTTCCCGGTGGCCGAAACGGCGGTTAACCGCGCTGAAGTCGTTAATATCGACCATCATCAGCGTCATCGGCTGGCAACTGTTTAAATGCTGCTGTAACTGTTCTTTTAGATAATCCGCACGCCCAAGCTGAGTCAGACCATCAATAAAGCGATGCTCACGGAATAAGCGTTCACGCTTGGCCAGCTGACGGTTAATCGACAACTGTTCACTGTGCCAGTGGAATAATCCATAGGTTAATAAAGCAATACCGAAAGGCATCGCCACCGATTCCAGCCAGGCATCCCACCATTGTTCGGCCGGGATACGGATAAATTCATCCAGGTTATCCTGCCACATCGCCAGAAAGATGAAACCCAGCCCCAGGGTTAACAGATCGGTCACACGCCCCGCCGGGCGACTGCCCAGAATCAGCAACATCCAGATGGCCACCGCCACCGCACTGCCGCCTTCCCCTAAAACATCCAGCCAGTCAATCTCGCGCCAGTGTTTGGCATCACCGACCAGCGTTGAGGCAATAACCGATCCCAGCGCCAGACCAAAAATCAGGAACAATTTACGGCGGTGTAAAAATAAGGTGGAAAACATAAACAGCCATTCTCAGAAATAATGCCGGGCATAACTAACAGGGCTTTATGACAGAAACATGACAAGCAGCCATTCGGCAATGAATCACTCCGGGGGTCAATTCAGCTCAGTCATGAGAGACACTTTTTTTAAGCCACCCCTGAATAATTCAGCGGTTTTCCAGCAACACACTGCCGTGCCTGCCGCGCTTGCCTGATGGTTGGCTCGGGTTGAGCTTTCAGCCAAGGGTTAAATCAGATCATTACCGGGCTGAAAACACGGTCTGAGCGCTGTTTCAGAGCCCATTCCCGAACATCTGTCACAGAAACGTCACATGCTCTTTCTACCGTCACGCCACCTGTTGCCCACCAGAGCCTGTCGACACTGATCAAACAGTCTCTGGGGCAGATATAAAAACGATCGATCAAGAACGACATGGAGACGAGCATGAATTTTTGCATTAAGCCACTGGCGGCGGTCATAGCCCTGAGCTGTGCGGCACTGGCTCAGGCTGATGGCAGCCTCGAAGGCCGGGTCAGCGACACCCAGAATCAAACCGTATACAGCGGCGCCGTAATCCGCCTGGAAATGCCGGGTAACAGCAACATGAGCCGTGAAGTGCTGGCCAGCAAAGGCGGCCGTTTCCGTTTACCGCAGGTTCCGGCCGGTGATTACCTGCTGAGCGCGGTCGTCGGCGGTAAGACCGTTGACAGCCGCACCATCACCATCCGCGATGGCGAAACCCTGACCGCCAATATTGTGCTCAACAACCAGCAGCAAGACGTGGAAGAAATTCTGGTCATTGGTCAGGCAGCACAGATGCAGCGCGCTCTTGACCGCCAGCGTTACGCCGACAACATGATCAGCGTCATTAATGCCGATGCCATCGGACAATTGCCGGATGCCAACGCCGCTGAAGCCTTGCAACGGGTACCGGGTTTATCCATCGAGCGTGATCAGGGTGAAGGCCGTTTTGTCCGCATCCGTGGCATCAGCTCTGATTTAAACAGCGTCAGCGTAAACGGCACGCAAATTCCGGCACCGGAAGCAGGCAGCCGCTCCGTCGCTCTCGACGTTATTCCATCCAACCTGCTCAGCTCTCTGGTCGTTACCAAAACCCTGACACCCGACATGGATGCCAACGCCATTGGTGGTGCGGTTGAAATTAACAGCATTTCCGCACTCGACCGCGAAGGCGCCTTTTATTCCGCGTCGACCCAGCTGAGCTATGACGAGCAAAGCGAACAAACCAATCCGGCCTATTCCGTTGCCGGTGGCAATACCTTTGATTTCGGCGACGACCGCCGCCTGGGGGTTGCCGCAGCGCTGAGTTTTGATAACCGCAAATTCGGTTCCGACAACGTTGAGACCGGCGGCGCCTGGGATTTTGAAGACGGTGCCAAACTTGAAGAGATGGAACAGCGGGAATACAGCATTGAACGTGAGCGTATTGGTGCCGCCCTGAACCTGGATTACGAGCACGGCGTTAATCACAGTTTTTATATGCACAACCTGTACAGCAAATTCAGCGACAGCGAACAGCGGCTTGCCACGACAACCGAATTTGCCGATGCCATTGCCATCGGTGAAAGCAGCGATGCTGAAGTTATCCGTTCATTAAAAGACCGGGAAGAAACACAAAAAATCATGTCATCCACACTGGGTGCCATGCATTTCCTCGGTGACTGGACCATCGAATACAAAGCCGGTCTCAGCAAAGCCTCCGAAGATGAACCGGACAGCATTGGTGGCGCCGATTTTGTCAGCACAGATGACATTACCGGCCTCAGTTTCAGCAACAGCCGTCAGCCGCGCATCAATGCACCGGCTGCTTTCTATGATGCTGCGCAATACGAACTGGATGAAATTGAACGCGGCCGCAGCATGACCGAAGACAAACAAACCATGGTGCAGCTGGATATCACCCGTGATTTTGATCTGGCCGAATACCCTGCGCTGGTGAAACTGGGTGCCAAAAGCCAGAAGCGTGAAAAAACTCAGGACGTTGATACCTGGAAATACAAAGACCTGTCAGAAGACAGCTCGGTTTCCATGAGCGATTTCGCCACCGGCGAGCGTGATTACAGCCTGGGACGTTTCGGCCCGGGAATTTCCGTGAATAAAGTCCGCAATCTGATGGCCACTCTGGATCGTGCCGATGCCTTTGATGAGGAAGATTCAACGCTGGAAGATTACGACATCAACGAAGACATCAATGCCGGTTACCTGATGGGCCGTATTGATGCCGACGAACTGCGGGTAATTGCCGGTGTGCGTTATGAGCAAACCAACATCAGCGCAAAGGGTAATGCCCTGAATCAGAGCGACGAACTGGTCACCGTTAAAAATGACAAAGACTACAGCCACGTTCTGCCATCCGTACAGGCACGCTGGCAGCTGGCCGACAGCACTCAGGTGCGTGCCGCCTGGACCAATGCCGTCGTTCGTCCGACCTTTGAACAGATGCGTCCTAATTTTACCGATGACGGCAGCGAAGCAGAGCTGGGCAACCCGGAACTGAAGGCACTGGAAGCGGCTAACTTCGACCTGGGTATTGAACACTTTATGGGCAGTGCCGGTACCGTGTCGGCCTTCCTGTTCCGCAAAAATATCGACAATTTCATCTACGAAACCGATCTGGCAGGCTCTGCGGAATATGCGGCCTATGACGAAGTGATCACCTACCGTAATGGCGATCAGGCAACACTGAATGGTCTGGAACTGGCATTTTCCCACAAGCTGGAAATGTTACCGGCACCCTTCAATGGATTACTGCTTGCCGCCAACACCACCTTTACCCGTTCAGATGCAACCGTATCGGGTTATGACAGCGGCACCCTGCTGCAGCGTGATATCAGCCTGCCTAATCAATCAGACCTCACCGGTAACTTTATTATCGGTTACGAGAACGAGCGTCTGAGCATGCGTCTGGCAACCAACTATAAATCGGAATATCTGGCCGAAGTCGGCAATCTGGAAAACAGCCAGGGCGATGTTTACCAAAGCGCCCAGACCCAGCTCGATTTTAATGCCTCTTATAAAATGACCGAACAACTGAAACTCAGTTTTGAAGTCGCCAACATCACCGACGAACCGTATTACACCTACGTCAACAAAGAACGCTACAACGCACAGTATGAAGACTACGGTCCGACCTACCGTGTGGGTATCAGTTACACCAGTTTCTGATCGTCAGAACACCGCCGGGCCCGTCAGGGGTCCGGCTTTTTCCCGTTCCGGACTGCGGTTCAGTCGCGATATCAGACGTTTCAGATGCTTAACGATTGAAAGAGAAAGACACCATTTATGACTAAACAAACCATGAACAGCACGCTGAGTGCAGCCACCCTTTCGCTGTTGCTTACCGCCTGCAGCGGTCAGGACATTCCCGATCACACCGGGCAGCAGCAGCGCCAGCCTTCAGCAACCCTGACCGCCAGCCCATTGTCTGTCGGCGGTGAACAGGCACTGCTGCCTGACGGCGACAACACCGTGCTCAGCGCCGGACCAGACAGCGGTATTCAACTGCACCGTCAAGAAGCGGATGGCCGTTTAACCCTGCTGGATAAAAAGGACATTCCGGCTGAATTTATCGATCAGCGTCGTGATCAGCTGGGCACGCTGTTTGTCAGTATCGATCAGGAAAATAATCGCCCGGTCAGCTATCGCATTCATAACCAGCGCATTACCGATCTGGCTTTTGGTCAGCCTCTGACCTACCCAATTGAAGGCATCTGTCTGTATCAGCCGGCCGGATCACCCTTGCAGTTATTTGTACTCGACGAGCAACAAATGGCGCACCAGTTGCTGATTAAAAGCAACGGCAGCGAATTAACCCAACAGGAAATCCGCCGTTTTCCGTTGCCACCCAACAGTGAATATTGCGTGGTCGATGATATCAGCGAGCAGCTGTTTGTCAGCGAAGAGAATGTTGGCGTCTGGGCCTATAACGCCCGCGCAGAAAGTGAAGTGAGCCGACAGGTGGTTGATCTGGTGCAGCCGTGGGGGCAACTGCATCACAACAGTGGCCCGTTAGCCATCAGTCAGGGGCAACTTTTTATTGCCGAACTGGGCAGCAATATTCTGCACCACTATCCGTTACCACAAGCAGGCAGCTCGCAGACAACAGGGGCTGGTCGCGCGGTTATTCTTGACCAGTCACTGGCCGCCGACAGCCTGCGTACCGCCATTAACGGCGATGGTACAACCCGCCTGATTATTCTGGATGATGACAGCAGCCAGTTATTCAGCAGCAATATTCAGTTGCCACAACAGGCACGCAAGCAGGACGGCATTCCTAATATCGCAGCCCGTGCAGAAACCATACCCGTGCGCAAAACCGGCGATGCTGCCGATGATCCGGCCATCTGGGTAAATACTCACACCGCGGAAAACAGCCGTATTTTAGGCACCAATAAAAAATTCGGTCTTTATGTTTATGACCTTCAGGGTCAGGAGCTGCAGGAACTGCAGGCCGGACGGGTGAATAATGTCGATATCCGCCAGGGATTTACCTTTAAAAACCAGCCGGCGGATATTGCCGCAGCCAGCCAGCGTGACCGCCAGGCAATTGCCTTATTCCATATTGACCCAATGAGCGGACATGTCAGTGCCACCACAGAAATTTCCACCACACTGGATAATGTCTATGGCCTGTGCATGTATAAAAACCGCAAAGAGCAGATCTTTGTTTTTATTAACGATGAAGACGGACGCTTTGAACAATATGAAATTACCGACTCGGCCAATGGCTGGCGTGGCAAAAAGGTGCGCGAATTCCGTGTGAATTCCCAACCGGAAGGCTGTGCTGCTGATGATATAAAACATCAGTTATTCCTCGGCGAAGAAAATGTCGCCATCTGGACTATTGGCGCCGAAGCCGATGCCGGAACAACGCTGACTCAGCTTGCAGCAGCCTCCGACATGTTGGTCGCCGATATCGAAGGGATGGATATTTACCGTAACGAAAAAGAAGCCTATCTGGTCGTTTCCAGCCAGGGGAACGACAGCTACGTGCTTTATCAGGCCGAGGCACCCTATGACTATATTGGCCGCTTCCGCGTGGGCATTAATGCTGAAAAAGGCATTGATGGTGCTTCCGAAACCGATGGCCTGACCGTTACTTCAGCCAATCTGGGCGCGGACTACCCACAAGGTATGCTGGTTGTGCAGGATGGCCGTAATTTCCTGCCGGAAGAGAATCAGAATTTTAAATATGTAAACTGGCAGGATATTCAGGCGCTGATGCAGAGAAAACAGCCCTGATTTGATAGGGGCCTGATCGTTCAGGCCCCTATTTTTCATCAGCGGTAAATCCGCTCCGCCCATTCCGTCAGCCCCGATGCCACACTGCCAAAGTGATCTCCATCCAACAACGGAATATCACCCAATACCCGCGCAACAGCCTCACGGATAACCGGCGAACGGGCACTGCCACCGGTAACAAAAATAAGATCCGGCTGTACCCCGGCCTGGGCAACCGCTTCCTGCATTAACGCCATAATGCGCTGCAGCGGACGCTCAATGGCCTGCTCAAACTCTGCGCGCTGAATATCGGTACTCAGCCCGGCTTCAACATAATCCAGTGCCACACCGATGTTATCGCTGTCGGATAAGGCAATTTTTGCATGTTCAGCGCTGCGCACCAGCTGCTGATTCTGCTTGTTATTACGCAGGCGGATTAAACGGGCAATGAATTCCGGCTGCACACAATCACGCTGTAATTGCTCAAGGTAGAGTCCGGTTTCGAGGCTGCTGAAACGGCCAAGAGCGCCGACATCATTGGTGCATACGGCATCCAGAAAGGTTTTGGTGGGCATGGGCTTGCCGCTTTTTAATGGCGAGTTCATACCAAACAGGGGCATCAGTTGTTTGCCCGCCAGCTGAATATCCAGATCGTTACCGCCGATCCGTTCACCACTGTGACCGAGAAAATCCGCTTTGCGCTCGCTGCGCCCACGGTGATCCGGCCCCATCCGCACCATCGCACAATCCGACGTACCACCGCCGATATCAACCACCAGCACGGTTTTATTATCCGTCAGACTGCGTTCAAAACTCAGACCCGCAGCGATCGGCTCGTATAAAAATTCAACCTGCTGAAAACCACTGCGTTTGGCTGCGGCGGTTAAAATAGCCAGTGCCTGCTGATTGCTTTGTCCGGCACTGTTATCGCTGATGCGTGAGCCCTGAAAATTCACCGGTCGGCCAATCACGGTATGGGTCAGTGTTTTTCCGCAAGCCCGCTCAGCACGCTGTTTTACCGCCTGCATCATGGCGGTGACGATATCCTCAAAAAAGTGCACGAACTCCGGCCGCAAGCCGCTGGCGCCTAAAAAGGATTTCGGCGATTTGACAAAATAGCCTTCTTCCGGATCGGCAAAATAATGGCCAAAGGCTTCATGGCCGACAAACATCACCGGATCATCGTTGTTTAATTCCAATTCACGACGTACCCGCAACGCCTGTTGCAGTTGTACTTTGCGACGGCTCAGAAACTCATCGCGCAGCACGGCATCGGATAACTGCAACCCGACCTGTTCACAGATTAATTCGCGGCCAAGCGCATAGAGTGCCGACGGCATAAAGGTTTTATCGCCATCAACCGGCAGCAGATTGATATGATCCTCTGTCATCACACCGATAGCACAATTGGATGTGCCATAGTCAAAACCACAGATCATAAAAAACCCCGCTGCCAAAAAGCGGCGCACGGTAGCACAAGGCGAAGAAGGAAAGGAAGAAAATCAGCGGATATACAGCGCAGCACTCCGGCGGTCGTTTCAGCGCCGCTGCCGCCAGGCACTGTAACGCGCATGCACACCGCGGGTGAGCATACTGGAATAATTTTCCAGAATATCAACGCCGACCAGAATGGCGACCACCAGAAAAGCCAGCTTAATGCCCACCAGCGGGCTGGCCACCGCCACGCAGATGCCGATCGAGGCCAGCGCCCAGATGGTTGCTGCCGAAGTAACCCCCAGCACAATGCCATCTTTGGCCAGCATGACTCCGGCACCAAGAAAACCAACACCGGTTACCACCTGACCGATAATACGCGAGCCATCCGTAGCATCCGTCGTAACGGCCTGTGATAAGGCAATAAAGACATAAGTGCCCAACACAATGAGCGATGACGTACGAATACCCACCGGCTTGCCGCGTAACTGACGCTCAAGGCCAACAATAGTCCCTGACAACAAACAGGCGGCTATTGCCGGCCAGTTCAGGGGATCAACACTCAGAAATTCCGTCAGGGTCATGGATAACCTCCGTTATTAACCATGAGTTTAGCAGCGCCGTTCACGAACAGAAAAGCAGGCACCGTATTGTTTCTGCAGGCGTTACCTGCGGCTACAAAAGCGCTATAGGATCATCCGCCTTAAATCCGTACAATAGGCCGTTCATTCTTCCTTACGGATACCGCCATGAACGACCAGATCAATTACCAGAATAACCCGCTGCACGGGGTCAGTTTAAAAAATCTGCTGATTGAAATTGTCGATCACTACGGCTTTGAAATTCTCTATGCGTATCTGAATATCAACTGCTTTAAAACCAAGCCCAGCATTGAATCCAGCGTAAAATTCCTGAAAAAAACCGATTGGGCACGGGAAAAGGTTGAAGCCTTTTACCTGTATCAGTTTAAAAGCCTGCCGAAAGCCTCCGGCAAACAATTTGCCCTGCCTCCGCGTGACCGCATTATTCCGGCCGATCAGAGCCCGGGGGAACCGGCGGTACTGAGTCTGGAAGACGCCGAACGTTTGCGCGCGAGGCAGGCGGAAAAAACAGCGGCTTTTGGCCGTGGCGGACGTCCGCAGCGCGCCGGGCAACCATCCTCAGGACGACCTGCTGCGCGCTCAGAGCAGCACCCGCCTGCGCACAGCAAACGTGCAGAGACAACCGAAAAACATGATAAGCCAGCCGCCGGGGCCAAAATCGATCCCTGGGCTAAAGCGAGAAAAGCTGCCGAATAGGCCACTGCTGTCCCACAGTTTGGAGTGACATCTTGTCACTCCAAACGGCAGCATTAGTCGACGACTGTTTTTCAATCTGAAACGCCTTTCCGGGGCAAGCCCCTGGCCCCCTGCAAGGAGAGGTATCTCCTTCCGATCCTCTCTTTTCGGCGCGTCCGGC
>JAJOJJ010000035.1 GCA_021208685.1 Saccharospirillaceae bacterium
TTGAACAGGTCACTCAGATCAAGCAGGGACTGTTGAAAATGCATAAAAAAATCCGGCATCAGGGTTCTGATACCGGATTTTCGTAAAAGCCCGTTCGTGCTTCAAATGCTTAAGTGAACAGCATTACGGCAGAACCGGGCTTTTTTATCGAGCGGCAAGGTATTTTCATTCGAGAATATCGCGATCACGATAGCCCAGCAGATACAGGATACCATCCAGCCCAAGAGTCGAAATTGCATTCTTGGCATTTTCCCGCACCAGAGGTTTGGCACGGAACGCAATTCCCAAACCAGCAATACTCAGCATCGGCAGGTCATTGGCACCGTCGCCCACGGCAATGGTCTGCTCCAGACGAATGCCTTCTTTCTCTGCCAGTTCACGCAGCAGTTCGGCTTTACGCTGACCATCCACCACACGCCCGGTCACACGACCAGTGACAACGCCCTCTTCCATTTCCAGTTCATTGGCATACACATAATCGATGCCCAGTTTGTCCTGCAGATAGCGGCCAAAATAATTAAAGCCCCCGGACAGAATGGCCGTTTTGTAGCCCAGCGCTTTCAGGTTACGGATCAGGCGTTCAGCGCCTTCAGTTACCGGCAATTGTTCCGCAATGCCTTGCAACACATCACCACTCAGACCTTTGAGCAGTGCGACGCGCTGTTCAAAACTCTGAATAAAATCCAGTTCGCCTTGCATTGCACGCTCAGTAATTTCAGCGACTTGTTCACCGACACCGGCGGCGCGGGCCAGCTCATCAATCACCTCGGCTTCAATCAGAGTCGAATCCATATCGAAACAGACCAGGCGACGGGTACGGCGGTAAACATTATCTTCCTGAAACGCAATATCCACGCCCAGCTCATTGGCAACCTGCAGAAACTGCGCACGCATAACACGCTGATCCGCATCACCGCGCACGGAAAACTCAACACAGGCACGGGTATTCTGCTCCGTCTGCACCAGAGGCACACGACCCGACAGACGATTGATCTGATCAATATTCAGGCCATGCTCCGCCACAATGGCAGTAATGCGCGCAATCGCCTCGGCTTCAATGGCGCGCGCCAGCAGCGTGATGATATGACGCGGCTTTCCCTGACCATTAACCCAGTGCTCATAACTTTCCGGAGTAACCGGGGTAAAACGGACAGACAAACCCAACTCATGGGCCTTGAATAAAACGTCTTTTAAAACCGGTGCCGACTCAGCACGGGAAGGAATGGCGGCCAGAATACCCAGCGACAGAGTATCGTGGATTTCGGCCTGGCCAATATCAAGAATGGTGACATCATATTGCGCCAGAATGGCGCTGATGCTGGAGGTCAAACCGGGCTTATCGGCCCCAGTCACTCGGATTAGAACCAATTCAGTCACGGACGTTACACCTGCAGGCAGATCAGTTTGATGCAATTACAGTTTGCCGGCGTCAGCTTTTGCAGCAGCAACAACCGCACGCAGCTCTTCGATCAGCTCAACCGTTTCGTGTACAGACAGCGCGCGTACGCGGTCAACGCTCATCAGGTACAGACCTTTTTCCAGTTGTTGCAGCTTATCTTGCAGAGACTGTTTCACGTCGCTCATGGTGAATCCCCATTCATCAAAATTATAAATTCGGTTTGCAGCATGTCCGGCTAATCATCTCCAGCCTCAACATGAGGGCTGACAATGGCCGTTTCGGCCTAGCGTTACCGCAGGCGGCGCATATAATACCACCAATGTTGAGGAAATCTTCGTTTGTTTGAGTAATGTGATGCGGATCGCCAGCCTGATTGGGCAAAAGTTGAATACAAGTCAAATTTGCGGCCTGCTCGCAGCCTTTCTGATTTTACTGACGGGTCTGCTGATCAGCAGTCTGACGTATACCCATCTGCAGACACAGCTGTCCGCTAAGGTACGGCAAGATGCTCAGCGTCAGCTGCAGCGCCTGACCGTCGCGCTGGCTCCCAGCCTGCTGCGTCAGGACCGTATCAGCATCAGCCTGACCCTTGACGATTGGAGCAAAGGACCTGAAATCGACGCGATCCGGGTGCTCAATGCCAATCAACAGGTCATCGCTGAAAGTGGCCGATCTGCGCCCGGCAGCATTGAACTGAGCCAACCCGTCACCCAGGACAACCTGTCCATCGGCTTACTGCGCGCCGATATCAATCTCAGCAGCGCCGAACAGACTGCACGCCGCTATCTGGCACTTGGCCTTATAGCCAGTGCATTGGCAGCGCTGCTGGCGGCGCTCATTGTGTACCAGCTGAGCGAACGCTATCTCCATTACCTTCGCCAGTTGCAACAACGCCTGCAACACTGGCAGGAAGGTAAAGACCTGCTGCACCTGCCGCCACCTCCCTATCTGTCTGATTTACAACAACTGCACAGCACGCTGAATAAAATCGCTCGGCAAGAACAACAACAGAGAGCCATGCAGGAGGCTCTCGGGCGGTTTATTTCAGCGGCGCCAGCCACCAATGAACTGTTGCGTTATCACAACTGCGCCCTGCTCTTTATCGAGATTCAGGATCTGGAAGTACTGCAAAGCCGCCTCAGTGCAGAGCAGTTAAGTACCACCCTTAACCAGTACCACCGCTTACTGTCGCATGCTGCCAAACTCTACAACGGCAAACTGGATCGCTATCTGGGGGATGGTGTTGTCATGCTGTTCGGCATGTCTGCCGATACGCAATCAGTGAATGGACACGAAGCGCTTCACTGTCTTTATGCCGCCCAATTATTCCTTGGTCTGATCGACCATCTGCGTGACCACGACAGTAAAACACTGCCAATAGATTTCCGCGTAGCCGCGCACTGGGGGCCGGTGCTGATGGCACCGCTGAGTGACGACGATCAGATCCAGTGCAGCCTGATCGGCGATACTGTGCACTGGGCTTCGCATCTGGCAACCAGCGGTGAAGAACACCGCCTTCTGGTCAGCCAGGAGTTGCTTAGCCGCATTCCTCAGGATGCCGGGATTGTCTGGGAAGAAGGCCCCATGGTGTCTGATTTACATGGTCGCGAACAAGCCAGCTACTGGCTGAACAGTCTGGCAGAAAAGAATCAGCTGTTAATTAAACGCCAGATAAAACACATTACAGCAATGACAGAAAGCGCCTGACAAAGTACGTCCGTAAATTAAAAAATAAAACTCTGACAATTTGAACTATTCAATACCTCTACTAAGGTTATCTGTGAAACCAACAGTAGAGGATACTATCCATGGTTCTTCGTAAATCCGGTCTTGCAGCGGCAGTGCTGCTGGCCTGCAGTCCTGCTGCATTTTCTGACGATCTGAATATCAATGGCTTCATGAATGTGAACGCCGGCAATCTGTCCACCGAAGATATTTCGCTGGATGGTTATGATGACGGTGTTTCATTTGATATCGGCACACTGGCCGGACTGCAGATTTCCAAACAGGTCAACGATACAACATCAGCTACTGTTCAGTTAATCTCCCGCGGCAGCGATAACTACAGTACTGAAGCATCATGGGCATACGTTACTTACGCAGCCAACGAAAATACTGATATACGTATGGGCCGTCTGCGTACACCGTTTTTCTATTATTCTGACTTCCTGGAAGTGGGCTACGCATACAACTGGGTACGTCCACCATCAATGGTTTATCGTCTGGATGCCTTTTCTTCCATCAGTGGTGTTGATGTGACACATCGCTTCGCCATCGGCGGCATGGACGGTTCTGTTCAGGCTTATACCGGTCGCTACAACGAAGACTTCACACTGAGTGGCGACACCTACAATATTGAACTGCGCCGTGCTGCCGGTATGGTCTTCAGCCTGAACTCCGGTGACTTCGGTACCCGTCTGAGCTATCACCAGGCGGACATCACGTTGGATGCTGATCCTAGCGCCGTACCAAACCCTTTAGCCCCACCAGCAGATGCACGCGCACTGGATATTCTTGCCAGTACTGGAGCAGCCTTTGGTGTAGGCGATGAATTCATTGCCGATGAAGATAAAGTTAAGTTCTATCAGGCATCCGTGTCATACGACAACGGCAGCACAGCGGTAATTGCTGAATGGACAGCATTGGATCAGACCACCGCCTTACTGAACGATGACAGCGCCTATCTGATCAGCGCAGCACAACGTTTCGGTGATGCAACGGTTCATCTGACTTACACTGCAGCTGAAGACGAACTTGAGTCGGGTGTCGTGGGCCAGATCCAGAAAAATGCCGAGTCCAAAGAAAACAGCATCATCCTCGGCATGCGTTATGACTACGACAGCAGTACCGCCTTTAAAGTCGATATTCAGCAGCATGACGAAGAACTGGTTAATGGTGCAAAAGGTGAATCCGGCCTGCTCTACAATGTCGGTATGAGTCTGGTATTTTAAGGAGAGTGACGATGAATATGTTTAAAGTGATCTCCCGACTTGCCATTGCCACGACGTTTTTTGTCACTGCTTTAGCTAATGCTGAAGTTGCGGTAATTGTCAGTGCTTCCAATGGTAACTCTGCTCTGGATCAGGATACGATTTCCCGGGTATTTCTGGGAAAAACATCCAATTTTCCCGATGGCAGTCAGGCAATTCCTGTCGATCAGAACGAAGGAGCTGCCAGCCGTGAAGCCTTTAACGATAAAGTGCTGGGCAAAAGCTCCAGCCAGTTAAAAGCCTACTGGTCGCGTCTTATTTTTACCGGCAAAGGTACGCCGCCAAAAGAATCCGGTTCTGATACGGAAATAAAAGATCTGGTTGCCAAAAACCCTAACCTGATTGGCTATGTCGACGCTTCTGTCGTCGATGGTTCGGTTAAGGTTGTCTTTAAATTCTGATAGTGCTCAGAATTTAAACCACTCAAAAGGCGCTCCGGCGCCTTTTTTAATACTGCAAAAAAAGCTGAAAATATCCCCTTAACCATCAGCCCTTATGGCCAAATCCCTGCTGAATTTCGACCATTTTATTCAGCACCGTCAATACCGGCTGATAATTCTGCGACGGATCAAGCCATTGCAATGCACTGACACCGGCTTCAATCGTCGACAACCCATCACTCTGACGCGACGAGCGTATCGCATATTTACTGGGTTGCTCGGGGGTTATAGCGATATGGGATAATTCATTGAGCCAGGGATTTATGTGCAATAAACGCCTGACTTTACGCCAGGTTCCATCCAGTATCAGCAGGTGTTTAATATTGCTGCGCCCGGTGTCTGACAAGGGTAATTTGTGAGTAAAAGGATACAGCAATGCGGTTGCGGCCAGATCATCTGACAGCAAAATATCCTCAGGCTGAAGTGTATCGGCAACAACCAGACGACTGCCAACCATACTTTTATGCAGCAAAGGCGCTGTCGATAAAGGATGGCGCGCCTCCGTAGGGTCCTGCCAGATAATCAGCTTTACCGGGCTGTGCAGTTGTTTCAGATACGGACACAAGCACACAGACACCGGACGCCGGCACTGTTCACAGTGCCGGCGTTTCTGAACAACCCCTGAGCTCATTTTTTCCGGGGTTTAAGCAACGCTTTAAGAAAGTGACCGGTGTGTGATGCTTTATTCTTCACCACCTCCTCCGGCGTTCCTTCGGCAATAATATAACCACCTTTAGAACCACCTTCAGGGCCAAGATCAACGATCCAGTCGGCCGTTTTAATCACATCCAGATTATGCTCAATCACTACAATGGTATTGCCATCGTCACGCAGACGATGCAGAACCGCCAGTAATTGCTCAATGTCATGAAAGTGCAAACCCGTGGTTGGCTCATCGAGAATATACAGGGTTTTGCCGGTATCGCGTTTTGATAATTCCTTCGCCAGTTTTACCCGCTGAGCTTCACCACCGGACAAGGTTGTTGCTGCCTGCCCAAGGCGGATATAACTCAGACCCACATCCATCAGGGTTTGTAATTTACGCGCCACCGCGGGAATGGCATCGAAAAAGACACGGGCATCTTCAACGGTCATATCCAGCACTTCATGAATATTTTTACCCTTGTAGCGAATATCCAGAGTTTCGCGGTTATAACGCTTGCCCTTACAGACATCACAGGGAACATAAATATCAGCCAGAAAGTGCATTTCTACCTTAATAACACCATCCCCCTGACAAGCTTCACAACGGCCACCTTTCACGTTGAATGAAAAACGTCCGGCTTTATAGCCACGCGAACGGGATTCCTGAGTACCGGCAAACAATTCGCGTACCGGAGTAAAAATACCGGTATAGGTTGCAGGATTGGATCGCGGGGTGCGCCCTATCGGGCTCTGATCAATATCAACAACCTTATCCAGCTGATTCAGGCCTGTAATGGAATCATACTCCGCAGCTTTCAGCGTGGTAGCACCATTCAACGCTGTTGAAGCCAACGGAAACAGTGTGCGGTTAATCAGTGTTGATTTGCCAGAACCGGACACACCGGTCACACAGGTCATCAGTCCCAGCGGGATCGTCAGATCGACATTATTAAGGTTATTACCGCGTGCACCTTTTAATTGCAGAATTTTATTCCGATCATAAGGTGTTCGGACTTCTGGAATCTGAATGGATCGTTTACCGGATAAAAACTGCCCGGTAATCGAATCGGGATTGGCAAAAACCTGTTCTGGTGTTCCCTGCGCAATGATTTCACCACCATGCACTCCCGCCCCCGGACCGATATCAATTAAGTAATCGGCGCTGCGGATAGCATCCTCATCATGTTCGACCACCAGCACGGTATTCCCCAGATCACGCAGGTGGAACAGGGTTTTCAGCAGACGGTCATTATCACGCTGGTGTAAACCAATCGATGGTTCATCAAGGATATACATAACCCCCACCAGCCCCGCACCAATCTGTGAGGCCAGACGAATACGCTGTGCTTCGCCACCGGATAAGGTATCGGAGCTGCGGCTCAGGGTCAGGTATTCGAGTCCGACATTAACTAAAAAGCGCAGACGCTCGCGGATTTCTTTCAGAATTTTTTCCGCAATTTCACCGCGATGACCGGCCAGATGCAGACCGGTAAAATATTCAAATGCCTGTTCAACCGGCATCGCGGTGCAAGCATGAATGGTTTTATCGCCCACAAACACATTGCGTGCTTCAACCCGCAAGCGTGAACCTTCACAGGATGGACAAGGTTGCACGCTGAGGTATTTGCTCAGTTCTTCGCGCACCATCTGTGAATCCGTTTCACGATAGCGACGCTCAAGGTTTGGCAAAACGCCTTCAAAAGGATGGGCTTTGATAATCTGATCGCCACGGGAATTCACGTAATTAAAATTCACCGCTTCGTCGCCGCTGCCATAGAGCAGGAGATCACGCTGTTTGGCCGATAATTTTCCGAAATTTTTCTCAATATCAAAGCCGTAGTGTTCAGCCACCGAACTCAGCATCTGATAGTAATAAATGCTGCGCCGATCCCAGCCACGGATCGCACCTTCACCAATGCTCAGGTTCTGATCGTGCACCACCAGATCCGGGTCAAAATACTGTTTTACCCCCAGACCATCGCAACTGGTGCAGGCACCGGCAGGATTATTAAATGAGAACAGACGTGGCTCCAGTTCAGACAAACTGTAGCCACAGTGCGGACAGGAAAACTGTGATGAAAACAATAGCGGCTCGGCATTGTCGTCATCCATGGACGCGACCAGTGCCAGCCCGCCGCTCAGCTCCAGACAGGTTTCCAGCGATTCTGACAGGCGCTGTTCTATACCTTCTTTCACCTTAAAGCGGTCAACCACAACCTCCACACTGTGCTTACGGCGTTTATCCAGCTCCGGCGTGTCATCCAGATCACAGACCAGACCATTGACCCGCACCCGGATAAAACCCTGCGAGCGCAGGCTGTCAAATACGTGCAGATGCTCGCCTTTTCGGTCACGCACCACGGGAGCCAGAATCATATGCTTACTGTCATCCGGCAAATCCATAATGCTGTCGACCATCTGACTGACGGTTTGCGCTTCAAGCGCGACACCGTGATCCGGGCAACGGGGAATACCTACGCGGGCAAACAGTAAACGCAGATAGTCATAAATCTCGGTAACAGTCCCCACCGTAGAGCGCGGGTTATGCGAGGTAGACTTCTGTTCAATGGAGATGGCCGGCGACAGGCCTTCAATCAGATCAACGTCCGGCTTTTCCATCATTGAAAGGAACTGACGGGCATAAGTAGAGAGGGATTCGACATAACGTCGCTGCCCTTCCGCATAGAGCGTATCAAATGCCAGAGAGGATTTACCCGAGCCACTCAGCCCCGTAATAACAACCAGTTTGTCACGGGGAATATCGATGTCGATATTTTTGAGATTGTGGGTACGAGCCCCTCTCACCTGAATCTTATCCATAGACGACTCATCACATCAGAGAAAAGTCGCCATTGTAGTTCAAGCAGAGGTTGGGTTCAGCCGCTTATTCAACGGATTCGTGCAACAGGTCTTCCATATATTCTTTTGCCCAGTTAACCGCCTGAATACGGTTGCCCGCACCGATCTTTTTGAACAGGTTGTAAATATGGGTTTTAACCGTATGCATACTGACGTTGAGCTTATCGGCGATCTCAATATTGGTAGCGCCAGTCGCTGTCAAACGGAGGATCTGCTTCTCGCGTTTGGTCAGTACCGTAGTGGTGGTGGTCATTTTGCGCGGCTTGTGGCGTGTGCGCTCCAGAAATTGCCCGACCAGATGACGTGGCAGCCAGTATTCACCTTCGAACAGACCAACAATGCCTTTACTCAATTGTTGCTGCGAGCATTCGCGGTAAAACATGCCATTCACCATTGGCCAGGCCATTAACCGCTCGACCGGATGGCTGTGGGGTGTATTAAAAAATGCCACCTTTGCATCAACCGGTTGTTCATACACCTGCTCTAACAGGTCATGCAACCTTTCAGGACGTGCACATTCAGCATCAACCAGTACCAGCGTTTTACCGGAATTGCGATTCCAGTCCTCACGCCACTCTGGCACGCTGACTAACTGACAATCAATATTGGTACGCTGGTGAATGTAACCAATAAGGATGGAGTTCTGCAGATTTTGTTGACCAAATAAAACAATTCGACGACCAGGAAAACTCGCCTGACGATTCATAACATAGCTCCTTTATGCCAGTTGTGATCCATAACTGGTCTTCCGATACCAGTACTTAAAGTTTAGGCAATTCGATACTCATTGCCACCTGTGTATGGCTTTTTATCTCAGATTCACGGATTGATCCAAGGTTTTTTGACGCACACTTGTTCCAAATAAGAATCAGAATGTTGCCCGCAAGGAATTACTGAGTAAATACTCAGCCCGTTTAACACTTAATCCCTGAGCATCATTACTGTTAAACTGGCGCACTTTTCAGCCGTACCAACCGGAATACCTGTCCGTATGTCGAGTTTTACCCATTCAGAAACTGAACACAGCGGTACTTCTGCCGTTGAACAGCGTGCAGTCATCTCCCTCGCGTCACTCTATGCCCTGCGTATGCTTGGTTTGTTTATGGTGCTGCCGGTGATGATGATTGAAGGTCAGAAGCTTGATGGTGCTACGCCTCAGTTGCTTGGTCTGGCAATGGGGGTGTACGGCCTCACTCAGGCGCTGCTGCAGATTCCTGCCGGTACGCTGTCCGACCGTTTTGGCCGTAAGCCCATTATTATCGGAGGCTTGCTGATTTTTGCTCTTGGCAGTCTGATCGCCGCCAGCGCCGATACGGTGTATGGCGTGATTATCGGTCGCGCTCTGCAGGGCGGCGGCGCCATTGCAAGTGCCATTATGGCGCTGGTGACCGACATGACCCGCGAAGAAAACCGGATGAAGGCAATGGCCTCTATCGGTGCCAGTATCGGTCTGTCTTTTTCCGTGGCACTGGTACTGGGGCCTTGGCTGGCCGGATTAGGCGGCCTGAGCCTGATTTTTGGCCTTACCGGCGTACTTGCCCTGCTGGGCATTCTGGTGACGCTGTTTGTGATTCCGACACCGCCGGCCCTGCCTCACCGCGATGCTTCAGCGGTACTGAGCGAAGTGGGTATTCAGCTGCGCAATGCCCAGCTGTGGCCGCTGAACCTCGGCATATTTTTACTGCACGCCCTGATGGTGGCGATTTTCATTGCCATTCCCGGACAATTACTGACGCTGGACTTACCGGCAGAACATCACAGCTGGTTGTATTTGCCGGTACTGCTCTGTGCGTTTGTGCTGATGGTTCCGTTTATTATCATTGCCGAAAAACGCCGTAAGATGAAAAGCGTGGTGATCATCGGAGCCAGCGTCATCGCCCTCAGTTTATTCGGTATGTCAGCCGCTTCTGCCATGTGGCATTGGGTGGTGCTGATGCTGCTGTATTTCTGGGGCTTCAATCTGATGGAAGCCAGCCTGCCTTCCTGGCTGAGCAAGATAGCTCCGGCCGGAGCCAAGGGCAGCGCCATGGGTATTTATTCCAGTATGCAGTTCCTCGGTGCATTTGCCGGCGGCAGTCTGGGCGGGTGGCTGATGAGCGAGTACGGCAGCAGTGCATTATTTGTCGGACTGGGGGCATTAGTGATACTTTGGCTGCTGCTTATGTCACAGTCCTCCGCCCCGCAGCACCTCACCAGTGTTCGCCTGGAGAGCGCGGATGGTTGCAGCGAACAACAACTCGCACAACTGATGGCACTGGCCGGAGTCTCGGAAGTCAGTCTGCTTGCCAGTGAAGGCGCAATCTATTTAAAAGTCAGTGCTGATGCCTTTGACCGGACACAGGCATTGGCCATCATTCATTCCACAGGAGAAGAGCATGGGTCGCAGCGTTAACAAAGTGACACTCATTGGTACTCTGGGTCGTGACCCTGAAGTTCGTTATATGCCGAATGGCAATGCCGTGGCCAATCTGACACTGGCCACCGACGAAAGCTACAACGATAAAACCACGGGTCAGAAGGTGGAATCCACTGAGTGGCACCGCATTACGGTGTACGGCAAGCTGGCTGAAATTATTCAGCAATACCTGAAGAAAGGCTCAAAAGCCTACTTTGAAGGCAAGCTGCGTACCCGCGAGTGGGAAAAAGACGGCGTTAAGCGTTACACCACTGAAATCATCGCCAACGATATGATGATGCTTGATGGCCGTAACGATGCTATGGGGGCTTATTCTGCTCCTGCAGCGCCATCACAGATGATGAACCCACCGATGGGAATGAGTGCTCCTCAGGGCTACCAACAGGCTCCGCAAGTTGCACCACAACAAGCGCCGATGGCGGCACCTCAGGCTCCGCGCGGTTATCAGCAGGCTCCACAACAGGCTCCCCAGCATGCTCCGCAGCCGCCTGTTTATCAGGGAGGTTACCAGCAGCCCCACGCTCCGGTACCGCAGCATGCCCCGCAGCCGAGCAACAGTTTTGATGATTTCGATGACGACATCCCGTTCTAGATTCTGTACCGGAACTTATTGAGGACCGGCTTCAGCGCGTTTTATGACTGAACCATACTCAACAAAAAGCCCTGAAAATTCAGGGCTTTTTGTTGCTTGTTCGCCAGAAACATCGCCTCTATGGTCGCTGTAATGCCGTTGGCATGGGCGCAGTAACCGCCTGCAGAAATGCCTGAATCGCCTGATTGTCCTCCGCACTCAGCGTTCGTCCCAACTGTACCTTTGCCATGATGTCGATGGCGTCGTTCAGTTCCGCCACTGAACCATCATGAAAATAGGGGGCGGTCTGAGCCGCATGCCGTAATGGTGGCACTTTGAATACACGACGGTCGCTCTCCTTACCGGTAAATGCCATACGGCCAATGTCTTCCTGTGAGCCGGTATACTGCGTGTAGTCGGCCACAATGCCAAACGTCTGGTAAGAGGTTCCGCCCAGCAAACGGCCATTATGGCAGCCTGCACAGCCGGTATTGATAAAGGTCTTCAAGCCCTCTTTCTGCGCTGCGTTCAGAGCCTCTGCATCCCCCTGCAGATAGCGGTCAAAAGCCGACGTGGTTACCAGATATTCCTGATAAGCACTTAACGCTTTCCCCCAGTTGGCGGCTGTAACCCCATCGTCGTACAACGCATTGAAGCGCTTATTCAGATCTGGCAGAGCCTGAATGACCGCCAGTGCATCCCCGATGCTGGCATGGGCATAGGCCGGAGGCGCTGTCAGCGAACGGATCGCCTGATCCGCGAGAGATTCGCGGTCGCCGGTCCAGTGCATACTGATCTGCGGGACAATATCCACAATCGTCGGGGTATTGCGTTTACCCTGCAGGCCGAATGCTCCCTGCGCAGTCTTGCGTCCATCTGCCCCGCCTTTGCTGTGTTCATGGCAGGTACCGCAGTGGGTGCCATCACGACCAATACGGGCATCGAAGAACAGTATTCTGCCCAATTCCGCTTCGGCTTCTGAATAGTGCAATTTGGGCGCCTCTCCCGAGCCAAAAACAGCCTGAGCCTGCTGTTGCAGCGCATCTGCGCGGGCGGGTGCCGATAACATGGCGCTCAACGCAGCAAAGGCCATGAAACCTGCTGCGAATGCGACCGGTCGGGTAATGGGGATCATAATTTACTCTTCGTCAGGGTGTGGACAACAAGCGCTATAGGACGGGGCTGACTCATGGGAGTTCCATGAGCCGCTGAGCAACGTTATCCCAGTAAAGCATCAAAAGGCTCAATCATAACGCTCTCACCTTCTTCAACCTGGCCACGCATCTGTTCCAGTACGATGTAGCAATTCGCCTGACTCATGGAACTGAGCACGCCCGAGCTTTGCCCGCCGGTTGGCTTGACCATGATCTGCCCCTGCTCATTCAGTTGCCAGATTCCGCGCTGAAAGTCTGTGCGCCCCGGGCTTTTGCGGATAACACTGGCGGCAATCGCTGGTAATCGCAGCGGCTGAACCGCTGTTTCACCCGCCATTTTGCGCAGCATCGGAGCCGCCAGCTGGTGCATGGTCACCAGTGCCGATACCGGATTACCGGGCAAGCCGATAAACACGCTGCTGGACAGGCGCCCGCTGGCGAATGGCTTGCCCGGTTTGATCGCCAGTTTCCAGAAGCGGATTTCGCCAAGCTCGGCCAGAATGTCTTTGGTGTAATCGGCTTCGCCCACCGATACACCGCCGGATGTCATCACCACATCAGCCTGACGGTCGGCCTGAATAAACGCCTGGCGCAGTGCTTCGGGGTTATCATCACGGTGCCCAGATCCAGCACATCACACCCCAGACGCCGGGCAACCGCTGCCACGGTAAAGCTGTTACTCTGATAAATCTGCCCATCGGCCAGAGGCTCACCCGGCATCACCAGCTCGTCACCGGTGGCCAGCAGCGCGACGGTCAGCCGTGGCCGGACAAGAATCTGCGCGATACCAATACTGGCCAGCAGGCCAACATCTGCCGGTCGCAGTCGCCGTCCGGCACGGAGAATAATCTCACCGGCGCGGATATCATCGCCGCAATAACGCACGTTATCGCCTTGCGGCGCGCCAGCCTGAAACTGTATCCGGCCGTTGTCCAGCACGATGGTATTTTCCTGCATGACCACGGTATCGGCTCCGGCAGGCAGCAGTGCGCCGGTCATAATACGGACACACTCCCCCTGACCAACGCTGCCGCTAAAGGGATGACCCGCCATGCTTTTGCCCAACAGGGTTAACGCACCGCCAGCGCTTAAATCGGCGGCCCGTACGGCATAACCATCCATCGCTGAATTATCCGCCGGCGGTACATTCAGTGTGCTGCGTACATCCTCCGCCAGCACCCGGCCGACGGCGTACTCCAGTGTTGTGTACTCGCTCGTCTGCAGCGGTTCAATTCCCGCCAGTAAGGTTTCCAGAGCCTGCGTCAGCGGCGTCAAACCCGGCATATCACAGACCGCCATCAGCCGGCGTCTCCGACCCGGCAGCGCACCGTCAACCAATCCTGCAGGCTCGCTTCCAGCTCATCGCCGGGTAATAAAGGGCCAACACCGGCCGGGGTTCCGGTCATGATGATGTCTCCCGGATTCAGGGTAAAAATCCGGCTCATATGGGCAATCAGAGGCACTATCGGAAACAGCATATCGGCACTGTTGCCCTGCTGTTGTATCCGGCCATTACGGACCAGTGTCAGGCTCAGCTGTTGCCAGTTATCCACTGTTGAGGCATCGACAAAATCGCTCAGCGGGCAGGCACCATCAAAGGCTTTGGCTATTTCCCAGGGCTGACCTTTGGCTTTAAGACCGTCCTGTACATCACGCAGGGTGAGATCCAGGCCCAGACCCACACCCGCCATCGCGGCCAGAACCTCATGCTCCGTCGCCTGACACAGACGCTGACCGATCAGCACGGCGATCTCCAGCTCGTGATGCACAGCGCCCTGCCCGTCAGGAACAGAGAACGACGGCGCCATAGCTACCGCCGCATCGGCGGGCTTGATAAACAGAATCGGCTGGCTGGGGATGGGGTTGTTCAGCTCGCGGGCGTGCTCGGCGTAATTACGTCCGACACAGACAATTTTGCCGGCTGGCTGGTTGAAGGGCTGACCTTCAAGGATGGGAAAAAACATAAAAAAACGACCTGATCAGTATCACAGGCCGCTACTATACCTTGTCCGCAGGCTACCTTGTCAGCACACCGCTGAGCGGACAGAGGTTTAATCCATTGTGGCGGGACGCACCAGCTCCGCCAGTTCACGATGAACCGCTTTGGGATCTGCCATATTCAGCTCCAGCAAACGACGTAATGCCGTCATGCTGTCGAGATCCATGGAGTCGCAGGCACAGCCAACAACGTCATCATCGATATGCACCAGTGAACAACGCATTTCAATGGCCTCCTGCGGAGACAGCACCAGCGTCACCACCAATTGTTGCTCCAGCCGCCAGTTCACATCCTGCGGGCGCACCAGTAAAACGCCACGCAAACTGATATCCAGGCAATGAGTTTCCATGCGTTCGCCGCCGGTTTCGACCTGAACACGCTGAAGAAAATGCACACGCTTGAACTGCCGAGAATCCATGACTTACCTCTGTCACATTCCGGGACATTATGCCCACAGATGTATAAAGGTTTAGTTGGAATTACTGATATCGCAAACAGCGGGGGCTGCCGTTTGTGACATAAAGGAGAGCAGAGGGCAAAAATCAGCCGCTGATAACGGCTGACCCTGCCCCTGTTATCCGGCGCTTAAGCCAGACGCTTGTACTTCATGCGCTTGGGCGATGCATCGTTACCCAGACGTTTTTTACGGTCGGCTTCGTATTCGGTGTAGTTACCTTCAAAGAACGTCACTTTCGATTCGCCTTCGTACGCCAGAATGTGGGTGGCAATACGGTCAAGGAACCAACGGTCATGCGACACCACCATGACCGTGCCCGGGAAAGCGTCGATGGCTTCTTCCAGCGCCCGCAGGGTTTCTACGTCGAGGTCGTTGGACGGTTCGTCCAGCAGCAGGACGTTTGCGCCCTGCTTCAGGGTGTACGCCAGCTGCAGACGGCCACGCTCACCACCGGACAGCTCGCCCACGCGCTTCTGCTGATCGCCGCCTTTGAAGTTGAAGCGGCCAATGTAGGAGCGGCTCGGGTAGTCTTTGCCGTTGATGTTGATCATGTCCAGACCGTCGGAAATGGATTCCCACACGGTCTTCTTGTCATCCAGCTGATCGCGCAGCTGCTCAACAAAAGCCAGCTTAACGGTTTCACCGATCACCACCGAGCCGGAATCCGGCTGCTCGGTACCGGCAATCATACGGAACAGCGTGGATTTACCGGCGCCGTTACCACCAATGATGCCGACGATGGCACCTGGCGGCACGGTGAAGCTCAGATCGTCGATCAGCACGCGGTCGCCGTAGGCTTTGGTGACGTTGTGGAACTCAATCACCTTGTCGCCCAGACGCGGGCCTGGCGGAATGTAAATCTCGTTGGTTTCGTTACGGGTCTGGAACTCACGTGAGTTCATTTCCTCGAAGGCGGCGAGACGGGCTTTGGACTTGGCCTGACGTCCCTTGGCACCTTTACGTACCCACTCCAGCTCGTGTTTGATGGCTTTGGCGTGCGCCTCTTCCTGTTTCTTTTCCTGCTCTAAACGCTTTTCTTTGGTTTCCAGCCAGGTGGTGTAGTTACCCTCGTAAGGAATACCGTGGCCACGGTCGAGCTCCAGAATCCACTCAGCACAGTTGTCGAGGAAGTAACGGTCGTGGGTAATCGCGACCACGGTGCCCGGATATTCTTCCAGGAACTGTTCCAGCCAGCCCACGGATTCTGCATCCAGGTGGTTAGTCGGCTCGTCGAGCAACAGCATGTCCGGCTTGGACATCAGCAACCGGCACAGCGCCACACGGCGGCGCTCACCACCGGAGAGTTTGGTCACATCCGCATCCCAGGGTGGCAGACGCAGCGCATCGGCGGCGACTTCCATGTGACGTTCCATATCATGCCCACCAGCCGCTTCAATAAAGGCTTCCAGCTGTCCCTGTTTTTTCGCCAGCGCATCAAAATCCGCATCCGGCTCAGCGTATGCCGCGTATACCGCATCCAGCGCGGCACGGGCGTCGAGCAGTTCGCGCAGACCATCTTCAACGTTACCTTTAACGTCTTTGGCCGGATCCAGCTCCGGCTCCTGGGGCAGATAGCCGATTTTCAGATCCGGCTGCGGACGGGCTTCACCGATAATATCGGTATCCAGACCTGCCATGATTTTCAGCAGAGTGGATTTACCGGAGCCGTTCAGACCCAACACACCGATTTTGGCGCCCGGAAAGAACGAAAGAGAAATATCACGCAGGATCTGGCGCTTGGGCGGAACAATCTTGCCCAGACGGTTCATGGTGAATACATACTGTGCCATGGAAAAATACCTCGTATCAGATGGCGGCAAAGCTACTGAAAAGCGTCGCCAATGGCAACATAGCAGACGACTTCCGCAGGGTTTTCTGTACGTAAACACCACTTGCTGCGACCCAGACAGAAATATCATCCGTACGTTATTAAGTCGCCTATCCCTCATCAAGCTGTCTATACTTCGGCGATGATGATTAATAAAGATAAGACTCTTTAACATGCTGTTTCGTCTGTTACAGCGGTCTGGCAAGAATGACCTGCGCCGTTCCACGCTGCTGAATGTTCCGCTGTTTCTGCTCAGCTTTGTCTTTCTGACACTGGTGCTGGCCGCGAATGTCTATCGCCAATGGCATAACGATCAGGAAGCGTTCAATAAAGAAGTGGCGCTGACGCTGGAGAATTATGTACAGCAGTCCGGTTTACTGGCTCAGGCCGGACTGTCCGCCAATGCGATGTTCAGCCGTGGGTTTGCGGCGCTGCTGGAACAATCCGCCAACGCCGACCGGGCAGCCCGTGATCAGCTCTGGGCCGAAATGCAGAAGTCCTTTTTCAACCTCACCGGGTTTGTGTTATTCGATGCCAATGGCCGCTACCTGAATCATCGCGGTGCACAGCTTCATGCCGATGAAATCCGTGATATTTATGCCAACACGCTGAGTATCGGCGGCAATCAGGGCATGTTCTCCCTGCGCTACGGCAGCAAAGGCGGATATTACTTTTTTACCCATTTTCAGGGGCCGTCTGGCGCAGCCTATCTGTTTGTCAGCCGCCGCTCTTACAGCAAGCTGTCGAGCATCATCTACAACGGTAACTTCCCCGGTTTCGAAATGCTGCTGCTCGACACCCGCGATAATTCCATCGGTATCCGCGAACACTACTACGCCGACTCATCGCACCAGCCGGTACTCAGCAAAACAGAAGAACAACAGATTCTGTACCGCACCAATATTCCCTTCACACACTGGGATGTCATTGCCCTGCCCGAGGTCAAAGACATCCGGGCTCAGCTCTGGAACCGGATACATCCGCCACTGGTGGTGCTTGCCACCTTTTTTGTTCTGGCCGGTATTCTGTGGGTATTCCTGCGCCATCAGGAACGCCGTGCGGCTGAACTTGAAGTCATCCGCCGTCAGACCGAGCAACGTGCCGACCGGGTATTAATGTCAATCGACGATGCCCTGATATCGACCGATGCCCTCGGCCTGATTAATTACGTGAATCCGAAAGGAGCCGCACTGTTAATTGAAAATGGCCGCCGCGATTTTCTCGGCGAAAGCCTTGCGGAAGTCTGGCCGGATAAACAGGCATTATGGAACCGGGGCCTGACGGCTGATGAACTGGAACTGCTGCAGGATAATGGCCGCCAGCTGACGGTTCGCATCGGCGAAGAACGGCGCATTCTGGAACAGGGATACAACCCCTTGTACGAAGGTCGCCGCATATCCGGCATCGTCTGGTTGCTGCGCGATATTACCGATGCTGTTCACGCTACCAACGCACTGGAAGAAAGCCGCTCCCGTTATAAAGCGCTGTTTGAAGAGGCGGGGGTTGCTCATTGCCTGCTCGACATCTCCCACTTTGACGGCCAGCTCGACAGTGTTCGTCTGGTCAATATTAACGATGCTGCCGTGCGCATGACCAAAGCCCGCGACCGCCAGCAGTTATTGCGGGACTACAGCCAATTACTGGCACAGGGCAGCCGCGAATTGCGATCGGCCCTGCAACGCGCAGTCGACCTGAAACTGAACACCACCGAATTTGAATTACCCCTGCGCATTTTCAGCGGTGAATCACGCGACTTCTGGGTTAACCTCAGTCTGCGCTCAGGCACGCCGGGGCAAGCGCTGATGACCATTCTGGATGTGACCGAGCGTAAAAAAGCCACTGAAAAAACCCGTGAGCGCGAAGCGTTCTGGTCCAAAGTGATGGCGGCCATGCCCGATCTGGTTTACGTCGTGGAAATGACTCCTGACCTCAACCATAAAGTGATTTATCACAACCGCACCATGGGTGAGGTTCTTGGATACCCTGCGGATCTGCAGTTCAACGCCAACGACTGGTTACGCTATGCCGAACCGGAGGAAGAAAAAAATCTGGCCATCGCGCTGAATAAAAACCGCTCACTTGAAATGGGCACCACGCGTGAAGCAACCGCCCGCTTCCGTCACTATGATGGCAGCCTGCGCATCCTTAAATTCCGCGACACACCCTTCGCGCTGGATAAAGACGGCAAGGTTGTGCGTTATATCGGCACCGCCCGTGATGTAACCGGAGATATTGAAAAACAGGAACGCATTGTTGAATCCGAGCGCCGCTACCGTTTGCTGGCGGAAAACATGAGCGATGTGATCTGGGCCACCGATCTCGACCTGAACTTTAATTTCGTCAGTTCATCGGTCGAACGTATTCTCGGCTATAAACCGGATGAATTATTACGCGAAGGTATCGGCGCTATCTTTAAACGCCGGGATATACGCACCCTTTTCCGTGCCATGCACCATGAAATACAACAGGCACTGCTTGATCCGGCCAGCGCCCAGTCACGCAATGTGATGATCCGTAAAGATGCCATCGCCACCAGTAAAAACGGCAAAGAAGTTCTGCTGGAATTACAGGCCAGCCCACTGTGGAATGACAAAGGTGAACTGCAGGGCATGCTCGGTATTTCACGTGATGTTGGCGAAGCTCGTACCATTGAACGTGAATTACAACTGGCCGGTGAGGTATTCGACAACAGTAATGAAGCTATTTTAATTACCGACCGGACACTGAATATTGCCAATATCAACCGTGCCTTTGTGGCCATTACCGGCTTTAAACACGAAGAGGTCATTGGCCGCACGCCGGACTTCCTGATTTCACCGGAACGTCATGGCATCACATTTTTTGAAGAAATCGGCGAAGCGCTGGTATCTGCGGGCTACTGGCAGGGTGAAATCTTTTATCAGCGCGCCAGTGGTGAAATCCGCACCGGCTGGGCCGGGGTGAGTGCCATCCGCGACAAAGAACACGAAGTGCAGAGTCTGATTATTATCATGTCTGACATCACCGAACGTAAGGTGATCGAAGAGCGTATCCACAAGCTGGCTTATTTCGATCCGCTCACCGGCCTGCCTAACCGCAGCCAGATGCATGAACGGCTGGACGTTTTACTGAAAACAGCACAGCGCAACCATCACTGCGTTGCCCTGTTATTCATCGACCTTGACCGCTTTAAACCCATTAACGATTCAATGGGACATCCGGCCGGCGATCAGGTGTTAAAACAGGTCGCTCAGAGGCTGCAGAAATGCACCAAAAAACACGATCTGGTCTGCCGTATCGGTGGCGATGAATTTACCCTGGCCATCGGCGATCAGACCGATAATGAAACCGCCGCCAATACAGCAGTAAAGGTTGCTGAGCGTATTTTGCATGCTTTAAACCGGCCTTATATTCTGGGTCAGCGCGAAGTCTTTATCAGCGCCAGCATCGGTATATCCATCTATCCGCACGATGGCAGCAGTGTGATTGAACTGCTGAAAAATTCCGATATGGCGATGTATCACGCCAAAGATCTGGGGCGAGATAACGTGCAGTTCTTTAACGAAAAAATGAACCAGAAAGCGGTTGAATTACTGGAACTGGAAAACGATCTGCGTCATGCATTAGGGCGTAACGAGCTGGAGCTTTATTACCAGCCGCAATATCAGTCCAGCAGCGGCAAAGCCGTCGCGGCAGAGGCTTTATTACGCTGGAATCACCCCACCAAAGGGCTTATTTCTCCCGGGCTGTTCATACCCATTATTGAAGATACCGGATTGATCGTCCCTATCGGCCAGTGGGTGCTGGAGCAGGCATGCCTGCACTTTGCCGAATGGCAGCATGAAGCTCTGGATCTGCAACGCATCGCGGTTAACGTATCCGCCCGTCAGTTCAAACAGGACGATTTTCTGCAGATTGTAAAAGATGCCATTTTCAAAGCCGGAATACGCCCGGATCAGCTGGAACTGGAACTGACCGAAAGCATCCTGATCGACGATATCGAACACACGCTGGAAGCGCTGGATGGGTTGCGCAAACTGGGGGTACGTACAGCGATTGACGATTTCGGAACCGGTTATTCATCACTGAACTACCTGAAACAATTCCCGGTAGATACCTTAAAAATTGACCGCAGTTTTATTCAGAATCTGCCAGACAACTCTGATGATGCACAGATCACCCGAACCATTATCGCCATGGCGCACAATCTGGGCATGGGCATTATTGCCGAAGGGGTAGAAACGCGCGAACAGCTGCACTTTTTAATTTCCGCGCGCTGCGAAGAAGTTCAGGGGTTCCTGTTCAGCAAACCCTTACCGCAGGCTCAGTTTATTCAGTTACTGCAAACTCATGAAACCCAGTGCTAAAAGCGCCCTGCTGGCTTTGGCCGCAACAGCACCGGTTCATGCTCTGGCACCGCCACAGGATGCCGAACTGCGCTATCGCATCAGCCAGTATCAGGAGCAGGATATCGCGGCTAACCGCGTTGCCACCGGTGCCACTCAACGCTATCAGATTTCCGTGCAGCAACTGCAGTGGCAGACACCGCTGGCCGGGCAATGGCTACTGAACCTTCAGGGCAGCTATGAAAGTCTGAGTGGCGCTTCGCCATTACAAACCTTTGAAAACAGCAGCGGTCAGAGCGAAGTCATTATGAGCGGCGCATCCATCGACGAAAGCCGTCAGGACGCGCAGATACAGCTGTCCCGTTATTTCAGCCGTGGCACTCTGGGTGGCGGTTGGTATTATTCCAGCGAAAACGATTATCAGGCACAGGCCTGGAATCTGGCCGGCAGTCTCGAACTCTGGGCGGGGATGACCACCCTTAACGCAGGCTTAAGTCAGTCTGATGATCGTCTCAGCCCCGTGGATACCAGCCTGTCGGTTAACCGCCAGCTGGCAGATGACCAGAGCCGCCAGCGTCAGGAAGGTTATCTTGGCATCAGCCAGATTCTGAATAAATACGAAGTGCTGCAGCTGACGCTGGGTTACAGCCAAAGCAGCGGCTACCTGTCTGACCCGTACCGCACTATTGATCTGCGCCCGGACAACCGCGACAGCCAGACACTGAGCCTGATGTACCGTTTTTTTATGAAACCCTGGGATGGTGCAGCGCACTGCAATTATCGCCTTTACCGCGACAGCTGGGGCGTGGATTCGCACACGCTTGAGTTGCGCTGGTATCAGAATCCGGGACGCTTTATCGGACGCGACTGGCGCGCCAATATCGGCAGTCGCGTTTACCGCCAGCAGGCGGCCGATTTTTATTCTCTGGCCAGCAGCGCCAGCGGTGCCGCGCAGAGCAACGATGCAAGGCTTTCTGCCTACGGCGCCATTACGCTGGAGCTGGGCATCGATCTGCTCTGGTCCCATGCTCTGGAGTTCAGCCTCAGCGGACAACGCTATCGCAGCCGCGAATCCTGGGGGCCGCAGGGCAGCGAAGCCGCCGAAGCCCCGGCACTGGTGAATTATCAGCTGATCAGTGCCGGAGTGCTTTACCGCTACTGAGCGGCGATTCAGCCAAACAAACGGATGGTCTCAGCCTGTAATGGATAACGGGCACTCAGTTCATGCCCGGCGATTCCGGCCAGTTCGCGCATCGCCTGCTGCATATGCTTGGGCTGCAACAGAATGCCGCTGCTGTCGGCGGCCAGTGTCTGCGCATTGATCGCCAGCGCTTCGTGCGCGGCGCTGGTTAAGCCCACGCTGCGGTTTGCCCAGCTGGCATGTTTGCTCATAAAAATGGTGCTGCTGATCGGCCAGTGATCTTTACCGTTACCGTCGTTGTAACCCGGTGTACGGGCAAAGTCGGAACTGATCATCACCACCAGTTTGTCATCGATGCCTAATCGCTGTGCTTCCGCCCAGAGGTATTCCACACCGTTCTGCAAGCGCATTAAGGCCGCCGCATGGTCGGCATCGTGATTGGCATGGGTGTCAAAACCCCAGGCCACCAGATCCGTGCTCACGCACAATCCGGACTGATACGCGGCCAGCGCAATCTGTGCCTGACGTAACAGTGGATTCCAGTAACCGTCAGCATCGGTGTAATCAACCAGCGTCTGTGGCACGTACTGCGCCAGCAATTCCAGTAACTGCTGACCCTCTTTGGCCGCCGAAAACTGATTCAGCGCGGCCTGCATCCGCGCAGCCATGTGCGGTTGGGCCGCCTGCAAGCGGGCCAGACGCTCAGCACGGTGGCGGTTGATAATGTCGCGTGTACTCTGGCGGTGAAAATACTTCGCCGCATCCCAGTCACTGCCCGCATCAAGAAACTGATCCTGATACACCAGTTTATTGAGCGCACCGGGGTCCTGCATCAGGGTGTAATTAATTAATCCCGCCGTCTGGTTGTAACCGCCGTTGCTGAGATACGCCAGCGGTAGCCCGCTGCCGTAGACCGCCGCTGCCAGCGCGGCAAACGACGGATACCCTTCCGCCAGTCGACCACTCCAGTTGTAACGCTGACCGGCCTGATGGGCGTTGGTCTGGGCATCAATGCCATTCACCACCAGCATGTGGGGATGCAGGTTAGAAAAGAAGCGCTGGTTATGGGCAAAGGGCGCGTAAGTAATGGAGCTGCCGCTGATGCTTTGTACCCCCTGGGTACTGGCCCAGTGATTGATCGCCGGGTTGGCTTTGGGATCACAGAAACTGGTGACATCCCAGCCACCTCCGGCCTCAATGCTGACAAAAAACGGCCCCGTATATGGCGTAAAATGGCTGTCGGCCGCCCGTGCCCGCAATGACAGAGGCAGACCTGCCGCCAGACCGGAAGCCACCAGCAACTGCAGAAAGTGACGACGATTGATTCCTCTATTCATAAAGCATCCTGAAATCACTGAGCAGATACGTCAGCACAGCCATCCAGCTGCGCAGGGTGTGGTTCGGGTCCTGTTTCAGGGCCGCATCGTTATCCCAGTCGAGCAGGCAGAACTCATCCTGCTGATCATCAAGGGTGTCGTTATGGTACAGCCAGTCGCTGGGCGCATTGGCCACCCGCTCACTCCAGACTTCGTTAAACAGGGTGTAGGCGCTGTTCTGCTCCAGCGCCAGATCGGTCAGCGGATCGCCCCAGATAATGTCCATCAGCCGGTTCACCTGCGCCTGCACCTGAGCCGGGGCATTGGCCGGGGTATCGGTCATATCCACCAGCGTAAACAAGGTGCGCTGCGCCCTGGGCCGTTCAAACTCGGCCACCACCCGCTGACACACCATTTCCTGCGACATACGTCCGGCGACGGCGTACATCAGGGTGTTCAGACTTTGCCCGCGCTGCACCACCGTATCGCTGTCGATGCCGCCATACAGGCCGTAATAATCCCGCGCCAGCAGATCGTAGTTGTCATCCCAGCTGTGATGCCAGAGACCACCACTCACCGCCTGAATCTTGCGGCTCAGCTGCTCTGCCGTAAGTAACTGACCTGCGCCCATATCGCCATAATCCGCACTTGCCGGAGCCTGTAACGCGCGGAATACCGGGCTCATCGCCATATCGGCGAGCAGATCCTTGAGCGGATAACCGCCGCGGCGGAAGGCTGCCGCCAGCTCACCCACCATACGCTGCTGTTCGCTGTAACGGGCCAGCTTATCCGCGTAATCCCTGTCACTGGGCTCGGTGGGTTGTGGCAACAGCTCACTCCCAAACACCGCCGGCCACCAGAACGCGACGGTACCACTGGCAAAGCGCTCGTCGGCAACCATCTGCTGAGCCAGCCATTGCAGGCTGTTATCGTTATTGGCAGCCGGCAGTACCTGCCCGGCAAAACCGGGTGCGCGCATATCGCGGTACCAGAGATCACCATCCTGATAAAGGTCACCGGCTTTGTAGGTATCCGGCAGTGAGTCATCGCCATCCCAGGCATCACGGTAATGACCATTATCGCCATAGTTCTGAAAGGCACCGGCCACCGGGTCCATGATTTCGTGGCAAACCGCACAGGATGGGTTATTCAGCGTCGGATTATTGGTGTCCGTCAGATCCTCCGTAGCCATGGAGCGCAAGGCCAGCCCTTCAATATCCACATTGAGGAAAAAATAATACGCCCAGCGGGCCCGGGCACGGTTGCGGTTGGTATCCGTTGAGGGATAGCGCGCCAGAAACATCTGAGAACTGAGCAGACCAGCCTGAGGCAATGGCCCGCCGCCATAACCATCGGTAATGCGTGCCGGACGCCAGTCGTCCGGATCATTGTTATCCGGGAAGCTGATGCCGGTGTGATACACGTCGTTGGAAAACGGATTGACCATCAGATAATCCGCCGTCAGCACTTCCGTGTAGGGTCGGTCGTGGGTAACGACATAGTTAATCAGCTGCAGCGGCGCCGTCGCTACGGCGTGATTGGTATTCGACCAGGCGAAACCAAAAGCCTCATTCGCGGCCTGACGCTGTTCATCCGTAGAAGCCGAGTTCACCGCCTGCTGCAACGGTGCCAGCCGCGATTCGATATAGGTAAAACGCCCGCCTTCATAAAGCAGCTCAAGCCCCGGCGTGCGGCTGTTGGCGAATTTATTGGTGAGCAAGCGGTCATTCGCGCTTTCCAGCAGAAAATCGCTGAAATGCTCTCCCGTCATCAGATAACGGATGGCATTACGCAGGCTGACGTCCGTACCATCCGCAACCGAAGCGAGCTCGGCAGGCGTTGGCAGGCGTCCGGCAAATAGCAGTGCGGCTTTACGCAATGTGGCATGACTGTCCAGCAATACCGCCTCGTCCCAGAATGCCGACAGACTGACACTGCCGTCGCCGCCATCCGCCTCGGTGCAGCTGGCAACCGGCCCGGCAAGCCAGCGCTGTAAACTCTGGTGAGCCACGGAGCCCACATCGAATACCCGCCCGCCACCATGAACAACCTGCCCCAGCGGCTTGGCTTCGATATTCGCAAGACCGGCCTCAGAGGCAATGTAAGTATTCACTGCGCTTAAGTTATCCGCCAGATAAGAACTGACCGAAGCGGGTTGCAGCACCAGCCCGGATTCTCTGGCAATGCCACCACTCTGATGACACTGCATACAGGAAGGAGCCAGCAGCGGTGCCCATAATTCCGCATTGAAACGCTCCAGTTCAGCCGCACAGGCCGAAGCCCCATGACCATCTGTCGGGGTTTTGTCCGGCGTATTGTTCTGCGGATGACTGTCGCTGATCAGCTCCCCCTGATATTGGGTTTCGCCGCAGGCTGACAACAGCACCATGAACAGCGCAGCCAGCCCCCACCTCCTGAACACGACCGGTAACACCATGACATCACCTGTAATAACGAACGGATATCAGTATGGAACACGCCGCAAGGGTTATCTGTAAGGAGAGGTAACGTCCTGTAGTTTTATTCAGCCTTGTGACAAAGGTCGCGTCATGGGTCGTTGTCTGTTGGCAGCGGCTTGTTTCTGATCGTTATGAAAACCAAACAAAAGTACACAATCACCGCACCGTGAAACGCTACAATCGTCTGGCAGCCTTCCCTCCCCCCTTTGAGAAAGATTATGGCAAAACAATGCCTTACCCCATTCAGCGCAAAATTCGCGCTGCTGTGTATGATAATGCTGTTCAGTGTTCCCACGATGGCCATGCAGATATTCGTGAAACTGCCGGGCGGTAAAACCATCACGCTGGACGTAGAAGCCAGCGACTCTATTGAAAGTGTCAAAGCCAAAATTGAGGACAAAGAAGGCTTCCTGCCCGATCAGCAAATCCTGACGTTTGCAGGAAATACAATAGAAGACGGTCGCACACTGTCGGATTACAACATCCAGAAAGAAAGTACGCTGCTGCTGACGTTGCGCCCGTTTGTTCAGTTCACGCTTAACGATATTGTCACGATCAATGCCACCGGGCTTTTAACCCCTCTGCCGCAGAATCTTGCCAGCGCCGTCGACATTAACGGGCTGGAACTGGAACCCTGGCATAATCTGCCGTCTGAATGGTTAGCTCCGGGCCAGCACATCATCACCTGGACAGCTGAAGATGGTCAGGGTAATCAGGCACAGCAACAGCAAACGCTGAACATCAATCCCATTGCTGACTGGGCAGCAGACCAGCAGGTAAGCGAGGGAAGCCGTGTCAGTGTGATGCTGAATTTAAACGGCGATGCTCCGGCCTACCCGGTTGAAGCAACCTTCCGCATTTCCGGAACCGCCACGTTTGGCGATGATCACAACGCTCAGGACGGCACACTGATCATCAACAGTGGCCGCTACGGTGAACTGATCATTGATATTACTGAAGACAGCATCGCAGAAAGTCCGGAAACGCTGTTGATTACCCTGGAAAGTATCAGCCATGCCACTCCCGGAACCCAGACCACTCACCGCATAGATATCAGCGAACACAGGGTTTCCCCCCAACTCAGGCTCAGCGCCGCTGCAGACACCACACCGGCGCAGCAACAGCAGATATTTACCACGAACACCGGAGCCATCACCGTCAGTGCGCTGCTGAGCGGCCTGAACAGTATTGAGACACATCAGTATGAGTGGCAAACCGGCGGACTGACAGGCAATGCGGAAGGCCCGCACTTCCGCTTTAACCCGCTGAACCAATCCCCCGGCGTCTACCCGATCCGCCTGCGGGTACCCGACAAGACCTCGCCAACGGCATACCGCAGTGCCACCCTGCTGCTTTACCTGACCCTGCACATGCCAGAACTGAGTGCAGCCCTGGACAGCGACGCCGATGGTATTGATGACGCCACTGAAGGCTATCAGGACAGCGATAACGATGGCGTCCCGGATTACGCTGATACCATATCCGCCAGCAACGTGCTGGCCATCTACCCACGGGGTAATGCACCGGTTACAGGAGCCTGGCAGGTGGAAACCGAGCCGGGGCTGCACATCGCCCTGAATGTTTATGGCATCAGCAGCGGCGACTACAGCCCGTTGCTGACTGACGACAGCCTGTTACTGAGCGATCAGCACTATGAATACACCGCCGGATTATTCGATTTTGTTGTGTCCAACATGCCGGTAGCCGGAGCCAGTGTGAATATTGTTCTGCCGCAGGATGCGCCTGTCCCGCAGCAGGCGGCCTACCGTAAAACCATCGATCAGCAGTGGCATGATTTTGTCGAAGATACCCGCAACCGCATCCGCTCTGCCCCCGGTCAGCGTGGCTATTGCCCGCCCCCCGGAGACAGTCGTTATAACGACGGGCTGACCGCCGGTCATTATTGTGTGCAGCTGACGATTGAAGACGGCGGCCCGAATGATGCAGACGGTGAAATCAACGGCCGGATTGTTGATCCTGGTGGTATCGCCAGCATCATCACCAGCGATGCCGACAACCGCACCAGCGTCCACACCCGCGCGGCGGGATCGCTGGCACTGCCGTTTTTTGCTCTGCTCGCACTCCTGAGCCTGATCCGTCGCCGCAACACAACATCCGCCAGTAAGGCGGCATGGTGGTTGGTTGCGGTTTCCAGCCTGGCACAAGCAACGGAAACACCGCCCGTTGCCGCAGCGAATATGTACCTGAACCTGAGTGCTGGTATTGCCCACTCCCCTGTACGCAGTCAGGACATCCGGCAGCAACTCGCTGCAGACAATACCGATGTACGGCTGGAAAGCTCTGATGCAACGCAAACCGCAGGCAGCATAGGTCTGGGCTACCGAATGAATAATCGCCTGTCGGCTGAACTGTCCTACGCCGATCTGGGACAGGTCGATCTGGAACTGAGCAGCAGTCAGGGTATACAGCGGTTAACCGATATCCACCCTGAAGGTGGTCATGGCATCAGCGCGTCAGGCGTTCTGGATTACCCGCTGACAGGGCTTCTGTATCTGCGCGCCAGAATGGGTCTGTTCCACTGGCAGGCCCGTTACCGCAGCATTGCAGCACCCGGCGACCGCACTGAAACCGTTTCAGATTCGTCAACTGACCTCTACTGGGGAATCGGTACAAGGTATCAGCTGTACCCGGACTTCGGCTTAACCACCGAAGTGCAGCGTTTTGAATTCGATAATCAGCCACGCCACTATGCCGGCATCGGAATTGAGTGGCACTTTATGGCACCGTCTGGCCACTGACGATCCCTCCAGGCGTCTCCGCATGGTCAGCTTTCCTGACCATGCGGTCACGTTTTTTCATCCCCAGATGAGCGCTGCTCACGCCCATAATGACACCTTCTCAAGTGCCAGACGGCGCAGTTTGCGCTAGAATGCCGCCCTTCTGATTTCAACCCCTTTTTCTACCACCCTGTGTGAGGAAGCTCTGATGTTTAGCCGTGATATGAACATAGCGGATTTTGACCCGGAACTGTGGTCAGCGATGAAAGCCGAAGATGCCCGTCAGGAGCATCATATCGAGCTGATCGCCTCCGAAAACTACACCAGCCCACGGGTAATGGAAGCTCAGGGCTCCCAGCTGACCAACAAGTACGCCGAAGGTTATCCGGGCAAGCGTTACTACGGCGGTTGCGAGCACGTTGATGTGGTCGAACAACTGGCCATCGACCGCGCCAAAGAACTGTTCGGTGCAGGTTATGCCAACGTCCAGCCACACTCCGGTTCCCAGGCCAACGCGGCGGTTTACTTCGCCCTGTGCCAGCCCGGCGACACCATTCTGGGTATGAGCCTGGCGCACGGTGGTCACCTGACTCACGGTGCTGCGGTATCCTTCTCCGGTCGTGTTTATAACGCCGTACAGTACGGTCTGAACCCGGAAACCGGCGAAATCGATTACGCCGAGGTTGAGCGTCTGGCGCGTGAACACAAGCCCAAAATGATCGTTGCCGGTTTCTCTGCCTACTCCCGCGTGGTGGACTGGCAGCGTTTCCGCACCATCGCCGACGAAGTGGGCGCTTACCTGTTCGTTGATATGGCCCACGTTGCCGGCCTGATCGCCGCTGGCGTTTACCCGTCACCGGTAGGTATCGCTGACGTGGTAACCACCACCACTCACAAAACCCTGCGCGGTCCGCGTGGTGGCCTGATTCTGGCCAACGAAGACGAAGAGCTGAACAAAAAGCTGAACTTCGCCGTATTCCCTGAATCCCAGGGCGGCCCGCTGATGCACGTCATTGCGGCCAAAGCGGTGTGTTTCAAAGAAGCCATGAGCCCTGAATACAAAGCGTACCAGGCTCAGGTAGTGAAGAACGCTCAGGCCATGGCCAAAACCTTTATCGAACGCGGCATCAACGTCGTATCCGGTGGCACCGACGACCACCTGTTCCTGGTTGACCTGATCGGCAAAGAGTACACCGGTAAAGACGCTGACGCTGCTCTCGGCCGCGCCAACATCACCGTGAACAAGAACTCGGTACCGAACGATCCGCGCTCTCCGTTCGTCACCTCCGGCCTGCGTATCGGCTCTCCGGCCATCACCAGCCGCGGCTTCAAAGAAACTCAGGCAACCGAACTGGCTGGCTGGATCTGCGACGTACTGAACGGTCTGGAAAACGGCAACTCAGATGCCGTGGAAGCTGAAGTCAAAGCCAAGGTAATTGCCCTGTGTGAACAGTTCCCGGTTTATAAATAAGCCGGGCTGAACGCCATTAAAAACCGCCCGGTGCCTGCACCCGGCGGTTTTTTTATACCCCGTTCACCGCGGATACTGTCACACAATGGTCACAGAATTGTCATAGGGTGTTTACACGAGCAAGTGCTGCGTTTGTAACAATAGCCGCCATTCACCGATGAACAGAGAGATGCCATACCATGACCAAGTACTGGACTCCCGTGACCGAACGCCATCTGGCCGACATGCTGCGCACAGCCGAACAGCAAATGCCCCTCTCCCTGCGCCACACCTGGCAACTGATCCGCCTGCCTGCACCGGAACTCTGGCATCAACACCCATGGGGTGATGAGGGTTGTGGCTTCTGGGTCGTGGCGGTTTTCGGCAAAACCTGCGTGTATTTCAACGACATTACCCAGGGATTTAACTCCAGCATTTTTATGCGCTGGGGGTACATCGAAGACTACCAGACCCGTACCGATACACTGGACAGTCATCTGGCCGGGTTGTTTCACAATCAGATCAGCCTGACCTCCGACCCCGCCTGAGCCTGTTAAACAGCACAACAACTCAGCCAAACCACACAGCAATATGCGGCACACACAGGCGTTATTTGTGCCGCATTGCTGGCCAAAAAAGCCATTGGCTGATTCAAACCCCCCAAACCGATCCGCCAGACCTGTTGAGTCAGGCATAAATAAGATAAAAAACCGTGAAATAACGCCTCTGCCGACACGGCCAAGCAGAGAAGGGTCAACTCCGGCCAAAGCCAGCCATTAACCTGTCTGACCTGCACCAGCCAGCCCCATTAAAGATTGACCGATTGCTACCTTCACCCCTCCAGCCTGCAAGCGTCTAATACGCTGACATTGATAAACAACAACAAAAGTATCAAAGGAATCAGTTATGACTCATGCAAGCACTGCCGATGCTGGCACTGTCCGTCAGACTGCCGGAGCCAAGGCCAACATCCCGCCACGTCGTATGGACTTCGAATTTGCAGATGACACCAAACGCTACTGGTACAAAGACAGCCCGTTCCTGACCACCTTCTGGTCAACGCTGTCGACCCTGTTCCCGGAAGGTGAAACCTTCTTCGTTGATTCTGTGCGTAACTACCGCAAAGACATCACCGACCCGCTGCTGAAAGCTCAGGTATCCGGTTTTATCGGTCAGGAAGCGATGCACAGCAAAGAACACAAAGCCTTTAATGATCTGGCCGAAAAGCATGGTTTCCCGGCCAACAATCTCGATCGTGACCTGGGCATTCTGCTGCGTTTTGCGCGCAAAGTACTGCCCAAGAAAATCCAGCTGGCCATTACCGTGGCACTGGAGCATTACACCGCCATTCTGGCCGAACAGCTGCTGCGTGACCCATCGCACCAGTCCAATATTCAGGACCCGGAAGCACTGAAGCTGTGGATGTGGCACGCACTGGAAGAGAACGAACACAAAATCGTGGCCTACGATGTGTACAACCTGGTTGGCGGTGGGTATTTCACCCGCGTTCTGACCATGCTCATTGTCACCTTTTTCTTCTTTACCGTGGTCGGCATCGGCCATATCCGTATGCTGTGGGCCGACCGCAAGCTGTTTGATATCTGGGGCAACCTGAAAGGTTTCTGGTATCTGTGGAGCCCGAAAGGCCTGTTCCCGAAACTGCTGCCGCAGTATCTGGACTTCTTTAAGCCGGGCTTCCACCCGAATGACCACGATACCGTACAGTTGCTGGACGACTGGCGTGAAAAGTTGCTGGGTAAAAACGGCATGCTCGCCGATCAGATCAAAAACCCGCAGCGCGCTTAAGCACCACGAGGCCGCTCAACCGTCAGCCGCCGTTCACACGGCGACTGACGGCACATCCCGCTGACCCGCCAGCCTCTGGCGCCGCCAGCGCAAATCCTTTAGAATCCGCCCTCCTTAAGCTCACCTGAGTCGCTCTTTACCAGTTATGTATTGCCCGTTCTGTACTCATCCGGAAACCAAAGTTATTGATTCACGCCTGGTTGCCGATGGTGAGCAAATCCGACGCCGACGGGAATGCATCAGCTGTGGTGAACGCTTTACCACCTTCGAAAGTGCCGAGCTGGTGATGCCACGCATCATCAAACAGGACGGCACCCGCGAACCCTTCAACGAAGACAAACTCCGTTCCGGTATTCACCGCGCGCTGGAAAAACGCCCGGTCAGTGTCGAAGACGTTGAAGCCGCCATCGTCCGTATCAAACAAAAACTGCGTGCCACCGGCGAGCGTGAAATCCCCAGCCGGGTTCTGGGTGAATGCGTCATGGCCGAGTTACGCCAGCTTGATCAGGTCGCCTATGTGCGCTTTGCCTCGGTATACCGCAGCTTTCAGGATCTGGATGAGTTCCGCGCCGAAATCGAACGCATCTCCTCACCGTTAAGCCCTCCCGCTGACAGTAAGGAAGAACCGGCATGAACCACGAATTCTATATGGCCCGGGCTCTGCAACTGGCCGAACTCGGGCGCTACTCCACCAGCCCCAACCCACGGGTTGGCTGCGTGATTGTGAATAACGGCGAGATTGTCGGTGAAGGCTGGCATCAGAAAGCGGGTGAACCCCACGCCGAAGTGCATGCCCTGCGCATGGCCGGTGATAACGCCCGCGGGGCCACCGCTTACGTCACTCTCGAACCCTGCAGTCATCATGGCCGCACCCCACCCTGCGCCGAAGGTCTGATTAACGCCGGTGTTGCCCGGGTTGTCGGCGCCTGTTCCGACCCCAATCCGCTGGTCGCCGGACGTGGCTACAACCGGCTGCGCGATGCCGGTATCGAGGTGATTACTCCCTGCCTTGAAGCTCAGGCCATCGACCTGAACAAAGGTTTTATGCAGCGAATGCGCAGCGGCATGCCCTGGGTCCGGGCCAAATCAGCGCAAAGCCTGGATGGCCGTACCGCCATGGCCAGTGGCGAAAGCCAGTGGATCACAGGCCCTGCAGCCCGCGCCGATGTTCAGCGTCTGCGCGCACAAAGCTGCGCGGTGATTACCGGCGCCGGTTCCGTATTAACGGATAACCCGTCCATGACCGTACGTCCGGCGGAGACCGGCATCGAACTGGAAGAACGCCTGTGGCGTCAGCCATTGCGGGTCATCATTGACGGACAGCAACGGCTGAGTGGCAATGAACAGATATTCTCCCTGCCCGGCGATATCCTGCTGGCGGTCAGCGATGCAGCACGCTGTACAGTGCGCCGCGATGCGTCGCTGGGCACACTCAGCATCTGGCAGGCACCGCTGACCATCGGCAATAAAGTCGATCTGTCAGCACTGCTGGCTGAACTGGGCGAACGTGGCTGTAATGAGGTGCTGCTGGAAAGCGGCGCCCAGCTGACCGGGGCCTTTGCCGCCGCCGGACGGATCAACGAGCTGGTGCTGTACTGCGCTCCGACGATCCTCGGGAGTGAGGCGCGGCCACTGCTATCCTTAGGGCTTGAGCGTATGGAGCAACAGCTGCGCTGGCGCTGGCAGGATGTCCGCATGGTTGGCGGCGATTTAAAACTGGTGCTGACGCCAGACGCATAACAGAGCCCTGCCGCGAACCGGCAGAGCAAGAAGAGAGTGACGGAAAGTCCATGTTTACCGGAATTATTGAAGCCATCGGCACCGTTGCCGCGGTTAAAAACCAACAGGGCGACCTGACGCTGCAGATCAACAGCGGCGCACTCGACCTGACGGATGTAAAGCTCGGTGACAGCATCGCTACCAATGGCGTGTGCCTGACCGTCGTTGGTCTGCCCGGTCATGGTTTTATCGCCGATGTCTCACGCGAATCCCTGGCGCACACCCATATCGGGCGCTGGAGCGCGGGGACGAAAGTGAATCTGGAAAAAGCCATGCTGCCGACCACACGCATGGGTGGCCATCTGGTTACCGGCCACGTTGACGGTGTCGGTATCGTGAAAAAACGCAGCGCCGATGCACGCTCAATCCGCTTTACCATTGAAGCACCGGCGGCACTGCGCAAATACATCGCCGCCAAAGGCTCGGTCACCGTTGATGGCGTCAGCCTCACCGCCAATGCGTTAAGCGCCGATGGCTTTGAGCTGAATATCGTACCGCACACCGCGCAGCAGACCACGTTAATCGGTCTGCAACCGGGCCGTGAGGTACACCTGGAAGTCGATATTATTGCGCGTTATCTGGAGCAGTTACTGCGTCCGGACAACCGCGCCGAACAGGCACCGGACACTGGCATCAGCCAGACGTTTCTGGCGCAAAACGGATTCTGGAAATAACAGGCTGAACACATGGCACTGAATAACATCGAAGACATCATCGCCGATATCCGCCAGGGTAAAATGGTCATCCTGATGGATGATGAAGACCGCGAAAACGAAGGCGACATTATTGTTGCCGCCGAAAAAGTGACACCGGAAATCATCAACTTTATGGCCAGCGAAGCACGCGGTTTAATCTGCCTGACCTTAACCGGTGAGCGTTGTGATTACCTCGGCCTGCCGGCCATGGTGACCGGTAACGGCGCAAAATTTTCCACGCCGTTTACCGTCTCAATTGAAGCCGCCGAAGGTGTGACCACCGGTATTTCCGCGGCTGACCGGGCGCACACCATCCGCGTCGCTGTTGACTCCTGCAGCAAGCCGGAAGACATCGTGCAGCCAGGCCATATCTTCCCGCTGCGCGCCCGTCCCGGCGGTGTGTTAAGCCGTGCCGGTCATACCGAAGCCGGTTGCGATCTGGCGCGTCTGGCGGGCCTGATTCCGGCGGCAGCCATCGTCGAAGTGATGAACGCAGACGGCACCATGGCGCGTCGTCCGGATCTGGAAGTGTTTGCTGCCAAACACAACCTGAAAATCGGCACCATTGCCGATCTGATTCACTACCGCATCGCCAACGAAAAAACCGTGGAAGTGATCAGCCGCGACAGCGTGCACACCGAATTCGGTGAATTCACCCTGCACACCTTCCGCGACACGATTCAGAACGAAACGCACCTGGCACTGACCATGGGCGATATCCGCGCGGATGAGCCCACCCTGATCCGCGTGCAGACCAACAATATGCTGCGCGACGTACTGGGTCTGCGCAAACCGCAATCCGACAGCTGGTCATCGACCCAGGCACTGAGCCGTATTGCCGAAGAAGGCAAAGGTGCGCTGGTGCTGTTGTCCGCCGGTCAGAGCGAATGCGTGAGCGACAGTCTGGATGATTTCTTCGGCCGTGCGCGTCCGCTGCGCAGCTCGAATAAAGACAGCTCCGGTGCCTTTTTAACCATTGGTACCGGCTCGCAGATTCTGCGTGATCTGGGTGTGCAGAAAATGCGCCTGCTCAGCTCCGAAATGAAATACAGCGGCATTTCCGGCTTCGATCTGGAAATTGTCGAGTACATCCCTTTTAACGAATGAATGGATAAAACCCATGAAACACATTAATACCATTGAGGGGAACCTGACCCCGAACGACGGCAAATACGCCATCGTAGTTGGCCGCTGGAATGCCTTTGTTGTTGAAAGCCTGCTCGAAGGTGCCGTGGATTCGCTGCTGCGTCACGGCGTGGACGAAGAAAACATCACCATCATCCGTGCACCAGGCGCGTTTGAAATTCCGCTGGTCGTGCAGAAAGCCGCCGCGACCGATAAATTCGACGCCATCATCGCACTGGGTGCGGTTATCCGTGGCGGCACGCCGCATTTCGAATACGTGGCCGGCGAATGTGTAAAAGGTCTGAGCTCGGTATCTCTGGAATTCGGCATTCCGGTTTCCTTCGGTGTACTTACCGTCGATACCATCGAACAGGCGATCGAACGTTCCGGCACCAAAGCCGGTAACAAGGGCGAAGAAGCAGCCATGTCTGCCTTCGAAATGGTTGCCCTGCTGAAAGCCATGGAGGCCTGATTTCCATGTCCCGCACTTCCGGCAATCAGAAAGCCAGCCCGGCAGCCCGTCGCAAGGCCCGCCATTACGCTGTTCAGGCTCTGTACCAGTGGCAACTGGCAGGCGCAGATCTGTCTCAGATTGAGGCTGAATTCCGCACCGATAACGACATGAGCAAGGTGGATCTGGAATATTTCCACGACATTCTGCACGGAGTGCCCCGCGAGAAATCCCTGCTCGACGAAAAAGTAGCCCCGCTGCTCGACCGCCGCATGGACGAAATGACACCGGTCGAACTGGCGATTGTGCGCCTCGGTGCGTTCGAAATGCTGCGCCGCATCGACGTGCCGTATAAAGTCGTGATTAACGAAGCGATTGAACTGGCGAAAACCTTCGGTGCCACCGATGGCCACAAGTTTATCAACGGTGTACTGGATAAACTGGCCCAGCGTGAGCGCAGCGTTGAAATCCGCGGACCACGCGCTGCCCGCGACTGATCGTTAAACGGAGGCCGCCATGAGCAAAGCAACGGGCTCCGGTGAATTCGCCCTGATCCGCGAATTTTTTGCCTCCGGCTTTCCGCGTAATCAACACACCCGTCTGGGCGTGGGTGACGATGCCTCCATCGTTATGCCGCCCGCCGGTTGTGACCTGCTGCAAAGCATCGACACCCAGGTGGCCGATGTGCATTTTCCGGCGACCGCACCTGCCCGTTTAATTGCCCAGCGCGCGCTGCGTTGCGCCGCCTCCGATCTGGCGGCCATGGGCGCTGAGCCGCAGGGATTTCATCTGGCGCTCACCTTACCTGATGCAGAGCATGAATGGCTGGCTGATTTTGCCAGCGGTTTGCGCGATGCGGCTCACACACTTGATCTCGATTTACTCGGCGGCGACACCACCTCCGGCCCCTGTCTTGTCATTACCATTCAGGTTCAGGGCTGGGCGCCGGCAGGTGCCGCACTTATACGCGCAGGTGCACAGGCAGGCGATGATATCTGGGTATCCGACACCATCGGCTGTGGCGCTCTGGCCCTGCCGCAGGTGCTTGAAAATCCGGCGCAATTCAGTGGTCTGGCACGGCATTATTATTTTCCGCAGGTGCAGATGCCACTGGGCATTAAACTGCGCAATCTGGCGACCAGCTGCATGGATATTTCCGACGGTTTATTACAGGACGCCGGACACATTGCCCGCGCTTCCGGCGTCACTCTGGAATTCGATGCCGCTACCATTCCGACCATGGCCGAACGCACTGACCGACGCTGGCTGCAGTGCCTTACCGGTGGCGATGATTATCAGTTGCTATTTACGGTACCGGCAGCGCGGCGCAAAGACGCAGAAGCGTTGCGCGAAGAATTTTCTGGAATTGCCCGTATAGGTAAAGTCATTGCCCATAACGGAGAAGATGTCGTGTTGCAGGACGAAGGCCGCCCTCTCGAATTACCGCAACATAATGGCTACCAGCATTTCTGATTTTCGGGGGGCGGTTCAATAATAAAAAGCCCGGAAAACTCCGGGGCTTTTTGTGATGATCAAACCATTACTGATCCGGACGTTTTTGCCGTTTACGCTCATTGATTATGCGCTTATGCAGCTTACCGATTTCCCGCTCACCGGCACGGCGTTGTGCCAGGGTTGCGCTGTTCAGCTGCTGCTCACGCTGCAGTTTTTCATAATGACGTAAACGCCGTTCATCCAGCATGCCATGTTGCAGCGCCTGGCGTACTGCGCAACCTGGTTCATTGCTGTGTCCACAGTCGGCAAAACGGCATTGTCCGGCCAGTTCTTCGATATCGGCGAAGGTCTGTGCCAGACCATCAGCGCAATCGGCCAGCTGCAATTCACGCATGCCCGGTGTATCCAGAATCATCGCACCACCTGGCATGCTCAGTAATGAACGCCGGGTCGTGGTATGGCGACCCTTACTGTCGTCCTCACGAATAGCCGCAGTGGCCTGCATTTCCGCCCCCAATAACTGATTACTGAGGGTCGATTTACCGGCACCGGATGAGCCCAGCAAGGCAACGGTTTTACCACAGCCACACCAGGGCATTAATTGCTGAATGCTGTCCTGCTCAAACGCACTGACAATGACCACTGCCAGCATGGGATCAAGCCGCTGCACCTGTTGTTGCCACTCATCGGCCTGCTCACACAGGTCCGCTTTACTGAGCACCACCACCGCTTCTGCGCCGCTTTCGTGCACAATACTGAGGTAACGCTCAATACGGTTCAGATTAAAATCATCATTTAATGAGCAGACAATAAAAGCCGTATCGACATTGGCCGCAATGAGTTGCAAGCCGACTTTACTGCCCGCCGCACGGCGCTGAAAACAGCTGAGCCGTTCAAGCCGGCGGATAATCTGCGGCTGATCACGGTTATCCAGCAACAGCCAGTCACCGACACACACAGCGCCATGCTGACTGAGCGCCGCAGGTGTATAAGGCAAACGGACAATTCCCTGCCCGCCACATACTTCCAGCACTGTTTTATGTTGCTCCAGTACCCGTACCGGATGGCCATGCTGCCATTCTTCGAGACTGAGTTGTTGTTGAAAAAAAGCCTGCCAGCCAAGACTGGTAAGAGAGATTTGTGTGGTCATGATAAAGCCCTGACGCAAAGCATTATCGCGTACAGGCACACTGCCAATATAAAGGCAGCAAAAGGCCGTACACAATCATGCAAAAAAATATCGGGGGCATTTTTGCCCCGGTTTAAAAAAACAGATAAACCGGGCGGGGAAGGCAGAAAAACGGCAGTGATGCACAAAGCATTCGATGCTGTGCTCACTCAATGTACGCATTCGATCGGCGAACGCACTATACAGGTCGGGAGCCGTTTAAGCTGTAATACAAGCCCGGTCAGAGGTTACGACAATCATCAAATGTTCTCCTGACCGTTTAAAAGAGCCTGCACTATATTACGTTGCCAACGGTGCAACAAGCCTGCTGCTGACACCAGCCACATCGTTTACACTGATTGCTTTGCCATCGTTATGGAGACCTGTATGACACCTGATCAGCAAACCGCCATTGAAGCCGCCGTACTGCGCCGTCTGCTTAAGCATCTGGATGAACGCAACGATGTACAGAATATTGATTTAATGAATCTCGCCGGTTTCTGCCGTAACTGTCTCGCCAAATGGACCGTCAGCGCTGCAGCCGAACAGGGAGTCGACATGGATTATGATGCCGCCCGTGAAAGGATTTACGGCATGCCCTACAGCGAGTGGAAAGAAAAGTACCAGAAGGAAGCCAGCGCAGAGCAACTGGCCGCCTTTAATGCTGGCCAGAACGATAAGGTCTGACACTTAATGGACATACAGCGGCGTAAAGATCAGGCAAAGACCTGCCATCTGCCGAACGTCAGACAACATGCTGTATCGAATATGCTTATTCAATTGTTCTTCAGGAAATAACCATGAAACTGAACACCGCCTCTGCCGCTTTACTGTTTTCCGTCTGTGCGTTATTCAGCACTCAGCAGGTGCTGGCCGATGACGACCGCTACATTGATGTTACCGGTCAGGGCGAGGTGGAAGCCTACCCGGATTATCTGCAATTACATCTGACCATCAGTGATACCCAGCCGACCGCCAAAGCGGCCAAGGCCAAAGTAGATACGGCGATGAACAATGTACTCGCCATCAGCAAAAAGCTCGGTATCCGTGAAGACGATATCGACGCTGCACAGATCAGTAACCAGGCTATTTTCGAATACGACTACAGCGCTGGCCGTAACCAACGCGAATACAAGGGCGAACAGGTCAGCCGCAACGTCAGCCTGACGCTGCGCGACATGGAACAATACGGCGTGCTGGTGCATGAATTGCTGCAGAATTCGCTGGTAAAACTCCATAACACCGAACTGCGCTTTAATGACCGCGCGGCACTGGAACAGCAGGCGATGACACTGGCCCTGACCAACGCCCGCAATAAAGCCAGCAATATGGCCAAAGCCCTGGATAATCAACTCGGTAAAGTGCTGCGTATCGAAGAACAGGGTGGCGGTGGCCAGCCAATGTTTGAAATGCGTGCCATGAGCATGGCCAAAGCCGATTCAGCGCCGGCACCGATGCTGATCCAGAAACAAAGCATCAGCGCCAGTGCCGGTGTGCGCTTTGAACTGAAGTAATATTGTCAGAAGGAAACCGAATGAGCGCACAAGCCACCATCCCACAGATTACTCCGGGCATTTACCGTCATTACAAAGGTAACGACTATCAGGTGCTGGGACTGGTACGCCACAGCGAAAACGAAGAGTGGCTGGTGCTGTACAAAACGCTGTATGGCGACTTTTCCAGCTGGGTGCGGCCTTATGCAATGTTTGTTGAAGACATCGAACATAACGGCGTGCGCCAGCCACGTTTTCAGCTGATCCGCCCGGAGGCCTGCTGATGACACCAGCCATCAACAGCGCCAAAAAAGCCGGTATTACTTTCACTGTGCACGAATACCAGCACGACCCGGCAGCAGAATCCTACGGCGAAGAAGCCGCCGAAGCACTGGGGCTTGATCCGGCACTGGTATTCAAAACCCTGCTGGTGAGTTTGACCGGCCATAAAAGTACGCTGGCCGTCGCCGTGCTGCCGGTCACTCATATGCTCAGCCTTAAAGCCATTGCCAAAGCACTGGGCGCCAAAAAAGCCGAAATGGCCGACCCTAAACTGGCTGAACGCACCACCGGCTATATCGTCGGTGGCATCAGCCCTATCGGTCAGAAGAAAGCGCTGCCAACGGTCATTGACCGCAGCGCCGAAACCTTAACAACCCTCAACGTCAGCGCCGGTCGCCGTGGTCTGGAAATAGAATTATCACCGGCTGATCTGGCAACGCTTACCCGGGCAGTCTTTGCCCCGATTACCAGCGACTGAATCCCCGTTCTGCGTCAGCCGGATGTTATAAAGGACTCGCCATTCACGGTAATCGCGCCTTGAACAAGGTTATTGCAACCCGCGTGACGGTCTCTGATCCGGGTTAATTGGCCAGCTCATGAATCGCTTCCTGCAACGCCATCACCAATCGATCAATCTGTTCGCGTGAAATGGTTAACGGCGGCGAAATGGCCAGCGTTGCCACGCTGGGCAGTGGCCGCACAATCACGCCCCGCTCACGCACCGCGTTACTGACCTTAAGCGGCCATTTTGCGCTGACATCCGGTAATATCCGCTGCGCCTTATCGGCCACCAGCTGCACCCCGGCCAGCAAGCCGCGCCCACGGATTTCACCGACCAAAGAGTGACTGTCCAAGGCATCGTGCAAACGCTGATGCAGATAAGCCCCGTTTTCCCGCGCCTTATCCACCAGCCCTTCGCGCTCCAGCAACTCAATATTCGCCAAAGCCACCGCCGCGCCGACCGGATGGCCGGAATAGGTATAGCCGTGGGAAAAGGCACCGAGTTTATCGGAACCCTGTTTCAGTACCTGCCAGATCTCATTGGTTATAAAGGCCGCCGACATCGGAAAATAGCCACTGGTCAGGCCTTTGGCCGTGGCCATCATATCCGGCACCAGACCCAGCTGCGGCGAACCGAACCAACTGCCCAGGCGGCCATAACCGCACACCACTTCATCAGCCACGAGTAAAATATCGTGCTCGGCCAGCAAGGTTTTCAGCTTTTGATAATAACCGGCGGGCGGCTCAATAATGCCTCCGGCGGCGTGAATGGGCTCAGCAAAAAAAGCGGCAATATTGTCGGCCCCGGTGGTGTTAATTAACTGCCGTACCTCGTCAATCAAACGCTCACAGAATTGCGCTTCGTTCTCGCCGGGCAGACTGCGGGTATAAAAATGCGGACACTCGACCCGCAGGACAAAATCCAGTGGCAGCGGAAATTCTTTATGGAAACCACCCAGCCCGGTCAGGCTGGCAGTACTGACCGAGGTACCGTGATACGCCTGCTGGCGGGCGATGATTTTGATTTTTTCAGGCCGGCCACGCAGCGCGTGATAATGCCAGGCAATTTTAATCAGCGTGTCGTTGGCATCGCTGCCGCCACTGCCAAAAAACACTTTGCCTAACCCGGCCGGTGCAATACTCAACAGTTTTTGCGCCAGTTGTACCTGCCAGGGGTTCGAAGCATTGCTGAAGGTATGGTAGTAACTGAGCGTTTCCGCGGCGTCTTTCATTGCCTGCGCCAGTTCGGCCCGGCCATATCCGGCGTTCACGCACCAGAGTCCGCCCACCGCATCCAGATAACGCCGCCCCTGCGCGTCTTCGATCATGCAGTCATCAGCGGCGCAGATCATCTGCGGACCATTGCTGAGCAATGCGCTGATGGATGATGCCGGATGCAATAGGACGTCCGCATCCCCGGCCATCAGCTTTTTCAGGTCAGAATCGTCCATAAGGCACCCCTTTTATGTTTAAAAACAGACAAACCGGTCAGGCTGTATTTTCAGTGTAATCCGCTTCTGAGAAAGTAAACCGATCAATCCGCTGGGCTTTGCCGATCCGCCGATGCTATACCTGTCACAGTGAAAGAGGAGATTGCCGATGCAAGACATCTGTCACACCGACCGACAACCACTGCTGGCCGCACTGGAAGCTGGCAGCGGCCGTATGATTGAGACTCTGCGGGCGTTATGTGACATCAACTCCGGCAGCCGCCATCTGAGCGGCATCCGGCAGGTGCAGGCTGGCCTGCATCAGCTGTTTGAGCCCCTATCCGATACGGTGGAATACCGTGAGCTGGCCCCCCTCCGCCAGATCGCCGACAACGGCAGCCTGCTCGAATCCCCCTGCGCACCGATGCAGATCTTCCGTGCCCGCCCCGCTGCCCCCCTGCAGATTCTGTTTACCGGCCACAGCGATACCGTTTTTCCGGCCAACAGCGCGTTTAACCAGTGCGAAATCCGCGCTGACCGTCTGCACGGTCCCGGCACAGCCGACATGAAAGGCGGGCTGGTCATACTCGCCGAAGCCCTGCGCTGGCTGCAGCAGTCGCCATTAAAAGAGCAGTTTGGCTTTACCCTCGCCATCTCCCCTGATGAAGAAATCGGTTCACCATCGTCAGCCCCGGTATTGGCTGAACTGGCTGCTCAGGCCCATGTCGGCATGACCTACGAACCGGCGCTGGAAGACGGCACGCTGGCCGGAGCACGCAAAGGCAGCGGTAACTTTACCCTCAGTGCCCGTGGTCACAGCACCCATGCCGGGCGCGATTTCTTTTCCGGCCGTAATGCCGTACTGGCCATCGCCGACGCCGCACGGCAACTGGCACAGCTCAGCGATCCGCAACAGGGCATTACCGTCAACATTGGCCAGATCGTCGGTGGCGGAGCGGTGAATGTGGTACCCGATCAGTGCCTCTGCCGGTTTAATGTCCGCATGAATGACATCGCACAGATGGCCATACTTGAACAACAGATGCAGCAGATCGTACAGCGGGTTCAGGCCAGCAGTGGCTGCGAACTGACCCTGCACGGCCACTTTAACCGCCCGCCCAAGCCGATGAACGAGCGCCAGCAGGCGCTGTTCAGCCTGTTGCATGAATGCGGTGCTGAGCTCGGGCTGGATATCCGCTGGGTCGCCACCGGCGGCTGCTGCGAAGGCAATAATCTGGCCGCCGCCGGGCTTGCCAATATCGATACCCTTGGCGTGCGCGGTGCCAACATTCATACCGAACAGGAATACGCCTGCACCGACAGTTTTGCCGAACGCGCGGCGCTGACGGTGGTTTTTATCGAAAAGCTGATTCAACGGAAACTCTCTGACCCTGACAAGGAGAACCCCGCCTTATGCTGATTGTCCGGCCGGCCATCGCCACCGATGTACACGATCTGCTGGAACTGGCAGAAAAAGCCGGTGAAGGCATGACCTCACTGCCGCAGGATGAAGACGCCCTGCTTGAACGGATTCAGCTGTCCTGTGACAGCTTCGGACGTCAGGACAAACACCGTGACGACTTCTTCTTTCTGGTGATGGAAGACAGCCGCCGCAACAAAGTGGTGGGAACAGCAGGGGTACATGCCATGACCGGTGCGCGTCAGGCGTTCTATGCCTACCGCCTGATGAGCCTGACCCACCACTCACACTCGCTGCATAAACAGGTACGCAGCCAGCTGCTGCATCTGACCAACGATTACACCGACTGCTCCGAAGTCGGCGCCCTGTTTCTTGATCCCGCCTACCGTGGCAACGGCCACTGGCTGGCACGCTCGCGTTATTTGCTGATGGGCCTGTTTGCCGGACGTTTTGCCGAGTCGGTCATTGCCGAGTTGCGTGGCTGGACCGACGAGCAGGGCAACAGCCCGTTCTGGGATGCCATTGGCCGCCACTTTTTTCAGATGGAATTCGATGAGGCCGACACCCTGTGCGGCATTGGCTCCAACCAGTTTATTACCGAGCTGATGCCCAAATACCCGATCTACACCAGCCTGCTGCCGGAAGCGGCTCAGGCCGTAATCGGCAAGCCCGCCGACGCCGGGCGGCGCGCCAAACAACTGCTGGAACTGGAAGGTTTCAGCTACGACCGGGTGGTGGATATCTTCGATGCCGGGCCGTTAATGCGGGCCGAGCTGAGCAATATCCGCAGCGTGCGCGCGATCCGCCAGCTGAGCAGTGCGCTCTGCGCCGACACCGCCGACACCGGAGACGCCGCCAATACCGGAGACGCCGGGAATGCCGCGGATAGCAGCCAGTCGCTGATCATCGCCAACCCCAGCTGGCAGCAGTTCCGCGTGATCTGTACTGAGGCGCAACTGATTGCGCAAAACGGTCAGCAGCGGCTGGCACTGAGCGCCCGCGCTCTGGGTCATCTCGGCGTACAACCAGGCCAGCCGCTGGCCTTTATTCCGGAACAGCCGGGGGCATGATGAGCCTGTTAATCAATGGCCAGTGGGTAGCGGGCGAAGGCCCGGAGTTTGAGTCCTTAAACCCGGCCGACGCCACACCGGTCTGGCGCAAGGCCAGCGCCAGCGCTGCTCAGGTTGCGGCCGCCGTTGCCGCCGCACGGGCTGCGCAACCAGCCTGGGCTGCTCTGGGGTTTGAGCAACGAATGTCCGTCCTGCAGGCCTTCGCCGCACAGTTACAGCAACAGCAGAATGCTTTCGCCGATACCATCCGCCTCGAAACCGGCAAGCCGCATTGGGAAGCCCTGACCGAAGTCAGCGCCATGATCAACAAGGTTGATATCAGCATCCGCGCCTACCAGCAGCGCACAGGCAATGACCAGCCCGGCCTGCAGCATCATGCCCACGGCGTCATGGCCGTTTTCGGCCCTTATAACTTTCCCGGCCACCTGCCCAACGGCCATATTGTTCCGGCGCTGCTGGCGGGCAATACCCTGGTCTTTAAACCCAGTGAAGAGACGCCGTTGTGCGCCGAACAAACCGCAGAACGGTGGCAGGCCGCCGGATTGCCTGCGGGCGTACTGAATCTGCTGCAGGGCGGGCGAGAGGTCGGCGAAGCTCTGGCGCAGCAGCCGATTAATGGCTTGCTGTTTACCGGCTCGTCCAATACCGGACGCCTGCTGCACCAGCAGTTTGGGGGCCGACCGGAAGTGTTACTGGCGCTGGAGATGGGCGGCAATAATCCGCTCATCGTCGATGGTAACGTACATCCGCAACACGCCGCCGAGCTGATTGTGCGCAGCGCCTTTATCAGCGCCGGACAGCGCTGCACCTGCGCCCGGCGCCTGATTCTGACCGGCACAGCCGCCCAGTGCGACGCCATCGTACAGGCGCTGCTGGCGCTCTGCGCGCGGCTGATTCTGCAACCAAAGGGCGATGAGCAGGCGTTTTACGGGCCGGTCATCAGCGCCCGTGCGCAACAGCAATTGCTGGCCGCGCAACAACAGTTAATCCGCCTCGGCGGCACGCCATTGCTGAGTATGAGCCCCCTTGGCAGCGCCGGTTTTCTACTGACACCAGGACTGATCGACATGACCACAGCCCGGCCCGCGCCGGATGAAGAATGGTTTGGCCCGCTGTTACAGCTGTACCGCACGACCCGCTTTGACGACGCCATCCGGCTGGCCAACAACAGCCGCTTTGGTCTGGCCGCGGGTTTAATCAGCGATGATCCACAACAGCAGCAACAGTTTCGCGCGCAGATACGGGCCGGAGTGATCAGTATGAACGCGCCGACCGCCGGAGCCTCCAGCGCCCTGCCGTTCGGCGGTATCGGAGCCAGTGGCAACCATCGCCCCAGCGCATTTTACGCCGCCGATTACTGCGCCTGGCCACAGGCCATCAGTCAGGGGCCGTCAACCGGTGATTACACTTCCCCTTCGAGTACAGGTTTCCGCCCATGAACACCCAGACTGCCCATCCACAACAGAAACAACAGGCTCAACAGACCGTACAGGAAGTTAACGTTGATGGGCTGATTGGCCCGACCCACCATTACGGTGGCCTGGCCAGCGGCAATCTGGCCTCCAGCCGCAATGCCCTGAGCCGCTCCAGCCCGAAACAGGCCGCATTGCAGGGGCTGGAGAAAATGCGCACGCTGCTGAAGATGGGTTATCCACAAGGTTTTATGCCACCGCAGATGCGCCCGGACCTGAGCGTGCTGCGCCGTCTGGGCTTCAGCGGCAGCGATCACCAACTGCTGAACCGCGCTGCGAAAGAAGCGCCCTCACTGCTGTCGATGGTGTATTCGGCTTCGTCGATGTGGGCCGCCAATGCCGCCACCGTCACACCATCCGCCGACAGCCTCGATGGCCGCGTACATTTTACCCCGGCCAACCTGCTCACCACCGCCCACCGCGCTATAGAACATGAGCAGACCTTCGTTACTTTGAATGCCATGTTTGCCGATCAAGAGCACTTTGCCGTGCATCCGGCGTTACCGGCCATTCACCGCTTTGCCGACGAAGGAGCGGCCAACCACACCCGCCTGAGTGCCGATTATCAAAGCCCCGGCGTGGGCTTATTTGTGTATGGCCGTGATACCAATACCGATCTCAGCGCCCTGACCTTTCCGGCACGACAAAGCCGTGAAGCCTGCGAAGCCATCGCCCGCCAGCACGGGCTGCGCCATGCCGTGTTTTTACAGCAGAGCCGCCATGCGATTAATGCCGGGGCCTTTCATAACGATGTGGTGGCGGTGGGGAATGGGCCACTGCTGTTTTTTCATGAGCAGGCCTACGAAACCAAAGCGCGCGACCGCGCCTTCGGTGAATTAAACCAGTGGTTGCCCCTGCAAAGCCTGTGCGTACCGGCCAGCAAAGTCAGCCTTAGTGACGCCATCAGCAGTTATTTATTCAACAGCCAGTTGCTGGCCACGCTGAACGCTGATGGCAGCGCCGATATGAACAACATGTGTTTAATTGCCCCTTCAGAATGCGCCGAAAATCAGGCCGTAAAAAGCTATCTGCATGAACTGCTGACGGACCACAGCCAGCCCATCCGTCAGGTGCATTTTGTTGATGTGCGCCAGAGCATGAGCAACGGTGGTGGCCCGGCCTGTTTACGTCTGCGGGTGATATTAACCGCCCGCGAACAGGCAGCGGTTAATCCGGCCTTTATGCTCAGCGACGAAAAAATCAATACCTTACAGGATTGGGTAACACGCCATTACCGCGACGAATTAGTACCTGCCGATCTGGCCGACCCGGCCTTGTTTGATGAATCACAGAAGGCTCTGGACGAGCTGACGCAGATGCTCGGACTGGGAAGTTTTTATCGTTTTCAGCAGCAATCGTGAATGAAAACTGGCCTCTGCCCGTTTAAAAAACAGAAGAATCAGGGCCGCAAGACATCCTGTTGCCAGTGTTCTGCGGCAAAATCAATAAAGGCACGGATAACCGGCTGCTGATAACTGCGCGATAAATACACCGCCCACAGCGCATGCTGCGGCAGCGGATACGCTTCCAGCAGCGGCTCTAATGCGCCACTGGCCAGCAACGGATTGCCGAGATCACAGGGCAGCCGGACAATGCCCATCCCCTTGCAGGCAGCCCGCACCAACACGCCCATATCATTGGCATATAAAGAGCCATTCACCTCCTGCTCCAGCAGCTGACCGTTATGCAGAAATTGCCAGCGCTGCTGCACCAGATGAATCAGGCAGTTATGACTGGCCAGCTCCGCCGGTGTCAGAGGTTTTCCGTGGCGGGCCAGATAGTCCGGGCTGGCACAGAGCATGGAGTCCACCGCCATCAGCCGCCGGGCAATCAGGCTGTCATCCGGCTGCACGGTATAACGCAGGGCAATATCGACCCGCTCGTCCACCAACCGGGCATTTTTATCCGACAGCAACAGATGAAAACGCACCTGCGGATGCTGGGCGCTGAAGTGCCCGATCAGATCCAGCAGCAGATTCTGCCCCAGACCAATCGGGCTGGCGATGCGGATATCGCCGACCAGTTCAGCGGTGTGCAGCCGCGCCCGGCTCTCCAGCTCAGCCGCTTCGCTGAGAATACGCTCACAGTAACGCAAGGCTTCCTCACCGGCACCGGTCAGGCTGACCCGGCGCGTGGTGCGGTGCAGCAGACGCAGTTGCAGCCAATCCTCCAGTTCCTGCACATCGCGGCTGATACGCAGACGGCTCTGGCCGAGCTGCTCAGCCGCTGCGGTAAAACTGCCACAGGCGGCGACCTCCACAAAGCTGCGCATGGCATTGAGTTTATCCACAACGGCCCCTATTTGATCAATATTGGATACAAACAAGATCATATAGGAATATTTATCGGCATACACTGAACCAATAGACTGGTCGCATTCAAACACAGACAACCACTTTCAAACACGAGAGGACAGATTATGAAAATTGCCATTATTGGTGCGACCGGCTGGATTGGTTCAACGCTGGTAGCAGAGGCACAAAGCCGCGGCCACGACGTCATCGCCATTGCCCGCGACAGCAGCAAAATTGCGGCGACGGGTGTGGAAAAACGCAGCCTCGACCTGAGCGCAGCGGCAGACAGCGCTGCCCTTGCCAGCGCCGTTGCCGGTGCGGATCTGGTGATCGCCAGCATCGGTGGCCGTGCCGCCGGTCATCATGAGATTGTTGCGGCATCCGCTCAGCGTCTGCTCAATGAATTACCGGCAGCCGGGGTTAATCGTCTGCTCTGGGTCGGCGGTGCCGGCAGCCTGGAAGTTGCCTCTGGCGTTACCCTGTTATCGCTGCCGGAATTCCCGGAAGCGTACAAAGGCGAAGCCATCGCTCAGGGGGAAGCGCTGGCGGTATTCCGTAACAGCGACAGCACCGTTAACTGGACCTTTGTGAGCCCGGCAGCAGAGATTTTTCCCGGTGAACGCAGCGGCCATTACCGTACCGGCGGCGATAGTCTGGTCAGCGACAGCGAAGGCAAGAGCCGTATTTCAGTGCAGGATTATGCGCTGGCAATGATCGACGAAGCCGAGAAAAATGCCCATCCGAAACAACGGATCGGTGTTGCTTACTGAGAACGTTTTCAGCAATAAAAGGAGGTATTTCCTCCTTTTATTACTCCCTTAATCAGTTCCGTTCATCAGCTGCGGATTCTCTGCCCCCCCCCTAAAAGACGCAAAAAACATCTGAAAATTCGCGTTCATGTTCAATTTTTCTGGCGGCCCGAATCAACAAGTTCACGTAACGACAGGTTGTATCAGGTAACCTCCGGTAACCAGAACAACGCGGGCAGCGGAAACGTGTTGTGCCTTTGTAGCGGCGCCGGAAATTTTCATAAAACCTTCACATCCCCCACTTAAAAGCTGCACCCTGACTTCTATTCTTTCCTCAGACTTTCTGAACTCTTTTAAATACAGGTACCTGCATGCGAATCCGCCACCGTTTGATTCTGATGGCTGCACTGCCAGCCTTACTGGCCAGTGTGATGTTTTTTTACGTCTGGATACAGATGCCGGTGGTGGTGAATAACGCCACCCGTTTATTTGAACAAAGGATGCAGCCAGTCTGGCTGCTGAGTGGTATCCGTCGCGCTTATGCTGCCAACGTGGTGGATGTCGCCCACCAGAGCCGTGCCCAGATGCTGCTGTGGGATGATGCTGCCAGACGCCTGCAGCAAGCCCGCGAACAGATTGAAAACAACTGGCAGCAGTACCTCAACAATGGCCTGACCCCAGCGGAGCAGGAAGCCATCCGTCAGCAGCCCGATGCACACGAAAAAGCCCTGGCGGTCATTACCCGTTTGCAGCAGTTTGTTGCCGACCGCGAGTCGTACAGTATGGGTGGCTACATTGATATGGATATGTACCCGCAGCTGGCACCGATGCTGCAGCTGACCGATACACTGGTCAGCCTGCAGAGTGAGCTGGCCGCCGCAGGGCAGCAGCAGGCGGTCAGCGATACCGGTGCCACCATCGGCACCATCGCGCTGATGGCAATCATTACCATCAGCGCCATGCTGGCTCTTGGCTGGCTCGGTTATCACCGTATTCTTAACCCGTTACGGACAATCCGTAACCATGTGATTGCCATTGAGCAGAGCAAAGACCTGAGCCGCCGTACCGGTATAACCAGCCGGGATGAGCTGGGCGAACTGGCGGCGGCGTTCGATAAGATGCTGAACACCATGGCGGCAACCCTGGGCGGCATGCACAACAATGGCCAGCACCTGAGCCGGGCCGCTGCGACACTGCTGCAACTGGCGCAGGAAACCGGTCAGGTGGCGCAACAACAGGTACAGGAAGCCGCCACCAACGGCCAGCAGATGGAGCGGGTGGCTGAAGCCGCTGAAGAAGTACGCAATGTCGCGCAGCGCGCTGAACATGACACGCTGGAAGCAAGCTCCCGGGTCGCTGAAGGCAGCACCACCGTGCAACAGCTGGTCAGCGCCATCAGCCGTTCCGGCGAGCAGGTACAACAGGCGGCGGATAAAGCGGAGTCTCTGCGCCGTCATTCGGAGAATATTGGCAGCGTGCTGGATGTGATCAACAGCATCGCCGAACAGACCAATCTGCTGGCGCTGAATGCCGCCATTGAGGCCGCCCGCGCCGGCGAACAGGGGCGCGGCTTTGCCGTGGTCGCCGACGAAGTCCGCACGCTGGCAAGCCGCACATCGGCGTCCACGCGTGAAATCCAGCAACTGGTCGATGATCTGCAACAGGGGGCTAACCACACGGCCAGTGATCTGATCGCCGTCAATCAATTGAGTGAGCAGATGGTCACTCACGCCCGACAGGCCGGTGATGCACTGCAAGGCATACAGCAGTCGGTAGAGGCCATGCGCCAGACCAGTGAACGTGTGTCACGCCTGAGTGCTGAGCAGTTACAGTTAACCCAGAGCATTCAGAACCGGAGCACCGAGGTGACGCAGCAATCACGCCGCACCGAAGAAAAAGCCAACGACACCAAACAACTGAGCCATGAACTGGCCGGTCTGGCGGAACAACAGCGACAGGCGTTATTGGTGTTTAACGTGGATTGAGCCAAGACTGACCTCTAAGCCTAAATTCTTATTGTTCAGCCCAAACGAGTTCGATAGTCTCAGCAATCCACTCTTTGGCAAAGGCGCTGTCCAGTCCGGCTGACAGCCCTTTGTTCCGTTTTTCCCCGCGCAGCCTTAATTCACGGCCGGCAGCCAGTTGTCTTCCGGCTTGAAGGTATCCTGCATAATGTCCGGATGTTCCTGCTGCAGTTTGAGAGCCATTGCTTCAATTTTGCGGATTTTTTCCCGTGCGAAGGCGACGTCTACTTCACTGATACCGCCCGCCTCAGCCTGATCAATATACTGCTGAATCAGCGCCGTTTTCTGTTTGCTGGCTTCCACAAAGGCGCGGAACATGCGCTTTTCCTGACGCTGTTCATACGCCAGATACTGCTCTTCATCGGCCAGCTCTTCAGCCGTCGGCATGTCCCGCGGGCGCGAAGGTGACCGTTTCGGCGCACGCGGGTCGCCGTTAATACGCGCCGCCTGCATGCTGGCAATGGCATCGCTGTTCAGTCGTGGCAGCCAGGCATCCAGCTCACTGTCATCCAGATCATGAATGGCGCTGTCTGCGGTTTTTCCGTTGGCAGAATCCGGCACAGCCGCTGCTTGCTCTGGTGGCACAACGGTTGGTGTGTAAGCTGGCTCCTCTGTCTGCGGCGAAGCATTGTTCTCACCCACCCGCACCTCCACCTGACGCAGCCACAATAAAACCACCATCAGACCCGCGCCACCACACAGCAGCAGAACCTTTAGCCATATTGAGTTCATCGCGTTTTCAGCTCTGTGGTCTGAGGCGACGGTTAAGCTGAATGTCGGCGTCGGTGCGCAGTTGTTTCTGCAGCGCCTGTAAATCCTGCTGTAAAGCCTCCCGCGCCAGTTGGTGCGAGAGTTCGTAACGCACGCCTTCATCGCTCAGTGGTAAATAGCCATCCACCCGTTCATCCACCCAGAGAATTTCGTACACTACTTCGCCTTCATTCTGCGGGCTGCGGAACGCCGGTGACACCTGATTTTCTGGCTGCACAAACGCCACGGAATGCAGCCAGGTGCGGTTTGTGTCACTGCGCTTAAGCCAACCCAATTCGCCACCGTTATGTTTATCGGCGGCAATGGAATAGCGTGTTACTGCATCAGCAAAGGATAAACCGCCACGGATTTCGGCCACGATCGCATCCGCCTGCTGCTGATCAGCGACACGGATATGTCGCACTTTAGCCCGCTCAACCACACGAAAATCGTCTTTATGCTGATCATAACCGGCCCGTAATTCCGCATCGGTAATACGCGCGGCACGTGCACGCAGGGCCGGATTATCATCATGGATATCCATATGAATACCCATACTTTCCATTAAACGCAGACGATGTTCCTGATTCAGAATCACCTGTTGCAGCGCCTGCCAGTCTTCGGCACTGAGCTGCTTTTGTGCCCAGTTCAGCACATATAAACCGCCGACATATAAGCGCGTCTGTTGGTGCAGATAATCGAGATTACCGCTCTGCAATGCCAGACGCCCCTGCACATTCTGGCGCTGATAAATATCCAGCAGACTGACACTTCCGCTCTCCGCCAGTGCCGTATTCAGCACAACAAAACCGGCAGCCGCACTTTTTTGTTCCGGGGTCAGATCAATGGTCAGCCCGGGCTGTAATTTAATCAGCGCATTCAGTCGCGCGGTTGTCAGCTCCGGATTCCATTGCACCAGACTGGAAAAATTCTTCCCCGGCAAGGCATTCACACTGGCGACAATCGGCTCATTAAAATAATCACGCAGCAGCGATACCAGCCGGTTATGGCGCTCAACACGGGAAGCAAAAGCCACGCGGTTTTCCGGGTTCAGTTGCTCAGCACTGAGATGCCTGCGGGCGTACTCCGCCATTAAGGCGTCATCGAGTAATTGCTGCAGAATGGTTTGTAATGTCAGGGTTTTACCACTGGCCTGCGCGGCTTTCTGCTGTTTATGCAGAAAAATATCCAGCAGGGTACGGCTCAGGGTCAGATCACCGACACGGGCAATCTGCTTTTCATGTTCCAGACTGTACTGAATGCCTGCCGAGGCCGTGGCAGGCACAAAAAAAGACAATATAACGGCAAAGAATACGGCGTGTGTTTTCATGGCTTGGTTATCGATCCGGTTGCGGTGTAAACGACGATAATACAGCGTCTTTCAACGGTTATTTTTTCATGTAATCGGTCTGATCATGAAGGATGACCTGCACAGATGACAAAAGAATTTTCTGCCGTGCTGTCAATAAAAAAGCAGGATGATCCTCACGCAAATCATCCTGCAAACACCTGAAAAAATTTTCAGAGTGGGGCCTTCACACCGGCTGCCCTGACAATCCATACCAGGGCAACCTTTGTGATTCTGGACAGCAACACCATTAAGGTGCTGCTGCCGCTATTCGTTAAAAGCGATTGGCAGCGTGATTCAGGACATGCACCGTCATGGCGATTGCGTGCGGGATGACAACCTGTGCAACCTGAGCACGGTCACTGGCAGAGGTGCTGCTCAGTACAATACCGCCCTGACTGTAAGAGATCGCTCCCCCCTGAGTCAGCAGTGGACGAATGTCTTTCTGATTGGCCGGCACCGGGGTAAAGCTGTTCAGTGCATTGGTGACCAGGGCATCGTTATTCAGATTCAGCGCGGTGTAGTTGTCTTCTACCCAGCCTTCCCAACCAGAATGATTCAGATCCGAAGTCGTCCAGGTGTGGTGCGGTTGCAGCAGATCGGTGGTGTGCAGGGTAAAGCCCAGCATCTGTGCGGTCGGGTTTTTCCAGAATTCGTTGTACCAGTGCTGACCGAGGTTATCGATTGGCTGGAACGGGATTTTTTCGAAATCGGCATACATGCCTTTATTGGAGCTGCTGCCCTGACGGTAATTCGCTTCGGTAATACCGTAGCTGTTGTACTCGGAATCTTCTGAGCACGACCAGAAGAAACACCAGCCGGTCATACCGCCTTTGCCGTCATCCAGATGGTCGCCCACCAGCCAGGTGGCTGCCAGATTATCAACCGTCCCCCAGACCGTCAGCAGATCGTAGTTATAACCGCCCAGATCATTACCATGAGCATCACCACCACGGGTGTGGTTCTGGAAATGCCAGTAAGAGGTGTATTTAACGATGGACGCACCCGCCCCCCATACCGGCGCTTCGACACAATCGCCAGTGACCGCGCCACAGATAAACGTATCAGCAAAATCATCCACATCGTAAGCACCCTGCCCCAGTACTTCAGCAAATTGCTCCATGCTGTAACCAGCGGCCTGTGCTGCAGCTGCCAGTTTATTGTATTCCGTCGTATCCGGATGCGCGGCCATGTAGCTGATGGCATCTTTTACAATGCGCTTGTGGGTTGGCTGGGTGAATGCTTCCGCATGCATTGCGCCAAGGGTCAGTGCGGCGCAGACAGAAAGAGCCAGAGTGTGTTTCATAAAGAATTCGCCTGTGTGTTTTTGGTCTTACTAAACTCGCACAGCATTGTGAATACCGCGTTGCGCTGCGGTTACGACTCTGGGTCAGAACAATGAATAACGAGTGTATTTTTATTGTTTTAAAACCGTCACGACGACCGTGATGGCAGTAGCCTAATAACTGGCAGGCACTGCCGACAATACGTCTTCCGGCACTTGGCCTGAATAGCTGCGGATTAATTTCAAACTGTCCCGAACGGTGAATACGGCGACTTTTTTAGTCCATCATTAAAAAGATATCTATTAACGATGCCGTCATTTACCACACTGGCCAGACCATACCTGAAAGCAAAAATAACCGGAAAATCATGAGATCAGCCGATTTATGGAAATAATAAACGAGCAGCAACGACGGCGATTTTCCACCCTTTCCCGCAGTATGTATTCTGCAGCGGTAAGATACTGATATCCTTATTGGCTAAGAACATTGTGCGCCGGTGCGGATCTGTTCTGCTACGCTCAGACTGAACTTTTTATACAGGATGTACGCCATGAAACGACCTCTGAGTTTTCTTCTGCTGACCGCTCTGGTTCCGGCCAGTGAAGCACTCGAAGCAGACCGCGATGTTTGGATTAACGCCATGACCACAGCGCTGCCCAATGCGTTTTGTCAGCCGCAACAGTTTTTCCGTCAGTGTTTTGATATCAGCGAAGCGCTGTGTATGGAAACGGCAACCCAAACCACCCGTCAGTGCCTGCAACAATTTTCAGCGCAGTTCCCACAGGTATTTCAGCAACCGGCGGATGGTGCTTACTGGGGAACCAAAGTGGGTGAGTGTGCCGGCGAGGCGTATCAGTCAACACTGAGCAAAGCGTTTAAAAATACCGCCAAATGCAATGACGTAAACCAGTGGCTTTGAGCGGCATACAATCCGGTAAAAAAATAAAGTCGTAAAAAAACCCGCCGCAGCGGGTTTTTTATGGCCGGTTAAACCAACGCGGTAAACGCTCAGTTTACTTTGGCATTCAGCTCGCCACGGGCGTAACGCTGGTACATACCTTCCAGAGAGATCGGTTTGATCCTGGAAGCGTTACCGGCAGTACCGAAGGCTTCGTAACGGGCGACACAGATATCGCGCATTGCGGTTACGGTCTGGGCGAAAAATTTACGCGGGTCGAACTCGCTTGGGTGTTCCGCCATAAAGCGACGCATCGCACCGGTTGAGGCCAGACGCAGGTCAGTATCGATGTTGACTTTACGCACACCGTACTTGATGCCTTCCACGATTTCTTCCACCGGTACACCGTAGGTTTCTTTAATGTCGCCACCGTACTGGTTAATAATCGCCAGCCACTCCTGCGGCACAGAAGAAGAACCGTGCATCACCAGATGGGTGTTCGGAATGCGCTTGTGGATTTCCTTAATGCGGTCAATCGCCAGGATATCCCCTGTTGGTGGCTTGGTGAATTTGTACGCGCCGTGGCTGGTACCAATGGCAATGGCCAGAGCATCCACCTGGGTGCGCTTCACAAAGTCAGCGGCTTCTTCCGGATCGGTCAGCATCTGGCTGTGATCCAGTACGCCTTCGGCACCAACACCGTCTTCTTCACCGGCCATACCGGTTTCCAGCGAACCCAGACAACCCAGCTCACCTTCTACCGATACACCACAGGCGTGCGCCATTTCAACGGTACGACGGGTCACATCCACGTTGTATTCGTAAGAGGTCGGGGTTTTGCCGTCTTCACCCAGCGAACCATCCATCATCACTGAACTGAAGCCCAGCTGGATAGAACGCTGACAGACGTCCGGAGACGTGCCGTGATCCTGATGCATACACACCGGGATGTGCGGAAACTCTTCGATTGCGGCCAGAATCAGGTGACGCAGGAAAGGCGCACCTGCGTATTTGCGGGCACCGGCAGACGCCTGAACAATCACCGGAGAATCGGTTTTGTCGGCAGCTTCCATGATGGCGCGCATCTGTTCCAGGTTGTTCACATTAAATGCCGGTACGCCGTAGCCGAATTCGGCGGCGTGATCCAGCATCTGACGCATGCTGATTAATGCCATGTCAAAATACCTTAATTGTGAAAATAGGCTGGCCGCTATTCTAGCGGCTTATGTTGTGGATAGAAACGGCTATTGGCCACTGTCCGCAACCTCATGCGCACTCCGCTGGCCGATGCCGCGGAGTATGTCAACCCGTCGTTCATAAGCCAGTTTGTGCAGTGGCTGCGGCTGAATCATGCCACTATCCATTCGCGGGGATTCATCCCTGATTTCCGTTAATGACGCTTATCCATGGTCTGGAAAATGTCCGGGTTAAACCCGGCATCTGTCTGCCGGGTTTGATGCCTCAGAAGCCGCGCAATGTATCGTGCGGCAGTTGCTGAGGAACACCGGTGGCTTCAAAGGTACGGTTTTGCTGCTCGGCAGAGCCTTTGGCTGCGCTGTTATCATCCACGTTGTGCGGCACAGAACTGCAGGCCGCTATGGCTGAAGCCAGCAAAATCATGCAACAGCGCACCATCATCCCACCGTTCACTGCTTGGCACGCGCTTCAAGAATGGCAACCGCTGGCAGCACTTTGCCTTCGACGAATTCCAGGAACGCACCACCACCGGTGGAGATGTAAGACACCTTTTCGGCGATGCCATATTTATCAACCGCCGCCAGGGTGTCACCACCACCGGCAATAGAAAAGGCATCGGATTCGGCAATCGCCAGTGACAGGGCTTTCGTGCCTTCACCGAACTGGTCGAATTCAAACACGCCGACCGGACCGTTCCAGATAATGGTTTTGGCGCTCTTCAGCTGTTCGGCCAGTGCTTTGGCGGAATCCGGGCCGATATCGAAGATCATATCGTCGGCGTCTACCGCGTCAGCGCTTTTCAGTGTCGCGGCAGCCGATTCAGAGAATTCTTTACCGCAGACAACGTCCGTTGGCAGCGGAATAGAGACTTTTTCCATCAGCTTTTTCGCCGCCGGAATCAGGTCTTCTTCACACAGGGATTTACCCACCGGCTTACCGGCAGCGGCCAGGAAAGTATTGGCAATACCACCACCGACGATGATCTGATCACACACATCCGACAGGCTTTCCAGTACTTCCAGTTTGGTCGACACTTTTGAGCCGCCAACGATGGCCACCAGCGGACGGGCCGGCGTTGCCAGGGCTTTGCCCAGTGCATCCAGTTCAGCGGCCAGCAACGGACCGGCACAGGCAACCGGTGCGAATTTAGCCACACCATGAGTAGACGCCTGAGCACGGTGTGCGGTGCCAAAGGCATCCATCACGAATACGTCGCACAGGGCGGCGTACGCCTGCGCCAGTTCGTCAGCGTCTTTGTTCTCGCCTTTGTTAAAGCGCACGTTTTCCAGCACGACCACTTCGCCAGCGGCTACATCTACGCCTTCGCGGAAATCATTAATCACCTTAACCTCACGGCCAAGCAATCCGGCCAGATGAGCGGCCACCGGCTTGATGGAAGACTCTTCGTCGTACACGCCTTCTTCCGGACGTCCCAGATGCGACATTACGATCACTTTCGCACCGGCATCCAGTGCCAGCTGAATGGTTGGCAGAGATGCACGGATACGTGCATCGGATGTGACCTTGCCGTTCTTCACCGGAACGTTCAGGTCTTCACGGATCAGAACACGCTTGCCGCTCAGATCCAGATCGGCCATTTTCAATACAGTCATGATAACCCCACTCACAATATCCATTAGCTGATGCCACCCGTGCTGCGGGTTCACTCCGTAAACCTGCAGCCACCGGGCGATGAAAAATTTGGGGCGCGATTATAGCAGCAAGCGCACGCCGACCCTAGCCCTGCGGGCAGCACCCTGCTGGCCTGATCGTCCCAATCTGACCAACCCTTATGGTGGTTATTGATAGAGCTTGCAGCTAGAATCGGCGATCTCTGTATGGCTCAACCCGGAGCGAGCCGTCGTTATACGTTCTGTCACAACATCAGCCGGGTTCGGCCAACGCTGAACAGGCCTGACTGCCAAAGGAAGATCCCATGTTCAAATCCTGTTTACGCCTCGGCAGCCTGCTGCTGGCCACGTCACTGTCTTTGCCGGCGGTGGCACTGGAAGTCAAAGTACTGAGCGCCATGGTTAAAGATGAAACCATCGCCGATGCCAAAATTACCTGGCAGCGCAACGGCGAAAGCTCTGTACGTGCCACATCCGCCGCTAATGGTATGGCCAGCGCCAGCAACACCCTGTCCGATGATAGTGACACCACCATGATTATCGACAAGGCCGGTTACTCCACACTGGTGGTGAAGTGTCCATGTGATGGCTTTACCTTCGCCCTGTCACCGGTAATGCAGAACCTCGATGGCCTGCGTGTGGTACTGACCTGGGGCAGAACCCCCTCGGATCTGGACTCTCACCTGAGCTACCCGGCAAACCATGTGTACTACGTGAATAAACAGGGCCGTGATGCCAACCTGGATGTGGATGACACTGACAGCTACGGCCCGGAAACCATCACCATCGAGCAGAAGCACAACGGTGAACGCTACGTCTACGCTGTGCACGATTACACCAACCACAGCAGCAAATCCTCCAAAGCTCTGGCCAACAGCAATGCCCGTGTTCAGGTTTACGTCGGTCAGACACTGATCCGCACGTACACGGTTAAGCCGGATAAGACCGCGTCCAGCTGGGTGGTATTCGGCATCGATGACAACGGCGCCTTCCACGATATTGATCAGTACCTGAGCCTGAACCGTGAAGGTCTGGCCTCGCACCTCAACAGCCTGATCAGCGCGGCATCCTTCGAGAGCCACTCACTCATCACCGACGCCATCAAAAGTGAAGCCAAACGCATCAATACCCGTGGTGAAAAACTCTATGGCGAGAAGAAACTGGAAGAAGCCATGTACGCGTTCCAGGACGCTGTTAACCTTTACCCAGGCTTTGGCCAGGCCTACAGCAACCTGGGTCTGACGTATCAGAAGCTGGACCGTACCGCCGAAGCACTGTGGGCTAACCGCAAAGCCATCGAACTGGCGTCCGGTAACAGCAAGGCACGGGTTCAGGCCAGCAGCTATTACAATATTGCCCGTATTTATGAAGCCAGTGGCCGCTGGCAGGATGCGCTGGACAATTTCCGCAAAGCCAAATCGCTGCGTGAACACAGTGCTTACGACAGCGGCATCACACGGATGCAGGAAAAACTGAATCAGCAGTGAGCTAAAACGGTGAAAACGAACCCCGCTCCTGCGGGGTTTTTTATTCCGCTGATCCCTTCTGGTTCATGGCAACAGGACATCCCATGCGTTTTATTTTTCCGCTATTACTCGGCCTGATCATCAGTCCCCTCACTCTGGCCGCCGGGCCTGCCAAAGTCGCCACGCTGGAACGCAGCCTGTGGCCACAAGCGTTAACCAGTGCCGCGGCGTTTGACCGCGCATCTGCCGCTGAAATTCTGACCTTCGCCCGACTGCTGAATGCCACACCGCTGAGCAGCGCAGAGGAAATAAAGGCCTTCACTGATGTGGATAAGCCGGAAATGGCGAGCGTGGAGCTATGGCTGGCGAAAACCCGGCAGCGGCTGCTGACCAACTATGCCCAGGCCTGTGGTCAGTGTGCCGCGTCCGCCAGCTGGGCGACGTTAATAACGGCCAGCCAACAGCCTGTTGCCGACGGTTATCAGCAATGGGCCAGCGCCAGTGAGGCGTTCCAATTACGTTATTTATATGAACAGGTTCGTCTGGCCGCGTTGTTCCCGCGCATTACCAGTGAAATTGAGACCGTACATGATCACGAAGTGAATGGTTTTGAACTACCCGACCGCCAGTTTCTGCTGAGCTACGATGACGGCCCGGCACCCGACCGGTTACAGGATGGCTTAAAAGTAAACGGCACAGAGCAGTTGGTTAAAGCACTGGAAAGCGCTGGCATGCGTGCACAGTTTTTCGTACTGGGCGAACGTATTAAACAACAGAAAGCGCCGCAGGATTTTTACGCCAGCCAGTGTCTGGGCTCCCACGGTGAAGTCCATAAAAGCCACCAAAAATGGCAAGGCTGGGCCGATTCCATCAGCACCACACGCACCCGTCTGCATGCTTATCAGCCGGGCCCTTACTGGTTCCGCCCGCCTTACGGTCAGCGCAGCGAAGCTCTGACCACCGCACTGCAGCAGGCGGATGAAGGCGTGATGCTGTGGAATATCGACAGTCAGGACTGGAACCGTTCATTAAGCGATAAAGACGTTGAAGACCGGGTGATTACCCTGATGCTGTTATGGCGTCGCGGTATTATTCTTTACCACGATATTCACCCGCGGGCGCTGGCGAATTTAGCGGCATTGCAGACACTGCAGCAACAAACCGGACTGAACTGGCGCGACTGTCGCAGCCTGCGGCCACAAACCGCTGACCGTGCAACACCCCAAAACACAGGAACAAAACCTTGAACAGTGAACTGTATCTTATATTTCTGGTGACAACCGTCCTGTTGATTATGGTTCCCGGCCCTTCTGCCATTACCGCTGCCAGTCAGGGGGCCAGCCATTCACAGGGCAAAGCCTTTTGGGGAGTACTGGGCATATCCTGCGCCGATGTGTTGTATTTTTCGCTGTCGGCCACCGGCATTGCCTCGCTGATTATTGCCTCGGCCACCCTGTTCGCCCTGATTAAATGGGCAGGGGTCGCCTACCTGTTTTATCTGGGTATAAGCGCCATATTCAGCAACGCTGGCCCCATTAATATCAGCCGCGAGACCAAGGTGAGCAAACGCGGAAAACTGTTTTATCAGGGATTAATCGTGCAGCTCGCCAACCCCAAGGCACTGCTCTATTTTTCTGCTCTGCTGCCACAGTTTATTGATCCGGCCAAACCGGTGCTGCTGCAACTGTTGATTATGGGGGCTTCCTGCCTGCTTGCCGACCTGCTGGTATACAGTGCGTTCAGTTATATGGGGAATCATCTGGCGCGCAAACAACTGAAAGCCCGGGTGATTAATGCGATTAATAAAACCGCAGGTTTAACTCTGATTGCGACCGGGGTCAGAATCGCGATGATGGAAGCTAAGAATTAATCGTTGGCGGATAGCCTAAATAAAAAAACCTGCCGAAGCACACTGCTGTTCCACAGTTTGGAGTGACATCGTGTCACTCCAAACGGCAGCATTAGTCGACGACTGTTTTTCAATCTGAAACGCCTTTCCGGGGCAAGCCCCTGGCCCCCTGCAAGGAGAGGTATCTCCTTCCGATCC
>JAJOJJ010000025.1 GCA_021208685.1 Saccharospirillaceae bacterium
CGATGAGCCGCGCGGCCAGTAAATATCAAGGTTTCAAGGGTAACGGCCCAGAAAGCGCGAAGCTGGGGTCGGCCCGCCGGCAAGGGGATAAGTTCCCCTGGGAGGCAACAGGCCTTGATGTTAAAAAGTGCTGTTTTTGTCCGCTATGGTGCTGATTAAAAACTGCGGGACAGCAGTGGCATTGCGGCTCTTTTTTTCAGATATTTCCCGTTTACAGGTCAATCGGTCACCAGACAATTTCCCCATTCACAACGTACCAGCAGGTAGCTGTTATCCGGACAACGCGCATCATAAACCTCATGCGGCCAGGCATTTTTCAGCAGATGAACTTCTGCACCGGAACAACCGTTACGCTTCGCCATTTTTTCGACCACATAAAAAGAACGGCCATAAATCTTTCCGGTTTTATGTTCAATAAAGGCCCTTTTCAGATTCAGATCGGTGCCATCCCTTTGCATGCGTTTAGCCAAATCGCCGTACACGTTATCCTGATTATATAAATCACGTTCTCCCTGACTGTATTGCGACAATACCCGCAGGCAGAGTTCTTCCTTATTGCCGCTGGCATTGAGCAACGCCTGAACTTCTGCTTCCGCCGTCTCAACGATCTGCCAGGTGAGTGCCATCGCCATGCGTGCACCGGTTTCATTCCGCTCATCGGTCACATGAATAATGTCATAGGCCAGACCGAAATCTGCACTTTCCACATAAGCACCGTTTCGCCGCCACCAGTCTTGTTTTGCGGTATAGGCGACCTGCTTGGCTTTGGCACTGACATCATCACAGGCATCAACCCAGGTACGCAATGTGGTTTCAGCTTGCAAGGCGTTATAAACCGCTCCTCCGGTGGGCGACAGCTGAGCACTGGAACACCCCTGTAACAGCGCCAGTGACGCCAAAAAGAGTCCGGTAAAAATCCGCATGGTCATCATCCTTTTATTCAGCAATAGATTCGGCTTGAGTACGGCCCTGCAGCCAGTTAAGCAGCTGCACTTTATCAAATGGCCAGTCCAGTTCTGCTCCGGTCTGCTCATTCAGCAGAACCGGAATCCGTAAGCCATAACGCTCGACCAGTGTGTCTGCCTCTGCAATATCTTCGACGTAAACATCCAGAGCAATCTGGCCAGCGACATCCACAATAACCGCTTGTGCCAGTTCACACAGATGACAGGCCTCAGTGCCGAATAAAACCAGAGCCATAGGCCGTTCCATTCAATATAAACAAGGCGGGAGTATAGCGGTTAGCACGGGGACATGACAAAAAGTCTGCCCCGTAAAGGGAAAAATACCGTGACGTTTTGTCTATCAGGCTTTACTGCCAATCCATGAATTCAGTCCTTCATGGAATGATTGCCATACGGGCAGGCGCTCTTCTTCAGACAGTAATTCATTCACCAGATCCTGCAGCGTCTGCGGCGCATCAGCCAGCGGGCTGGCTTTATCCAGCGCCGACATATAAGCATCCACATAGGAAGCCAGCGGCGCTTTTAACGATTCCAGCGCTGGCGTCGGCAGTTGAGGCTGCACTCTGGAATAGGCTTTGGTTGATGTTGCTACCGCCTGCTGTGTCAGATTCAGACTCATGGATGCCAGCTGGCTGCCATCAAAGCCAAGATTCATTGCCTGCTCAAGTGCACTGCCGATATCACCGGCAAAAAAGCGCTCACTCAGTGACTGCACATCGTCAAACAAACCTGACAGCGCCGAACGTTCAGCCTCACTCAGACTGCCATTCACTTCCATGCTCCAGTGTTGCTGAGCCGAAGCCTGCAGGCTGAACGCCGAATTGCCGCTGTTATCTGTATTGATGGAAGTGCTGAGACTGCTGCCCTGAGAAAAGCGGACCGTTACCCGATCACCTTCCTGAGTCAGTACCTGTAGGGAAAGCTCATTCGCCACGCGCAATGAACTGTTGCTGGTCATCAACGCCGACGTCTGCTCTGCCGGTTTGGAGAGCCGATCCAGACCAACATCCACCAACTGGCGTCCGGCGGCGATCTGATTCTTTAATTCATCGTCCAGCAAACCCATACCATCGAGCATTTCGGTGGCCTCGGCATATCCTCTGGCAATACCTTCACGCGCGGCCTGCAGGCGCTGATCAATGCGGTTCTGATCGGCCCCCTGAGTGCGCAGCTGATGAATACCATTTTCCACATGGCGCAGAATGGCAGAGGCGGTTTCTTCCGGACTTTGCTTTTTATCAGGCCGGACAATACCGGGAAGGGCCTTAGCTAACGATTCTGCAGCCGCCCCTTGCTTGATATCATCAGAAGGCGCGCCGGTTTTCTTATTTCCTTCAGAATTCTGGAGGCCATAGTTCCGATATTGCGAGGGGGAAATTGTGACTGCCATAAAGCCTCCGTTCAGACTGTGTCGCCGTTCTGTTGGTTATCGGCTGCTGCTGGCGGAAGTTAAATCCTGTGACAGCTTAGTCAGCACACAAAAAAGCCCGCGACTGGCGGGCTGTGTGTTTTACGCTAGGGCCTGTTACCACGAATGAAACAGACCAGCTATTGGCTAAAAACCCTTCAGACAAGGCGCTGAGAGTTTCGCCTGACGCGCTCAGCGAGTCAGTAGCAAACGGCACCCTGATGGTATTCGTAACCAAAATCGAGTTTCCAGCAGACTTTATTACGCTCAATTTCGTTCATGATGTGATCCGGATGCTCATTCAGCAACTGCATGATTTTCAATGTTTTATAGGCGGCATGCAGTGCATTCTGATCAAGAGCCACGACCTCTTCTTTACTCATGATTCCCTGATCCAGCAAGGCCTCACGCCATTCTGTAACATCCTGCGTCTGCATCATGTGCTCAACCAATGGTTGAATAAGTGAAAGTTTCTGCGCCTGGCTCATAACAAATCCTCCGAGTAAAGAACCCGATCACAATGGCCCAGATACAGAGAGAAAACCAGTTCAAAAAATGAACACTATCGTGACGATAAGTTAAAAATTCATCGCTGACGGAAGCATTACCCTGCGAAAGAGAGCGAATCAGCGCATCTTATGGCTGTTTGCGCTGATTGCGGTATTCAACCGGCGTCTGACCGGTCCAGCGCTTAAATGCCCGGTAGAAGGTGCTTGGCTCAGAAAAACCGGTGAGATAAACAATCTCATCGATGCTTTCATTGGTTCCCGATAATAATCGCTTGGCCAGATTACAACGATAATCCGCCAGCAATTGATTGAAGTTAGTACCCGCTTCCGCCAGACGAGTGCGCAGTGTGCGGGATTTGATATCCAGCCGTTCGGCAACGTCTTCCAGACTGACCTGACCTGTTTCCAGTATTTCACCAAAAACCTTATACACCCGGGTCACAATGTCCTGACGTTCGAGCTTGGCTACATGCTCAATGGCCAGCTTTTCATGCAATTGCAGCAGCTCCGGTTCAGCATGGGAAGACGGCATATCCAGCAGCTGAGTACTGAAATAAATACGGTTATCTTCCTGCTCAAAGAGAACCGGGCAGGCAAAAATCCGCTCGTGCTCCGAACTGTCAGCCGGTTTTTCATGGCTGAAATGAACGCGGGATGGGGTAAAGGCAGCATCGGTGACATAACGGAAGAAGCGGATCAGACCAAGTGCCATGCATTCATTCAGATGACGCAGACCGGCCACACGATCGCTGGCACTTTCTACCAGAATATACGCCTGATCACCTTCGGTGCCGGTACTGGCCTGGGATGCATCGCTGAGCAGGCGCTGATAATTCAGCGCTCTTTTCAGCCCTTCGCCAAACGTCGGGCTGGAGAGGAACAGATACTGAAGTACCTGCCCTTTATACACAGGCATGTGTTCGCCAAGATGCAGACCGATATCGGCATCCTTGCTGACCTCTTCCAACACATGCACAAATCAGCTGAGCTTCGTGTGGAGTACGGATATTACGGTCCGCCAGCAGTTCCGGGGTAACCCCCAGGCGCACAAACACCGCATCCACATCCAGACCCATCTTAAGCATGGCCTGATGAGCCAGCTGGATCATGACGCCAGAGTCGCGCAGTTCTGTCATTCCACCGGACATAAGTCGTTGAAATTCCTGATGAGTGTTGGCGAATTCTGCCAGATAAACAGGCCGCTGCAAGCCCTATTGACCAAACTGACGCAGCGCGCAGAGAGGCTGCGCCAATGGTCGCTCACAACAGGTCTCTATACTCAGCGCTCTCACCCTGTCTGATCAGAATACTTATAAGGACTCCGTGGCTATGACTCAAGCAATACGCCTGCAATTCAGTGCGACTCCGGGAACTCTGAGCCAGTATGCCCGCGCTCTGCTGGCTCGCGGTGCCGGTCAGCGCGACGTAACGATGCCGGATATCGAAGCCCTGCTGGTTGGCGTTAAAGCCCAGCCTGAACGGGTAGCATCTTATGCCAGCGTCTGCGGCTTCCGCAGTCACAGCTCTTTGTTACCGCTGACCTACCCGCACGTACTGGCATTTCCGCTGCACATGGAATTGATGCTGCACAAACAGTTTCCACTGGCACTGATGGGGCTGGTGCATATCCACAATGAGATCACCCAATACCGGGCGATCCGTCAGGAAGAAAAACTCGACATCCGCTGCCACTTCGCAGGCAGCAACCGAACCGACAAAGGCCTGGAATTTGATATCCGCACCGAAGTCACCATCGGTGGTGAACGGGTATGGGAGTCCGTCAGTACCAACCTGGCGCGGATGCGCAGTGATACCCCACGGGGACCGAAAAAAGAACGTGCGCCTCTGCCCGGCTTTTCCACCGCAGAACGCTGGACCCTGCACAGCAACCTCGGACGTCGCTATGCACGGGTTTCCGGTGATTCAAATCCTATTCACCTCTACGCCCTGTCCGCCAGGCTGTTCGGTTTCAAAAGCCATATCGCTCATGGCATGTGGAGCAAAGCCCGCACGGCGGCGGCGCTGCAACCCTTACTGGGTACGGACGCCTGCCGACTGACGACCGAATTCAAACTGCCGGTATTCCTGCCAGCGACGGTTGAGCTGAACTACAACCTGCATGAAACGCTGACCACTGAGCAGACAACACAAGCCGGAATCGACTTTGAGTTACGCTGCATCAGAGGTGAAAAAGTTCATATGAAAGGACGCATTGAAAAAATCTGAGAACCCGGCCAGAAAACATCAGGCTCAGCCCTGCTGGGCCTGATCAATAATTCCTGCCAGCCAGTTTTCAGCGTCATCGCGCAGATCAAACCGCTGCACCGGATACGCCGGCGCGTGATAACTGAGAAACATCGATGTGAGATGACGCAGCATAAAAGAATTGCCGACCACCGCCAGCGCGCTGGTTGAACGCAGCAGATCCGGATGGGAAGCAAACAGCTGGACCTCAAAATCGACCGTCAGGATGTCCTGAGCCAGCATTAAAACCGGTAATCTGCGCCGCCCCGCCACCCGTCGGCGAGCATTGTGCATAAAACGTACAAGATCGATCGTCAGATGACTGAAACCATTAAGGTCATGATAGACAATGCCGCTTTCCCCCAGCCATGTCTGTGGCTTTGCAGGGGAATCCAAACCTCGAATTGTCATATAAACTTCAGTTTTAAGAATTGATTTTTATAAAAGATAGCAAAATATAACGGAAAATAAAGCTCATTATCATTTTCTGATGGAGGATTCCCCGCTACCGGGAAAAACTTACTGACAAATTTGCCGATATTGTTCAAAACAGGCCGGCCAACAGGATGTGTGTGCTGTCTTTAGCCGATGGGTGACGCCCTGACACCGGGCATGGAGATATCAACGTAAAGAGGCCGAAGAGTAGCTTTATATTGAAGCGCTGACTGGTATCATGGCGTCAGGTACGGACAGCCACAGGCTTACCGGCCCATACAATAACAAGCTCTGTTCAAACCGGGCAGTAAAACTATAAAAATGGATTCCCTCACTATGGCCTCATCTTCCTGCAAGCCCTTACACGGCCGTCTGCTGGCTTCAATGTTAAGTTCCCTGCTCGCGTTATCGCTGCTGTCCCCTGCCGTACAGGCAGAAGGTGGATTCGTTGGCCTTCAGGGCGGCATTACCGATTCTCAGGATATGGACTCTTTCGGCAACACCTTCAAACTCACCTTCGGCCCAAACATTACCGACCGGCTGGCACTGGAATTGGGTGTAATGGATATCGGCGAAGCCAGCTACAACGACCCCAAAGCCGATTTTACCGGTGTTGATGATGACACGCCGCCGACCTTCATAAACGCCAAACACGCAACGGTTGTTCGCACCAATGCCATCACCGACGAGCAGAACCCCGCCAATAACCGCCAGGCGGTCGCTACCTATACCGGGTTAGCCAATGCCCGGCCGCAGAGTTTCCTGATTACATTCCGCTATCGGTTTTCACTGACGGACGACATCGACTTTTTTCTGAAAACCGGCGCAAACCTTTGGTTTGCGGATTACGACATGGTCGAAGTCAAAGCCTTTCAGGATCAAACCATCAGCCGCCGGGTGGTAAACAGCAAACAAACCTCGGCAATCGATCAGATCAGTGGCGGTGGATTCCTGTGGCATGCCCTTCCTGATCTGGCATTACGCGCCGAATTGGAAACAACGGCGCTGGATAGCAAAGAATTCAGCCGCGTCCGTTTCCAATTGGTGACATTGGGTGTTCAGTACGAATTCTGAAAAACAAAACCACCGTACCTTTTAAACAACCTGCCCGGGCAAGAAAATTCTAAAAAAAAAGTCATTCCGGGTAGGTTTATGCCAATAATTGCCAGACCCGTCACAATATAACCTTTCTCATTAGACCAAAATGGGGGCCGGGTAGATCGGTGCCAGTCATGTGTTACCTATGGTAACACATGACAAATTTGGTCACATTCCATTACCATAATGCCTGCTCTTTTTACCAACCTGTCAGTGGCATATGACTTGCTATTGAGTAAGGTTAAAAAACAAAAATTGAATCAGATTAAACGCCTATGAACATGGAACAAGGTTACGTATCCACCGCATTGGTTCGTCCTCTGCTGGAAGCTGCAGGCCCGACGTTTTTCGATCAGCTGCCGGAGAGCGCCAATGGTGCAATTCAGCGGGTTCTCAAACAGCTGAAAGATCCGGACAGCCGGATCAATGCCGAAGATGCCGATGAACTGATCAGCCAGCTGGTCAAACGTACAAACGATGAATCACTGTGCGTACAGTCATCTCACAAATTCAACGTTCACGGCAGCTGCCAGCTGCAGCACTTATTTTTATGCTGCAATACCCTGCGTGAGGCCCTGTATTATCTGGAGAAGTTTTCTTCGTTGCTGAGTGATCAGCTGGAAATTCAGGTAACCCGCACCCGCGACAACATCATTAAGGTTAAATTGCCGGTTGAAGAGAACTTTATTGTCTCAACCCAGCGCCGCCGTACCGAAATCATTATCAGCACGCTGCTGAGCTGGCTGCGTCAGCTGTGCGGACCGGAACTGAACATCAGCACCATCGCCCTGCCATTCCCGGCCACTCAATACAGTGAGCATTACCGGTCACAGTGGCGCAGTGAGGTTCAGTTCAACGCGGATGAATGTTCGATTCAGTTTCACAGCAAATGGCTGGATGAGGGGCTGCATAATACCAACCCGCACATCCTGAATATGATGAAACGCGAAGTGGAAGAGCAATACCGTAAACTCGCCCGCTCCGGTTCTCTGGCGGAGCGTATCCGCAAGGCGTTCCTGCAAAACAAAATCCGTCTGAATGCCAACCAGCAGGAAGTTGCCGATTACTTCCACATCAGTGCCCGAACGCTGAACCGCCACCTGCATCGGGAGGAAACCTCACTGAAGCAGATCGTAACCAGCGTCCGCCTGGAAACCGCCAAGCGCCTGCTGATCAATACTGACGAAAGCATCGAGCAGATTGCACTTAATATCGGCCTGTCCGGCCGCCGCACACTGGATCGTATTTTCATCAAAGAGATTGATCAGAGCCCGGCGCAGTATCGTCAGTCGCATAAGCAAATGCCGATTGCCGCTAACGGCTGAACCAGGGTTAAGACTGGCGTTTAACCATAAAAAAGGCAGCCCGGCTGCCTTTTTTATCAGGCCGGGGTTGAGCCGTTTTCAGGCCAGTCCCAATAAACGCACACGCTGCAACGCAGCAACGGTAACCGCATCCGTGATGCGGCCATCCAGCACCATAGCCAGCGCTTGCGTAAATGGCAGACGGCGCACCGTCAGTACTTCGGTCTCTTCCGGCTCACTGTCGGCCTGGGTCAGGTTCTGTGCGAGAAACACAAAACCTTCTTCATCGCTGATGCAGTTACTCATATGCAAATGACACAGCGGGGTAAAATCACGGGCAATCAGGCCGGTTTCCTCTTTCAGCTCACGCCGGGCACACTCCAGCGGCAGCTCATCCAGCGGCGCGCCCCCCATCGGAATTTCCCAATGATACTGACGTAACGGGAAACGGTACTGCCCTACCAGCCAGATGTCGCCATTTTCAGCCAGCGGAACGATCCCCACCGCACGATTCTTAAAGCTGACCGTGCCATAAATTCCCGGATTACCGGCCGGATTAACCACCTGATATTCATCAACGCGAATCCACGGATTGTCATAGATCTGCTGCTGACTGCGGATCTGCCAGGGATTTTCTTCATTCGCCGCACCCGGCATCAACTCCTCATTCATAGGATTAAACTCCTGGCTTCAGGCGTACAGTGCGCCATCCATAAGACTGCATTAAAAACAAGAGACCGGCCAGCATTCCCAATAAATGCGAGCGCGTTTCAACCCGGCCCCCAATCACATCCACCAGTGCCATATCGTTATACCAGGGCGTTTGCTCCCAACCGACTTTCGCCACGATCACCACAAAAAACACCCAGGCAATACGGCGGCCGTAATAAGGGGACACAAAAGGAGCCACCAACAGCAAGCCGTGCAGCGCGCCGGATAATCCGGCATAGCGATACAGATCCGGAGCAAACCAGTACAGCCCGCCTCCCACAACCGCAACACACCAGCACAGCAACAACAGACCGCGCCAGGAGTTCAGCGAAGGACCGGCAATGTAAGCCAATAAAGCAACCCCCGCCATATTCCCCAGGGCATGCTGCCAGGATAAATGCACCCAACTGGCCGTGAATAACCGCCACCATTGCCCCTCCGCCATTGCCAGGCGATCAAAACGGAGCCATTCACCGCTCAGCGGTTGTGCCAGCGCCAGCAGCACAATAACGGCAATCATCAGCGCATACAGGCGATAGCCGCGCCACAGAGTTTTAACGTACAGAAAAGAAGACAAAGCCCATCCCCGGTTGGCCGGACAAAGACCGCCGCATAATGACGGCCAGAATATTCAGCAGGGATTATTCACACAGTTGCGTTGCATAGCTATGGGCACTTGCAAGAAATGCATCAGCCGTTCATGCGCCGGCGGCCAACACCCAGAACCATCAGCAACGGCAGCACAAAGAAAAGAACGCCACCGGAGGAGGAAGAGGCGCCATCCGCATGGCTGCTGTCTTGCCCCACGCTGACACTGCCTTTACCGGCATCGGCAGAAGGTGGTGACGCCAGCGCCTCAGGGTCCACACTGACCAGAAGACGCACACTGGCATCAAAAGCCGCCGCCTGATAACGCTCCGTACCGGCTGCACGTACCCAGGTCCGACCGCTGAGCATACCCTGTTCGTCCGTCACCAGTGGTGCATTGCCGGACGATTGCACACTCACCTGCAGAACCACACTGTCGAGACCATCTGCCAGCACATGAGCGGAGAACAGCAAGCGGTTCCAGCCGGCCTGAAGTACGAACTGATCTTCCTGCCATAACAGCTCCTGCCCTTCACGGCCATCAAAATGGCGGAATAACGCAATATCAGCCCGGCCATCCCCCAGCGCAAACAGATCAATCCCATCAAAAGACAACACCCCCTCATTGAGCGGCAGGGTCATCAGCACCTGAGCACGGCCTGCGGCGGTTCCCCATACGGCGTTCGGCGGCAGTTCATCCAGCCCCAGATTATCCCCCAGAGGGGCACTGGAAAGATCAACATCCAACTCAGCCACCAGACCAGCCTGTAACTGCAGCAACTGCACGGCACCGTTAGCGCTGTTCTGACCTGAAACAGCGGAATACAGCGTCTGGCCAGTTGCCGAACTGTACAGGTCCGATGCTTCCCCCATATTGCTGTTACTGAGCAGATCAGTACGGCCATCGGCCTCTTCAATGGCCAATAAGCGGGATTCCTGCGGCGAACTTAATGGACCAAAACCGGCACGGTCATTAATGCGGCTGACCAGAATACCGCTGCCGGGCAGGCCCTGGTCATAACCCGACTGACGACGATGCTCCAGCATCAGCCGCTCACCGTGACGGTAATTATCCAGCGCAATGGTCAATGCATCATCACCATCACTGACGGCACGCAACTCAACCCGGTTGACCCCGGCAGCCACAGGCTGCGGACGGATAAAACCGGCCTGCTCTTTACTCCACGCCAGCAGATGCGCCGGAGTTTCACCGGCAGCCCCGTCGGTACGGTTCCAGCCACCCAGTCCCATCAGGCCCCAGCGGCCAATGCCCATGCCATCACCACGCTGGTCATAGAGATCAGGCAAATCAAACAATAAATGCCCCAGCTCGTGACAGATCACGCCAATGGTCGCCAGATGCGTCTGATGCCGCTCGCCAAACATGGCGTACTCCGCCAGATAGAAATCCCCCAGACGTCCCTGATACAGACTGGATTTGTGCGCCCATACCCGAGGACGGGTGGTGGCCGACCCCGCATACGCCTGCTCATAACCGGCAATCAGAAACACCACACCCAACTCATTCGGGTCGAGCCACTGATCCCCATTGCGGTCGTATTCATCGAGAGAGAGTTGCGAGCCCAGCTGCGCCAGAATCTCACGTGCCAGCGCCTGACTGGCACTGCCATAACCATTGCCGAAATCCGGGTGATTGCTGTTCAGGGTGATGTGGATAATGCCATCGTCGGCCATGCCGCTTTGCTCACGGGCCGGCTGAATATCAAAACGCTGGTAAGAATTTTCGCGGTAGTAATGCTGCACACTGCCCTGAGTCCCGAAAAAGCGGGCAGCCACTTCAGCATCGCTGGCGATCAATGGCTGATCGGCAAACGCGACCCTGACCACCAGCAACGACTGGCGGAAGTAGTCAGCATCCGGGTCGTAACGGAAAGGCCGGCGTTGCGGCACAGCACCGGCAGGGCTGAAAACAGCAGCCGTAACATCAGAATGCGGATGAATGGACGGCACCATCAGAGATTCGGCTGCCGGAGTGCCACTGACCAGCGGCTCAGCCGCCACCAACGCACCATCATCACCGGAAACGGCGTAATACCAGTGGCCGTTCACTTCCAGCAAAGCCTCCCCGGCCCGGGTCTCAACCCACAGCTGATGCTGATCGCCACGGGGCATCACTTCAAGCACACGATCATCGCTGAGGCGGATGTGCTGCCATTGTGCCGGGGGCAGTAAAGCGGCACGGGAAGCCGCTGACAACAGCAGAAAAAGTAATAACGTCCAACGAATCATGGTCTGAAGCCCGCAAAATGCTTACTTCAAACCTAGTCAACTTACGTTCAGTGAATGGTTGTTTTAACAACTCAAAACACGATCACAAAAAATTGACACCCTGATTGCACAAATTTCGTCAATTTAACTGCAACTCACGGCAACAGACTGACCAGCCGTAACCGCCGGAAAACTCCGGCTACGTCACTCACACCCGCTTACATCCGCTGTTTTGCCCTGCAGATACTCAGAATACAGCCGCCTCAGTAACAACCGGACGGCTCAGGCTTGCCACATCCGCCACAGCTTCCGCAATAAACTGCATTGCCCGCTGCTCCATCCAATAGGTCTGATCGGCTGTACGCTGAATAAAACCCACATGACCGCCACTGTCCGGCATCTCCAGATGCAGAAAATCATGCCCGGCAGCCAGCTGCTCAGGAAAACATTCTGGTGACAGAAACGGATCGTTGCGGGCATTCACCAATAACGCCGGAATCTGTATCTGCGGCAGATAGCGCAAACTGCTGGATTGCGCCCAATAATCGTCCGCATCCCGGAAGCCATGCAACGGTGCGGTATAGCGATCATCGAATTGCCTGAACGTACGGATATCATCAAACCCCTCAACGCTCACCAGATGCGGAAAATGCTGCGATTTGATGGTCATTTTTTCTTTCAGATCCCGCAGGAATTTCCACATAAAGACGCGGTTCTGCCATTTGGCCAGCTGGAAAGCGCTGCTGCGCAAATCACAGGGCACCGAGAACGCCACCACCGACCGCACGGCCTGCGGCAACTGTTCAGCCTCGCGCCCGGCATACACCAGGCTCAGATTACCGCCCATGGAATAACCCACCAGATGAATCTGCTCATAGCCCTGAGTCAGCGCATGACACACCACACGATGCAGATCATCCGTCGCACCACTGTGATACATCCGTGGTAACCGATTGGTATCACCGCCGCAGGAGCGGAAATTCCACGCCAGCGCATCCCAGCCGTTGCGGTTGGCCTCGCGTACCGTACCCAACACATAAGGACGACGCGAATGCCCTTCCAGACCATGCGACACAATCACCAGCGTGCGTGAACCAACACGGCTCCAGTCAAGATCGAGAAAATCGCCGTCATCGGTAGAAATGCGCTCGCGCAGCAGATGACCATCATCCAGTTTGCGGAAAAACGTCGGAAAAATGCTCTGTACATAGCCATTGGCCAGCAGCCACGGCGAACGATAGGAAGACGTTAAAACAGGCATAGCCATTTCCCTGAGAAATCAATGCCCGCATTCTAACGTCAGACGGTCATGCCGACGAAGGCCGTTCACGCCACAGAACGATGTGCACAGATAGCGGAAGTCAGAATCAGAAGCGGTTTTTCAGATAATCGAGAATGGCATCAGGGCTGTACAGCCACTGCCCGCCCTGGTCATCGTCGACACGTAAACAGGGCACTTTGGGAGCACCACCGCCATTGAGCAGCTCATTGCGGTAGGCATTAACACGGAGGACGTCTTTTTCTACCACACGCAAACCGAGGCGTTCGCAGTGGCGTTTGATGGTGATTGAGGAAGGGCAACTCCGGCAGTAATACAGGTGCATCCGGCGTGATTCACGGTCCAGCAGCAACTGTTCATCCGCGCTGCGCAGTACCGGTCGCACAGGAAGCAACCGATCAACGATATCCAGTGCCTTGCCTTTAAGCTGTCTCGTCAGATAATTCATCAGAACTGCCGTACATCAACCTATCAAGGGGCGGCATTGTATGCCCTTGGCGGTAAATATCCAGTCTTTAACGAGTAAAAAAATGTCGGGCAGGATGCGACGTTAGTAAAACCGGAAATGCACCGGTCAACCCTGTCCGTTCAACCGGCCAGATTCAGAAAAGTCACACTGAATAACACAACAAGAATGGTAACCGTCATCAGCCAGCGCGAACGCTGGCAGAACTTGCAGGGGGCTTTTTTAGCAGAGGCATTTGTCGATGGCATAAAGCGATACCTGTTTATAACGTATCGCCTAAGTGTAGATCAGTCGATCCACTTATTGCGGCCAAAGGATGGAATATCGCTCCAGCTTTCCCAATGCATCCACACCGCGACCGCCTTACCGACAATATTTTTCTCCGGCACAAAACCCCAGCCACGGCTGTCATGGCTGTTGCCCCGGTTGTCACCCATCATAAAGTAACTGCCTTCAGGCACATCCCACTCACCTTCCGGTCCGGCCCAGATGACCGTCTGATTAGTCCGCGCATCGCGTCCAACCACCCACTGCACCGTGGCATCTGCAGAATCCAGCTGCTCCTGCGCCAGATACTTCAGCGGACGGTATGGTGGCTCACCGCCCAGCTCACGGGTTTCAATCAACTCACCGTTTACCTTCAGCTGACGGTTACGGTACTCAATATGATCGCCCGGCAAACCAATCACACGCTTAATGAAGTAACGCGGATCATCCGGTGGAAAGAACACCATCACATCGCCACGTTGCGGCTCACTGACCGGCACCAGCGTGGTACCGAACACCGGCATACGCAGCCCGTAATGGAACTTACTGACCAGAATAAAATCCCCTTTTACCAGTCCCGGCTCCATCGAACCGGATGGAATCTGAAAAGGCTCAGCGACAAATGAACGCAGAACAAAGACAATGGCCAGTACCGGAAAAAAGGATTTCGCTTGCTCAATAATAAACGGCTCGGATTCAGCCTTATGGATATCCTCAGGGTGAGCGCGCTCAGCAATCAGTGCATCGGCACGTGCTTTGCGACGTTTGGCCAGCCAGAATTTATCAACACCGGCAATCACGCCAGTGCCCAGGGTAAGCACCATCAGTATCAGGGGAAAGTCGATATCCATAGTTCTGCACTTATAACTACAATCTATAAAGTTCCGCATTCTAACCGCCGCGCGATCACAAGGCGAGCGAGTATCAAAGACCCCGATATGGAGACAAGGTTGCATGACCCACATCCGCACCCCTGATGGCATTGAGCTGGCCTACGAGCAAATGGGTAATCCGGCCGACCCGGCCGTTATTCTTATTATGGGTTTAGGTGCCCAGATGCGGATCTGGCCCGACAGCCTGTGTCAGGCGCTGGTCGACAAAGGATACCGGGTTGTGCGCTTTGATAACCGCGACGTCGGCCGCTCCACGCAACTTGATCATCACGGCACCCCAGCCTGCTGGCCACCTGGCTGGCAACCAAACTCAAACGCAAAGCACAGGTGCCCTACACCCTGAAAGATATGGCCCGCGACGTACTGGCCTTAATGGACGAACTGGACATCGACAGCGCACATCTGGTCGGTGCCTCCATGGGCGGCATGATTGCGCAGATTCTGGCCGCCAAACATAAAAAACGGGTGCGCAGCCTGACCTCCATTATGTCATCAGCCACCAGCCCCGGTTTGCCCGACGCCAAACTGAAAGTCCTGCTGCAACTGGCCAAGCGGCCAACACCGTTTAACCGTGAAGCATCCATCCGCTACACCATGCGCATGAACCGCTTAATCGGCAGCCCGGCCTACCCGATGGATGAAATGGAACTGCGCGCACTGGCCGAAACCAGCTTTGAACGCACCACCAACCCCACCGGCTTTAAACGCCAGCTGGTTGCCATTACCGCCGCCGGTGACCGCAGCCATCTGCTGCGCAAAATCAAATTGCCAACACTGGTGATTCACGGCACCGACGATCCGTTAATTCCGGTGCGCATGGGTGAAGACACCGCCGCCGCCATCCGCAAAGCCAAGCTGAAAGTCATTCAGGGCATGGGCCATGACCTGCCACCGGCGCTGGTGCCGCAGCTGGCCAAGATGATGGGCAAACACCTGAAAAAAGCCGAAAAACGCTGGAAGAAAAAGCTGGAAAAAGAACGTCAGCGGGCGACAGAAGAACTGACCGCAGCAGGCGCATCTCAAAACGACGAAGCCATACAACCCAGCGCTCAGGTCATTGAGTTGCAGGTCAGCCGGGGTTAATCAGGCAATAAAATGATCACAGCGGCCCGCTGATATGATTCGTCTGCGGGCTGTCGTTTTCTTTCATGCGCGACACCATCAGCTGGTCGACGCGCAGATTGTCGATGTCCATTGCCTCAAATTTAAAACCGGCAAAGGTAATAAAATCGGTGCGCTTCGGAATACGTTTCAGGCGATAAATTAAAAATCCGGCCACCGTTTCATACTGGCCGTTATCCGGGAAATCATCGATATCCAATCCCAGTACCCGCGCCAGATCGACCACCGGCGTACTGCCATCCACCAGCCAGGAGGTCGCGTCGCGGCGCACAATCTGTTCATCACCACTGGAAGCCACCAGATCGCCCATAAAACTGTTCATTAAATCTTTGACCGTCAGAATACCCACCACCAGCGCATACTCGTTCAGCACCACCGCAAACGGCTGTGCCGTGGTTTTAAAGGCGTTAAGGCCTTCGGCCAGCGTCAGGGTATCGGGTAAATACAACAGCTCCCGTTCGACCATGTCTTCGCCAATCTGCGCCTGTTCGCCTTTCAGTACTTTGCGCAGAATTTCTTTCGACTCAACCGCGCCCACCAGTTTATCCAGCGAGCCATCACAGATTAAAAACCAGTTATGCGGATGCTCAATGATTTTGGCGCTGATCACTTCGCTGCTGTCGTTAATATCGAAATACACAATCTGTTCACGCGTCGTCATCGCCGTTGGCAGCGTCCGTCCTTCCAGTTCAAACACGTTACCAATCAGATGGTATTCCTGCTGCTGCAGACTGCCGTGCTCGGCACCGGCATCCATCATGGCGACGATATCGTCGGTGGTGACCGTATCTTCGCGCTGCATCGGCATTCCCAGCAGGCGCAGCAGCAGGTTGGTCAGGCTGTTGAATAACATCACCAGGGGTTTAAGCAGTTGTGTGACCCAACGCATCGGAGTCACGACTTTCATTGCCATGGTTTCCGGAATAATCATGCCCAGACGCTTGGGCAGCAAATCGGCAAATAAAATAAACAGCGAGGTCACTGTGGTAAACGACAGCACAAAGCTGATCTGCTCCAGCATGGGGCCCTGATAAAACAGCTGCAGCATATTCTGAAAATACGGCGTCAGGGTTTGCTCACCGACAATACCGCCCATGATGGCAATCGCATTCAGGGCAATCTGAATCATGGCAAAAAAGGCACCGGGCTCTTCCTGCAGGCGCAAGACTGCTTTGGCCTGTTCATTCCCTTCATCAGCCAGTACCCGCAGTTTGATTTTGCGGGCGGCAGCAATGGATATTTCTGACACCGCAAACAATCCGCTGAGAACAATCAGCAGCGCAATCAGTAATAATTCGTTAAACATCAGAGCACCTCACCGGCGCAAAAAAGAAAAAATCAGGCAATTATCAGCTGCCGGCCCTGTAACAGCAACGATCCTGCAACAGCAATATGTCCATGCGGTTAAAACCCGCGTCCCGGTGGCTGATAACCGGAAAACTGCCGCGCAATCTGCGCGGCATAGTTGTCGGTCATACCGGAAATAAAATCAATCGCGCGCATATAAGCCTCGTACAAACCCCAGTCAGCCTGTGGCGCAGAACGCCCCATTAATTCCAGCACGCGCTGATTGCGGAACGTGGCCTGACCGTCCAGCACGCGCTCACGCACCGCACTTAAAAACGCCTCAAGCAGGACACCCAGTGTGGAATACGAACCAATTTCCACCGCCAGTTTTCGGCTGTCTTTAAAAATCCGTTCACGCGCCATATTTTTAGCGCCCTGCACCACGGCTTTCACCACCGGTGGGCAGTAGTCAATCAGATCGCCTTTTAAATGGCCGCGCAGCAGAGCTTCTTCGTTGCGGATAAAAGCCTGGCTGGCCGCACTCACCAGCACTTCCATCGCCATACCGCGCAACACCTGCAAACGGCGGCGCAGGTTGTCGGCCTGCTCCAGCTCGGCCTGAGCCAACGCCCAATGATCGGCCAGCAATGGCTGCAACAACGCTTCCACTTCGTCGTAACGCAGTAAATCCATTTCGATACCGTCTTCCAGATCAATCAGGCCGTAACAGATATCGTCGGCGGCTTCGAGCAGGTACACCAGCGGATGACGCGCCCAGTAATCCGGTTTTAATTCCAGCAAACCAAGACGCTGTGCAATATCGCGTAACAGCGGTAACTCGGTTTGATAACAGCCGAATTTTTTCGCCTCACCGCGCTGCACATAATCCACCGTCCAGGGGTATTTGAGAAAAGCGCCCAGCGTGCCATAGGTTAAACGCATCCCGCCCTGAAAACGGTGTGACTCTACCTGAGTCACAATACGAAAGCCCTGCGCATTGCCTTCAAAGGTCTGTAAATCGGCACGCTGAAGATCGGTCAGCTCCTGTAAAAAATGGGCATTTTCTGCTGCGCGGAACCAATGACGGATGGCATCTTCACCGGTATGACCATAAGGCGGGTTGCCAATATCGTGCGCTAAGCAGGCGGCCTGCACCAGCGCGCCGACATCGCTGGCATCAATGCCGGCCGGTAAGCGTTCGCCCAGTGCCTGACCCACCCGCGTGCCCAGTGAGCGGCCCACGCAGCCCACTTCCAGACTGTGAGTCAGGCGGCTGTGTACGTGATCGTTTTCCGATAACGGATGCACCTGGGTTTTGCGGTCAAGGCGGCGGAACGCCGAGGAAAAAATAATCCGGTCATAATCTTTATGGAACGGCGTACGCCCCGGCTCCGGCTCAAAATCCAGCGTACCCTGACGTTCACCAAAACGGGCAGCGGATAATAATTGCTGCCAATTCATACTGAGCGCTGCCTGATCGTTATTGCCGTTCATGTACTTACTTCCTGTGGACTGCATTGGGGTCTGCGTGAACAGCCCCAGTATAGCGGTGGCAGCCTGAGGCGCACACCTCCGCTTGCATGCTTTCTGCCGATAAAGCGAATGGCGGAATTCCCCCTTGGTCAGTCTCCGCACCGGGCCTACAATCGGCGCCCAATAATAATCTCTGCCTGCAGGCATACTCACCATGATCAATACCTATCTGCAATGGGTAATCAACCATCCGCGCCGCGTTATAGTGTTTACTCTGCTGACCGTTCTGCTGCTGGCCAGCGGCGCACTGAAACTGAGTTTTACCAGCGATTTCCGCACGTATTTCAGTCCGCAGAATCCGCAGTTACAGGCGTTTGAAGCCATGGAGCGCTCGTACTCGAATCAGGACAATGTGTATTTTCTGGTGCGCAACCCCAATGGCAGCCTGTTCACCCCGCAAGGACTGGCGCTGATTGAACAGCTGACCGAGCGCAGCTGGCAACTGCCGTATTCACAGCGGGTGGATTCACTGCAGAATTATCAGCACACGCAGGTTGATGGTGATGATCTGCTGATCAACGATTTTTACCGCACAGAAGAATTAACGGACGATTTATCCGCACTGCAGCAACTGGCGGTATCATTGCCGGAAATGCTGCACAAACTCATCTCCGCCGATGGCCGCACTTCCGGCGTTAATGTGCGCTTTTTATTACCGGAAGGAAAAACCGCCGAAAAATCCCCGGAAGTGGTGTACGCCGCCCGCGCGCTGGCCGATGAATTCCGCGCCCGCTATCCGCAATTTCAGATCATGCTCAGCGGCTCACTGGTGTCCAACATCACCATGGGCGAAGCCATTCATCAGGATATCCAGTCATTATTGCTGGTGTCTTATCTGGTGATGATCAGCATTATGCTGCTGACCCTGCGCACCCTGTCCGGCACCTTGCTGATACTGGCCATCATCAGTTTTTCGGTCGCCTCAACCATGGGGCTGTTTGGCTGGCTGGGGTATACCCTGACGCCGCCGACCGGTTTTGTGCCCACCGCGATTATGACCATCGCCGTCGCCGATACCGTGCATATTCTGGTGTCGTATTATTTTGCCCTGCGTCATGGCCAGTCACAGCAGCAGGCGCTGCTTAACAGCATGAAACTGAATTTTTCGCCGGTCCTGATTACCAGCATCACCACCATGGTCGGGGTTCTGTGCCTGAATACCAGCGACTCTCCGCCCTACCGTGACATGGGGAATATGATTGCCGCCGGGGTATTGTTTGCCTGGGCATTTACGCTGACCTTTTTACCGGCAGTACTGGCAGTGATTGCGCCGCCAAAAACATTACGTGCGCAGAATAATCACCAGTGGATTGATCGTCTGGCCGACCTGATTGTGCGCCATCACAAAGGGTTATTACTCAGTATGCTGCTGATTGTCGCCGCCTGTGCCAGCCAGATCAGCCGCAACGAAATTACCGAGCGCTGGCACGAATTTTTTGACGAAAGTTTTGAAGTACGCCAGACCAACGACCTGATTGACCGTGAACTGGGCGGCCTGCATTTACTCTTTATGGTGGCTGACAGCCAACAACCGGAAGGCATTAATCAGGTTGAATATCTGCAGCAACTGGAAGCTTTCAGCCAGTGGCTGCGCACTCAGCCGGAGGTCGTACATGTCACCAGCCTGACCGACATCATCAAACGCCTAAATCAGAATTTAAACGGCGACGACCCGGCGTTTTACCGCATTCCCGATTCTGCCGATGCCGCCGCGCAGTATTTATTGCTGTACGAACTGTCGTTACCACTGGGACTGGGGCTGGACGATACCATCAATAATGACCGCTCCTCATCACGCCTGCAGGTGCGTTTATACCGCTCCGATTCGGTCAATATTATACGTGTGGAACAGGCCGCCATTGCCTGGGCACAGCAACATGCACCGCTGCTGCATATTAAAGAAGCCACCGGGCTGGACGTGGTGTTCGCCAACCTCACCTTCCGCAATATTCATGGCATGTTGCAGGGTACCGGTATTGCGCTGGTGTTAATTTCGCTGCTGCTGATTGCCGCCCTGCGCTCCTGGAAGCTGGGTCTAATCAGCATGATTCCGAATATTCTGCCCGCCGCCATGGCGTACGGTTTATGGGGGCTGCTCAGCGGCCTGGTTGATACGGCCACCTCGGTGGTGGTCTGCCTCAGCCTCGGTATTGTGGTGGATGACACCGTGCATTTTCTCAGCAAATACCAGCACGCACGCAAAGCGCTGGCGATGCAGGCCGCCGACGCCATCCGTTATGCGTTCCACACCGTCGGCGTGGCGCTGCTGATTACCTCCGCCATTCTGGTCGGCGGTTTTGCCGTACTGGAGTTTTCGCACTTTCATCCAAGCACCAACATGGGCAACCTGCTGGCGCTGTCGATTGCCGTAGCGCTGCTGATTGATTTTCTGCTGCTGCCACCGCTGTTATTGCTGCTCGACCGTGGCGAGCCGCCGCAAGCGGTACAATCCCAACCGGCAGAGCGCCCTGAGCTATCGACATAAAGCATGAGGCAACGTAAAGACACTCTGGCCATATAACGCCACGCCCCACTTTTAGCACAAACGTACTAGCGTAGTTCAGGCCAACCCTTCTCAGGCCCCATCACAGACTTGTCGGCCCATGCCGCAAGGCCTAGCTTGATACAGCCGCCGGGCGCTACAGCGTCCGGCGGCGCATTCTTACCAACAATAATAATCAGGGGCTGGCCACCATGACCATTCAATACCCAACACGCGGAGGGCTGGCACTGCTCGCCATTCCGCTGCTGCTCAGCGGCTGCATCACCGAACTGCCCGGCGAATTTCCCGATCAGGAAACGCTCTGTACCTTTGACGCCAGCCGTGAGGCACAGCGTGCCGCCTCCGCGGCCAGCTTTCCGCAACCGGAGATTCAGCAATTACTGGTCAATGGCGAACTGCGCTGGAGTGCCGGTTCGGCCAATGCACCACAACTGAATGCCGGAGACGAAATCACGCTGAAAGGCCGTGGCTTTGGTGGCGGAACCGACATCGACTTCTCAAAAATCATGCTCGGCAATACCCGTATACTGGAAACCGACCTGCGCATGTTCAAGCAATATCTGGCCATTAATGATCAGGTGAATTTTGAAAGCGACGAACAGTTCGACAGCTGGGATAAAAACATTCTCAGCTGGAACGACAGCGAAATCCGCTTCCGCGTACCTGAACACGCCAGCAGCGGACCGTTAATTGTGCAGGTGCAGAAGCGCACCGGATTTAATGAATCCTTAAAACATCCGGGCAAAGCCCATAACGTGATTGATGCACAAACCTCGCGCATTATTTCCGATACTTTTGAGCACGACTGCGATGTGGTCTCGACCCTGAGCGATGCCAAATCCACCACGCCGATTGCTGTCAGCGTTAATAATCCCGGTTTTGAACAACTGGTCGAAAAAGGCCGGCAGGTATTCTGGTCATACGATTACAACATCGGCGTGGCGCACAGCGTGCGCAAACTCGACTGGAATGCGATTTTTAATTACAAAGCCAACGACCCGATTGCCGGCGGTAAAGCCGACCCGGCGAAACTCTTTGGAGCGGTAAAAACCGTACGCGGTGAAGTGCCGGACGAAGCCATCGACGATGTGTATTTTAATACCTACCCAATGGCGACTCCGATTCCCGGTTTTTTAACCACGGAACCGGCAAAATTCAAAGGCAATACCCGCGACAGCGGCTGGGTGGGTTATCGCTACGCCGAAGCCAACGAGCCCTATAAAGGCAAAGGCGAATGGATTGGTTTTAACTGTGCATCCTGCCACGGCTATCAAATCCGTTATGAAAAAGCACCGGGCCAGGCCATCAGCAAAGTGATTCCGGGTTTACCTAACCCCAACTGGTCGATGAAATGGACGGTGCTGCAAACCCTCACCAACACCTTCGACGGTATTTATACCAGCGAAGAAGGCCCGAGCTGGAACAGCGGTAAAAAAGACATCGCCAAAGACATGCTGATTTACCACATGCCCGCCGGTGCCGGTGAACACAACATGGTGCGCGTGGTTGGCGAAGGCAGCCATACCGACAACGACTACCAGTTCTCACCCATTGCCATTCCGAACGTGACCAACTACATGGCCATCCGCCGTTCGTTATCGCACACCGAATCCTATGTGGGATTTGAAGGCTCCTACATTCACTCCGAAGAACCGGACGGTGCGCAGGGTGCCATGAGCAAAGAATGGCTCGAAGCCCTGACCGCCTACATGACCACCCTCGATCAGGATGACGATGATCTGCGCAATGTCGGTTTATACCGCTGGCTGAAATACAGCAATAAACTCAGCGCACAAACCGGCAATGCACAACTGAGCGAAGGGGAATTTGTACAAAGTGGCTGGCAACAATACGCCGATGTCAGCGCCGCGGTTAACCGGGGTAAGGCCACTTATGAGCGCGACTGCAGCAGCTGCCACAGCGACGGCGTAGGTGCTAATACCAACGAGAAAATGGTGAGGCTGGATGAAGTCGGCCGCTTCTTTACCCCGACCATTTATCAGAAAGAAACCGAATCGGTACGTGCGACGTTCCTGCGCGATCTGTACTGGACTCAGCACCGTGGTTTATTGTCGGATGGCCATGTGCGCAACCTCGAAGATCTGGTCAGCCCGCAACGCTGCAGACCGGGCAGCAACCTGTATAACAACTACTACACCCTGCACGCACCGGTACGCCCGGATGCCGGTGGCCCGGATCATGTTACGCCATTCCCCGACCTGAACCGCAAAGGCGATGTGTTCCGTGTACCTAAATCGAAATATTTAACCAAGCTGGATAAAGGCTACAAACGTAACCTCTTTATTGAACGGCATAAATATTTTGTCAGCGTCCCCTGGGATAAAGACCACTATTACTGGGATTACCAGAAAATGCGCGCCGAATACGGCCCGGATGAAATGGGCACCGCCGAACCGATTGGCATGCCAGCAGCACCGCATCCGTGGTGTGCGCAGAATAACGCTGAGGTGGATGATTTAGTGCAGTATTTACTGACGCTGTAATTGTTTCGCGGAAATACGCGGAAGAATTTAAGCAAAATTCTCGGCACTGAGAGGTCATAAAACCGGAGTTTTTGCTGTTGAGCACAGCAGAAGCTCCGGTTTTTTTATGGCTGCGATTGGCAGCCGGGCAACGCGGTTTAGGATGAATGGTTTATGGGGAGCGTTTTTTGGGAATGGCTTGTAGTGCTTTGAGGAAGCGGCTTTGAGGGAGCGGCTGTAGGAGTGGCTTTTAGCCGCGATACCTTGTAGGAGCAGAAAGGTAGGGTGGGCACTGCCCACCAAAGCCATGGCCGCCATCGCCACTTGTAACCAATTTTATCAACAGATTGAACCCCATTGTCGGATCGGTTTTGTAGGAGCGGGCCATGCCCGCGAAACTGTCTCTGTAGCCGCTGCGCGGGCTGGCTTAATTAGTTAATTCAAAGCCAATGCGGGGCAAGCCCCTGCGCCCCAATCCGGGGAACTTCTCCCCGAGCCCCTGCTTCGCGCTGTGCAGGACTTCATCCGCCCTGAATAATCCTGCGGTCACGGTACCGCGAATAATGGGCCGTCCATGGCCCTATTCGCTCGCCCGGCATCCATGCCGGAACGTACCGGCGCAGCATTATTCAAACCGGAGCCCTGCAGGCGCATAAAACCATAACGCAAAGCCGCATATACATCAGGCACCATACTGTGGGAGCGGCTTTCAGCCGCGATACCGTTTCAGTGGCCGCTGCGCGGGATGGCTTTTGTAATCTTTGCAATGCCTTTGCGGGTGCTCCGCCCCCTGCGCCCCCATGCAAGGAGAAGTCTCTCCTTCCGATCCTCCCTTGCGACTGTCCGGTGCTGTTCAGTCAACGGCGTGGCCAATCCGGCCCGCACAGCAATAACTTCGGGCGTCCTGCCCTTCGCCCTGCGGGCCAGCCTGAGGCTGTTGAAATGGCTCCTGCCATTTAGCTCGCCCGGAGCCTTTTACCGTTTGATAATTGAAATGAATGGGCTCCGGGCTGTACTGTGCTTTCCACCGGATTGCCTGCCTGGTTGACTGGCACCGCAAAAATGCCGCGTTTATTCAGACTCAACGCGGCTTTTCAGAGCAAACAGAGTACTTTTTGAAAGGGTTTCCATAAACTCAGACGCAATACCGCATATCAGTTCAGGCGCAGCATTGTAGGAGCGGATCTTATCCGCGACATAGCCAGCCATAGCTCACACTGATAGGTAGGGTGGGCACTGCCCACCAAAGCCATGGCCGCCATCGACACTTGTAACCAGTTTTATCAACAGATTGAACCTCCTCCCAAACTTCAGTACCCTTCAAACCACAGCAGGGAGGCCGCAATACAAACAACGGACAGATATCCAATCCGGTTCCCCTCCCCGTCTGAAATCCCGATACCAAACATGCGCCACTCCTGCCCTGCGCTTATAAGGATGGGCGGTAGCGTGTCTGAAATTCGGTGATGCGAAAGAATTTCGATCAGGACGAGAATTCGCAGCTTGGTTGGGTCTGGTTCCCAGACAACATTCAAGTGGCGGAAAGCAAAATTTACAAGGTATCAGCAAGCGAGGTGATGCCTACATTCGTAAGATGTTGATACATGGTGCCAGAGCCGTAATTCGTCATATGAACAGGAATAATGCTCCGGTAGACTGGCTTGAAGATCTTATGAAACGCCGCCACCACAATGTAGTAATCGTCGCGATGGCAAATAAGTTGGCGAGAACAGTCTGGGCTTTGCTTAGCAAGGCGCAGAGTTACAAAAAATATGAAGACACTGTAGTTGCGTAAGTGAAATTTGATGTCTGACAGGTAGGACCGCAATCCGGAAACTCTGTTCCTAACTACGTTCTTCGGGAATGATAAACTGATAAGAACCGGGTTGGCGAAGTTCATCAAGGATCTGGCCTATGGGCCAATTGGAATCCGAATAGATGGCTGCACTACACCAAAGACAGATTTCGCTTGCACAATGAGGGGTGTCCATAGATGTTAGAGCTGGGAGCGGGTGAACTATGGCTTCAACGGAATCCAGAATGAAATTAACCGACATACCTGATCTTGCTACAAAAATACTTGCACTGCTCTTTTTTATTGGCTTGCTATTTGGCGGCATCGTGATGTTCCGTTATTGCTTGCACATTGGTTACTACCCCTCTGGTGTAAGCGTTTCGGACAGCCTTTTTCTTATTTCCGCGTCGTTGATGTTCCTTATAATCTATGGATGTTATCTGGGACTCTCTTTCGGCTTGGCTTGCATGTTTCTAATGATTATCAAGCGTCCATACAATTGGTCCGCTGATGTTGTGAGGAGGTGGTTCCAAGTGGATCCGCTGCGGATTGAGAAAATCGATCCGTCCGTGAGTGCCTTTGCTCCGTTAGGCCTGTTGAGTACGTTACTGCTGGTGCTCCTATATGCGTTGGGGCATCCGCTTGCTATTGCTGCCACTTTTACCGTTTTACTGCACGGTTTCCTTCTATTACTCCTGTCATCGGTCACGTTGGAGAGTCCTGAGCCATTGATGGATGCAGTGGTCGTGGTCGGCGATCCGAAGAGTAAAAGAAGAGTTGCGGTCAAATGGGGCATGATCAGTTTTGTTATTGTTTTGCCGTTAGTACTTTCTGGAGCGTTCAACTTTCTTTCCCAGATGACGATGCAATCGATTGGCGTTCGTATCGAGAGAGTGGAGGTCGGTCTTTCTGGAAAGTCGGCAGCGTTTGTGCGTCAAGCCATCAGCGAAAGCGATGCGGAGCCCAAGGGGCAAGGTAACCCTGCCGCAGACGAGCTCCTTTTGTTGAAAAATGCCGAAGTTTTATGGACTGGGGTCGGATCGCACACTGCGGTTCGGTTTCGTGACTTAAACGAAGAGGACTTCTTTATATTTCCGAATAAAGAAGTCCTAATGAGACACATAGAGAAAAGCTCTAACAAACGCATGGAGCCGACGCGCTAGCGCGCGGCTCATGCCTGCCGTTAATTTGATACCAGTTTCGCTATGTGGCAGTAGCGACAGGAGGTTGGAAGGTTGTGGTTTGCTGATTTCGTGACTCCTACGATATGGAGTAGTGCAACCAACCATCCTCTCTGCCCACCGGGTCTGCGAACCCCCGGTGACACCCAATTACCACGAACCTTGTGGTTGCTGGGCGCGCTCAGTAACTGCCCCTCTTATGGTGAATTCCATGAAAAGGAAAGTTACTGTGAATTGGACCTTAGATGTAGCCGGGATAATCTCTGCCATTACCGCATTGATTGTTGTGCTCGACCACATTGCAGTCCACTTCTAAAAGCCCTGGGGTGGTTCCTGCCACCCCAGGCACTTAAAGAACCAAAAATTAACAAACAAAGGCAGTGGACGGCTTCGCCGCCCGTGCTTTGAAGCGTTAAATCGACGGAATGAATTTTTATGCGAATTACCTTAGTTCTTGTTTCACTATTTCTTACAGCTTGTGCGACGTTGCTAACTCCGCAGGCAAAGAACTTGTCGGTTGTTGGCACGGTTTCAAGTGAATTAGTTTCTAGTTGTGTGCCTCTTGGGTCTGTTGTTGGCTATGCAAAGCCTGGTTGGGGGAATGATGTCGGTCTTCAACAAGCAATGAATGATGCCTTGAATAAAGCTGCGGCGATTCCAGGGGCATCAACTTTCGCTGTTTCTAATAAGCAGCGTAGCTTCAGTGGAGGACAGGTTAATGGTATTGCCTATGACTGTGATAGAGAGAGGGTTACACCAGTAGCAATCGTTCAGGATGATACTATTGTTGTAGATTCTGATGTATTTTCAAAGGCTAAGAAATGCCAGCAAAAAGGTGGCGTTTGGGTGGAGAGTCAATGTGTTATTGACCTTGATTAGCGATTTAACAAGCGGCTGTTGTATGCCGCTGAAATACGCGGCGGGACGCGCAAAATACGCGCGCCCAAAAGTCGGGCGTTATGAGTTTTAGATAAATAAAGGAGTATTTTGTGAAGATTGACCATGATTACCTCAAAGGACTTCTAGAGGCGTTCGAAATATCAGATTAACCGGTTACTGATATCGAAAAATTAGCAGAGCAAGGATTCAGCGACACTGACGATAAGTTCATTTTCCATCTGATAATTCTCGAAGATCAAAAATTAGTTAAATCTGAATCAGGGAATGGCCTAGGGTTTCGAATAGGCGCTAGCGGCGATGTAAATTGGTCAGTAGTTCCACTTAGACTTACTGCATCTGGATATGAGTTTCTTGAAGCTCTTCGGAATAATGACGTTTGGAGCACGATTAAGACGGAGTTTAAAGATGCTTCTATAGGTACTCTTTGGCGAGTATCTAAAGAACTGTTAGAAGGGTATGTACGGAAAAAAGTTACTTATCTTCTTGCTGAGGATAACTAACTCATAACAAACCGCTGAAATTCGTTACGGCCACAAAAAACGTGGCCTTCACTAGGACTCGCTTCGCTCGCCTTCTAGCGGGGCGTTAGGTGCACTTCGTTCGCTGGGACGGGCTAAAGCCCGCCCCTTAGCTTAATCGTTATCTGTACAGGGAAATATAATGAATTCGAGAAAATCACTTACTATCGGACCCAAAGAGGGTGCATCGTCTAATCGTAAGGTGTTGTACGAAGCTGATTCTATAGACGAATTGTTGGAGAAGGGTACTGAATATGCTCGGTTTAGTGGAGTCAGTAATCCTAAATGGTTAAATGTTTCGCGCCCTGTAATGGGTGATAAGAAGATGGCACAAGAGCATCGAAAATACTCGATGGACTTAGGTTCGGAAGAGGTCCTGGTTGTTGAGTAAAACAGATAACAAGCGGCCGTTGATGCCACTGAAAAACGTGGCGGGACGCGCAAAAAGCACGCGCCCCAAGGCCGGGCATTATCCGCCAAGGGCATACTTGTGACACCTGAAGAGAAAGAACGATAAATTGCCCACTGAGCTGGGCGTTTTTTTCATTGAAGCATGAGATCTTTGAAAGAATAAATCAGTCACTTGGAAATTTTTGTTTTTGATGTAGTACACGCATTATTCGAATTTCAGAACCATCAACCCAATACGAAACAACCATTGATATCTCAGGGATAATAAGCAATCTGCCTCTAATGCCATCACGCTGAACGCCCATGAGTGGTTGCTCAAGCAAATTTTCAATTTTGGTTTCTATGAGCTCATCCGTTTTTTCAGCGGCGGCTGGGTTAAAGTCATAAAGAAATTCGAAAATTTTCTCACGATCATTGAGAGAGGCTTCTTCCCAGAAAATCATGCGCGGCCTTGATTTCGGATTTTAGCTTTACGTTCAGCCATTCGTGCTTTGGCGATGCCATGTTCAACGAATAGCGCTTTTCCTGAGTCAAGCTTCTCAAATGCTTGATTTACTTGTTCAGTTAGCCATGCATCGTGAGATATTGCTTTGCGTTGTTGCTCTGCCAGCTGTTCAGTGAGTTCACGACAAGCATCACTAAGAGTTCGCCCCTGGCTTTCAGCCATTTGTTGAGCTAGACGCTTTGTTTCTTCGTCCACACGAAATTGAATTCTGGTATCCATGGTGAGCCCCCTGGTTGTGTGTACGAATGTTAGCACTGGCATTGGGATAAGGGCAACTAACAACGCTTCAAGAGCAAGTGTGACCTTCCCCCGCTTTAACGGACACCACCAACAGCATCCGTTAAATCACCCCACGCTTTCTGCACTCCAAAAGCCCTGAACTCAGCTCAGGGCTTTTCTCCCCGCGCCAAACGCGCATTAATATCGGCAATAACACCCGGTAAATCCGCGACCGAATCAATCACGTAATGTGCTCCGGCATCGTTAAAGCGCTGGGTTGCTTTGCTGCGGCGCTGTGCCTGTTCGCTGGCGGAAAGCGCTTGCCAGTCGGCCAGATCCAGGCCGACTTCGTTGCCGCTGATGCTGACACCAACGGTCCACATTCCGGCGCGCAGGCCTTCTTCAATACCGGGTAAGGTGTCGTCCACTTTAATGCAGGCGTGGACGTGGTTAACGCTCAGTTGCAGCGCTAACGCCAGCGCCATATCGGCGTATGGGCGGCCACGCAATACATCGGTGGCGAATACACAGGCATCCGGTTCGTAGCCCTGATCTTTGGCGGCGGCCAGCGCCGGTTCCATCATGCCGGGGCCATAGCCGGTATTGCCGCCGATTTTTAACCCCTGCGCACGCAGCTGGTCGTAAGCGGCTTTCCAGCCCGGAATTAATTGCGCACGTTCGCCTACGATGCGCGTCTGAATCGGTGCAAAGGCATGGTACAGGCGGTCGATTTCGGCGCTGTCGGCTTCCTGCCCTTTTACTTCCAGCCAGCGGGCATGAATACGCGGATTGGCCAGCATACGGGTAATGTGTTCGCGTTTTTCGGTGCCCATGGGTTCACGCGCTTCGGCCTGGGTTACTTCTATCCCTTCGGCGGCGAATAATTCCATAAAGGCGTAAACCGGGGCCAGCGAGCCAAAGTCAATGGTGGTGCCCGCCCAGTCGAGAATAACGGCTTCTGTTGGCCCGGCAAAAAAACGTTGCGATTTAAACATGGGTATTGCGCTCCTGCACCACACGGGTGTGCTGAATGAGTAGTTCGTAATAGTGGTCAATGCCCGGCACCTGTAACGCCGGTTGTTTTCCCTGTTCGTCGTATTTTCGCAGCCGTAAAGCGTCGACAAACCAGGGCGACGATTCAAAGGCGCGGCAGGTGCTTTCATCCATCCAGCCGCCCTGCAGTTCCAGGCTCTGTAATGACGCTGCCGAGAGCGAATCGCGGTAGCTGGCATCGGTGGAATATAAATAGCGTTTGGCGGCCACATGCAGGCGGATCGGTTTGGTGACGTTGTCGGCAAAATATTCACTTAAAAATGCCGCGCCGACTTTTTCGTGGTAACCGTTATCGCCTTCTGCTTCCGGGTGCAGCCCCTGTTCCTGCCAGGTAATTAAATGGCCGATATCGTGCAATAAGGCGGCAATAATCAGGTGTGCAGGTGCATTATCCTGTTCAGCAAACCAGGCGCACTGCAACGCGTGAAGGGTCTGGGAAATATCTTCACCCAACGGCATATGGCCGTATTCAGCAAAGGGTTGCCAGACCTGATCCACCGCTTTGCGTGCCAGTGTACGTAAGCGCATGATGATTCCTCCTCTGTCGGCGGTCAGAGCCAGAAGCGGTGCTTTTCCAGCACCTGCAGCAGACGCTGCATGTCGTGCGGGAATACATCACCGATGTGGCCAATGCGGAAGCACGGCGTTGCTGTTACTTTGCCCGGATAAATCACGAAGCCTTCCTGCTTTAAGCGCTGATACAGCTGGTTAAAATCAAACGCCGGATTTTTGGGGTATTTAAAGGTCGAAATAAACGGCGATTGTTTATCGCGGCTGACCACGCATTCAAACCCCAGCGCCTGCATACCATCGACCAGGGTGCGGTGGTTTTCAGCATAACGCTGTGCCCGAGCGCTGATGCCACCTTCTTCTGCCAGTTCGGTCAGTGCCTGCTGAAAAGCCCGCACCACATGAGTAGGTGAGGTAAAACGCCATTTGCCATGGCCCTGCTCCATGCACTGCCACTGGTCAAATAAATCCAGACTGAGCGTGCGTGCGCGTCCGGCGCATTTAACCAGCGCTTCACGCCTTGCTATGACAAACCCCATGCCGGGCACGCCCTGAATGCATTTGTTGGCCGAGCTGATCAGAAAATCGATGCCCAGTGTTGCCAGCGGAATTTCAATACCGCCAAACGAGCTCATGGCATCAACTATCAGGGTTTTGCCAGCGGCTTTAATGACTTCGGCATAGGCGGCCAGCGGGTTCAGAATGCCGGAGGTGGTTTCGCAATGCACCAGCGCCACATGAGTAATCGCCGGGTCATCGTGCAAAGTCTGTTTCAGTTCTTCCAGACTCACCCACTCATGCTCGGCGGCAGTTAACAGTCCGTAATGAATCCGGTGCACACGGGCCATATCGGCAATGCGCTGACCGTAAGCGCCATTGGCTAAAATCAGTAATTTATCGTCAGCCGACAATGCGCTGCTGATGACGCTTTCAACGGCAAAACTGCCACTGCCTTGCAGCAGCACGGCACTGTATTCCTCTGCACCGCTCTCTTTCTCACCACAGAGTGCCAGCTTTACCAGCTGTTCACGGATTGGCTGCACCACCCCCAGATTGTAATCGTCATCCCAGGTGCACCAGTCACGCAGCATGGTCTGTTTAACGCTGGCGGTGGTACTCAGGGGGCCGGGAGTGAGTAATAGATAAGGGTTGTTCATAAGTCCGTCACGTTTGCGCTGATGTGTTTATCTGATTTTGATTATTTCTGGTCTAGTCCAGAATGCGGAGACTATAAAAGCTAAGTGCACGAGCGGCAACGGCTGTTTAATGAAGTTTTTATGACAATAATGCCGTGTTCCGGGCTGGGGGATTTTTGAGTCCTGTGACCGCTGCGCGGGTGGCTTTTTTAGTTAAAGGATATTGGTGTAGCCGCTGCGCGGGATGGCTTTTGTAATCTTTGCAATGCCTTTGCGGGTGCTCCGCCCCCTGCGCCCCCATGCAAGGAGAGGTATCTCTGCCTGGTTGACTGGCACCGCATAAATTCCGCGTTTATTCAGACACAACGCGGCTTTTTAACATAGACAAAAGCAGAAGCTGAAAAGCGACTATTCGTAACGATTAACGCGCAGCCTGTTTTTATCCCATGCCTTTGTGTGGCCTAAAGAGCTGCGTGGTATCCATTTTGAAGCGCGGTTTCGCGTTATGGTTTGATGCGCCTGCAAGACGCCGGTTTGAATCATTCTGCGCCGGTACGCCCCGGCATGGATGCCGGGCGAGCGAATAGGGCCATGGATTTGGTGGGCAGTGCCCACCCTACATTTCTGAATGGTATCGCGGCTGAAAGCCGCTCCCACAAAGCCGCTCCCACAAAGCCGCTCCCATAAAACCGCTGTAAAAAAGCTGTTGCCAAAAAGAAACTCAGTGGCTGGGAATCCGCAGTTCTATTGCACTGTGAACCCAGTATTCAATATCAAACTCCACCGCTTTACGCTCTCCTTCATAGCGTATCCGGCGAATTTCCAGACAGGGCGCACCGTTAATATGGGCCAATGCATCGGCCACCTGATCGTACACCGCCGATACACAGATACGGTTATCTTCGTGTGTAATCTCAACGTTGTAATCGCGCTGCATCAGGGTGGTGAGTGAGCCTTCCAGATTTTTTTTCATCAGCTCCGGGAAGCGGCTTTCCGGCAGGTAGATAAATTCGTACAGCACCGGACGACCATCGAGGGATCGCAGTCGCACCAGTTCAATCAGTTTCTCATCGGCGGCTACGGCCAGTGCGGTACGTGCCGCGAGTGGGCCTTTAATCCGCTTTTTTGAAATGAGTTCTGTTGCCGGTGTGCGCTGCTGTTGCTCGGCCAGCAGGTAAAAATTCACCCGTGATGAGGGGTCATACTCCAGCCGTGCTGGCGATACAAACCATCCACGGCGGTTGGAGCGGTAAATCAGCCCTTCCGATTCCAGTTTCGACAGCGCATCGCGTACGGTAATGCGCGTGCTTTTAAATTGCTCGACCAGCTCGCGTTCCGATGGCAGACGTTCGTTCTGTTTCAGCCGTGACTGTTTGATCAGTCCGGCCAGATAGTCGCGTATTTCAATATTGGCGGGCAGCATTTTTTGATCCGGAATGGGGGTGCACGGCTATTTTAGCCTCGCCGCTGCCGCAGAAGCCAGTGGCTGTTCCTGCAGCGGTTTCTGGGGCTGCTGTTCATTGCGGAAAAACCGCCAGCGGAAATACAGCCAGGAGGTGCTGACCAGCGCGGCACCGATGATTGCGGTGGTGTAAATGGCGCTGACAAAGAAATTCAGCCAGCTGATATCCGCCGCATAAAAATGTTTGACCAACAGCAATCCAACGCTGCCGGTATAGCCAGCGCTGTCGGCCAGATAAATCAGAAATCCGGCGTTGGCAACGCCTCCGGCCAGCGCCACAAAGCGATCAAACAAAAAGCAGTTAAAGGGAATATAGGCCAGATATAAACCCGTCCCCAAAGCAACCATCCACACCTTGCTGTCAAGCCCGTGCTGCTGATGCAACCAGGTGCTGTATCCGAGGATAAAACAGCCCAGCACAATGGCAATATGATTGGCGGTAAAGGCGCGGAAGTTATTGCGGATAAACATTAATAACGCCAGCGCAACCAGTACCATACCGGCAATGCGCACCCCGGCGTAGGTAAAGATGGCCGGTTCATTTCCGTAGCCCAGTGCATGCCAGATTTCGGCAGAAAAGTTATCGCGGAAATCGCGCAGGCCGGTAAACAGTAAAAATGCCAATATCAATACGCTCAGGCCAAACCAGTATTGGCCGAATAATTGCCAGCGGTCAGCAGCGGTCATCGGTTGGCGCTTCAGTCGCAGTTCTTCGTCAGTCGCATCCGGCTCCGGAATCATCGACAACGCATAGACCGAAATCAGCAGCAGCGGCATAAAAATCAGGCCGGTTAAAAATGGCATCCAGAATTCCGGCACATCGGCGTATACCATTAAGGCTTTGCCAACGCTGCGCACCATGCCAGAGGCAACAATAAAGGTGGCACTTAGACCTGCTCCCAGCAGTTCTGAGGTTTTACGTCCTTCCAGATAGCTGAATACCAGCCCCCAGATCATGCCAAGGGGCAGACCATTAAAGAACATCGCCAGCGGCTTTAAGGGCGCAGGCAATACCGCAAACAGCAACAGCGCCAGTTGTGCGCTGCCAACCAGGAATAAAATGGCCAGTGCGCGGCGGTCGTGCATCATGCCGGACACGACGCGGATGCCAATGAATTTGGATAATAAATACCCCAGCACCTGGGCAAAAATCAGAATGACTTTGTAATCCATACCAAACAGGGTCTGGCCATCGTACATCGCGACCGAAAACGGTTTGCGAAAAGCGTACATAGAAAAATACGTCATAAATGCCGCACTGATGGCAAATATCACAAACCAGACCGCCGGGGCGTGTTGCAAGCGTTGATTAACCTGCTGATGAAAGCGCTGAAACGGCATAATTAACATGAATAAACTCCCGCTGCGGCACTCTGGCCCGCTGCGCAATGTGTTCGGTTAACAGGGAAATACCTGAGGGATATGTCGGCAGTATGAAAATGTGGCATTCAACCGGTACTCTTACCGCTGCGCGCATGGGCGCAATACTGGCGAAAGTCGGCGCTGAGCGGATCGGCGGCTGGTTGCATACCGGCAAAACGCGCCGGGGAAAATTCGTCCGCTGCAACAAAGGTGGGTTTATCCAGAATCTGCTCACTGAGCAGGCGGCCAATACCGGCGCTGAAAGCGATTCCGGCACCCGAGCAGCCGGTGGCGACGAATACATTTTCTCCGACCCGTCCCAGCAGGGGTTTGGCGTCCGGTGTGTAAGACGAGACGCCGCTTAGATAATGCGCCAGCTGTGCGCTTTCCAGCAGCGGGCACAGCGCCTGCAAAGTTTGCCAGTGTTCTTCCAGCGCCAGCCAGCCATTGGCATCGTCAGCAAAATGGAAGCTGTGAATATCGTCCGGTAATGCACGCGGATCGGCGACACAACACTGGCTGTCACGCACGCCAAATAACAGCGCCGAGTGTTCGCTGCGGAAATACGCTTTGGCCGAAGGAATAATGGCCATTGGCTGATCAGCACGAACCTGCGGCTGATGATTGGTGATCCAGTAGTGGCTGCGTACCGGTGCCATGGCCAGCGCGATGTCATAGTCAGAGGCCAGGGCGGCACTCCAGGGGCCAGCCGCCAGCACAATACTGTCGGCACGAATGCATTCACCGCTGGCTAAATGCACGCCGGTAAATACACCGCCCTGCGATTCCAGCCGACTGACCGCACAATGGGTAATAATCTGCGCTCCGGCGGCGCGGGCAGAACGCGCATACAACTGCGCCAGTGTGTAGGGATCGGCGTGACCATCATCGGGATAGTACAGTGCACGGCTGTCTGCATTCACGGCCAGCCAGGGCAGCAAACGCCGGATTGCGGCACTGTCGAGCCATTGGGTGGCCACATCCAGTTGCTGCGCCTGCTGCGCGTATCGTTGCTGCTGCTGGCGCTCATCGTCATGAACGGCGATGTGCAAACAACCGCTGCGTTGCGCAAACGGCATATTAAAACGCTGTTCCAGCGTGCGCATGACGGTGTGCGTTTCGTGCACCATGGATGCGCTGTTGTCACTGCTGCGTGCACGGGTTAACAGCGCCGCCGCCTGACTGGTGGTGCCCGCCCCCAGCTCGCCGCGCTCAAACAACTGTACCTGCGCCTGCCCGCTGGTCTGCAGATAATGGGCGATAGCAAGGCCAAGAATGCCACCGCCGATAATGACCACCTGCTGCTTGTTTACCATCTTGATACTTCTTTTGGTCTAGTCCAGATGGCGACATTTAAAAGAGTACCGATGACAAAACGATGACAGGCAGGTTCAGACTACACCTTGTACGCCTACAAATTAGACATAGCCCCCCTCATTTCCTTGAGAAGAAGCTAATTCTCAAACAGATACCTCCTTTCTTTAGTATTAAGAATATTTATTATTCTTCCCGCCAGCTCATCAAAATGCTCGGAGTCTTTATAAAAGCTTATTTTTATCATTCCTATAGCATCAAGAAGAATGCGCTTTGAATCTGCAATATCATTCGCAGACAATGCACTGGAGTCATATATCTCAGACTCATAAACTTTACGTTTAATACGATAATGAGAAAATAATCTGTACCAGGGCACATCAATATTGTCGAGATAATTTCGCAATAACCTCCAGTTTTCTCTTTGATTCTCAGCAGGATTCTCAAAATTCAACGATTTATTCAGAACCGAGGAGCTATTATATATGAAATTCATATCAACCTGGACAGAATATTCATCCAAAAATGATATTTCATACAACTGCTCACTTGACACATCTATTCTGGTTCCGGGAACAATCTGTACATTGTTGACGTAGATACTGGTTTTATCCGTGTCATAAGCAATATCAGCCTGAAGATGCGGGATTTCATCAGCTTCGCTAACCAGCTTCAGACTTCCCCATGCCCGACTATAACCTTCTATTTTAACAGGAGTAGCTATTTCGATTAGCCTCGTCAGCAAATCATGTGCGGATGATTCAGGGCTAGCCTCAGTCAAATCAAAACCAGTTAAAATAACTCGCCCACGTCCGTAGTAACGATCCAAAATTGGTGGATGAACACCTTTACCAGTGTTTTCACACTGCCAACATTTGTCATTAAACTGATAAGTACCTATTCGTCGAATGTCAGGCTCGACATATATTCGCTCCGAACCTTTATGCAACGATAGTTGATAACGTCCGAAGTCCGGATCGTCTATAGTAAAGCGTCTCGCATCAATATCAGAATATTGCTTCACTATGCCGCAGACATCCCCTATCAACTCACTAAAAGGGTTAATACTACCAATAGACACAAAGCCCAAACCCGAGGCAATCATTGCGCGTATTTCACTCATCAAATGAAAATCAAAAATTACCTCGACATTATTAGTTATAGAGCCAGTGACCAGAATGGCGCTATAACTATGACTCCTCAGTTGCTCAATCAGATCATTTTTCGCATCCACAAATTGGTAATTAACTCCGCTACCCGCAAAGGAATTTTGCACGAAGCTCATTATACGCTCCTGGCGCTTTTTATTTCTTGGAAGCCAAACAAGAACCCTTGAGTAATGAGCAGTATCAACACTGATATCAAACTGCGGTAAAGAAATCAGCTCAAGACTTAATCTCGTAACAACACTACTATTACCTGCAGAATCAACAGCCCAATAAGAAAGGAGATTTATGCCTTCCGACAGAGATAATGACATTTCATATCCGGCATTCGTTATTGATGTTTCTGACTTTATCCCATTTAATTCCATAACAAAACGTGAGCCAATCTCCCCCATACCTTTGACAACGACGTCCGGATCATCAAATTGCTGTCCATTTGAAATATTAATTGTCGGGCTTTCTGGAGCAGTTGTATCAACAAAGAATTCAACAGATTCATGAGTAGCATTACCAGCAAAATCAACCGCACTTACTTCAAGTGTATATTTTCCATCCGCTGAAATATGACCCGACTCTCCGACAACCTCTCCATTAAGAGTTGTACGAATCTCTTTTACGTTATCATCCGTTACCTGAACAGAATAATCTCTGGCTTCGGTATAAACAGCACCATCAGCAATACCCAAAATGATAATCCGTGGCGCCTGCTGATCTAGCATGAAGGTAAGCGACTTTTGTGTTGTGTTACCCGATTTATCTATAGCTATTGCTTCAAATTTATGACTACCATCACTACTAACGATTAACTCATCACTACCTACCGATTCACCATTCAGACGCACTGAGAATATATCCAAATAATCATCACGCCCAATAGCCTTCAAAGTAACAGGTACAGAGTATATTTCATCGTTTGAAGCACCACCCAAAGTTATCTCAGGCGGGGTTTTATCCATCACGATAGAAATAATGTCAGACGTCGTATAATTGCCTGCCATGTCATAAGCTTCAAATTGGATACCATGACTCCCTTCAGAGAGCATACTTAAGCTAATCTGATATCGATCAACATTTGTCAGAGGCATGCTTACCTTACTCTTTTCTGAATTTAATAAGTAAACCTGACTGACTCCAGACTCTCCATCTTTCGCTAACACAGAAGCTGTTGAATTTGCATTGACATATCCCCCGCCCATCGGGGTTTCAATACTTAATGACGGTGGAATACCATCAACAACGTTAAGCATCTCTTGAGAAAGCAACTGAAGTTCCCTACCGTCAGGAATGACCGACAACTCAATCTTCTTATCCCCAAGAGAAGTACAAGCATTGCGAATATCGACATCCAGCTCTACAGGCAAGTCTGTACTACTGATATTTGCTATTTCCTGACCGGAAAACCCCTCAACAGACGAATAAACCAATATCTGCTCTGTTCTATTACTTACACTCCCGTCAATCATGACCTTCATACTACATTCTGAATTCATCAAAACCGGATTTTCAGAAAGATGAATACTACCTGTATACACAACAGGAACTGGATTTATAACAAGATTATGCTGTGAAATATCAACGGTTTGCCTATTAGAATCGACTAATTCAGCCAGTATTTTATAATTACCAACCATTAAATCTTTCGAAGAAATCGTCAAATTTTCCTTAATAATTTCATCATCCAATAAGTACCAAAGTTTCTTCTCATAAATGACCGATAGAACACCCTCTGCTGAAAGCGCAGAAACCCTTAAAATCCCATTGAATAATGATTCGGTATGCACATTAATTGTATAGGTAGCTGTTATATCCCCTCCCTGAGTAATAGAATCTCCATCCAAAATAAAGGTCAACTCGCTTGTCCGGTTTGATAGAAAATCTCCTCTGTGACTAATACTCGATGAGGCAATATTATTACCGAATTCATCTTTCAAAGTCACCTCCGCAACAAAGTCATACAACCAGAGAGAATCATGCCCAGGAGAAAGCTCATAAGAATGACTTTCGTATGATGAAAATCGATCATCGGTAACTATGGAATTACCTTTGTAAACAGGGCTATTAATATTCAGGCTCAGAGAGCCAGCCCCACTCCAAGCCAAAGTATTAAATTCTATTGCAATAGACTGATTATCATTTAAATATAACGCCAAGGATGGCTGACCTTTCTCAACCACAGTAAAGCTAAGCTCCATCCGATTGTCAGCTGCTACATCATCATCAGCATCTATCTGAATCGACATAGTATAGAGGCCTGCTTCAGGCGGAACCCACTGATGCGTAATATCATAAGTTGAACCAGCCTGAACCGTAACATTATCATTCAGAAAAGAAAGTGTCTCAACCTTACCTGATGGCCAAATAATCTTTGCAGTAATGCCTCTCAAGTTAACATCATCTCCTTCCCTGTGAATAACGTTGACAGAGAAATCAGATACACGACCAAGAGATCGAACATTGGCTTCTGCAGCCAATTCGACATTATTTACGTCAGGGGCAGAGCGATAAACTCTCCGAGACAAAGATTGATTACGGTTACCATCATCAAAGACTGACTCGGCATATACTTGATTGCTTCCTACGTTCAAATTGAGACTCGCCCGGGTTATACCAGGTAAATCTGAACAGAGTGTACCTGAATAATCAGAAGAGCATATCTGACCATAGGCAGTAACAAAATTGGCAGGAATATCCTCACTCAAGAAGGATGATATTTGATTAATAAATCGACGATATTTTAGTCGCCCTGATGTTATTGAATAACCTTCTATAACACTCTCACTATTTTTAAAGTAAAGCAAAACAACTGTACTTCCATAGTGTCCAAGAATATACGGGGCGACATCCTCAATCATATCGAAACTTGTAATTTCCCCACCATTATTACTTAGGATTGAAGGTATATCGCCATCAATCATCAATCGCTCTTCACTTAGCCAATAGATATCATATACCGCTCCAGATAACTTATCGGATACATCGAGAATGTCTGGATGTTCAGGGTCTTCGACATCAATAATCCAGAAATAATTATTACGAAGTACTGCCAGATATTGACCCGATGGGGAGAAGGCAACAAAACCATTAGAAAACAAGCTATTATTTTCAATGGCAATTGTATTTTCATAATTATTACTATAACGAATTTCAAGACCATTCGAGGTTGTATAAGCAAGAAGGTCTCCATCCCTGCTGATATCAACGTCTTCTATGTTATAGAAATCGTGAGTTGATCCATCTTTGTGGAACAACCTAACATCTGAATATTTCTTAACAACGGCTGCGCCCCCTCCTTTATAGAGCACCTCACCAAAATCATAATCAACCCAACCTAAAGACTCCCCACTACTAAAATCAAAAATACTTCCTTCATAATAACCGACATGTGGGCTCTTATTCCCAAGGATATGTACCTCAGTATAAGGGAGGTCAGCAATACTTTCAGACAAACCTGCACTGCTTATTAATGAGGCATCAACTTCGTTATTCACATAAAAATTCAGCATCGTATCAGGCAATGAGCTCGATATTACTTCAAACGTATCACTTCCTGTGATTTCATCCTGATATGGATAAAGAATTTCAGGAGTAGATGACTGAGCATCTTTATCTGTCACGACAGAGACAATTGTGGAAGGGGCGCTGCTTTGATCCGGATAGCTTACAGAACGAACAGCCACCACATAATACTGATAAAGAGTAGAGCTTTGTACTGAAGTGTCATGGTAGATCAAACCCGAGACAGATTCAATTTTCTCATACTCCTGCTGCAGGAGATGCTTCCTGTATATGTCGTATACAATTCCTTCGGTACTGCCCTCCCAGGAAAGAAGTACCGACCAGTTATTATTATCAAAGCTTGCAAATAAGTTTTCGACTGAATCCGGTGCAGTCAGGGTCAGTGATACTGACACAATATTGGAGCTACGGGTCAGACCATCAGGTGTGAGACCTATAATCTGATAATGATTGATTCCTTCTTTACCCAGTGATTTTATTGAATAGTTACCGGACCCATCAGTAGCGACTTCAGCGATACTATTATCATCTCGAAGGATATAAAACTTGCTATAAAATTCAGCACTTGTTGTCCAGTTTAATACAGGCACTTCACCTTCAATCACAGCCGATAGCTGAATACCTGGAAGATTATCATCAGAGTTAGGCTTAATCGAAAGAAGAGATCCATCACCAACGACTCCATCAGAAGATATGACAGTTGCAACCAGATTAATACCTTCAGCTGCAATACCATTTAATAATTCTGAAGTTTCAGTAATGACAACTGAGCTATCAGTATCATAAACAGTAGTTACTATAGGTTTGATAGAAAGATTAACTGCCTCATCAGGAACGCTTGCAAGAACCATTCGAATATTTGATGCAAAAACCGGATAGTCAAATTGAGCATAATAAGCAGAACCTGATTGATACATACTGTAAGGTATCGTCATCCAGTTAGTACCATTCCAGACATCGATTGATACTACACTTACCTCTCTGGAGTGGTGATTATATTCGACACCAGCCAGCCAGTCCTCCGAAGGATCTATGCTATAACTCACTGTATATCGACCAAAACCTGACAGCCAGTGATAATGGTAATAATAAGATGATTCATTTAATGGCATACGATCATTCACCGTATAGAACCACCGTTCACCCGGATCAAGACTTGCAGCTAAGGAAACCGTAATCTGATCAATATCTCTGGATTCCAACTGCACATCTGGCGTTGAAGGCTTTTCTCCACGCTCCATTAAAAATGGAACAGATGTAGTCGAAGATAATCCATCATAATATCCTTGAACTGCCAGATTCTCCTGAGGTGAGGATAGATCCAGAGGAAGAAAAACTGTGTCACCCGCGGCAATACTACCAGAAACAATTTCAACACTGTCTGAACTCATCACCACCATACCATCAAAATGAGCTGAAACAGGGATATCTATATTATTCTGAGAAATTGGTGAGTATGGAAACGCCGGATACAACAAATAATAAGGCACTGATACCGAATCAACAGAAGTGGATTCATTACCATTTTCATCATAGGCAAGAATCCGAGCATAGTATTGGCCTTCAAAAATTTCAGACGTGAATGTAAAGCTTAAATTCTCCACTGCATTTACTTGCCCCTCATCAATTAAATAATCCTCTGAAAGGAAACTACCGTACAGTTGGATCTTATAACCAAGAACATCTTCAGAAGAAGAAGCTTCCCATGTTACTACCATATGACCATCAACAGAGACTAAACTAACATCAGAGGCTGCCTCTGGAGAGGTTTTATCAGCCTTAATAACAGGAAAAGTCTGTTCAGATACATTTCCATTCAAATCTGTTGCTTTTATAACCAGAGAGTAATTATCGTAATTGATAGAGGTAGTATCAAATGTTGTTGCATAAGGTGGTCGCCCGAAACTAAAAGTGTCAATCACAATGCCCTGCATATTCCGAAGTTCAAAATTAACAGACGCAATATCTTTATCATCAGAAGCTGCCAAAACATCCAAGACATTTTCAAAACGTTCATCTTTAGGGCTTACTAACTTTAATAGTGGTGCATGTTGATCAATAGAAACCTCAACAACATCAGATGCTTCACTCAGATTTCCAACTGTATCGACACTTACAACAGAGTAGCGATAAATACCATCGGCCAGATTATTCTGTATAAACTTTGTTTCCGTCAAATTTCCCGACTGATTAGCTCCTAACATCCAAACCTGATATCCAGTCAAATCAGAGCCATTAACACCATTCCATTTGAGAGTTACAGTATTACCATCCGAGATTGTCGCAGTTAGCCCTGTAGGTGCTGGCAATGCCGTGTTATCCACATTATAGGTTCTTGTAAAGTATGACTGATTGCCAGATTCATCGGTTGCTATAATATTTAGCTCAGCATTTCCTGTTACCGCTGAATACCAACTACCCAGATAGAGCTTGCCTCCCGACATAGCTGATGATGATAATTCAGTAATCTCACCCCCAATAGTTACTTTTGCGAATACCGAAGCAATATCATCTGATTCTATATCAGCATAAAAACTAACATTGCCATGCAGAACCTCCCCCTCTGAAGGTAAGACATTTCTGATATCCGGAGGCGTTCTGTCAATACTTAAAATCCCATCCGGGCTTGCACCACTTACATTACCAGCATGATCGTAAGCCACTACATAATAAGTATATATACCCTCATCAATCACAGGGTCAGTATAATACAGTTGTTCCGTATCAAAAATTTCCGCACCATTGCGATACAGCAGATAACCTGCAATATCATCACTGATACTATGAGGCCACGTAATAACAACGCCACTCTCAGATAATTCAGCCTTAATAGACACTACATGTTCTGGTGCGATGCTATCCTGAACAATATCAACCGACTCTTCCGACCGATTACCAGCAGAGTCAGTTACAATCAGCGTAACGGGATATGTACCATCAGGCATATCTGATGGCCAAAATACGCTTCCCTCCAACGAGGATACCTTTGCCTCTATCTCATCATTAATTAATAGTGAACCACTGACCGGAGTCTCATCATCTACAGAAAAGACTATCTGCCCTCTCTTAGTAATATAAGAACCACTTTCAGGTAATGAGACAACAGGTGGCTGACTGTCCATGATCAAAACAAATTTTGTTTCAGAATGGCGGTCATTAACATCTGATAAATAGACGTTAATTTCATGAACCCCATCATTACTATTTGATAAATCGAAACTAAGACTTAAGCTATCGTCATCAAAAGTGGTTTTAGAAAATATTGAGGAACCATCCAGACTTACACCCAAAATCTTCGGATTAATTTCAATATAAGAAAACTCCAGGTCGAAACTATCCTTTTTCTGATTCAAGTAAATATTTTCGGATAACGTATCCGGAAAGTTCAACAGTGGATCAGTGATATCGAAAATGAAAGAGTGAAGATCTGATAATTCATGACCTGCCTTGTCTGTCACTAAGGTTTCAAGCACATAAGCACCTTCCTCCAAGCCAGATAAATTAACAGAAAATTCCATCCCATCAGGAAGATTCTTAACTAATTTCTCGCTTCTGACAACATCACCAGTAACATTTGAAAGTTTATATTTTAATTCATTTGCATTAGCTTCAACCAAGCTTCCTGATATAAAACCAAAGCGTCCATCATCAACTTTATCGATAATAATTTTTGGAGTAATAGTATCGATAATCAAATCAAGCTTCCCAAGCTCTGTTCCATTATTATCAGAAGCTGCTATAAAAATTGAATGCCTCCCATTTGGTAAATTTGACAATACATCCTTCTGAATGCTCCAGTTACTGTTTCCTGAAGGCAATCCGTGATACACCCCCACAACATTTGAATTAACCCTAATTTCCAGATCAGCAGTTCTGCTAAGGTTTACCTTTCCGATAAACTCATCCAGAACACCATCTCCATCGGGAGAAACAAAGTCTGTAACAGCTTCATAAAAATTCAATAGTATTCCGAGTGATGATAAGTCAAGATCAACGAATGTTTCGTTTGAATTTCCTAATAAATCTATGGCGTACAGCTTTAATCCATAAGTTCCGCTCAATCCTGCCAGAGGGAGACTATAAAAAACACCATCAGAATCTGACCATTCATCTTGATTCAAGGTTTTTAAAGTACTCCAGCTATCCGAATCAGATGATTTGAAAGATAAAATTGATTTTTTTATATTATCATCATGAACATCAATAAAAACACCAGTAACCGGATACAGTTCATTCCCTTCTGCTGGATAATTTATCGCCACTTCTGGAGGCGTTGTATCAATAATAATCTTAGGATAATCGGTATCTATATAGAAAATACGAGAAAATCCACAATCATCAGTTGAAGTAAGAACTAAACTGTAAGTCCCATCCTTAAGTTTAATACTCTCACCCGGAACAGTTAGTAATTGCGTTTTATCATCATACCTTCCAGATAATAGCTCATAAGAGTTACCTGCCCCATCTTTGAGTGATAATGAAATGTTGATATTTTCTTTCACTGACAAGATTATTTTTAAATCATCATAGACATCATCACCATTAGGAGAAATACCAAACGCTCCATTTTCAAAGCGATATGCATCAATGCTGCCATATATTACATCTGCAGATGAATCAACCGTAAATCTGGTAGCCCCACAAGTCATGTTTCCAGAATTATCAATTGCCCAATAATTAAGAATTTGATCACTTGTTAAATCAAGGATGTAAGCAAGCTCTGGCTGAATGATCGTTCTATAATGATTATCGCTAAGCTTCGTTTTTGCTTTTTGTACATTCAATTCACATACAACAGAATTCTTATATTGTTCATATCCCTGATATGCAACATCACGCATATTTTTGCAATCAAACTCATTGTCTGTATAAAAATTTGTCTCACTCGCTGCAGTATGATTATCCATTAAGCTCCCCTGTATAGGAACGTAAAGCTCACCGGTACCCGGATATTGATTAGCACAGACCTTTTTATCATTAGCAGGAGAAATAATATTAATCACGGGAAAATAATCCTCATGAAATAACTCATGCGAATATGTTATGACGGGATCACTATCTTTTGAAGATAGTAAATCTATCGTAATTTCCGTTTCACCTGTAGGCGGAATAAATGCAACAGGAAGAGTAATGCTTGAGGTAAAGCAATTTCCATCAAATCCTGTCTCCTCACTGAGCAAATAATTTCTATTAGAAGTATTTTCGTCTTCGATATACGCATTTACTTTACTAATAAGTGCGGCAGATTGTCGCATAGACTTAATCTGAATATCATTTTCGGCTTTTTTATAGTCAAGACAAACCTGATAACCAACTTGATCTGCTTTTCTATTACACTGCTTCATGTCTGCAACAGGTTTAACCACTACAGAAAGGCAAGGGACTTCAACATTAGCTGTAAGCTCACGCGCATTATCAAATACAGCTTTTACACTATATGATGAGCAAGCAGATACAGATACAGGCACATAACGCATTGACATGCCAGCAACATCATCAGCATCAATAACCGCAGATGAGTAATAAGAATCGTCTGGATCAGATGAAGCAATCATCAATTGATAGCTGATATTTCCATCGGGATTCAAAGATGAAAAATTATAACCTAAGGAATATCCATCAGAGGTATCCTTTACAATTGCCTCAAGATTAAAATTAGGATCAGGTTTAACAACAGAAGAAAGGGAATAATAGATAGCTTCTGAAACAGAAACCTCATTATTGGCATACAGAACAAAGACGTAGTACCCTTCCTTACTAAGAACCCTGGTCAAGTCAGCTTCACGTACAAAGATATCTTCCTCATCCCGCGAGTAAGATATGCTAATGGCTTCAGATAGATCCAAGGCTTGCACATTAATTACATTAGGAGATACTACGTTTAAAATTTTCAAACCCGACGTATCATCAACGACTTTGCTCTGGAGCAGAGCATATCCACCAAGTCCTTCATATAGCACAGGAATAAATTCTCCCTTCGATCCGATTTTAAACTTAACCTGTTTATTATCAGAGTATTTCTGATTATGAACCCCATCCAGATAAAGTAATGTATTAAACACCTCTTCAAGTAATACTGAAACGGCCTTATTTCCCGCATTATCTACAGCAACAACACGATATGAATGATCGTTAAAATATTTTAACCCTTTTCCTTTTAACTCATAATCCAAATCAACTTGGCTGATATTTTGCCATTGAGAATCGACATAGTATTGATATGCAAAGGACTGAATGCCATTACTATCCTCTGCCGAAGCAAAAATTATTGCACTCTTAATTCTCTCGGAATCCTCATAAGAAATACTAGGGTATTCAGATCTGTTAGTAATTGAAGGTGGCGTAGTATCTACAGTTGCATAATAAACATACCCATCAAGAGATATTTTATAGAGCCCATCTGCAACAACAGCACCATTAGCATTGCGTCCATCCCAACCAACACTGCCAACAACATCAACCTGATCAAAAGAATACATTCTTTCAACAACAGATTCACCCGACATGGACGTAATATTTAGTAGAATATTGGCTGGACGTAGGACCTTGAATGTAATACTTAGCAAGTCCCGAACAGTGTCGAAGTTAGGAGAAAATAATGCGTTATTTATTCTGATTCCAGAAATATTAGCCGACTCCGACCATACAACTGAAGTAGTATAAAAGTCCGCATTCCCAGCTAGATCCTGAACTTTTATTCTTACAGTATAAGAGCCTTCATAATCCGGGACCCAGGTTGTGATAAAATCATTATGCTTTTGCTTTTTCGTTTCCGGAACTAAAATTTTCCATACAGAATCTCCTTGCTTGCGGTATTCAATTAAGAATGAATCAAAATTCCTATCATCTGCAATGGCATAGACTGCCAATCCTTTATTATTTTCTTCGTAACGGACATCAAGATATGCCGACAAATCCAAGGTATTGAGTAGCATAACATTTGAAACTACATTCAAGGAGTGGCAAGTTTTACTCTCTGGCATTGTATTTCTTTGCTTAACAACCCCTGAATCACCATATCGCTCCCCCCCCATGAATAGAAAGCTTCTGTTAGGCAATATGTCATACGATTCATATGAAAAACCTGTAACAAAAGGAGATACGCCCTGAATCTTTGTATAATCAACTGCGCCCTGAATAAATTCAGGTGATACTGAACTACCCCCATACTCATCTAATTCATATTCAGGAATTCTTGTTGCATAAAATGACCGATCAATATAATAGTCTTCACTGATATACTTTCCTTTATCACACCCCTCAAATGCCATTGGCAAGTTATTCCATGAAAACTCAGACAGGCCCTGAGATGTCTGAGGGTAGTCTCCATACAGGACGTAGTATTGCGCGCCCATCTCCCGGGCGACGTATTGTGGACCGTTTTCTCCACCGGTAGTTGAAATATAATAATTATAATTCGAGCGAACATTATATAATCCGGTATTTAAATCAAGCTCAACACGATAACCATTTGGCGCTGGCTCCTTCTCTGAATCCGGGTTTTCTTTTAAAGAAGACAGATAATCATTGAACACCCCATTTGCACCGTTAATCCAGTCCCACTCTCTTGCACCTGGGTAGTGGACACTGTCCGGAAAAAACAGCATCAGTTTGTCTTCTGAAGGACTGAATGATGCCATTGCCATAAGGGAGTCCAGGGTTGTTTTGTCACTCCGGTACTTAGGAAAGACTTTTTGATCTGAACCATCACGATTCTCAACAACTATATTGCCATTTGAATCAGTGTAAGCAATCTTATTGGCACTAAGCGTTACTGCATCACTATTTTCATATGATTTCACTGTAAGATTTTTAAAGGAAACAACATTATTCTTGTATACAAGTGTATCTTTATCTATTAAATTATCCTTCCAAATTGACGAATAGTAATAATTATTGCCATTCCGATCACTCACAGCCACAGAATTTCCTGTTGAAGTGTCTATACGATACAGAACACCATCACTCAAAGCTAAAAGAATGCCATAATAATCATAGTAAAAGTCATATGCAGAAAATTCTGAAGCAATTAACAATGGCTCCCAGACATTATCATTCATATTTATCCGGACATATTGGGCCGGGTTACGGTAATAGTTGTCATCGTTACTCTTTAAAATCAGAGAATTCCCTGTAGCTGATAAAGATTCAACATTAAAGTACTGGCTCCCTCTGTAATTATGATGAGAATTACGGGGAAACTTAAATGATGACTCAAATGCAACAAGCCGAACATCATTACCAGTAAAATCTGCAGTATATATCCCTGGTGTCATAATTTGATTATCACTTTCAATGACGTAGAAAACCACCCTTCTACCTTCATTGTATGGCTCAAGCCAGGCAATATCTCCAAATATCTCCTGATAAAATATTTCGATTTTTCTATCAGAAGAAAGAACTTCAGATATGGACGTATTATTGGTATCGATAACAACTAGCTGCTCCGATACAACCTTCCCTTCAGAATTGGTAAGACGAAGCCAGTAGTCACCATCTTCCAGCCGTTTACCATTGAGAGTACCATACCATTTAAGCTGACCGTCACCTCCAGTAACTAAATTGCCAAGATTGATTCCCTCAGAATTATTAACAACGAGATTCAGAGAATTATCCTGTGGTACGCTTGCATATATTAACGTGTAATCCTGTTTGCCATCACCATTAGGCGAAATATAACGCTGAGTAACATAAAGGCTGGAATCACCGACCACTAAATCCACAGAAGCTTCATTATTGTCTTCATTCGATTCCAGTATTTTATTCTCGGAATCAAGTACAACCCTCACTACAGAATCACTAATTATGCTACGATATGGAATGATAAATTCAAGAGATTGACTACTATAAGCACCAACAGAGTTATATACATTGCGATCAAGCAGCTGATCATTAAGAAAAATTTCAACGCTAAAATCAGCGGCCTCCTGACCACCTATATTGACGACATTGTAATGAAGAACCACATCCGATTCTGGTAATGCAATCACCGGATTCAGCTTGAGCTGTGAATCCGTAATATGAAGATCAGGCAAGGATGTAATCTGCATCTCAAAAAATGCATAGTTATCTTCTTCTGAAGCCTCGTCAATCGTGTCTGAAGGATCTAGCACAACATATAACAACTGCTTTCCCGACACAGAGATATTGTTCCAATAAAGGTCTACCAGCACATTACCACCAGCTATAATAGAAGGCAGCGGAGCTTCATCCAATAGATTTGATTCCGTAAATGGCTTTCCTTTATATAGATGAACCAAGCTGGCATCAGAAGCTTTAGAGCCAGTGTTACGTACAGTTATATTAAATGCTTTACTTCCTCCCTCATAAGCAATCCCTTCATACTGTATATCGGAATGCAGTGAATTCAGATTGGCCTTTTCATCCAGGCTAATTTCGATAGAAGTAATCTGAGAATTATTTGTCTCATCCAACTCTGAGACAAGATTATCCTGATCAACATAAGCATACAGAGAATAGACTCCAGCTTCCGATGGCATCCAGTTGAAGTTAACTATCTGATTCATTCCGGAATCAATTGAGACAAACGATGTGAACGAGTTTTTTATTACACCATCTTTTTCTATCTTTAATAAAACAGCTGAAGCTGGTAGTGTTTGAGTTCCTGAATTATATACTTCAACAGCAATATCAATTTCTTTACCAAGAGTAATCGCTCCACCTGCATGACTAGCGACAGATACAAGCTGCGCATCAAATGTATTATTTCTTGATAATCCTATACGCGCAATATTATTAGATATATTAGTATCCCCATCGCATGATACCTGCACGAACAAAGAATCAGAATACGGAATATCAACATTAAACAGAATATTTGACTTAGCGCCAGAAGACAGCTTTACAACCTGATGCGCCAACTGATTTCCTCTCGACAGGAGAGAAACATTAGCTAAATCACAGTCCACCGATGATAGATTCCTCACAATCGCAGAAAGTTCTATATTTTCAACAGCACTGTTGAATACAGTTGGTGATACAACCAAGTCACTGGAATAAATACCAACATCAACACTTTTTGCCAGAGAAGATATGCTAAAGTCTCTGAAAGCCTGATTGTCTATCAAGGTTTTCTCTATGACTTTACTCTCAGGATCGGCTACGAGAATAGCACGATGATTACCAGAAAAACCTTCAGTATCAAAAGCCCAGTCAAGACTACGTCCAGCACCAGAGGGAAGAAAAGCAATCGTCTCTGTAACAATCAAATTTTCCGGTGAAACAGCGTCTAAATAAAGAGAAATATTAAAATCGGAGGCATCTACCGCTCCAGTATTCTTGATCTCAGATGAAAACTGAAAAGGTTCTCCTATAGAAAGAATTCCAGAAAAATCTGATTCAATTTTGATCTCTAAATTAGCGAATTCAGCACTGAACAATGCATCAAGAACCATAGCCGTTGCATAAATACTACCTTCCCAACTACCGTCGGTTCTCTGCTGCTCTTCTATTCTGCTGATAATCGCAGAAATCAATGCAGAAGAGTTCCTTCCTATTACTGAAGTAGAAGCCAGCACCATAGCTAACTCTTCAATCAGCACCTCATCCGGATTTGTAAAATAATAATCACTAATATAATTAGTAGCAGCGGAAACAACAGCGGCATCAGGAACAAAAAGCCTGCTTTCCTGACTTATCTTAGAAAGTGCATGAAATACTACTGCAGTTGTCTTAAAATCACTTTTACCGACCTGACCTCTAGGCCATCCACCATCAGAATTTTGCTTACTGTAGATAAAATCTATCGTATTAGACAGAGCAAGCTTTGGCTGAACACCAAGAATAGTCGCAGTATCAAAAATCGTGCTTTTGTGATCAGGAGATAAGCCCCAACCATTATCATCATGACGACTGCTTATTAAATAGGGCGAAATTAAATTATAATTAGTCAACGATAAGTAAGCGGCATCATCCGTGTTGTTAACCGCAAGAAACATCCCACTCCAGTCAAGGAATTCCTCTTCAGAGTAATTATCATCAAGCTCAGACAACACCTGATTTGCTACATAGGAATCACGAATTTTCGTATTGCTAGAATCCTCCCAGAAGCCATTAATTTGTTTCGCCTTTAACCAGGATAAAGCAAGATCAGTACTTATCTCAGTTCGTAGACTTTCATCTTCATGTGCCGATTCCTCAGGTTCATCCCTATCTATATTTACAATGTTAACAAAAGCCCGACCACCAGTGTAATGAGCAAATCGTAACGACAAATCTTCCGAAAACTTATTAAGATTATGCACTATACTAGAATCCGGAACCTCGCTATTTTTGGTAAGATAAAGCAATCCTATTTTAAATTTCTTCTGCGCTGATTGATAATCAGGAATCCTCTCACCCTCAGCAGCAATAACATCTTCTATTGAAAATATTCTTTCCCTACCTGCGATTCTGACTCCTTTTTGATATATAGCCGTCTTTTCAAGATCTGCTGATTCAATATAATGAATAGGACCAACTTCATTTTCATGATAAAAGCCGGCCAAATACAGGTCGAGAGCAGAATAACGCTGTCTTTCATCGTAAGCCAAATATTGATCATCAGCGACCTTCATCCAATCCTGCCCATACATTAATGAAGCGTCTGAATCAAGGAGCGCACTCCAGTGAGAGTTTTTATGACCAATGAAGATATCACTTGAAACGCCATTATCCATGACATGAATCCCCACGACCCATTGATGCATTATTTCATGGAGCGCAGTATTCATAACCTTGTAGTAATTTGCAGAGGATGAATCAAGATCCCAGCGCCCGACCTCTGCCATGTCAATGTAGCTGGTCAGTTTGCCATTACTTCCAAAAAGATCTGAATTATCAAAGAGATTCTTATTAATGCCTTTAACTTCGTTCTTTACAGAAAGGTTGAACGCTGAAACATCGGATCCGGTATCGACATAGGTATCAGAAAATACGATCAGCATATCGTATTTATCTGCATGATTTTTATAAAATTCCTGAGCAACTACAGCCCTGGCAGCCATATTAAGTTTACCGTCATCCAGATACATATTATAATTTCCGGAGAACTGGATCTGAGTAACTTTATCAAGATTCCGAACAAATCGAGCATCATAAGCTCCATCCGGAATTTCAAAACCACCTACAGTGGAGTAAGAATTTGCGTGAACATTGACAACACTCACGAAAAAGAAGCCACCCAATATTGCCATGACTAATTTTAAATAATGACTTCCCATGTTTTTCAACCCGTCCATTATGGCCATCTTTTCAATCAGGTAAAATACTGAAATTTCGATAATATAAGTCGCCCCTTGAATTCAAAGAAGCTCTTACAACCCTTCCGGTCAATCTATCAATAGAGAATGCAACATAGTCGTTCGTTACGGCGATCAATTTTACTTGATAATCAAGGACATACGATCCGTTCTTGATCAGATGAACACCAGTTTTATCCTTAATCACCACAGACTTGTCTGCCGTTGACCACCCCATCAATAGAAATGGCAAAGGATTAACATCAGCTGCATAAGCAAATGAATGAAAAAGAACAGAGATTACTATCGCACAAATCCATTTAACCTTGCACACCTTACAACTCCATTTCAAGGCAGATATCCAGCCAAGCATTCTATATAGAAGCACTACCATTTCCAAGCCAAAGTTACCCTTATGAAGAACATTATTTTCAAACAGCATTACACCCAAGACTTCTTGACAAGCAAATGAGCATCCACATAGAATCCGCCTTTCGGATTGCCAATACTATCAAATGGATTTGCCGTGGCTAATAATTTTCTCCGTTTTATTCCGTCATTGATTCTGTCATTAATTTTTTATGTGCATTCTGCCGGTGCAGATATAAATGATGACAAAAGCATCCTTCGGAGCTTTAATAGCAATCTTGAATCATTCCTATCATCCCTTCCGGAAGAAGATATTAAAGCCGGGGATCTCAATAGCTCCAATGAGAAATTTCAAACTCTGAAATCCAGCTATTTATTGCTAGATCAAGTACTTAGACGGCTTAATAGTGATTCTTCCATTCGCCTTAAACTGGAAGAAGAGATCACGCCTTTCCTACTTGCTACGGATGATTATTATAACCAGATTCAGAAACCAGATAGCGCTGAAAACTACACACTTGAGAGCCTTCTGGATCAGGCAAAATATCAATATAGTTTGTATTCAGCGAAAAGATCGATAGAGAAAATAAAACAGCAACAACTCATACCTCAGATTGATATATTAAGAGGGCAGCTGCCCGTTTTTCCTGCATCGGCAGCTGATGCAGCGCTATCTGATGGAAATATTACGCCCAGCTATCTGAGCCAGACTATAGAAGAGAATAAATTTTATAATCCAGAAATAGATGCAGTCATCAGTGACAAAGCACATGAATTGGATAATGACCCTGTCAAGATTTATCAATTTGTCACTCAGAACATAGCACCCGAGTTTTATCCTGGCCATCGTAAGAGTCCCGTTGCCGTCTTGCGTAGCGGTTCAGGTAACGATGTTGATCAGGCACTGCTGCTGGCTCATTTATATATTGCATCAGGTTATCAAGCCAATCCCGTTACTGGCATTGCCAGAGTGCCAGCCGGATATATTGAAACATTATCGGGCCTCTCCGGAAAAAGCGCCATAGTGAAGTTTCTCCGCAATAGCGGGCAACAATTCTTCTACTATGGTTTCGAAAATGGCTATGATGTTTATTATTGGCAGAGAACCTGGATCTCAGCGCGCCTGCCTTATAACAGTTATCGCGGTGCCGTTGTAAATAAGAACAATCAGTCATGGATTCCTCTTGATCCGTTTATTACCGTAACTTCCCCCCTCCCTCCCCAACTATCCCGCCTGCCAGATAACGTCAAAATCAACACTGCCATGGCAGACTATTTGTCTTTAGATCCTGCAGATTCCAACAAAAGCTTTGTTTCTTACTTAACAAGCCTGGCTGGTAGTGAAACCAGTGACGATGAAACAGCCATACCAGAAGCTGAAGAGATTACCTATCTACCAGCATCGCTTTTTTTTGATGTAGAAAGAGTAATTACCGAAGGAAAATTACCGGAACACTACATCAATCAAGTCACTATTACCGCCACCACGGAAGGGAATTTTTTTACTCAGGATATCCTGCAACAGGACTTCACAATATCAGAGTTGTACAATCATAATATTACATTCTCATTTGAAGCAGCATCGCGTGAAGATCAGGACCAAATAAACCTGGCTGGTGGTTTAAATAATATCTTACTGAGTGATATCAGCCTAAAATTAGTTATCCGTGTTGATGATCAGATAATCGCCATATCTGATCAGAGTCTCACTGGTGGAGATAAGATAAATCTGACGTTTACTTTAAACGATACCAATAGGACTCAATTTAATAAAATACTAGTAGTTGGTAGTTACTACAGTCTGGCAGTAGGTGGCGGCGCGGTCACCAGCGATCCCGATCAAATGACGAACTGGCCTGCCAAAGGAAGAGGTTCTCACTGGCTCAGCCACTCAGCCTATCAGTATCAGTACGCTACCTACACTGATAATCAGGCGCTGGAGATTTTAACCGGTCATAAAGTGCTTTACCCCTTACCAACATTCACCTTCGTCTCCAATCGACAACAAATTGACTATCTTCTGGATCAGCCTGCTTTTCTTAGCTGGACCGGTGTGAATATGGATGCATTATTGCAACCCACTGCCTCTGTTCCGACACCAACATCCCATCTTTCAACTGCAGATTTTATAAAAAGCAGTGCACTTAACAGCTCATGGCATGAGCAGAATACATTTGAAGATGTTTTCGCTTTGGACAGCGTATCCGCAGATGAACTGCTGAAAATAGCAAGAAAAGACGGTATTCATATTCTGGAAAAACCGACTCAGGCCGACGTTGAAAGTAGTTCACACAGTCAAGCAGTTATCAGTGAGATACGCGAACTGCTGAACGATGGTTTTGATATATACATGCCAGCCAGCCCGTTAACTGTGAATCAATGGACTGGCTCTTCCTGGATTGCTATCGATCCACAAACCGGTGCTTCGGGCTATTTTCTGTCAGGGTTCATCGCCGGCGGTACGAATACCAGCACTGTTGGAAACTCCATCAGCTGGTCATTAATCGACCCTACCTCTTCAGCGCCTACCGAGGGAGAAGATAAAGTTGCTTATCTTAAAGCTTATTATGATGGCGAAAATATTGGTATTGCAGGCCAGGAAACAAAGATAAGAATTGAAGCCTATAGCATTTCCTGGGAACCAGTCGTCAATGCCAATATTACTCTCTATATAGCCACCGCCAATGGTATCTTTGATAACGGATCAAGTGTGTACACCCTGATTACAGATACTTCCGGATCAGCCACTGCAACCCTTACCTTTGCTACCAGCACCGCAATTACTCCTCATTATATGAGAATCAACCGTGAAGATACTTACCCGCAACGGGTATCCGAGGTCAGCCTCAATGCCATGGTTGGTACAGAATATTCAGCATCGGAAAAGGTGAGCCTTCTAAGTCCTATATCCCTCTTTTACGGTCCAGACAGAGCTGTAAGGGCAGAAATAGAAATGATAACGAACTTTACCATACGGGCATCAGCGTATGATCAATACGACAATCCTGTTGCAAATATTCCAGTAAGCATTCAGCCTGATGGTTACGACTGTATACTTCCGGACATACAACCAGACTCTGAAACCGGAAGAATACTTATTGAATACTGCTCCATTATTAATAACTTAATATTGGATCGCGGAGCCGGTAGTGTAATTCAAAATGGATATTACACTACCTCAGAACATAGCCAAATGGCACTCTTCTACAATGGCAATTATACCAATACTTTCTATGCCTATAATGTTTCCGTTGGAGAACTACTGACAAAACGATTTCATACTACTATTTACACAAATTACCTCGATATATTTTATATATTAGAAATGGCAAAAACACGTAATTATGAATCATTTGATGAGGGGGTAAAAGAAAAGATTCACTGCCCTCAAAGTCCAGCTACAGAATATAGTGGACTATCAGGTAGTGAAAATACTCCCTATATTCTGACAAAACCCGGCCAAACACAGGAAAATGCTGTGACTATTCAGCCAAGACACTGCATGATAACAAAGTTGATCGGGGTTAGCGGCGATAAATCAAAAAAAGGATATATTGCATCTGTACTCACTCCTATTGAGGGGCCTGAGTCCGTAAAAATAACATCGCCAAGCGGAGCGATATCGGTATCAAACGAAGCCGATGGCATCTATACCAACTATTTAATTGATGTCATCGGTGCTGCAGTTGGTCGCCATCCGATAGCCTATCGCGATGATTTGCAAAGCTTTAGTGAGATCGCACGTTATTATACCGTGTTGCCAGAAATCAGGCAGGAAACTACTCCTGCGGTACAGCCACGATCCGGCGGACAAACGATTACAACAGAACCTGTTTCAGTATCCTATACTCTGAATCAGCCTGGACTGGTTTTAGGGTATTTGCCTTATCTTCTGATTTATGAAAACGACACACTGATTGGTTCATATAATTCTGAAAGCTACAGTGGATCCGGAAGTTTTACCATCCCTGCTGGCTTTGCATTAAATACAGACAGCAATTACTATCTGGAACTGGTTGTATATTATGGTGGAAAATCAGAAGTCCGCTCTGATCGAATTCCGCTTAATCTGCAGTTAATTGCCGACCATACGGAAACAATCCGTATCAACCATATCAGCAGACCTGCAAGTAACTGGTCATGCCCGGGCTCTTATAATGATCTGAATGTGATACTTACCCGCGAAGCAGATGTTTCCGTCAGCATTGCTGAAATTAAAAGCACTGAAACCGGGGTAATTGAGTCTGAAAGAACAAATATCTATTCTGAAAATTTAACTACGGGAAGAAATGTTCTTGAACTTGATCTCAATCAATACCCGGAAGGAACCTATCGTTTACATATATCAGCCACCAGTGGCTCAGTTACAGAAGAACGATCTACAACTCTGAAAATTGCTGTAAACACACTGGAATCCATTCCTGTTTCACATTCTGTTTATAATAATATCGATCTGTACGATGGAAGTTTAAATCTGTTACATAATGATTTGTCGGTTCCTCTTGAAACTCTGTCTCTGAATATTGCCCGGCAATACAATTCCAATCAACGTTCAGATAAGAGTTACTTTGGGATTGGCTGGTCTGACCCGAATCTTCACGTACTGACAGAAACTGCCTGTGGTACGGTTACCGTAAAAGGCATTCCTTTCGAGCCAGACGGAACCGATTACAAACCCGTACCTGGCTACCACGGAACCTTAATCAAAAGCGGAGATGACTACGACTTTTATACCAAAGGGGGAGTTCGTTATCACTTTAAACACTACCCGTTCTTAAAAAATAATCAGCGACTGGTTGCATATATTCAACCCCCTGCTGGTGCGGCAATTCGCTTTTCGTACCAAACAGACAGCTATGACTACCCAATGATCGCAACACTGGAAGACAGCTATGGACGAAAACTCAGCTATGAATATTCGAGTTACAAAAATCCGAAAACCGGCCTGACTGCCAAACGGGTAAGCAAGATCAAGTTTGAAGGCGGTAATACAGCCTCTGTTGACTACTCTTATGATGATGAGTTTCGGTTGACTTCAGCTACTTTAAATAAAGCAGGCTCAACCATCACGCTGAATCAGTATAGTTATGCTGATCCCGTTTATATGAATACGAAAGTTACAGATGATTCAAACACCATCGTTGATCAGACGATATTGCTTAATACAACCAGCCTGTCTCAAATAACCGGAGTTGCTGATGCGCTGAGCCATACCACATCCTATACGTATACAGAGCTGAAAGTACCCGACAGCAAACTGTCGACACTATTATCTGATGGGAAAGCCCCCTTCGTAACCAAAATAAAAGACCGTAATGGTAACAGCACATCTCTGAATTATAACTTTACCCAGAGCAAGTATAACTATGATCTGGGGGTCATTGCCTCCGAAGTCGCGATATCCGGGAGTGACTGGAATATAAAACAGAGACTGAACAGCTATGGTGCTGTACTGGAAAATGAAAATGCCGCAGGCACGGAATACACAAACTGGGACAAGCAGCACCTGTTGCCCGCCAGCATTACTGATCGTAATGAAAATACGACAAAGTACAGCTATGACAACGACGGAAATGAAACACAAAAGACATACAGCCATAACAATACTGAGATAACAGAGGTTAAAGAATACATCGCTTTATCCACCAGTTACTCTGGCGGAAAAAGGGTATATAAAACTGCATTGAAGAGCCGTACTGACGGGGAAGGACGTACAGTAACCTATACTTACGGGAATCAATACTGTCCATTCCCGACCGTACAGAGCTATCCGAAAAAAGACTTTAAGTATGATAATTACTGCCGCTTATCTGCTGAAGCCGATGCCAATGGCAACTCCTTTACCTACAGCTATGACAGTCATGGTTATAAGAGCAACGTCGATGGGCCAAGCAGTGGCATCAAAAAATTCACTGAAAAGTATAAGAACAACGCCTTTGGCGAAGTGATAACATTCACTGATTCCAATGATTTTGTCACATCCTACACGCGTAACCTTTATGGACAGCCACTTGAAGTTAAACAAAGTTTAGGAAAAACCACCACATACATCTATGATGCCGCTGGCCGTAATACTCAGATAACAGACCCTCTCGGACGCATCACAACCTTTACGTATGATGGCGAAGGCCGCCCCATCTCGGAAACCCGGTTACGTGGTTGCGATGGAAGTGACAAAGCAGTGACCCGTGCTATGAGTTATACCAGTCGCGGCAGCAAACTCACTGAAACCGATTGGAACGATCAGAAAACTGAATATAAATATGACGGTGACGACCGCTTGATTGCGGTGCTGTCTCCGCGGAATAAACGAATCACCTATACACTTGATGGTAACGGCAACCGTACCCGGGAAATTTTCACCATACAAGGAACCGCTACGGGAAGCATTCAAAGAACCTTCAACAACATAAACCAGCCAGAAACGATAACCGATGCCGAAGGTTATGTAACCACGTTAACCTATGATGATGCTGGCAATCTTATCAACCAGAATGATGCCAATGGCCTGATTACCGAACATAAGTACGACGAATATAACCGGAGAATAAAGACCACACGAGGAAGCCGTACGACCGACTACACCTACGATATGAATGGTCGTCTGCTGACAGAGACCGATGCGGTTAAAACCATCCGTCACTTCTGGAATGCTCTGGGTCACGAAATTCAGACATTCGTCCGTAGTGGCTCCGATAGAGCGACAACCAATCGCGCTTATGATCCAATGGGTAATGTATTATCCATTACCGATCCGGTCGGCGATAAAACAACCTATAAGTACGATCCACTCTACCGCCGTACCAGTATGGTGGATGGCATCGGGCAAACCACAACCTATACCTACGATCTGGCTGACCGCATGCTCAGCCAGACCCTGCCTAATGGCAATGATATTCAATATAAATATGACGCTTCCGATAACCGCACTGAGGTGCGTGATAACCTGGGTTTGAGTCAACAAAGTATATTTGACTGCCAGGGCAACAAAACCTCCACTACCGATGGCAATGGCAACATCACCCGTCATGAATACAATGAACTGAATCAACGCATTAAAACCACATTACCGATAGGCGCCGAACTGAAATTCAGCTTTGACCATCAGGAGAATCTGTTAACCGAAACCAATGCTCTTGGCCATAAACGCTCGTTTACCTACGACAAGCGCAGCCTGGTCATCTCCGAAACCGACTTCAACGATAATCGCACTAATTATGTTTTGGATGCACTTGGTAAGCCAGTCAGCATTACCGATGCCGCAGGTAATACCACTGCCTACACCTACAACCTGTTCGGTGAGCTGACCAAAGTAAAAGACCCACTGAATCTCACCCAATCTTTTTCCTATGATGATGTCGGGCATCAGATCTCTTTTGTCGACCGGCGCGGCATAATCACCAATAACACGTACAACAACGTGCTGGATAAACCAACCAGCTCCACACGCAATAATGTGCTGCGCTGGCGTAAAACCTACTATCCTGATGGCCAGCTGTCAGCGGAGTACGATGCTCTTGGCAATACTACCCTGTACGAGTACGACGCGTTAAAACGCCCTACCCTTATCAGCGGCGAATCATTAGCGGTTACTCAATATCAATACAACAGCAGGCCCACTACCCGGACCATAATTTCTCCGGATAATGCCCGTACGCTTGAGACCTACGATGTCCGTGATCAGTTGCTGTCGGTAGACCAGGCCGGTGCCGTAACCGAGTACACTTATGATCTCAGCGGTAACCGCCTGTCGCTCACCCTGCCAGCCAGTCAGCAAACCCTGTACAACTATGATGCGCTGAACCGCATGACTGGCGTAACTGAAGCCGATGGTTCCGAAACAACCTTTGTTTATGACGATGCCGGACGCAAAACCACCCATACCGATGCCGCCGAGCGAACAACCTCCTTCACTTACGACAACAACGGCAACCTGTTATCTGTTAACTATGCCGGCCAGTTAACCACGTCGTTTACCTACGACGCCCTTAATCAGGTAACCTTACTGAGCCGGCCAGTGGGCAATATTCAGTACGGTTACGATGCGCTGGGGCGACGTACTTCACAGTCTGACAGCACTGGCAACATCCAGTGGAGCTATGACGGCAACAGCAACCTGACATCCACCCGTTACAGCTACAACAATGCATTAATCAGTGGCGGCACAGTCACGGCATCTTATGACTCACTGGATCGCCGGATATCCATGACGGATACTGCCGGACTGCAGACCCAATGGCGCTACGACAACAACAATCTGCCAGTTGCCATCACCTACCCCAACGGCAACACCGCTCAGTATGTGTTCGATAACCGCAACCGTTTAGCCAGCCTGATTACCCCCAAAGGGGCAGCAAGTCTGAGCTATTACCCGGACGACCAGCTCAAAAGCATCGACTACGCCAACGGAGCAGCCAGCCTGTATGAGTATACCCAGCGTAATCAGGTCAGCCGCATTAAACACACACTGAACGGCGGCATCATCGCCGGGCTGAGTTATGACTACGATGCCAACGACAACCGCACCCGCGAGAGCAAAGATCTGGGCACAGGTGCAGCCATCACCTCATACGTTTATGACGAGCTTAATCAGCTCAGCAAAGTCATCTATCCGGCGCAATACGGTGTTGCCGGAAAAACCGTTGAATACACCTATGACAGCACCCATAACCGCACTGAAGAATCCATTACCACACAAGACAGCGCCAGCGTTACCCGCACCTACACCTACAACAACCTGGACCAGCTGACCCGCATCAGCAGCACCGACAGCCATCAGACCCAGATCGACTACAGCTACGACAACAGCGGCAACCTGAGTGCCAAAATCACCAGCATCACCACCGACAAGGGCACGCAAACTACCACCCTGAACTACACCTTCGACGCCCGTAATGAACTGCAACAGGTTACCCGCGGCGGCTCCACCATTGGCCAGTTCCTGTACGACAGCAGCGGCCAGCGTATCCGGGCAAAATTCCAGCAGAAC
>JAJOJJ010000006.1 GCA_021208685.1 Saccharospirillaceae bacterium
GCGTCGATTGCAGTGAATGGCGAGTCCTTTATAAAATCGACAACACCGTCAAAACGCTCTGCAGCCCACGCCCTTCGGGGCTTGCTGAAAACGTCCAGCTCGGTGTTGCCACGTTTTGACGTAACCCATGATGCCTTCAAAATAGTGCCTTCAACGTGGCGCCTTGATCTGAACGTTTTCAGTAAGCCGAAGCGGGCACTGAATTATTCAGAGGTGCCTTAACCCTTTCTTTTATCAGGTCGGGCCTCCTGCCCGGTCAGTGAGTTTTTCATGCTGAAAGCACACCGAGTTTTGCTGTTGCTGAGTTTTTTTCTGCTCAGCGCCTGTCGTTCATCAGAATTCACACTTGACCTTGAACAACAGGTCGAAGGGGCTGCCTTGCTGCAATTCAGTAAAGAAGGGGGTTTTGTTCTGCCGCCCATCCCTGACAGCAATCCCCTGACCGATAGCAAAGCAGAACTAGGCCGTCATCTTTTTTACGATAAACGCCTTTCCGGCAACCAGACACAAAGCTGCGAGAGCTGCCACATACAGGCTCTGGCATTTACCGATGGTAAAGCTCTGCCACAGGGTTCAACCGGAGAAACCCTGGCTCTGAACTCACAAAGCCTGACCAATGTTGCCTACAACGCCAGCTACACCTGGTGGAATCCTGTTCTTATCCGTCTGGAAGACCAGTTATTCATCCCGCTCACCGGCGACACCCCGGTTGAACTGGGCATCGATGACGGGAACCTTAACCGCGTATTACAACGCTTCCGTGATGATCCGTTGTACCAGGCTTTATTCTCAGCCGCATTCCCCAGCGAAAGTGATCCTTATACGCTGGTGAATGTTGCCAAAGCACTCGCCTCGTTCAGCCGTATTTTAATTTCCGACCGCTCAGCCTTTGATAAAGGTCAGCTCTCAGAGTCGGCAAAGCGTGGTCAGCAATTATTCTTTTCAGAAAGTCTGGAGTGCTTTCATTGCCATAACGGTTTTAATTTCTCCAGCTCAACCGTCACCATGAATACGCGCTTTCCGGAGCGGGTATTTTTTAATAATGGTTTATATAACCTGAATAACAACGGCAGTTATCCGGAAGATATTCAGGGAAAATTCAAAGTCACCGGCGACTGGAATGATATGGGAGCGTTCCGTCCCCCAACACTGCGCAACATCGAATTAACCGCACCGTACATGCACGATGGCTCAATCGCCACACTGGAAGAAGTCATCGATTTTTATGCCGCCGGTGGTCGCAACATTACCAGCGGAGCGAATCAGGGCGATGGACGGCTGAATCCGTATAAGAGTGATTTTGTCAACGGCTTTACTCTGAGCGCTCAGGAAAAAAGCGATTTGCTGAATTTCTTAAAAAGCCTGACCGATTACGAGTTTATTGCTGATCCGCGTTTCGCCAATCCTTTTCCTGCTGCTGAGTTGTAATCATGAAGCGTCTGCTGGCTACTCTATTATTTTCCGTCTCAGTACCTGAGCTTCAGGCCCATGATGGCATCCGCCACACGCCGGCCAGCGCCACACCAGCGCCCTACGACTGGGCGCTGGACATCATGCTCAGCTACCGCGACCAACCCGCCGCCGTTGCGCGCGGGTTTTTGCCCGTTAATGGCCACCGCGAAAGCGCCGGGCTGAATCTGCAGCATGTCGATATCAGTCGTGACTTTCGCTGGAATGACCGCTGGAATAACCAACAGACGGCGCGCGTTACCCTGTCCAGCCATGATGACGGTGCCGAGATTGATGAAGCCTGGGCCACGCAAACATACGGCAACTGGTCGCTGCGCTTCGGTCAGCAACGTCTGGATCTTGGCTTGCGCAATGCCTTGCATGAACATAACTGGACGATGATCAGTCCGACGCTGGTCAACCAGGTGTTCTGGGGCGGGCAAACCGCCGAGGCCGGGATTAACCTTCAACACGATGCACAACAGGGTCACTGGTGGTTCCGGCAACAACTGGGGGGCTTTTCCACCACCCTGTTTGACACCAATGCCGCCAGTGCGGCAGCCCTTGCATCATCCGTATTGGGCTACCGCAGCGAGACCCGCCTGATGGGCATAAAACTCGACCTGTACCACGCCAGCCTGCAAGACCGTGGACTCACTCTTTTTGCGCTCAATCCACAACAACATTCCCACGGCAACACGGCCACCGAGTTTTTTGCCGGCCACCTGACACAATTCGGCCTGAGCCTGTTTATGCACCAGAGCATCACCGCCGGGACACTGACATTTGAAACTGAATACCAGCAACGTCAGGAGCGAGGCGCATTAAGCAGCGCAGCCGGGCAAACCACCGATGCCACCGCCAATCTGCAACTCGACAGCTGGGGTGGTTATGCCGAAGCCGGTTTTAAAGCCAACAATGGACTGATGGCTGCGCTGCGCCATGAGTGGCTGGGCAGCGATGTTGATCTGTCAGAGGTTGCCTCCAGCGATCTCGCCTCCTCGGTGCTGAATCAGGCCGGTGACGACCCGCAACGCCAGATTATGCTGCTGGGTTATCGCTTCAATGATCAGGGCAACACCACCGTCAAATACCAGTGGCAGCAACAAAACAGCTGGTTGCGTGGCTCGGCACAATGGCAGTTGCTGGCGCAGCAAAGCTACCGCTTCTGATAACGCTAAGCGGCAACACAGCGGTGGCCTGAGGCTACCGCCGCTGAATCATTCTTCCTCCCCCTTGCCTGTGATAAACTGCGCGCCGCCCGCCACAGGCCGGCTATCCTCATAGATGCTGCAGCTCAGCACTGCCCACGAAACACCTTGCCGCGGAATACCATCATGGCCGAACTCGGACTCTACAACACCCTGACCGTTCTCGATGAACAGCCCCACGGCCTGTATCTGGATGACAACGAAGGTGGCAAAATTCTGCTGCCGCGCAAACAAATTCCGGCGGGTACCCGAATTGGCGACAGCCTCAGGGTATTCGTTTATCTCGATTCCGACGACCGCCCCATTGCCACCTGCCTGCGCCCTAAAGCCCAGTTGCATCAGGTTGCCTGGCTGGAGGCCGTGGACGTCAATACAACCGGTGCCTTTCTCGACTGGGGCCTGGCCAAAGATGTGTTCGTGCCCTTCGCCGAACAGACGCATCGCATGGAGGCGGGTAAATCCTATGCCGTCTATCTCTACCTGGATAACACCAACCGCATCGTTGCCAGTGCACGCTTAAACCGCTTTATCAAAGACGAAGTCAAAGCCAACTGGCCTGGCGCACCGATTCCTCTGGCCAATGGCGATAAGGTCAGATTACTGATCGCCCAGCGCACCGACATCGGCTACAAAGCCGTGGTCAACGATACCTACTGGGGCTTGCTGCACAACGACGATATCCGCAAAGCCATCCGCATTGGTCAGCGGGTTGAAGGCTATATTAAGCGTCTGCGCGATGACCATAAGCTCGACCTGATGCTGGAACCGGTAGGGCATATTAAAGCCGATCCTCTGGCGAAAAAAATTCTGCAAAAAATGGAAGATAATCATGGTCGCCTTGGCCTCAGCGATCATTCCCCGGCAGAACTGATTGAACTGCAGTTTGGCGTCAGCAAGCGGACCTTTAAAATGGCCATCGGCAAGCTGTACAAAGAACGCAAAATTATCATTGAAGATAATGGCATCCGTCTGGCAACAGAGGCGGACCAACAGGCAGCGGTTAATAAAAGCCTGACAAAATACCCGAAAAAAGCGCCGGGAAAAAACGCCATAAAACCGCCTGAAGCGCAGAAATCATCGGCACCCAAAGCACAGAAATCCGAAAAACCAGTCGCGAAAAAGCCGGACAGAAACAAAGAAGACAAGCATCGGGATCAGGCTGATCAAAAGGCGGCGGAGAAAAAATCAGCGCCTAAGGTGTACCGCAATCCAAAAACAAAAACGGAAAAAACACTGAGTCTGAAAAAGAAAACCTGATCAGGGAATCATCCTGACCAATACAGAAGAACAAAAAAACGGCCACGCATAACGCTGTTATCCGTGGCCGTTTTTGTTACAGCGCTGAAATGATCACCCATGATCACTGGCATACACTCCGCTGACCGGCTGATTCTGTATAAGCCACCGACCCGATCAGTAAATCAGCTTCCCCTGCAGCGGCGGAGAAGATTTTACCAATGATTCCAGACACTGAATCAGCCGTTGTGCAATAACGCCCGGCGTTCTTTTGCCAGGCCAGACCGCATAGACTTGTCGCTCAAAGAGTACACCGGATAAATACTCCAGCGTCCGTTCATCAGAGGTCGTAAGCAGATCAACCTCCGTCATCGGCAGTAATCCATACCCAAGACCGTCATTCACCAGCTGACGGGCAAGCGTGATATCGCGCATATGAATAATCTGGCGAAATACGGGCTGAATAAACCCCATGACTTTTTCACCTGCCTGTTGCGCGCTGTACGGCATAATCAAAGTATTTTTATCTGAGATATCCTTCAGCCCCACAATCGCAACGGCGATACTGGCAAGCCGTTTGTGAAAAAACGAAGAATCGGACTGAGGACCAACCCGAACAGAGATATCGAAGGATTTCTGACTGAGACTGACTAAAGAATTTGATGACTCCATCAGAATATCAACAGACTCATCCTTCATCGCATTCAGAAAATCCCGTATTGCAGGATAGAAAGGACCCGATATCAGATTCTGCGGACAATGCACAATAAAATGCTTTGGCAACGTCACTGACGCACGGTTTAAGCGTTCATGTATGGCCAGAATAGACTCGCCATCGGCTTCATAGAGCGATCGGCCAAAACCGGTTAATGACAGACCCCGGGCAGAGCGGATAAACAGCGTGTTACCTAACTGCTCCTCCAGTACCTTCATCCGTTTGGATAGTTGCGATGCAGTAAGCGATAAATCATGGGCAGTGCCAGAAAAACTGCCTCTTCTGGCAATCTCAACAAAAAGCCGGAAATCGTCAAGCATTGTCATTTTGGCAACCTTTGCTTTCCATAATCAGACTACTCACCATCATCAGATACTGCACATAATGTTACGCATAGTAGATACCTGAAAGGACGAATAATGCAACGATTTATATTTACCCTGATTTTTTCATTTTGCCTGTCTTTATTAATGTCAGGATGGGTAACCTTTATCAATCTTGGCATTGGCAGCAACTTTCTATCACACTGGTCAGTTGCGTTTTTAAATGCATGGCCGGCGGCATTCACCATTGCTTACATACTTTCCCCCTCCGTTCAAAAATTATCTGCAACCCTGACCAGAAGGCTATCAAAAGATGCTTGATATTATCGCTTTTATTGAACCCAAGACCCACACCTTTGATAAGTGCAGGGAACTTATATCCGACATTATTACCGTTACCCGTGCCGAAGAAGGTTGCTTGCGTTTTGAGCTTTATCATGACCCGAAAAGTAATCAATTGATTCTTGTTGAACGCTGGATTAACCAGCAGGCGCTCGATTTACATTACCAGCAACCCTATGTCCGGAATATTTTTGACTACTATCAGGATGCACTGCTGACGGAGCCAAAAATAATTAAACTGCTGCCTCCGGCGCTCTCTTCAGCAGCACTTAACCCTGAACATAATGCCTCCTCGTAAGCCTGATACGAACAGAGCCGGATAAGGACACACCAGCCCCCGCCTTACAGACTAAAACGACGACCCCGGCTGCTGTAAAAATTCCAGCTCTTCTGCCGTCGATTCGCGCCCCAGCAAGGCATTGCGGTGCGGATAGCGGCCAAAGCGCGCAATAATATCGCGGTGGCGGTGTTCAAAGTTAAGGTTATCTTCCAGCCCCGGACGGGCAAACAGACGCAGCGCTTCATCGTGAATCCGCAGCGATTCGCTGTGCATATAAGGCATATACAGAAACAGGCATTCGCTCACCGCCAGAGCCGCATCCGCTTCTGCTGCCACCGCTTCCTGTGCCAGCACCAGTGCTAACGGATCAGCGGCAAAGGCACGCCCAGTGTCGCGGTAGATATTGCGTGAAAACTGGTCGAGCACAATGATTTCCGCCAGCCGTCCGCGTGCACTGACACGCCAGTGATACAGCTCCCCGGCACAGGCGGCAGCATGCACTGCGCCAAAGCGGCGCTCAATCTCCCGATCCAGCTGCGGGTCTTTCACCCACCACTGCTTGGGGCTCAGTTCGCTGAACCAGAAGTCCAGTACGGTCTGTGCGTTGATATTGTTGGTATTCATGAATCGTCTCCTGATTATCTGAGTGCCGAATGGTCTCCCAGACCTGGCGCTGAAATCATCCTCAAACGGCGCAAAAACGCCTCAGATGCTCGTTTTTTGCACGAAAAACACGTATAGTCGCGCCCTTTCGTAAAACCCTTCTTCTATCAGGATTGACCCGTGATCTCCACCGCTAATATCACCATGCAGTTTGGTGCCAAGCCTCTGTTTGAAAACATCTCCGTCAAGTTTGGCGACGGTAATCGCTATGGCCTGATCGGCGCCAACGGCTGCGGTAAGTCTACCTTTATGAAGATTCTGGACGGTTCGCTGGAGCCGACCGCCGGTAATGTGAGCATCACCCCCAACGAGCGTCTGGGTAAGCTGAGCCAGGATCAGTTCGCCTATGAACAGTACCGCGTTATCGATACCGTGATGATGGGTAACAAAGAGCTGTGGGCCGTTAAAGAAGAACGTGATGCGATCTACGCCAACCTGGAAGCGACCGAAGACGACTACATGCGTGCCGCCGAGCTGGAAGGTGAATTCGCCGAAATGGGGGGCTACACCGCCGAATCCCGTGCCGGTGAGCTGCTGCTGGGTGCGGGCATCGGTACCGAACTGCATCAGGGCCCGATGAGCGAAGTGGCTCCGGGCTGGAAGCTGCGGGTCTTGCTGGCTCAGGCACTGTTCTCTAACCCGGACATCCTGCTGCTCGACGAACCAACCAACAACCTGGATATCAACACCATCCGCTGGCTGGAAGGTATCCTCAATGACATGAAGTGCACCATCATCATCATCTCGCACGACCGTCACTTCCTGAACTCCGTCTGTACCCACATGGCCGACATCGACTACGGTGATATCCGCATTTATCCGGGTAACTACGATGACTTTATGATTGCCTCCACCGCCGCGCGCGAGCGTATGCAATCAGAAAACGCCAAGAAGAAAGCCCAGATTGCTGAACTGCAGCAGTTCGTATCGCGCTTCTCGGCCAACGCCTCCAAAGCCAAGCAGGCCACCAGCCGTGCCAAGCAGATGGACAAGATCAAGCTGGACGACATTAAACCGTCGACCCGTCAGAACCCGTTTATCCGCTTTACTCAGGAAAAGAAACTGCACCGTCTGGCGCTGGAAGTGGAAGGCCTGAGCCACGGTTATGAAGGCGATGAGCTGCTGTTCAAAAACACCAACCTGATGGTTGAGGCCGGTGAGAAAATTGCGGTGATTGGTGCTAACGGCGCGGGTAAAACCACCTTCCTCAAGTGTCTGGTGAACGACCTGACACCAAAGTCCGGCACCATTAAGTGGGCGGAAAACGCGAACCTGGGTTACTACGCTCAGGATCACGAATACGAATTCGCCGAAAACATGGATCTGTTTGCCTGGATGGAACGCTGGAAAACCACCGAGCACGATGATCAGGCCGTGCGCGCAACTCTGGGTCGTCTGCTGTTCAACCAGGACGACATCAAGAAATCCGTGAAAGTCTGCTCCGGTGGTGAAAAAGGCCGTCTGCTGTTCGGTAAACTGATGATGCACAACCACAACGTGCTGATCATGGACGAACCGACCAACCACATGGACATGGAATCCATCGAGTCGCTGAACGCGGCGCTGGAAATGTTCGAAGGTACGCTGATTTTCGTGTCCCACGACCGTGAGTTCGTATCCTCGCTGGCGACCCGTATTATCGAAATCCGCGATCACGAGATCGTCGACTTCCACGGTACATACGATGAGTACCTGAAGTCTCAGGGCGTTGAATAAGCACCGGGTTTTATTGCGCGAAACGCTGCATCAGCTCTGATGCAGCGTCATCAGACGTTCAGGAAATAACCGCCCGGTAATTTCCTGAATGCTCCCGCCAGACGCAGTTATTCCCGAAAATCCTCAATAATTCCCTTTCACAGCCTCTCAATATTCTCCGCTGATCAGCCGCTACTCTCTACTTTCCAACAGCTTGAAGCTGTCACTCCAAACTGCAGCATTGATCGACTGCTGTTTTTCAATCTGAAACGCTTTTCCGGGGCAAGCCCCTGGCACCCTGTAAGGAGAGGTATCTCCTTACGATCCTCTCTTTTCGGCGCATCCGGCCTGACTTAGAAAAAAGAGGGCAGCCAACTGTGATTATGCGGCACGCAAAGCAATCCGCTCAGCCGTATTTCAAAATGACTGACTTTGAAGTGTGAAATTTCAGATCAATTGTTTGCTATGAGAAGCAGCATCGCGGCGATGGTTGTCTGCGCCTCAGGGCCCGCCGCCATGAGCGATGGTTTTTACGATCTGTCTGACAGCTCCTTTTAAAGGACAGGGCCACACAAGCGTATATGACCATGGACAATTTTGTCCGGAACAAAATTGAGCAGCCGCAGGCTGACCCGCAGGGCGAAGGGCAGGATGCCCGAAGTCTCGCCAATATACGCGTGGTCAGTAAAAACCGAGTGAATAAGGATCACAGGCCAGAAAGCGCAAAGCAGGGGTTTGGGGATAAGATCCACAAATTGAGGCGCAGGGCTTGCCCCGCAAAGGCTGTTCACATGCAGTCAGCGCTGGCTGGTTACTTAAGCGAACAGCATTACGGCCATCAGCCCTGATTATCGCAACACATGTTTAACCGGCTGCAGCAACGGTGGCGGCGTTTCGCCCAACGATTCGGCAATGGATATTTCGTTCACCCGGCACAGGGCATCCAGCGGCAGATCATTGGCTTCACAGCCAAACGGCTCTTGCATTTCTTCGGATAAAGCATCCAGACCAAAAAAGGTATAAGCCACGATGACGGTAAATAATGCGGCATACCAACCCAGCGATGGCACCAGTCCAAAGGGCAGTAAATAACAGTATAAATACGCGGTACGGTGTGTCAGTAAGGTATAGGCAAAAGGCAGTGGCGTGGTGGCAATGCGCTCACTCGCCGCCTGCACCGCAGCTAAACGAGTTAAATGCTCGTCCAGAATACGCAGGCCAACGGAATCAATGTACTGCTGGCGGTAGAGTTCGCCAATAATCCGCCCGGCACGGCGTAAACAATATTCCGGCGGATTCTGATGGCGGAATACACGCTCGATATCCTCATCACTTAACCAGGATTTTAATTCGTTACGGCTGTCCTGCTTGCGCAATGAACCACGCAGCGCATGACAATGTGCGGCACACCAGTAAAGTAAATGATGGCGTAATGTTCCCGCCGCTGAATGCTCTGCCTCAATATCCAGGAGTGTTTCACTGGAACGCGCCAGACTGCGGATTTCGTACACCATTTCGCCCCACTGTTTACGCGCTTCCCACCAGCGCTCATAAGAAGCGTTATTACGGAAGCCAAGAAAAATGGATAACGCGACCCCCAATAGCGTAAAGGGTGCAAGGGAAAATTCAGGAATATTCAGCCACTGCCGCTCATGCAGCGCACTGACCGCGGCGGTGAATAAGCCGACCGTCAGAAGATGCGGAAAAATACGCGGCACAACCGAACCACGGATCACAAACAGCAGCGCAATGGCATTGGGGCGTGGACGGACAATCATAAAAAAACCTTTTTAAAGCGACACTCAGCGTGCCACAGGCTTACCAATAACCACAGAGATCAATGCAACCGCACCCAGCGCCCAGCAATAAGTCACCGCGCTCACCAGTTGTAACGGCGACAACGCCGCCAGCGAGGCGGCCAACAGCATCTGCGCACCGTAAGGAATAACGCCCTGCACCACGCAGGAGGCAATGTCCATCAGGCTGGCGCTGCGTCTTGGATCAACACCGTAGCGCTCAGCAATGTCTTTCGCCAGACTGCCGGAAATAATAATAGCTACGGTATTGTTGGCGGTACACAGGTTAGCCAGCGCGACCGAGGCCACGATGCTGAATTCACCGGCGCGACGGTGATCTTTGGTTTCGCGCCCTCTGCGGCTCAGTCGGTCAATAAAAGCGCCGATCCAGGCCAGGCCGCCGCCCGCTTTCATCAGCGCGGCCAGACCACCAATGAAAATCGACAGGATCATAATCTCCTGCATGCTGCCGTAACCGGCGTAAATATCTTTTGCCCAGTTCGCCAGATGATAGTCCTCTATCCGTATCAGCCCGATCACACCGGCCAGAACAATACCGGCAAATAACACCAATAAAACATTCAGACCACTGAGCGCCAGCCCAAGCACCGCGATATAAGGCAGCACCAGCCACAGATCGTAATCCCTCACCTGCTGTGCCTCGCTGGCCGCCCCCTGATAAGCCAGCCATAACAGGGTGATCATCGCCGCCGGTAAGGCAATTTTAAAATTCATGCGGAATTTATCGCGCATATCACACCCCTGGGTGCGGGTTGCGGCAATGGTGGTATCAGAAATGATCGACAGGTTATCGCCAAACATCGCACCGCCCATCACCGTGCCGATGGTCAGCACCGTCGATAATTCCGTAGCCTCACTGATGCCTACCGCAATCGGTGCAAGGGCGGCGATGGTGCCCATCGAGGTACCCATCGAAGTGGCTATAAAAGCGGTCATCACAAACAGCCCCGGCAACACCAGCGGCGCCGGAATCAGGCTGAGACCAAAATTCACCGTCGCATCCACACCACCAATGGCCTTGGCCACACTGGCAAAGCCACCGGCCAGCAGGAAAATCAGCACCATGGTAATCAGTGTGTTATCGGCACAGCCACGGATCAGCGTATCGACGCGCTGATTCAGCGTGCCACGGGCCAGCAACAGTGCCAGCAGAATGGCCGGCAGAATCGCCACCGGCGCTGGCACCTGATAAAAGGCGAAATCCACCCCGGCCTGCTGATAATACAGACCGCCACCAATAAACAGCGCCAGAAACAAACCAATCGGCAACAAGGCAAGCGCGGATGGGGCTACAGAGGCCTGAGAAAGCGCGGCGGAAGAAGACGCCGCAGCGCCAGAATCAGAAGAAGTGTTAAGACTCACGGGAGCAGTCCTGCCAGCAAATGAAAGGCGGGCATTGTAAAGGAAGCATCCGTTATTCTTAAGAACAAATAATTATGAGGGCATAACTGACCGGATGCGGATGTGACTCAGATTACCTGCTCTGAAGCGGTTGAGGCAGAACAACGTCAGCGCAGAAAACTCACCAGAACCAAGGGCGGATTTCCAACGGAGAAGCGCTTGCTCAAGCCGCTGTATGCCGGTATTTTGAATGCGTCAGAGCCTGCACTGGCCCGGTTCAAAACTGAAATCTGACGCTGTCACAGCGATCGATTCACGTTGCTGGACGGTTGGAAGTTCACACAGACCGTTACCTGACACAGAACTCTGAACACCTTCAGGAAACGCAGCAACAACAAAAACGACCATACCCCATATTCACAGCAACCAGGATAATTACAATGAAAGGCTGCATTTCAGTGACACTATTGGCTGCGATTTTCATGGCTTTTTCCAGCGCTCACGCAAAGGTAAGAGTAGGAATGATTGAGGGAATCCCAAGTGCAATCAATTATTCTGAAGGAAAATTTTCCGGCACCTACGGATCATATTACCAATGCGTGCTGGAAAAATTACCCGGAGGCTATGACGTTATTCCATTACCTCTGACCCGATTGATTTTTTCACTGGAAAACGGCGAAGTGGATATTGCTATCCCTATGGTAAAAACCAAAGAGAGAGATAAATTTGCCATTTTTTCTGACCCGATCAAAGAGTCATCCTTCTTAATCTTCGTCAAAACCCCACAATCAAACTATGAAGAACTGAATGGAAAAACCATTGCGACCATACGCAGTGGCGCACATGTTGAGGTTATTTTGAGCAGAAATGGGATATTAACCGAAGTAACAAACTATGAATCGGCAATAAAGATGGCAGCAACAGGACGGGTCGATGCAGCGGTCATTCCTGACAGCCTTGAAAACGCCTTAAGCCACTTAACCCATGACCTATACAGAGATGTTTTCTGGACGCAAAACTCTGGCATTTATACCAACAATAAATTATTGGATTTGCACTCAACAATAAACTCGTTAATCTCCACCTGCAAACAACAGAAAACAACATAATAATCAATGTAAAACCCTGTCAGAAATGCCCGGCAGGACGCCACCGCTACATAACCCGTCAATAGAGTAGTCGCGAGCCTGAGTAAATGCAGGGCTGATTCCATCGCGGATAAGATCCGATCCTACCGTTCGATGTTTGGTTTATATCCGGCGTTGCGGCTGAATTCATGCGCCTGCTGAATCGAGCAGTATCGCGGGCATGGCCCGCTCCTACCATTTGGCGTTTGGTTTATATCCGGCGTTGTGGCTGAATTCATGCGCCTGCAGGACGCCGGTTTGAATAATACTGCGCCGGTACGCCCCGGCATGGATGCCGGGCGAGCGAATAGGGCCATGGACAATTTTGTCGGGAACAAAATTGAGCAGCCGCAGGCTGATCCGCAGGGCGAAGGGCAGGATGCCCGGAGTACCGCCCATTATTCGCGTTACCGAGATCGCAGAATTATTCAGTGTGGAGTAAGTCCTGCACAGCGCGAAGCGGGCCGACTGTGTGCTCCTGCACAATCTGCATTTCCGCCATCCATGGCGGTCAGGAGTAAGCGCCCGACCGGCGTGAGGGGTAAGACCCCTCAAAGAGGTCATAGGGCCGGGCGGCAGCCCAAAAAGCCAGCCCGCGCAGCGGCTACAACTCAGAACACAAGGCCTTCCAAGACCAACCAAAACGACTGCCGAAACAGCCGTGTTTATCCTCAGGCGGCAGGCACAACTACGCAGAGCGTAGTAGCGAGTCAAAAAAAACGACTGCCGGAGCAGTCGTCGTATATCCTCTCAGGCGGCAGGCACGACTTCGCAGAGCGTAGTCGTGAGCCTGTCAGTCCCTTACCGGTACTCAGCGCATCGGTGGCATACCACCACCAAACGGGCCACCGCCGCCACCGAAGGGGCCACCCGCTCCGCCCATACCGCCCATGGCACGCATCATTTTGCGCATGCCACCTTTGGCAGTGACTTTTTTCATCATTTTCTGCATTTGTGAGTGCTGTTTCAGTACGCGGTTAACATCCTGAATCTGGGTGCCGGAACCGGCGGCAATGCGTTTTTTCCGCGAGCCGTTGATTTTATCGGGAAAGCGGCGCTCATCGGGGGTCATGGAATAAATGATGGATTCCATCTGCTTAAAATTTTTCTCCGCCGCATCCGTCTGTTTCGCCATCTGCGACATGTTGCCCATACCCGGCAATTTATCCAGCATGGAGGTCAGGCCACCCATATTTTTCATCTGCTGAATCTGGTCGAGGAAATCCTCTAAATCAAAACCTTTACCGGTCTTGATTTTTTTCGCCAGTTTTTCGGCTTTCTGTTTATCGATGGTACGTTCGGCTTCTTCCACCAGCGTGAGGATGTCACCCAGATCAAGAATACGGGACGCTACACGATCCGGATGAAAAGGCTCCAGCGCATCGACTTTCTCACCCATGCCCATAAATTTAATAGGCTTACCGGTAATATGACGCACGGACAGCGCAGCACCACCACGGGCATCACCGTCGGCCTTGGTCAGAATCACACCGGTTAACGGCAGCGCTTCGTTAAAGGCTTTGGCGGTATTGGCAGCATCCTGACCGGTCATGGCGTCCACCACGAACAGGGTCTCCACCGGATTAATTCCGGCGTGCAGCGCCTTGATTTCGGCCATCATCTCTTCGTCAACGGCGAGACGACCGGCGGTGTCCACCAGCAGCACATCGGCGTGGGCACGCTTGGCCGCATCGATAGCACCACGGGCGATATCCAGCGGTTTCTGATCCGGTGACGACGGATGGAACAAGGCACCGACATCGTTGGCCAGAGTTTCCAGCTGTTTGATCGCCGCCGGACGGTAAACGTCAGCAGAAACCACCATGACCTTTTTCTTTTCACGCTCGGCCAGGAATTTGGCCAGCTTGGCCACGGTCGTGGTTTTACCCGCGCCCTGCAGACCCGCCATCAGCACAATGGCCGGTGGCTGCACAGCCAGGTTCAGCTTCTCGTTGGCATCGCCCATGACTTTCTGTAATTCGTCATGAACAATTTTCAGGAACACCTGACCCGGATTCAGACTCTTAAGCACCTCGGTGCCGATGGCGCGCTCTTTTACCTGCTCGGTAAAGGCTTTCACCACCGGCAGTGCTACGTCGGCTTCCAGCAGCGCCATGCGCACTTCGCGCACGGTACTTTTAATATTTTCTTCCGTCAGCTTGGCCTGGCCGGTAATGCTTTTAAGGGCATTCCCCAGGCGGTCGGTAAGGCTCTCAAACATCGCGATGACTCGTACCCAGATACAAAACAGCCGGCAGTATACCCCGGCAAAGCGCAGGCCCCAAACTCCGTACCCATCCGTCGCGCTTCACCCGGTCTGTCACAGCCGCACAGTGCTCTTTTACCCGTTTGCGGCATGTGCGAAACTGCCGCCCTCTGAAGAGGATTTTTCATGTCAGGATTAGTATTGGCGCTGCCCGCCGCCGGGTTTTATCTGTTTGCCGCATGGCGCCAGTGGCAGATTGTCAGCGGACGCAGGCCCGCTAACCGCATACCAGTGCTGATGAGTACCATGATCGCGGCCCTGCTGCATCTGGGCTATATCGGTATTGAGATGCTGGGACGCGAGCATATTAACTTTGCCATGTTCGAAGTCGGCTCACTGATCAGCTGGGTGATTACCCTACTGCTGTTGTTTTCCGGCTGGAAAAAACCGGTCGACAATCTGTTTATCGGCCTGCTGCCGATGGCTGCGGTGATTCTGCTGTGCGCTGCGCTTTCGGCTCAGCAAATGCCTCTTGAGCAACTCAGTTATGGTCTGGCCTGGCATATTTTGCTGTCGGTGCTGGCCTATGCCGTTTTTACCATTGCGGCTGTGCAGTCGGTGCTGCTGTATCTGCAGGATCTGGCGCTGAAAAAGCGTCAGACCCGTGGTCTGGTTCAGGCGCTGCCACCGTTACAGACCATGGATCTGCTGCTGTTTGAAATGGTCTGGCTGGGGATGATTCTGCTGACCGCCGCTTTTGCTATTGGCTGGCCGTTTGTGTTTGATCTGAAAGCCCAGCATCTGCTGCATAAGGTGGTATTTGCCAGCCTGGGTTGGATGGTATTTGCCATCTTGCTGGTCGGCCGCTACCGCTTTGGCTGGCGTGGCGTTGTTGCCAGCCGCTGGACACTGATTGGCACCGGCTTTCTGGTACTGTCGTATTTCGGCACAAAATTTGTGCTGGAAATGGTACTGCAGCGCTGATTCAGCCAGCCTCCGGCATGTGACAGGCGGCTGTCGCAGTTGACAGCCCGGCTTCCGCCTCTATGATGGCGGGATCTTACTATCAAAAGGATCCCGTCTTGAGTGACGTTCCCTTAAGTGTGCTGTTCGGCATACTGGTTCTGTTAATCATCTTATCTGGATTTTTCTCTAGCTCCGAAACCGGCATGATGTCGCTTAACCGTTACCGGTTACGGCATATGGCCAAAAACAAGCACAAGGGGGCGATGCGAGCCACCAAACTGCTGGAAAAACCCGATCGTCTGATCGGTACCATTCTTACCGGTAATAACCTGGTCAACTTCGCCGCCGCCGCTCTGGCAACCATCATCAGTCAGCGTCTTTGGCCGGACAATCCCGATCTCGCCGTGTTTGTTAACACCATTCTGTTTACCTTGGTGGTGCTGATTTTTGCCGAGCTGACCCCCAAAACACTGGCGGCCATTGCACCGGAAAAAATTGCCTTTCCGGCCTCGCGGGCATTGTTGGCTGTTCAGTGGCTGCTGCAACCTTTTGTCTGGTTTGTAAACACCATTGCCAATGCTTTGCTGCGTCTGGTGCGGGTGGATGTGAACAACACCACACCGGATAACCTCAGTACCGAAGAGCTGCGCACCATTGTGCGTGAAGCCGGTTCGATGATTCCGAAGCGCCACCAGCATATGCTGATCAGCATTCTTGATCTGGAGAAAATGACCGTAAACGACATCATGGTGCCGCGTACCGAGCTGGTCGGTATCGATCTGAACGATGATATCGAGACGGTAACACACCAGCTGCGTACCACTCAGCATACGCGCCTGCCGGTGTATCGCGGCGACATCAATAACGTCGTCGGCATACTTCATACACGCAATATCAGCCGGTTTTTAAACAGCGGTGATCTGCTGAAAGACGATCTGGAAAAAACCTGCCGCGAGCCCTACTTCATTCCTGAAAGTACGCCACTGCATACCCAGCTGTTTAATTTCCAGAAAAATAAACGCCGCATCGCACTGGTTGTCGATGAATATGGCGACGTACAGGGCATTTGTACGCTGGAGGATATTCTCGAAGAAATTGTCGGAGAATTTACCACCGATGTTGTTTCTACCGCGTCGCCGGATGTGCATCCGCAGGAAGATGGCAGCTACATTGTCGATGGTGCGGCTTATGTGCGTGACGTCAATAAAGCACTGAAATGGGATCTGCCAACCGACGGTCCGAAAACCATCAGCGGTCTGATTGTTGAAATTCTTGAGCATATCCCCGATGCGCCGGTCTGCCTGCGCATTGCTGACTACCGTGTCGAGATTCTGCAGATTAAAGACAACACCATCCGTGCCGCCAAAATCACTACCGACCATAAGATAAAACTGCCGGATTAAACACCACCGGCTGGCGTTCTGCGCCAGCCCGTTTTTTGCCCGCGAGCGTTGCCCTGTTCCTCTTATTTTCTAGCTTAAGGCAACTCTGAATAATTCAGTGCCCGCTTCGGCTTACTGAAAACGTTCAGATCAAGGCGCCACGTTGAAGGCATAACGGGTTACGTCAAAACGTGGCAACACCGAGCTGGATGTTTTCAGCAAGCCCCGAAGGGCGTGGGCTGCAGAGCGTTTTGACGGTGTTGTCGATTTTATAAAGGACTCGCCATTCACTGCAATCGACGCCTTGTCAAAAGCACTCTGCAGCACTCACGCGAAGCTGTGCAGAATTATTCAGAGGTGCCTTAATCGCTCCTTCGCTTACCTTCTGATCCATTCGTCATCGCCATCGGTACGACGGCACAAACACTCTGTTGCATAAACAGGCCTGCGCTCGGCATGCCCGGCAACATATGAAACGTATATACTTCGTGTAATTCAATCGGGAGACTGCTATGGGAATTGTTAAAATCTCTGACGATCTGCACGAAGAGATCCGTGACGCCAGTGCGTCGATGTCGCGCTCCATTAATGCCCAGGCCGAATTCTGGATCAAAATCGGTATGCTGGCCGAGTTTTATCCTGACCTCACTTACCCGCAACTGACGCGCAAGTTGCTGAGCGGCAAAGCGCTGCCATTGAAGGAGTTGCTGCACGATGCTGATTAAACTGAAAACCGCTGATGAACTGGCACTGATGCGGGAGTCCGGCCATTTGCTGGCACAGGTGTTTGCCATGCTGGATGACTACGTAAAAGCCGGCATCAGTACTATGGATATCAACAACCGGGTAGAAGAGTTTATCGTCAACGATCTGCAGGCTCGTCCGGCCAGTAAAGGCCAGTACGATTTTCCGTATGTGCTGAATCCGTCGGTCAATCATGTTGTTTGCCATGGCATGCCCAAGGCCAGCCAGCTGTTGCGTAACGGCGATATTGTTAACCTCGACATTACGCTGGAAAAAAACGGCTTCATTGCGGATTCCAGCAAGATGTACTGCATCGGCCAGATTACCCCTGAGGCCCGGCGTCTGGTGGATACCACCTATCAGGCCATGTGGGCCGGTATTCGTCAGGTGCGTCCCGGTGCCCGTTTGGGTGATATTGCTCAGGCCGTGCAGCAGACTGCCGAGCACGCCGGTTTCAGCGTGGTACGGGAATACACCGGACACGGTATTGGCCGCGAAATGCACGAAGAACCTCAGGTGTTGCATTACGGCAAAGCCGGCACTGGCATGCGGTTAAAAGAAGGCATGACCTTTACCATCGAACCGATGATTAATCAGGGCGACCACCGCGTAAAGCACATGAAAGACGGCTGGACCGTCATCACCCGCGATAAAAAACTGTCGGCTCAATGGGAACACACCATCGCGGTTACCGCGACAGGTTATGAAGTACTTACTTTACGCAACGACGAAAGAACCATGACGGTTTAACCCACTCCGTCCACTGACCCGGATCATACCCGACCGTGGTTTTGCCCTTTATTCACCCGACGGGCGTGCTATATTGCGCCACTGACATCCTTGCCAGTTTTTGGAGCAATCATGCGTCGTATTACCCGCGAAGAGTACCCCATCGACACCCTGCAACGCATTGTTAATGGCGTCACATTCTTCAAGGACCTCATTCACAGCGACCCGACTCAGTTTGAATTACTGATGAGCGTGACTCAGTTCGTCACCGCCGATCAGGATGAAATTATTCTGCACCATGGCGATGACGCCAATGTCTTGTATTTTCTGCTGAAAGGTCAGCTTGCCGTACTGGCGGACGATGACAGTGGTGATGTGATTAACGAAATTAATGCCGGCGAAATGTTTGGCGTTATGGCGATGATGCTCAATTTCAAACGCTCAGCCTCCATCAAGGTGAATGGTCGCACGGCTTTACTGGCAGGCATTGATTATCAGCATTTCAGTGACCTTGATGACTTCTCCCTGTTTACGCTGCGCACCAAAATCAGCTTCTTCCGTATGTTGACCAACAATATCCGCTGGAATCTGGAGCGCAATAAAATGCAGCTGCCCGATCATCCGCTGGTCAGCAAAGTACGCACTCTGCCGCTGTATACCGGCGAAAAAAACACGCAGGAAGAATTATACGCCCTTCATCACCAGGCTCATGCGTTATCCGAATTACTGTGTGAATGGAACAATGCGATGAATGACGGCGGCGAATGGAAAGAATTCTGACGTTTCGCCAGTGCTATCCATTTCCGCTGCGGCACGGAGTCTGAATGTCGCCTGTTGGCGCATGCCATCAGGCCAGAGCCTGTTAAACAAGCCCTAAGGTCGAACGACCACCATAAAAAGCACTTTGCAGCATTCTTTTACAGTCCTACAATGCCGTGCTTTTCCGACCCGCGTCTTTCCCTTCCGGATGCTCAGTCCGGGCGACAACGAGGTTAACCAATGCCCGATTTTTTACCTTACCTGCTCATCATACTGGCTTTTCTTGGTCTGCTTGCCGTAGTTCTTGAAGAAGTGATTCACGTAAACAAAGCTCAGGTTGTGTTGTTTTTAGGCGCACTGTCCTGGGTGCTGCTGTTTGCATTTTCATCCGATACCCATACCCACGCACTGGTGCAGGAAGGATTGCAGGAGAATATCGGCGAAATTGCCAGCCTGTGGTTATTCCTGCTGGCCGCCATGACCTTTGTTGCTTATCTCAACAAAAAGGGGTTGATTGAAAGCCTGATTTACCGCTTTCTGCCGCGACAGGTTTCCGAGCGCAAGCTGCTGATTATGGCCGGATTGTTCAGCTTTGTATTTTCCTCGCTGGCTGACAACATTACGGCGACGCTCATCTCTGTCGCATTGATTTTATCGCTGAATTTATCCGCCGCAAAAACCCTGCGTTTTGCCACCGTGGTGGTGTTTGCTGTGAACTCCGGCGGTGTCGCAATGATTACCGGGGACGTTACCACGCTGATGATTTTTCTGGCCGGAAAAGTCAGCATCACCAACCTGCTTCTGCTGTCCTTACCCGCTCTGACGGCAGTATTGCTGCTAGCCGGTATGCTGTCCTGGTCATTACGCGATCAGGCGGTGATTCAGCACAAAGAAAACGATCTGGCCAACGTGGATCTGGCCATTGCCGCAATATTTATTCTTACGATTCTGGCCACCATCGCCGGGAATGTGATGTTTGATATACCGCCGGTACTGAGCTTCCTGACCGGTTTATCCATCATGTTTCTGGTCGCCCGCGCTTATGGTGAAGATACTGAAAACCATCCGATTCTTAACTACATCCGTCAGATTGAATTTGACACACTGTTATTCTTCCTTGGCATCCTGCTGATTGTGGGCTCGCTGAAAGAAATCCATGCCCTCGACAGTTTTGTTGCGCTGTACCAGCACATGCCAGCCTGGGCGGCCAATTATCTGATGGGTCTGCTGTCTGCGGTCATTGATAACGTCCCTCTGACAGCCGCACTGCTGAAAGCCGATGTCACCATGAATCTGCAGGAATGGATGGCGCTGACCTATGCCGTCGGTGTGGGCGGATCACTGCTGATCATTGGTTCAGCTGCCGGTATTGTGGCGATGAGTAAGATCGATGAATTAACCTTTGGCAGTTATCTGAAGTTTTTCTTTGCCCTGATCACAGCCTACAGCGTTGGTTATGGCAGTGTGCTGCTGCTGGGCAACTACCTGCTCTGATGAAACGCAACCGCCGCGACAGACAACGGCGGATCACGGAACCAAAAAAGCAACGCCCGGATAATTCCGGGCGTTGTTTTTTTTGGTGACATCCGCACAGACGCATCAGCGATACTGGGCATAGCGTAAACGCACCGGTTCGATAATATCCTGATGCTGTTCGATCCAGTTCCGCATGACTTCGGGAGCCTGGTCAACGCCCGGCCAGGGAACCGGATACTGAAACGGCTGGAACAAGGGGGCAAACAACGCACACGCCGTCAGGTCGGCACGGGTAAAGTGCTCGCCGACCAAAAAATGGGACTGGCTGTAAGCCAGACGCAATTCGGTCAGAATGTTTTCCATCCGTTGTTGGGCTTTATCGGCATTTTCCGGGGTGATCTTCATCCAGCGCCGCATGGTTTTTTCCAGTGCCGGAAACATGGAGCGTAACAGCCAGCGGTAAAAAAACGGTTTGCGGGCACTCAGCAAAGGAATAACCAGAGCCGGATTCTGCAACAGATAATGGTAGCTCCAGAGACGGACATCCGGGCCCGCACCGGTATCCAGACGGCGTTCCCACTCCAGAGCCTGAGCGCGTAATTCGGGATTTTTCGGCAACAAAGGTTTTTGTGGAAATGCCTGATCCAGATAATCCAGAATGGCCGATGAACCATGCACTATCTGCTTACCATGCTTCAGCACCGGCACCGATGTCTGACCACTGAGCTTTTTAATCAGCGCAATATGGCGACCCGGTAAAAGATTCACCGCTTTATAACGGATACCTTTGTAATCAAGCGCCCAGCGGATTTTTTCGCAGTAATGAGAAATCGGGAATTGATACAGCGTGACACGCATCACAACACCTTTTTATATTTTTTGTGCGCGAACTTTAGCAGGCATTGTTATTTTAAAAAAGCATCAGCCATTTTTGGTACTTACGAACCATAAATAAATATTCATCTGAAATCCTGCGACCCAAAAGCAGGTTTCTGTCAGACAAATACTTCCGTAATTCAGAAAACATCAGGGCAGTTTAAGCTCCAGCTCCAGCTCAGCACCAAGGATCGTTTCCTTCAATGGTTTGGTTTCTGCTTCTTCCGAATCATCGAGATGCAGACGTCCGGACCAGTGCACCACCGATTCTTTTGGCCGGCGGTCAAACAGATTGGGAAACGCATCGCTGTTGCCATAGCTGTGATCATCCCAGTCCATTTCCGGCAGCGTAAGATTGAGCCGCTGCGGATGCTCGCTAACGTCCGGCGTGAGGCTATCAGCAGCCGGTTGAGCGCCTGAAGAATCATGGCGTTGTCCATCCCCCGGCAGAATAAGATCCGGCGTTTCCACAGACACGGCATCGTCACCGGATGGCGGCAACGGATGATGGATACCACGTAAAATAGGCGTGTCGGTGGTATTCAGTGTCACCAGTACCAACGCCGCAGCCAATGTCACAAACACAATCGGATAACGCATAAAAGTAACAACCACTTCTGACCATAAATACCAGAATATCCCTGCGAATCAGCACAGGCTTCCGGCGATCCGGAAGCTCCCGGAGGAGCTTCCCCACAATGACGAATCCGTTAACCACAACTCTGCTGCCAGAATCGGCTATCGGCTCCGGATATCAGAGTCTCCGTCTGCCTGATGAGTTCGCCTCCCTTCAGATATATTCCCCCACTGCAGGTAGACCCGATCCTGCACGGCGGCATTTGCCTCAGGCACGGCACGTTCACTGACACAGAGTCCAACCAGAGCACAGAGTTCATCATCCTGCAGCAGCACTGGCCAGCAATCACGCAACCAGGGCGGCACACCGGCTTCCTGCCACAGATGTTTCAGTGTCTTACGCGGTCTCCCGGGACTTTTCAGAGTCTGTCCGCGACAGACGGCTGCTGCAGCCAACTGGTATTCTCCCGGGCGCAGGGCCTGCTGAGAGGTCGAATACGCAGCAGCAACGCTGGTGAGGTCAGCACCGGCCCAGAACAGTGAAACATCATCGTGCAGCGTCACCCGCCTGGATTCTGTCATAACAGCGCGGGCATCATGACTGACCAGATACAATGCCTGCTGAAAACGACGCAACGTAAAACGCCCGATCGCTATCTGTGGCTGGCGGTCTGCGGCAGCCGCTATCACTTCCTGCTCGATGCGCCTGAGAACATCGGCTCCCGGATTGCCCGCCGCGCCGATACCGCAACGGGCCAGCCAACCCCGTAACAGGTAAGGACGATGGTGAGCCGGGACAGCGGCTAAAGCACTGACCGAACAGGCAAGATGCGCCGTCAGCGGCCATTGGCAGGGAATCAGGCAAGCTTCCAGCTCAGGCTGCAACAATTCCTGCAGCAATTGCTGATCCTGCTGCAACTGCTTAATGGAGCGTTGTAATGCCGCCTCTCTTCCCGGCCAGCGGGCGAACAGCTGCGGCAATAATGTGTTGCGCCACAGATTTCGCTCGAAGCGCGTATCGCGGTTTGATTCATCCTCGATCCACTGCAATTGATGCTTGCTGGCGTACGCTTCCAGCTCGGCGCGATGGCAGGCTAATAACGGCCGCAACAGCACAACACCGGAACCCGGAGTCAATTCACGCTGCGCCGCCATCGCGGCCAGCCCGGTTAAGCCACTGCCACGGAACAGACGCATAAAGAATGTCTCAGCCTGATCATCCGCATGGTGTGCCAGCAACAGGGTGTCACCTGGCCGGCAGTGTTGATTAAACACCGCGTAACGGGCCTCGCGTGCGGCCTGCTCAACACCGTCACCACGATTGTTCACCACCACCCGCTCGCAGATAAAAGGGATTCCCCACTGCGCGCATTGCCCGGCACAGTGCTGTGCCCAGGCATCGGCGTTAGCCGACAGGCCATGATGCACATGCAGTGCCGTCAAACGCGCTTTAACCCCGTCCTGTTCCGCCGCCAGCTGGCCCAGCAAATGCAGCAATACGCTGGAATCCAGCCCACCGCTGTACGCAACCACAATACTGCCGCTGCGCGCTAACAGCGGTGAGATTGCCTGAGTCAGAATGTTCAGCAGTGCATGAGACATAAAGCGCGCTTCAGTAGAGAAAGCAGGGATTGTAGGGAGGCGTCTTGACTCTGACCAGCCCGGAATGACTGGGCATCGCCATTCATTGCGCCGATACCACCGGACGACTAGGCTTAGTCATTGATAAAATTAGCAGGGTCAGAGCGATGGAAGCAGAATCAACACGTTGTGAGCGCGTACTGTGCAGTACCTGTGCCGATGCCAACCGTCTGGATTTTGACTTTACCATGGCATTTCAGCCCATCGTCAATTGCAAAACCCGGAGTGTATTTGGCTACGAGGCGCTGGTGCGCGGCATGAATAACGAGTCGGCCTATTCTGTTATTTCCAGAGTGAATGACGATAACCGTTATGTCTTTGACCAGCTGTGCCGCATTAAAGCCATCGCTCTGGCAGCCCGGCTCGGACTCGACTCAATGCTGAGCATTAACTTTCTGCCCAATGCAATTTATCAGCCGGAACGCTGCATCCGCACCACGCTGGAAGCGGCTGAACAGTTCAGTTTTCCAACCGAAAAAATCATGTTTGAATTTACTGAGGCCGAAAAAATTTCAGACAGCAAACACATCAGGCATATTGTTCAGTATTACCATCAACTGGGCTTTAAAACGGCGACCGATGATTTTGGGTCGGGGTATTCCGGTCTGAATTTACTCGCAGATTTTCAGACCGACATTGTAAAACTGGATATGGAATTAATCCGTAATATCGACAACAACCAAACACGGCAAACCATTGTCCGGCACTGCCTGAACATGTTTAACGACCTGAACATCACACCGCTGGCCGAAGGCATTGAAACGCAGCAGGAATATTATTGGCTGCGCGATGCCGGTATTGAACTGATGCAGGGGTACCTGTTTGCCCGTCCGGGCTTTGAATGCCTGCCTCCGGTCAGTTTTGCTGACTGAAGGCCAGGCTGAAGCCAACATCAGCTGAACAATAATTCCACCGCATCATCGCCATAGGCGTAACGTAACTCCTGCAATTGTTCATCGCTGGGATTAATGCGCCAGCTGTCATCCAGCTGAATATCGCAACGGGCCACGGAATTATGGAAATCGAGCACCACCGGACAACCATTATCCATACGTTGCAGCAAACGCTTTAAATCATTGCAGAAATCATCTTCCGAGCGTTCACCATCCACGCGGATACGCAGTGCTTTGGCAAAAGCCAGACGCGCCTGACTGATTTCCATTGCCGCTCGCCCGGTGGCTTTTAAACCGCCGGAGTAATCGTCGTGGGAAACCAGTGCCTCCACCACCAGTACGCGATCTTTCGCCACCACTTCACGAACCTGCTCGTAAATATCCGAAAACAGCGCCACTTCAACCCGGCCACTGCGATCATCAAGGGTAACAAAGCACATATTATCGCCACGCTTATTTTTCATAATGCGCATATCCACCACCAGACCCGCCAGTTTCTGTGGCGCTTTGGCTTCCTGCAGATGCGATAATTTATTCGGCACCAGTTTACGGACTTCGTGCTCGTATTCGTCAAACGGGTGGCCGGTAACAAATAAACCCAGCGTATCTTTTTCACCCTGCAAACGTTCTTTCAGCGACCAGTCGCGCAGGTGGCGGTAACGTTCATAAGGGTCGGCACCAACGGCTGCTTCCTCCTGAACCTCACCAAATAAATCCATCATGCCGGCTGCTTCGTTAGCCGCTGTCTGACCCGCACTTTTAATGGCATCCTCAAGGCTGGCCATTAATACAGAACGTGGCGCAGTGCTTTCCAGACGGTCAAAAGCGCCACAACGTACCAGCGCTTCCAGCACACGCTTATTCATTTTTTTGCCGTCAACCCGCTGGCAAAAATCGAATAAATCTTTAAAAGGACCTTCGCTGCGGGCAGCAATAATGGCCGCAATCGGACCTTCGCCCACGCCTTTTACCGCGCCTAATCCATAGACAATGGCGCCGTCATCATTGACGGTAAAACCAAACTGACTCTGGTTCACATCCGGCAGTACCAGCTCCAGTCCCATCTCGCGGCATTCTTCGATAAAGGTCACGACTTTATCAGTGTTCTGCATATCAGAGGTCAGAACCGCCGCCATAAAGGGGGCCGGATAATGCTGTTTTAACCACAGAGTCTGATAGGAAACCACCGCATAAGCAGCCGAGTGCGATTTGTTAAAACCATAACCGGCGAATTTTTCCACCAGGTCGAAAATTTTCATCGCCAGATCAGGATCCACGCCCTGCGAAGCAGCACCATCACGGAAGGTGTCGCGCTGCTTGGCCATTTCTTCCGGCTTTTTCTTACCCATTGCACGCCGCAACATATCCGCACCGCCAAGGGTATAACCGGCCAGAATCTGGGCAATTTGCATAACCTGTTCCTGATAAACGATAACGCCGTAGGTCGGCTCCAGCGTTTCTTTCAGGCTTTCGTGTTCAAAATCAGGATGCGGATAGGCTACTTTGGCGCGACCGTGTTTACGGTTAATAAAGTCATCCACCATGCCCGATTCCAGAGGCCCCGGACGGAACAGGGCCACCAGTGCGATCATGTCTTCGATATTATCCGGCTGCAGGCGGCGGATAAGATCTTTCATCCCGCGCGATTCCAGCTGGAATACTGCGGTGGTCTGAGCAGCTTTTAATAATTTATACGACGGCTCATCATCCAGCGGAATCTGACTGATATCGACCGGCGGCAGATTGTCCCTGGCGCGCTTGCTGTTAATGGTTTTCAGCGCCCAGTCAATAATGGTCAGGGTGCGCAGACCGAGGAAGTCGAACTTCACCAGACCCGCTTCTTCCACATCGTTTTTATCGAACTGCGTCACCAGACCGGTGCCGTCAGGCTCACAGGCAGTCGCCGAAAAATCGGTTAATTTGGTTGGCGCAATCACCACACCACCGGCATGCTTACCGGTCTGACGGGCAATACCTTCGAGTTTAAGCGCCATTTCCCAGATTTCCTGGGCTTCTTCGTCTTCGTCGAGGAATTCTTTTAACAGGGCTTCCGACGCCAGCGCTTTTTCCAGCGTCATACCCGGATCGCCGGGAATTAATTTGGATAATTTATCGGCCAGACCGAAGGATTTGCCCTGCGCCCGCGCCACATCGCGCACCACCGCTTTCGCCGCCATGGTGCCGAAGGTCACAATCTGCGAGACCGCTTCACGGCCATAGGTGTCGGCTACGTAAGCAATCACCTGCTCACGGTTTTCCATACAGAAGTCGATATCGAAATCGGGCATGGATACCCGTTCCGGATTCAGGAATCGTTCGAACAGCAGATCGTATTCAAGCGGGTCGAGGTCAGTAATTTTCTGTGCATAAGCCACCAGCGAGCCGGCACCGGAACCACGCCCCGGACCGACCGGAATATCGTGGTCTTTGGCCCACTGGATAAAGTCCATTACGATCAGGAAGTAACCGGGGAATCCCATCTGGATAATAATATCCAGCTCGAAATTCAGACGGTCATCATAGGGTTTGCGCCGGGCAGCATATTCTTCAGAGTGTTTATCCAGACCAGCCAGAATAATATCCAGACGCTCTTCCAGACCGACCTGAGATATCTTGCGGAAGAAGTCGGCCTCACTCATGCCTTCCGGAATCGGATAATCCGGCAGAAAGTATTTACCCAGCAACACTTCCACCGTACAGCGTTTGGCAATTTCGACGGTATTGTCGATGGCAGAAGGAATATCGCTGAACAGTTCCGCCATTTCTTCTGCACTGCGGAAATACTGCTGCTCGGTATATTCGCGTGGCCGGCGTTTATCTTCCAGCGCATAGCCCTGACCAATGGCAACACGGGTTTCGTGTGCCTCAAAGTCATCGGCGACTAAAAAGCGCACGTCGTTAGTGGCAACCAGAGGCACGCCGCAACGCGCCGACATGGCGATACCGGCACGGATAACCGCTTCTTCGCCAGGACGGCCGGTACGCTGTAATTCAACATAAAAGCGGTCAGGAAAATGCTTAAGATATTCGCGCACCAGAATTTCGGCATCCGAAACCTTGCCTTTGATCACCCGCTGGCCGACATCCCCATCACGCCCGCCGGATAAAATGATCAGTCCGGCATTTTTCTCAAACAGCCATTCTTTTTTTACGATGGCTTTGTCGTAATGCTGGTTTTGGGCGTATGCACGGGAGATCAGTTCACGCAGACCCAGATAACCATCGGGGTTCAGACAGAGGGCTGTAATCCGGAACGGCTGAGTAATGTCTTCCGGATTCTCCAGCCACAAATCCGCACCGAGCACCGGTTTCACGCCCGCTTCCATGGCGCTCTTATAGAATTTGACCAGAGCGTACATATTCGCCTGATCGGTCAGCGCGACCGCCGGCATACCCAGCTCCGCGACTTTACCAATCAGCTTTTTAACCCGGATGGTGCTGTCGTACAGCGAAAATTCGGAGTGAACCCGGAGGTGTACAAAGCCCTGTGACATGAACGGACGCCCTGACCAGCAAAAGGAGGCATTGTAACGGATTTTATAGCGGTTGGGTTCTGTTACCCCCGGCTTTCAGCCCGCTCAGACAACCTGCGGAAAATCCGGGCCGTCAAGATCCGGACGCTGGTGAGGACTTTCATTCGGGCCAGGGGAACCCGGTTCGCCGCCACTCCAGATACGGCCGAGATAGGCGTGAATTGCATCATCAATTCTGGCTTGCAAACCATTCAGCCCCTGATTGCCGAACAGACGGTTAAACTCGAATACATAGGGGTAATGACCCACCATGGCAATGTCAAAACCGCCATGATCAATTCCCAGGCCAAGAGCCAGCCTCTCGACCAGAGCACAGGCTTCCGGCGGCAGAATCCCGGCTTCAATCTGGCCACCCTTGGCGACATTGTTATAAAAACCGCGCTCAGCCTGTATCCGCCAGTATCCGCCCACAATCTGATCACCAACCCAGACAATACGCAGGTCACGGTCAATGGGCAGATACTCCTGGGCATAAATCACCGGCGAAAGCGCCAGATAGCGGTTCCAGTCGGCCTGACTTTCAATCAGAAAGACACCATCCCCCATACTGCTTTTCGGTATTTTGGCGACAAAAGGCAGGGGCATCGTATCCCAAACCCGCGCCGCGTTAGCCGGCGTGTTGGCTTCGATCAGCGTCCAGGGCACATGCTGCGGCGCAATGGTCTGAAAGCAGCGCGTCATTTCGACCTTATCATGACCAATGTAGTAACTTGCCGGGCTGGGAAAAATACGCTTTTTCAGGCCATACAACAGCGCGTTTATCTGCCAGTATTGAGGAAACAGAACGCCATCGGCCGCGATCAGCAGATCGAGATGATGATTCATCAGCTCCGGTTTCAGATACTGGGTTTGGGTAAAGTGAAGCGTACGGTAAGGATCAAAAGAAATCAGCTGCATAGATCACACGGGCGCGACCGGGAAGCATCATTAAGGGGCGGCGATATTAGCAATGGCCGCCTGATCTCTCAGCGAAATATTTTACTGCTGACGATCTGGCTTTTATTCAACCGCATGCCGTCAGACGCAACTCCGGTGTTCGTCCCGGAAAGAACACTCTATGATCCGCACCAGACAAAACCGCTGGAGACTTCCTTGCCTGACTTGCTTGTAACCGAATGCCGCCAGCGCTTGATCAGCAGCCTGCTGATCCTGATGATGGTCATCAGCCTGCCCCTGCTGCAGGGATGTGGCACCGTGATCGCCCGCTCAGATACCAGCCCGGTCAACGCACGTTATTATCCGGGTACACAGGGAAGTCTGCTGTTGCTTGGCCTGGACGACCATACAGGCGAAGCCAGCGGCGAAATGGTGTTCTGCTGGATATCTGTTGTTTGCCCGCTGTTCACCCTGATGGCTCTGCCGGTTGATATAACCCTGGATACGCTCCTGCTGCCTTACGATGCGCTGAAACCTGCCGCCAAACGCGATGGCACACTGGAGCAGTAATTCCGAATACCGGCAGAAACAACCGGTGTAATGACCGCGGGATGCAATACAGCCAATAAACAAAAAAGGAGCCGAAGCTCCTTTTTTATGGGTAAAAACCGGCCCGTTATCAGGTCGGTTTTTTATAGCTTTTGCGTAATTGCTTACGCGCTTTTTCAATCTTGATTTTACGTTTGTTATCCGTCCGCTCCACCGCTTCTGCACGACGTCTGCTGCTGTGGCGGATTTCTTTTTCTTTACCTGCGAAAGGGTTTTCCCCCTGACGGAATTCCATGCGGATCGGCGTCCCCTTAATCTCCAGCACCCGGCGGAAAGTGTTGGCCAGATAACGCTTGTAGTCTTCCGGTAAGTCTTTTGCCAGATTGCCGTGCACCACAATAATAGGCGGGTTGGAGCCACCCTGGTGGGCATAGCGCAGTTTTGGCCGGCGGTTACGCACCACCGGTGGCTGATGGCTGGCCGTCGCGTCTTCCAGAATACGGGTCAGCATATTGGTCTGCCATTTCGCCATGGATGACTGATAAGCCTGATCAACCGAGTCGTACAGATTACCCACGCCGGTACCGTGCAAGGCCGAAATAAAATGCATTTCAGCAAAGGTTAAAAAGTCAAAACGGCGATCAATTTCGGCTTTTACCCGCTCTTTTGCATCGGCTTCCATACCGTCCCATTTGTTGATGGCAATCACCAGCGCGCGGCCAGAGTTCAGCACGAAACTGAGCATGTGCAGGTCCTGCTCGACGATACCGGTACGGGCATCGAGCACCAGAATACACACATGGCAATCCTGAATGGCCTGCAGGGTTTTAATAATGGAAAATTTTTCCGCCACCTCGGAAATATTCTTACGGCGGCGCACACCGGCGGTATCAATCAGGGTGTATTCCTGACCGTGACGCTCGTAGGGGATATAAATACTGTCGCGGGTGGTACCGGCTTCATCGAATACGACAACGCGCTCTTCACCAAGGAAGCGGTTTACCAACGTCGATTTACCCACATTCGGACGGCCAACCACGGCAATTTTAATGCCTTTAACGTCGAGGGCTTCGTGCACCGGTGCGTCTTCACCAGCCAGTTCACGGAAGTAATCGTCATCGTCCTGCGGCAATTCACCCAGTACGTATTCAATCAATGCGCTGATGCCACGGTTATGCGCTGCAGCAATTGGCAACGGCTCACCCATGCCAAGCTCAAAGAACTCACCCAAAACCAGATCGGGGTTTTTACCGTCGATTTTGTTGGCAACCAGATAAGCATCCTTGCCGCTGCGGCGCAGGTATTCGGCAATCATCCGGTCACCATTGGTAATACCGGCACCGACATCGACCATAAAAAAGACAATATCGGCTTCTTTAATGGCCTGAAAGCTTTGCGCGGCCATGGCCTCGTCAATGCCCTCTTCCTGGCCGCTGATACCACCGGTATCAATCACGATGAATGGCACATCACCTACCTTGCCCTCACCGTACTTACGGTCACGGGTCAGGCCGGCAATTTCAGCCACCAGCGCATCACGGCTTTTGGTCAGACGGTTAAACAGCGTGGACTTGCCCACGTTGGGACGTCCGACCAGAGCAATCACAGGGACCATGATCAGAAAACCTCATTCAGAAAATAAAACAGGCGTCGCTATACGACGCCCGGAAAAAAACAATGTCGGTAGCGCCGGGATCAGTCGGCCTGAACGCTCAGCAACAGCAGTTCACCGGCATTGGTGTACACCAGCAGACCTTTATCCGTTGCCACTAACGGACTGCGGATGCCCATATCGCGGCCACGCAGTGCACGCCAGTTGGTGCCGTCAGTCTGATTAGGATAGTTGACGTGCAGGGGTTTAGGGCGCAACAGTTTGCGTCCCACCAGTTCGCCATCCACCTGATTCATTATGTGCAGATAGCCTTCACTGTCCGCCACGGCCAGCCAGCTGCCCAAGGCGCTGACCTGCCCCAGACGGCGGCCCTGCAACGCTTTTTGCGTCCACACTTTGGCACCACTGGCCATGTCGTACGACTGGATGTGATCGCTGTCCAGCGTCAGGTACAGGTTACCCAGCGCCAGCTCAGGACTGGTGTAGGTTGAGCCATCTTCTTCCCAGCGGGTTTCGCCATTCAGCGAAACCGCGGCCAGCTTACCGTGATAACTGGCGGCATAGATCACACCGTTATCCCAGATTGGCGCGCCATCGACATCCACCAGACGCTCCAGCTCAGAGCGGCCATCCGGTGACGCCAGACGAACTTCCCAGCGCGGGATACCCAGGGTTTTGTCCAGCGCCACCAGTTTGCCCGTGGCAAAACCGGTAATCACCAGCGGATCCAGAACCAGCGGTGTGCCGGTGCCGCGCACGGTCAGTACCGGCATCGCGGTTTCGTAAGACCAGGCCTGTTTGCCATCAGCGCGTTCGAACGCAGTAACACGGCCATCGACGGTATGAATAAAGACCCGTTTGCTGTCGATACCCGCTGGTGCAACGGACTCACTGGTCATGCGCGCACGCCAGATTTCACGGCCATCGGTGCTGTTCAGGCAATGCAGGAAACCGTCACGGGTCGCAACAAACAGCTGGCCGTTATCTTCTGCAACACCGGCTGTAACCGGCTGTTCAAGATCAATGCTCCACTGTTCACTGCCATCGGCCAGATCCAGGGCATACACCTCGCCGGAGGTATCGGCCATAAACACGGTATCACCGCTCAGCACCGGGCGCAGACGGGTGTACGCGGTTCCGGCGCCGACACCAAGCTGCTTGCGCCACTCGATTGAGATAGCGGTTTGATCGGCATAATCGGGCAGCCCTGCCTCGTCGGCAGCGTCAGCCGCTGCAGGTTCTGACTGATTGGCTGGCTGACTGGCACAGCCACTCAGCTGCACGGCCAGCAATGCACTCAACAGGACGAAGGCAGAACTCAAGCGCATCAGGCGTCTCCGCTCGCAGCCAGGTTATCGATCTTGCGCTGCAGTTGCTGAGTGTTCAGCCCCAGATTGGCGGCAGCTTCCTGAGCGCGGATGTACGCAGCGCGGGCTTCACTCAGCTCACCTTTACGGAACAGAGCATCGCCTTTGGCTTCTTCAAACTGCGTCGCATAAGCGGCATCGGGCACGGTAGCCACCAGCGCCAGGGCTTCGTCCATTTTTTCCTGCTGAATCAGGATATTGGCCAGACGGGCCTGAGCGGTGTATTTGATCGGGCCTTCCTCGGCGCTGGCGATAACGCCATTCAGTTCGGTAACGGCGGTATCAAAGTCTCCGGCATCCGCAGCAAAACGCGCCAGAAACAGAGCACCAAACTGACCATAACTGGTGTTGCCGAAGTCATTTTTCAGCTGAGTGGCCAGCGCTTCCATTTCCGCTTTGGCGGCTTCGTCCTGCTGAGCAACCGGCTGGGCGACTTTATCGACCAGTTGCGAGTACAGCATGGAGGCTGATTCCGCTGTTGCCTGCTGGTTAGCCTGATAGCTGTTCCAGCCAAACCAGCCACCGGCCACAATAACGATGGTCGCCAGCAGGCTCTTACCGTTTTCTGACCACCATTTTTTCAGCAGTTCGGCCTGCTCTTCATCCGTACGATATTCAGTCATGCGTCCACTTCCCCAAAAAACGAATGTTGTAAGTTATTGGTTATTAAAAAATTTCATTGGCCAGCCAGGCGGCCAGACCGTCCAGCGCCAGCGTCTGCTGACCACCATCACCGCGCAGATCTTTTGCCGTCACCATACCCTTGGCCATTTCATCTTCGCCCAGCAACAGTGCCAGATGCGCTCCGCTCTTGTCGGCTTTTTTCATCTGACTTTTGAAGCTGCCACCACCACAGTGGGTCTGAATACGTAACCAGCTGTGTTCGTCGCGCAGACGGTCTGCCAGCAACAGCGCTGCCTGGGCACTGCCCTCACCCACCGGACAGATATAAATGTCGAGGGTTTGGAGCACTTCCGCCGGGATCAGTTCCAGTGTTTCCAACAGCAGAATCAGGCGCTCAACGCCCATGGCAAAGCCGACCGCCGGGGTTGGTTTACCGCCCAGCTGCTCGACCAGACCGTCGTAACGGCCACCGGCACAGACGGTCCCCTGTGAGCCGAGCTTGTCGGTGACCCACTCGAACACGGTTTTACAGTAATAATCGAGACCGCGCACCAGACGCTGGTTGATTTCATATTTCACGCCGGCGGCATCGAGGATGCTGCGCAATGAAGCAAAATGTTCGCGGCTTTCATCGTCGAGGTAATCGTGCAGTTGCGGCGCATCGGCCAGCAGCGCCTGAGTCGCCGGATCTTTGCTGTCGAGAACGCGCAGCGGATTGCTGTCCAGGCGACGCTGACTGTCTTCGTCCAGCTGATCTTTGCGCGCACTGAGGAATTCCACCAGTGCATCACGGTAACGGGCACGGGCTTCATTGGAGCCTAACGTGTTCAGTTGCAGAGTCACCGCATCGGTTAAGCCGAGCTGTTTCCACAACCGCGCAGTCATCAGGATCACTTCAGCGTCAATGTCGGCAGTGGCCATACCAAAGGTTTCCACGCCAATCTGGTAGAACTGGCGGTAACGGCCTTTCTGTGGACGCTCGTGACGAAACATCGGGCCGGTGTACCACAGGCGCTGAGTCTGGTTGTACAGCAGGCCATGCTCTTCACAGGCACGCACGCAGCTGGCGGTTCCTTCCGGACGCAGGGTCAGGCTGTCGCCGTTGCGGTCATCAAAGGTGTACATTTCCTTTTCGACGATGTCGGTGACTTCGCCGATGGAGCGTTTGAACAGCGCGGTCTGTTCCACAATCGGCATGCGGATTTCGTCATAACCGTAAGAAGCCAACAGGTCTTTAACCGTGCCTTCGAGATACTGCCATACCGGGCTCTGGGCCGGCAGGATGTCGTTCATGCCACGAATGGCCTGGATTTTATTCGCCATAGTCTCGTCTTTTCTGGGACCGCTCAGCTTTGGCTGACGATCAGATTTTTACGTTCTTCGTCCAGCTGGGCGGCGCGCTCACGGATGAGGCGCTCAAGATCATCCACCAGGGTTTCGTTCTGCAGTTTGCCCGCCGGTTTGCCGTCGATGTACACCAGATTCGGCTGACCTCCGGCCAGTCCGATATCGGTTTCTTTTGATTCGCCGGGGCCATTCACCACACAGCCAATCACCGCTACGCTCATATCGGTGCGGATATCATCAACGCGCATTTCCAGTTCGTTCATGGTTTTGATCACATCGAAGTTCTGCCGTGAACAGCTTGGGCAGGCAATAAAGTTGATGCCACGGGAGCGCAGCTTCAGCGATTTGAGCATGTCCCAGCCGACTTTGACTTCTTCAATCGGATCAGCGGCGAGCGATACCCGAATGGTGTCACCGATGCCTTCCCACAGCAGCAGGCCAAGGCCAATGGACGATTTCACGGTACCGCCGCGCAGACCACCGGCTTCGGTAATGCCCAGATGCAGGGGCTGCTCAATCTGGCCGGCAATCTGCTTGTAAGCCGCCACCGTCATGAAGATGTCGGACGCTTTCAGGCTGAGTTTGAAATCCGGAAAGTTCAGACGGTCGAGAATATCAATGTGACGCATGGCGGATTCCACCAGCGCGGCAGGGGTTGGTTCGCCATATTTCTTTTGCAGGTCTTTTTCCAGCGATCCTGCGTTCACACCAATACGGATCGGAATGCCGTTATGACGCGCCGCATCCACCACCGCGCGCACGCGGTCTTCACGGCCGATATTACCGGGGTTAATGCGCAGGCAATCAACCCCCAGATCGGCAACGCGCAAGGCAATCTTGTAGTCAAAATGAATATCCGCCACCAGCGGAATGGTCACTTCTTTGCGGATTTTGCCAAAGGCTTCAGCCGCCTCCATGGTGGGTACAGACACGCGCACAATATCCGCACCGGCATCCTGAGCGCGCTGAATCTGCGCTACTGTGGCCGCCACATCGGTGGTTTCGGTATTGGTCATGGTCTGAATGGCAATCGGCGCATCACCGCCGACCGCGACGTTACCAACCCAGATTTTGCGACTCTGACGACGCTTGATGGGATTTTCGAAATGCATACTCATTATTTGGCTCCGGACAGGGAGTCCTGATACAGACGGTATTCAACCGATTCCGGGAAATTACGCTTCAGCTCGGTCGCCAGTGCAACGGCACGCTGGGTATTCTGCTGCAGAGCAACCAGTTTAATACCGAGCCACAGGCTGTGGGCGGTCTGACGGGTCTGCTCGCGCTGAACCAGGCGTTCAAACCGGTCATAGTATTTGAGTGATTCATCATAGCGCTGTGCTTCGAACAGCAGCGTTGAGATATTCACCAGCGCATCGACGTTGTAAGGCGCAATGCGCAGCGTCTGACCATAGCTGTCAATGGCCTGTTCGGTTTTGCCCTGACGGTAAAAATTCAGTGCCAGATCGTTATAAGCCGAAGCGCGGTTGTCATAATAGCGGTCGTTGGCGGCAGCGTTCAGATACTCGTCGGCATCGTTGTAGCGCTTCATCTGCGAGTACAGCCGACCCAGATGATGACGCGCCAGCGTGAAGCGGTTGTCGTTACTCAGCGCTTTCCGGAAATAGTCTTCCGCCAGATCCATTTCGCCTTCGGTTTGCCATACCAGACCCATCGCATCGTTGGCCGGGGCATGATCCGGGTTAATCGCCAGCGCTTTCTGCAAACGCTGACGCGCCCAGTCAGGACGGCCCTTCTGCAGATACCCCAGTCCAAGCTGGGTGTAGTTTTCCACGGCCTTTTCCGGTGAGGCTTTTTTGGTAAAGCGGCTTTCGGTCACAGTGACACAGGAAGCCAGTGTCAGACTGAGCAGCACGACCAGCAGGCTGGCTGCGCGCGTGGTGATTGATGTTTTCATGCCCATCCCGGTCATTTATTGGTTGCTCTGTGAAGACTCATCGATCTGCACCGCATTGATGTAACGCTCGCTGCGGCGTGTACGGTCCTGAACCTTGCCCACCAGCTGACCACAAGCAGCGTCGATATCATCGCCGCGGGTCGAACGGATGGTAACAATATGTCCCTGATTCACCAGATAATCGCGGAAGCGGTACACGCGATTATTGCTCGGGCGCTTATAGCCGGAGTTTGGGAACGGGTTAAAGGGAATCAGGTTGATCTTGCACGGCACCTGTTTCATCAGTTCAGACAGTTGCACCGCGTGCTCCATCTCATCGTTCACGCCTTCCATCATGGTGTATTCGATGGTGGCTTTACGACGATCAGGCAGTTTCGCCAGATAGCGGTTAGTGGCCGCAATCAGCTCTTTAATCGGGTACTTTTTGTTGATCGGCACCAGCTGGTTACGCAGTTCATCATTCGGTGCGTGCAGCGATACCGCTAGGGATACATCGGTCACATCACCAAGCTTATCCATCATCGGCACGACGCCGGAGGTGCTCAGGGTGACACGACGCTTGGACAGGCCATAGGCGTTGTCATCCATCATCAGCTGCATGGCATCAACAACGTTGTCGAAGTTCAGCAAAGGCTCGCCCATGCCCATCATCACCACATTGGTGATGCGGCGCTCGCGGCGCTCACCCGGTGCATGAAAACTCATGGCGGCCACGTATACCTGGCCAATAATTTCCGCCACGCTGAGGTCGCGGTTGAAGCCCTGTTTACCGGTGGAGCAGAAACTGCAGTCGAGTGAACAGCCAATCTGCGAGCTCACACACAGCGTGCCCCGGTCTTTCTCCGGGATATAAACGGTTTCGACGGCGCTGCCGCCATCCATACGCATCACCCATTTACGGGTGCCGTCTTTGGAAAAATCTTCGTAAATCACTTCTGGCAGGCGGATTTCACAGACTTCGGCCATGCGCGCACGCAGTGGCTTACCCATGTTGGTCATGTTGTCGAAGTTGGCTTCGCCATATTGATGAATCCATTTCAGCATTTGCTGAGCACGGAATTTCTTTTCGCCCATATCGGCAAAAAAGGCTTCCATTTTGGCGGGCGATAAGCCCAACAGATTAATTTTTTCTGGTGTATCGGACATCAATTGGCTACCTGAAGGATTGAGATCAGAGGGCATGTCTGCCCTCTGAGTTCCGCTCATTAACGTGAGCAGATTTCGTCTTGCGCAAAGAAGTAAGCGATTTCGCGCTCAGCCGATGCTGCAGAGTCAGAACCGTGTACTGCGTTGGCATCGATGCTTTCAGCGAAGTCAGCGCGGATAGTGCCGGCAGCCGCTTCTTTAGGATTGGTGGCACCCATCAGTTCGCGGTTTTTGGCAATGGCGTTTTCGCCTTCCAGAACCTGAACAACAACAGGACCAGAAGTCATGAAAGACACCAGATCTTTGAAGAAAGGACGCTCTTTGTGCTCTGCGTAGAAACCGCCCGCTTTTTCGTCGTCCAGTTTGATCATTTTAGCGGCAACAACCTGCAGGCCGGCTTTTTCAAAACGGGTTACGATTTCGCCGATTACATTTTTGGCCACAGCGTCTGGTTTAACGATGGACAGAGTGCGTTCAACAGCCATTTTTAGCTCCCAAGGATAAATTATGAGGGTTACGGAAAATAAAACCCGCGAATTATACGCACCTTTTCGTTAAAGTTGTACGCATACACGGGCACGGTGGCGGATTATTTGGCCATCACCAACAGGAAAAACAACCTCCGCGATCAGCCACGCAGCATCTGCACCACACGTGTCACCTCAGTCAGGGCAAACGTGATTTCTTCAGCGCTGGTAAAGCGCCCAAGACTGAAACGCAGTCCCGCATGCGCCAGAGCATCACTGCGGCCAATGGCTTTCAGCACATAAGACGGCGCAACGGTGGCTGAATTACAGGCTGAGCCGGATGACACCGCGACTTTGGCCAGCGATGCCAGCAGAATCTCGCCATCCACCCCATCAAAACTGACGTTGAGATGATTGGCCGTGCGCTGCTGTACATGACCATTCAGGTACACCCCACCCAGCGCCTGCAACCCGCTCCACAACTGATCACGCAACCCGCGGATGCGGGCTTCATCGGCAGAAAACTCTTCCTGCACCAGCCGCGCCGCCTCGCCCAATCCGGCCAACTGGTGAGTGGCCAGGGTGCCGGAACGCATACCGCGCTCATGGCCACCGCCATGCATCTGCGCCATCAGCTTTACCTGCGGCTCACGGCGCACATACAGTGCTCCAATCCCCTTAGGGCCATAGAATTTGTGGGCCGATACCGACAACAGATCAACCTGCCAATCGCGGACATTGACCGCAACTTTGCCCAGCGCCTGTGCAGCATCGACATGCAGATACGCCGGATGATCGTTTAACAGTGCGCCAATTGCGGCGATGTCCGTCAGCGTGCCCAGTTCATTATTCACCGCCATCAGACTGACCAGACAGGTATCGTGACGCAACGCATCCGCAACCTGCTGCGGCTGAATCAATCCGTCGGCATCCGGGGTCAGGTAAGTCACATCAACCTGCTGATGCGCCTGCAACCAGGCGCAGACATCCAATACCGCTTTGTGTTCGATTGCCGAGGTAATGATATGCAGCGGTCTGGAGGCATCCTGTTCACGCAAGGCCTCAACCACACCTTTCAGAGCCAGGTTATTGGATTCCGTTGCCCCTGAAGTCCAGACAATCTCTCGCGGATCAGCCGCCACCAGATCCGCCAGCTGACGGCGGGCATTTTCTGCCACCTGTTCGGCCTGCCAGCCATAACGATGAGAGCGCGACGCCGGGTTGCCGAAGGTGCCCTCCAGCGTAAGACAGGAAGCCATTATCTGAGCCACACGCGGATCAACCGGTGTTGTCGCTGCATAATCGAGATAGAGGGATTTCATGGATCACCGCTGGAAAGTCTGAAACCTGAGGCGGCGCATTGTCCGCGCCACAGCGCTCAGGTCAAGAGGAGTGCTCAGATCAGGTAACGGATGGCTCAGCCGGTAACGTCATCTGTACTGAGAACCGCATCAATACGATTTCGCGCAATACTGTCCTGACGATCAGCCGTGCTGCGGATTTCTTTGCGCTGAATCAGTTGCGCCAGAGTAATACCGTGCAGGAAAGCATGGATCTGATCACTCAGTTCCAGCCATAAATGGTGCGTCAGACACTCTTCACCATCCTGACAATCACCACGGCGATGACAGCGCGTAGCATCCATGGATTCATTAACCGCATCCACCACTTCAGCCACATTGATCTCGCTGCTGTCACGACTCAGACGGTAACCACCCCCCGGTCCCCGCACACTGGCGACCAGGCCGCCACGGCGCAATTTGGCAAACAATTGCTCAAGATACGACAGGGAAATACCCTGACGACCGGAAATATCATTCAGACTGACCGGCCCACTCTGCGCATGGATCGCCAGATCCAGCATGGCCGTGACCGCATAGCGGCCCTTGGTCGTTAAACGCATTGGTTATCCCCCACATAAATCGTGGTGGCATTATGCGTATATCCGACTATTTCAGTCAACTTTAGACGTCTGTTTTCATGCAAATCACCGATCAGCAGACTGGCCGCGCGACGCTGGCGATCCCATATCTGCCGGTGCGCTCTCTGCATCAGACCCGGCACTGACAGACTCGCTGAGACTGACAAAGGTCTCCGCCTCCAGCTGTGGCAACGCTTCCGAACAGGTGCGATCGCCAAGATCGTGCAGCGCTTTGCACATGGTGTCGATTTTACGGTCAACCGCGTGCATGTGATCCATCAGGTTATGAATGGAACGGGCAATCGGGTCAGGCATTTCATCGGCCATACCGTACGCATCAAAGCCGATTTTTTCAGCGATCTTGCGGCGCTGCTCATCCTCAGCCGAATTGGCTTTGCGCACGATGCGTCCGGGAATGCCAACCACTGTCGCTCCGGCCGGTACCTCTTTGGTGACCACAGCATTGGAACCAATACGGGCATTTTCACCGACAATGATCGGCCCCAGCACCTTGGCTCCCGCCCCCACAACCACACCGTTTTTCAGGGTGGGATGACGCTTTCCTTTATTCCAGGTCGTTCCCCCCAGTGTCACACCGTGATACAGGGTGCAGTCGTCGCCGATTTCAGCGGTTTCACCAATCACGACCCCCATTCCGTGATCAATAAAGAAACGGCGGCCAATGGTTGCCCCCGGATGAATCTCAATACCGGTCATCCAGCGACTGAAGGTCGACAGCATACGTGCCAGCCATTTAAAGCCTTTGCGCCACAGCCAGTTGGCCACCCGGTAATGCAGCAGCGCATGCAACCCCGGATAGGTAGTAATAACCTCGAAGGTATTACGGGCCGCCGGATCGCGCTCGAATACACTGGCGATGTCTTCACGCAATTGTCTGATCACTCAGAATCCCCTTGTGTTTTATAACGATCAGCGCCCTGACGCTGAACCGCTGCCAGAATGCCACGCAAAATATTCACTTCTGTTTTATCCGGTGCCGCGCGCTGATACAGACGGCGCATCCGGGACATCAGGTGCTTCGGAGTATTGGGGTCAAGGAAGCCGATATCAATGAGCACGGTTTCCATATGACGGAACAGTCCATCCAGTTCGCCCTGGGTTGCCAGCGGATAGTCCCAGGGCACCCCCCAGACACCGGCCTCATTTTCCTGCTCCGTTTCGGTGCGGAAATCATCCGTCACCAGCGCCAAACGCATTTCATAGCACAGCACCTGTATTGCCTGAGCCACGTTGAGTGAAGAAAAGTTTTCATCGGTAGGAATATGCACGTGCGCGGTACACAGGTGCAGCTCTTCATTGGTCAGACCACGGGATTCACGGCCAAACACCAGCGCAACCTCATTACCGGCAGGAATCATCTCTGCCGCCTTTGCTGCCGACTGACGCGGCGACATCAGAGGCCAGGGGATATGACGACTGCGGGCGCTGGTACCAATCACCAGACCACAATCAGCGATGGCGTCTTCCAGTGTCGGTACGACAACGGCATTGTGCAGAATGTCTTCAGCCCGCGATGAACGCTGGATTGCGTCATCATCGATACTGGCAATCGGGTCAACCAACACCAACCGGCTCAGTCCCATGTTTTTCATGGCCCGCGCCGCGGCTCCGATATTCCCGGAGTGGGTGGTATTGACCATTACGATACGGATTTTATCGAGCATAACGCCTTGTCTGCGCCACGACAGCGCGGTTACCAGAGGATGGTGATAGCCCGTTGCGCATCCTGTAAAAAACACTGAGGCAGAAACTGGCCGGCACACAATAAAGGGCACGCAGTGTAACGCAAAACGGGCTTCGCTAACCAGTCGGGTGCTGATATAATCCCGCGCCCCAAAAATGTTCTTTAACTTTAAGAGATAGCGATCCCTATGCAACCCATGGTGAACTTGGCGTTGCGCGCCGCGCGTAATGCTGGTCAAGATCTGGTCCGTCGCCTGGACCGCTTCGATTCGTACAAAAGCACGGATCAGGAAAAAGCTAAGTTTGTGGCAGACTGCACCATCGGTCTGGAAAAAGGCATCATTTTTGAGCTGAAAAAAGCCCTGCCTGAACATAATTTCTACGGCCGTGAAACCGGTCAGAATGGCGAACAGAAAAACCAGCCGGTATGGCAGGTATGCGTTATCGACGACATCTCCAACTTCCGCGTAGGCATCCCGTCTTTTGCCATCATCGTCTGCTGCATGCTGAACGGCAAAGCCGAGCATTCTGTTGTGCTCAACCCGATCAACGGTGATGAATTCACCGCCTCCCGTGGCCGTGGCGCCCAGCTGAATAACCGCCGCATCCGCAGCGGCAACGTCAACAGCCTGAGCGATGCCATCGTTGGTTACACCCAGCCAATGGGCAACAACGAAGCCGCCTTCGACCAGCTCCAGCGCCTGCAGCGCCTGATGTCGAAGAGCTTTGATCTGCGCAATATCGGTTCCAACGCCCTGTCGATCTGCTACGTAGCCGCTGACCGCTTTCAGGGTGCCCTGCTGAGCAATGTGGACGAATTTGCCCTGAACGCGGCCGGTCTGCTCGCCTCTGAAGCCGGATGTCTGCTGTCAGAAGTCAGCGGTCAGCCACTGCTGCGCGCACCAGCCAATCTGGTGGTCAGCAATCCGCGCCTGCTGAAAGCCCTGCTGGCGAAAGACTGATCACTTTCCTGCTGGCACCCTCCCGCCCCCTGTCTACACTCAGATAAGACAATGCGGGAGGTTTCCCTATGACACTGCTGTGGCAATACTTTACCCTGATTCTGCAATGGCTCGCCGAACCTCTGGTCTGTGATGAGCCCAGCCTGCATCAGCCCGACACCCAGTCCATCCGTCAGGTGCAAAGCCAGCGGCTGTGAACAAACGAAACAGCGGGTACAAAAAAGCGCCATGGCCGCTTTTTTTGTACCCGTTTCAATCGTGTGAAAGCTCAGCGAACCGCTGAAACATCTTCAGCCTGCGGGCCCTTCTGACCACGCACTACCGTAAACTTTACCCGCTGACCTTCCGTCAGCGAACGGTGCCCCTGACCACGGATAGAACGGAAATGCACGAACACATCCTCGCCCTGATCCCAGGTAATAAAGCCGAAGCCTTTTTTCACGTTGAACCACTTAACCACGCCGCGCTCACGGCCATCTTCCACATCGCTTTCCACCACAGTACCACTGGAGCGGAAGCGGCGACGACGCGAAGGAACCAATTGCGCAGACAACAGACTGGTGACCAGCGTCAGAATGGCAACCGCCAGCAACAGCTCAGTCATACCGGCAACGTTCATCAGATTATCGTCAGTCAGAGCCGTGCCATCAGTGAATTGCAGACCTGTTACCAGCGAAGTAAACATACCGGCAACCATGAAAGGAACAATTGCGGCAAACACCAGCGCCACAATAATTTTACGTAATATCAATTTACCCATGCGTTCTCTCGTATCACTCGTTAATATCACAGCTGCAACAAAATCGTTGGCCCGCAGGCCTTTGACAAGTGGGCTATGAAAGCCCAATTCATTAAAAAAATCAACACGATAGCTAAAGGGTATAAACACACCTATGAGCCAACAGCCACCGGCTTCCGTTTCCGCATCCGATAAACAGCAACAAGCCCAGCAACGTATTGATGAACTGGAAATGCGCATTACCTTTCTGGAAGACACGATCGATGGTCTGAATGATCAGATGTCGGCCCTGAATCAGGAATTTTTACTGGCCAAACAGGCCATGCAACTGATGCACCGCAAACTGGAGCAACTGCAACAGAATCCATCAGGCGGTGACGCTGTCGGTGATGAACCACCGCCGCCACATTACTGACACCTCAAACAGACGGGCAGTCACAACGGGATTGCGGCCCCCGAAACGGCAACACTGACCGGAGCTTTAAGGGCTTTCAGGCTGTCCGTTCCGGGCCGCACCGTTGAAACCCTCTCCAAACTCAGCCAGAGCAAATGAAATGAAGCTGCGCAGACGTGGCGTCATTCGCTGATCGCGGTAATAAAGCAGCGACACCGGGCGCTCACCAAGCCGCCAGTCTGGCAAAAGCTGGACGAGCGCGCCGGACTGAACGTCAGCAGCAAGCAGTATTTCCGGCTGCATGATGACCCCTAAGCCCGCACGCGCAGCCATGCGCAGAGCCTGCCCGCTGTTCACGGTCAGATGGCGAAGGGGCGCAACCTCAACGGTCTCCCCGTCTTTCGATAACCGCCATGGCGATCTGGCTGCCGGAGTGAAATAAACGGCTTCATGTGCCAAAAGGTCTTCGGGGTGCTTCGGTTCACCCTTGCGCTCCAGGTAATCAGGGGCGGCGCAGATCATCATCCTGTAGGGCATCAGACTTCGGGCAATGAGCCGGCTGTCAGGCGGTGTGCCAATGCGGAAAGCGATATCAAAGCCTTCTTCCACAAGATCGACGTTGCGGTCGGTCAGCACTAAATCCAGCATGACTTCGGGGGCAGTCTCCCGGTAACGCTTCAGCGCCGGAACCAGCGTTTCCGCGCCGAAGGTTGTCGGCGCAGTGACGCGCAGCTTGCCTCTGGGCATGGTTTGCTGGGTTTCCGCCTGACGATCGGCAATGGCAATCCGCTCCAGAATATCGCGGCACTGCTCAAAATAACTTGCTCCGAAGTCGGTCAGGCTTTGGCGGCGCGTGGTGCGGTTCAGGAGCCGGGTGCCAAGCCGCTCCTCCAGCGCAGCAACGTGTTGACCAACCATCGCCGGGGACAGGCCGAGTTGCTCGGCTGCAGCGCTCATCGAACCGGCCTGCACGGCGGTCACGAAGGCTTTCATAGAGCGGAACAAGTCCATTCGATAGCAATCCTTTCATATCATTCAATTAATTCGCACATTATCCCACCCGAATCGATCAATTAACATCTGCCTCGACATCAAACACTCACGGAGAGTCCTATGGAACAGAAACGGTTCAGGGGTAAAACAGTCATTATTACGGGTGCGGGAACGGGAATGGGGCGTGCAGCCGCGCTGCGCCTCGCCAACGAAGGCGCACAACTCGCTCTGCTTGGGCGCCGATCTGAGCCGCTTGATCTGCTGGCGTCCGAGATCACGGCCACCGGTGGTCAGGCACGGGTTTTCAGCGGTGATATTTCGCTGGAAGACGAAGTATCCACCGCTGTCCGCAAGACGCTCGATCACTTCGGTCGCCTAGATGGTCTCTTTGCCAATGCAGGCGTTCTCGGCACGTTCAAACCGCTCGCGGTCACGGAAGCCTCCGACTTCAACCCACTGATTGCGACCAATCTTCGCGGCACGTTCCTTACCATCAAGCACTGCCTGCCAGTGCTGGACGGCGGGTCCATCCTCATCAACGCTTCGTGGACTGCGAATGCCGTGATGCCCGGTGCCGGTGCCTATGCTGCCACAAAGGGCGCGTTGCTCGCGCTGATGCGGACTCTGGCCGTCGAGCAAGGGCCCCGCGCCATCAGAGTCAACGCTATCAATCCCGGCATCATTCTGACGCCGATGGCCGACGATGTGCTCGACCCCGATCTGGCGGCCCGGCTTGCCGCACACACCCCCCTGAGGCGTAACGGATCACCGGAGGATGTGGCCGGCACGGTCGCTTGGCTGCTGTCGGATGATGCAGCCTTTGTCACCGGACAAGAGATCACGGTAGACGGTGGATATACCATCGGGGGCGTCAGACTTTGAGCATCAGTACCATTGAGATCACCAGAGCGCAGACGCAACGCCTGATCAGGCATGGAGGCGATGCCTGACGAGCATTACAGGCATTTACTTCCCGATCCTGCTCAAGAAAAAGCCGGGATAACCCCGGCTTTTCTGTTATCTCAATCAGAGAATCTGCCTGCGACGATGCCAGGCGACCAACCCCCACAACAACAGGGTAAACAGCAACGGCAGCACAACGATATTGAGTACCTTCAGGCGCATGCCCAGCGCTTCAATATCTTTATCCAGTGCATGCTGGACGTTGCGCAGCTCTTTGCGGATTTCGATTTTCTTCTGCTGGAACGCCGCGATGGCTGCCTGCTGCTCTGCCGAGAGTGTCAGCACGCCGTTATCACCGTCACGTTGTTCCTGCAGGGCGCTGAGTTGTTGCTCGGTGTCGTCCAGCTCCTGTTGCAGACGCTGCTCGCTGGCCAGGAACTGTTGCTCAGCATCACGACGCAACGTATTGACGCGCTCAAACGGACGGCTGTACTGGCCGCGGGCACGCAGGCTGATCAGATCGGCACTGCCCCCCAGATGATCCGCCAGATTGACCAATAACGCTCCGTTATCTGCCCATGGCGAGGCGATGCGCTGTCCAAAGAAATTCTGCACCTGCACCCACAAACGGTCAGACAACACATCGGTATCCGCCACCAGAGTGACGGCCAAACGATCGGTTGAGGCCAGATGAGTGTCGGCCTTTTTACCATCAACACCGTCCGGGAAAGCGGAATCCGCTTTGCCCTGCACGCGCACGGCCAGATTGAACTCTTCACCGGCAGGTACGAAGTCACGCTGCAACGCCAGTAAATCCCCGCCCATGCGTAAGCGGTTGGCGTCCGTCAGCATGGCGTCCGTGCTGCTGTACAGCCAGGGTTCAATGCTGCTGGTCGCATGATCGAGTGCCGTAAAATGCCCGGCACTGCTGAGGTTAATGGCTTCCAGCTGAGCGGTGACGACATCATCGGCGTTCAGGCTTTGCGGATGCAATGCGAGCAAACCAAAGTGGCGCAGCGGCGGACGCCCCGGCCCCTGATTCACCACCAGGGCGTTGGCAGCATCCAGCACCACCTGATCCGGATTCCAGCCTACGCCCCAGCGTTGCAGGAGCTTATTAAGACTGCTGGCCGAGCCGCTGTCGCCCATTCCCATCAGGCCACCATTGGGTGCGGTTTCAGCAACCGGATCAAGGAAGGCCAGTACGCGCCCGCCCTTTAACGCAAACTGATCAATGGCGTACAGTGCGTCATCGGTCAGCTCCGGTGGCTGAATCAACAGCAGCAGATCGACATCCTCGTCAATATGATCCAGTCCGGCGGTCATTGAGCGGATGTCATAAGGACCGTCGAGCTGATCAACCGCCATCCAGGCCGGCGCCGGGCGTCCGGTCTGCGGATTAAAACCACCCCGCACATCCAGCCCACTGAGCAAGCCAATGACCACGGGTTTGGCCTGCTGCACCTGATATATCAGCTGAGTAATTTCATATTCCAGAAAGGCTTCGCGGTCAGGCTGCAGAAACGGCAACTGCGCGACGTGCTCTTTGCTCTCTGCCTGCCCGGTTGCAGACGGATCGTCGCTGTTCTGTTCTGTGGTCATCACAGGCAACTGAGTTTTGGCCACCAGACCAAAATACAGCTGATCGCCACTGACGGATATCGGCACCGCCTGCAAACCATAGGCGGTGGCCTGATCTTCTTCTTCGGAAAACGGCGCCGGATCGATGACCCTGAGGCTCAGTTTACCGCCCGCCAGCATGACATATTCGTCCAGCAGTTCCCGCACGCGCTGTTCATAAGCACGGACTTTTACCAGATCAGTACTCGCCTTTTGCGAAAAATACAGCTCCAGCTCAACCGGCTGGTTCAGCTGCGCCAGAATATTCCGCGTTCCCTCTGACAGCGTATAGAGTTTCTGTTCGGTTAAATCGAGACGCGCACCACTGCCCAGCTGGTTCAGTAAAAATGCCCCGCCAATAAACCCCAGCAACAGCGCCAGGAGTGAAAACAGTTTGAATTTCATATCGGTCTCCTGCCCTGTTATACGGATTTTTTAACGGTTAAAACCTGCGTTGTGGCCAGCAGCCACACCACGATCACCAGCACGAAATACAGCAGATCGCGGATATCGACCACACCACGGGACAAGGCTTCAAAATGCGTGAGAAAACTCAGACTGGCGATCAGATCCAGCAAGCCTTCGGAGGCCCAGCCACGGAAAAAATCCAGCACCAGCGGAAAGCCGCTCAGCATCAGCACAAAGCACACCACCACGGTCAGAATAAAGGCAACAATCTGATTACGGCTGAAAGCCGACATACAGGACCCCACCGCAATAAACGCACCCGCCATCAGCCAGCTGCCCAGATAACTGGCCAGAATAACGCCGTTATCCGGCGTGCCAAGGTAATTGACAGTCATCCACAGCGGTACTGTTAGCAGTAACGCCAGACCCGCAAAAAACCACGCGGCGAGAAATTTACCCAGTACCGCCTGCCACAGCGTTACCGGCAAGGTCATCAGCAGTTCAATGGTGCCCAGCTGGCGCTCCTGCGACCATAAGCCCATGGCCACGGCGGGCATAAAGAACAAATAGAGCCAGGGATGGAAATTAAAAAACGGCACTAAATCGGCTTGTCCACGTTCATAAAAGTTACCCAGATAAAAGGTAAAAACGCCGGACATCACCAGAAAGATGAAAATAAAAACATAGGCAACCGGTGTGGCAAAATACGCTGAAAATTCGCGCTTACAAATGGTCAATAACGTGTTCATGGCAGCATCAGACTCCGGTCAACTGACGGAAAACATCATCCAGACGACCACGCTCAATATGCAGCGTGTCGACTTCCCAACCCTGCTGTTCGATCAGGGCATTCACCGCGTGATACGGACGTGCGCCCGGCTGCGGGAATAACAGGTAACTTTGCCCCTGCTCCAGCTCATCCACCTCGTGAATATCGGGCAACGCAGAAAATGCCGCGGCAGCATTAACCGGCTGCTGAAAACGCACGGAAATGGCCTGATGGTAACGCGAGCGGGCCTCCAGTTCAGCCGGAGTGCCATCGGCAACTTTTTTACCCGCCGCAATAATCATCGCCCGCGAGCACACTGCGGAGACTTCTTCGAGAATATGGGTGGAAATAATCACTATTTTATCTTCAGCAAGATCCGTGATCAGCTGCCGAACCTGCTGTTTCTGGTTCGGATCAAGACCGTCGGTTGGCTCATCCAGAATCATAATGGCGGGATCGTGCAACAGCGTTTGCGCAAGACCAACACGGCGTTTATAGCCTTTAGATAAGGTTTGTACCGCCTGTTTAAGAACGTCCTGCAGGCCAACCTGCTCGACCACCCGCGCCAGACGCTGTCGCAATTCGGCACCACGATACCCGCGGATTTCGCCAATAAAGCGTAAAAAGGCAAGTACGGTCATATCGCCGTAACTGGGCGCCCCCTCAGGCAAATAACCAATCTGACGTTTAACCGCGACCGGATGCTGCGCAATATCATAACCACCAATGTGCACACTGCCGGAAGTCACCGGCAAAAATCCTGTGAGCATTTTCATGGTGGTTGATTTACCGGCACCATTCGGCCCGAGAAACCCCAGCACTTCGCCGGGACGCACCTCAAACGAAAGATCGTTTACCGCCGTAAAACGGCCGAAACGTTTGGTCAGATGTTGTACTTCGATCATTTTGACTCCCTATCTGCCGCAACCGGATGAGCGGATATCCGGCGCGATACAACCGTAAAAAGGTTAAAACCAGACCATTAAGATAAAAAATAGTTTCCTGCTATCCGCCGGATGCCACCTCAGATGTCGGTAAAGGACCTGTATTTACCCCGGCGGCGGCATTACAAAGCCCATTCGCTGCATAAACGACAGCCGATTCCGCCCGTAGCGGAATGATCGGACCGTTTAAACCGGCAAGCTTGCAGGGTAAACTCCGCAGGTATTTACAGCGCGGGGGCGTCACGACCCGCAGACACACCAGAGAGTAACTATGAACATTATTAAAAAAATCCGCAGCACCCTGTTTCGCTGGCAACAAAAATGGCTGTATGGCGTTATCAAAACCCAGATCATCGGGCCGGATATTAAAGATTTCAAGCTTGATCCGGACAAGCCCATTATCTATGCCATGCTTTACCCGTCCCACGCGGAACAACTGGTGATTGATGCCGAAGTCAATAAACTGGGCTGGGGAAGTCCGCATCAGGACCGCATTGAACGCCGCCTGCCGGGAAAACCCTTTTTTAATATTTATCGCCGGGCAGGTACCCCGTTCCGCAAGCAGGGCACGCCGATTGTGGCCAAACAACTGGTGCGTCAGGCCGAATGGCTGGCGGAACAGGATGAACGTGATATCCAGATTGTGCCCGTGCGCGTGTTCTGGGGGCGGGCACCGGAAAAAGAAGGTTCTTTCCTGCGTATATGGCTGCAAAACAGTGGTACTCTCGGTGGCCGCTTATTTACCCTGATGGCGATTCTGCTGAATGGCCGCAACACCTTTGTGCACTTCAGCCGTCCGATGTCTCTGCGTGAACTGCATGAACCGGGTAAATCGCCGGAAATGCTGGCGCGCAAAGTCGCGCGCGTGCTGCGCGTGCACAACCGTCAGGTTTCCGCTTCGGTATTAGGACCGGATTTATCCCACCGCCGCACACTGGTGCATCAGATTCCGCACAAACCGCAGGTACTGAAAGCCATTGAAGAAGAAGTGGCGACTCAGGGCATCAGCAAAGCGAAGGCACAGCAAAAGGCACTGAAATACGCCGACGAAATTGCTTCAAACATTTCCTACACCAACGTGCGCTTTCTCGATGTATTACTGACCTGGGTGTGGAATAAAATTTACGACGGTATTTCTCTGCATAATATCGAAAACCTGAAAGAGATCAGCAAAGACAACGAAATCATTTATGTGCCCTGCCACCGCAGCCATATTGATTACCTGCTGCTGTCTTATGTGCTCTATCATCATGGATTACAACTGCCGCAAATTGCGGCTGGCATTAACCTTAACATGCCGATTGTCGGACCGATTCTGCGCCGTGGCGGTGCTTTTTTCATGCGCCGGACCTTCCGCGATAATAAACTCTACGCCGCCGTATTTGACGAATACCTGCACTCAGTATTCTCCGGTGGTTACGCCACTGAATACTTTGTAGAAGGCGGACGTTCACGCACCGGCCGTACGCTGAGCCCAAAAGCCGGCATGCTGGCCATGACCCTGCGCAGCTATCTGCGCGATTCACGTAAACCCATCATCTTTGTACCGGTGTACACCGGCTATGAAAAAGTCTTCGAAGCCAACAGCTATCTGGGTGAGCTGCGTGGCCAGCAGAAGAAAAAAGAAAGCCTGCTCGGCGTTGTGGGGACACTGCGTTCGTTTAAACGCTCATTCGGAAAAGTAAATGTGACGTTCGGTGAGCCGATTTATTTCACCGAATTTCTTAATGAACAGCGCCCGGACTGGCGTGCGGAAGATTACAGCACTTGTGATTACCGCCCGGAATGGGCACCTAAGGTCGTTGATCAGCTGGCAAAAGAAGTGGTCACCGGTATCAACAGCGCGGCCTCCGTCAACCCGATCAACCTGATTGCCCTGAGCATTCTGTCGGCACCGCGTCAGGCCATGGATGAACAACAGCTGGTGATGCAGATGGAATCCTACCGCAATCTGCTGGCACAGAACCCGTACAGCAAACTGACCGCATTACCCGAAGGCAATGGCCGTGAATGGCTGGCCTACGCCGAAAAACTCGATGCGGTATCGCGCTCCAGACACCCGCTGGGTGATCTGATCCAAACCAGCGACCGTCAGGCGGTAACGCTGACCTATTACCGCAATAACGTGCTGCATTTAATTGCCCTGCCGTCCTTGCTGGCCTGTTTGTTTGTGAATAATCAGCGCTACAGCGCTGATCAGGTTCAGACCATGGTCGCCAGCCTTTACCCTTACCTGCAGGCGGAATTATTCCTGCACTGGAACAGCAGCGAATTAAGCAACGAAGTGCAGCATTGGCTGGATGCTTTGGTGGATTGTGGTTATCTGTATCTGAACGAAAAAGGCTATCACTCTACGCCGGCCAGCAGCAATGAATATGCACTGCTGGAAGGTTTGGCGGCTAACGTAATGCAAACGCTGGAACGCTACTTCCTCACGCTGAGTGTGCTCAGCCGGAAAAGCTCCGGCGAACTCAGCGCCAAAGAACTGGAAGAGCAGTGCACGTTACTGGCTCAGCGCATCAGCCTGCTGTACGGCATTAATGCACCGGAGTTTTTCGACAAATCGTTATTCCGTACCCTGATTCAGCAACTGGTCAGTGAAAAACTGCTGGCCAAAAACAGCGATGACAAACTGACTTTCAGCAATGAACTGGACACCCTCACCCGAGCTCTGGAGGACGTGCTGGACGGCGCCCTGCGTCAGAGCATTCTGCGCAGCGTTTAAACCTGCTCAGCGCATAAAAAAACCGGCATCTGCCGGTTTTTTTATATCGGTAATCTGTAGCAAAGCGCTTATTCAGCGTCAGTATCTTCCGGATTCCAGGGAGCCACTTTGGCTTTAACATACACATCAAAGCGGTTGGATTTACCGGTTAAGGCAAAGGTTGGTTTTTTACCTGCCAGAGGCTCGGCTTTACGTCCACGCTTCACCACTACCCGGCAACGGGCACAGGCAAGGGCGCGCTCAAGCAGATCATCGGCATCGGTGTCCTGCCCTACAACATCGCGGAACGCCTGCATATCTTTTTTAACCTGCGCTGTCGCTTTCGGGTCGTGATCAAACATCGGATCGAGATACACCACATCCGGTTGTAAGCGCGGATCAGATTCGGCGGCTAATAAATCGTGGCTGCTGCCAAAGCGTAATTCGATACGGGCGATAATATCGGCAATCTCCGGATCATTCGCCCCCCGGGCCAGTCCATCAGCCAGTAAGGCCGCGACGACCGGCTGACGTTCATGAGCACGCACCGTACAACCCAGAGTGGCCAATACAAAACTGTCCCGCCCCAAACCTGCCGTTGCATCCAGGACCGAGGGTTTATATGCCCCGCTCAGTCCTACCGCCTTAGCAATATCCTGTCCGAGACCGCCGCCAAATTTACGCCGGTGCGCCGCCTTACCCGCTGAAAAATCAACCCGCACTGCCGTGCGCTGATGATTCCCCTGACGCAGACTAAGACCATCATAATCAAAGCACAGGTGAAAACCGTCCTGCCGCAATAATGATTCAGGCGCCAGAGTCAGACCATAACGCGCGCACAGTTCCCGGACTTCGCTGTCAGATTCACGCACCAGATTGATTAATTGAGTCACAATCTATCCGTTCTCAGACAAAAAACAGCAACAGAACGCCACCCAGCGCCAGGCGGTACAGCACGAACGGCAGCATGCCAATCCGGTTAATAAAAGCCAGGAAGTAATAAATACATACCCAGGCGCTGAGCGCCGACAACACCGCACCAATAGCCAGTGATGTCCAGTCTACCGGCAATAAAGACTGACCCAGTTCAACCGCTTTTAATCCACCGGCTGCCAGAATTAACGGAATCGATAACAGAAAAGAAAAACGCGCCGCATCAACCCGGTGTAAGCCGAGTAATAACGCCGCCGTCATGGTAATACCAGAACGGGAAGTGCCGGGAATTAATGCCAGCGCCTGGGCAACACCAATAATTACCGCCATCATCAACGTCATGTTTATCAGACTGATGCCCTGTCCACGGCGCTGATCGGCAATGCCCAATAAAATACCAAAACCGATGGTTGCCCAGGCAATGACTTCAACGGAACGCAGATTGGTTTCAATCCAGTCGCCCAATAATACCCCGGCCAGACCGGCAGGAATGGTTGCCAGCCCGACATACCAGGCGAGTTTTGCATCCGCACTGGGGTTAGCACTCCAGCCGCTTTTGAACCAGGCAGAAATAAGACGCTGAATATCCATCCGGAAATACAACATAACCGCTGCCAGTGTGCCCACGTGCACGGCGACATCAAAGGCCAGCCCCTGATCCTGCCAACCAAGAATCTGCGACGGCAGGATCAGGTGCGCAGAACTGGAAATGGGCAAAAACTCGGTTAATCCCTGTACGACCGCCAGTACAATGATCTCAATCAGATCCATAACGTAATTCCTTGAATGTATTAATCCCGGCGCAGCAGGCTCGGTTGCTCATCGAGTTTTTTCCAGGCAACAGAATCCCGTAAATAAACCGGCGGGTGCTGAGCAACCGCACCGAATTCACCGCGTCGCCAGGCAGCCTGTGCCAACAACAACATAATATCGGCCTGCGGCTGAATGGCCGCCCAATCCTGCATAAAGCCAGAGAATGCCGGTAATGTGAGGCCATCACCGGCAACCATGCCGTCAAAATTGTCCAACGCCTGCAAACACTGCTCAGGACTGCCAACGTGTTCTTCGCCAACAAGACGACACAGTTCACCATCGCGCTGAAAATGCCCCCAAAAAACCTCCCCCATGTGAGCATCCATAATGGCCATCACATGATCAGCTGCCGTATTCTGCAGTGTTTTAAGCGCCACACTCTGCAATGATGAAATGCCACAGACAGGAAGCTCCAATGCAAACGCAATTCCCTGCAATACCGAAGCGGCAATACGGATACCGGTAAACGAACCGGGACCGCGTCCGTAAGCGATCCCCTGAAGCTCGGCTTTTTTCACACCGGCCTGCATTAACAACTCATCCACCATTGGTAATAAGCGCTGAGCATGACGACGCGGCTGGTCTTCACATAATGACCAGGATTCCGAAGCGCGACTGAGAGCAACCGAGCACAGGGATGATGAGGCATCAACAATCAATAAACAGGACATAAAGCTTTCCGCAGCGAACCAGCGCGGCAGTATACCACAGGGCATCATTCTGCCATCCCGCCTGTCAGCGCGAAGCCATTGTCGGTGCAGAACAAAAATGACAGCCAACAGAATCACCGCACTTCTGCGGGTAACACCACCTGAATTCTGCTTCTGGCCGGTTCCGTGTTGAGCCAATAAATACTCTGGAACATTCCTTACGGTGACGAAAGCTGGCGAAGAAAACCCAATATTCACACCGCCAAACCTGCCGGAAATGCAAAAAAAAATCCGGTATCAGGAATCTGACACCGGATTTCTATTAAGACCCACCTTTGGCTCAGCAGCTTACATCAACAGCCTGCCGCATTGCCGGATTTTCAGAGCAGCAATCAGACGGCTGCTTTAGGTGGACGGCCACGACGCTTAGGCGCAGCGTCAGCAGCAACTTCAGGCTTAGCCTTAGCCGGACGACCACGACGCTTAGGCGCAGCAGCAGCGCTAACCGCAGGAGC
>JAJOJJ010000040.1 GCA_021208685.1 Saccharospirillaceae bacterium
CCGGACGCGCCGAAAAGAGAGGATCGGAAGGAGATACCTCTCCTTGCAGGGGGCCAGGGGCTTGCCCCGGAAAGGCGTTTCAGATTGAAAAACAGTCGTCGACTAATGCTGCAGTTTGGAGTGACACGATGTCACTCCAAACTGTGGGACAGCAGTGGCCGCAATACGGCTCTTTTTTTTTAAACGTTATCGTTAACTGATTTTTTTTGCGTGTTATTCCAGTGCCAGCATGGAACGGTTTTTATCGAGGATGGCCTTTCCAATTCCCTTTACCTGAGTAATATCGTCCACCGATTTGAACTGACCATGTTGCTGACGGTACAGGATAATAGCTTCGGCTTTCGCCTTGCCAATACCATCAAGCTGGCTGAGCTGTTCGGCGGTGGCGGTGTTGATATTAACGGCTTTGATTTCGCTGTTGGTCGGTACGGGGGCATCAGTGGCCTGTACGCTGAGGGCGCCCAGAGCCAGGCAGGCAGAAAAGATGATGTGTTTAATCCATTGCATAGTGTTCTCTCCTTGAGATGGGAGCGTTGAACATAACAACGAATATTTTGCGGAAAAATCCGGGAAAAGTATCAAAATAGCCGATACTCTTCCCAGACTTTGTCGTGACTCAGGCTTTATCGGATTTCTTTGCCGGAGCTTTTTTCTTGTCGTTCTCAACCCATCTATTATCGACGTAATAGGCTGACCAGTTGGTCGCCTTGCCGTCAGTTTCACTCATGACATACTGCTCTTTTGTTTTGCGGCTGTAACGGATGATGGCAGGGTTGCCGTCCGGATCCTGACGTGGGGCATCAAGCAGAAAATGGTATTTATGCGGCAGTTCGGCCTGATGAGGCAGTAATTCTTCGACCAGTGGCGCACGGGTTTCACGCTTTTTCGGAAATTGGCTGGCGGCGAGGAATAAACCGGTCGCACCATCACGCAGAACGTAGGTGTCGTCCACTTTCTGGCATTTCAGTTCCGGCATTGCAATTGCCTCCATTTTCGGAGGGGCTGCTTCACCGCTCTTGAGCAGTTTACGGGTGTTTTTACACTCGCTGTTGGTGCAACCGAAGTACTTGCCGAAACGACCGGATTTCAGCTGCATTTCACTGCCGCATTTGTCGCATTCAAGGGTTGGACCATCGTAGCCTTTAATCTTGAACTGGCCTGTTTCTACCGCAAATCCACTGCAGTCCGGATTGTTTCCGCAGATGTGCACCTTGCGGGTTTCATCCAGCAAATAGCTTTCCATGGCACTGTCACAGATTGTGCAGCGGCGCTTGTCCATCAGGCGGCGGCTTTCTGCTTCTTCATCTTCATCGGCAGAAATGGCTTCATCGCCTGGCACCAGATTGAGTGTTTGTGTACAGCGTTCTTTCGGTGGCAGGCTGTATCCTGAGCATCCGAGGAAAACCCCGGTTGAGCCGGTGCGGATCTGCATATGACGGCCACAGGTCGGGCATGGAATGTCGGTATCGACCGGATCATTCGGGCGCATGCCGTGCTCGCCTTCGGCCACTTCGAGTTTTTGCTGGAATCCCTGATAAAACTCATCCAGAACATCGGTCCAGTTGATATCGCCTTCAGCAATATGATCAAGCTTCTCTTCCATGCTGGCGGTGAAACCGAAATCCATCAGGTCGTCGAAGTTTTCAACCAGACGGCTGGTGACAATATCGCCCATTTTTTCGGCGTAAAAACGCCGGCCTTTCAGGCTGACGTAACCCCGTTCCTGAATCGTGGAAATAATGGAGGCATAGGTCGATGGACGGCCTATACCGCGTTTTTCCAGTTCTTTAACCAGTGCGGCTTCGGAGAAGCGCGGAGCGGGTTTGGTGAAATGTTGCTTTGGCTCCAGTTTAACCAATTGCAGGGTATCGCCTTCGTTCACATCCGGCAGCAACACGTCATCTTCACCTTTGCCCATCGCGGCCAGCACTTTCAGGTGGCCATCAAAGCGCATAACGCGACCACGGGTTTTAAGCTCAAACTCGCCGGCTTTGATGGTGATGCTGGTGCTGGTGAATTGTGCATCGTTGATCTGGCAGGCGACAAAACGACGCCAGATCAGATCGTACAATCGTTGTGCATCGGGTTCCATGGCGCTGAGGTCGGTGGCCCGCAGGCGAACGTCAGAAGGGCGGATCGCTTCGTGTGCTTCCTGAGCGCCTTCTTTGCTGCTGTAGCTGCGCGGTTCATCCGGCAGGTACTGTTCACCCAGTGTATCGCTGATGTAGTCGCGTACATTGCTGACCGCTTCCTGACTCAGATTTGTCGAGTCGGTACGCATGTAGGTAATGTAACCGGCTTCGTACAGGCGTTGTGCCAGGGTCATGGTTTTCTTAACGCTGAAACCCAGGCGCGTACTGGCCGCCTGCTGCAATGTCGAGGTTATGAATGGCGCAGCCGGTTTCGAGCTGGTGGGTTTGTCTTCGCGCTTCAGAACGTCATAGCGGTGGCCGCGCAGAGCGCCAACGGCTGACAGGGTGTCGTGCTCGTTCACCGGGCGGAATTCGTTGCCATTCTGACGCATGACCTGGGCGCGTAATGCTTCTCCGCCCGGGGTGCTCAGGTCTGCGAAGGTTTCCCAGTATTCCTCTGGAATAAAGGCGCGGATTTCACGCTCGCGTTCAACAATTAAGCGTACCGCAACCGATTGCACACGACCTGCGGATAAGCCGCGGGCGACTTTGCTCCACAGCAGTGGTGACACCATAAAGCCAACCACGCGATCAAGAAAACGCCGCGCCTGCTGGGCATTGACGCGATTCATATTCAGTTCAGAGGGGTGCTCGAATGCGCTCTGAATGGCTTTCTTGGTAATTTCGTTAAAAACCACGCGACGGTATTGTTTTTTGTTATCGCCAATAATCTCACGAAGGTGCCAGGCGATGGCTTCTCCTTCGCGATCCAAGTCCGTTGCGAGATAAATTTCATCGGCATCTTTTGCCAGACGCTGAAGCTCTTCAACCACTTTTTCTTTACCGGGAAGTATCTGGTAATTGGCTTCCCAATGCTTTTCAGGGTTAACCCCCATGCGGCCAATGAGTTGTTCGCGTGCTTTTTGTTTTTTGTATCCGGCCTTGTCTTCCGGCGACATTTTACGGGTAAGTGCAGCCTGTTTTGCCCGTTCTTTAGGATCACTGGGCTGTCCTGAGCCAGAGGTTGGCAGGTCGCGTACGTGGCCCACACTGGACTTAACAATAAAGTCCTTGCCCAGGTATTTGTTGATGGTTTTAGCCTTTGCAGGCGACTCCACGATAACCAGCGATTTGCCCATATTCCTTTGATTAACCCTTTCTTGTTGATATAGCCAGGCGCACAGAAGGCGACACTTTATAGGTACACCCCGGGGGGTGGTCAAGCTTCTATCGCCGCCGGAGTCCTCTGACGTTCACGGGCAGAGCGGTGAAATGTTGCTAAACTTGTCACCGGGAAGTGGCGATAGCGAAGCCATCACAAGCCTTTTAAGCAGGGGCATTATTCAGGAATAGCACAGAATACGGAGGAATCTTTTTTTATGTCTGCGATTGGTTTGATAGTCGCCATTGCTCTGCCGGTTGCACTGATTTTGTTTGGTCTGGTGATGGCAGGACGCAGACAGCAGGCGCAGCAGGCCCAGCGTTTGCAGGCCCGGACCATTAAGCAGGGGGCGGATGACCTGCTCGAAGCGCTAGAGTTTTTGATTCTTGTCGATAATTTCAAAGAGGTGCAGCTGGCGATACTGGAGCGGATTGCGCAGTTGTACGTTGTTTATTATGAGGCATTGCCGAAGAAAGACAGTGCTGATGGTTCGGTTGAAGCGTTGTTCGATGCTGAACACTACCGCCGCAAAATTGAGGAGGGTAAGGGGAACCGGCGGGTTTTGAAGAGTGATCGTGAAATTCGTTTTGCCCGGCGTCAGTTTGGCCGGATTCTGAAAGCGCTGAATGTCATGGTGCGCAAACGTCTGATCTCTGAAACGGCGATGATGGAATACCGGCGTTATCTGCGTCTTACATTATTGGAAAGGGAAGTTGATACCTATACCGCTCAGGGAGATCTCGCGGCTGAACGGGGGGATGTCATTACCGCCACCAATTATTATAAAGCCGCGAAAAAGCTTCTGATTGAGTTTGATATGCAATATCCGGAAAAGAACCAGCGCATCCGCGATCTGACGGAGCGTACTGCGTCTTTATATAGTGGGGGGGAGAAAAAGGAGGGAAACCTTGCGCAGGCGTTATCGAAGGAGAGCAAAGACGAGCAGGATCCTTTTGGTATTCCCACCAATCCGGTCGTGTCTGAGAAGCGTAAGTTCTGATGTTGTTGTCCTGATGGGTCTGTCTGAAGGTCGCAAAATGTCAGATGGCTGAGTTCCGGATATCTTTCAAGATGTTGATATTAATAGGAAAAATCCACATGTGATGTTTATCACATAATGAGCACTTCGTTTGGGGTGGCGGAAACCGACCTGTCAGGATTCATGACTTTTCATTAGTGTGTCTCGCCATCGTACTTTGCGGTTATCCCCTGACCGCCGATAACAGCCACTGAGATCATACGAACAGAGACCCCCATGAGTATTCAGGAAGCCGTTTTAATCCTGCATGAGCACGACGTTGTAGAGGCTTATTGGCTGGCCGATTTCGAGCGCCTGGTGCGTCAGCAGATCCCTCTCCAGCATGCTGTTGATCATAAGGTTCAGGCGGCCTACCTGCAGATCGGCAATCATCGTTCTGCCGAGGCGGTGGTGCTGTTTGAAGCGCCGGTCAGGAATTCTGTGATTGATGCGCGCTGGTATATGCCATTGCGCCGTCTGGCCGACAGTGCGGGGCGTGGCCCGAATATGGGCGCTGGCCGTATTCGTCTCGCCTGCCGCAGCCAGTGTTCCATCAGCTGGCACACGGATTCTTTGTGGGAGCCTGTTACCTCGGATTTTATGGCCATCCGCAAAGCATTGCGCGGCAATACCCTGCGCACTCAGGCGACGTTAACGGAACGGGATTTGTGGCCGCAGGAGTCTGTTTCTGCGGTCGAGCGGGTCAATGTCGGAGCCGGTGCCGGTAGTCTTCTGGCCAGAAAGCATGATGATCCGGAAGTGGAAGATCTGAAGCGCACCCTGCGCAATGAAATGGAAGCCTACCGTCGCCAGTTGCAGCAACTGCAGCAGGAAATTGAGCGGCAGAAAAGTTTAAATGAGAAGCTGGGACGTCAGGCCGGTGCTTCCGGCGAAGCCGAGCTTGAAGAGTTACGCCGGGTGCACCGTAATGAGATGGCCGCACATGACGCCGAGATTCAAAACCTGACCCAGGCGCTGGAACAGGAGCGTCAGGAAGCCGAACGGTTGCGTCAGGTTATGAATGATCATAATCCCCGGCAGGCGTCCCTTGCCGGGAGTGAAGAAGTGCTGCGTCTGCAAGAGGAAGCAGCGACGTTGCGTCATTACCTCAACACGGCTGAAGAGCAGAGTGCCGGGCGCTTTATCGGTCGGCTGGAAGGGTTGGAAGCGGTGTTGGTTGCCTTCCATCCGGGGGTGGGCCACCTGACCATTACCCCAGCCAATATGCTGCGCTATGCTGACAACCCCTTGGCTTATGCTGCGCAGAAATGCTTTGTCAGTGAAGAGGTTTACCGTCGCTGGCTGGATCATTATGACGATCCTCACTGCCAGCAATGTAAGGCGGAAATTCCCCGTATAGAACATCCGCGTGAGTTTGATCATGACCTCAATGCCTACTGCAAACTGCACCGTCAGCTGCATCTTGCCGGTAGCTGACGGCTCAGCGGCTGACTGGCCGGAGCTGACGGGGCTGATTGAACCGGTCTCTGTCGTCATGGCAAAAGCCAATGTGGATATGCTTCGGCTTGATCGCTTACATCCGCATATTTCTGGCAATAAAGCGTTCAAGCTGGCGGGTTTTCTGCCGTATTTCAGGGCATCTTCAAAGCGGGCGCTGCTGAGCTTTGGCGGCCCGTACTCCAATCATCTGCATGCCCTCGCAGCTCTGGGACAGGCGCTGGATATTCCGGTGATTGCGGTGGTGCGCGGCTATGCGCACCTGCCTCTGACCGCGACGTTGCAGGATTGTCAGGCCTGGGGCGCTGAGCTGATTTTCGCCGACAAGAAAACGTACGCCCGCCGTTATGATCGGCAATGGCAGCAGGAGCTGGCTCAGCACTATGATGCCTTTGTGATTCCGGAAGGCGGTGCCGGGGAGGCCGGTGAGCAGGAATGCCGCCGGCTGGCAACGTTGTGCAATGACTATGATCAGATCTGGCTGGCGGTTGGCACCGGGACCACCGCTGTGGGGGTTGCGCAGGGGCTGCAGGCGCTCAGCATCGACTGCGAGCTGATCGGCGTGAATGCTGTCGCGGATCAGGGCGAGCGTTTGCGGCTATGGCAGCAGGTGATGCCAGCCGGTGTGCGCTGGCGTCTGCTGGATAATGCTCATCTTGGTGGCTTCGGGCGCGTATCGGCCGAGTTGCTGGCACTGATTCAGCGTTATGACCGCCAGCATTTGCCGCTGGACCCGGTATATACCGCCAAGATGATGCTGGCATTTGAGCAGGCCCTGAGCGCAGAGTCTCAGGCAACAGAATCCCGGACCGCGCGCATTTTACTGGTGCACAGTGGCGGACTTCAGGGGCGGCGCGGTTATTCTCTCTGATCATTCTCGCTTTTCCTGCTTCAGCCCAGTTTCACCGGCAGATTTTTATGGGTGCCATTCTGTGGCCAGTCATCCGGCATAATCAGCCAGCGCTGCTGTTCGGCCCAGCCGTACGGACCCTCCTCCGTCTGTATCACACAGCAGGGATAGGTCAGGTGACGGAAATGTGTGCGCAGATACTGCAGCAATTCCTCGCGGTGAATACTGAAAGCCACCAGCGCCGGGCTCAGCCACTGCGGTTTGGCCAGTACATACCAGTGACCTTCAGGCAGATGAGTCGCCGCCTCATGGCTGTGACACCAGTGCCCGCGCCAGTGCTGGGCGGACACTTCCGCTGGCAGGCTGGCCTGATAGAGCGGATTTGCCGGGTAAAACAGGCAGCCGCGCATCACTGACAGGCTGGCCTGCGGCTGCCAGTCCAGTGCTGACAGTTGCTGCTGAGTGTAGGGATGTCGCCGCAGTAACAGCTGATGGTCACGGGTATGGCGGATTTTATGCACCAGCAGGTCAGCCCGGTTGGGGCCTATCCAGTGCTGACCCTGTTCATTGCCGTAGCCAAGGTAGAACTTCAGCGCCAGCTCCAGATGCCATTGCTGCCCGCCCTTATCCAGCAGCAGATCGAGTTCACCGAGGGTCTTGCCCTGATCAATAATCTGCACATTGGCCTGAAAGCGGATGTCGCTGAGTTGCAGATATTCCTGCCATAACTGCTCAAATATTAAGCCCAGACGCGGACTGCTGAACGCCGGAGCATGGCGGCTGACCTCTGTCGCCAACCGTTGCCAGTCGTGCGGCAGCCAGGGTTGTTGTGCCGGGCTCCAGTCGCAGTCAAGCAGTGGCGGGCCGAACAGGCTCCAGATCAGATCACGCTGGTGCTGGCCGGGCAGGGCGAAGTAGGGGTCATCTGCGGCAAACAAGCGTTTTGAACTCCTCTGTGGTATAAAACGGGCCATTATTCGTGGAGCTGCAGGCTGCAGTTCAGCGCATCGCCCACTCAAGTTGCCAGGTCGCAGTAATGGAAGAATTTCGTAATATCGGCATGATCGGCCGACTGAACAGCAATAAAGTGATCGAGACGGTCAAGCGTCTGTCCCGTTACCTGATCGATGAAGGCTATCACGTTATTCTTGATGACCGTATTGCCGAAGTGATGCCGGGCCATGGTATGCAGGTCAGCAACGTTAACCTGCTGGGTGAAATCTGTGATCTGGTGATTGTGGTTGGCGGAGATGGCAGCCTGCTGGGGGCTGCCCGTGCGCTGGCGCGTTTCAATACGCCGGTATTGGGAATTAACCGTGGCCGTCTGGGTTTCCTGACGGATATCAGCCCGGACGAAACCATGTGTGATGCGGTGCAGGATGTGCTCAATGGCGAATACGTCAGCGAAATGCGCTTTCTGCTCGATGCCGAGGTGAAGCGCGATGGCAACCCGATAGCCACCGCCGCTGCCCTCAATGATGTGGTACTGCACCCTGGTAAATCAGCACGTATGATCGCGTTTGATCTGTGGATTGAAGGCCAGTACGTCTATAACCAGCGTTCTGATGGCCTGATCGTGTCAACTCCGACCGGCTCAACCGCGTATTCACTCTCCGGTGGTGGCCCGATTATGCATCCGAAACTGGATGCGCTGGTGCTGGTGCCAATGTTTCCGCACACACTGTCCAGCCGGCCGATTGTGGTCGATGGTAAAAGCGAGATTAAAATCGTTATCGATTCCGATCTGGGCATTTACCCGACCATCAGCTGTGACGGTCAGACGCATATTCCCTGTGCACCCGGCGACAGCATTACCATCCGTAAGAAAGCCCATAAACTGAAGCTGATTCACCCCAAAGGCCACAATTTCTATGAAATTTGCCGGACTAAACTGGGCTGGAGTAGCAACCTGGGGGATTAAGCATGCACCAGGGTTACGATTTAATCGGTGACATTCATGGCTGTGGCGAAACGCTGATCGAATTGCTGGAGCAAATGGGCTACAGCAAGCGTGGTGGCGTGTACCAGCACCCGAAGCGCAAGGTGGTTTTTCTCGGTGATATTGTTGATCGCGGACCGCATATCCGTCTCGCCTGCCATGTGGTGCGTGACATGGTGGATGCCGGCCATGCCGACATTGTGATGGGTAATCACGAATACAATGTGGTGACTTACTGCACCGAAGCGCCGCCGGGCATGCGTCAGCCTTTTCTGCGCCCGCACACCAAACGCAACAGCTTTATCGTCGAGCAGACACTCGAACAGTTTGCTAATTATCCGCACGAGTTTAATGAATTTCTCGACTGGTTTATCGACCTGCCGCTGTTCCTTGAATATGAACATTTCCGGGTGGTTCATGCCTGCTGGGATCAGGCCATGATTGACGAATATCTGCAGCGTTATGGCGATAATAAACTGCACAAAAACATGCTGGCCGAATCGGTCAATACCAGCTCATTTATATATAAATTTCTCGACCGTATGCTGCGCGGTACATCGCTTAAATTACCTGATGGACGTTCAATGACCGCCAAAGACGGTATGGTGCGGCAGTTTTTCCGCACCAAATTCTGGGAAGGTGATCCTGAACGCTACAGCGATGTGGTTTTTCAGCCCGATCCGCTGCCGGATGATATTGAACACGCGTTATTAAGCGGCGAGGAGCGCGAGCAGTTGCTGTTTTACGGCCCGCAGGAAAAACCGCTGTTTATTGGCCACTACTGGATGCAGGGTTTACCTGCGCCCATTGTGCCCAATATCGCCTGTCTTGATTACAGTGCAGTTAAATACGGACGTCTTGCCGCTTACCGCATGGATACCGAGCGCAGTCTGCAACCGGGTAAATTTACCTGGGTACGGGTGGAGAAAAGCGAACGCTGATGGAACCGTTATTAGTTCTGGTAGCACCGGCCGGTGTTGATTTATCCCCCCTGACTCAGCGGTTATGGGCGGAGCGAATTGCGCACAGAGTCATTGCTCAGGCGGATGGCCAGCAGTGCTTATATCTGGCCGATGGTCGTTATGCGCCGCAGGTAAAACAATGGCTGGACGAATGGCGCGCCGGGCAGATCACTCCACTGCCGGCGGAGGCGGTTGAACCTAAACTCTGGCAGGGACTGTTGCAACTGATGGCAACACCTCTGACGGCCTTTATTCTACTGTTATTGCCTGTCGTTTTTACCTGGATGCATTTTTCGCCGGATTGGCAGTACTGGCTGAATAGCGGTGCTGAACGCTGGCCTGAACAGCGCTTGAGTCCGGCCACTTACTGGCAATTGGGATTCTGGGATTTATGGCGGCCTACCTTGCTGCATTTTTCGGTACTTCACCTGCTGTTTAATTCATTGTGGTGGTGGATTCTGGCCCGGCGGATCGAGCAGCAGGAAGGTATTGTGCCATTGCTGGTGTTGCTGTTGGCCTGTGGTCTGATCGGCAATATGGTGCAGTGGTGGTATGCCGGGCCTGCGTTTGGTGGCATTTCCGGTGTGACGCTGGGATTGCTCGGCTGGGTGGGTTTCCGTCAGCGCCGGCGTAATATCGATTACCGCCTTCCCCGCATGTTATTACCGCTGATGGTAGGCTGGCTGTTACTGACCATCAGCGCCGATACGGTTATACCGGGATTATCCGGTACGGCGCATGGAGCGCATTTAGGTGGACTGATCTGTGGTTTTATTCTGGCTGTTTTATGGCCTGCCAAAAGAGCTGTCCGTGATAGTGATTGATAAAAAAGAGGCTGCCATGCTCTTGGCAGATCCTCGATGAGGCTGACATGACACTGGAACAACTTATTAAATCCCTGACTCCCGATATTTATCAGAATCTGCGCACAGCCGTAGAGCTGGGGCGCTGGCCCGATGGCCGCAAGCTGGAAGTTCAGCAGCGTGAATTGTGCATGGAAGCCATTATTCACTATGAACAGATTCATGACCTGCCAGCGGAGCAGCGTGTCGGTTATATGGAAGATGCCTGTAAGTCGTCCGGTAACGATGATCATGATCATGATGATGTTCAGCCGCTGACCCTGCAGTAATTTATGACGCAGATTGTGGCCAGTGGCCTGCTCAGTAAAATGGCGTTGCAGCCGGGTAATAACGGTGAAGTGCAGTATCAGCTGGTGCTGGGGGATCAGCGGGTGGATTTAAATCCGCTGATTGGTCGTCACATTGAAATGACCTACAGCGGTGCTATTCACTGCAGTCATTGCGGAAGGCGCACCAAAACCAGTTTCAGTCAGGGCTATTGTTATCCTTGTTTTACCACGCTTGCACAATGTGATTCGTGCATGATGAGTCCGGAAAAATGCCATTTTGCGGCAGGCACCTGCCGTGAGCCTTCATGGGCTGAGCAGGTATGTTTCAGTGACCATATCGTGTATCTGGCCAACTCCTCCGGCCTTAAAGTTGGCATCACCCGTGCGACACAAATGCCGGTTCGCTGGCTGGATCAGGGAGCGACGCAGGCATTGCCGATTGCACGGGGATAAAACCGTCGCTTATCAGGCCTGGTTGAAGATTTGCTGCGCTCACAGGTGGCCGATAAAACCAATTGGCGCACCCTGCTGAAGGGGCCGGCAACAGCGCTGAATCTGGCGCTGGAACGTGATCGCCTGCTGAAGGCGTTTGCCGAGCCGCTGGCCGCGATTGAACAGCGTGAAGGTGTCGGCAGTATCCGGTTGCTGAACGATGCGGATATCTGGCAGTTTGACTATCCGGTGACCCGGTATCCGGGCAAGATAAGCAGTTACAATTTTGATAAAAATCCTCAGGTCAGTGGTCGTCTGCTGGGCCTTAAGGGGCAGTATTTAATACTGGATGGCGGTGTGATTAATTTACGTAAATTCAGCTCATACCATATTTCATTTGCATTAAAGGATTAAGTCTATGCGTGATGCACAGCCCAAAGCCATTTATCTGAAAGACTATCAACAACCGGATTACTGGATTGAGCGTACTGAGCTGACGTTTGAATTAGCAGATGAATACACACTGGTGACCGCGCAGCTCGATCTGGTGCGCAACGATCAGGCAAAGGATGGCGCCGAATTACTGCTCGCAGGGCAGGATCTGGAGTTGATCGGTCTCGTATTGGATGGTCAGGCGCTCACGGCGGAACAGTATGAGCTGGGGGAAGAAAGTCTGACCGTAAAAGGCGTTCAGCAGCGCTCACGGCTGGAAATCAAAACCCGGATTTATCCGGCGAAAAATACCGCCCTTGAAGGACTGTACCGTTCCGGTGGTATGTACTGCACTCAGTGTGAAGCAGAAGGTTTCCGCCGTATTACCTATTATCTCGACCGTCCGGACGTGATGTCGGTTTTTACCACACACATTATTGCCGATGCGGCGCAATTTCCGGTGTTGTTATCGAACGGTAATCTGGTTGCCGACAGCGTTGAAAATGGCTTGCGTAACGTTACCTGGCACGATCCGCACAAAAAACCCGCGTATCTCTTTGCACTGGTGGCTGGCGATTTACGAGTGAAGGAAGACCGCTTTACCACCATGAGCGGGCGTGATGTGGCACTGAAAATTTTTGTCGAGCCGCAGAATATCGATAAAACCGATTATGCCCTTGATGCGTTAAAACGCTCCATGCGCTGGGACGAAGAAGTGTATGGCCGCGAATACGATCTGGATATTTTTATGATTGTCGCCGTCGATGATTTCAATATGGGCGCGATGGAAAATAAAGGTCTGAATATTTTTAATTCATCCTGTGTTCTTGCTAATCCGGCGACGGCCACCGATGCAGCTTATCAGCGTATTGAAGCGATTGTTGCACATGAATATTTTCATAACTGGTCAGGTAACCGCGTCACCTGCCGTGACTGGTTCCAGCTGAGTTTAAAAGAAGGTTTTACGGTTTTCCGTGATGCCTGTTTCTCAGCGGACATGAATTCGGCCACGGTCAAACGGATTGAAGACGCAAATATTATGCGTACCGTACAGTTTGCCGAAGATGGCGGGCCGATGGCGCACCCGGTACAGCCGGATTCTTTTATCGAAATTTCCAACTTCTACACCGTTACCATTTATGAAAAAGGGGCAGAAGTGGTCGGTATGCTGCACAAAATTCTCGGTAAAGAAGGTTTCCGCAAAGGCTCCGATCTGTATTTTGACCGCCACGATGGTCAGGCCGTCACCATTTATGATTTTGTGCAGGCGATGGAAGACGCTAATCATGTTGATCTGACCCTGTTCAAACGCTGGTATAAACAGGCGGGTACACCGGTTGTGACGGTCAGCAGCGAGTATGATGCTGACGCCCGGCAATTGCACCTGACCCTGAGTCAGCGCTGCCCGGATACTCCGGGACAACGTCATAAACTGCCGCAGTGGATACCGGTACAGCTGGGCCTGATTGGTGCCGATGGCAACGATTTGGCAATTCAGGTTGAACCGTCGACGGCCTGGACCGAAAGCAGTCAGGTGCTGCATCTGACCGAAGCCGAGCAAACCTTTGTGTTCAGTGGTGTTACAGAAGAACCACGCTTATCACTGTTCCGTGATTTTTCGGCACCGGTCAAAGTGGAATTTGAACAATCCGACGACGACTTACTGTTTTTATTACAGCATGACAGCGATGGTTTTAACCGCTGGGATGCCGGTCAGCGTCTGCTGCTGAACTGGATTAATACTGCCCGGAGCGGAAGTTTTGAATTACGGCCAGAGGTGCGTGAAGTATTTGCCCGCCTGCTGGCCGATGAATCCCTGGACCCGGCGATGGTCAGTTGTTTGCTGACATTACCATCGGAAGCTTACGTGGCCGAATTCTCTGCGCAGGTTGATCCGCTGGCGATTCATGCGGCGCGGAAACAGGTTCAGCAGGCAATGGCGGAATCGCTGAGCGAAGAATTTGCCGCCTGTTATCAGCGTCTGCAGTCGGCTGCTCCTTATGCACCGGAGCCTGCACAAATGTCAGCCCGCAGTCTGAAAAATCTGGCGCTTGCCTATTGGGTCAAAGGCCGTACCGATGGACTGACTCAGGCACTGACTCAGTACCGCAATGCCGATAATATGACCGATCAAATGGCCGCTCTGGTGGCCGTGGTGAACAGCGGTGATGCCGCTCAGGCTGAGCAATTACTGGCCGATTTTTATCAGCAGTGGGCAAAGGACTCGCTGGTGGTCAATCAATGGTTGTCGGTACAGGCGGGTTCAGCCGAGTTGGGTAAGGTGGAATTTATCCAACAGCTTCTGACACATACAGCGTTCGACTGGCGTAATCCGAATAAAGTGCGCTCAGTGTTGGGCGCTTTTGCCAATCAGGCGTTGTGTCATTTTCACCGTGAAGACGGCGCCGGTTATCGCTTGTTGGCCGACGCGGTTTTGCGTCTGAATGACAGCAATCCACAAATTGCAGCGCGTCTGCTGACGCCGCTGACCAAATGGCGTCGTCTGGTGCCGGAGTTATCGGAGTTGATGAAAGCCGAGTTGCAACGCATTATGCAGCATGGCGCTTTATCCAAAGATGTGTATGAGGTTGTCAGCAAGAGTTTGATTTGAGCATCGCTGCAAGTTTCTTTATTCTTGCTTCGGGGAAGATTGCCGCACTCTGCGGTGTAGTTGAGGTCGCATAATGAAAAAAAATAAGTGGATAGCGGCTGGTGCATTGGCGTTGGCTTTTGTAATGCCATCGGTAATGGCGGCAGTATCCGTTAAAGAAGCGGATCGCCTGAAAGGGGAACTGACCCCGCTGGGAGCTGAGCGTGCCGGTAATGGCAGTGATATTCCACCCTGGCGTGGTGCCTGAATCTGCCACCGGTAGGCTATAACAAGCCTGGCCAGCACCATATTGATCCATTTGCCAAAGATAAACCGTTGTTTGTGATTACTGCAGCTAATTTAAAGCAGTATGAGCAGTATCTGACTCCGGGTCAGCAGGCATTGTTCAAGACCTACCCTGATACTTTTAAAATGCCGGTCTATCAGACCCGCCGTACAGCTTCAGCACCTGATTGGGTGTATGAAAATACTTACAAAAATGCTATCCGTGCCGAATTGAACAAAGACGGCAACGGTCTGATGTACGCTTACGGTGGTATTCCTTTTCCAATAGCCAAAACGGGTCTGGAAGCCATCTGGAACCATGTGACCCGCTGGCGTGGTATCTATTTAACCCGCCGGGCGTCTGAGATTGCCGTGCATGTTGATGGTGATTTCTCCCTGGTAACGGTGCAGCAGGAAGTGGAATTTAACTTTTATCGCCGTGATAAAAGTATCGAAGACCTGAACAATATCCTGTTCTATTACCTGTCGTTTACCAAAGCTCCGGCACGTCTGGCGGGTGGGGCGGTACTGGTCCATGAAACACTGAACCAGGTTGATGAAGCCCGTCAGGCATGGGGTTACAACGCGGGACAGCGTCGCGTCCGCCGCGCACCAAACCTGGCTTATGATACGCCAATTGCAGCGGCCGACGGTCTGCGCTATGCCGATGATACCGACATGTACAACGGTGCACCGGATCGTTATAACTGGAAGCTGCTGGGTAAAAAGGAAATCTTCATTCCTTATAACAGCTACAGACTGAGCTCAAATAACGTCAGCTATAAAGATATTATCCAGCCTGGTCATCTTAATCCGGACTTCACCCGCTATGAAAAACACCGGGTGTGGATTGTTGAAGCAACCCTGAAAGAAGGGATGCGCCATGTGTATCACAAGCGCGTATTCTATCTGGACGAGGATACCTGGGGGATTGCTGTTGCCGATCAATACGATTCAGCCGGTGATCTCTGGCGTGTGAATATGGCGTACATGAAAGACTACTATGAAGTTCCGGTTACCTGGACCACGATGGACGTCTTCCATGATCTGAAGGCCAAACGCTATCACGTACAAGGGCTGGATAATGAGGAGCAGGGGACAACCGACTTCAGTAATGAACCACCGGGTGACCGCTATTTTACCCCGGCAGAATTGCGCCGCCGCGGTAAGCGCTGACCGTACCAACAAACGGATGAGTTTTACTCATCCGTTCTGGTATTTAAGGAACTGAAACTGGCGTCATTCTCCTTACATTCTGTAACAACTGGACGTTAGTCAATGATAAATCCGTCGGCTAGACTAGCCGCCTTCCGACATTACTATAAAAACGGAGCTCCTTATGTATTCTGATTTGGTTCAGTCTTCCGCCCGTGCTATGGGAAGAGCGCTTGCGAAAGGCTTTACCCTGACATGGCTGATTCTGGGCGTACTTTTAAGCGCTGTTTCAGCTCATGCTGCGTGGCAGGACCCTCTTAACACCCCAGCATTACAGACTCAGCGTGCTCATCATACGTTGCTGCTGGATGTCGTGCGGGCCGATCGTCGTCTTATTGCTGTAGGGTCACATGGTCACATTGTCTACTCTGACGATGATGGTTTAACCTGGATGCAGGCACGTACTCCTGTTTCGGTGACGCTGACGGCGGTTTATTTTCCATCCGGTGATTATGGCTGGGCTGTGGGGCATGATGGCGTCATCCTGTACTCATCCGATGCCGGCAAAACATGGGTAAAACAATTCGACGGCTATCAGGCCAATGATGCCATTGTTCTGGCTGCGACCAAATACAAACAGCTTGCCAGTGACCGTCTTGAGGCGGCAGAAGCCGCGGGTGACGATGTTGCTATTGAAGAAGCCGAAATGGCGCTGGAAACCATTACCTACAGTTTGCAGGATGCCCAGTACGACCAGTCGACCGGCTCAACCAAACCTTTCCTTGACGTATGGTTCTATGATGCCAAGCGCGGTTACGCGGTCGGCGCTTACGGCATGTTTTTCTACACCCAGGATGGCGGCAGCACATGGGAAGATGTCTCCTCCCGCTTGCCTAATCCTGACCGCCTGCACCTGAATTCCATTGCCATGGTGGGTCCCCGCTCTCTGATGATGGTGGGCGAAATGGGTATGATTCTGCGTTCTGATGATCTGGGTCAGAGCTGGCACAGTATGGACTCTCCCTATGAAGGTTCATTGTTCGGCCTGATTGCCAATGGCGATCAGCAACTCATGTTCGGCCTGCGAGGTCACGTGTTCAGTTCTGTGGATGGTGGTATCAGTTGGGATGAAAAGGCCACCGGCAGTGAGCAGACTTTGCTGTCCGGTACCATTGGCCGCAAGCACACCCTGCTGGTCGGAAATGGTGGTTCGGTCATTATCTTTGATGCTCAGATGCAAAAACCACGGGCTTCTGTTCTGGAAGGGCGTAAAGCCTTTGCGGCGGTTGCTGAAGCATCGGACGGTAACTTTATTATTGTTGGCGAGGCGGGGGTTAAGCGCCTTAATGCTGCCGGCGAGTTGATTGATCAGACCATCAGTATGGCGGCGGGAGATTTTTAATCATGGCTGAACAAAAGCACCATTTTTCAACAGAGCCGGAACACTACATCCTGTCAAAAGAGACAGAGCCGGCTTTAGAGCGCATTCTTTTTAATAACCGCATGCTGGTGATGGTCGTTCTGGGGTTATTGACCCTGCTATTTGCCTATGGTCTGACCAAGATCAAACTGGACTCCAGCATTGAGAAATACATTCCGCTGAATCATACCTATATCCAGAATTATCTGGTGCATAAAGATGATATGAAAAGCGGTGTGGCCAATGTGAAAATTTCCATCGAAGCTCTCGAAGGCGATATTTTCACCAAAGACTATATGGAAACCCTGAGCAAAATTAACGATGACGTATTCTTCGTTAAAGGGGTGGATCGTTCCGGTATGCAGTCTTTGTGGACACCGAATACCCGCTGGACGGAAGTAACCGAAGAGGGTTTTCAGGGTGGCCCGGTGATTCCCAGCACCTATGACGGTGGTCCGGAAAGTCTTGAGCAGGTACGTCAGAACGTACTGAAATCGGGCCAGGTAGGACGTCTGGTTTCCAACGATTTCCGTTCATCCATTATTGATGTTCCACTGGTGGAAAAAGATCCGGAAACCGGGGAAAAACTCAGTTATCAGCAGTTTTCTCAGGATCTGGAAAGTAAAATCCGCGCCAAATATGGCAATGATAAATACCGTGTTTACATCACTGGTACGCCGAAGAAACTGGGGGATCTGCTTGATGGTGCAAAATCCATCGCGTATTTCTTTTTCGCGGCGATGTTCATGACAGCGATTCTGCTGTACCTCTATTCCCGTTGCCTGAAAGGTACCTTTGTACCCATCGTTGCATCGCTGATTGCGGTGGTCTGGCAGCTGGGTGCACTGGCGTTGCTGGGATACACCGTGGATCTTTACTCGGTGCTGGTGCCTTTCCTGGTATTTGCCATTGGTATCAGCCACGCGGTACAGATTATTAATGGTATTGCCATTGAATCCGGTAAAGGTGCTGACAAACTGCAGGCGGCTCGTCAGGCATTCCGCGGTTTGTATGTGCCGGGTATGCTGGCGCTGCTGAGTGATGCGATGGGCTTCCTGACGCTGCTGTTTATTGATATCGGCGTGATTCAGGAACTGGCGATTGCAGCGAGTATCGGTGTGGCCATGATCATTATCACCAATCTGGTGCTGTTGCCGATTGTGATGTCTTTTATCGGCATCAGTGAGGCCGGTATTCGCCACGCCAAGAAAACTGAAAAGTCAGAACCCAAATTGTGGAAAGCATTATCGTATTTTGCCAATCCGAAAGTGGCTCCGTTCCCGATAGTGGTTGCCATTATTATGGCGGTGTTTGGTTATCAGATGAGTCAGGGACTGAAGATCGGTGATCTTGATAAAGGTGCGCCGGAGTTGCGTGCTGATTCGCGCTACAACCTTGATAATGACTTTATGGTATCCAATTACTCCACCAGTTCCGATGTGTTGGTGGTGATGGTGGAAACGGCTAAGGAACAATGCAACAGCTATAAGGTGATGGACGCCGTAGATCGCTTTATGTGGTACATGGAAAATGTACCGGGTGTGCAGTCGACAACCTCGCTGGTTACCGTTTCCAAGCTGGTGACCAAAGCTATGAACGAGGGCAACCTTAACTGGTCAGCGTTGTCACGTAACCAGACTATTCTGAATACTTCTATTCAGCGTGCACCAAGCAGCTTGCTGAACCCCGACTGTTCAATGGCTCCGGTTATTATTTATCTCAACGATCACAAAGCTGAGACTCTGGAAACGGCAGTGGCAGCGGTTGAGGAATTCAAAAAGCAATATGACGATTCTGTTGATCCGAAATATTTTGGCTACAGCATGGCCGAAATTGAGCAGGCGATTGCGGCTAACGAAATCGATTCTGTACCTGTACGTTTCCAGCTGGCCTCCGGTAACGCTGGTATCGAGGCGGCAACCAATCAGGTGATTGCCGATGCGCAGGATACAATGCTGATCTTCGTTTATGTGGTTGTATTTGTGCTGTGTTTCATGACCTTCCGCTCGTTCACGGCGGTGGCCTGTATTCTGATTCCGCTGGCGCTGACATCGGTATTGAGTCAGGCTCTGATGACCTACCTGGGCATTGGCGTTAAGGTCGCAACACTTCCGGTTATTGCACTGGGTGTGGGGATCGGTGTTGATTACGGTATTTATATCTACAGTCGTCTGGAAGTCATGATTATTGCCGGTAAGTCTCTGCAGGAATCTTTCCTGGAAACACTGAAATCTACTGGTAAAGCGGTAAGTTTCACCGGTGTAACTCTGGCCATTGGTGTTGCTACCTGGATTTTGTCGCCCATTAAATTCCAGGCCGATATGGGTATTCTGCTGACCTTTATGTTCCTCTGGAACATGCTGGGTGCGTTGATTCTGCTGCCGGCTCTGGCGCATTATCTGCTCAGACCAGAGCGGATTATTGCCCGCCACAAAGCCCGTCACGGAGATATTCCTCCGGCAGGCTGAACCGCATAAAATCAAACGGTGGCGCGGCCACCGTTTTTTTTGTCTTTCGTAAGGAAACAGAAATGAAAAGCCCTTTAGGACTCAGTGCCGATCTACCGGTAATGGATCTGATCACCGAAGCCATTGCTCTTTTGTGGCTAAAACGCAGTGCTGTCATCCGGATGTTTTTACCGGCAATGCTGATTCTGGCTCTGGTTGACTGGAGCAGTTCAGTTTTTCTGGCCGAGGATGATTACCTGAATAAACTCGTCTTTATTATCGTTTCAATATTTTTGAGTGTTATGTTTGCCACATCCTGCCACCGTTTTACCCTGCTGCCGAAAGAGCAGTGGGATGCTAATGCGTTGCATGGTATAGGCCGAGAAGAGTTGCGCTATCTGCTGCGTGGAATATTGCTGGCGGTTATCGCAGTGGTGGTTTTTTTTGGCACCATGCTCTTCGCGATGGTGTTTCTGGGGCAGGAAAATGCCTGGCTTGGTGCGGTGATTGCTGTGCTGCCAGCGCTTTATTTCTGGTCCCGGCTTTCCATCACGCTACCAGAGCTGGCTTTGGGGCAGAAAAGTGATCTTAAACGCGCCTGGTCATTAAGTGCAGGTAACGGTTCACGACTGGTTCTGGTGGTGTTTATTGCGCCAGTTGTCATGGCGTCACCTTTTTTAGCCTTGTTTATGCTGGATCATTCAGCGCTGCGTTATCTTGCGGCTTTTGGTACTTATATTACCAGTCTGATCTCGTTGGTAATGCTGTCGTTGTCTTACCGTTTTCTGCTGGATTTTTACGAGCCAACAACAGAGGCTCCAGCCGCTGAATCTGAGGCGGAAAATAAGTCTGAGACGTCGGGTTTTGATGCCTGAACAAGAATTATGACCAGATAAAACCTGCTGCGGCAGGTTTTTTTATACCGGTTGCAGATAGCGCAGCCTTTGCGTGTGATGCGATACACAGTAATAATGCCCGTCATGTCATAACAGAAAAAGACCATGAGACTCGGCGATATTTCGGTAGCTTATGTAGAATTAATGGCCCGCGCGGTAGAAGAGTGTGGCGCCAGGCCGCAGCCGGTATTGGCGCAGTATCAACTGGATGAGATAAAGCTGGCATCACCGGATGCACGCATCAGCATTCCGCGTTTTATGCGTATGGGGCATGCCTGTATTCAGGAATTTTCACTGCCCTGGCTGGGGCTGGAGATGGGCCGTCTGACATCACCACCGGCGATGGGGCTGGCGGGCTTGCTGGCACAGAGTGCTGCCGATATCCGCAGTGCCTGCCGGGCGCTGACCGAGTATGAATTATTGTCGAGTTTTAATGCCCGTGGCCGTTCGCAATTTTTGCTGGAAAAGGGCCGCGGAGTGGCGCAGTTTTATTCCATCAGCCCATATAACGAATACAACCTGTTTGTTGTCGATTCTGTATTGGCAGGCTGGAATCGTTTTATGCAGTTGCTGAGTGGCCGTAATGATCTGCTGGCGCGGGTTGAATTCGAATTTTCTGCGCCCTCTTACCGGGAACATTACCCTGATATTTTCCAATGTGAGATTCATTTTGGTGCAATGCGCAATGCGGTTGTGCTGCATGAATGGGCACTTGATCTGCCGGTTCAGCAGCGTTGCGCATCAACGTATTCCGCGCTGAAGCAACTGGCCGACCGTGAGCTTGAACGGGTGCGTCTGGGGTTAACCTTCCGTGAGATGACAGAGCGTGCCATTGGTCCTCTGCTGAACGGTCAGACTCCAACACTGGAGCAAGTCGCACAACGGCTTAATATGGCCCCGTGGACTGTCAGACGGCGTTTGACTGAGGAAGGTTGCAGTTTTCAGCAGGTTTTAAATGATACACGGCGGGATCTTGCGGTGAGCTATGTGCGGGATACGTCGCTGACTCTGGGGGAAATCGCCTACGTGTTAGGCTTCGGATCAGCGACGGCATTTCAGCGGGCATTCAAACGCTGGACTGGCGAAGCGCCAGGGCGTTTCCGTGAACGTGCTGGCAGAGTTTACATTTCTACCGCGTCGTCCACGTCGTCTTCGTAGTCGTCAAAACCGACGTCCAGAAGATCTTCGATGTAGTCAGACATAACTACCTCCATGTGCAGGATTATTGTTTTTGGTCGTTTTACGTTAAGCACACCCTGTGCCAGAACGTACACCACTTGCATGTCGCCATTCAGGCAGGAAACAGACGTTAAAGTTCCCTTGCTCAGATTATTCAGCGCTAAAGCAGGCGTAAGTTAATTCTGTACTGTTACAGCAAGATGAAACCGATATAGACAAAGAAAGGCAAATCAGAAAGGAGACGTGCAAATCGGGCGGTGAAAATCGGAGGATCTTTCAATAACCAGATGTTTGCCTGAACAAAACACTGGCCGGTACAGCTAAGGTAAAACGTATTTAAAATGGCGGACTGGACGGGGCTCGAACCCGCGACCCCCGGCGTGACAGGCCGGTATTCTAACCAACTGAACTACCAGTCCGCTGTTATCAATCTGAAAGAGCGCGTCTTTAAGACTGATGGTGGGTGATGACGGGATCGAACCGCCGACCCTCTGCTTGTAAGGCAGATGCTCTCCCAGCTGAGCTAATCACCCAAAACAGTATGAAAAATGGCGGACTGGACGGGGCTCGAACCCGCGACCCCCGGCGTGACAGGCCGGTATTCTAACCAACTGAACTACCAGTCCATATTTTCATACAACCCTTACGGGTTATTCACATTTGCAGCGTTGGTGGGTGATGACGGGATCGAACCGCCGACCCTCTGCTTGTAAGGCAGATGCTCTCCCAGCTGAGCTAATCACCCCCTGCAAAGTGAGTGGGCATTCTACTCATGCGGATCTTTATGTCAACGCTAATTTTCAGATTTTTTTGATTTTTTTCAGTAACTTGCAGAAATTCTTTAAAAAATTGGCCGGTGTCCGGAATGACACCAACCAATTGGATAAAGCCTGATCAGACAGAGGATTTAATACCGTTTTCACTGAGCACGGGCATTTCCCGGGTCTGGAGGTGACGCTTTTCCCCCAGAACCAGCAGGCATGGCGTCAGAATCAGTGTCAGTACCGTGGCAAAGGTCAGGCCGCCGGCAATGGCGGTCGATAATTGTGTCCACCACTGCGAGGACGGAGCGCCCACGGTAAAGTGCTGATTGAGCAGGTCGATATTCCACTGCATCACCATCGGCAGCAGGCCTACGACGGTGGTGACCGCCGTCAGCAGCACGGGACGCAAGCGCTGAGCGCCGGTGCGCAGGGCGGCATCCACCGGGTTAAGTCCCTGACGGATGAGCACGTTGTAGGTGTCGATCAGGACGATGTTGTTATTGACCACAATACCGGCCAGGGCGATGACCCCTACACCACTCATCACGATGCCAAACGGCTCGCCGCGGATCATCAGTCCAATCAGCACGCCGACAATGGACAGGATGATGGCGCTCATAATCAGACCGGCCTGATAGAAGCTGTTGAACTGAGTCACCAGAATGGTGGCCATCAGGAACAGGGCTATGCCAAACGCTTTACCAAGGAACGCGCCGGTTTCGCCCATTTGCTCAAAGTCGCCCCGGAAGCGCGGTTCGACACCGGCACCGCGCCAGTCGAGGTCTTTGATTTTTTCACTGAGCTGCTGAATCTTTTCCGTTGCGTTGACGCCTTCAGTGACGTTGGCGGTTAAACGATAGCGACGCTTGCCATCAATTCGCACAATGTCACCGGATTTGGCTACGGCGTTACGCTGCATGAAGTTGCTGACCGGTACCAGCCCATAGGGTGTGCTGATATTAAAGGCTTCGAACTGGTCGATGCTGCGGGTCTGCAGTGGATAGCGCAGCAGAATCTCGACTTCGTCATCGCTGAAGTCTGGCTGGAAGGTTCCGACTTTCTGGCCGCCGGTAATCATGCGGATCATCGCACCGGTACTGGCGATATCCGTGCCGTAGCGGGTGGCTTCTTCACGGTCAATCTGCAGCTGCCATTCAATGCCTTCCAGTGGCCGGTCATCGCGAATGTCTTTCAGCTCCGGGTCCGCCGCGAAGATGGCTTTGACTTCTTCCAGTAATGGCACCATGGCTTCATTGCTGGCGGCGGTAAATTGCAGCTGAATATCGGCTCCTGCAGCGGGACCTCCCTGTTTCTTCTGGGTTTCGATGATGATGCCGGCAATATCGGCAGTGCGGTGTTCGATATCGGCCAGAATCTGATTGGCGGAGCGACGGTGTTCCCAGTTCACCAGTTCAAGCTGAATGCGGCCGATGACATCGGCGGCGGAATCCGAGGGCGCTTTGACAAAGGTAGCCGTGTAGAGCGACTGGATTTCTGCCATATCGAAGATGCGTTTTTCGACCTGCTGTACCAGTGCTTCACGTTCCAGCAGTGACAGATTACCGCGGGCGCGGACATCGACCATGCCGATGTCGGCATCCACATCCGGGAAAAATTCAACACCGTGGCCCAGTGCGCCATACAAAACGAAGGAACTGATCAGCGCGGCAATGGCCATGCCCAGCACCTGCAGCGGGTATTTGAGCGCTTTCGACAGCAGGCGCACATAGCCGCCGGTAAAGCCTTTCAGTTCGTCGAAGCGACCCTGTTCAGCGGCTTCGATGGCGCTCAGGGCTCCGGTGTTATGGTGGCCGTCTTTTCCCATCACCGCGCCAATGGTCGGCACCACGATGAGCGCCATAATCAGTGAGGCGCTGAGAGTGTAGAGCAGGGTCAGCGGCAGGAATTTCATAAATTCGCCGGTAGTGCCTGGCCAGAACAGGAGTGGCAGAAAAACCGCCAGTGTGGTGGCGGTTGAAGCGATAATCGGCCAGGCCATGCGCTTGGCGGCCTCGCTGTATGCCTGCCATTTATTTGCGCCTTCGGCCAGACGGCGATCAGCAAATTCGGTGACAACAATCGCACCGTCGACCAACATGCCGACGGACAGAATCAGCGAGAACAGCACCACCATATTGAGGGTGTAGCCTGTCATGCTGAGTACAATCAGGGCCATGAGGAAGGCTCCGGGGATGGCCATGCCCACCATCAGAGAGCTGCGCAGTCCGAGGCTGCCAAGCACCAGGATCATCACCAGTAATGTCGCCACCAGAACGTTATTGAACAGGTCGTTGAGCATTTCCTGGATCTGTACGGATTCGTCCTGGGTCACGCCCACATCGATGCCAGCCGGCCAGTAAGGCTTTACTTCATGAATGATGCCTTTTACCTGATCCAGGGTGTCGATGATGTTGGAACCAATGCGCTTTTTGATCTCCAGCGTGACCGCGGGCTTTCCATTCACCCGTGCGGCATTTTTACGGTCTTTGTAAGCCAGGCGGCCGACGGCAATATCCTGAAACAGTACAACGGTGTCGCCATCCGCTTTGACTGGCAGTTTGAGAATATCGGGTATGTTTTCAATCAGACCGGGCACTTTAACGCCAAAACGTCCGGCGCCGGTATCGAGGTCTTCACTGGCGACCAGCTGATTGTTGTTGCCGACCAGGCGTGCCAGATCGTTGAACGACAGGTTGTAGTTATCCATGCGCGCCGGATCGACGATGATCTCGGCGATTTCGTCGCGCTTACCCTGAATGGTGGCTTCCAGCACGCCGGGCAGGGCTTCGAGACGATCCTGCAGATCTTCGGCCACGGCATAGAGCGCTGATTCATTCACTTCGCCGGACAGTGTGACCACCATCACCGGGAACAGCGCCACGTTGATTTCTTTGACTTTGGGTTCTTTGCTGTCCGTGGGCAGCTCGCCTTTGGCGTCATCAACCTTTTGCCGTACATCCAGCAACGCCTGATCGATGTTGACGTCGGTGTAGAATTCCAGGGTGATCGACAGGTGGCCGCTGGTGGCGGTGGACACCATTTCCTTCAGTCCGTCGATGGAGCGCAGCTCTTTTTCCAGCGGCTTATAAATCAGGGCATCGGCATCTTCCGGTGAAATTCCATCATGTACTACTGAGACATAAACGAAAGGAACGGTAATGTCCGGATTACTTTCTTTCGGAATCGTGATGAGGGTGGTGATACCAATCAGTGCGATCAGGCAAAACAGCATCAGTACCGTACGCGAGCGCTGCAGGGATGCATCAATGAATGAATTCATGCGTTACCCCGCACTTAAAACAGTGGCGTCAGCGTCACTTGCGGGCGCATCTGGCTGCGCACTGATCTCGGTGTCTTGCATATAGACAGGCTCAACCTGCTGACCGTATTCAACAAATCCCTGTCCGACGGTGATGATGTTGGCTTCAGAACCCAGACCATAAACCCAGATGCCTTTGTTATCGGCTTTCAACAGGTTTACGCCGCGGAATACAACGCGGTTCTGTTCGTCGATACCTTTCAGGCCCAAATGGCCTTCGTCATCAAGAATCAGCAGCGACGGAGAAATAAAGTAGGCGTAGGTCGCCGGTTGCGGAATATGCAGTTTGGCGGTCAGGCCACTGGTCATGCTGCCGCCGGGGTTGGTGATTTCCAGCTCCAGCGGGAAGGTGCGGGTTTTGGCATCGGCTTCGGCGGCGATAAAACGTACCCGGCCATCAACGCGATCGCCGTTGATCAGCTCAGCATAACCGGCGTCGCCGATGTTGATGTCGGCGGCGTCGCGTTCAGACACCTGGCCTTTAATCAGAAACGGGGTGAAATCGAGTATGGTCAGTAAAGGAGAGCTGTCTTTAACAAAATCGCCGATTTCAACCAGCCGCTGGTCAATAATACCGGCAAAGGGGGCACGGATTCTGGTGGCGTTCAGCTGGATTCGGGCGTTGGTGAGCTCGGCTTCAGCGTTGGCCAGTGCGGTAGCGGCCTGAGCGAGTTGCGACTCGTTGGCCAGACCACGTTCGTTAAGCTGGCGGGCGCTGCGGGCCTCAAGCTGGCGTTGCTGCAGATTGGCTTCCGCCTGTTTAACCCGCGCCGGCCAGTCGCGCGCGTCCAGCTCCAGCAACAGTTCGCCTTCTTTAACCGCAGCCCCTTTATCTTTATGCACAGCGATGACGGTGCCGCGGATTTCGGATTTCAGTTCAACCCTGCGGTTGGCGGCTGTATGGGCTGAAATGGTGATGTCGCGGTTGACCAGTTCACCTTTCATCCGTTCAACCTGTACCCGGGTAAGGCCGCTGTCCATGACCAGCGGGCGGGGATTTTCAAAGGGCGTGTCGGCGGAAAATGAACCTGCTCCCATCCAGATGAGTAAGGCCAGAGCGATGATCAGAGCGGCAATATGTCCCTGATTCAGATGTATTGTCATTATTATGTACCGGTTATGAGAACGAAATGCACAAAAGGCAACGCAGCTGTTTAACGGTTGCCGCGAACAGATGCAATAGTATTACTTACAAGTCTATTTAAAACAGACTGTCTTTTATTTGATACGAATGTTCGCTTTTCTGTCAGGCCGCCTTATCCCGCACTTGGATGGGACATCCTCATGTATACTGTCGGCCTTTTCTCAGGCGGTAAGGTTTAAGGCAACATGGTATTAGTGCGTTTGAAACAGGCTGAGCTGGCGTTCGGCGATCACGTTCTGCTCGATAAAGTCGATCTGGATATCCAAAGCGGCGAGCGGCTGTGTGTGGTTGGCCGCAATGGCGAGGGTAAATCGACGCTGCTGAAAATTCTTAACCGTCAGGTTCAGCCGGATGATGGTCGCGTGGAGTACCGTGATCTGCTGCGGGTCAGTGCGTTACAGCAGGAGCTGCCGCAGACGACGCATACTCCGGTCTATGATGTGATTGCCGAGGGACTGGGAGATGTTGGTCAGGCGATTGCCCGCTATCACGATGAAAGCGCCAAAGGCGCTGACGCCGATCTGAAAAAACTTGAGCAACTCCAAACCCGCATTGAAGCAGCAGATGGCTGGCGCTGGCAGCAGAAAGTGGAATCCATCATCCAGAAACTGAATCTGCCGGGTGAAGCCATGTTTTCTGAATTGTCCGGTGGCTGGCAGCGTCGGGTAATGCTGGCCCGGGCTTTAGTCGTTGAGCCGGATCTGTTGATTCTCGATGAACCGACCAACCATATGGACGTGGCCACCATCGAATGGCTGGAAGAGCAACTCAAACAATTTAATGGCGCGCTGGTCTTTATCAGCCACGACCGGGCATTTGTACAGAACCTGGCGACCCGCATTGTTGAACTTGATCGTGGTCATCTGTATCAGTGGCAGGGCGATTATCTGAGTTTTGTTGAATACCGCGAAAAGCGTCTGGAAGACGAGGCCACTCAGAACGCTTTATTTGATAAACGCCTGAGTGAAGAGGAAAAGTGGATCCGTCAGGGCGTTAAAGCCCGCCGTACGCGTAACGAAGGCCGGGTTGAGCGGCTGAAAGAAATGCGCAAAGAACGCAAGGCCCGACGCGAAGTACAGGGCAGTGCCAACATCAGCATGAATGCGGCGGAGTCTTCCGGTAAGCAGGTATTTGAAATCGAACACCTGACTTACGCCTGGAAAGACGTCCTGCAGGTGAACGATTTTTCCACCACCGTGATGCGCGGAGACCGGATCGGTCTGGTCGGGCCCAATGGTGTAGGCAAGAGTACGCTGCTGAAATTATTGCTGGGCAAACTTGAGCCGCAATCCGGCACCATTAAGTGCGGTACCCGACTTGAGGTTGCTTATTTTGATCAGGCGCGGCATCAGCTGGACGAAGAAAAATCCATCGCCGATAACGTCGCCGATGGTAAAGATCAAGTCGAAGTGAATGGCCAGAGCCGTCATATTATCGGCTATCTGGGAGACTTTCTGTTTGCTCCGGCGCGGGCACGTACACCGGTTAAAGCTTTGTCAGGTGGTGAGCGTAACCGCGTGCTGCTGGCCAAATTATTCCTGAAACCCTGCAACCTGCTGGTGATGGACGAGCCAACCAACGATCTGGACGTGGAAACCCTGGAACTTCTGGAAGAGCGCCTGATGGAATACAAGGCCACGCTGCTGCTGGTCAGCCACGACCGTGCTTTTATCGATAACGTCGTGACGCAATTGTGGGTGTTTGGTGAAAACGGCGTCATCGACGAGCAGGTCGGTGGATATTCCGACTGGCAGGAGCGTATGAAAGCCCGTGCTGCAGCCGGCAGCAGTGTGCCAGTGGCGTCGAATGCAAAACCGGACAAAAAAAGATGAGCCGGTCACGGTTGTTGCCGAGCCAAAGAAAAAGCTGTCGTACAAACTGCAGCGCGAACTGGATCTGCTTCCTGAACAGATTGCCGCAGCGGAAGCGAAACGTGATGCGCTGGCAGCCCAGACCGCTGATGCCGGTTTTTACAGCCGCGATGCGGAACAGATTCAGACCGTTCTGGCGCAACTTGCAGATGCCGAAGCAGCCCTTGAAGCGCTGGAAGAGCGCTGGCTGGAACTGGAGGAGATGACATCATGATCTGGTTATTTGTCAGTATCGGCGTTCTGACCATTATCGGATCCGTGATGATGCTGAGACCGAGTCCGCGCGATACCCGTCTGGCGGCGTTGCGTTTTGATGCCATTCGTAATGGTCTGCAGGTACGCAGCTTTACGTTTAAGACCGATCCTGCCAAAACGGGAGTCCGCGATGACATTCCAGGCACCGGTTACACCCTCTGGCGAAATGCCAAACGGCAGGACGGAGCGCTCAGGTTCCGTATCGTGAAGCAGGCAGGCTGGGACAATGAAGGCCTGCCCGAAGGGTTTAGCTGGCATAATCAGGGCAGCGCTGAAGATGCGGAGTTGATCAGCCGTATGCTGCCGCAGTTGCAGGATGACCTGCTCATGCTCGAGGTTTATGAAAACCGCGTAACCCTGATGGCGGCAGAAAACCAAACGGCCAGTGCTGCGGCCTATCAGCACTTTCTGGAAGCGTTTTTTTAAGCGTTTCCGCGCCATAAAAAACGCTTCCGGCAATGCTGTTCACTCAAGCAAACGGATGGTCTGAGATAACATGCCTCAACCTCAGTCGTTTCGAACCGCGGCTGAGCGGATTGCTTTTATCTGATTCCCACGCTCGCATCTGACTCCCACGCTCTGCGTGGTAGCCTTTGCCGGAACCGTTGCTTTCCCTCGCGGAGCGTGGGAACGAGAAAAAGCTGCATCTGTGGGAACGGCTTTCAGCCGTGATAGGGGGTGCATCTGGCTTCCACGCTCGCATCTGGCTCCCACGCTCTGCGTGGGAACGAAAACCATATGGCGTGCAGCCGTTATAGGTAACGCTTACTGAAACATTGATTCCAGTTCTTCCAGATGCTCAATGATCCGGTCGTTATAACTGACGACCAGAAACGGCACGGTATTCTCGTTGTAATTCTTGATACGTTCTTCCATGAAGCGCCATTTGCTCTTTACGCTGCCCATCAGAACATCGGTTTTCTGTGCCTTGACCATACCTTCGAGCTCAGCCAGTTGCTGCTGAAAGTCGTCTGCCATTTCGGTCAGGGTGCGGGAATAGTTACCCATAAATACCTGGCCCAGGTTGGTCGTGCCACGGGCCGCATACTGGGACGTTATTTCTTCCATCAGTAGTGCCAGATCACGGGCTTTTTGCACGATAGGGCTGGGCTTGATGCCACTGCTCTGTTCCAGTTGAGTGTAGGCAGCCGATGCTTTGTTCACGATCTCTGCACTTTTGCGGCCCATCTCGTCAACCAGACGGACATTAGGGTAGCCCTGTTTCAGCATATCGTTCCGGTTGGTCATCATCAGCTCAGACAGTGTTTTCCAGTCTGCATCAATGCTGGCGATGCTTTCGCCCATATTATTGATGGCAGCAAGCTGGCGGGCGCTGCTCAGGCTGTCGTTGAACTTTTTCATGCTTTGATCAATCAGGCGCTCGTATTTACTGTCGGCATCCAGACCCGAGAACATATAAAAGTTTGTCACCGCATTGGTGGCGGCAAGACGCATGTGTTGCAAGTCCGTCAGTAATTGTTGAGGGGTTGCCAGTGCGGCATGGCTCAGTAACAACAGAACCACCAGTCGTGCGGTGTTGAGGGCTAGACGCATCATGTTTTCTTCTTGTTTTATATAGTTGTCGTAAAAGAATAATATTCTTTCCCTAGGCCAGTGTATGAGATAGGTCATTTTATCCCTATAGGACATTACAAACAGTAACAAAAATGAACAAAAAGTAGCTTAGCTCATAACTGTCGTTTCTCGTCTCGTACCTTTTGGCGGGATGCAGGAATGCGCCTGTGAGTCGCGCGCAGAGGTTAACCCCCCGTTTGGGATGATCGACTTTCAACACGATTGACTCTTTACCTGTTAGAATGCCAGCGTTCAGGATTGCCGTTTGTGCAGAAAATAAGCAGCATCGCCGTCAATTCCTGCTTCTCTATTGACTTTCAAACCGCTTTCCCCGAATGTGTGCCACTCAGATTCAAACGCTCGTATGAATTGTTCGTTTTATGAACATCAGTGGGCGTTGTTTCACCAACAGGCAGAATGCTGATCCGCCCCCGGGCAGACCAGTCAATAGCTAACCACCATGTGGAGATCAGTTGATGATTTACGAAGGTAAAGCCATCACGGTAAATTTGATCGAAGACGGCATCGCCGAATTGAAATTCGATCTGCAAGGCGACTCTGTTAACAAGTTTAACCGCGTTACTTTGGAAGACCTGAAGGCAGCAGTTGAAGCGATTCAAGGCAACAGCGACGTTAAAGGCGTTTTAGTTACATCTGGTAAAGACGTATTTATCGTCGGCGCGGATATCACTGAATTCGGTGAAGCCTTCAAGCAAAGCGAAGAAGAAATCGCGGCCTGGGGCCTCGAAGCCAATAAAATCTTCAGCGCTATCGAAGATCTGTCCGTTCCTACCCTGACGGCTATCAATGGCATCGCTCTGGGTGGCGGCTTCGAAATGTGTCTGTCTACCGACCTGCGTGTTATGTCAGACAAGGCCAAAGTTGGTCTGCCAGAAGTTAAACTGGGTCTGATGCCAGGTTTCGGCGGTACTGTTCGTCTGCCACGTGTTATTGGTGCTGACAATGCGATCGAATGGATCTGCATGGGCGCTGAGAACAAGCCTGAGAAAGCACTGAAAGACGGCGCCGTTGACGCTGTTGTTGCTGCTGACAAACTGAAAGAACAATCTGTTGCCATGCTGAAGGCCGCCATCGCTGGCGACATCAACTGGCAGGCCCGTCGTGAAGAAAAAACGTCCAAGCTGAAGCTGAACACGATGGAACAGATGATGGTTTTTGAAACCGCTAAAGGTTTCGTTGCGGGTCAGACCAAAGGTCAGTATCCGGCACCTATCGTTGCCATCAAGTCCATGCAGAAAGCGGCCAACATGGGTCGTGATAAAGCGCTGGAAGTGGAAGCCAAAGGCTTTGCACAATTGGCAAAAACCTCTGAAAGCAATGCTCTGATCGGTCTGTTCATGAACGACCAGCTGCTGAAGAAAAAAGCCAAAGAATTCGACAAGGCAGCCAAGCCAACCAATAAAGCAGCCGTCCTGGGTGCTGGCATCATGGGTGGCGGTATTGCGTTCCAGTCGGCGCTGAAAGGCACCCCGATCATGATGAAAGACATCAATGAAGCGGGTATCGCTCTGGGCCAGTCTGAGGCTAACAAACTGCTGGCCAAGCGCGTTGAACGTAAGAAAATGAAACCGCTGGAAATGGGTGAAGTACTGAACCGCATTCGTCCGACTCTGTCCTACGCTGAATTCGGCGATGTAGACACGGTGGTTGAAGCGGTTGTTGAAAACCCTAAAGTCAAGAAAATGGTTCTGGCCGAACTGGAAGACAAAGTTCGCGAAGATGCGATCATTACGTCTAACACCTCGACCATTTCTATCGATTTGCTGGCCGCTGATCTGAAGCGTCCGGAAAACTTCCTGGGTATGCACTTCTTTAACCCTGTGCACATGATGCCGCTGGTTGAAGTTATCCGTGGTGCCAAGACTTCTCCGGAAGCTGTGGCCACTGTGGTTGCTTACGCCAAGAAAATGGGCAAAACCCCGATCGTTGTAAACGATTGTCCGGGCTTCCTGGTTAACCGTGTGCTGTTCCCTTACTTCGCTGGTTTCGCTGGCCTGGTTCGCGACGGTGCTGATTTCCAGAAAGTTGACAAAGTCATGGAGAAATTCGGTTTCCCAATGGGTCCTGCCTACCTGCTGGACGTTGTTGGTATCGATACCGGTGTTCACGCCAACGAAGTGATGGCGGAAGGCTTCCCGGATCGTATGAAGGCTGACTTCAAGACTTCTATGGAAGTGATGTTTGAAAACCAGCGTTACGGCCAGAAGAACGGTAAAGGTTTCTACGTTTACGAAACCGATAGCAAAGGCAAGCCGAAGAAAGTGGTTGATCAGACTACTTACGACCTGATCAAACCAGTGGTTGCTGACGCGAAAGACTTTGAAGCTGAAGACATCATTGCACGCTGCATGATCCCAATGTGCATCGAAATCGCCCGCTGTCTGGAAGAAGGTATCGTTGATACTCCGGCAGAAGCCGATATGGGTCTGATCTTCGGTATTGGTTTCCCTCCATTCCGTGGTGGTGCGTGCCGTTACATGGATGCCGTTGGTATGGCTGAATTTGTTGCGCTGTGCGACAAGTACGCCGATCTGGGCAATCTGTACAAACCAACCGCTCGTATGCGTGAAATGGCTGCGAACGGCGAAAGCTACTTCGGTTAATAGGCGCACCAGGAGAATTTATACCATGTCTTATAATCCAAAAGACGTCGTTGTTGTAGATGCAGTGCGCTCACCGATGGGTCGTTCCAAAGGTGGCGTATTCCGCAACGTACGTGCGGAAACCATTTCTGCAAATCTGATCAACGCATTGTTCGAACGTAACCCAGGCGTTAATCCTGCTCTGGTTGAAGACGTTATCTGGGGCTGTGTAAACCAGACTCTGGAGCAGGGCTTCAACGTTGCACGTCAGATCGGTCTGCTGACTGTTGTGCCTAAAGAAGCGGGCGCTCAGACAGTTAACCGTCTGTGTGGTTCTGCAATGTCTGCAATTCACACGGCGGCTCAGGCTATTCAGACCGGTAACGGCGATGTATTCGTTGTTGGTGGTGTTGAACACATGGGTCACGTGAACATGCAGCACGGTTTTGACCACAACCCTGAGTCTTCCAAGCACTTCGCCAAAGCCTCCAACATGATGGGTCTGACCGCGGAAATGCTGGGCAAAATGCACGGTATCACCCGTCAGCAGCAGGATGAGTTCGCCGCGCGTTCTCACCGTCTGGCGCACAAAGCGACCCTGGAAGGCAAGTTCAAGAACGAAATCGTTCCGATGTACGGCCACGATGCGGAAGGCAAACAGATTCTGGTAACCGAAGACGAGACTATCCGTCCGGAAACCACGGTTGAAAGCCTGGCTAACCTGCGTCCTGCTTTCGATCCTAAGAGCGGTACCGTAACTGCCGGTACTTCTTCTCAGATCACCGATGGTGCATCAGCCATGCTGCTGATGAGCTACGAGAAAGCGATGGAACTGGGCCTCAAGCCACGTGCCCGTATCATTGGTATGGCGGTTGCCGGTGTGGATGCAGCGATCATGGGTTACGGCCCGGTTCCTGCGACCAAGAAAGCACTGAAGCGCGCTGGTCTGGACGTTACCGATATCGATTACTGGGAGCTGAACGAAGCTTTCGGTGCTCAGTCTCTGCCTTGCATCAAGGACCTGAAACTGACTGAAATCGCTGACACCCGTGTCAATATTCATGGCGGTGCTATCGCTCTGGGTCACCCACTGGGTTGTTCCGGTGCACGTATCTCCACCACTCTGATCAACGTGCTTGAGCAGGAAGGTGGTAAGTACGGTGTGTCGACCATGTGTATTGGTCTGGGTCAGGGTATCGCGACCGTTTGGGAACGTATGTAATTCTGGTCTGCTGCGCTCGGCCAGCCTTTGTTGGAAGTTTCTTCGAAATGCTCAGGTAGGACATCTACATTGTGCTTTCTCAGAAACTTCCGCCGCGGCTGACCGTCGCTCGCAACGCCCAGAAAGCATTGCTTTCCAGATATAAAAAACCGGCTTCGGCCGGTTTTTTTGTGCCTGCAGGGCTTCGGAATGTGACCGCCATGGATGGCGGAAATGCAGACTTTACAGGAGCAAAAATCTGCCTCATGTAGGACTGCTACACTCCGCTTGCTCAATGGTCTTCGCCTTGGCCAGCTATCGCTCGTTGCGTTCGTATCCGCTGACTGATACGTAAAAAACCGGTTTCGGCCGTTTTTTTTATGTCTGGATTCCGGTGGACGAGGATATAAAACTGATCGTTCGTTCAGTGTCTGGTGTTCTGTGGCCCGATTGTCTACAATGGCGACCCCGCAGGAGAGTGGTGTGTGCTTTGTCACTAAAAGTGGCATACAGCAGCGCATCCGCCGAAGGCGCAAACTCCCATAAACGCTCAGGCTACCGGACTGCGGGTTCATTGACAGGCCATCTGGAGAGAGGCTGCACCTGATGCAGTCCACCGAAGGAGCAAGCCGGCGGACCATTCCGCACGGTTAAACTCTCAGGTACACAGGACAGGGGGAGGGGCACAGGTTACGCAGGAGTTCTGTGTGCTGACCACTGTCTATTTAATTGCTATTACCGCTGAAGCCATGTCCGGTGCGCTCGCCGCCGGTCGTCGTAATATGGATATGTTTGGTGTCGCCTTAATCGCCTTTTTAACGGCGTTGGGTGGCGGTACCGTGCGCGATGTGCTGCTGGGTAATTTCCCGGTGACCTGGACTCAGCATCCCCCTTATATTTACCTCACTATATCCGCCGGTTTGCTGACCATGGTGGTTGCGCGTTTTATGCATCGTTTACAGCGCTTATTTTTAATTCTTGATGCTATGGGTCTGGTGGCTTTTACCATTATTGGCTGCAATGTGGCGCTGACGCTGGATTACAGCCTGCCAGTGGTGGTGATGGCGGGCATTATTACCGGTATTTTTGGCGGTATTCTGCGCGATATTCTCTGTAATCAGACCCCGCAGGTGTTGTGCCACGAGTTATACGCCAGCGTTTCTTTACTGGTTGCGCTGCTGTATTTAACGTTGTTGCATTTTGGTGTGAATGAAAGCGTCACCATGCTGGCGGCTTTTTCGGTTGGCCTGGCCATGCGTCTGGCGGCTATTCGCTGGCGCTGGTCGTTACCGGTATTTTCTTATGCGCCAGAGCGCTGGCAGAACTGAAACACCCCCGGCGATCTTGCCGTGTTAGCGCCGTGTTAGCGCCGTGTTAGTGCAACAGCTTCCAGCTCAGCCAGACCACCGCCAGCAGCAGTATGGCGGTGGTTGATTGCCAGAACAGCAGAGGATTGCGTTCTATTAAAGGCGGCTTCTGTTGCCGCACATAATCCTCAGCGGGCTGATTAAGATTAAAAATAAACTCCGATAATTCCGCAGTGCGTTTATGCGGCAGAGGCTGCAATGCTTTTGCCAGAGCCGTGTCGATCCATGGCGGAATATTACGGCCAGACAAGGCCAGCGGGCGGTATTGCAGCCGTCGCTGTGCCTGCACTGTTTGCGCTTTCGCGACGTTCAGACCGTAAGGCAGTTCGCCGCCGCTGAGCATCTGATAGGTGATGACTGCGAGAGAAAACAGGTCGGAATGCGGGCCGGTATAACCGTCACAAAAATACTCCGGTGCCATATATTGCACGGTGCCCGGAAAAGGATTTTCAGCCGGAGACTGGTGTGTTTCTGCCAGACCGGCGACCTGCACGGCGCCAAAATCAATGATTTTTATGCAGCCGTTGCCATCCATCATAATGTTGTCGGGCTTTAAATCCTGATGCAGCATTTCCAGCCGGTGAAAGGCCCTGAGTCCTTTGGCAATCTGGGCAACGATATCCCGTATTGTCATTAAATCGGGCTGTGGATTATCCAGCATCCACTGGCGCAGTGTCCGGCCTTCAACCCACTCCGTTGCATTGTACAAATATCGTTTCTGCCGGTTAATCGCGGCAGCACGTAAAACAGCGGGGCTTTGAATACGCCGGGCAATCCAGTCTTCCAGTAAAAAGCGTTCCAGAGCGGTGTTATCAGCCTGAATATCCGAGGCCGGAAATTTTAGAACAACGTTTTCTCCATTAGCCTGATCACGGGCCAGATACACATGACTGCGGCCACTGATATGCAAACGGCGCAGCAGGGTAAAACCATCGAAGTCAGCCCCTTCTTCCAGTGATGGTGGTAACGTCAGTTGCTGTAATTGCTGTTGCCATTCATTCATGTCGGTATCGGGCAGCGAGGTGACATGAACCAGCTGAATGCTGATGTTATCGTCGCTGCCCTGGCTCAATGCCAGTTCAGCAAGCTGTTGTGCGCACAGATCCAGACTGTTTTCGCGGTTAATTCCCAGCGCCTGCGCAACGGCTTCTGTGATTTGTCCGTGGCTGACAAATTCATACAATCCGTCGGTGGCAAGAATAAAAACATCGCCTTTTGTCAGAGGCAGATTGTGGTAATCAATATCCAGCTGCTGGTCCATGCCCAGTGCACGGGCTAAATAATGGTGTTCGGCAGAAATCTGTACCCGGTGATCCTGGGTTAATTGCTCCAGCGAGTGTCCCTGCAGATGATAAACCCGGCAGTCACCGCAATGAACAATATGCGCCTGAGTGGATTTCAGAATCAGCGCTGAAAAAGTACAGATATAACCTTTATCCCGTTCCCAGGCGTACTGACTGCGCCGCGTCTGGCTGTAAAGCCAGGAATTACTGGCCTGAATAACCCGCTGCGCTGATTTGCGTACGCTCCAGACATCAGGAGTGCAGTAATAATCGTCCAGAAAACCTTTAACCGCCGCCGCACTGGCAATCTGACTGACGTTACTGCTGCTGATGCCATCGGCGAGCACAATGGCAATGCCTTTGCGTTCTTTCTGCAGGTTATCGGCAAGACAGGCACCGTAAAAATCCTGATTAATGGCTTTGCGTCCGGCGGTTGAATACTGGCCAAGGCGGATATTAAGGGAAGAAGTCATTGGCGTTGCCAGGGGTATCTGCATTAAAACCCCGGCAATATTATCCGGGGTTTTAATGCTCAGCTGTTTACATCTGTGGCTGTGCCTGAGTGCTCATCAGTGCACGCTTTTTGGCCGTGCGGACGTGGGTGGCGTACAGGGTTAAACCGGTAAAGGCCAGACCACCGACGAGGTTACCCAATGCAGTCGGAATTTCATTCCAGATAAAATAATCCATAACGGAAAAATCACCGCCCATAATCAGACCGAACGGAAACAGAAACATATTCACGACCGAATGTTCAAAACCCATAAAGAAGAACAGCATTATCGGCATCCACATAGCAATGACTTTTCCGCTGACATTGGTGGAGATCATGGCTCCGACCACGCCCATAGAAACCATCCAGTTACACAACATGCCGCGGATAAAAATGGTAAACCAGCCGGCGACACCGTATTGGGCATAACCGAGGGTGCGGGATTCGCCAATGTGGGCAACTTTTTCGGCAATGGCACCGCCATCCGTGTTGTAGCCGTAAGTGAAAATAAAGGACATCAGAAAGGCAACGGTTAAGGCACCAGCGAAATTCCCCAGAAAAACCAGACCCCAGTTGCGCAGAATCTGTCCCCAGGTCACCCCGGGACGGCGATCAAGCCAGGCCAGGGGGGTCAGCATGAAAACACCGGTCAGAAGATCGAAGCCCATCAGGTAGAGCATGCAGAAACCGACCGGAAACAGAATGGAGCCGATCAGATGGGAGCCGGTGGCGACAGCTACCGTGACGGCAAACACCGCCGCCAGTGCGAGAATGGCACCGGCCATAAATGCGCGCACCAGGGTATCGCGGGTCGACATATAAATTTTTGCTTCGCCGGCATCTACCATTTTGGTGGCAAATTCGGCAGGCATCAGATAAGACATGGCATTACCTCATTCATATTGGAGAAATTTTTCAACAGCAATCCGGAAACAAAAACGGCGTCCTTCCGTCTGCAGTGAGCAAACGAAGTGGACGCCGTTATCCGGAATTCGGGTTGTGTTCCATATCGCCGTTGATGTGGAATGCAGTATCTTCAGCAGAAGCTGTGCCAGTTTTATCTTTTTGCGGTGTGCGGTGATTTTTCAGGGTTTTTATTCATTACTCGGGTATTTGGTTCGCTAAGTCGCCCCTTTTTTGCGCAATAAAAATCACAATGCGTCGTTCTGATTCATTTTTCGCAGTACTGACTGGCCTTGTCTTTGCGAATTCGTAGTATGGTTCAGTCGATCAGCACAGAGTTCATTATGTCGTTTATGTTGGTATCGGCGCTGGCCTGGTCGCTGTTGGATCTGGCGCGCAAAAAGCTGACCGCTTATGCGCAGCCATTAACATTAGCTATCTGGCTCAGCGCCGGTGTTACGCCGCTGTATTTATTGTTGTGGTTGTTTCAGGGAGCCTCTCTGCCAGACGCCGGGTACTGGCTTCCGGGGCTGGTTTCACTGCTGGTGTCTGCCTTGGCCAGCGTCTGTTATATCCGGGCACTGAGTGTCGGGCGCATTGCTTTGCTGATACCTGTGCTGGCGTTTACCCCGGTTGTGGCGGCGTTGCTCAGCGTGGGTTTGTTGGGGGAGCGGCTGAGCGGGGTGCAGTGGCTGGCGATGCTGAGCATTGTGCTGGCGATTTTTCTGCTGCACTCGGGCTGGAATATATTGCTCAGGCCAAAAGAAGCCGGTGCAGGTCTTGGTCTGATGCTGGTTGTGGCTTTGTGCTTGGGCACGGGCATTGTGTTTGACACGATGGCGCTGACATCGGCCACCGTCTTTTTTCACGGACTGATTCAGAGTGCCGGTATGTGTCTGGTGTTGCTGCTGGCTTACAGCGCAGATTCATTGCGTCGTAGCGGTCGTTTGTCTGTGCCGAATTACTCTGGTCCATGGGGGTTGCTGGTGTTGGCGTTGCTGGTGTTTATTCTGGCGGTCAGTGGTCAGTGGCTGGCGTTGGATGACGTTCATCCGGGCATTGTCGAAACGGTAAAGCGCAGCATTGGCATTATCGGTGCTGCCTGCTGGGGGGTGTGGATTTTCGGGGAAACAGTAAAGCCGTGGCAAGGGTTGCTGATGCTGTTGATCATCGTTGCCACGGCGGGTCTGGCGTTGTACTGAGCCGGTGTCGGCTCAGGAGCCGGGCCTGTATCAGCTGCTTTGCAATTGGTGCTCTTCGCCTTTGTAGTAGTGTTCAACGCGCGGATTCATCACCCGGAACCACAGTGGCGGAATCATTGCCAGCACCACCATGGTGGCGTAACCGCTGGGCAGTTGCGGGCTGACATCGTGATGACGCAAAACCTGATAGCGGCGCTTTGGGTAGGCGTGATGATCGGAGTGGCGCTGAAGCTGAAACAGAAACAGATTGGTCAGCAGGTAATTACTGTTCCAGGAATGCTCGATATCCGGCCGCTCGTAACGGCCATTCTCCAGTGTACGGCGATGCAGGCCGTAATGCTCAACATAGTTGATCACTTCCAGCAGACTGAAGGCAAAGAAGCTCTGAGCCGCAAAAAACAGCACACCCATCCAGCCCCATAAGGCTCCGCACAGGGCTGCTAATAACAGACTGAAGCCATACCACCAGATGAGTTCATTACGCCAGCTGAACGGCGAGTGGCCTTTGTTACGCAAACGTTTGGCTTCCAGTTTCCAGGCATTGAGAAAATTGTGCACATAAGCATGTGGCAGAAACTGGTACAGACTCTGGCCGTAGCGTGACGATGACGCATCGGCGGGGGTGGAAACATGCACATGGTGGCCACGAACGTGCTCTACCTTAAAACCACCATAAGACACACTGGCCAGCAACAGACCACCGGCCCATTGTTCAATTTTCGGATCTTTATGAATCAGCTCATGGCCGACGTTAATCGCAATAATCGCGCCGACAGTACCTATCGACATCAGCCAGCCCAGCTTGCCCACCCAACTCAGTTCAGCCGTCATAAAGACATGCCCGGCATAGAACATCACCACCAGATACATGGGCAGACACAGCAGGGTCAGCAGACGATAAAAGCGCTCTTCAGACAGTTTCGGAACTTCCACTGCTTCGTCCGGATTGACCGGGTCTTTGCCGATGATGTGATCAAAAACCGGTATGATGCCGTAGACAAACAGCAGCGGGAAGAAGGCGAGCAGGTTGGCGTAACCGACGCTTTCCCACAGCCATTGTGACAGCGGCAGCAGCAGTGGCGGCACGACAACCAGCAGGTAGGCATACTTTTTAAGTGTCAGCATGCGCGAGGTTGGCACGTGTTCAGACATCGACATCTCCTCATGGGCTTTGTTGTTATTGTGTGTAGGATTGTCGGACAATTTTGCGTGAGTCGCCGTTGTTTTTTCTGGTCATTTGCGGTCAGTTGCGGCGGCTGTAAGTGCGGCACAGCAGTGGCATCATTCTGTGCTAATATCGCCGCCGGATTTTTTTACCAACAGAGAACAGCCCTGATGAGTTTTTCTGCGCCTGAAAGCCTTTCCGAACAGATTGCCCGTTATCTGGCGCAACGCATTATTCAGGGGCAGCTTAAGTCCGGTGAACGGATTCAGGAAACCCGCGTTGTCAGTGAACTGGAAGTGAGCCGCGGTTCTGTGCGTGAAGCGCTGCTCATACTTGAAAGCCGTCACCTGATCGACATCTTGCCGCGCCGTGGTGCCGTGGTCGCCATGCTGACTGAGGAAGGGGTCCGCAGTTTATACGATCTGTATATCCACCTGCTGACCATGCTGGCGCAGAACGTTGCGAAACACTGGAACGATCACAATATCCAGCCGCTGCTGGCGCAGGTTCATGCTATACAGGCGCTGCAGCAAAGTGACGACAAAATGGCCTTTGTGGAATCCGGATTTGTGCTGATGCGAATGGCCTTTGCCGTGGCCGGCAATCAGTATCTGGCGGATATTCTGGAAGACCTTCAGCCGGTATTACACCGTACCTATTCGCTGGCAATCCGCCGCTCACCGCACGAAACCGAATACGCAGCGCGTTTTTTTGCCGGTCTGATGGACGCCGTGTTGTCGCGTAATCAGGACGCTTTACCGGGGTTATTACAGGATTATGGCCGGCATCAGCGCGAACTGGTTCTGGCTGCAATGGCAGAGGAGGCCTGTCCATGCGTTTAAAAGCCATCAAACTGGCGGGTTTTAAATCCTTTGTTGATCCGACCACGGTGCCCTTCAGCACCAACATGACCGGTATTGTCGGCCCCAATGGCTGTGGTAAATCCAACACCATTGATGCCGTGCGCTGGGTGATGGGCGAAAGCTCCGCCAAATACCTGCGCGGTGATGCCATGACCGACGTCATTTTTAACGGCTCGTCCGAGCGAAAACCGGTCAGTAAGGCCAGTGTTGATCTGATTTTTGATAACAGCGACGGCACCCTGCGCGGTGAATACGCCGGTTATGCCGAAGTCAGCCTGCGTCGCCAGGTTACCCGCGATGGACAGTCGAGCTACTTCCTCAATGGCAGCAAATGCCGGCGTAAAGACATCACCGATATCTTCCTCGGCACGGGTCTTGGTCCGCGCTCCTACGCCATCATCGAGCAGGGCATGATCTCACGCCTGATCGAAGCCAAACCGGAAGAGTTGCGGGTATACGTCGAAGAAGCCGCCGGTATTTCCAAATACAAAGAGCGTCGCCGCGAAACCGAAAACCGCATGCGCCGCACCCATGAAAACCTCGAACGTCTGCAGGATATCCGTCAGGAACTGGAACGGCAGTTATCTCACCTGCAGCGTCAGGCCCAGGCTGCGGAAAAATACAAAGAATTAAAAACCCAGGAGCGCGAGAAAAAGGCGCAGCTGCAAGCTCTGAAATGGCAGGCGCTGGATGCAGACTACCGTGTGCGCGAGCTGACAATTGCCGAACATCAGACCCGGTTCGAAGCCCACATGGCTGAACAGCGCGCCGCCGATGCCGAAATTGAAGGTCTGCGTCAGGAGCATCAGGAAAAAGGCGAACTGTTCAACCACGCGCAGAGCAAATACTACGAAGTCGGTGCTCACATTGCCCGCCATGAGCAAAAGCTTGAACATCAGGCCCAAATGGCGCTGCAGCTTGATCAGGACATGGCCGAAGCAGAAAAAGCCATCCTCGAAACGCAGAAATCACTGGAAGAAGATCAGCTGGCGCGTGAAGCCGTTGGCGAAGAGCTGATGCTGCTGGAACCGGAGCTGGAAATGCTGCTGGCTGGTGAAGAAGAATCCGCCGCCATGCTGCTGGAAGCCGAAGAATCTCAGGCCCGCTGGCAGGATGCCTGGGACAGCTTCACCCAGCGTGCCAGTGAGCCAACCCGTCAGGCCGAAGTGGCACAGACCCGTATTCAGAACAGCGAGCAGCAGCTTACCCGTCTCGACCAGCAGATTCGTCGTCTGGAAGAAGAGCTGCAGCAACTGAAAGACAACCCGGAGCTGGAAGAAATCCAGCTTCTGGCCGAAGACGTCAGCGAGCAGGAACTGGCCGCTGAGCACCAGCAGGAACGCCTCGACAGCCTGCAGGAGCAGGTAACCGCCGGACGCGAACAGCTGGAGCAGCAACGCCGTCAGCTGGACGAAGGTAAAGCGCAACTGCAGCAGTTGCTGAACCGCAAAGCCACCCTTGATGCCTTGCAAAAGGCTGCTTTGGGGCAGGGATCAGAGGCTGTCAGTCACTGGCTGGAAAGTCATCAGCTGGCGCGCAAACCACGGCTGGCCGAACAGCTGCAGGTTGAAAGTGGCTGGGAACGGGCGGTTGAAACCGTGCTGGGCGATTATCTGCAGGCGGTCATGATTGACCAGCTCGATCCGGCCCAGCACTGGCTGGGCAGTTTCAAAGAAGGGCATCTCAGCCTGTGGCAGCAAGGGCAGGGCAACTCCGCAGAGAACCGTGCCGCCGCCGATACGCTGGCCGCCAAAGTGCAGAGCCGTCAGGATGTAAGCGGCCTGCTGGCCGGGGTTAAAACAGCTCGCGATCTGGCCACTGCGCTGGCTGCGCGGACTCATCTGGCCGCTGATGAATCCATAATTACCGCAGAGGCTATCTGGCTCGGTCCGAACTGGTTGCGCGTTGCCCGCGCCGCCGACGGTGAAGGCGGTGTATTGGCGCGTCAGCAGGAGCTGGACGTACTGGAAGATCAGATTGAAGAACTGGATATTCAGGTCGAAGAATGGGACGCCGACCTCGATGCCGATCAGCTCAGGCTGCGCTCGCTGGAACAGCAGCGTGAGACGGCTCAGCGCGAGCAGCAGCAGGTCAGCCAGAGACTGATCACTCTGAAATCCCAGCTGTCCGGTAAACAGGCCCGTGCTGAACAGTTTGCCCTGCGCACTGACAAACTGAATCAGGATATCCGCGAAGCCCGTCAGCTGCAGGCATTGGAGCGCGAAGCGCTGGAAGAGCTACGCCTGACCTGGCAGGAAGCGATGAGCGCCATCGATGAAGATACCGACGAGCGCGAGCGCTTACAGACCGAGCGTAATCAGGTACAGCAACGGCTGGAGCGGGCGCGTATGGAATCGCGTCAACAGCAGGACAAAACGCATCAGTTGCAATTGAAAGTGCAAACGCTGAAGAGCCGCGAACAGGGACTGCAACAGGCGATTGAGCGTCTGGCTGCGCAGATGCAGCGTCTGCGTGAACGTAAGCAGCAGATTCTCGACAACCAGAACCGCGATCACAGCGCCGATCTTGACGAGCTGAAAGCGGAAATGCAGGTGCTGCTGGAACGTCGTCTTGAAGCCGAACAGATTATGTCGGCCGCGCGTCATGCACTGGAAGCCGTGGATTCGCGCTTGCGTGAACTGGAACAGGCCCGTGCTGACGCCGAGAGAAAAGCGCTTGAAGTGCGCAACGAACTGGAAAAAGTGCGCATGGAATGTCAGGCGCTGGATATTCGCCGTCAGGCGCTGGTAGAAAACCTGCAGGAAGAAAAGCTCACCTTAAAAGACGTGCTCGACAATATGCCGGAAGAGGCGGATGCCGACAGCTGGCAGGAAGAGCTGGCACGCATCGCCGAGCGTATTCAGCGTCTGGGGGCCATTAACCTCGCCGCCATTGATGAATACCGCATTCAGTCCGAGCGCAAAGTGTATCTGGATGCGCAGAACGCCGATCTGGAAAAAGCCCTGAGCACGCTGGAAGGGGCGATCCAGAAAATCGACCGCGAAACCCGCACCCGCTTTCAGGAAACCTTCGACAAAATGAACGCTGGCCTGGCTGAACTGTTCCCGAAAGTGTTTGGCGGTGGGCATGCCTGTCTGGAACTCACGGATGAAGACCTGCTGACCACCGGAGTGGCCATCATGGCGCGCCCACCGGGTAAGAAAAACAGCACCATTCACCTGCTGTCCGGTGGTGAAAAAGCCCTGACCGCGATTGCGCTGGTCTTCTCCATCTTCCAGCTCAACCCGGCACCTTTCTGCATGCTCGATGAGGTGGATGCGCCGCTGGATGATGCCAACGTTGGCCGCTATGCGCGACTGGTAAAAGCCATGTCGGAAAAAGTGCAGTTTATCTATATCACCCACAATAAAATTGCCATGGAGATGGCGTCTCAGTTAATGGGTGTAACCATGCACGAACCGGGTGTTTCCCGTCTGGTGTCGGTGGATGTGGAAGAAGCGGCAGAAATGATTGAGGCCTGACCGTGCATGGGGCCATCGTGCCCGTGCCGACGGCAAAAAAGAGGCCAAAAGCTTAGTCCGGGGTCTGTTTTCGAGTGAATCGTTGTGTAACACTTAAAACCAAATAACCCTGCCGTTCTGATGTTCCACCGAGTTCTTTTCCGGAATGGCAAACAGCAAATGAAGGTCTGAGGCAACTATGGAATGGAGTTGGCGAACCGTCCTGATCCTGATCGGATTATTAGTGATGGTGGCAATATTAATTGATGGTTTTCGCCGTATGCGCCGGGCGCGTGCCGAAGCGCTTCGTCTGGACGTCGGCCAACATTTCCGTTTCCCGGACGACGAACACAACCCGGAGTTGCCGGGCGCTGTCAGGGTTGTCAATAAAGCGACAGCCCCAGCACCGGCAGCGGAGCACTCAGCCGCAGATGAGGACGATGCACTGCTGGGTTTCCGTTCTGCCCAGCAACGTGCCGCCGCCGCACAGGAACCCCTCCGTCATACGATTCAGGAGCCGGTATTCACAGAGCTGGACGGCAATTTTTCAACTGAAGAAGAACCGGTCATTCCCTGGGATGATGAACTCAGCCCGGTTCGGGTGGTGAAATCAGCGGTTGTCGTCAAACCCGCACCTGCACCAACCGTTTCCATCGCAGACAACGCCAGTGCATCAGAGGATGACGCTCTGGCTGCCGACGCAGCGCAGCAACATGCCGCTCAGGACGGATTGCCTCTGCGTCACAGTCAGGAGATTCATGTCCGTGCTGCTCAGGCCAGACGTGAACACCCGGTAGAAGATCTGGATATTCCACCGTCACCGCTGATTCCCAAAGCGCGTCCGGTCAATCTGGATGAACAATTCCCGGTACTGCTGGACGTTGAAGAGCTGGGTGACGACGACATCAAACCGCAGATTGATCATCAGGCGGCGGAAGAGCTGCGTTATGACAATGCCGCTGAGGCTGCTGAACATCAGGCCGAGTCCTCTGAGCCGGTTGTTGCCGCAACCGGCGCTGAGGCATCCACAGCGGATGCGGATGATCTGACAGCCGAGAATGATCCGCATCTGGAAGACGAAGTGGATACGCTGCCATCGGAACTGCCTTTACAGCCGGTCAATTTTGCCGGTGCCAATGCCGAGCGGCTTGCCAGTCGCGGAATTCCCGAACTGGTGCTGGAAATACACGCCATTGCACGTGACCCGGCCGGTTTTTCCGGCAAAGACATTTTATTCCTGTTTAACAGTTGTGATCTGCGCTTTGGCGAAAAAGACATATTTCACCGTTTTGAGCAGGCTGACGGTGAAGGCTGCATTCAGTTCTCGGTCGCGCAAAGTTATGAACCCGGTATTTTTGTTCCGGCGGCCATGGCGCAGCAGCACTTTCGCGGACTGAGTTTCTTTATGAGTCTGCCGGGGGCGAAAAACCCCCGCGAAGCTTACGAAGCCATGTCGGAAATGGCGCTGGTGGTTGCGCGCAAATTACGCGCGGATGTCTATGATGGTGCCCGCAGTGCATTAACCCCGCAGACCATGGAACACGACCGCCAGCAGATCATGGATTTTGAACGGCGCCAGCGTCTGGCCCTGAAAAAGCAAGCGAAGGGTGCCTCTGAATAATTCAGTGACCGTTCCGGTTTATTGAAATGATTGAGATCAGGCGCCACGCTGAACGCATAACCGGTTACGCCCAATGGTGGCAACAATCAGCCGGATGCTGTCAGCAAGCCTCACCGCGTATGGACTGCAGCACTCAGGCGATGCTGTACAGAATGATTCAGAGGTGCCTCAGGTAACATGAATACACAAAATGATCTTTTCGCAGAGGAGCCAACGGGCTCCTCTGTCTCATCTGGCAATCCCCTTCCGGAGGCCGGTGTTCAGCAACGTATTGAGCAGTTGCGCAGCGACATTAATGTTCATAATCACCGCTATTATGTTTTGGATGAACCCAGTGTTCCCGATGCTGAATACGACCGCTTATTGCGTGAATTACAGCAGCTGGAAGCGGAGCATCCGCAATTCATTACGGTGGATTCTCCGACCCAGCGTGTTGGCGCCACTCCGCTCGGTGAATTTGTCAGCGTAGCTCATGAACGCCCGATGTTATCGCTGGATAACGCGATGAACGCGGAAGAGTTTTATGCGTTCTATCAGCGTTTACAGGAACGTTTAAAAACCGGCGAAGACATTGCTTTGGCCTGCGAGCCGAAACTGGATGGTCTGGCGGTGAGTATTCTGTACGAGAACGGCGTGCTGGTAAGGGCCGCGACCCGTGGTGATGGCCAGACCGGCGAAGATATTACCCAGAATGTGCGTACCATTAAAAATATTCCGCTGCGCTTACAGGGCGATGACTTTCCGGCACGTCTGGAAGTCCGTGGTGAAGTCTATATGCCAAAAGCGGGCTTTGAAGCCTACAACGAAAAAGCCCGCGCCAACGATGAAAAAGTGTTTGCCAATCCGCGGAATGCGGCAGCGGGCTCGCTGCGTCAGCTGGACCCGAATATTACCGCCAAACGGCCACTGGAATTTTGCGCCTACAGCATTGGCGTGGTCAGTGATGATGCGGTTTTACCGGCAACACACAGCGCTGTTCTGGACAAAGTAAAGCACTGGGGCTTACGCATTAACGACGAAATGCGCGTGGTGAATGGCGCAGCAGCAGCCCAGGCGTTTTTTGAGCAACTGGGAGAAAAGCGTCACCGTCTGGCGTACGAAATCGATGGTACGGTCTTTAAAGTGGATAGCCTTGCTTTGCAGGAGCAGCTGGGTTTTGTGGCCCGCGCACCACGCTGGGCCATTGCCTATAAGTTTCCGGCGGTGGAAGAAATGACCGAATTGCTGGATGTCGATTTTCAGGTTGGCCGTACCGGAGCCATTACCCCGGTGGCGCGGTTAAAACCGGTGCATGTTGCCGGCGTAACGGTATCCAATGCCACGCTGCATAACATGGATGAGATTCATCGCTTAGGCGTAAAAATCGGCGATACCGTGATTGTCCGTCGTGCCGGTGATGTGATTCCGCAAATTGTCTCAGTGGTGGCTGAAAAGCGTCCGGCCGATGCGCGCGATATTCAGATTCCGGCTCATTGCCCGGTGTGCGATTCATTGGTCGAAAAAGTGGAAGGTGAAGCGGTTGCACGCTGTACCGGCGGACTGGTGTGTTCGGCGCAGCGCAAAGAAGCGATTAAACATTTTGCGTCACGTAAGGCCCTCGATATTGAAGGCCTGGGCGATAAATTAATTGAACAGCTGGTCGATGCCGGTTTAATTGACTCCGTGGATGATTTATTTCATTTAACCCTGGAGCAGCTGGCAGGACTGGAACGTATGGCGGAGAAATCCGCACAGAATATTCTTGATGCTTTGCAGGTCGCCAAAAAAACCACATTAGGCCGTTTTTTATACGCGCTGGGTATTCGTGAAGTCGGTACGGTAACGGCTAATAATCTGGCGGCGCATTTTGGTTTTCTGCAACGCATTATGGATGCCGGCATTGACGATCTGCTGGAGGTTGCCGATGTCGGTACGGTGGTGGCCGCCCATGTGCATAATTTCTTTGCCGAAGAGCATAACCGCGGCGTGATTGAACAACTGCAGCGTGTCGGTGTGAGCTGGGATGAGAAAGAGCCGGTTCAGGCTGGTGAGCTGCCGCTGAGTGGCAAAACGGCGGTCATCACCGGTACGCTGATGCAAAGTGGTATCAGCCGCGAAGAGGCCAAAGCGTTACTGGAACAGTTGGGCGTTAAAGTGGCGGGCAGCGTTTCTGCTAAAACCGATTTTCTGGTGGCGGGTGAGAAGGCGGGTTCCAAGCTGACCAGGGCGCAATCACTGAATGTTGACGTGCTGGATGAAACGGCATTTCTGGCGCTGCTGGATGAACACGGTATCCGGCCCTGAAGCAGGGCGGTGAGGCGATACAGAACAACAAGGAACAGGCATGAGCCGGACCGTTATTCAAATATTGGCATTGGCAGCGTTGCTGTTGCTGGCAGGTTGCTCAACCCCGCAACCGAAGAACATCAACGATGTGTGCGAAATCTACGATGAATATTATGACTGGTATAACGCCTCCAAAGCCGTGAAGAAAAAGTACGGCATTCCGGAATCGGTCACCATGGCGTTTATTCATCAGGAATCCAAATTCATTGATGACAACCGGCCGCCGCGGAAATGGTATTTGTGGATTATCCCTGGTCCACGGCCATCTTCGGCTTATGGCTATGCTCAGGCACTGGATCCGACCTGGGAAGAATATATGCGTCTGACCGGTAACTGGGGGGCAGATCGCGATGATTTTGAAGACGCGGTTGATTTTATTGGCTGGTACAACGCCCGTACCATCCAACGCACCGGCATAAGACCTCATGATGCCTATAACCTTTACCTCGCATATCACGACGGCGCGGGCGGCTATCTGCGCGGTACCTACAAGAAAAAGCCCTGGCTTATGCAGGTGGCGAAGAAAGTCGAACGCCGGGCGAAACAATACCAACAGCAGCTGGTTCGCTGTCAGGAAGATCTCGACAGTCACTGGTTCTGGCGCTCCCTGTTTGGGCAAGACAGCATTAACCAGCCACCGCCACGGTATTCCGCGTTGGCTGACCGGGTCCGCGCTGAGCGCGGCTGATCGACAAAAGCGGGCTGCGCTCTGACGCTTTGCTGCTAGGCTTAAATGCAATCCCGGAGCGGATTGTTGCCATGCGGTGAAGTTGTACGCATTTTCCTGGCAGGACAGGTTTTCTGTAATGGAGTATGCATGGACGTTTTACCCTGGCTACTGTTGGTGGTCGTCATCATCAGCGCTGTTATGCTGCAGCGTCGCCGTCCGCGTGTGTTGCCCGCTGAACCTTTGTTTGAGCTGAGTCCTGATCCGGTATTGCTGGCCGACAGTCACGGCATTATCCGTATGGCTAACCGGGCGGTGCATCATTTTCTTGGCTACCCTGAGGGCGATATGAGCGGGCAGCCGGTCGATATTCTGGTGCCTGCCGAGATCCGCAGTCAGCATCATCATCTGGTGGCATTATTCTTTTCTTCGATTGGCGAACGGCGGATGAATAACCGCATCTGGATCAGCGATGCCCGTGGTCAGAAAATCAATGCTGAGATACATCTGGCTCTGGTGGATTACGGCGGTGAGCCGATGGCGATTGCCAGTATTCTGGACACCAGCGGATTATGGATTGCTGAGCGAAAATTGCGTGAGCAGCAAAAAGCGTATGATGAGTTGTTTGAGCATTCCGCCGTGGGAATCTGCAGTGTCAGCCTGGGGGGGCGCTTTCTGCGGGTAAATCGCCGCCTGTGTGACTTGTTGGGATACAGCGGAGAAGAATTGCTGGAACGCTGCTTTCAGGATCTTACCCATCCGCAAGACCTGGAAGCGGACATTGGTAAAATTAATGGATTACTGAACAGCTGCGCGAATTCTTACACCATCGAAAAGCGTTACCGGCATCAGGACGGGAGCTATTTCTGGGCCAATCTGACGGTCACCCTGATCCGGGATGAGCAGAACTTTCCGGATTACTTTATTTCCGTTATTGAAGACATCAGCAACCGCAAAGAGTCGGAGTTATTGCTGCAACAGTCGGAAACCAAATTCCGTACGATCGCTGAAACCATCCAGTCCGTGGTGTGGATGTCAACGCCGGGGGTGGAGCGTATGCTGTTTGTGAACCCGGCGTATGAGCATGTCTGGGGGCGCAGCTGCGCCAGCCTGTATAACAACCCGCAGAGTTTTCTGGAAGGCATTTGTGCTGACGACAGGGAGCGGGTAGTCAAAGAGATTGAGCGGCATAAGCACGGTTACTGGGAAATCGAATACCGTGTGGAGCACCCCGAACGCGGTATCCGCTCTATTTTTGATACTGGCAAAGGTGTGTATAACAGCGCCGGAAAGCTGGAATACATGATTGGTCTGGCGACGGATATCAGTGATCAGGTCAAAGCCAAAGCCGATATGGCCAGAGCCCTGGAGCAGGCGCATCAGGCAACGGAGCGGCTCAATCTGTTAATCCGTACCGATCCGCTGACCGGTTGCCTGAACCGTCAGGCTCTGTACGAAGAGCTGGAGCATCAGCTGGAACTGTACCGCCGCTATCAGACACCGTGCTCGCTGCTGTTTATTGATCTGAATGACTTTAAACAGATTAACGATACTTTCGGCCACATTGCCGGTGATGAGGCCCTGCAGGCACTGGCCGAACATATTCGTCAGCATATCCGTGCCACGGATATTCTTGCACGCTATGCCGGCGACGAATTTGTGGTGGTGTTGCCACAGAGTAATGTGCGTGAAGCCTCACTGGCCTTGCGAAATTTGCGCACTAACGTGCTGCGCCATCAGACCCCGACAGAAGACTTTATGGTGCACTTCAGTATCGGGTTAGCCTATGTCGGATATCCGGATGTCACCGACGCCAGCAGCTGGATTGGCGTGGCTGATCAGGCCATGTATCTCGATAAGACCGCGAATTCCGGCAGTCAGGCACCGGTCAGTGCTCCGCCCCGGCAGGCTTGCGACCAGTCTGTCGACAGGACGCTGCCGTTGCCCGCGACGGATGAGAATAACCCGGGTTGTGCATCAGAAGACGGTCCGTCATGGTCTGACGGAGAACATCCCGGCTAATACGCTAATGCTGTTCAGATGCAGTCAGCGCTGGCTGGTTGCTTAAGTGAACAGCATTACGGCTAATACGCAGGCTTATCCGTCCGGCGCATCCAGCAACATGCTGTTGTGTACCCTGCCGTTTACGTGGTTGTTTGCCGCATTGCTTTACAGGGGATACAGCGAAGCCCGGGGTTGCGTGCTCTCAGCACGTTGTCGCTGTTGTTTGAGCAGCGACAGCAGATTCTGGCCGTTGAAGGCTGAATTGACCGTGGGTGAATACAGATACGCATCCAGCTCTGCCAGGGCCGCTTTAAGCTTTGGCTCTGCCAGAAGCCCGGCAATCGGATGCAGACTGGTCAGCGGCAAATGCGCAGCGTCAGGCGCAGGGGATAACCCGCTGGTGCTTAAACCTCCGGCATTGACCCAGCCGAGCAGGGCGCTGCGGATGGCATGGGCATCCCCTTTCTGACAGGCCTTCGTCAGCGCCTGCCAGCATTGCGTAAGGGTCTTTGCGCGGTTGTCTGAAGGGTTATCGTGCCTGTCGGCCACCGACTGAGGCCGTTGGCGCTGCGCCCGCCACCATAAAACCGCAAACAGTACATTGCTCACTATCAGCAGGCCGCACACCATTTGCCAGAGGAACACTGACGGTTGCTCAGCCGTTACGGTGACGGTGGCGGGTGTCTGCATTGCCGTTGCGTCAGCGGGCTCCGGTCGTGGCATGGGCGTGGATGTGCTGGCGTCACGGGCCGGCTTCACCTGAATGCTGTGCGCCGGTAATACAGCATATTCCAGAGTACCGCTACGGGTGTTCCACCAGGGGATGCGGATTTCCGGCAGCAAAATACGGCCACTGCTGCCCGGTACCAGGGCGATAGATTGTTCTGAGGTTCCGGTCAGGCCCTCATCGCTGCTTTGTTCGTTCTGCTGAGTCTGATCCGGGTAGTAACGCAGATTATCAACCACCGGCAGGGCAATGGCCGGCAGCTGACTGCCGGGTAAACCTTTGGCGGTCAGGATCAGCGTACGCGTAACCGGCTCGCCGGCCACCCATTGTTGTGGCGGTGTGCTGAAGGTTTCGCTGATGCTCAGGTTTTCAGCCGGAATCCAGGGGGCCTGCGGATAATCCGGTGGAATAGCTTTAACCTGCAGGGTAATCGGCTTGCTGACGGCAGAGCCCTGACGGCCACGGCTCCAGCGGTCGTAAGGGTTGCTGATACGGGCGCTGAAGCGCTGGCCGGGAATCACCAGCTCGCCGCTTTCTTCCGGGAAAATAGCAAAGCGTCGTTCGTACACGCCCAGACGCTGACCATCAACAACGGTGGTGTACTGGCGCACATCCCCCAACGGCTGTACCAGAGCATCGGTGACTTTAAATTCCGACAGGGTGGCGTCTTCGTGGTTGACGCTGTAATACAGTTTTTCGGTGTAAAGAATCTGCCCCTGAACGTAATAACTATCCTGTTGGCTGACTTCAATATCGAAGAAAAACTCTTTGGCGATCTGCGCTTTCACGTCTGCCGACAGTTCTCGGACGATGATCGTAATGGGCTGCGTCTGCTGATTTTCAAAGCGGACAGGAGGAATGGTCAGCTTGCCATTGCGCTTGGGGGTCAGTGTCAGAGTCCATTCGGTAAAGGACTCGCTCTTGCCGTTGATGGAGCGGAACTGATTGGAGCGCTGCTGGTTCAGCACCTGAAAATCCTGTTCCAGCGGCGTTAAATCCGGTGAGCCAAACCCCACCTGTTCACTGTAACGCAGCGTTAAATTAAACGTGTCGTGTTCAGCGACTTCTTTGCGGTCAACGCTGGCACTGAAGGTGGCTGCCTGAACCTGAATGGCACACAGCAGCAGCGCCAACAGCCAGTGAATGCGGTTAAACAGCAGATCACGCATCACCATAAAACATCCTCACTTTCCTGATCGGCCTGTTGCCGGTACTGGTATAAAAACTTACGTTGCAGCAGGTTGCCGGGATTATCCGGCACCCGGTTCAGCCACTGCTGCATGGCCGCCTGTTCTTCACGACTGAGGCCGTTGAGCGGCTGTTCGGCGGCACCGGATTGCTTTTCCGGATTTGCCGCCTGTTCCTGAGCGGTTTGCTGAACAGCAGCCTGTTTATTCCGTTCATCGGCGGCCTGTTCCTGCTTTTCTCCGGCACTCTGTACCGCGCTTTCTTCAGGCGTTTCTTCGGCGGATTCATTGTCAGGCTGAGCGGTTGCACCGTTTTGATTCTGGTGCTGCGGGTCTTTGGCCTGTTGGGCCAGCTTATCAGCCTGCTGTTGGGCAAAGGCATCGTCTGCACGTTGATCCTGACCGTTCTGCGGCTGGCCGCTCTGTTGCTGGCCGCTCTGCTGCTGGCCGTCCTGCTGCTGGCCGTCCTGCTGCTGGC
>JAJOJJ010000044.1 GCA_021208685.1 Saccharospirillaceae bacterium
TCACCGCCGTTGTCACCGCCACCGTTGCCTCCGCCACCGTTGCCACCGCCGTCAACATCTGTACCGCCTCCTGAGCCACCGCCGCAAGCGGTCAGAAATGCCGACAAAAGTATCGTCAGATAAACGTTTTTGCTGAGTATCATTGTTCGTTTCTCCATTCAGAAATATCCGCTCATGATCTTTAATTTCAGTGCGTTCAGCGATAAGTCCGATTAAGGTTTATTTGTCGGCATAGGGTAAACAGAGCCCTAATTCATACCATTCCCAATCAGTGACCCGGCACAATGCACACCTCACCCTGAAACAACGAAAAGGGGTAAAACGACCAGAATACATACCCGGAACAAGCCAACAGAAAAGCCGCAATAAAGCGTCTGCAAAGTGAACGGTGACAATAACTGTTCGGGAAGGAACAAAAGTGGCATTACGAGGAAAATAACAGCAACCAGTTTCTGGCTGAAGCGACATCCCCACACCACGCTCCGTCAGCGGTGTGGAGAAGCCGTAGGATTTTTAGCGCAATCGGCTCAGAACCAGAAGAAATAGCAGCTATCGCTTCTACGGCCGATCTGATCATCAAGCAGTTTCAGCTCGTGTATTAAATAAGCAACACCGTTGGTAACGTTTTCGCTTCCGTATACAAAGGCTTTGTTGAAGCGTGATTCATACGTCAACTCACCATCGTTCCCATAGGTATAAATACGCTCATCACCATCATCCTGAAATGCATTGAGCTCACTGTCGTATGTTTCACCTGTCACTTCGCTTAGCAGGCCATCCTGACCGTAAATAAAGCGGTTTCTGCCTTTTCCGGCATTATTATTCTGCCAGGTACAGCTGGTTACACGCCCCTGCGCATCATATTCATACTGAATGGTTTTGGTCGACAGAACACTACTGTCAATTGCACCGGAAAACTGATGATAATCCGCGCTGACCAGACGACCATCAACAAAGGTCTCTGTAAATCGGTAGCTATCTCCCATCACCTCATTATTGGCATTACGATACACGCCTTCCATCGTAGCGACCGGGTTTCCACCGTCGTTGCTGTTTGTGTATGTCTGGGTTGTCGTCGACGACAGAGTTGAACCGGAGTATGAGTACGCTTTGAATTCAGCAAGAGCACCCTGTGTGTATTGATAGCTTGCCTGCGGCTGCTCATCTAATAATACATCCGAGCTGTCAAATTCCAGATAATCGCGCTGAGTTATAAAACCCGAATCATTGTAACTGAATTCATCCGCTGAATAGTTTGCTGCATTATCAAGCATATCCGTTGACACCGTATTAGTGACGAGCAATCGATTTTCCAGAGTGGATGATTCCTTACGGGTATGCTGAGTCAAATCGTTATTAATGTCTCGATTTCTCCCGTCAAACGTCAGCTGTGCACCAAAAGCAGAAAATGTACGTGTATATTCTTTTGAACTATCAACACTGCCGTTATTAGCCTGATCCGTTTCACTTAACTCGCGGGTGATGTTGCCAGCATTATCGTACGAATAGTGCGTAATGGTGGTACTGGAGCCGATCGTCTTTACAGACGCGAGACGCATCTCGCTGTCAAAGGTAAATTCACCGGTAGTGCCCGGAGTAACATTGGGTGTGTTAAAGCCGGAGACTGCTTTTGCGTCAATGCGGATACCTGCTATCTGATACAGAGTAACCAGAGGTTTAGCGATATCCATACTCATCGGCAGATTGTTAACCTGTGAGAACGCCCGAGTCCGGTAATGGGTTAAGAAATTCCTCAGGTCGCTGTTCAGCGGCAGAGTATTCTCATTAAAATCAGCCAGCTTCGTAGCCCAGTCACCAGTCAGCAGATCAAGACCATTGGCCGGGTCGGCGTCATGATCCATCGCCAACAACAGCTGCATCAGATTAGAGGTTCGGTGCAATACGGGCACACCACCATAACTGTATTCTTTCAATCCCGTTGGCATACTCAGGCGCTCTTCAGCCTGATCATAAGCCAAGCGCAAAGCGACACGCATATCCTTTGCAGTTGCAGGTAACACAGGAAATAAATCAACGACCGACACTGAATCTTTGGCTGGGACCGTTGCAATGGTCAGATTACCCAGCTTAAAGTGGATTTGCTCTCCTGAGGTATAGGGAATGGCTGTTCCCGGGCGAACAACGCCCGCCCGGTCACCAATCTGGTAAGCAATGCCCGATATACCATTTACAGAGATCGCCGGAGAAGATCCACCGCCGTTTCCACCGCCGTTTCCACCGCCGTTTCCACCGCCGTTTCCACCGCCGTTTCCACCGCCGTTTCCACCACCATTGTCTTTGCCGCCACCGCTTGAGCCACCACCACAAGCCACAAGAAGAACAGTTAATGCCAGCAAAAGATATGGAGTCTTACTGAATTTCATAAATGAGTCTCTCTGTTCAGAAATATCAGCTCATCATGGTGAATTTCATCAAATCAAGCGATGAGGGTATTTAGGGTTTACTTGTCGGTAATACGTAAAGAAAACCCCAATTCATACCAGAAGCCCCAGACTTGTGCTGCCAGCAAAATTGAGCACCGATCAGACAACGACACAGCAACCGGAACTCATCCGGTTTACGCACGCTTACTGATGAATTTTTGTTATACCGCCAACAAAAAATCAGCAGAACAGGAATAAGCCGACCCGGATTCAGCTCGCTCGACAGCAACAGAAAACAACCCTAATCTGTACTATTGAAAGATACACTGCCTGTTATTAGCCTACGGCAGCTGATCAGCACTCACTCTGAGGATACCGGCCTTGAACACATCCGCTGGCAATTTAAGCCAGATAATGGACGATTTGGTGAATGCACTGAGATTTGATTATGGACAAAACGTGGATTGGTTCTCATGGCTTCACCAGCTGAATCATGCCTGCAACAGCGACTCTGCGAAAATAACAATTTCATCATCAGATAACAAATATCATTTCATCACTCATACCGTTGCCGATACAAATCAGATAAATACCGAACACGACGAACTCTATGCCCGCCAATGGATTGAGGGCAGTGAAAAAATTGAACTGCTTTTGCGCTTTAATAAGAATCAGTGGTCAACCGACACGCTGGTCAACCTTGCCAAAACGGAACCTATGATCCGCAGCTGCATTTTACTGGCATTGCAACATCAGCAATTGCTTAACAGAAAAACATTCAACATTAATATGGCGTGCCTCTCTGAACTGGGGATTTTCCATCTTGATCATCAGGGAAAAATGATCAGCTGTAATGCTCAGGGAGAAAGTCTGCTGAAAAAAGGGAGTATTCAGCAAGGTCCGCATGGAAACATCATCATCGGTGACCGCAGTATTTCTGATTACCTTTCCGCAGCACTGGATTCTGAAACCATCAGTTTTACAGAGCAGAACAATCAGGCCGATTACGAATATGAGATCACCTACCTGCCAGCTGAGAAAAGCTGCTGGCCCAACCGTATGGCCACCTTTAATCTGAAAGTACGTCCCCGTTTCCGCAGCATGGATCATAACTGGATTATGAACACATTCTCCCTGACGGAAAATCAGGCCAGGGTAGCAGCACTCTCTTGCTGTGGTTACTCCGCCAGTGAAATCGCAAAGGAAACCGGTCTGAAAACCAACACGGTGTACTCATATTTAAAAGCAATCTACAAAAAAATGGGGATAAACAGCATATCAAAACTGTCCACTACACTATGGCAGAAGTACATTTTCTGAATTATGAAGAAATCTGAAGATATTAATCTGCTGTCGGAATTTATCCAGAGAATCTATGCTGCGGTTATAACGCCTGACGATATCATTTCTGTTCTGGATGACATCCGCACACTGATCGATGCCCCCTACTCATCCTTTCAGGCTGAGAACATTGACACACAACACCTGCGCTTTGCTCATCTGCTTGGCTACAACAATCAGGCAATAACCAGCTATGCCGATTATTATGTATCCTGCGACCCATGGACAAAACTGGCTTATGCACGCAACCTGCTGGATCAGGGATTTTCCGACAGCAATAAACTTCTGAAATATAACGATTACAAAAATACTGAGTTTTATTCTGACTGGGGAAGCCAGCACAATGTTGTTCATGCGATCGGAACCGGATTCCGTATTGACAGTGGTTACCTGCTGAAAATCACCTTTCAGCGGGGAAAAATGCAGGGCGCATTTTCTGAAGATACTGAACGCTTTCTTAATTTGCTCAGGCCGCATTTCGCACAGTTTGTCCGCCTGTCTCCGCTGTTCTCTGAGCAGCAGCGCCAGAACCAGTATCTTACGGACATACTGCAACAGCTGGCACGACCTGTTATGGTCCTCGACCGCACCCTGAGACTGATTGATATTAACCGGCAGGGACAGCAATGGCTGGCCGGCCAGAAGCATATCGTTGTAAAGCAGGATCAGCTCAGCTGCCCGGACACTCGACAGCATTCCGAGTTACTGCGTGCCGTCAACTGGGCATGTTCGGCAAAAGGGAAAGCGGGTAAGACGATTCACAGCCAGATATCTCTCGGCCAGGGCAGCCATGAGGAGAATATATGGATTATTCCACTGTCATTATTACCGGATCAGGAAAAACCTGAACTGGCGATGCTGGTTGCACGCAAACCTCTGGCTTCAACCACTCCATTGCAGCTGCGGTTTGGTTTATCTGCCCGACAAGCAGAACTCTGCCTGTTGTTGCTGCAGGGCAATTCACTGGAAGACTGCGCAAGGGATATGAATATTGCGTTCAGTACAGCCAGAAATACCATGATTGCCTGTTTTCAGAAACTGAAGGTCAGCAGCCAGGTGCAACTGATTCACTGTCTGCTGACCGATATTCATCTGTAACAAGGAGACCTCTGAATAATTCAGGGATGTTCTGGTGTGCAGGAGATGGATTCCAGCGGCGCCTGCTGCAACGGCAGAAATTCTCTGTCCTGGGCAACGCTGTACAACAGGTCGTTATAAAAAACCGGGTGCAGCCACAGCTGTCCGTTCTGCCAGCGCATCGCACCGGGCAGCGTAAAGGCATCTTTTATGATGTGTTGCTGGCAATCGCTTCCTTCCTGAATCCAAAGCTCCGCCGTGTCCTCCTGAATCCCGACAGAAACCGTCGCACCGGATGCCGTGTGCAATTGCCAGCCACCCTGAAACTGTTCACGCAACAAAGGCAATGGCAAAGCCCTGTTCCAGGCTTCATCCGCTCCCAGCATCCACAGCCGCTGCACCACCACGGTCCATTCTGCAGAACGGGCAAAATACCCGCGGGCAGAGCGCAGCAGGCGATTACCTTGCCGCATAATTACCTGATAATGGATGTCACTGCGGCTGAAAAGGTGTTGAACCGCAATCTGATACTGGCCCTCGGCCAACTGATACTCCAGGTGCAAACGCTGCCTCACAGCGTCTGCAGACATGGTTTCTGCCATTTCCAGCCAGACCGGCAGGCTTTCCCCCACAGGATGCGTAGAGCGGATAATTTCACCGGACGGTGCGCCCAGCCACAACCCGACATCCGCTTCGCCCTGCCAGGACAACTCAATGGTCACACTGTTTTCCGCTTCCGCTACCGGCGCGACCGTTGTATTTGACAAAGCTCCGGTGCAGTGAATAAGGAACAGGAGGCCAGCAAAGATTTTATTGCATTGCAGGTTACATAATCGCACGGGTCACTCCTTTGACGGTACGAATAACTCTGCCGAACTTAGCGTGCGGCTTGTGGTGACGGCTATTAGCGGCCGTTGATTTCAACCCATTTTCCTAAAACGTCCCTTAATGGCGGACGGTCTGACAGCAACGGTCAATCAGACAGCCAGAGCAAAGTCCACCACACTGGGCAGACCGCACGATTCCGGTATAATGCCGCCCGCTTATTTCCGCCGACGGCAATGAGCGTTGATGGACACCCTGAACTTTTACCCCTGCACCGGATTTACGTTCCGGCCAGCCGAGGACATTATGACCACTCCTGCTACCAATCCTTACGTCGTTTGTGCGATGTATAAATTCGTCACCCTCGATAACTTTAAAGACCTGCGCCAGCCACTGCTGGAAGAAATGCTGCGTCTCGATGTAAAAGGCACCCTGTTACTGGCCGCCGAAGGCATTAACGGTACCGTTGCCGGTTCGCGTGAAGGCATCGACGCCCTGCTCGATTACCTGCGCCGTGATGAACGCCTGAAAGACATCGATCATAAGGAATCCTACGACGATGACATGCCGTTTTACCGCACCAAGGTAAAACTGAAAAAAGAAATCGTAACCCTGGGTGTGGAAGGCATCGACCCGAAACGCGTGGTGGGTACTTACGTAAAACCCGCCGACTGGAACGCCCTGATTTCCGATCCGGACGTGGTGCTGGTTGATACCCGCAACGACTACGAAGTGGAAATCGGGACCTTTAAGGGCGCTCTCGATCCGCGTACCAAAACCTTCCGTGAATTTCCGCAATACGTGAAAGAGAATCTCGATCCGGCGAAAAACAAAAAGGTTGCGATGTTCTGCACCGGCGGCATCCGCTGTGAAAAATCCACGGCTTATTTAAAGGAGCAGGGTTTTGACGAGGTGTATCACCTCGAAGGCGGTATCCTGAAATATCTGGAAGAAATTCCGCAGGAAGAATCGCTGTGGGAAGGCGAATGCTTTGTGTTCGATAACCGCGTTACGGTGAATCATCAGCTGGAAAAGGGGCATTACGACCAGTGCCATGCCTGTCGCCGGCCAATTACCGAAGCCGATAAAGAACACGAACATTATGTGCCCGGTGTCAGCTGCCACCACTGCCATGACGAGTTCGATGAAGCCCAGCGCGAGCGTTTCCGTCAGCGTGAACTGCAGATGCAATTAGCCAGACAGCGTGGTGAAGAGCACCTCGGCAATGATCTGGTCTCCGTTATTGAAAAGCGTCGCCAGGAAAAACTGGCCTTAAAAGAGCAACAACGTAAGCGCAGCTGAACGATTCACTGACAGGGCAGCAGAATCATTCATCTGCCGCCCTGCATGTTTTATCGGATGGTTATACCGGCGTTTTTTCGGTCCCCTGCTTTTTTTCTGTCTGGTTCGTTATGGGAATTCCGGTGCGCAATTCCCGCGCAACCGCCACCATGGCCTCCAGCGCCGGAATCACCTCATCCCAGCGGCGGGTTTTCAGGCCACAGTCCGGGTTTACCCAGAGATTGTCTGGTGCAACCACCGCCAGCGAGTCACGCAGAATAGCCAGCATAGCGTCAGCCGCCGGAATATTCGGGCTGTGAATATCGTAAACTCCCGGGCCAATGCCATTGTTGTAGGGTGAGCTTTTAAGGGTTGCGAGCAATTTACTGGCCGAGCGCGCGGTTTCCAGCGTAATCACATCGGCGTCCATGCCCTGAATGGCCGGCAGAATGTCGTCAAAGTCGGCATAACACATATGGGTATGAATCTGGGTAGCTGCGGCCACACCGGTCACACTGAAACGGAAACTGTTCACCGCCCATTGCAGATACTGTTGATGCGCCGCTTTACGCAACGGCAGCCCCTCACGCAGCGCCGGTTCATCGACCTGAATAATACGGATACCGGCACGTTCCAGATCCTGCACTTCGTCACGCAGCACCGCCGCCAGCTGATACGCCGTCGCTGACCAGGGCTGGTCATCGCGCACGAACGCCCACTTTAAAATGGTGACCGGCCCGGTGAGCATGCCTTTCATGCGTTTGCTGGTCTGGCTTTGGGCAAATTCGCTCCAGCGCACCGTCATCGGTTGCGGACGCTCAATATCGCCATAAATAATCGGCGGTTTAACGCAACGCGAACCATAACTCTGCACCCAGCCATTGGCCGATACCGCGATCCCGTCGAGCTGCTCGCCAAAATACTCCACCATGTCATTACGCTCAGCTTCGCCATGGACCAGAACATCCAGACCAATCTGTTCCTGCACCCGGATAGCGTGGACGATTTCGGCTTTTAAACCGTCTTCATAGTCTGCCAGTGTCAGCTCACCCTGCTTAAACCGACGGCGTAACTGGCGAATGCCGCTGGTCTGCGGAAACGAACCAATGGTAGTGGTCGGGAAGCGCGGCAATTGCAGTAATTCCTGCTGTAATGCCGCCCGTTCGTTAAAGGGTAAATCACGCTGCCAGTCGAACGCTGCCGCATCGGCGGCCCGTTGTTTGACTGCGGCTTTATGCACGGCCGTTGAGCTGCGGCGCGCCTGAATGGCATCGGCCTGAGCCTGCCAGGCAGCAGAGCTGAGCACATCGCTGTTATTTAATGCATCGCGCAGCAACACGCCTTCTTCCAGTTTTTGCTGAGCAAACGCCAGCCACTGGCCAACGCCATCCGGCAATTGCTGTTCACCGGCGGCGTCATAGGGCACATGCAGCAATGAACAGGAAGTGCCCAGCCACAGACGGTCGCCTAACTGCTGTTGCGCTTGCAGCAAAGATTCACGGATGGCCTTTAGATCGGAACGCCAGATATTGCGGCCATCAATAACGCCGACCGACAACACTTTATAAGGCCCGATACGATCAAGCGCCGGCGTCAACTGTTCCGGTGCACTGACCAGATCCAGATGCACCCCCTGCACCGGCAGATTCAGCGCCAGACTGAGGTTGTCTTCCAGACCATTAAAATAGGTGGTCAGCAGCAGATTCAGGCCATTATTACGCAGAGTGTGATACGCCGGTTCAAATGCCTGCGCCCAGTCCGACGGTAAATCGAGGGCTAAAATCGGCTCATCCAGCTGCAGCCAATCGATGCCTTCGGCTTTTAACAGTGCGAATAATTCGGAATACAGCGGCAGCAGTTTGGGCAGCAGATTCAGGCGATTACTGTTATCCAGACTTTTGCCCAGATACAGATAACTGAGAGGCCCCAGTACCACGGCTTTGACTTTCGGATACACCGCCCGCGCGGCGCGGATTTCTTCCAGCAGTAATTCCGGCTGCAGGCGGAATTCATCCTCTGCCCGGCACTCAGGCACCAGATAGTGATAGTTGGTATCGAACCACTTGGTCATTTCACTGGCATGGCTGGTACAGCCACAAGGGGTACGGCCACGGGCCGCCAGAAACAGCTGGTTCAGCGCATCGTCGCCATGGCGCGCGCGCTCGGGCAGGTGGCCAAACAGATAGCTGGTATTCAGCACATGGTCGTACAGGGCAAAGTCACCGGCGGTAATAAAATCGGCGCCCGCCTGCCGCTGGCGTTGCCAGTTGGCCAGACGCTGGGTATGGGCAACACCCAGCAGTTCCTGCTGTGTGCTGTTACCAGCCCAGAATGATTCCAGCGCCCATTTGAGTTCGCGCTGCTGGCCGACGCGCGGAAAGCCAAGAGTATGAAATAGTGTCATCGTTGTTTCTCAATGATTGAAAGATATTCACATTCTGGCCAAATTCAATCATGAGATAAAACGATGATTTCTAATACAAAGTTGAATTTATCTAATAGATAAATGAATCAGTGTCATCCCTTCCGTGCAGGCAAACACTCATAACCGGCGGGTACTTTGCGCATCACCAGCAGCACCTGACCGACGTGAATCCCCCATTTGCTCATGCGGGTTTCGTTAATCACCACGCCATCGGCGACCTGAAACATCCAGTCGTCCATATCCAGATCGATGGTATCGCCAGGCTTGCCATAACGCAGGGTATAGGCCATCTGAATGCTGTTACCAGCATGATTCATGGTGGTCGGCTGCGGTACATCCGTGGCGCTGGCGTGATAACCGCCGGTGCCATTGGGCGTCAGCGTCCAGACGCGGGTTTCCTCGACGGCTGGGGCACCGGGCTCATCATAGAAGTAAAACACTTCATCAAGGGTGCCGGTTTCAGTACCGTTACCCTGATCTTCCCAGCGGGCAAGAATGCGGGCATTAAACTGGCGGATCTGTTTACCGGAGCGGTCACGCACCACCCCGTCAGCACAGAGGGTGCCATCAAAGAAGGTGCGCGGATCCAGCGCCGGAGAACGCCCGGCGTACTCATCGACCTGCACACCGGCACAGCCTGTTAACAGAGCACCGGCGGCCAGCAGCAGAGCGGCGGGAAACAGTCCGCGGGAAGCGACAACGGGGTTGGACTCGGACAAATTCATAAAGCCTCCATAAAACCTATACAAATTGCTGTACAGAATTATACAAAGCAGCATCAGTAGCAATAGCCAAGATGCCTCTGAATCCTTCACGCCAAGCGCTGCAGAATGATTCAGAAGTGCCCTGAATTCTGTTGCGGCTGATAAAAAACCCAGTAGACTGGCGCTCAACATCGTCTGTCAAAGCGCTTTTCATCATGCCCCGCCTCGAAATCTTCGCTGAAGATCATATGCAGTATGCCTACGGCATTTACCTTTTTACCGCCAAACATCCTCTGGTCCGCAAGCTGAAGAAAGTGGCTCAGCCAAGCGTTCATGGCCACAAAACCTGGTCATCCAGCTTTTTGCTGATGGACTGGCTGAGCACCCATCCGTTGGCGCCAAACAGCCGGGTACTGGAACTGGGTTGTGGCTGGGGCCCGGCAGCGGTGTATTGCGCCAGCCAGCAACAGGCGAAAGTCACCGGGCTGGATGTGGATGACAGCGTATTCCCCTATCTGGATATGGTAGCCGCCGCAAACGATGCCAAAGTACGTCCGTTGCACGCGTCCTTTAATGATATGAAAGGCCAGAATCTGGCGAAATTCGATTGCATCATCGGAGCGGATATCTGCTTCTGGGATGAAATGGTCAGCGACTTGCTGCGCTTGTTTAAGCGGGCGAAAAAAGCCGGTGTTAAGCACATTATTCTGGCCGATCCGGGGCGATCCACCTTCAATGAGTTAACCAACCGCTGTGAAAAACTCTGGCCTGCGGCCTTTACCTACGAGCACTGGTTTGCGCTGGAACCGAACCGCTTTGAGGGACGCCTGATGATTCTGGATTTCACCAGACTGTAAGCACCATCAGCAAGGCATAAAAAACGCCGCCCTAACCTGGTTAGTGCGGCGTTTTTATTGACAGAAGAATAACTACACGCCTGCGGTATTCATCAGCCAGCCAATCAGCAGTACCTGCGGTACGGTAATCAGCGGTAAAAACAGCGCGATTTTCCAGCTTTTGGTGGTATTTTGCAGCGCCATGATTTCCGTGTAATCCGTCGCGGCACCCGCCATTAAAAACGTAAAGGCATTACCCGGCGCACCCGCGCGGTTAAATAAATCGGCCGCAATCGGACTGGAGCCCTCTGAGCACACTTCAATAATGGTGGTCACCAGAAGGGTCATCATCAGACCGGTAAACGTGGCACCAAACCAGAGTCCGAAGCTGTCTTCCGGTACAAAAGCCCTGACCAGAGCCACCAACACCACGCCAAAGAATACCCAGCGCAACACCATTTTGGATTCTTTAAATCCCTGCCAGAACATGCGTAACAATGACGGTACTGACCAGTCATTGTTTTTCCAGGTACTTTTCAGCGTTGGCAGAAAAGCCACCTGCTGAAATTCGCCCTGATTCGGATTGACCGGTAAGGTGCCGCGCTCAACCAGACGGTCAAAAATCCAGCCACTGACCCAGGCAATCAGCAGCGAAGCGACAATAAATAACAACGTCCATTTAAGGCCGATCAGACCAACCAGAATTAGCGTCAGGGTTAATGAATTCCACGGGCTGGCAATCAGGAAAGCCATCACCTGACCGATACTGGCACCACGCTCATACAGTTTCATCGCTACCATTAAAATGCCATGGTTACACAGATCGAGCATTAGACCAGCCAGCGTGGCGCGGAATAAACCCCGCTTACTGCCACCTTTGCCCAGTACCGACATCACCAGTTCACGCGGAATCCGCCCCAGCAAGCCGACAAAGAACGATGCGGTCAGAATCCCCCACCACATGGCGTTGACCATTTCGTAAGCGGTATGCAGCATCACGCCCAGCCAGGGCAAACGGCCATCAGCCTGATGGCCCAACAGTAAAAAACCGATATAGCCCAGCACCACAAAACTGCCGCAGCCCCACAAAATCCAGTCGATGCGGCCTTTTTCGGCGGGCGGACAGCAGCCACCGGATTCAGCGCTGTCTGTACCACAGGACGCAGCCACCGCTGATGCGCTGCCGCAACAGGAACTCTCGGCTACTTTGGGTGCCGTTGCACAACAGGATGCAGGCGTTGCCGCTGCTGAGGTTTTCGCGCTGCCGCAGAATGAGCTTTCAGTGCTCTTTACTTCAGCCTCTTTTATTTCGGCAGCGCAGCATGACACTGGCTTAGCCGCTGTTGAGGGTTTCGCGCTGCCGCAGCAGCTCTTGCGTTCTGTATCAGTCATGCTGACCTTCTCCCTGACGTCCACAATGTTCATTGAGGTGCACATCGGCACCTTCAATCAAATGACAGATATGGTCACCGCACGGCATACAATCAGGCTGCATCGCCCAGAGTTCTACTGCCCGCTCCATACGTCCGACCAGCGCCTGCATCGCAGCCAGTCTGGCCCGCGCCTCATTCAGACGGGGTTCAATCAACTGCCGGACCGTTGGACAGGGCGACTCCCCCTGCTCTGCGGCCTGCAACATGGTCTGAATATCCTCCAGGGTAAACCCCAGATCCCGTGCCTGCAGAATGAATCGCAGACGTTTATGCTCTGCCGCCGTAAACCGGTGATAACCACTGTCATCTTTATCCGGATTCAGTAACCCGATCCGCACATAGTGACGGATAGTATTGGCATTCACCTGCTCACGTCTGGCAAGTTCCATGACCCGCATAACGTTCTCCTGCTTTCGCGTGTTTCAGTATTCAGGCAGCTTAAACCTTTGAGTTGCTCGCAGGTCAAGCGGTGTTTTCAGCCGCTTGCTGCGCCCAGACCTCTCATAACCGGACTCAGATCAGATCTGCCGTGGAAAAATCGCTGTTTTTGGCTTTTTATACCCCAGCTTCGGCTATGCTTTGGAGGCAGGAAAAATCAGGACAACCTGAGAACGGCTCCGTTCAGGGCAGATAGACACTCTGATTTTTTGCCAGCCGAAACGTTATTGTCCGGGCGTCAGCGCTGAAACGGATAACCAAACAGAGACCCTATGCTTTCAATCCGTCAGTTGTTTCTTTTTCTTTCGGTCATTTTCATTGCCCTGCTGTTTGTCGGGTTACTGCTGGTGCGTTGGTTATGGTTTTATCCGGCTGAACTGAATATTGCCCTGAAAACGCAGAAAAACGAGATTCTGAGCCTGAACAGCGTACTGGATCTGCAACGGGAAAATCTGCAGGCGTTTGCCGTGGATTATGCGTATTGGGATGATGCCTGGCATTACAGTCAGTTTCCTGACCGCAAATTTACCGATACCAATTTCACCGGCACCACGTTCACCTCACTGAACATCTCCGGCGTACTGATGCTCAACAAAGGGCGTGAGCCGTTGTTTAACCTTGAATACCATAAAGAGGAAGCCCTGATCAGCAGTGATGATGGCCACCTGATTCAATGGCTGAAAGAGGATCACAACGCGTATTTGCAAAGCCATCCGCTGACGCTGTTTCAGACCATTAATAACCAGCCCCATCTGTTAGCGGTCAGCCCGGTTATGCACTCGGACAGCAGCGGCCCGCAGCAAGGCTGGATGATTTTTTTCCAGCACCTGAATGACGATGTACTTAACACCTGGAGCCGCATTACCCGGATCCCGCTTGCATCGATTGATATTGCGGCGGATGCCATCAGCCTGCAGACCCCGCCGGTACAGGTCAGCCCCAGCAATGACCGCTGCCTGATGTCTCCGGATGAGCAGCCGGTATTCTGCTTCCGCATTTATCACCAGCAGGCCATTCCACAGTTTCTGACCAGCACCGTGCTGACCACCTTCCTGCTGATTGCACTGATTCCGACCGGTATATTTCTGATTCTGGTTCACCTGCTGATCACGCCGATCCGTAAGGCAACCGAACTGCTGCAAATGAACAACCGCGATGGCATGCTGCGTCCGGTGCTGTTTACCACGCCAATCCGCATCCGCGAGCTGCGCCAGCTGCGTGACACGTACAACCAGCTGGTGCATACCGCCCGGCAACAACAGGCGCGGCTGGAGCAGCTGTCCAACACCGACCGCCTGACCAATATTCCTAACCGCCGTGCTTTTGATGAAGCACTGGAAAACACCTGGCGACGCCTGCAGCGCCACAGTCAATCGGCCGCCTTAATTCTGGTGGACATTGATTATTTTAAGCGCTTTAACGACCACTACGGCCATCAGGCCGGTGATGATGCATTGCACCGGGTTGCTCAGGCGTTAAAGAGTTGCGCCAAACGAACCGATGAAATGGCGGCGCGCTTTGGTGGCGAAGAATTCGCCCTGATTTTGTACATCGACGATGCCAACAATCTGGATGCTGTCCGCCACCGGATCAGCGAAAGCATCCGTGCACTGGATATTCATCACAACCATTCATCCGTCAGCAAACAGCTGACCATCAGTTTTGGCATTGCCTGGATACGGGAATCGGGTTCGTGGCTGGAAAAAATGACGAAAGAGGACTGGCTGAGGGCGGCCGATTCCGCCCTGTATGAAGCCAAGGCATCCGGGCGTAACTGCAATATGCTGCAGGTGATTACCCCGGATATTCCTTTTACAGAGTCACCTGTATGGCAGCAATCACCCGATTAGCTTTGTCTTTAGCCGCCTGAATACTTTCATCCCGGGCCAGCGCCACACCTAAACGTCGCTTGCCCGACACTTCCGGTTTACCAAATAAACGCAGCTGGGTATGAATTTCCGCCAGCGCCTTATCCAGACCGGAATACTGCATCGTGGTGGATTCGCCCGCCACCAGCAGCACCGAGGATGCCGATGGCCCGTGCTGCTGAATATTCGGAATCGGCAATCCCAGAATCGCCCGCGCATGCAGGGCAAATTCGGATAAATCCTGCGAAATCAGAGTGACCAGCCCGGTATCGTGCGGGCGTGGTGACACTTCGCTGAAAATCACCTCATCGCCTTTTACAAACAGCTCAACACCAAACAGTCCAAGCCCGCCCAGATCATCGGTGACCACTCGGGCAATCTGCTGCGCTTTCGCCAGCGCGGTTTCCGTCATCGCCTGTGGCTGCCAGGATTCCTGATAATCGCCATCCTCCTGACGATGGCCAATCGGTTCACAGAAACTGGTCACCATATTACCAGTGCTGTCTTTATGGCGAATGGTCAGCAGCGTGATCTCGAAATCAAAATCGACAAACCCTTCAACAATCACTTTGCCCTTACCGGCACGGCCACCTTCCTGCGCATAAGCCCAGGCCCGGGCAAGCTGGTCTGGTTCACGCACAAAACTCTGCCCCTTGCCGGAAGAACTCATAATCGGCTTCACCAGACAGGGCAGACCAATGGTTTCCACCGCGTTAAGGAAATCCTCTTCGTTATCGGCAAACTGATAACTTGATGTCGGGACGTTAAGTGTTTCCGCCGCCAGACGACGGATGCCTTCGCGGTTCATGGTCAGCTGGGTAGCACGGGCCGTCGGGATAATCCGCACACCTTCCTGCTCAAGTTCTGCCAGAGTCGCTGTGGCGATGGCTTCGATTTCAGGCACCACCAGATGGGGTTTTTCCTGTTCAATCACCGCCCGCAGCGCCGCACCATCGAGCATATTCAGCACATGGCTGCGATCAGCCACCTGCATCGCCGGGGCGTTGGCGTAGCGGTCGGCGGCGATCACCTCGCAGCCCAGACGCTGCAGTTCAATAACGACTTCCTTGCCCAGCTCACCGGCGCCGCACAGCAGCACCCGGGTGGCCGTCGGAGAAAAAGGGGTTCCCAGTGTTGTCATGGTGTTATCCATCAAAAAGAAAGAGGTGCCGGTCAGTCGGCCGGTACAGGGGTATAATTCATTGCATCGCGCTCACGCTCGGCCACTTTTTGCAGAACCGCACGGCGCTCATCATCGCTGTAACGGCCCCAGCGGCTGATTTCTTCACCACTGCGATAGCAGCCGACACACAGGTCGTTATCATCCAAAGCGCAGATATTCACACACGGAGAACGAACGGGAGTGCTCACAGCTCAATCTCCTGCAATTGCTCGCGGTAACGTTTCGCATTGTGCACGTAATGGGCAGCACTGCCTTCCAGCATTTTACATTGCATCTCGTTCAGCTGACGCTTAATCACCGCAGGCGAGCCAACCACCAGTGAACCATCCGGAATTTCCATATGTTCCGGAACCAGCGCGTTCGCCCCGATAATGCAGTGCTTACCGATTCTGGCGCCGTTCAGCACCACGGCATTAATACCGATCAGCGAATAATCACCTACCGTACAGCCATGCAGCATCGCGTTATGGCCCACGGTCACGCCTTTCCCCAGTGTCAGCGGGATACCGGAATCGGTATGCAGTACCGCATTATCCTGCACGTTGGCATGCTCACCGATGGTGATCAGATCGTTATCACCACGAATCACCACGCCAAACCAGATGCTGCTGTTATCGCCCAGAACCACACTGCCGATCACTCTGGCACCATCGGCTACAAAGACATCCTGACCACGGGTTGGACGACGCTCGCCCAGCTGATAAAACATAAAGTTCTTCCTATACCTTGTACGGAATGTCGCAATCCCAGAGATGATTCATCATCTCGGCAATCATCATGGCGGTCAGCCCCCAGATGTGGAAGCCATTGAAATCGTAACTGGGAATGCGGATCTGGCCGCTCTCAAAGTAGCGGCTGGGCGGTAACTGAAAATGACTGAGTGGTACTTTAAAAACCGCATCCAGCTCGTCTGGGTTTGCCATAAGCGGCTCATTCGCCGGGATCAGCCCCAATACCGGAGTCACTAAGTAGCCAAAACGCGAAACGACCTGATCCAGCTCACCCAAGACCCTAACCCGGCTGCGCGCCAGAGCCACCTCCTCCTCAGCCTCACGCAGCGCCGTCATGATAATACTCTGATCGTCCGGATCACGCTTACCACCCGGAAAGGCAACCTCTCCTTTATGCGTCGATAGGTGCACCGCCCGGCGGGTCAATACCACCTGCGGCCGTTCTTCGTCAGTTAAAGCGACCAGAACGCCGGCTTCGGCCAGATCGGGTTGCTGCACTTTACGCGGCTGATGTTGCTGCAGACGCAGCTGTAAATAATCGAAGAGTGGGGATGAATTCATGGGTTCATTGTAATGTGCGGATGACAAACGAACCAGTGCCACTCCGGCCAGAGCACTCTTATACCGTTTCGTTATTTAAACTTCAGGCGATTGCATGAAATGCCCGTCCGACGCCAAAGGAATACTCTTACATTGTTCAGTTAACACTCTGTTTTTAAACGATTTTGGTTCCTGCCTGAACATTATCAGAAATTTTTGCTAATCAATTCAGTCAGTTAGTAACAATTTTTACGGTTGGCGGGGGATTTTGTCACATCCTGTAATTCGGTAGACTAAATCCGTAAAAATGCAAATCAATATCTGCACGGAGTGTCGTTTGTGCAACTGCCACCCTTTGATGAACTGAAGAATCTGGCCAATCAGAACCCGGATGCGCTGGAAGCACTGCGCCAGCAACTGATTGAAAAGACCATTAACAGTGCCAGTGAAGACTTGCGCCGGCGCCTGCGCGGCCTGCAGTTTCAGATTGATATGGAACGCCAGCGGGCGAGCAATCCACTCTCAGCCTGCCTGCGCATATCGCGCATGATGCATGAACATCTGCACACGCTGGTAGAGAGCCTGAACACCGCTGACACCCCGGAAGCTGTGTCCGGTCACAGCACAATGCCAGCCCATCTCTCCGCCAATATTATTCCCTTCCCGTTACGGATAGGCTCCTGAGTCCGTTATACTCGCAGACTCTTTTTCAGCCGCCGGAACAAGGGCACTGAACGATTCAGAGGTGCCCAGAACATGAAATACTGCAGCCAATGCGCCAGCGAAATGAGCTTTACCATTCCGGCCGGTGATAACCGCCCGCGCTTTGTTTGCTCTGCCTGCCATACGATCTTCTATCAGAATCCGCGTATCGTGGCCGGCACTCTGCCCATTCATAACGGTCAGGTGCTGCTGTGCCGCCGCGCCATTGAACCACGCCGGGGTTTCTGGACACTGCCCGCCGGTTTTATGGAAAACGGCGAAAGCACTGAACAGGCCGCCCTGCGTGAAACCTGGGAGGAAGCCCGGGCACATGTTGAACTGCAATCATTATTCAGCATGATCACCGTGCCGCACATTGATCAGGTACATATATTTTTTCTGGCTGTTTTACCACATGCAGAATTCGGGGCCGGGGAAGAAAGTCTGGAAGTGGCCTTGTTTAAGGAAGAAGACATTCCCTGGCAAGAGCTGGCCTTCCCCACCGTCAGTCAGACTCTTAAGCGCTATTTCGCTGAACCTGCAAACCCGCTGACAACCCACGTTTTTGATATCCGGCCCCCGCAGGCTGTGCCCGGGAATCCGTGCTGAAAACCGTGAAAATCTGATCAGAAATCCGCCAGCAACCAGACATCATAAGCGGGCTCTTCATAAGGATGAGCACATTTCAGTGCCGCCACCGCTGCCCGGATGTGTTCGTCGCTGCAGACCATCTCCACCCGGTATTCGTCTACCTGTTCCAGCTCTCCGGCGCTGCCAATAAAAGGATTCGCTGCGGCGGACGGGCGGAATTGTCCGCTTCCCTCAACCTGCCAGCAACACTCCTGATAGTGACCGATTTTCCCGCCTCCCGCTGCAAATACGGCGGCCTTCACAACATCAACATGCGACACCGGAACAAAGAACACTAATTTGTACATAAATATTCTGTTTCTCAATAATTTAGCCAGTTTTCTGTAATGGTCTAGGCTTGAATATAACGTCCGTCATGCTGCAACAATCTAAGGAAAATTCATGAAGGGTAATCGCCTGTCCATACAGCATAAAGTGTACCTGGCCCTGGGAAGTATTTTTTTGCTTGTCCTGATTGTTGTGATCAGTGTGGCAGTATCCGCTGAACGCAAACTGAGTTCAGACATGGTGCACGCTCAACTGCGGGATAAAGCATCCGGTTATCTTGATACCATGAATATGCTGATGATATCCGGTGCCATATCCAACCGTGAACTGGTACGGACCAAATTACTGTCGGACAACAATATTGTCGAAGCCCGCATGCTGCGCAGTCCACAAATCGATGCCATGTATGGCAAAGGATATGAGCATGAGTATCCGCTGGATGATCTTGACCGCCGCGCTCTGGCCGGTGAGGAAATCCTGATTGAAAATGACGGTAAAGACGGCCACACCCTGACCTTTCTGACCCCGGTACTTGCCCATGAAAACTACCGGGGCACCAATTGTCTCGGCTGCCATCAGGCCAAAGAAGGCGATGTACTTGGTGCCATCCGTATCAGTTATTCGCTGGATGAACTGGACAGTCATATTTTCAGCAACATGCTGAAAATGGGGTTAGCTCAGGCGGCCATGTTTATTGTTGCTCTGATCCTTCTGTCCCTGCTGCTGCGAAAAGTGGTTATTTCTCCTGTCCGCCGGATGCACAGCACACTGGAACAGATGGAGCGCAATTCCGATCTGACTCAACTGGTAAAAGTCGACAGTGATGACGAGATGGGCCGCACAGCAATGGCGCTCAACAAAATGATTGAGCGCTTCTCAGATTCACTGCGTCAGGTGGTTAATTCATCCACCGAGCTCGAAGGTGCCGCAAAAAGCATTAACGTATCGTCCAGCCAGTCACTGAAAGCGGCTCAGGCTCAGAAAACAGAAACCAATCAGATTCAGCACGCCATTGAAGAACTGCACGAAAGCATTCAGCTGGTTATGGCCAACGCCGAACAAAGCAGTCAGGCTTCTGCAGAAGCCAAAGTTGTAGCCCGCAACGGTGTCAGCAAAACCGATCAGGCGTCCGCCAGCATCAGCAATATGAACACCGCAATTCAGTCAACCGCCGACGTTATTGCGTCGCTGGATCAGCGCAGCAATAACGTCGGCAGTGTTCTGGGCGTGATCAAAGGCATTGCTGAGCAAACCAATCTGCTGGCTCTTAATGCAGCCATTGAAGCTGCCCGGGCCGGGGAATCCGGGCGCGGTTTTGCGGTCGTCGCCGATGAAGTACGCACCTTATCGAAACGCACCCACGAATCGACCCAGGAAATTGAAAGCATGATCGAACAGCTGCAATCTGAGGCACGTCATGCGGTTGATTCCATGCACAAAGCACAGAGCATTGCCGAAGAAGGTATGGAACGGGTGAATGAGGCCGCCAAAGCGCTGCACAGCATGACAGAGCATGTCGAACGGATGAGCAGCCTGAATGACGAAACACTGAAACGTATGCACATGCAGGTCGAGGTTGGCCGCAACGTCAGTCAGGGCATTGACAGCATCAGCACGCACTCGCTGAACACCTCACAAAGCGCAGAGCAGACAACCGACATCGCCAAGCGTCTGGTCAACATGGCCAACCATCTGAGCATGCTGGTGAAAAAATTCCGTCTCTGACCCCCATCGCTGAAAAGCAGCCATTGGCTGCTTTTCAGGGTTCTTTTTTACCGTCAGTGCGAGCGCACGATAATGGCGGTCGAGCTCTCAAGTAAGATCAGGTTTTCCAGTGCCGTTTGATTATCCGCAGCACAGACCTGCTCATCCGCTTTAAAATCACCACATACCGCTGGCCGCCGCGGATCACCAAACAACCTGCAAAGGTTATCATCATTCAATTGAATACAGCGCTCACCGGCCGCTTTGCCCGCCGGCATACCGGGAATGGCAGAAGAAATAGACGGGGCAATACAACAGGCTCCACAACCGAGTCGGCAATCCACAAAAACCTCTTACTTAGAAAATGAGCGGTAAGAGGCTGAATACCGCCTCAATACCGGTAACGGGTTGCGTCCTGCCGTTGCTTATCCTGCAATAAACGCCACATGGTCAGATTAAACCGCACGGCATACTGGCGCAGCTTCAGAAGCCTGACCGGATCATCCTCAACATTCGCGAAGGTTTGCCAGCGCTTGTTCAGTGGCCGGATACGATAATCGCGCCGTACGGTTTGCGCTTCGGCCTCTTTCAGGCCGGGCAATTCTACGTCATCCGCCCGCTGAATTCCGACAAATTCATATTGCCCGCTGCGGTAAGCATCTTTGGCATCCTGCACCGGGTAAGCCAGCAGGTTCAGATCACCATCAGCCCTGACGGCAGGAGCCGCCATCAGCACCAACAGAAACACCAACAACAGGCCGCCGGGAATTGCCGACAATAAAGGGCGCAGAAACAACATCGGCGTCACACTCTCAGATTGTAAAGAGAATCAGTATAGACCGTTGCAAAGCACCTGAATGCCGTGTGGCTTGCCATCCCCAAAGGGCTGGGATAGCCTTGGCGCCACTCTGAATATCCGCCTTGTCAGGGGTGTAACAACACACCGATAAGCCCAGCACACCGAATAAGGACGATCCGATGCCCAGCGTTATGCGTTTATCCCTGCTGTTATCAGCCCTTACGTTTTTTGCCACATCCGTTTCTGCTGCTGATAACCATGAACCGACCAACTTTCGCGTTGGTGCCGGCGTCTTTCAGGCCGATATCGGTAATGCCCCTGCTTATCTGCCCAACGGTGAGCAACAGGGCTTCAGCCTGTTTGCCGAATTCCCACAGAGTAATCATGCCGCCTCGCGTTTTATTCTTTACCGCCTCAACGGCGAAAATGACGTACAACTGCAGGGCGGCGAGACGCAGTTGATGTGGGGCTGGGGACTGGCTGAACCCGGTTTCCGTATTTACACCGGTCCGGCCTGGCATTATGAAAAAATATTGGTGCAGCGCAGCGCCGCTGATCACTATCGGGTATTCAATGGCTGGGGCTGGCAGCTTGGTATTGGCGCACAGTTCGCAGCCATCACCATCGATCTGGCCGCAACCCTGCGTAACCCTGACGATTACAACCACGAGAGTATTCAGGCCGGCGCCAAAGAAGGCGATGTATGGACTCATAATCTCTTGCTGAGCTACCGCTTCTGAGGAACCTTTGATGACCAGCCCGGTTACCGTGCGTTATATGTCACGCGCAGAAATTGAACGCCTGATGTACAGCCTCAGCGCCGACAGCAACAACGAACAGGCACAGCTTTTCGAAGCTCTTGTGCGTCGTCTGCTGGAAATTATGGAGCAGGAAAGCCGCTAGTGCCTGACGCTCAGTCTCCCGCAATCACACCGCACAACAACCTGTCGCCATTCTCTGTTATTGGCCAGACCGGAGACTGGCTCGCCGTCCACAAACCAGCCGGTATCGGCATGCACAGCGAAGAGGGTGAAGCGGGTTTTGTTGTTCTGGCAGAACAGCAATTTGATTCCCCGTTATGGCCGGTTCACCGCCTCGATAAAGTCACCTCCGGTGTCATTCTGCTGGCCAAAAATGCCACCGCTGCCGCCCGCCTGAGCGCGCTGTTCGCTGAGCATAAAATCCAGAAATACTACCTGGCGCAGAGCGCGCAGAAACCGAAAAAAAAACAGGGCTGGGTAAAAGGTGATATGACCAAAGGCCGCAACGGCAGCTGGATGCTGCAACGCAGCAGCAGCAATCCGGCCATCACCCGTTTTATCAGCCACTTCGACGAACGGAGACAAACGCGGCTGTTTCTGCTGAAGCCTCTGACTGGCCGCACCCACCAGCTGCGGGTTGCCCTGAAAAGTCTCGGTGCCGCCATTGATGGCGACAGCCGCTACGCTGGAGATCCTGCTGACCGTACCTACCTGCATGCATTCATGCTCTGCTTCCGCGATGAAAGCGACGACGGTGACGCGCAGGATATTGTGCTGACCTGCCTGCCCGAACAGGGCTCATGGGCCAGCCTGCCAGAAGACTGGCAAACCCCCTGGCAGATTTTATAGCCGTTCCCTGCCTGCCACAGCGGCGTTACAACATACGCGGACATTCCGCAGCACCCTCTCCCCCTCTGCTGGTCACGCCCTATACTTGCAATGACAAAGCATGATCCGCACGGTTGCAATTATTATATTAGTATATTCTAATGTAGTAATATTTATATTAATCCGGACCAGTCGCTTTCCCATGCCGATTGTTCTGCTGCTGAATTCAGAGAGGAATGTTTCATGCCGACCACACAGCCTTCGTCCCGCCGCCTGCTGCGCAGCCTGAGCCTGACTCTGCTGGCCCTGCCTGTATTCACAGCCACCGCACAAGCTGCCGATCAGACCACCGCAGTGGCCAGTCAGATTCTGCAGGCCACCACCGTGCCGGTGTATTTTGATCTGGAAGCCACGCTGGAAGCCGTGCATGAAAGCACGATATCGGCGCAGACCAGCGGTGCCATCAAGGCCGTACACTACGATGTCAACGACTCTGTGGAGCAAGGCGCACTGCTGCTGGAAATTGTGGATACCCAGCAACAGGCTCAGCTGGAGCAGGCCCGCGCTAATCTGGCTCAGGCCAAAGCCCAGAACGAAGACGCTCAGGTCCTGCTTACACGCAACAGCCGACTGTTCAAACAGGGCACCCTGTCTCAGGGCGAATATGACAGCAGCAATGCCCGCGCCAAAAGCGCCGCCGCCGCCGTTAAAGCGGCGGCAGCGGCGCTGAAACAAGCCGAAGAACAGCTGGCTTATACTCAGGTAAAAGCGCCCTACTCGGGTCTGGTTAAAACCCGTCATGTTGAAGTCGGAGAGCTGGTCAGTCCCGGCCAGCCGCTGATGACCGGCATTTCCCTCTCACAATTACGCGCCGTCGCCGATGCGCCACAACGCATTGCCAGCCAATACGCTGATGCCAGCCAGATTCAGGTTCGGGTGGGCGAACACAGCATTATTCCTGACAGCGTTGTCCTGTTCCCTTATGCCGACGCCACCCATCACAGCGTGCGCTTACGCGCTAATCTGCCAGCCAGCCGTCAGGATGCCAGTGGCCGCGCACTCTATCCCGGCCAGTGGAGCATCATCCGTGTCCAGACCGGTGAACGCAGCGCACTGCTGATTCCCGCCAGCGCCCTGCTGCAACGCTCCGAACTGACCTCCGTCTATGTGCTCGACAACGGTCAGCCGGAATTGCGTCAGGTACGTACCGGCAACCGTGAGGACGGCATGGTAGAAATTCTGTCCGGCCTGAGCACCGGTGATGAAATCGTCAGCGATGCGCTGGCCCAGCTGGCCGCAATCGGTTCACAGGGAGAATAATCATGGCGCTCGGAATTTCCGGAAAAACCGCACAGGCTTTCCAGAACTCGGCGATCACTCCGCTGCTGGCCTTGCTGGGCCTGTTGCTGGGTTTCTTCGCCATCATGGTGACGCCGAAAGAAGAAGAGCCACAGATTGATGTCACCTTCGCCAACGTGTTTATTGGCTTCCCCGGCGCCAGCGCGCGGGAAGTCGAGCAGCTGGTGTCCATTCCGGCTGAACAGGTACTGTCTGAAATCAAAGGCGTGGACGATATATTCTCCATCAGCCAGCCCGGTCAGGCCATTCTGACGGTCGCCTTTGAAGTGGGTATTCCGCGCGAAGAGGCCATCCTCAACCTCTACAATCAGGTCTACAGTAACAACGACTGGTTCCCGCAGAATCTGGGCGTGATGCCGCCGGTGATCAAACCCATGGGCATCGACGATGTGCCGATTATGGGCATTACCCTCTGGTCAGAATCCGCCGACGTAACCGCCGCACAACTGACTCAGGTGGCCCATGCGCTGGAAACCGAGCTCAAGCGCATCCCCGGCACCCGCGATATTTACACCATCGGTGGTCACAACAATGTGGTGAACGTTGAGCTCGACCCGGCCCGCATGAACGGCCACGGTCTGGCGTTCGATGATGTCCGCAACGCCCTGCTCAGCGCCAACGCTGGCGGTTATCACCAGCCGCTGGTGCAGAATAATCAGGTTATTCAGATTCAGGCCGGCAGCTTCCTCAAAACCCGCGACGAACTCGGCCAGCTGATTGTCGGCAAAGACAAAAGCGGTCTGGTCTACCTCGCCGATGTGGCGACCATCCGGCAGCAGCCGGACACCCCGGAGCAAGGGGTCTTTACCCGTAAACTGGGTCAGGATACCTCCCGCCCCGCCGTCACACTGGCCATTGCCAAGCAGCCGGGAATGAACGCCATTGATATCACGCAAGCGATTGAACAACGCCTTGATGATCTGCATAACCGCCTGATTCCGGCCGATATCACCGCTGACGTTACCCGTGACTACGGCATTACCGCCAAAGATAAATCCGACAAACTGATCACCAAGCTGCTGTTTGCCACCGCTGCTGTGGTGGTTCTGGTACTGGCTGCGATGAGCTGGCGCGAAGCCATCATCGTCGGTGGTGCCATTTTTATCACGCTGGCCATTACGCTGTTTGCCAGCTGGGTATGGGGCTTTACCCTGAACCGGGTATCGCTGTTTGCACTGATTTTCTCCATCGGCATTCTGGTCGATGACGCGATAGTGGTGGTGGAAAACATCCACCGCCACTTGCACATGGGTGGGAAAAAACTGCTGGAAGTGATTCCGGCAGCGGTCGATGAAGTCGGCGGCCCCACCATCCTGGCAACCTTCACCGTCATCGCCGCACTGATGCCGATGGCGTTTGTATCCGGTCTGATGGGACCTTACATGAGCCCGATTCCGATCAATGCATCCACCGGCATGCTGATCTCCCTGGTGGTGGCTTTTGTCGTTACCCCCTGGTTGTCCTACAAACTGCTGAAGAACCACATTCCGGATAGCGCTCACGGCCACGATGAAGCCGATCCGAAGCAGGGTAAGCTGTACGACGCCTTTAACCGCCTGATGCGTCCTTTTATTGAAGGGGCCGCCGCCGGACGTAAACGCCTGCTGCTGTTTGCCGGTGTGACCACACTGATCATGTTCGCCGTAGCGCTGCCGGTGTTCAAACTGGTGGTGCTGAAAATGCTGCCATTTGATAACAAGTCTGAATTCCAGATCATCGTCGACATGCCCGAAGGTACACCGGTGGAACAGACGCTGCGCGTACTGGAAGAACTGTCGGATGAGCTGATGACCGTACCGGAGATCAAAGACGTCCAGCTCTACGCCGGTACGGCTGCGCCCATTAACTTCAACGGTCTGGTGCGCCAGTATTACCTGCGCGCATTGCCGCATCAGGGCGACATTCAGGTGAATCTGGTTGATAAACATGAGCGCGACCGCCAGAGCCACGACATTGCCCTGTCAGTACGCGAACCGCTGCAGGCGATTGGTAAATCACTGAATGCTAACGTCAAAATTGTTGAGGTGCCGCCCGGCCCACCGGTGATGGCGCCGATTGTTGCGGAAATTTACGGCCCGGATTACGAGCGCCAGATTGCGGCGGCCAAACAACTGCGTTCGCTGTTTGAAAACACGCCGGACATTGTTGATACCGACGACTGGGTAGAAGCCGATCAGGAACAATGGCTGCTCGATATCGACCGTCAGCGCGCCGCCATGCTGGGGGTTGCACAAAGCAGCATCGTGCAGGCCATTAATACCGCCCTGGGGGGCGAAGATGTCAGCTATCTGCATACCGGCAACAATAAATACCCGCTGCCCATCCGTCTGGAACTGAGCGAAGGCGATAAGGTCGATCTGAGCCAGTTGCTGGTGATGAAGGTCCGTGCCGCCGATGGCCGTTTTATCGCCCTGTCCGACCTGGTGCGCGTACGCAAAGGCATTACTGAAAAAACCATTTACCATAAAAATCTGCAACCGGTGGTGTTTGTTACCGCCGATATGGCCGGTGAACTCGACAGTCCGCTGTATGGATTATTCAGCATGGCCTTTGGAATGGATGACGCCGGAATGAACTGGCAGCAGATGTATATTCAGCAACCGCCACTGACCGATGACATCCGCATGAAGTGGGACGGCGAATGGCAGATCACCTATGAAACCTTCCGCGATATGGGCATCGCCTATGGCGTCGGTATGATCCTGATTTACCTGCTGGTCGTCGGTCAGTTCCGTTCCTATCTGGTGCCGTTGATTATTATGGCCCCCATTCCGCTGACCATTATTGGCGTCATGCCGGGACACGCGCTGTTCGGTGCGCAGTTCACCGCCACCTCAATGATCGGCATGATCGCGCTGGCCGGTATTATCGTGCGCAACTCGATTCTGCTGGTCGATTTTATCAACCAGAAAACCGCCGAAGGCATGCGCTTTGAAGATGCGGTGATCGTCTCGGCAGCCGTGCGCTCGCGTCCGATTGTCCTGACTGCGGTTGCAGCCATGATGGGTGCGTTCTTTATTCTCGATGATCCGATTTTTAACGGTCTGGCAATCTCGCTGATTTTCGGGATTCTGGTGTCCACCCTGCTGACACTGATACTGATCCCGTTACTGTACTACGCCGCATTTCACAAGCGTTTCAGCCACTGAGTCCGTCTGACGGACCACCTGAAACAGAAAAAGCCTGCGTCATGCAGGCTTTTTTATTGCCTGATACCCCCCGTCGCCGGTATAACCACTAAACTGACGTCATTGTTTACATCCGTACGACAGCCACACTCCCGACACTCAGTTCTTATTTCGGAATGAGCATGGATACCAACTCAATCACCACCCATAAAAGTACCGCCGAACATCGTCGCCACTCAATTTTATGGCGGGTTATCCTCTATTTTGCTGTTGCCTCCTTTGCATTATCCCTCTGCGTCTCAGCGGCCATCGTTGTCTGGAATTACCAGCAACAAACCGAAGCGTTTAAACGCAAGCTGGAAGACATTCGCGCCGGATATTCAGAGTCCCTCGGCTCCAGCCTGTGGTTTTATGATGAAATTCAGATCCGCAGTCAGGTGAAAGGCATTATGAACTTAGATGCCATCAGCTATGTGCGGGTAACCGACAACCTGAATATGAATATCGAAGAAGGTCGTCGTCCGCACCATGCCGATATCGATAAGTTACCCATCGCCTTTAATGGAAAAGATATCGGTTTTCTTGAAATTGCCTTCGACCGCGATGCCGTTTTTGACCAGGCCTCACGCGCAGCAATATCCAACATGATCGCGCAGCTGATCAGCCTGCTGTTGCTGGCCACTATGCTCGGATTTGTGGTGCACAGCCTGATTAACCGGCGGATAAGCCTGATGGCTGACGAAGTCAATGAACGTCTTAATAAAAACAGCTTTGAACCCCTGTCCATCCGCTCCGGCAATCACCTCGACGAAATTGATGTCCTGATCCGTGCGTTCAATGCTCTGTCAGAACAAATGAACGACGAGCTGAAACAAAAAACGGTGGCACAACAACAGCTGAAAACCATAAACCTGGAACTGGAGGACCGGGTAAAAGAGCGAACGCATAATCTGCAACGCACAGTGGATGAGCTGAATCAGACGCTGGCCGAACTGCATACCACCCAGAGCAAACTGATTGAATCTGAAAAACTGTCATCCCTCGGCGGGATGGTGGCCGGTATCGCCCACGAAATTAATACCCCGCTTGGCCTGTGCATCACCATTCACTCGTATATTTCTGATCATTATCTGAAGATGAAAAACGCCTTTGAGCAGGGTGAGATGCGCAAGCAAGACTTTGTCGAATTCACCGGCATGATGGACGAAAGCCTGACCATTCTTGATAAAAACCTGCAACGTGCTGCGCACCTGATTAAAAGCTTCAAGCAGGTTTCTGAAGATCAGACCGGCGAACATATCCGCAAGTTTTCGTTACATGATTATCTGCACGAAATTCTCGAGACCCTGTCACCCAAATTCAAACAGAATCAGCATCAGGTAGACATCGACTGTTCAGAACAACTGTGGATGCAAACCTATGCCGGTTCAATCAGTCAGGTGCTGACTAACTTAATTATGAACTCACTGCTGCACGGCTTTGAGCATAAAAAAGACGGCCATATCCGCATACAAGCGGCGGAAGAGCGTGGCAACATTGTTATCCGCTACAGCGATGATGGCATTGGGCTGAATGCCGAAGCAAAAGCCAAAATTTTTGAACCCTTCTATACAACCAAGCGCGGCCATGGTGGCACCGGATTAGGAATGCATCTGGTCTACAACATCGTGCACCAGCGATTGAAAGGCGATATTCAGATTGAAGACAGTGAACAGGGTGCCGCATTCCGCCTGGTAATTCCGAAAGTAACGGAAGAGCACAGCACACAAATCTGAAGGCCCTGAAGGGATTTAGGCCGCATAAAGCACTTTCCGGTTGCTTATGCCCGGTAATGAGCAACCTGATTACGGCCATTGGCTTTGGCAAAATAGAGCGCCTCATCAGCATTGCGCACCCATACTTCGGTTTTATCATTATATTGCGGAATATCACCGTGAACACCGATGCTCACGGTGATAGCAAGCCCTTCCGATAAACGGCTGAAGTTAAGATTGGCAATGGTTTTACGCAGACAATCGGCCACCAGCATCGCGCCTTCCAGCTCCGTATTCGGTAAAATCAAAATAAACTCCTCACCACCATAACGGGCAATCAGGTCGGTATTGCGATGCACCGTCTGACGAATGGCCTGAGCAACAACACGCAGAATTTCATCACCGGCCTGATGACCGTAGACATCATTAACCTTTTTAAAATGATCAACATCCAGCATCAATACACTGAGAGGCTCACGTTCACGGATCGCACGGGCCATTTCGCGCTGCATAATCTGATCAAAAAACCGGCGGTTACGGACATTGGTTAATGGGTCGGTAATGCTCATAAGCTCCAGCTTTCTGTTCGCACTTTCGAGCTCCAGCGTGCGCTCTTTAACTCTTTGCTCCAGTGTTTCTGTGGCCTTGCGCTGAATTTCCAGAGCACGGGACTGAGCCTCCCGCGCTTCACGCTCATGCTCCAGCGCCTTATCCTGAGCAACCCGCGCATTACGCTCTTGTTCCAGCGCCACCTCCTGTGCAATGCGGGCAATTTTCTCATGTTCAAACGCAGCGATCTGCGCCTCAAAGCGTTCGCGTTTTTCCTGATTCAGACGATCAGCCAAAGCAAATGACAGCAGGATGACTTCAAGAGCAGAACCAAACTGAACAATATTTTCTGTAAAGACATTGCGCGGGATAATATTAAATTTATTCATTGCCAGAATGGCACCACCAACCAGCATAGACGACCAGGCAACCGTGTAGTAACGGGCAGCAGAATATCCCTGACTCCAGCGCCATACCCCACCATAAATAGCCAGACCAATACCGATAACCGCAGTCGCTATCAGAATTCGGATCATGGTGTGATATGGAATCAAATTACTGAGAATAACAATCGTCAGAGACGCCATCATAATCAGAGCAAATAAGCGATTAAGCCAGACGATGTCTTTCAGGTTGAGAAAATTTCGGGTAAAAATTGCCGCAAACAACACCACACTGCTGAGAAAGACAATAATACTCTGATCATTCCATTCCGTTGCCATCGGCCACAGATACTGAAAATTAATCCCCTGAAGACTACCAAGAAAAGCCGCCATACTGCCGACATACAGGACGTAATAAAGGTAATTTTTCTCCCGGACAGCAAGAAAAATAAACAGATTATAAAGCACCATAATCAACATGATGCCGTAATACAGCCCCATCCCCATAATCTGATTCTGGTCGTGCACAAAGAAATCCCGTTCCTGCCAGATACTCAGCGGAAACTGCATGGAACTGGAGGTTTCTACACGAAAAACCCACTCACCGTTATCACCCGCAGCCAAAGCAACCGGAATAATAAAATAACGATGGAGGATCGGACGCTGATAAAAGGACTGCTTATCGCCCAGTTCCAGTAATTGCCAGGCGCCGCCATTACTGCGGTGATAAACACGGACATGATCGAGAACCGGATAGGTCAGGCTGAGAAAGCGCTCCGCGGTGTCAGCGCCCGGATTATTAAGCAGCAGACGAAACCAGAAAACAGAGTCGGTATAACCAAATGACATTCTTTGCTGCTGATGATGCTGCCAGGGCAGTGATTCCGGTGGTTCTCCCTGAATACCGGCATCGGCGTCCTCATAATATTGCAGCCGCTGATCAAGATCCTGACCGGATACCAGCGTGCGGATATCAATCGCCCCGGCGGTTTCTGCTGTACCGGCTGTCATGGTTGTGACAGAGACCGCCTCTGCTGCTCCAGTGTTTCCACTCAGAAGAAAAACAAACACTGAGCACATAAACATCACGGGCGAAAAAATCCGCTCAATCATAATTCATCCATCCAATTGATGAACTCAGTCTAGCAGGCCCGTGAAAAGCGGTGTCTGTCTGTCCGGATGAATGCGCAATATGAAAATATCCGGGTCTGCTTAGCCGAAGGAAACAGACCGCTGACCGGCACCGCCTCAGACAAGGCGCTGAACGGCGGCAGTGCCGTACATCCCGGTGCTTAGCGCCTCTGGTGTTATCCAGACGGACGGGGAATGGGTTAAGCGAGCAGACAGCAACGCAGGATGGAGGATTGTCATTCATAACCCGCCGGGCAGAGACCAGCCTGGCGACTCCGGGCCAGCCCATACTCCCCCAGCCTTCTGCTGCATCATCATAGTTGCGCTTTGTTCACAGTTTTTTCACCCAATGACTGCTATAAAGGCCTCATCAGACAACAACGAAATGCCCATCAGAAGGCAGAGTCAACGCAGTGAGGCGAGGATGAAACAGACATTCCGGTTGGTACTTCTGCTGGCCCTGGGCTTAGCCCTGGCTGGCTGCAAAAGCGAGTATTCCGGTAACGTTGGCGGGGCTTCCAATGGTGGCAACGGCAACCTGATCGGTAACTATAATCCTGAAGGCCAGCGCCAGTATGAGCGCCAGTGTGCTTCCTGCCACGGTGTGGACGGTAACGGCACACCGATTGGTTCCTCCCTGGTAGCCTGTGCAACCTGCTCGACCATCAGCGTTCTGGCCGATGAAATCAGCCGCACCATGCCAATTGGCAATGTCGGCAGCTGCAGCGGCAGCTGTGCCACCGATACCGCAGAATACATTCTCTATGCGTTTAACGGATACAACCTTGACGCCGCCACAACAACGCTGGAAGGCGTCACCAACAGTGAGCTGACCGTTACCCTGCGCAGTGCCGCATTAATGCTGGCTGGCCGTCTGCCCACCAGTAACGAAATCGCCATGGTGGAAAATAATGGCGAAAGCGGCTTAAGCCTCGCACTCAATCAACTGATGAATGAAGAAAGTTTTTATCAGTGGTTAATGGAAGTGTTTAACGAGCAACTGCTGACCGATAAATACCTCAGCAGCAATCAGTACGAAGGCGGGATTAACCTGCTTGATCAGGAAGATTACCCCAAACGCAAGTGGTACAACGACGCTTATCCGGCGGATGAACAAAGCAATATCCGCAGCTGTGTGCGCACACTCACTAACGACGCCGTTGCCCGCGAGCCGCTGGAACTGGTGCGCTATGCTGCCCAAAACAGCCTGCCGCACACGCTCTATATGAACGCCGACTTCATGATGGTGAACTGGTACAGCCAACAGGTGTATGAGGCCACACTGGTTGATGCAACCACCCCCTTTAAACAACGGGCAGAACCGGTATGTGATGCCGATGGCGTAAAAATGTATTACGACCCGAATGACTTCCGCCCGGCTCGGGTAACCAAAAATCTGGAATATGAAATGGGAGGCATGCCGCACGCAGGTGTGCTGACCTCACCCATGTTTTTAAACCGCTATCCAACCACCTTCACCAACCGCAACCGTCACCGTTCGCGCATTGTGTTTGACTACTTCCTGGATACCGACATCCTGAAAATTACCGGCGAACGTCCGGGTGACGGCATTGGCAGCGGTACCGCCAACCCAACCCTGCTTGATCCGGCCTGCTATGCCTGCCATCAGGTCATGGACCCGGTGTCATCAGCGTTCCAGCATTACGATGATCGCGGCCAGTACATTGTTACCGGCAGCACCTCACGCAATCGCTGGGACAGCTCCGATATTGAGCCCGCCGGTCTGGCCGGTAAAACCATCCCACTGTCCGGCAGCAGCGGTTATTTCCGCAATATGCTGCAGTGGCTGGGTAAGGAAATAGCCAATGATCCGCGGTTTATCCGCGCCACCATGCGCACGCTGTATACCGGCATCATCGGTCAGGAGCCACTGGAATCCCCGGGTGAACAGGGCAGCGATGCCGACAAAGTCGCCTACAACAGCCAGCGCGCGGTGATTAACACCATTGGTCAGTCGATGGCCGCCAACGGCTGGAATATCAAAACCGGGGTTAAGGGCATCATTATGAGTCCTTATTACCGCGCCAGGGCACTGGACGCCGGCAAGCTGGTCGCGAATGAACATATCGGTGCCACCCAGTTCCTCAGTCCGGAGCAGATGCAGCGTAAACTGCAGGCGACTCTGGGCTTTGGCTGGGACAAATTCCGCGATGAAAATAACCGCATCATGTACGGTGGCATGGACTCCGACAGCATCACCGAACGCATCCGTGAACCCAGCGGCCTGACCATTGCCATCCAGCAGCGTATGGCCACTGAAATGGCCTGCCGTGCCACGGCGTACGATTTCACCCGCAGTGCCGCAGAGCGCAAACTGTTCCGTTACGTTGACCCCACCACCACACCGCTGAACAGCGAGGGGGAACTTAACGCTTCAGCCGTCAGCATGATCAAACACAATCTGCAGCATCTGCACTGGTCATTACTCGGTGAAAAACTCGATATCAACAGCAGCGAGCTGCAGGCCAGTTACGACCTGTACTATCAGGTCTGGTCACAGGGCCAGCAGTTACTGGCCAACTACCGGAATTATGACCCCCGCCCCAGTACCTCACTGGAATGGGAATGCCGCGCCCGCTGGTACCGCACGGCTGAGGGCAGAACCGACGGTGATTTGCCGGAAGCCATGCGTATTGAGAAGGATGACAACTACAGCATCCGTGCCTGGACAGCCGTCATAACCTACCTGCTGTCTGACTACCGCTTCACCTACGAATAAGGAGTACGCCATGAAACGTCGTCATTTTCTGCAACTCATGGCCGCCACCGGCATGACCGCCCAAATGCCACTGTGGACTCCGAAAGCCCATGCGGCACCGGCACCCGACCAGTTTCTGGTGGTCGTGAATGCCAGTGGTGGCTGGGACCCGACCTCACTGTGCGACCCCAAGGGGCTGAACAGCGCGTACGAGGATCAGTCTGACCGCCATCTGGGTTCCACCAACTCCGTTGAACTGGACCCGGCCAAAGCCTTCGGCAATATCCGCTGGAGTGCCATACCCTCTTACGTATCCAACGACGAGACGGTACTGCTGCGGGTAGAAAACCAGTTTGACCAATTCTTCAATACTTATGGCAACCGTCTGACCGTCATCAACGGCATCGATACCGGGACCAACAACCACGACACCGGCAACCGCGTGATCTGGTCCGGTAAAGAAGAAATAGGCTACCCCAGCCTGGCCGCTTATTTTGCTGCAGCCACCAGCCCAACACTGCCAATGGCCTTTATCAGCAACGGCGGATATGACTTTACCGACTCACTGGTTGCCCGCGCCCGTGCCAGTAACGCGAACTTTATCAACGAACTGGCCGACCCTAACCGCTACAGCGGCGACCGTGGTTTTCTGTTCCGCACCAGCGACCGCAGCGTTGACCAGTACAGCGCCATTGTTGCGGCCCAGAACGCCCGCCTTCAGCGCCAGCTGCAACAGGAAGGATTGCCTTTACGCCGCCAGCAACTGAGCCAGTTATTCAGTGTACGCAGTGAAGACAGCAATCTGGGGCTACTGAGCGTATCGCTGGCCGATATCAAAGCCAACGTCAGCCGCGACAGTCACTGGAACCCCAACCGTTCCAACAGTCTGAAAAGCCAGGCCGAAGTCGTTACCGCCGCCTTCCAGAGCGGTCTTGCCGCCGCCGCCAATCTGAATATCGGCGGCTTTGACACCCACGGCAACCACGATGCCAGCGCCTATCCGCAACTGGGCGATCTGCTCGAAGGCCTTCACTTTTTGCAGGCGGCATTACAGTACGCCGGCATAGCCAACCGCACCACCGTGGTGGTGGGCTCTGACTTTGGCCGCACGCCCTACTACAATTCCGGTAACGGTAAAGATCACTGGCCGGTCACCAGCATGATGGTACTGCACCCGCACAGTACCGGCGGCAAGGTATTCGGAGCGTCCACCAGTGATTATCGCGCCCAGACACTCAACCGCAGCACCGGACTGCCCGACGCCAGCGGCGATACACTCACCCCCGCCCATGTTAATCAGGCGCTGCGCAGGTTACTTGGGGTTGATCAGAGTCCGCTGAACGGTAACTATCCGCTGCGGGTTAACGATTTTGATATTTTTGCCTGAATCCAGAACATAAAGGAGATAAGCCTGTGCGCTTACTGATGACATCTGCCCTTTTGGTTACCACCCTGCTGACTTCCTCCCTGAGTCTGGCGCTGGAAACCGGCGACAAAGCTCCGGCCTTCAAACTGCCTCAACTGACGCAGAAAGGTCAGATATCGCTGGCCAGCTACAAAGGCAAAGTGGTGTATGTGGATTTCTGGGCTTCCTGGTGTGGCCCGTGCCGTAAATCCCTGCCAATGCTGAACGAACTGCGAGCCGAGCTGAAAGGTCAGGGCTTTGAAGTGCTGGCCATCAATCTGGATGAAGACGTTAAAGATGCCCGTGCGTTTCTGAAAGAATTCCCGGTCAGCTATCCAACGCTGTACGACGGCGACGGCAAAACCCCCACCGCTTTTGGCCTGCGCGGCATGCCAACGTCGTACCTGATTGACCGTCAGGGACGGATTCAGAGCGTGCATCAGGGCTTCAAGCCCTCCGATATCAGCAAAATCCGCGCTGAAGTGATTCAGCAACTGCAGCAAAAATAACGGAGTATTGAGTTCATGCTCAGCCGATTACTGCTTACGTTCACGGTGCTGCTGGTCATCAGCGGCTGCAGCACCGTCAAACCCTGGGAACGGGGCAATCTGGCTCAGGACATCATGGCCTGGCAGCCCGACCCGCTGAAAGCATCACTGGATAACCATATTCATTTTTCCAAAGAAGGGTCGTCTGGCGGTGGTCAGGCTGCCGGGGGCGGATGCGGCTGTAACTGACCATGAGCAAACACACACTGAATTCTCTGGCCGCTCTGGCAGCGGCCGCAGCAACCCTGCCGGTTCAGGCGGAAAGCACGCCAACCGAACAGGTGATGGCCTATCGCTTCAGCCAGTATCAGGAAGCCGATGCCCCGCGGGAGCGTACCTTCACGCCCACGACCGAACGCTACAGCATTGATATTCACCAGTTCCGCTATGCAAGGCCATTGGGTGATGACTGGTACCTGAACAGCGAGTTTCAGTACGAAACCCTGAGTGGCGCCTCCCCCATGCAGACTTACCAGAATGCCAATGGTCAGAGCGTGCTGCTGATGAGCGGCGCCAGCATCAGTGAAACCCGTTACGACCTGAAAGTCGCACCCAAACGCTATTTCAGTGGGGCACTGAACGGCCAGCTTGACGGCACACTGGGAACCAGTCTGGCGCTGTCGCAGGAAAATGATTACCAGTCGGTTGCCCTTGGTGCCGATGGTTCGCTGGAGCTGTTTGACAAGCACACCACCCTGCTCGGCTCGGTCAGCATGTCACTGGATGAACTGTCACCCACGGATGCCGGTATTTCAGCCGACCGCCAGCGTGCCGACGGCCGGGGGAAGCGCAGTGTCTCCCTTTACGAAGGCGTCTCGCAGGTTATTGATAAAAACCGCGTGGTGCAGGTGGGCGTTGGCTACACCCAATTATCGGGGTATTTATCCGATCCGTATAAATTTGAGGACCGTCGTCCTGACAGCCGCGGACAGCTCACCCTGAGCAGCCTGTACCGGCATTTTTTCCCGTTATGGGATGGTGCCGCCCTGCACGCTGACTATCGCTATTACAGCGATGACTGGGGCATACGCTCGCACACCCTGACCGCCCGCTGGGCACAGAGCGTCAGTCTGGCACCGTTTTCGTTCCGCTTTATCCCGATGCTGCGCTACTACCGCCAGACTCAGGCCGACTTTTACAGTCTGGAGCAGAATCCGCCGGATGATCAGCTGAACAGCTCCGATGCGCGGTTATCGTCTTATGGTGCCTTCAGCTATGGCTTAGAAAGCCGCATTCTGTATCAGCAGTGGACGCTCAGTATCGACTGGCAGCAATACCTGTCATCAGAAGATTTCGCCCTGGTGCAAGCCACCGATAACGAAACCCCGGCCCTGGTCGACTACAGCATCCTGAGCCTTGGCATTGAATACCGCTATTGAGCCCTGTTCTGTCCTGCGCCATGAGTTTACCGCCATGGCGTCACCCTGCTGCTTCCACCTGCCCGACCTGCCCGGCATTCATAACCTGGCGCAGGCAATGGAAGCCGAAGTGCGCCGCATTGAGCAGAAATACAGCCGCTACCGCCACGACAGCGTGCTGTCGCGTCTCAATGCGCACGCCGGAAAAACCAGCGTTATTGATGCTGAAACCGCCTGGCTGCTGAATTACGCCAGGGTGTGTTTTGAGCAGAGCGATGGTCTGTTTGATATCAGCTCCGGCATCCTGCGCAGCGCCTGGGATTTCCGCAGCCCAAGCCTGCCAGCCGAGGCAACGCTGAATGCGCTGTTACCGCGTATCGGCCTGACACGGCTGCGACTGCAGGAAAACGAATTGCTCATGCCTGCTGATATGGAACTGGACTTCGGCGGCATCGGCAAGGAGTACGCCGCCGACTGTGCCGCCGCCATTGCCCGCAATGCCGGCGTGCATCAGGGCATTGTTGATCTGGGCGGCGACCTGCACATTCTCGGCCCGAAAATCACCGCACAGGGGGAACAACCCTGGCTGCTCGGCGTGCGCAATCCGCGCCAGCCAGAACAAGCCATTGCCCAATTACCGGTCTATCGGGGCGGCATGGCCACCAGTGGCGATTACGAGCGCTATTTTGAGCTGGATGGCCGCCGCTACTGCCATCTGCTTAATCCTCATACCGGCTGGCCGGTCAGTTATTGGGCATCGGTGACCGTACTGGCTCCGTCCTGCCTGCTGGCCGGCACCTTATCCAGCATTGCCATGCTGCGTGAAGCCAGCGCCACAAACTGGCTGCAGGAACAGGATGTTCATGCCCTGCTGATCGAACCCTCCCTGCAGCTGCAGGCACTGACGCCCCCGGCAGGCTGAGTCAGTGATTGGCGGCCCGGGCACGGATGCCATTGGCCGTTACGCCTAATGGCTGATATAAAGAGGCCTTCAATAAGAAAAACATCAGCAGGTCAGACTATGGAAACGCCGAGTGCCACTGCCGTCAGCAATCCCACACCCCTAACCGCCACATCCGCCGCCGCGCCGGAGTTTGAATACCGTCAGCATGATGCCCTCGGCCTTGCCGATCTGATCCGTCGTGGTGAAACCTCTGCCAACGAACTGCTGGACATGGCCATCGCCCGCGCCGAAGCCGTTAATCCCGACATCAACGCCATCATTACCCCGCTGTACGATTATGGCCGCGCACAGATCGACGCCGGTTTGCCGGAGGGGGCCTTCTCCGGTGTGCCCTTTCTGCTCAAAGATTTACTCTGCGCCCTCGAAGGCACGCCGTTAAGCAACGGCAGCAACGCATTAAAAGACCGTATGTCACCGCGCGACAGCGAGCTGGTTAAGCGTTTCCGTAGCAGTGGTCTGGTGTTCTTTGGCAAAACCAACACCCCCGAACTGGGACTGATGGGCGTTACCGAACCCAAAGCCTTTGGCCCAAGCCGCAATCCCTGGAACCTTAACCACACCCCCGGTGGTTCCAGCGGAGGCTCTGCCGCCGCCATTGCTGCCGGTATTGTGCCAATGGCTTCTGGTGGCGATGGCGGTGGCTCTATCCGTATTCCCGCCGCCTGCTGTGGTTTATTTGGTCTTAAGCCCAGCCGCGGACGAGTACCGACCGGCCCCTATGCGCAGGAATTCTGGGACGGAGCCGCGACCGAACACGTGATCACCCGCAGCGTCCGTGACAGTGCCGCAATGCTGGATGTTATTGCCGGGCCGGATGGCTCCAGCCCTTACCCGTTACGCAGCCGCAATGACTATCTTGCTTGCCTCAGTCAGCCACTGCGCAAACTGCGCATTGGCTACACCAGCACATCCTTTATTGGCCGCCCGGTCAGTGCCGATGCGGTAGCCGCTGTTGAGCACAGTGTGACCCTGCTGCAGCAGCTTGGTCATGACACCGAACCTGTCGACATTCAGCTCGACGGAGAAGCGCTGGCCGACAGCTACCTCACCATGTATTTCGGCCATGTTGCTGCCGACCTCGAATTTATGGCCCGGCAATTGGGCAGCCGGATGAGCAATCTGGATGTGGAAGACGCCACCAAAGTGCTGGGCTTCCTCGGTAAAACCATTTCCGCCGCCGATTTCGTGCTGGCCAAGCGCCGCTGGAATGATTTTGCCCAGACCATGCACCTGTTTCACCAGCGCTATGATCTGTTGCTGACCCCGACACTGGGTTCAGAACCTGTAACGGTTGGCAGCTTTGAACCACCCGTCTGGGAAGCCATGGCGATGAAAGTGATCAATGCCTTTGGTCTGCACAAACTGCTATTAAAAAGCGGCATGGTGAAACAGATGGCGCTGGATAATCTGGAAAAACTGCCATTTACCCAACTGGCGAACCTGACCGGCCAACCGGCGATGTCGGTACCCCTATACTGGACCGCCAACAACCTGCCGCTGGGTTCGCAGTTTATTGCCCCCATGGGTGACGAACACACTCTGCTGCAGCTGGCGCAACAGCTGGAACAGGCGCAGCCCTGGATGCAGCGCATCCCGGATTTATAAGATGCAGCGCATCCCGGATTTATACGATGCAGCGCATCCCGGTTTAATGAGATACCCAGTGCCCCGCACAACAAGTACAGAATAAAGATGAAAAGGCCTTCCACAATCCTGTCACAGGATTGTGGCAAACTGGCCCCGACCGATAACAATTAAAAGATTGCCAACATGCCCATGAATACTAAAACCGTTCTGATTACCGGCTGCTCATCTGGTATTGGCCGTGCCCTGACTGAAGAATTTCTGCGCCACGGTTATCGGGTGTATGCCGCTGCGCGCAATACGGCCAGCCTGTCCAACCTCACCAGCGATCGTTTAATCCCGCTGCCAATGGATGTCAACAACGCGGATGATATCCAACAGGCCGTCAACCTTATCCGTGAAGGTTCAGGCCATCTCAACTGCCTGATCAACAATGCCGGTTATGCCGCCATGGGGCCGGTTGCTGAACTCAGCTATGACTCTTTACAACAACAATTTGCCACCAATGTCTTTGCCCCCGTTGCTCTGACCAAAGCGTTATTACCGTTATTACAGGCTGGCCAGAATGAAAAACATCCGGCTCAGGTGGTTAACATCGGTTCCGTTTCCGGCATTCTGACCACTCCGTTTTCTGGTGCATACTGCGCGACCAAAGCCGCTCTGCATGCATTATCAGATGCACTGCGTATGGAACTTGCCCCGTTTAATATTCAGGTCATTACCGTACAACCCGGAGCCATCCAATCAAAATTCGGCGATAACTCGCTGGCCAATCTGGGCGATCTGATTCAGCCGGATTCTCTCTATGCGCCGCTGAAAAAACAGATTCAGGCACGGGCAACCGCTTCTCAGGACAACCCCACTCCGGCGGCGGATTTTGCCCGCGAATTAATGGCACAGCTATTAAGCCAGCCCGACCCGGTAATCCGTATCGGCAATGGCAGCCGGGCTCTGCCTTTTATGAAGCGCTGGATTCCGCTTCCCCTGCTCGACAAAATCCTCAGTAAAAAATTTGGTCTGCTGACATTAAAACGCTGAGGCGAATGTGCAACACGACAGCCATAAAAAGCATCGTCCAAACAATTCGCATAATGCAAAAAAACCACAGCCTGAGCTGTGGTTTTTTATGGGTTTACCTACACTGCAACCGGCTTATTCAGCCCGGTGTTCACGTGCAAGGTAGTCATGTGACTGCATTTCCAGCATACGCGAGGTGGTGCGCTGAAATTCGAACTCCAGTTTACCCTGACCATAAATAACCGGAATCGCAGCATCGGCCGACATAATCACCTTGACGCCACGGTCATAAAACTCATCAATCAGGTTGATGTAGCGGCGGGCCAGATCATCATTTTTGCTTCCCATGACCGGCACATTGGAAATCAGAATGGCATGAAACTGCTTACCCAGCTCAATGTAATCGTTCTGCGAACGCGGGCCATCGCACAGGGCGGTAAATTCAAACCAGGCGATGTCATCACACAATGCCTTAACCGGAATTTTTCGCCCCAGAATTTCCACCGTGCAGTTGGTTTTAACGTGGCGCGGATCGGCAATCAGACTGTCGAAACTTTTCTGCAGACTGGCTTCGGCACCGTCATCCAGCGGGTAATGGTACAGCTCGGCCTGCTCCAGCGTGCGCAGACGGTAATCAACGCCCGAATCGACATTCACCACCTCGGTGTACTTGTTTAAAAGCCTGATCGCCGGAATAAAACGGTCACGCTGCAGACCATTTTTGTACAACCCATCCGGCACAATATTGGAGGTTGCCACCAGCGTTACGCCACGACTGAACAGCGCCTGCATCAGACCGCCCAGAATCATGGCATCGCCAATATCGGACACGAAAAATTCATCAAAACAAATCACTACCGCTTCATCGGCAATACGGTCAGCAACGATATTCAGCGGGTTTTTCTCACCGGCCAGCGTGGTCAGATCACGGTGTACACGCTGCATAAAGCGGTGAAAGTGAGTACGCATTTTACGCTCAAACGGCAGGGCATCGTAAAAGGTATCCACCAGATAGGTTTTACCGCGCCCGACTCCGCCCCAGAAATAAATCCCCTTTTCCGGTTCCGGTTGTTTTTTGCTCAGCTTAGCCGCCAACTTTCCGAACAGCCCCTGCTGCGTCCGGCGGTTTTCTGCAGCCACCAGATCATCAAACAGGCGTTGCAGATGCTTTACCGCCATTTCCTGCGCAGCATCATAGGAAAAGTCATCACGTAACAGATCGGCTTGATAGAGTTCCCAGGGCGTAGACACGGACAGTCTCCCTTATATGAATGGGATATCAGAAGAATTCAGGGCGCGCAATTTAACCAAGCATGGGCAAAAGTGCAAATCCTGACCAAGGTCGGACGGCAGGAAACACCTGCCAGTCATAACCGTCCGTTTGTCCTCAGCCAAGCTCCGCCAGCCCTAACAGCGGCGTCCAGTCTTCCTGCAAACTGGCTTTAAGATCGGTCAGGCGGCCATGAAAGAAATGGCTCCCCTCAGAGAACACCTGATAATGCGGCGTTGGCACCACCCGCTCAGCCCAGTCGCTGACTTCATCAAAGGGCACCACTTCATCGGCATCGCCCATGTAGATAAAGGTTTCAAACTCATAAGGCAGCTGATTCGGCGCATCGAAGTGATGCACCGCCGGCGCCAGCAACACCAGCGCAGCAATGCCTTCCGGTGCACGGCAGGCGCTCAGGCAGGCCATCCCGGCACCAAACGAAAATCCGGCCAGAATCACCTGCTGCCAGCCCAGTTCGTTGCGCGCATAACTCAGCGCCGCCAGCACATCGTCCTGCTCGCCCACACCATGATCATGCGCACCGTCACTGTTGCCGACACCGCGAAAATTAAAGCGCAGCGTCGGCAACCCCAATCCTGCCGCTGTGCGCGTCACTGTGGTCACGACTTTATTGTCCATCGTACCGTGAAACAACGGATGCGGATGGCACATCAATACCCCCAGACGGTTCTGATCCGCCGCCTGCCAGCGGGCGTCCAGCACTCCGGCCGGGCCTGCGATACTGATTTTCTGTTCCTGTGCCATGGGCTCTTTTCCTCATTAAACGGACAACGGTCCGGCAACGGCAAAAGCCTGCGCTGGCGGGCACTGAGCGGGCCAAACCAAAGCGTCTGCTTCACCATATGCATATAGCTAAATGTTATTGAATATGCCTTCTTATATATCAGGCAACTTGGTATATTTCGCGCAATTTACATTGCCCCACACCTACCTTTTGGGAGCCACCTGACCAAAATGACTGACTACAACCTGACGCACTTAAAGCAGCTGGAAGCAGAGAGCATTCATATCATCCGCGAAGTCGCTGCTGAATTCGACAATCCGGTGATGCTCTACTCCATCGGCAAAGACTCAGCCGTGATGCTGCATCTGGCCCGTAAGGCCTTTTATCCGGGCAAGCCGCCATTTCCGCTGCTGCATGTGGATACCACGTGGAAATTCAAAGAAATGATTGAATTCCGCGACAACATGGCAAAAGAAGTGGGCATGGACCTGATCGTACACATCAATCAGGAAGGTGTGGCACAGGGCGTTGGCCCATTCACCCATGGCTCATCCAAGCACACCGACATCATGAAAACCCAGAGCCTGAAGCAGGCACTGGACAAGTACGGTTTTGACGCTGCTTTTGGTGGCGCCCGTCGCGATGAAGAAAAATCCCGCGCCAAAGAGCGCGTGTATTCGTTCCGTGACAGCAAGCACCGCTGGGACCCTAAAAACCAGCGTCCGGAGCTGTGGAACATCTACAACGGCAAAGTCAACAAAGGCGAAAGTATCCGCGTATTCCCTCTGTCCAACTGGACCGAACTGGACATCTGGCAATACATCTACCTCGAAAACATCAACATCGTACCTCTGTACTACGCCGCCAAACGTCCGGTGGTCGAGCGTGACGGCATGCTGATCATGGTCGATGACGAACGCCTGCCATTAAAAGAAGGTGAAGTACCGGAAATGAAATCCGTACGCTTCCGTACCCTCGGCTGCTACCCGCTGACCGGTGCCGTTGAATCTGAGGCAGACACCTTGCCGGAAATTATTCAGGAAATGCTGCTGACCACGACATCCGAGCGTCAGGGCCGTGCCATCGACCACGATTCATCCGGTTCGATGGAGAAGAAAAAACAAGAGGGGTATTTCTGATATGTCACACCAATCCGATCTGATCGCTGCCGATATTCTCGAATACCTGAAGCAGCACGAAAACAAAGAACTGCTGCGCTTTTTAACCTGCGGCAACGTCGACGATGGCAAATCCACCCTGATTGGCCGTTTGCTGCACGACTCCAAAATGATCTATGAAGATCAGCTGGCCGCCATCGAAAAAGACAGCGCCAAATCCGGCACCACCGGCGAGAAAATCGACCTCGCCCTGCTGGTTGACGGCCTGCAGGCCGAGCGCGAACAAGGCATCACCATCGACGTAGCCTACCGCTACTTCAGCACCGCCAAGCGCAAGTTCATCATTGCCGACACTCCGGGACATGAGCAGTACACCCGCAACATGGCCACCGGAGCCTCCACCTGTGATCTGGCGATTATTCTGATCGACGCCCGCTACGGCGTGCAGACCCAGACCAAGCGTCACAGCTTTATCGCCTCATTGCTGGGCATTAAGCACCTGGTGGTCGCGATCAACAAAATGGACCTGCTCGGCTTCAGCGAAGAACGCTTTAACCAGATCCGCGAAGACTACCTCGACTTCGCCAAAAACCTGAACCTCGATCTCGGCAAGATTCACTTTGTACCCATGTCCGCCCTCGACGGTGACAACGTGGTAGAGCGCAGCACGCGCGCTGCCTGGTACAGCGGCCAGACGCTGATGGAAATTCTCGAAAGCGTGGAAATTGCCAAGGACAAAAACCTGGAAAACTTCCGCCTGCCGGTACAGTACGTTAACCGTCCTAACCTCGATTTCCGTGGTTTCTGCGGCACCATCGCCTCCGGTATTGTTAAACCGGGCGACACCATCATGGCGCTGCCATCGCAGAAAACCAGTAAGGTTGAAAGCATCGTGACCTACGACGGCAACCTCGAAGAAGCCTTCGCCGGTCAGGCCGTCACCCTGACCCTGGAAGACGAAATCGACATCAGCCGTGGCGACGTTATCGTCAAGCTCGACGACCTGCCAACCGTGGGTAAAAAGCTCAATGCCGACATCGTATGGATGACCGAGAACCCATTAATTCCGGGCAAACCCTACGACCTGAAATTCGCCTCCAGCTCCACCGCCGGCACCGTGAGCAAAATCCACCATCTGGTGGACGTCAACACACTGGAACAGAGCCAGGCGGATCAGGTCAACCTGAACGAAATCGCCCTCGTCGAAGTCTCGCTGGATAAAGCCGTGCCCTTCGATTGCTACAACAGAATCCCAGGCACTGGCGCGTTCATCATCATCGACCGCCTGAGCAACGTCACCATTGGTGCCGGCATGATCGTTGGCGCCGCCAGCGCATCCGACGACACCACGCCAGTAACCGCTGCCGAAAAAGCCCGCCGCTTCAACCAGAAGCCAGCCATCATCGCCGTGAACGCCGTGAACGCTGAGCAGGTAGTACAGGGCCTTGACCGCCGTCTGTTTGAAATGGGACGCGTCGCAGCCATTGCCAGCAACGAACACGCCCAGATTCTGAAAGACGCAGGCCTGGTGGTACTGGTTGCCGGAGGTGCCGATGGCGCCGACATCAGCCTCGCCGCCGATCAGGAAAGTCTCGACTCCCTGGTCGCCGATCTGCAGGAACAAGGAATCATCTGATCCCTGCCCTTTCAGGCTGAACGCAAGCCGCTGAGCAAAACCCAAAGCCCCGCCGGAAACGACGGGGGCTTTTTATACGTCGGCCGACGCCTGCGGACAACGCCACAACACCACCCGCAACACCACCCGCAACACCACCCGCAAGACCGCCCGCAACAGCCAGCAGCAACGCTGCCATGCCTGATAAACAACCGCCAACCCGGCCACCATAAAGCGCCGCCAGCACAGCAATACAGGGCCGCCGTCCGGACTTTATCGGTGATTAGTAACTCTTTGAAAAATATCAGAAAAAAATGTTTGACAGGCAAAAGAATGCTGGCATAATACGCGCCACTTGAACGGAGCAATGCAGCACGCATTAATCACTTCCTTCAGGTAATGAAGTGGCTATGTAGCTCAGCTGGTTAGAGCACAGCATTCATAATGCTGGGGTCACTGGTTCAAGTCCAGTCATAGCTACCACGAATTCTAAAGGCTAGTAGGTTAACACTTACTAGCTTTTTTTCGTTTTCTGGGGGTGCCAGTAAAAAACACCTCTACAGCCCGCATAAATCCTGAATTCTAAAACTTCAGACCATCCAAGATATTGCACACCGCCACCCGTTGAGGCAGAAGCAGATTAGCCAGAGGGTTAAACTCGAGTGCCTGATTTAAATAATCTGGCGAGAGGTGGGCATAGCGCAGGGTCATTTTCAGATCAGAGTGACCAAGTATCTTTTGCAGCGTGAGAATATCCCCGCCGTTCATCATGAAATGACTTGCGAATGTGTGCCGGAGGATATGGGTCATCTGCCCTTCCGGAAACTGAATCTTTGAGCGTTCAGCAGCACCCCGGAAAGCGGTCCGGCATGGGTTGAAAAGGTTCAGGTGTGTTGGCGGGTTAGAGGTGAATTTTATTTCACTGAAAAGACGTGGTGTTATCGGCACGCTTCGGGATCTGCCGTTCTTTGTATCTGTGAAGCGTACGGATGGCTGCTCACCGGCAATCAGCCCAGTTCTTAGCAAATACTCCGCCTCACCGAATCTGGCCCCTGTACTGAGGCAGATTTTCACCACGGGCAGTAAGTGCCTGTTTTCTGAGTCTGCGCAGGCATCCAGTAAAATAGGGATCTGTTCTTTTGTCAGAAATCCCATTTCCCTTTCTTGTTCTTTGAACTGCCGGATCTTGCCCAGTGGGTTATCGATTTCATAAAAACCGAGACGATCCATTTCGTTGAACAGTGCGCGCATGTACCGCAGCTCATGATTAACGGTTGCCGGTTTAACTTCAGTAACACGGCGAACACGGTAATCTGAAAAATCAGCGGCACTAAAATCACACAGGAACGGATTACCAAGACGCTCAGAAATAGCAAGCATACGCGAATAGCGATAATTGCCATCCTTCAGGGTTTTTCCGTGAGCCTTATACCAGAGGTCTACCAGCTGGGATAAGCGTGTGTGTGCCGGGTCAATCATGGATCAGGCAGCTACCCCATTGAGACGATGATCGCGCAGACGCTTATCAACAAAATCAGTCAGGCACAGGAACAGCTCTGAACTGTGACCGTAATAAAGTAAACCGAAGTAGTCAGCGAGATCAGATTCAAGCCCTGAACTCAGCAGGTGCTGAACTACATGCTTTGTGGTGAAACCTTTACGGGCTGCTAAGCGCAAATGATTACCTAACCACATAGCGACATTACGACGACCGGCCACGCCTGCGGACTTTTTTTGGTCACGGGCATAAATGAACGTGGGATGCACATTGAACCAGCTCACGTCTTCCATCAGTTTCTGCCAGATGGGGTGAATATAGGTTGAGCTATGATGCAGGCGGAAATTGTTTAAGCAGTAATCCCAGAGCGCTTGCAGATGGGGTTTTAAATCACGTGGTTCACGGATGCAGATCAGTTTGCCGGGCTCAATCATTTCCCCTTTTTCGTTGTACTTGGCAGAGCGGTTGTAATTGCCGTTTTCAAACTCTTTTAACACCGAGTGATGCACGCGAAATTCTAAGCGGTGCACAGTGTCCACTTCCCCGCCGTCCCGGCCATCTTTGTACTCAGGAGTAAATGGATCGTGGAGAGACGGAGTGGCACGCCACTGGGATTCACAGAAGTCCAGCTTGTCGCTTTTTACAGCCTCTTCTGACTTGTTGTAGAGACACATTTGCAGAGAGCTGGAATTACCAAACAGGTAAGTCTGGCCACGGCCATACACAAATGATGCTTCTGCTACTTCGAAATGGGCGTTACTGATCGCATTGACCTTCAGGTTCCGCTTTGAGCGTGTTGCCAGCATGCTTTCGAAGTCTTCCGGCAGTACCAGCCCTTTCATATCGACACAGAGATGTACGGCCATGCCTGATGCTTCAAGAGTGTCACCGAAGGTACGCCCAACATCACGCAGACGGTTTGTGAGCTGCTCAAGGCCCAGTTCGTCAATCAGCTGGGGCGTTACTTCGATTTTCATGTGTGGCCCTTGCTGATCGGCTTCTTTGTAGAAGGACTTAAGCAGTACCACCATGCCGATATCCAAATTTTTCAGGATATATTGATACCCGGACTTTTTGCCGGAGGTGGATAATTTCCACTCAATACCGGCGATTTCGATCACGTCGGAAGTTTTCGTATCGTAGTGGCTTGCGATCTGATGCAGCACTTCAGACTTCAGGGTGCAGTTATACAACTGGCGGATGGTATCCACGCCGGTATGCAGGAACCGGAGCCCGGACAGATCATATTCAACACTGCCCCTTTCCATTTCGTAGGTATCGGCACCGGTCAGCGGATCAAAAAAGCGTTTCATTTTCTTGTTTTCAAAACGAGCCATTTAAAAACCCCCAATAACATGACGTTGACGAAACTCCGCAGCATTCCGGGCAGTTCGTCCCCCTTTTAAATTACGTGTTACAGGCACGTAATGGGCGGCCGCCGCTGCGCTGCCCCAAGCGCTGCGCGCAGGAGCAGACCAGCAGCTGGCGACCGAAACGGCGGAGCCGTTGTTAATCATGGGGCGCTGCCGCCCCCATACCCCCGGCAGGCGCTCAGACGGCGCTAGCCTAGGGTTAATCAATGCGTTCAATACCTCACAGGCAATAGACATCTTTATGCGCTCCTGCAGCAATCAGACGGACGTGACAAGGCCCGTTTGGCTCTATTGCATAAACAGAGGAAAGATCATCAGTAGTAACAACGCGGGGACGCTCTGACTCTTCGGATTTATCAGTCACAGATTTATTCTTTTCACGCTGTGCCAGGTCATAAACAACATGGCTTGAATAATTGGCATAACCAACGATTCGCATACCGTCGATAAGGGCAAAGGCTTCTTCTGCCGTTACTGGCTCAGCTGGCTCAGGCTCACCCTGCTGATATGTTTCAAGCTTTTGCATTGCTTCGATTAGCTGCTGATATTCACGGTAAAACTGATTATTGAGATAAACGGTCATTACATAGGCAGCAGCCAGCCCCATTACAACACCAGCTGATACAGTCAGAGGAGCTCTGAGTTTTCTGAGATAGATTTTTGTGAGTCGCATATAGAACGAAACCCCGCGCTTTGTGTATGTACGGCGATTTTGGTAATACGGAGGTAAAACGGAGTGAGGCCCGTGTGGGTAGTCCGTTAAAAAGATTTGTTTTGTATCGTATGCACTGAACAGCTCTGTACCACGATAAACCCAACGATCTGAGAGTGGATCAGCTGGAGAAGCACCATAGACAACCCGGGCAGCGTGAACCTTAGGCAACCTCAGGTTGTAACCGGTGACAGCTTTAAATAACCCACCAATCAGTGGAACTCGCAGATTATCCAGACGCTTACAGAATGCGGTGAATTCGCTAAGAGCCTCACGAGCTTGGTTATCAACGATTGATATATCCTGAACAATCAGGATTACATCCCAGCCTAGTTTCCGGGCATGCAGAAACCAGTTATTTACGTCCGCCCTGCTTTTATCTTGCCAGTTTCTGGCGTTAAACCATGTTCCGCATTCATCCAACACCAGAAGGCCATTTTTGCTTTCGTCATAGCTATCGTTACCACGGCCAATCACATTGAGATCAGAAACCGTTGGTTTATCAGGCACACGGATCAGGCGAATATCCCTTGCCATTTTTCCAAACATGGCTTGTAAATTCAGGTCAATATTTGTTGCGACCGGACAGCCAGCAAGAAGCTTTGCTTTGATACGGGAAACAGAAACCAGTGTTTTTCCGTTGCCTAATTTTCCGGTTACGAAATAGAAAGCCATATCAGAACAACTTGTACTGAATGATTCGGACGTTCCACTCATACGCCCAGCGGGCAAGACGAGCGGTAATAATCACAGAAAAGCAAGTAGTAGTGTTTTCTGGCACCACCATCTGAACAGCAAGGGAAAACCAAGGCGGCAGGACATATTCAAGAGAAGATACAAGGCCGGTTATCAAAGCGACAAACGCAGCCGTTGCAGAAACAACCAGAGCAACAATAGCGAGCGTTACGGCGACTCTTTTTGTGAAGAACTTAACCAGCCACGAGAATATAGCAGCGAATGCGGCACCAATAACAGCAGCAAGCCAAGGCAAACCAGCAATAACAGGTAACGGCATAATCAGACCTTACTATCAACAGGACGCAGAACGAGATCGAAGAGATAAAAAACAGTCCACATATAAAGAACCCAAGCGAGGATCTGCTTCCACTCTTCAAATCGGTCACAAGGAACAGCCATAGGAAATGAGCTGAACTGAATAATGAATTGCTGACAGGCATGGTAAGAAGGGAGAACCTGCTTTACAGACTCAGCAACGGCAGATGGCTCCTGCATGGGAGAGTCCTGATTCAAAGAATTCTGAACAGCAGACTCATAGCCTTCCAGTTCAGAATCAGCTTTTTCGTTATCAATAAAATCGGCTGAAGTCTTATCAGTTTCAGATAAGAGATCATCGAATGAATCATTTTTATTCTTTACTTCAGCAAGAAGATCAGAAGCGGTTTTATTAAGATCCTTTAATTCAGAATTAGTCTTTTTACCTTCAGCAAGAATGCTCGTAGAAGTCGTATTTAAAGAATCTATCTTTGAACCGACACGATTAAGAGCGCTTGAGTTATTGGCATCAGCAGTCCTCTGAGCAGAGATCATTTTATCTAAGCGAGAGTTAACAGAAGACAAATCGACTTTATCAGGATCAGGATTGGTTGGATCAGTACCCGGATTAGTACCGGGATCAGTCCCCGGATTAGGATTCTCAGGAGTGGGAGGAATATCTAAGCAAACGCCACCAATAGAATATTTTCCCGGAGCACAATCATCAGGCTCACAGGTATTGGTAAGAGCACTTTTTGAAGTACCAATAGGGCAAGAGGTAACAGAGTTAACGCAGCCATTGCCCTCTGAATACTTAAAGCCTATAGGACAAGAGGTAGGCTGCTGACCATCTTTATTACAAACACCATTAATAAGAAAACCACCCTGACAATTGGTGGAATCATCAGCATCGAAACAGCCGTAAGTATCGCCGAAGTAACCACAACCGGGCCTTTCTTCAAAACACCCTGAAATAGGGACACCATCAGGCCCGGCAATGGTTCCACAACCAGAGGGCGGTTCCGGCTGAGCACAAGCATAAGTACCATTGATATAGCCACAATTATCAGGAATAGGACGACAAGAGCCGTTCTGTTTTTTCTGACCAATGCCGCACTCCTGCTCATCCTGAAGACGCTGACTTAAATCGTCTTCGCCACCAGTGCCGGGATCTGTCGCGGGATCTGTACCGGGATCTGTACCGGGATCTGTACCCGGATCATCACCC
>JAJOJJ010000045.1 GCA_021208685.1 Saccharospirillaceae bacterium
ACTATCTTTTTCATTGCTTAGCTCTACCTTCTAACTCAGTGACTGTTTTATTTCTGTTGCCGTTGTATACTGCTACTGTAATATAATTGCCGACCCATGTAATTTCTAAATCCGTTTTAACTTCCTCCATTTCGAGTGCATTAAATTCTACTGCTTTACAACTCGCTTCTTTTTTGCCAGTTGCAAATTTTTCGCGGCAACTTTTTGCAATGTGAGCTGCAGCAATGTCGCTTGTAACACCCTTCATACCTTGCAATATGCAATCGTCATAATCCTTAGGACTGAATAATGTCCAGGCGTTTGAAACACTAGAATGAAGGACGAATAGAAAAAAGGAAGTCTTAACTATTTTATTCATAAAAGTATCTTGTGTTTAGCTTAATTAGCATAGCAAATAAAATCCGAATTTTTCTGCAAATCTTCACGCAATAATTCGTTACAATTTTTACTAAAATCCTACTTAACCTCACATTACCTTCTGTTATTTCAACTAGGCTTTATGCCGATTCGCCAATGCTTCCATTTCAGCGTCAATTTATTCTACGGTCTTTATGTCAGTAAGTGATATTTCAGCCCTCAACTTTTCTTTCTTTCGAGCAACATTCCTATTACGAATCCAATTAAAGCAAACGGAAGTCCAAAGCCAAGCATAAACGCAAGGTCGCTTATATTTCTAATTCCATAAAACTCTTGGCTTGCTGTGTAAAATAGAACCCCAACAAACTCACCTATCCCAGCCATATTCCATCTGTTCATTCTGTTGCCTTCAATTTTTGCAATCTCTTTTTGTCACTACATGATTTAGGACTTCTCGTCTGCTTGCACGGTCGTAATATGTGTAAATGACTCTCAGATTATGAACACGCATAAATGGTGCTAGCGAGCATGCAGAACTGGTTAGAAAGGTCTTCGCTAATACTATTCGTTCTTCTCTATCAGATGTATTTGAAGCTAGTGAATCTGTAAAATAGGTAGAACTCAATTCCGTTCGATTAGGGTCATACTGAACTTCTATTAATTGCACTATATCGTTGCTATGTTTTTCTCGCTCTGCTGTCATTTGCGATGCCATTTTCTCAAAGAAACTATCAACGTCTGCTTTTGATTGAGCTGATGCTAATGGCACATTCGCTGCGAATAGATACATGCAGAATAAAATACGAGATAAACTATGATGATTGATTATTTTCATAATGTGTCTTCGTTTTATCTGTAACCAAACTTACCATAACTCAATTTTTCTTGCAGTTCAACTATTTTTAGTCTTGCGTTTCTTGCTATTCGTTGCTGCAGCTGCCTTCTTCACCTTTTTACTCTCATACTCCGCATCCACCACACTGCCTGCAGCAATTAGTCTATTTGTCTCTTCACCACGTAGTTGCTCAATAGCTTGCACAACTTTGAGGTGGCTGTAGTGCTTTTCAATCATTCCAACACTGGTGCCCATTTGCTTTGCCAATGTGTGTATGGGCACACGGTCATGTGTTAGTGCTAGCGTTGCGTAAGTATGACGAAGACTGTAGAAAACTCGCTTTTGTCCAGTTCGCTTGTCTATCAACAAACTGTGCTCGTCTAAGTAGCTTTCAAACATCTGCTGAAAGCTGTTTAGCTCCCTTCCATCCTCAACCTTAAACACTTTGTCATCATTGTTGGCTTTGGTGAGCTTTGCAAAAGGATTTACTACGCTGTCGTCGATGTCATAGTTGCGTTTGGCAATACGCTCAAGCACTCGCACTGTTCGTGTCATTCCAACAATCGTGCGTGTGCCAGTTTTACCAGTCACAGTCATTTCAACACTGCGATTAAGGTTAGCTAGCTCAATTGCATCGCCCTCCTCGTCCACCAGTCCTGTGTTTGTAATGACTGGTTTTATGGCGAATTTAATTTGTCGCCACTTTAAGTCAAGCAGCTCTTTGCCAGGTCGTGCACCAGTATCAACTAGCATTTCCACATAGTCACGTAACACAGCTCGCATTGCTCGGCTTTTTTCGTTGCGTGCTCGTTCTACCCACGCTTCCAAGTTGTGCAGCACTGCTCGCAACTCTTCTAATTCAAATGCTGGTCGCCTATCACCAGCTTTGCCTTTTGCGTCAAGCTTGGGTCGATTTGCTTCCGTTAAAAAGCCACGTATTACTGCTTCGTCAAACACACGATTTAGTGCAGCATTGTGCGTAAGGATTGTGCTTTTGCTTGGCACTTTTTCCATTAGCTCAATACGGCGTGCTTCAAACTCGTCTAATGCACTGCTGTCAATGTTGGTGATGTTGCGATTACCTAGTATTGGGATTAAGTAATCTTCAATCACTCGCTTGTAGTCTTTGTATGAAACTTTGCCTTGCTTGTTTGCCAACTCTGCATCCATACGCTGAATAGCTAGTTGGGCAACATTTCTAAATCGTCTTGTTACGACAGGCAAGTTTGAACGCAAGCGTATCTCAGCTTCAATCTTCAGCTCACTTGCCGCTTGCTTTGCTAGCTTTAAGTCTCGCTGTTTAGTTGACGCACGCTGCCATACGCCCCCCACTTTGTAACGACACTGCCAAATAGCACTACGCTCTCGTCTGTATATGACAAGCTCGTTTGGCATTAGCACGTGGGTTGTGTCAGCTTTGTCGGGCATAGCAACACTGTAGTTTCAGTGCTGCAAAAGGTCAAATAAACTTAGTGTGCAAGCAAAAAATTAGCCCACAAAAGTGTGTAAGCGGTGTGCAAGCAGTTTTTGGCTGTGGTGACTGCTGATAAAATCACGTAAATTATTGTTTTTATTGAGAAATTTGGTGGCCCCCCTCGGAGTCGAACCGAGCACCAACGGATTATGAGAAAAAAATGGTAAATTTACTTCAATAGAATCAATGGCTTACAAAACAAAAGACAAACTGTAGAAGCGAATGTAGAAGCAACCTGTTCAAACCAAGCCATCATATTATCGAATAAAAAATCGCTCTCAATCTGTGCTTTTGCTAGCCAAGGCATAAGCGGCGCACCCTTCACAAAATAGCATAAGGCCCATGACCTTACTCATCATGAAGTCAGCTGAGCGCGATCGGTGCGTGACAAACACCCTTCTTCATATTTAATTTATGCGATGGCGCCCATTGTCGGTAGCGACTAAGGATCGATCAGGACAACTCTTTGTGTCAACTAAACTAGGCTATCTTAGCCTTCAACCAGCAAAACATTTAACCATTGCATCACAACTTCAATGGCCAGTAAACACGCATGATCACTTGTGTATCAGTCACTTGAGGGTCAACACGCCCCCCCACCAACTTGAGCACATCCTGCACGATGTTTAAGCCCAAGCCACTGCCTACTTTGGCGCGCGAAGTTGGTGCTCGAAAGTACTTGCCAAACCATAAAGTCGGATCACTGTTGTGACGGCTGTAAATCACATTACTTACTTTCAACTCCAAACCAAGACCCATGTTTTTCAGTGTCACTTGAACTGGCTTGCTAGAGGCGCCGTACTTGATAGCATTGCTCAACAAATTAGACAATACAGTTTGAAAAAGCAATTGATCTAAGTTTACTTCGAGCGAATACGGAGCGTGAACCACGATTCTGTCGGGCGCCTCACACTGTGCCGCCACCTGCTTGACAAGGAGGGCCACATCGACCCTTTGGTTTTGTACAGGCTGCAAACCCTCGTCGAGCTTGGCAGCCAAGGCTACGCGGTCAATTACTTGGTCTATGTCAATTACCGCACTCGAAGCATGCTGACGCATGCTATCAGTCGGGTCACGCGTGCCTAGCATCATCCGAATAACCGAAAGCGGTGTTTTTAACTCATGTGTCAACATCGAAATGAACCCCCGCTGCGTGGCCCGTGCCTGAGTTTCGCTCACTAGCTTTGCTTTAGTCTCTGCAGCAGCCAACTCCATGGCCTGATAAGCCTGTTGTTGCAGCCATGTCCTGCGCAAAAACATCAACTGAAGCACCAAAAAAGTGAGTGCCAAGCCAATTTGGTAGCCAAACATCAACCAATATGTACCCGGCAACACTCCCATAAGCGCGAGTGTGGCCGACACATGCGCAAATATGGCTGTACTCAAAGCCAGAAAAATATACAAAGCCAGTGAGTCATGCAAAAACACAAGCTGTACTGCACGCGCCAAACCGATGAGCAAACACATAATGTAGAAAGGTAATAACACCTTCATACCTTGAGTGAAATGCCCGGCCAGCACAAAACCAATGAAGCTAAAACACACCAAAAATCCTATAAGGTATGGCCAAGCAATCACTTTTTGAGCCTGATGAATTTTTAAGCTCAAACCAAAAACAAAAAGCGACAGACAACCCGTTAGCCAATTTGTAACAGATTGCCAATGGTTTGCTACAGCAGGAACATTGGGAAATAAAAACTCTGCCACAAAACCGTTGACTCCAAGCAGGTGAACCACCGCTGCACCCAAATAAAACGTATAAGCCCAACCCAATGCGTCCCAAGCAAAACCGCTACGAGAAAAATTGATGAGTAAAGCGGTAAACAGTAGAGCAATAAGAGATGCTAAAGCAGCATATTCCCGATTAGACGTTTTTAACAAGTCTGTGTATTGGCCAATTCTGAGTACCAACATGGAGGCGCTCTCTGTTTGCAAACGGATATAGACCGTCAAGGGCTCATTCGATATGAACTCCACTGGTTGAATGAAGTTACGGTGAGCAATTAAACGTTCACTAAACCGCAACGTATCCCCATGCCTAAACTCTTGCCATCCGCCGTTTTTTGCGGGTAGGTAAAATCGCACGTCATCTAAATAGGATGGCTGTACCTCCAAGTAAAGCGTAGCTAATGTTCCTTGGGGCTTCAACTGAGGTTGTAGAGTAGCTTTAATCCAATGCACCTTGTGCGTGTAGCCTTGTGACAAACCATACTTTAAAGGACTGAAGGCAGCTTGTGCCTCAGGAGCGCTCACTTGTTCGATTGAGGCTTCCCCTGCATCATCAACCCAAAAAGACGTGCCTAACATTTGCATGGCATGGCTTGAAACCGCCCAAAAGAGAGGAAAAACGAACAACAAGAACTTTATGTTATTGAATAATCGGCACATGTTAAGACACATTCAAACCCACAAGGTAAATTCAAGCACGAAGTGCCATCAAGACCAGCCGGTCGAAGTGGATGAAGCAACTCAATGTACAAACACCTCAGACCAGAAAAAATATGCCAGGTCTAAAGCCTGCTGGTGCCCATTACACACGATGCCGAGATTAACCTCCTTCTGGGGCCTCTCTAAATTGAGTTAACACCTAAGAGCCGTATTCTCTGACTCATCCCCGTCCAACTAATTGGAGGGTAATCTACACTGTTACCAATTATTTATTTACTCACTCTATTGAGATTGAGTATAAAAAATCCTCGGCTACCATCTCGCATCTGAACCGAGACTCGAATTGTCGGCAACGAATCAACACCTTCTGGAATCACTCCGAGTAATGCCCCAATAGTGGTGTCTAACAACAACCAAGGTGGCATAGGAGAACCATCTACAAGCGTAGAGGAAGTTAAACGGCCACCAGTAATCAAATCGGACAAAGACACACTAAACCGTTCACCAGGGCTCAGGGCCACGCGAAGGGGTAACACGGGCAACAATGCTGCCCCCATTCCTGCGCCTTCCATACCCGATAAAGGTGCTGGACCAAAGGCGAGGTTCGCCAATGGGTCGTTGCCCACCAGCAAAGCTGACACCACACCATCAGCAGCCATGGCCGACTGTTCGGCAACCAGTGCTGTGGCCAGGGTGGTGTTGGCCGGAGCCCTTGCACCCACCGTGGCCCCACCCGGCTGACGGACGGCCTGATCCGGGTCGAGCAAGACCGCAGTGGTGATGTACCCGTTGCCTCGTTCGGCCACGCTACCAGGCGGGTAATTGTCGTAGAGCGTTCGCAAGCGACGGAAGTCGAAAGACATGCCATCAAAACGGTCCGTCAGGAGCGGGTTGTCGTCGTACACCAACCAACGGCCATTCGGTGCAGTCAGCGCAGCAGCGCCGTCCTGGTTGGTGAAGTGGCGTGTGGCAGCGAGCACCAAGGCCTGATCGCCAACGGCATTGGCAGTGACTCCTTGTGCCAAAGTCAGGTTGGCACCGGTGCGGACCCATACGGCACCAGCCGTATCGATCCCATTGACACCACCTACAGTACCGATGGTCACCGACCCGGTATCACGATAACGGAAATCACCGCTCGGCGTAACCGCCGCCGCGATCGTGTCGACATGGTTACTGCCAGTGGTCATGTCCACGTTGCCGGCCGCATTGACCCGCATGGCGGCGGCCGTGATATTACCGGCCTGTTGGTTAATCCCACCGCCGCTGTCAAGGAGCAACGCATGCCCGGGCAGCCAGACCGGAAAGATCGCCCACCGTCCCGATGGCAAACCCCGCAGTGTTGTTGAAGGCAATATCACCGGCCGTCGTTGCCGCTGCCAGGGTGGCGACAGTGTTGTTCTTGTCCAGGTCGACACCACTGAGCGCGCGCACGGACAAACCCTGGGCGCTTACGATGCCATCAGCAGCACTGGTACGGACTTGGCCGCCAACCGACTGCAGCGTGACATCGCCAGCAACCACACCAGTATCCACGCCTTGAGCCAGGATCAGATCCTTGTCGTCCGCAGTATCCAGGCTACGCAAGGTGATGTTGCCACCATTCGTGCTTACGCCATTCAGGCTATCGACGGTACCAACCGTAAAGCCATCCTTATTGGTAAAGACAAAACTCTGATCGGCCGCCGTCACTGCAGCAGCGAGTGTTTGAACGTCGTTATTGCTGCTGCCCAAGGCAGAACTATCACGTGCCCGCACTGCGAGGGGTGTCTGCAACGATAGCGCCCGGCTCGGTGTTTTCCCTGGGGGGGCGGGCTGGATAAATTCGTTCGCCTGCCTTGGACTCGGCCGGCAAACGAGTTGCAGGATGCCGTCGAGCGTATCGCCATCGCATGGCATCGCATTGAGCAACATGGCCACCACGGACATCCAACCCCCACACACGGGCGGTTCATCGTCGTCTAAGCGATGACCTCGGCTGATTCAGGCCTCGAATCCCAACGCCGTGAACGCATGCCGCGTGATCGCCTCCAGTGTGCGCCGGCTGGGCCGGGTCTTGGCCAGGACATTGAGTCCTTGCGTCGTGCATACGAGAAATACGGCCGCTTCGGCCGCATCGACGTCCCGCGATAGTTCTCCCGCTTGCTTTGCCCGCTCGATCGCGCCAGATAGGGCCGTTTCCAGCCTGGCCAGGTGGAGTTGGAAGGCTTCGCTGATCTGCGGATCATTCATGGCGAACTCAACGATCGAGTTCGTCACAAGGCATCCCCAGCGCCGTTTGCCGTCCAGCATCGCTTCGATGAGCGCCGCGTAGTAGTCGGCAATCCCGGCCCGACCGGACGGATTGCTGTTCAGGCGCGCGATCGTCTCTCGCGACATGGACGCCATGTAGCTCTTCAAAGCCTCGATGAAGAGGCCGTGCTTGTCACCGAAGGCGGCGTAGACGCTGCCCGGGTTGAGCCCGGTGACCCGGCAGATCTCCTGCATGCCAGCCCCGTCATAGCCCCGCTCCCAGAAGACGTCCACCGCGCTTTCAAGCACCGCATCGCGGTCAAAGTTTCGTACTCGGCCCATGGCTTTTGATGATTAATCAATCAAGAATTTTCACATGACTCAAGCATACATTGCCATGAAGACTTGTTGAAGCTAGAATTTTCTTGAATTCATATTCAAGAATGGAGCCGTGGATGAAGATCGCGATCATGGGCACCGGAGGCGTAGGTGGTTATTTCGGAGCCAAACTGGCCCTCGGAGGCAACGACGTCAGCTTCATTGCCAGAGGGGCGCACCTGGCTGCCATCCAGTCCCAAGGCCTCACTGTGCGCAGTCCGCTAGGGGACATGCATGTCCCCACGCCCAGAGCAACCGACACGCCGTCGGACGTCGGGCCAGTCGATGTCGTTCTGTTCGGTGTCAAGCTTTGGGATACCGAGACGGCCGCCAACGCGATCAAGCCGCTGATCGGACCCGAAACGATGGTGATCTCCTTCCAGAACGGGGTGATCAAGGACGAATTGCTGAGAGCCACGCTCGGAGAAAAGCCGGTAGCAGGTGGCGTTTGCTACATCGCGGCCACCATCGAGGCCCCGGGCGTCATCGGTCATGCCAACAACCTGCAGAAGCTGGTCTTTGGCGAGTACGGCGGCCATCGCAGCGCGCGTATCGAGCGCTTCCATCGAGCCTGCATCCAGTCGGGGATCGACGCCGAGATCAGCGACGACATTGCCAGAGTGATCTGGGAGAAGTTCGTCTTCCTGGTTGGCCTGTCGGCGACCACCGCGTCCACACGGCGCCCGATAGGCGTGGTGCGCGGCAACTCGGCCTCCCGCAAGTTGCTCGAAGGCGTCATGCAGGAGGTGGTCGACGTCGGACGTGCTGAAGGCGTCAACCTCGCCACTGACTTTGCCCTGGACCGGCTTCGCTTCTGCGACCAACTGCCCGCCGACATGACTGCTTCCATGTTGCGCGACCTGGAACGCGGAAACCGGCTGGAGGTGCAGTGGCTCAGCGGCGACGTCAGCAGCAGAGGCCGACGGCTCGGCGTGCCCACGCCGCGAAATTCAGTGGTCTGCGAAATCCTTGCGGTTCATGCGGACGGAGCGCAGTGAGTCATCAGTGATTGTTTCTGCCCTTTCAACATGAGGAAGTGCCATGAAAAACGAAATTCTTGAAAATGGCTTTCTTGACGTGGCCGGTCACCGCATCGCCTACACACGCCAGGGCCACGGGAGTGCCATCGCCCTTGTTCACGGCATTCCCACGAGCCGCCATCTTTGGCGCAACGTCATGCCGCTTCTCGCCGCATCAGGCCATGAAGTGCTTGCGATCGACCTTCTCGGTTATGGTGATTCCGACAAGCCTTCGGACGCGGACCTCGGAATCCAGGCGCAATCCGAAATCATCTTTCAGGCACTTTCGGCCATGGGGTGGAAGCGCGCAACCATGGTGGGCCACGACATCGGAGGTGGGATTGCCCAGCTCGTGGCTATCAACCATTCCGAAATCCTTGATCGCCTCGTTTTGATTGACTCCATCCTCTATGACTCGTTTCCAGAGCCAGGAATTGCCCGCTTGAAGGAGCCGGCGTGGGACGAAATTCTTGGTGCACCGGACTTCGATCTGAGAAAGGGTCTGGCGAAAGGCTTTTCACGAGGCATGTTCCATACCGATCGGGTGACCGCTGAACTGGTCGAGGCCTATGAGCGTCCGTTCCGTGACGTCGAAGGGCGGCGTGCATACCTACGTGCGGCCCGGGCATTGAGGTCAGAGGAGCTTTCTTCGCGCATGGAAGACGTCGAGAAGCTGGCCCTGCCCACGCTCATCATCTGGGGGCTGCACGACACATTCCAGCCATTGCGCTTCGCAGAGCGTTTGGCAGGGAAGATGTCCAACGCCCAACTCCAGGTTTTTGATGACGCTGGGCATTTCCTGCCAGAGGATGTACCGGAAGCGCTGGCTTCCCGTGTCGCTGAATTTACAAGTACCCAGGAAGGAGCACGCTGATGGCGCGAAATGCCCACGCTCCTGCATCCAGTCAGGCTGGCTTCCTTGTCACGCTTTTCGCATCGACCTTCTTGATGGGGTCCAGCTTCGTCGCAGGAAAAATCCTGCTACAGCAGGGCTTCACGCCGATGATCTTGGTCGGGTGGCGCTTCTTTGTCGCGGCCTTGGCGACCTTGCCGCTGGTGCTGGCCGGCGAGCGAAATATTGTGGCCGCGCTCCTGCCAGCCAAAGCAGGGCTGCGTGATGTTGCGCTGGTGATCCTGATTGGCTTGCTTCAGACAGCCGCCGTCATGGGGCTGCTGTTCTGGGCCATGCAGTTCATCTCCGCATCGACGGCCGCCATCCTGCTTTTCACCAATCCGATCTGGGTTGCTGTTCTGGGTCGCATCTTCCTTGGCGAAAGCCTGCACAGAGCGAGGCTCCTTGGGTTGCTTCTTGGCGTTGTCGGTGTTGCGCTTGCCATTGGTATCAGCCCATCCATGTTTTCTGGCGGGATGACCTTGGCTGGCGAAATCATCGGCATCGTCTCTGCGCTTTGCTGGGCAAGCGCGACGCTCATCAATAAACGGGCGGCATTGCCGTTCGCGCCTTGGGCCTTGAGTTTCTGGCAAATGCTGGTGGGTGCGATCGCCATTCTAGTCATCGCCTACATCAATGGTGAGCAATGGCCCGATAACGTAACGCGGGAGCAATGGGGATGGTTTCTCTGGCTTTCCATCCCTGCATCAACGGGCTCATTTGGCCTCTGGTTCGTGGCGCTTAAAAGAGGTGGTGCAACAAGAACGAGCGGATTTCTGTTCTTGGCTCCGCTGTTCACGGTCATCCTTGCTTATTTCATCTTGGACACGGAAATTTCCTGGATGCAGGCTGCTGGCGGAATATTGATAGGCCTTGCTTTATGGCTCGTCAATCGAGAACTGCCGGCAAGAAGTCGGCGCGAGAGGGCTGACGAGGTAATCGCTGAGGGCGAGCCGTGATGAAGATACGTTATTTCTGTTAGTCATCGGGTCACCGCAGCAGGCCAACATGGAAATTCGGCATTTGCGTTGCTTCGTAGTATTGGCGGAAGAGTTGCATTTCACCCGTGCTGCGGAGCGCTTGCATATTGAACAACCCCCTCTTTCGCGGGCCATCAAGGAGCTTGAGGACGAGCTGGGGGTCGTACTTTTCAATCGAAACCGCCGGGGGACGTTACTGACTGCAGCGGGTGCAGCCTTCCTGCAAGATGTCCGTCGGTTGTTCACCGTTCTGGATCAGGCGCGAGAGAACGCAAAGGCCGTTGCGGCAGGCTTGTTCGGCTCGGTATCCCTTGAGCCCACGGCCACGTTTGATCTCACGCCCAATGGTGCTGGGGTGTCGCCCCAGCAGGCGGGCAATCTCGGTGGTGGTGTGTTGGGCTCTCACAAGGCTTTGGATCTGGTATCGTTCTTCTCGGCTGAGGTGTTTGTACATTGGGCAACTTCAACTTGGCGGTTAAAGCGGCCATGATGCCAAACATCCTCAGCCACCTCGACCGGTTGGTCTTTATTGCACTTCGTACTTGAATCCGCCTTTTGAAAACTGAGCCATTTCAAGGCAAATTCACGCTGAAATTTGAGCCACGTTAGCTGCCATCAAGTGGTTTAGGCCTAGGCTTTGGCTCAATAACCTCTGCCTTGGTGCAGGTAGCTGCCTTGACTTGAATGCCCTGCTGGTTGGCAGACAGTTCCTGGACACGCGCCTGCATCTGCTTGCCACCGATTTTTAGTCGGGTGAGCCCACCCGCTGCAGCCATCTGTCGCAGCAGCACCAAGGGGCGGTCTGCTGCCATGACTCGCTCAAACACCTTGAGCGTTTCGTCCCGTTCAAACGCTTTGACGTTGTTCAGCAGGTAATAGACCTTAAAGCCATCTCTCTCAATGGGCAGGTTGTCTTGGCTTAGCCTCAGCTCTGAGAGCTCCGAGGTAGTAAGTCCAAGTCGGTCGGCAACTTGGTTGGTGGTAAGGGAGATGTCTGGATCGGCTGAACCGCTTGAGATTTTTGCTGTGGTTAGTGGTGCGGTTACTACGGTGGTTTGGGCTGTGGGTTCCATCTCAGTCACAAACTCAAACATCATCAATACTCACTGGGCAACATAATGACCCAGTGCTCTCCATCCCAACAGGCATAGAGTTCAATGCCAGGCACGGGGAAGTCGGTGTACTCAATTTCCTGCCTTGCATACTCATGGCCGTTGCCATCTTCGTAGATCATCACAGCTGTACTGTTCGCAACTTGAAGCTTGATCAGTACAAACCAGTCACCGGTGCCGATTTCATCCAAGTGACTCGCCGCTGCATCCATGAGCCAATACGCACCCGCTGTGTCGGCCAAGTACTTGGTGCCATCGGTCATGAGGTGCCGACGTGAAAACTGGTAGTAGCGGCTTGTGCCAGTGAATGAAGCCAATTGGGAAAGTGCATCGCCATCCATGGCTTACTCCTGCGCCAAAGCTTTGAGCTCAAACTGGCTGTCTGCGAGCAGGTCGATGCGCATGTTGGGCACGGCGTAGCAGACCAGATACTGTACCGTCCAGTTGATTAGTTCTACACGCTCTGCATCATTTGCGGCCTCAAGCAGCTTGGCTTGGTAGCGTTCGATTTCGTGGATGGACATTTCCAGAGCCTGAATCACGGTTTGCAGGCGCTGGGCGGCGTTGTGCCGAACCTGCTCGGCCATCATGGCGGCAATGCCGGTGTGCAGGTCACTCATCGCGCTGTCCTTTGGCTTTGGGAGCGTCGGCAGCACGCACCTTCACGCTGGTTTGCTCAATTTGCACATCTAACTCACCAGCCAGTACAGCGGTTTTGACAGCCTCAAGTGCCTCAATCAGTGCGGCGGGGCTTGTGATCTCAATGGCGCTTTTGCCTTTGGACAGCTCAATGACTTTGGCGCCGTAGCGGATTTCAATACAGACCTTGCCAGCCTCGGTGGTAAACCACCACGGCTTGATGCGCTTTTCTTGGGTGACTTGAACGCGTTCGCCTTCGGCGTTTTTGACGGTTTTGGTGCGGGTGGGCGCGTAGCTGTTGCCCTCCTTCATGGCCGTGGCCAATAGGATCTGTTCTTGCACTTTGTTTGCCAGCTTGGTGCGTCGCTGTGTAACAGGGTTTTGTTGGGCGGGCTTTTTTACCGCCACCAGTTTGAGTGATGCCAGGGTTGCCATTTGCTTTGTCCTTTCGATGTGTAAACAGGGCAAAGCAACTGTATTTTCTGAAGTTTTCAGCGAGCAACCGAAATCCAGTCAATGAATAGAGCAGAACCAGATTTACTGGGTTTTTACATCAGTTGCATAAATACATGCATGAACAAGCATGACTTACAGCAGCAAATACAGCACCAAGAAAACCGTGACAAGTGGCGTACCAATCGATGGATGCAATCGCAGGGATTTTCTGCAGAGAGCTTTGCTGGGCTGGACCTCATTTATCTGCAAGCGCAGCGCATCGCCTACATCTGCTTAAAGCACCATGGGCGCATGCTCACTGCAAACGAGGCACAGACACTGAAAAACTTTTTACAGGCACTCCAAACCAAGGCAAAACAGCGGCGACTGAAACCAGCGCAGGCCTACAAGATCATGAACATCGGCAAACGCATCAACAGGCAGCTGTTCAAGCAACACAGGCAACACCCAAGGCAACACAACAAGTAACCACAGGCCAGAACCAGCAGATAAGCCACTGCTAGACCAAAGGGTAAAAACGCGGGTTGACAAGTCGTTTAAGCAGGGGGATAACAATCATCGTGTTCTCCGCAGGGAAAGGTTGTGTTACAGGGCATCAACATTATACAAAACCTATACAACAAGCAATGAGCACACCTGATGGCGCAGTGCGGTTCACTTAAGGTCTTAAATCCTGTCGAAACGCCCAATGCCACGCAGTGGAACATCATGGGCTACCTCCCTGCAAAGACGCTGATGACGCCTGAACATGAATGGCAGCTTAAGCGAATAGCATTACGCTGAAAGCGTGCTTATTCCATTGCCTCGCGCAGCGCTTCATCCAGCTCGTTTGGTTCAACCAGCAAGGCCTCTTCTTTCAGGTTCGGAAACACCACCAGATAGGTTTCATCGGCGGTCAGGCCCGCTGTCCAGCGCTCCAGCCAGACATCCAGAGGGACAACTCTGGGGGTGCAATCCTCCCATTCGCCATTGGCCCACTCGGCGGCATAATCCGCATGGGGCCAGATGGGCAGGCAGTTATCGCCTTCGGAAGTCAGGGTTACCCAGCCTTCGTCATTGGCCAGACTCCAGATTTCACCATGCGCTGCGACTTTATCGATAAAGTGTTGGTAACGCTGATGATTCGACAGTTTCAGGGTAGCCTGATGTTCTTTCTGACTGAGGATATAGCTCATGATGCGGTGCCTTAATGCGGGCGTGAAAAAGCGCACTATAAGGACTCGTCCCGGTTAAGTCATCTCAGACATGTCCGGATAATGGCTGCTGTCGTTCAGTTGCTGCTCCAGATAATCCATCAGCAGACGCACCTTGGGCGATAGATTGCGGCTTGGCGGATACAGCGCCCAGATCCCCTCCGGCATTGGCCGGATGGCGGGCAACAAGCTGATCAGCTCGCCGCGCTGAATGTACGGCAGTACGTAATAATCGGGCAGCTGCACAATGCCGATGCCTTTCAGTGCCGCATCCAGCAATGCCGGGCCGCTGTTGGCACTGAGACTGCCGCTGATGTGCACCTCGCGCCCGCGCCCCTGTTCCTGAAAACGCCAGTAATCGAGAGTACCGGCCAGACAGTTATGCTGTTTCAGTTCCGCCAGCGAATGCGGCTCACCATGGGCCGCCAGATAGCCCGGAGACGCACAGGTGTACTGCTCACGCGAAGCCAGACGCCGCGCCACCAGCCGGTCATCGTCCAGCTTGCCAAGACGCACGGCCATATCGTAACCGCCACCAATCAGATCGAGCTTTTCATTGGTGAGCAGATAGTGCAGCTGAATCTGCGGATAACGCTGGGCAAAATCATTCAGCAGCGGCGCAATATGGCGCTCGCCGTAACTCATCGGTGCCGTAATGCGCAGCTTGCCCTGCGGCGTAGCCTGCAGGTTACCCAGCGCCAGCTCCGCCTCTGCCAGACCATCCAGCAGCAGGCGACAGTGCTGGTAGTAAAGTTGTCCGGGTTCGGTCAGCGCCACCCGCCTTGTCGTGCGGAACAGCAACTCACTGCCGAGACGCTGTTCCAGCGCCCGTACCTGGCGACTCACCTGCGCGGTTGACAACCCCAGCTGAGTCGCTGCGGCGGTAAAGCTGCCGGATTCCGCCACCGCGACAAACTCACGGATGCCCTCCCACTGGGGTATTGATTGCATCTTTTCCGCCCGATTATTACCAATATGTAAAAGTGATTTTATAACCAGCAGGATTATCTCACCACAAGAAATGATTACACTGCCTGTTCAGAATTTTTTACCCATCACCTTTGCTGTTGGAGATACACCATGACCGCAGAAACCCTTACCTGCCGCGCCGCCATTGCCTGGGGCCCGGGCCAGCCGTTATCCGTCGAAGAAGTTCAGGTAGCGCCACCCAAGGCGGGGGAAGTGCGTGTGCGCATCGTTGCCACCGGCGTCTGTCATACCGATGCTTTCACGCTTTCCGGTGAAGACCCTGAAGGTATTTTCCCGGCCATTCTCGGCCACGAAGGCGGCGGTATTGTGGAATCCATCGGTGAAGGCGTAACCAGCGTTGCCGTTGGCGACCATGTGATTCCGCTGTACACCCCTGAATGCGGCGAGTGCAAATTCTGCCTGTCGGGTAAAACCAACCTGTGTCAGAAAATCCGTGCCACCCAGGGCAAAGGCCTGATGCCGGACGGCACCAGCCGCTTCTCGCAAAACGGCAAAACCATTTATCACTACATGGGCTGCTCAACCTTTTCGGAGTACACCGTGCTGCCGGAAATCTCTCTGGCCAAGGTCAACCCGACAGCACCACTGGAAGAAGTCTGCCTGCTGGGCTGTGGCGTCACCACCGGCATGGGCGCGGTGATGAACACCGCCAAAGTAAAAGAAGGCGATACCGTGGCCGTTTTCGGTCTGGGTGGTATTGGTTTATCGGCGGTGATTGGTGCCACCATGGCCAGGGCCTCACGCATCATCGCCATCGACATTAACGAAAGTAAATTCGGACTGGCCAAACAGCTGGGTGCGACCGACTGTGTGAATCCGAAAGATTTCGATAAGCCGATTCAGGATGTCATCGTCGAGATGACCGACGGTGGTGTGGATTTCTCATTCGAGTGCATCGGTAACGTCAACGTGATGCGCTCAGCACTCGAATGCTGCCACAAAGGCTGGGGCGAATCGGTGATTATCGGCGTTGCCGGGGCCGGTCAGGAAATCTCCACCCGTCCGTTCCAGCTGGTCACTGGCCGCGTCTGGCGCGGTACTGCCTTTGGTGGCGTGAAAGGCCGCAGCGAACTGCCGGATTACGTTGAGCGTTATTTAAAAGGCGAATTCAAGCTGAGCGATTTTATTACCCACACCATGGGTCTGGATGCCATTAACGACGCCTTCGATTTAATGCACGAAGGCAAAAGCATCCGCAGCGTTATTCATTACAACCAGTAAGGGGCTGCTATGACGAACGTGAATACCGATGTTGAGCGTCTCAGCCAGAACAAAAGCTTTGGCGGCTGGCATAAACAATACCGGCATCAGTCAGCGGTGCTTAACTGCAGCATGCGCTTTGCGATTTTTCTGCCACCACAGGCCAGTAACGACAATCCGGTGCCGGTGCTTTACTGGCTGTCCGGCCTGACCTGTACCGATGAAAACGTTATGCAGAAGGCCGGCGCCCAGCGTCTGGCCGCCGAGCTGGGTATTGCCTTCGTTGCACCGGACACCAGTCCGCGCGGCGACGGCGTGGCCGACGATCCGCAGGGTGCTTACGATCTGGGCTTGGGAGCCGGTTTTTACCTGAACGCGACTCAGCCGCCATGGGCCGCGCATTACCGCATGGAAGACTATGTACTGGAGGAATTACCGGCCTTAATCGAAGCGCTGTTTCCGGTAAGCAGCAAGCGCGCCATCAGTGGTCACTCGATGGGTGGACACGGTGCGCTGACGCTGGCACTGAAAAACCCGCAGCGCTTTACCTCAGTATCGGCGTTCAGCCCGATCAGCAACCCGAGCCGCTGCCCCTGGGGCATCAAAGCGTTCAGCGCGTATCTTGGGAATGACCGTGAACAATGGCTGGCTTATGACAGCAGCGAGTTAATGCGCAACAGCCCGGCGTCAGCGCATTTACCCGCGCTGGTCGATCAGGGTCTGGCCGATGATTTTCTCAGTCAACAACTGCACCCGGAAGCACTGGAAAACGCCGCCAAAGCCAGCGGTTATCCGCTGACGTTACGCCGTCACGAGGGCTACGATCACAGCTACTATTTCATCAGCAGTTTTATCGATGATCATCTGCGTTTTCATGCGCGGCATTTGTTTGGCTGATCAGCCAGAACGGTAAAACCCAAAAGAACGGTAAAACAAAAAAGGCAGTGGATTGCTCCACTGCCTTTTTATTTACCCGGTGATCAACGGGCGTTTTGCGCACGCTCTATCAGTGCACAAAAATGACTTTCAGCAATAACAGCGCCGACAGCACCCAGACACCGGCAGACAGTTCACGCGCCTTACCGCCCAGCACTTTCGCCAGTGCATAGGTGATAAAGCCCAGGGTAATGCCATGGGCAATGGAGAAGGTCAGCGGTGTCATCAGCAGCACCACAGCCACCGGAGCGGCTTCGGTCAGGTCTTCCCAGTTCACTTCTTTCAGGGTGAACAGCATCAGAATCGAGACATAAAAAATCGCACCGGCGGTCGCATAAGCCGGAATCATACCGGCCAGTGGCGCGAAGAAAATGCTCAGCAGAAACAGAATACCAACCACAACCGCCGTTAAGCCGGTACGGCCACCGGCGGACACACCGGCTGCACTTTCGATATAACTGGTGGTGGTTGAGGTACCCAGCATCGCGCCGGTCACCGTCGCGGTACTGTCGGCCAGCAAGGCCTGCTTTAAGCGTGGCACCTGACCGTCGCTTTTGGTCAGACCCGCACGCTGGGTTACGGCAATCAGGGTGCCGGAGGTATCAAACAGATCGACAAAAAGGAAGGCAAAAATCACACTCAGCATCGCCACATCAAAGGCTTCTGCCAGGTTCATCTGCATAAAGGTCGGCGCAATCGACGGTGGCGCAGACACAATGCCCTGATACTCTACATGACCCGTTGCAATGGCAATCACACTGACCAGTAACACCGCCAGCAGGACGGCACCGTGAATATTACGCTGGGTGAAGGCGATGATCAGGAAGAAACCAAGGATCGCCATTGCCGGACCGAAATCACCTAAATTGCCCAGACTGACCAGTGTCGCCGGATGCGCCACAATGATGCCGGCATTTTTCAGCGCGATCAGCGCCAGAAAGGCACCGATACCCGCAGCAATGGCCTTTTTCAGCGTCACCGGAATGGCATTAATGGCCCATTCGCGGATTTTAAACAGGCTGAGCAGAATAAAAATACAGCCCGACAGGAAGACAGCCCCCAGAGCGGTCTGCCAGCTGTACCCCATGCCCAGTACAACGCCGTAAGTAAAGAAAGCATTCAGGCCCATCCCCGGCGCCAGCGCCACCGGCAGGTTGGCCCAGAACCCCATAATGAAGCAGCCAACCGCCGCCGCCAGGCAGGTTGCTACAAATACCGCGCCATGATCCATTCCGGCATCCGCCAGCATCGACGGATTGACGAAAATAATGTAGGCCATGGTCAGGTAGGTGGTAACACCGGCCAGCAGCTCAGTACGTGCATTGCTGCCGAAACGCGACAGCTGAAACAGCTTTTCCAGCATGGGAAGAACCTTTGTTGGTTAGCGAAACAAGCCCGGCAGCCAGCATTCATGCGGCTCAGACTCCGGCAGACCGCTGCCCTGAGTCATCCGCATCCGGCGGAGGGAGACTTTTTGTGGCCGCGGATTATAATGCCCTGCTGGCCAAAGCCCAAGAAAACCTGACTGTATGGTTGATTCTTTTGCCAGCCAGACCTGCGCGATTTGCGCCTGCACAACATCCGACATTCACGTACCTTGCCGTACCCAAACCGACAGAGACAGACCATGAGTGCCTACAGCCAGGAAATCAAAGATGCTATCCGTACCGTAGCCAACTGGCCGGAAGACGGTGTGATGTTCCGCGACATCATGCCACTGCTGCAGAACCGCAGTGTCTTCCGCAAGCTGATCGACAGCTTTGTACACCGCTATCAGGATCAGCAACTGGACGCCATCGCCGCCATCGACGCGCGGGGTTTTATCCTCGGTGCGCCGCTGGCTTACGAACTCGGCCTGAGCCTGGTGCCGGTGCGCAAGAAAGGTAAACTGCCGTTCAAAACCGTAACCCAGAGCTACGATCTGGAATATGGCAGCGCCACCATCGAACTGCATACCGATGCCTTTAAACCCGGCGACCGCGTACTGGTCATGGATGATCTGATCGCCACCGGTGGCACCATGCTGGCCGCCTGTGAACTGGTGCGTCAGCTGCAGGCAGAGGTGGTGGAAGTGGCCGCCATCATTGATCTGCCCGACCTGAAAGGCAGCGAAAAACTGCGTAACGCCGGATTCGACGTTTATGCCATCTGCGAATTTGACGGACACTGAGAACCCTCACACCAGAGAGCCCGGATACCTGATCACAGTAACGCCATAAGAGACAATCCATGAGCCTGCGCCATTTTGTAACTCATCAGATCAGCAAAGACATCAAAGACCCGGCGGCAACGCTGGTATGCAGTGAACAGGAAGCCGATCTCGACAGCGAACTGGTCGCCCACTTCTACGCGCAAACAGCCGCACAGTTAAAAGCCGTGCTGACGCAACGCTCCGGCAAGCGCTACGGTATTTTTCACCCGGAAATTACTCAGGCACGGGCGCAGATTCAGGACTGGCAGGCCGAGCGTCAGAGCTTTGTTGCCCTCACCCGCCGCCTGAGCAAACAGTTCGCCAACGCCCTCGACAACACCGAGCTGGCGCTGGAAGGTTATCTCGCGTTCTTTTACGAGCAACTGGCCGACAGCGACCGCCTGTATATGTTCCACCTGCGGCGCAAAAGCAGCGTGTCGATTAATACCGATATGACACTGAGCGAAACCCATTATCTGGATTTTTCCAACACCGGTTTTGGCGTAATGCTCAACATCACCGACTGGCTGGCCGAAGACGACAGCAAATACCTGACCTTCAGTTTTGGCCGTGGCGATAAGCCCCTGCAAAACCAGTTCGCCGAATGCATTGGCTTTACCGACACCTTAAACACCGCCGCTGAAACCGAAGAGTTTCTGGAAATTGTCGATCAGTTCAGCCAGACCCTGAGCCCGGAAGACAGCTTCGAATACAAAGCCAAAGTCGTGGATTACTGCATTGAGCAGGATCTGCGTGGCGAACCGGTGGTTTTTGATGAACTGGCCAGCTATATGGAAACCCAGATCAAAGCCGAACCGGCCAAAGCCTTTGCCCACTATATTGTCGATAAACAAAAAGAACGCCAGCAGAGTCAGAAGCAAAACAGCGGCTTAAGCCCGGAACAACTGGCGGCTCAGGGCGCCTCACAACAGGAAGTTGCAGAAGCCATTAAAACCGAGCTGATTCCCGACCGCAAAAAACTGCGCGGATTTATCCGCTACAGCGGCAAAAACAAAGACCTGAGTCTGAGCTTTTCTGCCAGCCTGCTGGACAAAGAGATTATCTTTGATAAAAGCAGCAACGAGCTGCGGATTACCAAAGTACCGGAATCACTGCTGAAGCAATTGAAAGAGTCCTGATTCAGGCTGAGCCATCAACACCGCACCGCCAATCAGGGCCTGTTTATGACGTTGTTAAATCGCGGCTGAAAGCCGCTCTCCTGCCGCGATTACGGCATAAGTAATGCGCCATGCTGCGTTATTGCGCGGAGCCACAGCGACGTGGCAATTTTATTCAAATAACGGCGGACAAGCATCGTGAGCACGGCCTGTTCCTTGTGCGGATGAGGCGAACGCGCTGAACAGAAATGCTCGGAAAGGGAATCGCTTCGGGCAGCCGGTCAAGGCGTTTCGGGTTAAACATCAGGCCAGTTAACGTTGCCGTTTGGAGTGATCCGATATCACTCCAAACGGTGGAACAGCACTCACGCGAAGCTGTGCAGAATTATTCCGAGGTGCCCTGGCAGGCTGTTGATTTTCTATCTGCGTTGCCACTGCCGTGTTAAAAACCGACTCAAAATGCTCATTTACGAGCTGTAAACTGCGCTTTTTCGTCGGTTTTTGCCTTGCATTGACGGCCTCGAAAACGAACATCAACAGCCTGCCAGGTTATTCAGCCCCGTCTTGCGGATGCAGTTTTTTCAGCAACAGGTTACGGATGGAATCACAGGTGCGGGTAACAATGACCACGGCTGAGCGTTCGTTATAAGCCAACAGCGTACTTTCCAGAAAGGCCCATTTACGCTCAACCTGTGTACGTAATTCCGTATCCTCCAGTTGGGCAGTCTGAGCCTTAAAGAGTGCATTCTGCTGTTCGATACCGGTATCGGTCACCGACAGGCCACCGAAAATATTAATGTTAAAAAACAAATACGCTGCAACCATATGCTCAAGACTGTCGAGCATATTCAGTATCCGGCGGGTTTCATTATCCAGCACCGAGGCATCAGGAATGCTGCTGTTAAAAATGGCATAGAGGTTTTTATAGTTTTCATCCAGACGGATAGAAAAATTCACATCATCCGCTCTGGCGGCAATTTCACGGTTGCTGTCAACAAACTGCGTCATACGATGCCAGGCCGGTGCAAGCTCTGGCCAGGTTGATTTAAGCGTATTCGCCAGAGCCAGACCTTCCGCTAAAACACGGTCCAGACGCTGAGCAGATTTCTGGTCTCCGTGCTGTAACGAATACAGACTGAATTCGGCACTGCTGCGGTATGCAAGTGTTTGCAACAGTAATCGCTGGCGTACGGTGTCGGCACTCAGGTTTACCTCAGAGTGGCGTACAGAAATGGCATTATCCGTATGCTCATTGGCATTTATCAGAGCTGAATTCATCAATACTGACCCTAAGGCCACCATCAGTAACAACAGATGCATCACTCGTTCGTACTCCTTGCTTGCAGTGAGTGCTCAATCAAGAGCAGCGTACAGTTTACCTGCCGCTTATTTTTTTTCATTGACTGAACCTTCTCTTTAATGAGGCTGCAGTGTCAATAGTGGTTTGTTACTAATTAGGTCGGATATCAGTTAAGGCGCCTCTGAACACTTCAGCGCCCGCTCCGGCTGACTGAAAACGCTCAGATCAAGACCCACACTTCAGGCACTGTTAAAAAGACTCAGAAGGTGACGTCAAAGCGAGGCACAACGCGCCGGATGTTTCAGCAAGTCCTGCAGGGCACAGGCTGCCGCCCCTGTCACTCTGCCCTTTTTAGGCTGGCAAAAACCTACAGACCATGGATTGACTGGCCCATAGCCAACATGGGTCCGGCAAGCCTGCATGCATTCTTTTAAACGCTGAATACGATAAGATTGCCGCGATACAACCTGCGATCCGGATACTGTCCGTAAACGAACAGGCCTGTTAATGACAGAGGTTTTTAATGACCGAACACAACATCAGCCACTGGCAGCATTCCCATCATTTCAGCGGCAGTAACCCCGATGGCGAACGCAATACCGTCTATGTTCTGCTTTTAACCCTGATCACCATGGTGGCTGAAATCGTCGCTGGCGTCTGGTATGGCTCCATGGCACTGCTGGCCGATGGCTGGCATATGGGCACCCATGTGGCGGCCTTTATGATTACGTTATTCGCCTATCGCTATGCCCGTCGTCATGCCGATAATCCGGCTTACAGTTTTGGCACCGGCAAAGTCAATGTGCTGGGCGGCTTTGCCAGTGCGGTGGCGCTGGCGGTGGTGGCGCTGGTGATGCTGGTTGAGTCCGTGGTGCGGGTATTTGAACCGCACCCCATTCAGTTTGATCAGGCAATTCTGGTGGCTTTGCTGGGTCTGGCGGTGAATCTGGTCAGTGCTCTGCTGCTGAAAGATCACCACGACCATCACGATCACGATCACGATCACGACCACGATCACGACCACGATCACGATCACGACCACGACCACGACCACGACCACGACCATCATGATGATCACAACCATGCTGGCCACGACCATAATTTACATGCCGCCTATTTACATGTGCTGGCGGATGCCATGACCTCGGTATTGGCCATTACAGCCCTGCTGGGCGGTAAATATCTCGGCCTGAACTGGCTTGATCCGTTAATGGGAATGGTCGGAGCGCTGATTATTTCCCGCTGGGCAATCGGTCTGGTGAAACAAAGCGCACCGGTATTGCTCGACGCCAGCATCAGCGAGCAGCAACGCGCGGCTATCTGCCGGACAATAGAGCAGGACGGTGACAATCAGGTGGCTGATCTTCATATCTGGAAAGTCAGTGGTAATGATTACGCGGCGATTATTTCGCTGGTGACCCACCAGCCACGCCACACCGACCACTATAAAGCCCTGCTGAGTGATTTCCGCCAACTCGCGCATATCACCATTGAGGTGAATGAGTGCCGCATACCGCAATGTGCGCTAAACCGGCACCAGATTTAATCCGCATAAAAAAGGGGACAGCGTTCTGTGCCGCAAAAGAGCGGTTATTGAACGCTGAACCCTGTCAGCTCTTTTTGCCGGACTCGTCGGCAATGCGTTTCACGACCCGTGCGGCGGCAACAAAGCCAAAGGTGCCGGTGACCATGGTTGCCGATCCGAAACCCGACGAACAATCCAGCCTCGTACTGTCGCCGTCAAAGGATTTGGTCTGACAGACACTGCCGTCCGGCTGCGGGTATTGCAGCTGCTCGCTGGAAAATACACAGGGAATGGAATAATTACGCGCGGCATTACGCGAGAAGTTGTACTCACGCCGCAGTATTGAACGCACTTTGCGCGCCAGCGGATCGTTAAAGGTTTTATTTAAATCCGCGACCTGAATCTGCGTCGGATCGGTCTGACCACCCGCAGCGCCAGTGGTAACAATACGGATTTTATTGCGTTTGCAGTGCGCAATCAGCGCCGCTTTATTCTTCACACTGTCGATGCAGTCGATCACGTAATCCATGCCGGTATGGATTAATTCACGCTGATTATTGACGGTCACAAATTCCATCAGTGCATGCACAGTGCACTCCGGATTTATACGGCGGATACGCTCGGCCACCGCTTCTGTTTTCAGTTTGCCGATATCGCCAGCCAGGGCATGAATCTGTCGATTGGTGTTGGTCACACAGATGTCATCCATATCAATCAGGCTAATTTCCCCGACACCGGAGCGGGCTAACGCTTCCGCCGCCCAGGACCCCACGCCGCCAATGCCGACCACACAGACATGGGCCGCATGCAAACGCTGCAAACCGGCAACACCGTATAAACGGCCAATACCACCAAAACGATCAAGATAGTCGGGAGTCATGTACACCTTCAGACACAGCAGGCGTACATTCCGGAGAATGCGCGCCGTTAACAGAACGGCGCGCAGTATATCAGAGGCTGGAGACCTGAGCTGCCTGCCGATCAGCGGCGGCAGAAGCCTGTACCGTGATGTGTTGGCGCAACCAGCGGGCGGTTTCAGCGATGCGGCGCAACGAAGGCTCACCACGGTCATATTGCAACAGCAGAGATTTCGCTTCAGTGGCCGGCAACTCCCCCATCAGACCGGCTTTAAGCTCAGGAATCGGGGCAATGCGCGCCGTCAGTGTACTGACCAGCAACGGCAGAAACGCAGAGGATAAGCGTGCATGCTCGCGGTAATTGAGGGTCACTACAGCGGCGTCGCCATCATGCTCAACAATCAGATGATCATTGGCCTGCAAAGGACCTTTGACCAGATCAAAAAAAGCATTGAGATCGGCAGCATGGGTCGTCCAGACATCATCGCTGTGCACCACCGCAAAGGCTTCCTGCCACAGCTGACGAAAACGGTAAGCACTGATTTTCTCTTCCACCACCTTAAACTCAAGGCGTTGCGGAGCCACCGCCGAAGCGGACTCATGACTCTCTGTCCCCACCGGAGCGGTATACAGTGCCGTCAGAAACCAGGGCTTATTGAGCGTCTGAAAAAGTCCAACGCCCTGTAACTCAGCCGCCTGCATCTGCAAAGACCAGATCAGGGCAGCAACAACGGTTAACAGATTTCGCATGGACAAGCCTCCACTCATGCTTTTAAACGACTCAATAAACCCCTGTATCATGTGCCTGACCAGCATCACTCTCAACGACCCTTTGCGCCATCCGGGAGCGGTTTTTCAGCGGTTGAAAATGTGAGCTAATTCCTTGTTTTTAATAAAAAAACCGTTATTCAGTTGCGCGCCAGAACAAAGCGGAAAGGGATATCAAACTCGAAATTTTCCCCCTCCATAAGCGGCGGAACCGGCGGGTATGGCGCGGCTTTTTTTGCCGCCCGCAACGCGGCCCGGTCGAGCAGACTGAGCGTCGAACTTTCACTGGTGTCAGCCACCAGTAATTCGCCCTCCCGATTAAGCAACACACTGACGCGCACAGTGCCCTCAAGACGCTTGCGCAGCGCCTGATCCGGATACTCAACCTGATTGTTGGCCTGCCGTAACAAGGCACGGTAATACTGCATTTCTGCCTGCTGCCGGGCAATCATCTGCGCCTTTTCCTGAGCCTGCTCCTGCGCCTCCTTATCACGCAATTGTTGTGGCACTTCCACCACCTTATCCGTCACCTCTGGCAGCGCTTTTTCAACCTGCACCTCCTCTGCCGCCGCAACCGTGACAGCCGCCGCCTGCCGGGGAACCGGTGGCAACGCTGGAGCAGGTTGTGACAATTTCGGTACATCAGATACAACATTTTGCGCCACAGCCACTGTCTTTATCGCCTGCTCCTCCGCCACGACTGTGACCGTCTGCAACTCCGGAGTGTGGCCGGCATCACGCTTCTGCCAACCGGCAATGGCGCTTGTGCGGCCCGGTTTAACCTGCTGCGCCTCCCAGCGGGTTTCAAGCGCCTGGCGTGCCGCCGGATTCATTCGTAACAGATCTTCACGGAATCCCGGCGACTGCGGAAACTTGCCAATCCATGCCGTGAGCAGTAACCGGACAAAACTGCCGTCATCGATCACCAGCACCTCAACATCATTGATCTCTACCCGACACGGCCCGCTTTCATTGGTGATCAGTACCCGATCTCCCTCAAGCAAGTCTTCTTTCAGTAAATTGGAAAAGCGGCTGATATCTTCCAGCCTGGCGTTCATCTCCGCTTCGCTCAGATTGATCGCCAGACCTTCATTCCACAGGCGGTAAAAGCGGCGCGGCGATATACGCTCCGCCAGCACACGGATTTCCAGAGCTAACGGTTGCTCAGCCGTCAGCCACTGCTGGCTGTCGCTCAGATCGCTGTACACCGCAGCCAGATAGATATCGTTATTAAGACGGCGATAAGTCCCCATCGCCTGCAACTCAAGCGCCTGAGCAGGAACCAGCCAGAAGGTCAGAAAAAAAAGTAAGAAGCGCATCGTCGGTCATCCTGAGAGATTTCCGCCGATTCTAATGCGAAAAGATGACAGAAAATTGTCGGCACGTTCGTGCAGAATCAGGAAATATTGACCAGCTCAATCAGGGTTGTCAGCGGTACAGCATCACGCACCAGGCGCTCCTGACGTTCCGGATTACGGATATCCTGTAAGGTCACCCGCGCCAGCACCTGAGTCATCAATTGATTGATCCCTCCCCAGTTCGCCGATAATGAGCAACTGGCGGTAATATCACACTGATGATCATCGGCAGCGCATTCCGTCAGCGCCACCGGCCCTTCAAAGGCCTGCACAATATCCAGCATACGGATCTGCCCCGGTGCACGGGCCAGACGGTAGCCGCCACGGGCACCACGCTGCGCCATCACCAGACCACTGTCGACCAGCGCTTTCATCACTTTGCGTACCGTCGGCAGCGCCAGCCCCGTCAGACCGGCAATATCATCGGTCGACAGCTTGACCGCTCCGGCCTGCGCCAGCTCGTTCAATACCACCACACCATAATCAGTGAGCTTGCCAATTTTCAGCATAAAGCCTGTCCTGTCGGTTACAAAAAACTCATCCGCCCAAACGAGAATATGTCGCGATTGGTCAGAATTCATCCGCTTTGCTAGAATGCGCGCAGCCATTAAAGCATACCAATACGGTATTGATTAATATACCCGACTAAATTACTCTGCTATTACCCTGACTTGCGTTAGAATACCGCGCTGAAACCGCGCAAAACCGATCAGGCATCCCTCAGGACGAAGCGGATGATCATCAGGGTAAAGCCAGACGCAGGTCCGGCGGCACACAAGCTCACTGAACGAGCCGACATGCAGACCGGGCCGCATCCATACAAGAGAGTCCACTATGAGCAGCAACGCCGAAATCGAACGCCGCATTGGTAATGAATACCAGGCCGGCTTTGTTACCGATATCGAATCAGACACCATCGCACCGGGCCTGAGTGAAGATGTTGTGCGTTTTATTTCCGCCAAAAAGGGTGAACCCGAGTGGATGACCGAATGGCGTTTGAAAGCCTTCCGTGCCTGGCAGGAGATGACCGAACCAACCTGGGCGCATGTGCATTACCCGGAAGTTGATTTCCAGGCGCTGTCTTATTATTCCGCGCCGAAAAGCATGGCTGACAAACCGAAAAGTCTCGACGAAGTCGATCCTGAACTGCTGCGTACCTACGAAAAGCTGGGCATTCCCCTGCATGAGCAGATGGCGCTGGCCGGCATTGCCGTCGATGCGGTATTCGATTCCGTCTCGGTTGCCACCACCTTCCGCGCCAAACTGGCCGAAGCCGGTGTCATTTTCATGCCGATTTCTGAAGCGGTGCATGAACATCCGGAACTGGTTAAAAAATACCTCGGCACCGTGGTGCCTCAGCGTGACAATTTTTACGCCGCGCTGAACTCAGCGGTATTTTCCGACGGCTCCTTTGTGTACATCCCCAAAGGCGTGCGCTGTCCGATGGAACTGTCCACGTACTTCCGCATTAACGAAGCCAAAACCGGTCAGTTTGAACGCACCCTGATCATTGCCGATGAAGGCTCCCATGTGAGCTATCTCGAAGGCTGTACCGCGCCGATGCGTGATGAAAATCAGCTGCACGCCGCCGTGGTTGAACTGATTGCACTGGATAACTCCGAAATTAAATACAGCACGGTGCAAAACTGGTATCCCGGCGATAAAGAAGGCAAGGGCGGTATTTACAACTTCGTAACCAAGCGTGCTGTTGCTCATACCAATGCCAAGGTCAGCTGGACGCAGGTTGAAACCGGTTCAGCCGTTACCTGGAAGTACCCAAGCTGCGTATTAAAAGGCGATAACTCGGTGGGCGAGTTTTATTCCGTCGCGCTAACCAATAATTATCAGCAGGCCGACACCGGCACCAAGATGATTCATTTGGGTAAAAACACCCGCTCGACCATTATTTCCAAGGGAATTTCAGCCGGTAAAAGCCAGAATGCCTACCGTGGACTGGTGCGCATGAACCCCACAGCGGTCGGCGCGCGTAACTACACCCAGTGTGATTCGCTGTTAATCGGTGACCAGTGCGGTGCGCACACCTTTCCTTACATCGAAAGCAAGCATCCGTCTGCGGTCGTGGAACACGAAGCCACCACGTCGACGGTGAGCGACGACCAGTTATTCCTCTGCCGTCAGCGCGGTATCGATACTGAAAAAGCCGTTTCCATGATCGTGAACGGTTTCTGTAAAGAGGTATTTAAAGAACTGCCGATGGAATTCGCCGTAGAAGCCGGGAAGTTACTGGAAGTTTCCCTGGAAGGCTCTGTCGGCTGATTCAATACCTGACGTTACACCTCCGCACATTAAAAAATTGCAACTCATCCGCCACGGCGGATGACAGACTGAAAAAAGGTACTGCTAACCATGATCAGCATTAACAACCTGCACGCCAACGTAGAAGACAAAAACATTCTCAAAGGTCTGAACCTGGAGATTAAACCCGGTGAAGTGCACGCCATCATGGGTCCGAACGGTGCCGGTAAAAGCACCCTGGGCAACGTCCTGGCTGGTCGTGATGGTTATGAAGTGACCGCTGGCAGTGTCACTCTGAACGGCAAAGATATTCTTGAAATGGAACCGGAAGAACGCGCCCGTGAAGGCTTGTTTCTGGCGTTTCAGTATCCGGTGGAAATTCCCGGTGTCTCCAACCTCGAATTTTTAAAAGCCTCTGTGGATGCCGTGCGCGCTCATCAGGGCAAGCCTGCGCTCGACTCGGTACAGTTTTTAAAACTGGCGCGGGAAAAATGCAAAGCCGTAAACCTTGATCAGAGCTTCCTTAAACGCGGCGTGAACGAAGGCTTTTCCGGTGGTGAGAAAAAGCGCAACGAACTGATGCAGATGATGCTGCTGGAACCGTCCCTGTGCATTCTCGATGAAACCGACTCCGGTCTGGATATCGACGCTCTGCAGGTGGTCGCCGAAGGTGTTAACGCCATGCGTGATGCCAACCGCAGCTTTATTGTGGTAACCCACTATCAGCGTCTGCTCGACTACATCGTACCGGATTACGTACACGTACTGGCCAATGGCCGTATCGTCAAATCCGGCGGTAAAGAACTGGCGCTGGAACTGGAAGAAAAAGGCTACGGCTGGCTGGAAAGCGCAGACAACGGAGCGGCGTAACATGGCAGAACAGTTTCATGCACAACAGCTGGCGCTGGCCTCTGAGCAAGCCCGCAATCCATTACTGGCCGCATTAAATGCCGCCGGTCAGCAGGCATTTGCCGCCGCCAGTGTGCCTAACCGCAAAACCGAAGCCTGGAAATACACCTCACTGCATAACCTGCTGACCGGTGATTTTCAGCGTCCGGCAAGCCAGTCGGAATTCACCGCTGCGTTGCGCGAAGCGGCAACCCTGGGCAATCTGAAAGCACCGCGACTGGTGTTTGTTAATGGTCAGTTAAATAACGAATTATCCGATGCGCTGGCGCTGGAACAGGTCACCCTGTTCAGCCAGGCCAATGCTGCGCAACAAGCATTAATCAGCCAGCATCTGGGCAGTGTTCTGGCGCAGGCCGCTGATAACCAAAGCGGCAGCGCGCATTTATTTAACGATCTGAATAATGCCGCCGTTAATGATGGCGTGCTGATCCACGTTGGCAAAAATCAGCGCCTTGAGCAGCCCCTGCAGATCAGCTGGCTGACCACCGCAGAAGCGCAGCCGTTCAGCCTGAACAGTCGCCTGCTGATGATTCTGGACAGTGGCGCGGAAGCCACCCTGGCTGAGCATTACGCGTCAGACGAACAGCCGCAGAACAGCTTTACCAACGCCCTGACAGAGCTGGTGATTGGCGATAACGCCCGCCTGCAACATTATCGCCTGCAATTAATGCAGGAAGATGCCCTGCATATCGGCAGTACGCATGTGGCACTGGCGCGTGACAGCCAGTACAACGCGTTCCACCTCGGCTTAGGCACGCGCCTGACCCGTAACGATATTGTGGTGAATCACAATGCTGGCGGCTCACATTGCGAACTGAGCGGCGTATATATTCCGCAAAATCAGCAGCTGCTGGATTTCCACACCTGCATCGAACACAAAGTGCCGCACTGCACCACGAATGAAGTTTTCCGCGGCATTATGAATGATAAAGCACGTGCCGTATTTAATGGCCGCATTCATATCCATCCGCAGGCGCAGAAGACCCTGGCCGAGTTAAGCAATAAAAACCTGCTGCTGACCAACACCGCCGAGATTTACACCAAGCCGGAACTGGAAATCTATGCCGACGATGTAAAATGCGCTCACGGTGCCACCGTTGCCCAGCTGGAAGAAAAAGCCATGTTTTATATGCAGAGCCGTGGCATCAGCAAAAAAGAAGCCGAAGTGATGCTCAGTTTTGGCTTTATTAACGAATTACTGGAAGCACTGCCCGACGAAGACATCGCGCAGGTACTGCGTCCGTTACTGGCGCGCCGTTTTGGCCGTGATCAGTCGTTAAGCCGCCATCTTCTGGAAAATGAAACCGCCGGTCTCAGCGGAGAAAACGCATGAGTACAATCAGCCCCGAACAATTAAACAGCATCCGCGAACAGTTCCCTGCCCTGCATCAGGAAGTGAACTGCAAGCCGCTGATTTATCTGGATAACGGTGCCACCACACAAAAGCCGAAAGCGGTGATCAATGCGCTGAGCCGTTATTACGAGCACGATAATTCCAATGTTCACCGTGGTGCTCATACCCTGAGTGACCGGGCCACTGAACACTTTGAAAATGCGCGTAAAACCGTACAGCGATTTTTAAATGCGGCCAAGGCGGAAGAAATTGTCTGGACGCGCGGCACCACCGAAGCCATAAATCTGGTGGCGGCCACCTGGGGCAGAAGCAATATTAAAGCCGGTGACCGCATTCTGGTATCCGGTATGGAGCACCACTCCAATATCGTGCCCTGGCAGATGCTGTGTGAGCAAAGTGGCGCCGAATTACTGCCCATTCCGGTTCTGGAAAACGGCGAACTGGATATGACGGCCTTTAAAACCCTGCTGACACCTGACGTAAAACTGGTTTCGGTTGTACACGTATCCAATGCCCTCGGCACCATAAATCCGGTAGCCGATATTATTGCACTGGCCCATGCCAACGGCAGCAAAGTACTGATTGACGGTGCACAGGCCGTTGCTCACTGGGCTATCGACGTCCAGGCACTGGATGCCGATTTTTATGCTTTCTCCGGCCATAAACTCTTTGGCCCGACCGGCATCGGCGTACTTTACGGAAAAGAAGCCCTGCTCAGTGCCATGCCACCGTATCAGGGCGGCGGTGAAATGATTGAACATGTCAGCTTCAGCAAAACCACCTACAACGTGCTGCCGTATAAATTCGAAGCCGGTACCCCCAACATTGCCGGCGCGATTGGAATGGCTGCCGCCATGGATTATTTAAATACCCTCGACCGCAAAGCTCTGGCAGCCCACGAAGATGCCCTGCTGGCGCGCGCCAACGCGCTGGCCGCAGAAATGGGTGGCATCCGCATTATCGGTAATGCCGCCAACAAGGCCTCGGTATTCAGCTTTATTCTTGAAGGTGCGCACCCGGCCGATGTCGGCACGCTGCTCGACCAGCAGGGTATTGCGGTACGTACCGGCCATCACTGTGCCATGCCGGTGATGGAGCAATTTAAAGTTCCTGGCACCGTACGGGCGTCTTTCACCTTCTACAATACGCTGGAAGAAGTGGACGCACTGTTTAAAGGCCTGGAAAAAGCCAAACTGTTTTTACTCTGAGGATGGAAGGACAATGAGCACCGAAACCTTTGATCCAAATGCGCAACCGGCCACCTACGATCCTAATGCGGTTGCCAGTGCCAGTATGACGGAAGCAGCGATCAGCCATATCCGTAAACAGCTGAACAAAAATCCGGCCATGAAAGGCATTCGTCTGGGTGTTAAAAAAAGCGGTTGTTCCGGCTTTAAATACGATATCGAATTTGTCGAACAGGCGCATGACGGCGATCAGACCATTCAGGTGGCCGACGATATTCTGCTGTTTATTGCTGCCGATGCCGCACCTTATGTGCGCGGCACTGAAATTGATTTCAGCAAAGAAGGATTGAACAGCACCATTAAGTTCAATAATCCCAATGCCAAAGATCTCTGCGGCTGCGGCGAATCCTTCTCTGTCTGAGCGCTGACTGCGTCAGCTGAAAAGCCGGAACCATAAAATGCCCAAGCGCGTTACCAAGGAGTAAATGTGGAAAGAAGAATGGTCGTGGCTCACTCAGCCTGCCCTGCCCGTATGGTTCCCTCAGGAACACCCACCACCATTCCGGCTGGCAGTTTTGTCACCATTAATCAGGCGCTGGGTGGTAATTACACCGTCACACTGAATGGCAATATGCTGCGCGTTGATGGTACCGATGCCGCCGCGCTGGGCCTGGAAGCCGAAGACATTGAATTTGAGCAACGCAGCGACGGTCTTGTTCATGAAGACCAGATCCGTCAGGCACTGCGCACCATTTATGACCCGGAAATTCCGATCAATCTGCTTGATCTGGGTTTGATTTACGGTATCGATATCGACAATAAAGCGGTAAAAATTCACATGACCTTAACCGCCCCTACCTGCGGCATGGGGCCGGTGCTGATTTCCGACGTTAAATACCGTGTGGCCAAAGTGCCGAATGTAGAACGTGTTGACGTCGAACTGGTGTTCGACCCACCCTGGAGCAGAGACATGATGACCGAAGAAGCCCAGTTAGAAGCGGGTTTATTCTTCTGATAAAAAACGGGGCCAAGGCCCCGTTTTTCGCGACTGAAAGTCGCTCCCACAGACAGTCGCTCCCACAGACAGTCGCTCCCACAGACAGTCGCTCCCACAGACAGTCGCTCCCACAAACATAGCGCTCCCACAAACATAGCGCTCCCACAAACATAGCGCTCATCCTAACTCGCCTGACCTCAGTGATCCGGTTCTTTGGTTCCCGCCGGATTCAGATCCAGCAGCATGTGTCCGTAAATGGAGTGGCTCTTCAGGTCCACCACAATCACCATCGCCACTCCTGATACTGACTGTTAATGAGCACGTGTTCGTACTGATCTTCCATACGGTATACATGGGTAACGTTACCGGCCCGGCAATCGGCAAAAGCAAAATCCTCGGCTGGTATCGCCGCAACGTATTCCCAGAAATCAACCACCGGTTCACCGGCGTCTACCCGTTGCGGGTTGATACGGGTTTCATGAAATTCCAGCGGATTCAGCTTACGGGTTTGCATGGCTATCTCTCGTTAAAACAATTTCTTCAGTTTTTCTTTTGCCTTTTCTTCGGCTTCTTTCTTTTTGCGTTCAGCGTCGGCTTTGGCGGCGGCTTTTTCTGCATCCAGTCTGGCTTTGGCTTTTGCCTGTTCAAGCTCGGCCTTTTCACGGGCTTCACGCTCTTTCTGCGCCTGATAATCCTCAAGATTCTGTCCGGCCAGTTCTGACACTTTATTCAGACGCCGTTCCAGTGACCCTTCAAGCTGATTAAATTCGCCCAGTTTACCGGCATAATCTCCAATATAACTCTGCAGTTTTTGCTCAAGTTTTGTTTGCAGTTTTGCTTCAAGCTGCGCCTGTTTTTCGCTCAGGCGGGCACCGAATGCAGCGTTTAACTGTTTGTCCAGGTCAGAGCCAAGACTGAATTCTGGAGCGGTAATGTTACCACTGGCTTTGGCATTCACATCAAACTGCTGCACCTTTGCCAGTGCCAGCCCCAACTCTCTGGCAACGGTTGTCTTACCCTGACTGCTGAACTGGGTACGAACAAACTGCGCATCGCCCTGAGCATTCAGCTTCCCCTGACTGACCACGGCCAATGCCTGCACCTGAACCAGTGAAGAAGCCAGACTGGCTCCGGCCACACCAAGATTCATATCACGCAACTGCCAGTCTTTAATGTTCAGCGTCAGCGTGTCGGTACCCGGCGTTTTGCGGTGATCGAGGACAATATCAGCACTCAAATCCTCAACCTGCTTTAAGCCAGAGCCATTAATGTGTATGCGCATCGGGCGACCCAATACCGCAGGCTCGCTGGTAATATCCTGAGCATTAATCAACATATTTCCGGAAGCAGTGCTTGCTGTCAGCTGTGCATTACGCAGTAAAAAGCCAGGCCATGGATTATCTGATGGGAAATGTACAAAGCGGCCATCGCGCGGAGCTTTTGGGCTATCTTCCTCCGTCGCAGTACCGGCTTCATCTTTCGCCAGATAGGGCTTTACTTTTTCATACCAATACAGGGCTTTTTCTGACCATTCACCAGCCTGCTCACCAAACAGCAGCGCACTCATATTGGCAGCGCCACCCGCACTGAGCTGATATTTATTACGGATATTTTCAAGATCTTCACCCGGTGCTGCTTTTAACGCTTTAAGATTATCGCTGATATCATTGCGGGCATCCGCCAAGGCATTTTTTGCCGTTGTAATTGCAGCTTTGTCCTGTTTAAAACGGGCTTTCAGCTCGTCCAGCTTCTTTTTCCGCGCCTTGAAATCATCCAGTGATTGAAAACTGCCGGATGTCAGTGCTTTTAATTCCTGCTCATACGCCTTCAGCGCCTGATCATCCGGAACCTTGCCCAGCGCATCATCGACCGCCTTTTTATGGTTACTGTAACTTTGCTGAAACGCATTGCCTGCCTGCTCGGTGCGCAGCGGTTCGCGTGCCAGAATGTCATCCACGGACGGCAGTTCGACACTGTTCAGGACAGAACTACTCTGGTCTTTTTCTGCACGCGGCTCAGCCACGGCCTCTTCTTGCTCTGCTGCTTTCTCCAGTGCACCGGAGGTACTGCGCGCGGTATTGAACTGCAGATTATCGACACTCAGATCGCGGATAATGGCTTTACCTAAAAACAAGGGTGCCAGCTCCAGCTGGGCGGTGGCTTTATCCAGCTGCAACACATTGCTCATGGGGTTACGGCTGTCAGCCACTGTCAGGCCATGAATAGCAAAACCCAGCGGGCTGAAACTGAGGGACACACTGTCCACTTCCACTTTGGCCTCAGCCGCATCCGAACCAAATGTTTCGATGCCCTTTTCAATTAACGGGCCGGCAACCAATAAAAACACCACCGCCAGAATCAGAGAAACAGCGATAAATGCGGCCAGGCCCGACCAGCGAATCCATTGCTTCATAGCCTTACTCCGCGATTGATTTGTACAGGTTGTAGAATTTCGAGGCTTTTAAAAGCTGCGCGATTTTGAGTTTGTTGAACCAAGCCAGCAGCCGGTGACGGTAAAGATTAATCAACACTTTACTGAGAACAAACACCGGGACAACCGCCAGCAGACCAATGATCAGCCCTCCCAGAACCAGCGAATGATTGAACGCCGTCATGCGCCAGAAATCACTCTGATACATGTCGCGCCAGATCTCCATTAACGCAGGATTCGCCAGCAGACTTTCACCCAGACGCGCCGAGTACGGATCAATAAACCAGGCCAGTAACGAAAAGGCTGCAATTCCCAGAAAAAACGCACTCAAATTAATGCGCAGAATAAATGCAAGCAACACAATGAGGGCATTGTGAGGTGTAAACATGGGCGTCAGGGCGACGATCAGCGCCAATGAAAAAGCCAGAGCGATCTGACCCGGCGCTGATTCGGAATTCAGCGCTTTCAGCAATTTGGCCAACATACTTAACATAATGCGTTCCCGGCATAGGATTGAATGCGCGACACTATACCATGTGGCTTGTGACGGAACAGTGGACGTGATGGGTCAGAGCGAGCGGTTAGTTACCAACTCTGAAGTGGCCAGACGTTCTACCAGATCTTCCTTAATATCCAGATATTCGTGCTCCGGTAAAGAGAGATGATCAAGCGTGCGGACAAGCAAGCGATCCAGACTGACACGATTGGCAAAATTCCAGTAGCGGTGATATTCGCCACTGATATCTTTCGCCAGAATCAGTAATGCATTGGCATTTTTAACGTCATCACTGACCTGAGCTTTGCCCATTAAGGATGCCTGGGCGTGCGCCTGAAAGGCCAATGCCGTTGCCACAGAATCTGGCATAAACCAGCCATGGGCTAACCGCCCTGCCAGTTCAAACCGATCAGTGCCATAGCGCTCACGCTCTGCCTTACGGGTCTGAGCGGCATTCGCATTTGCCTGAGCCAGAGCCCATTGCTGATAATCGGGATAATTCATACGCATCACGGCAGAGCCAATATCATGCATCATGCCCAGGGTGTAGGCATGATCGGCATTCATATGCGGAAAACGATCAACCAGACACTGACACAACAGGGCCACTTCGGTGGCGCTGTCCCAAAAGGCTTGCCAATGTCCGTCAGCATCCAGCGCGGAGCGTAAAGCCATCGATTGAATCAGGGCTCCCACTCTGGGCATTCCTAATACCGATACAGCATGCTCAACCGAGTTAATGCGTTGTGTGCGACGGAATAACGGACTGTTCACAATGGCCAGTAAGCTGGTGTAAAGAGCAACATCCTGCTTAATCAGCTCTGCCATAAGTACAGGGTCTGGCTCTGCACCCGATAGAATGGTTTGAACCTTCAGCAACAAGTCAGGACGAGCTGGGATCATCAATGGCGCAGGCATAACGCTTTTCTTGTCTTCTTTATCAATTAATGTTTGTACCAATCTGCAAGATAGTTGAAAATTCGCCACTGTTGCGTAAAAAACATCATTTTTTTAGTAATTAAACGTCACACTGATCCAGATAACGGCACTTCCTGTGAATTTTAGTCCCGATTGGAATACCTGAAGAGCAAGTCTGGCGTAAACCATCATAGATCTTCGCGATTGTTTCAGGATTCATGCAAAATAAGACCAGCGGCTCGTGCGAACCGCGCCACCCGATACATTGCCTTGCCTTCTGGGAAGAGCGCACAAAAGCACGCTTTGTACAGAGTATTGCGCGTAAGGCAAGCGAATCATTGCGCAATAAATCAGTAAAACAACGGATTGTGATTATTCCACACAAGTAAACAATGCATTCCGTATGCCTGACCTAGTCAGCACAGGGAGGAGCCGCTATAAATCTGCCATGCGATTTGCAACAGCTCTCCGTGGGCTGATCGGGATAACGCCCGACCTGTCATCCACCGATATCAATCAACAAGACTGCTCAACGACGCAACCGTCACTTTACGAGGACATTATGGGAAAATTTGAACCACGTATCCGCTACAGCCTCCTTCTGGCAGCAGCCAGTGCGGCATTGCTGACCCTGGCAGGATGCAGTGAACAGCAAGCGGCTGCACCGCAAACCATGCAAATGCCACCACCAGCGGTTGATGTCGTCACCCTGCAGAGCCAGCCTCTGGAACTGAAAGACACTCTGGCCGGGCGTGTATCGGCATTCCGTACCGCCGAAATCCGCCCTCAGGTCAGTGGCATTATTCTTAAACGCTTTTTTGAAGAAGGTGCGACGGTTAATGCCGGGGACAAACTCTATCAGATTGATCCGACCCTCTATCAGGCCGCTCTGGCCAGTGCAGAAGCCCAGCTGACCGTGGCAGAAGCCAACGCCTATGCCGCCAATCTGAAAGCCAAGCGTTACAAAGAGCTGTCAAAAAAATCAGCGATCAGCGCGCAGGAAGTGGATGATTCTGAAGCGGCAGCCAAACAGGCAGATGCTCAGGTAAAAGCGGCTCAGGCTGCCGTACGCAGCGCGAAGGTAAATCTCGGTTATACCGAAATTACCGCACCGATTCCGGGGGTTATCAGCCGCTCAACCATTACCGAAGGCGCGCTGGTTTCTGCCCAGCAGGCAACGGCCCTGACCACCATCCGCCAGCTGTCGCCGGTGAATGTTGACATTCAGCGTCCGGCGGCTTCTCTGGTGAAGATGAAAAATCCATCCCTGTCGCGCATTGTCACCGTTGAGCTGGATGATGGCACCCCTCACAGCGAATCCGGTGAACTGCAGTTTGCCGATGTCAGCGTCGATCCGGGCACGGGTACCGTGAACGTCCGCGCCCAGTTCGAAAATAAAGACGCGCTGTTGCTGCCGGGGATGTTTGTCCGTGCCAACGTGCCGAGCCAGCGTATTGAAGACGCTCTTCTGGTGCCGCAGATTGCCATCATCCGTCAGGCCAACGCAGTAACGACCGCCATGGTTGTGAATGACAGCAACACCGTTGAAATGCGGGTCGTGGAAGTCAGCCGCGCGATTGATGATCAATGGCTGGTAAAAAGTGGCCTGCGCCACGGCGACCGTGTGATTGTCAGCGGGCTGCAAAAAGTAAAACCGGGCATCGTCGTTGCTCCGGAAGAAGCCAAGCCGATCAGCGCCAAGCCTTAAGGAGAATCCTGAAAAATGGCTAAGTATTTTATCGACAGGCCGATTTTTGCCTGGGTGATCGCCATCATCATCATGCTTGCGGGCGTGATGTCGGTGATCACGCTGCCGGTACAGCAGTATCCGACCATCGCCCCGCCTTCGGTGCGTATCAGTGCGGTTTATCCGGGAGCTTCAGCACAAACACTGGAAGACAGTGTGACTCAGGTTATTGAGCAGAACATGACGGGGCTGGATAACCTGCTGTACATGTCCTCACAAAGCAGCAGCGCCGGTAGCGCCACCGTAACCCTGACCTTTGCCGCCGGCACCGATCCGGATATCGCGCAGGTACAGGTGCAGAACAAACTGGCACTGGCCGAGGCTTTGCTGCCGCAGGAAGTTCAGCAACAGGGGGTCAGCGTTACCAAAGCCTCAACATCCTTCCTCATGGTGGTTGGTCTGGTATCAGAAACCGGCAGTATGAACCGTGCCGACCTGGCTGACTTTGCCTACAGCCAGCTGAAAGATCCGCTGTCGCGTACCGCCGGTGTGGGAGAAATCCGGGTATTCGGTTCGCAGTACGCCATGCGTTTATGGCTGCAGCCAGACAAGCTGAATGCCTACGGCCTGACGCCACTGGAAGTAAAGGCCGCTGTTGGCGAACAAAACACTCAGTTTGCCACCGGCCAGCTGGGCGGACTTCCGGCCGTTGAAAATCAGCAGCTGAATGCCACAATCATCGCCCAGACCCGTCTGGAAGCCGTCGATCAGTTCGAAAATATTCTGCTGAAAGTCAACACCGATGGTTCTCAGGTACGCCTGAAAGACGTTGCCCGTATTGAGCTGGGCGCAGAAGACTACTCGGTATCCAGCTTCTATAACGGTAGCCCGGCCGCCGGTATTGCCATTCAGCTGGCTTCCGGTGCCAACGCTCTGGATACCGCCAATGCGGTGCGCCAGCGCATCACGGAATTGTCAGCGTTCTTCCCCGAAGGGGTAAAAGCGGTGTACCCCTACGACACCACCCCCTTTGTGAAGATTTCGATCGAAGAGGTGGTTCAGACCCTGATCGAAGCCGTTGTGCTGGTCTTCCTGGTGATGTACCTGTTCCTGGGAAATTTCCGCGCCACACTGATTCCGACCATTGCGGTCCCGGTGGTCCTGCTGGGTACCTTTGGGGTGATGGCCGCCTTTGGTTACAGCATCAACACCCTGACCATGTTCGGTATGGTACTGGCCATTGGTCTGCTGGTGGATGACGCCATTGTGGTGGTGGAAAACGTTGAGCGGGTAATGGATGAAGATGGCCTTTCACCGAAAGAAGCCACCCGTAAATCCATGGGTCAGATCACCGCTGCACTGGTCGGTATTGCCCTGGTGCTGTCAGCGGTATTCGTTCCGATGGCCTTTATGAGTGGCTCAACCGGTGCCATTTACCGTCAGTTCTCGCTCACCATCGTATCGGCCATGTTACTGTCGGTGATGGTCGCTCTGATTCTGACACCAGCGCTCTGTGCCACGCTGCTGAAGCCTGCGCACAAAGGTGAACTGGAAGACCAGAAAGGCTTCTTCGGCTGGTTTAACCGTACCTTTGCCAAAGCGACGGACAAATACATGGGCGGCGTCAGCGCCACCCTGAGCCGTCCGGTACGCCTGATGATTATTTACATCATTATGCTGCTGGTGATGGCGTTCCTCTACGTTCGTTTGCCAACCTCCTTCCTGCCGGAAGAAGATCAGGGTGTACTGATTAACCTGGTACAGCTGCCGCAGGGAGCCACACTGGAACGTACCGATAAGGTGATGAAAAAACTGGAAGAACACTTCCTCAGTGAAGAAAGTGTTGAATCCATTTTCACCGTTGCCGGTTTCAGCTTTGCCGGTCAGGGTCAGAACATGGGTCTGGCATTCGTGAAACTGAAAGACTGGGATGAGCGTAAAGACCCGTCACAATCAGCCAACGCGATTATTGGCCGGGCCTGGGGAGCCGTCAGTCAGTTTAAAGATGCAACTGTCTATCCGATCAACCTGCCACCGATTCCGGAACTGGGCGTGGCTTCAGGTTTTGATGTGATGCTGCAGGACCGAAACAACCTGGGGCATGACAAGCTGGTCGGTATCCGCAATCAACTGCTGGGCATGGCGGCACAGGATCCGCGTCTGGCCGGTGTCCGTCCGAACGGTATGCAGGATGTGCCGATCTTCCGTATCGATATTGATTACGAGAAGGTGAAATCTCTGGGCCTGAACATCAGCGATGTGAACTCAACGCTGAGCACCGCCTGGGGTGGCTCATACGTGAACGACTTCCTCGACCGCGGCCGGGTAAAACGTGTCTATCTGCAGGCTGACGCGCCTTACCGCATGCTGCCGGAAGATCTGGAACAGTGGTATGTGCGTAACCGCGACGGTGAAATGGTACCTTTCAGTGCCTTTATCACCACCCGCTGGGACTTCGGCTCGCCGCGTCTGGAACGCTACAACGGGGTTCCTGCGCTGAATATTCAGGGTCAGGCAGCACCGGGACTGAGTACCGGTGATGCGATGCAGGCCATTGAAGAAATCGTCGCTAAATTGCCTCAGGGCGTTGGCATCGAGTGGACCGGCATGTCCTATCAGGAACGCGTCGCTGGCTCACAGGCTCCGTTGCTGTATGCCATCTCGCTGCTGGTCGTATTCCTCTGTCTGGCGGCCTTGTATGAGAGCTGGTCGGTTCCCTTCTCCGTGATTCTGGTGGTACCTCTGGGTATTCTGGGGGCATTGATTGCAGCCAGCAGCCGTGAACTGGCAAACGACGTTTACTTTCAGGTTGGCCTGCTGACGACCATTGGTCTGTCAGCCAAGAATGCCATCCTGATCGTGGAATTCGCCAAGTCGCTGGTGGATCAGGGCAAAGGCGTTGTAGAAGCCACTCTGGAAGCCGCCCGTATGCGTCTGCGTCCGATTCTGATGACCTCGATGGCCTTTATTCTCGGTGTAATGCCACTGGCCATCAGTACCGGTGCCGGTGCCATGAGCCGTCAGGCCATTGGTACCGGTGTTATCGGCGGCATGCTGGCAGCCACCTTCCTGGCCATTTTCTTTGTGCCACTGTTCTACGTTCTGGTGATGAAACTCACCCACAAACTGCGCGGCCAGAACGCACAGTAAGTACCAGCGCCCGGTTTAGCCGGGCGCATCTCTCTTTCCTCGTTACTCCCGGCTTTATTGCGCCCTTCGTTACTTTCTTTTAAGCCTTTATTCCTTTTTTTGCCTTTATTTATTGACGCCTGACAGGCCAAAAAGAGACTTGCCCATCTTTCTCTTGCACTTCTTGTCCTCATCGCACTACCCTCTGCAGCAATACAATAATTAACAAGAAGAAGGCTGCTTATGTTACGCACGTTGCTGATGACGTTACTGCTGGCAACGGTAACTCCGTTGTGTGCACTCACCGTTGAAAACATCGATATTCCACAGGTTACACCGGCAACCGCTGACTCTCCGGAGATGACCTTACGCGGGGCTTCCGTGCGCCGGGTTTATGGTTTTGTTGAGGTCTATGTCGGTGCGTTATATCTGCAGAACGGCCCCCTCGAAGAGCAGGAAATCATCCGCGCGGATGAGGCCCGGCGCATGGTGTTCTATGTCACGTCCGAGCGGGTCAGCGCCCGGCGCTTTACCAATGCCATTCAGGAAGGTCTGGCAATCAACATCAGCAAAGATGAAATGGCTGCGATGAGTGAACGCGTCAGCCAGCTGGTCAGCCTGTTCGATCATAAATTCGTGGCAGGAACCGTAGGCTATATCGAATGGGTGCCGGATCAGCAGGTGTCTCGTATTGTTATTGATGACTCCGTGCGTGGCACCGTTCCCGGTAAAGACCTGAACGATGCCCTGCTGAAAATCTGGATTGGCGATCATCCGGTCAGCGAGCGTTTTAAAGAAGAAGTACTGGGCCGGAACAACGGCTGAGTCCGTCAGGGTCAGCGACAGTATTGTTTTATCCGCTCATTCAGGGTGTCCCGCCGCTGACGTTTACGCTGCATTGCTTCAAGGCTGGTTGAGCCATAAGGCTGAGCACTGAACATCCGCAAATCGTAGCGGGCTTTATCGCATTGAGCGGCACGTTTTTGTGTTTGCCGGGCTTCTCTTTCCTGCGCCAGCCGCTGCGCTTTGCGTCTGGCCTTATCCTCTTGTTCTTCGGCACGGTAATCACGACCGGATGGTGTACCGGCCTCATTGCGCCCAGTCTCATCCTGCTTATAGTGATTGAGTGGCTTCAGCTCTACGGTTTCTGATGGCTGCTGTGGTGGCGGACGATCCGAAAACTGCACCCGTCCCTGCTCATCGACCCAGCGGTAAATGTCAGCCTGTACCGCCAGACTGTTTAACAGCAATAACAAAAGCAGGCAGCGAACACTCATCCCTGAGCCCTCCGTCATAACATCAGATATTAACCATCAGACTACGCACCAGCAGCTGCACAGTCTGGCGGCCGCGAAATTCATTCACATCCAGCTGAAAAACACAGTGCACCCATTCAGCCTGAGGCTGCGGCCAGATTTTCGGATCGATATTGAACCAGATCGCATCCAGCGCCAGATCCGACCCTCTGGGCTGCAACACCAGTTTAAGATGACGCTCGCCGACAAGGCGTTGTTGCACCAGACGGAAATCGCCACTGAACAACGGCTCCGGAAACGCCTGCCCCCAGGGGCCGCCCCAGCGCAGCAGCTGTGCCAGTTCAAGGCTTAATTCCGCCGGACTCAGTTCACCATCGGTTTCAATCCGCTGCTGTAACTGGGCTTCACTCAGATGGCGGCGGCAGACGTCATCAAATAACCGCGAAAACTCTTCCAGACCGTCGGCGTACAATGTCAGACCGGCGGCCATGGCATGACCACCGAATTTTTTCAGCAGATGTGGCGCGCGCTTATCAACCTCATCCAGGGCATCACGCATATGCAAACCGGGGATTGAGCGTGCGGATCCTTTCAGCATGCCCTGTTCATCCGCCGCCAGCGCAATCACCGGGCGATGCACTTTTTCTTTAATACGCGACGCCAGAATACCGATCACACCCTGATGCCAGTCCGGCTGAAACAGACACAGTCCGGTAGGCAGATTATCGTCAGCCTCAAAGCGGCTCAGATACTGCAGCGCTTCTGCCTGCATGCCCTGCTCGATTTCACGCCGGTCACGGTTCATGTCATCCAGCGTCTGCGCCAGCTGTAATCCGCGCCCGGCATTGTCGGTCAGCAGGCATTCAATCCCCAGCGACATATCATCCAGCCGACCGGCCGCATTCAGACGCGGACCGATGGCAAACCCAAAATCGGCGGCAATAATACGCGACGGATCACGCCCGGCGACCTGCAGCAACGCACGGATGCCAGCACTGGCATGACCGGCGCGGATACGGCGCAGGCCCTGCTCCACCAGAATGCGGTTGTTGTAATCCAGAGGCACCACGTCAGCCACCGTCGCCAGTGCCACCAGATCCAGCAACTGCGCCATATTGGGAGCGGGTTGTGGCAACTGACCCAGTTCAGCCAGACGTGCGCGCAACGCCAGTATCAGATAAAACACCACGGTACAGCCACAGGCGGCTTTGCTGGGAAATTCACAGCCCGGCTGGTTCGGATTGACGATGGCGGCAGCATCGGGCAGGGTCGCCGCTGGCAGATGATGATCGGTTACCAACACCGGAACCCCGGCCGCCTGTGCCGCAGCAATGCCTTCGTGAGAGGCAATGCCGTTATCCACCGTCATAATCAGATCCGGTTTCATCGGCAGTGCCACCTGCACCAGTTCCGGCGACAGACCATAACCAAAATCAAACCGGTTCGGCACCAGATACTCCAGCTGGCGTGCGCCCAACAAACGCAGCGCGCGGATGGCCAACGCGGTGCTGCTGGCACCATCGACATCAAAGTCGCCGACCACCAGCAGACGCTTCTGTTGCGTCACGACCGGCACCAACAGCTCAACCGCAGCATGGATGCCTTTCAGCAGAGAAAACGGCAATAACCCCTGCAGACTGAGTTCAAGCTGTGACACCTCGGCGATACCACGGGCGGCGTAAACACGCTGCAGTACCGGATGCACTCCGGCAAGCCGGATGTGTTCGGGAAAAGAACGCTGACTGATCTGAACCATGAGTGATCGCTGAGAAAATAGGTGAAACTGCGTGCCCGGGCACGATGCAGAGCTGAAGCCGGGCAGTTTACCAGCACCCGGCATGCTTGTCCGGCTGACCGTGGGATAAGACCAGTACTATTCCTGTGGCCTGACCCGCACAAAGCGGGCAAAGCGCGGCAGGCCATGTTCCGTCAGACCGTTATAGGAAAACGTTACCTGCGCCCCAAGAGGTGGGGGAGAAAAACGCTCATCATCACTGAAACCGGTTCCCAGACGGAATTCGCGGCCATCGGCGGTTCGCACCACCAACGCCCCCAGCGCGCCACGGTATTTACCCTCGCCGGGAACATAACCGATAACCTCGGCCTCATCGTCCTGACTCAGTTTCATTTTTAACAAATCATCACTGCGCGCAACCTGATAGAGCGACTGGCTGCGGCGCAGCATCAAACCTTCCCCTCCCGCTGCGGTAATCATCTGCAGTTTCTTTTCCAATTCCTGTTCACTGCTGACTCTGCTCTGATCGAGCACTTTAAGCTGCGGATTCGCCTGCTGCGCCACCAGCGTGCGCAGCACCCACAACCGTTCAGTAAAAGGCGCCGCCATCTGTGGCAGATCGAACACCATGTATTTTACTTTCAGCCAGTCAGCATCATTCGGGTGATGACGCCTGACCAGTCCGCTGATAAACGAGAACTGACCACGGCCAGTCCATAATTCACCATCAAGCGGATCTTTGGGTAACGCAGAAAGGAACCAGGCCGGAGCATTGATCGGGCGGCCACTGCGGGTTAAAAGCTGATGACCATTCCAGTAGGCACGGACACCATCGAGTTTTTCACTGACATAATACTGGGCGACATCAATGCCCTTGTTATAGACCTTGGCCATCATCAGTGGTGGCGGGACAATTTCAGAGGCCAGCAGTAACTGTGGCCACAACCCGGTCAACAGAATAATCATCAGTGCTATTACAGTATCCATGGCCTGTCCTCCCTGAACTCGCCATTTGTCTTTGCTGCGCGCAAAAGCAATCAACCAACAGAAACTGCTTAATGCCAGCATTTGATGCATTTTTCACACTTTAAGACGAGACAACACTCCCTGTCTTATAGGCCGATGTGCGCTTGACAGAATAACGCTGAACGCTAATCCTTGAACCTCCTTAAAATGCGTCAGAATTATGCGATTTTATTTACTCGGCCTTGGCAGCAACATCGACCCGGAACAGCATCTGTTAAAAGCCCGTGAAGCGGTGGCCTCTCTCGGTGTTATTTGTGCCGAATCCCCCATACTGAGAAGTGCGCCGGTAGGTGATACTTTTCATTTTGAATTTAAGAATCAATTGCTTGTAGTCTCATCGGAATTATTACCCGGCCCGCTGAAACAACGCCTGCAACAGATTGAAGTTGCCCTTGGCCGCGAGCCGAAAAATCCGTCCCGCAAAGTAAAAGACCGCACAATCGATATTGATATTTTAGGCACGGCAGCGACAGAATCTGACTGCCGCCACGCCACGCTGGAAGAAAGTTATTACCGCGAACTGCAGCAATTATGGCTTCAGGAAATAAACGTTTGATCGTAGCGGTTAGCAACAAAGCGCCCGCCATCCACCCGCATCACCGTTCCACTGAGGGCTTCAGCGGCGAGTAAATAATCGCAGGCCTGAATAATCGCGCCATACCCCAGCTCTTCACCAATCAACGATTGCGACAGTACTTTATTACGGTATGCCTCATCATGCTCCGGTAAAAACTGAATCGGCCCGGGCTGGATGACATTCACCCGCACCCGGCCCGCCAGACGCTGTGCCATGCTCAGGGCAAAGTTCTGCAATCCGGCTTTGGCCGCGCAATAGGCTGAAAAACGCTGATTGGGAATATCGGCATAAATATCACTGATACACACCATCGACGCCGCCCGATTCCATACACTGCTCAGCGCTTCGGTAATGACCGCTGGTGCCAGTACATGCACACGCTGATGCATTTCATGGTGGGCAATCAGATCGCTCGCGGCGACATCAGGGACAAAACAGGAGGCATTATGAATAACCGCGTCAAACTGTCCCAGCCCCGGTAATTGTTGTGCCAGATTGCGCAGTGCTTCAACATTCGCCAGATCAGCCTGCAGGCAGGTCAGCGATGGATGATCGGCTAATTCATTTGCGCTGTTGTAATGCGCAACCACCTGCCAGCCCTGATCCAGATAGTGCCCGGCCAGAACCTTTCCCAACCGACGGCCAGCGCCGGTAATCAGAATACGTTTGCTCATGATGTTTCCACGCACAAAAACAACAAAGCCGGTACGGTAACCGGCTTTGCTGCAGCTGTCACGGGCAGAGAAAATTACTGCGCGTGTAATACCCGTTCGTGAACAAAGTGCGTTTTCATTTTTTCCGCATCGTTAAAAGGTAAATTACGGTTTTTACGCGATAACCACAGATGAATGCCGTCGTCGTAATGCGGTGATGCCGGGTTGCCCGACTGACCACCCGCCACAACCAGATTCAGCGGTTCCGGCTGGCTGAAATCGACGATCATACGCATGGCCGGAATATTCCAGACGGCATAATCCGAGCCTAAATTGTAACCCGCCACATTCAGCGTATTACGGTTACCACCCGCAGGATAAGGCCCACGGTCGGTGTATTGCGCCAGACTATCCACCGCTTTTGCTTTCAGACCGGAAAGGAATGGCCGCATATGCGTGGTTTCGGTTTGCCAGTGATAAAACGCCAGTTGCCCCCAGCGCCACTGGCTGTCATCACTGCCCAGCTGCTGTTGCAGATAAGGCCAGGTCGCTGCCAGTGCGCGGGCAATAATCTGCCCGGGCAATTCGGTGTCGGCACTATGAATATCATCCCAGAACGGTGCCCAGCCTTCGTCCTGAGTACGGCCAAGCAGATGATCCTGATAGGCGGAATAGGCACGGCCATTCATTGCCAGAAAGGCCTGCCAAAGCTGACCGTCTTCAGGCCCCAGTTCATCCATAAACATGGCACGGATCAGATTATGCTCAAAGCCGCCCCACACCGCCGCGCTGCGCGAGTCTTCCGCCATTTCGCCGTCAAATGCGTGGATAATCTGCAGCACGTTCTCAGCATCAGCCCGCTGTGCCTGCGGTAAAGCCGCAATGCCATCACGGATCATGTGTTGCCACATCTCAGAGCGCCAGAGCTGCTGAACCTTAGCCACCAGAATATCGCGCCGGTCTGCCTGCATGGCCTCCATACTGGCGTAGTTATGATCGTTGCGCTCTGCCAGCATCTGCATAATGCGTTCAGCGCGCTCCGGGTAATACCAGGAGCTGGTCAGGCGCGGGCTGTAATCCGCCGCTACGGTGCGATGATTACCCGTGCCCAGATAACCGCTTTGCGGATTCCGTGACCGCGGTGTATCGGCACCGCCCCAGTACCCCTGCCAATCATACTCGCCGGTCCAGCCGGGGCTCGGAAAATGCCCGCTGCCTGCTTTGCGTTTGGGATAATTTCCCGTGATCTGCCAGGCAACATTTTCTTTGTCACCATAAATCACGTTCAGGTGAATAAAGCCGACGCCATTTAATGCCTGCTCGGCCTCATCCATGGTTTTGGCTTTACCTAAATTAAAAAACGACTCAATGGTGTTATCCGGAAATTGTGCCGTCCAGCTTAACGCCAGACCAAATTCCGAGCTGGCCGGAATGGCAATCATCTCGTGTTTGGGTTTATTTTTAATCGCCGCATTCAGCAATGGACCATGACGTGTAGACTGCACCTCAATCATCACCGGATCACGGCCTTTAACCTGAATGGTTTCACTGCGGCTGCTGACCGGATACCACTGACCCTGATACCAATATTCGGTGTTACCTTCGCGCTCGCGTAATTTCTCCAGAAACACATCCTGAGTATCGGCCATCACCATGGTTTCACCCCAGCCGATATGGCCGTTATAACCGGCAACCAGCGCCGGAATGCCCGGCAGAGTAATGCCAATACCGCTGTATTCCGGGCTTTTAACGCCCATCAGCATCCAGGTGGACGGATGCGATAACAACAGATGAGTATCATTGGCGACCAGCGTGGCTCCTGCGGCGGTTTTATCTTTATGCACGCCCCAGTTATTGGATGCCGCAATGCCCTGACCGTTAATCCGCTTCAGTTTCTGCTCAACGGCGGCCAGAGAACGGAGCTGTTCACTAATGGCAGCCAGCGGACTTTCAGCACCGGATAAATCAATACCCGCCAGCTTATTCGCCTCAGCCAGATCAATAGCTTCATCCGGATAAACAGGGGCCAGATAGGCGGCTTTTTCCAGCCCCAGTTTTTCCGCCATTTGCAGAAAACCCAACTCTTCATGCAGGTTAAACCCCACCCCCAGATTCAGCATCACAAACAGCCCCAGCGTATTGGCAGGCTGCCAGGCCTCCGGCTGATAATCGTTAATGGCCAGCTCCAGCGGCAAGCGATCACGGTGGCTGTTTAGGTAAGCATTAACGCCAGCCGCAAAGCCCGTCAGGTGTTCTCTGAGCTCCGGGCTTAATGCGGCATAACGCTCTTCGATAATCTGCGGAATGCCCAGAGTACGCATGTAGATATCCATATCGAGCGCGATATCACCGGTCATCTCCGCCAGACGCCCGCGTGCCAGCAGATTCATCGACACCATCTGCGCCAGACGGTCTTCCGCCATCGCATAACCGATGCCGAACGTCAGGTCCTGCAGGTTCTGAGCCTCGATAAAAGGCACACCGTATTCATCACGGCGGATGCTCACATCCTCCTGCAGACCCCGCACCGGCACCTCACCGGTTAACGGGTCAAGATTACGCTCACTGATCCAGTCAAAAATCGGGCCGCAGCCCGTTAATAATGTGGTGGTTGCCAGCATCGGTAAAAGCAAGGCCCGATGCAGACCTGAAGGTTTTTTATATTTTTTATTATTCACAAAAATACCCGTGCCGCAGTTGCGACTCATAAGAAAAGGTAAGAACGCAGCGGATTATGGCGGTCAGGCCACAGGGCGAACAGGGACTTTTGTGCCAAACGGAAAGCTGAACAGCGACCAAAAAAAAAGCCCAAATGCGAACATTTGGGCTTTTCATCAATTTTGGTTGCGGGAGCAGGATTCGAACCTACGACCTTCGGGTTATGAGCCCGACGAGCTACCAGACTGCTCCATCCCGCGTCAGAGGCTGCGAATAATACGGATGCATCCCTGTACTGTCAAGCCTAACATTTTGTTTTTTAGGTATTTTTCCCGCAACGACCAGGAATTTACAGAAAAGTTGCTTCACTGTCTGGCGTGTGTGGAATACAGGTGGTACGTTATCTGAACAAAAAATAACAACAATAAAAATCGAGCATATGAGTTCGCATCCGACCAATACTTTGACGACGGCGGCTTTGCAGCCATTGTTGCGTTTGTTGGAGAGCAAAGGTTTCTCCGGCATGGATTTGCTGTCACCAGGCCAGGAGGCCAGAACCGAGACTGTTTCCAGCCAGCGCATGTCCATCAGCCAGTTTGACCGGTTGCTGGAACAGGCCAGCAAACTGCTTAACGAACCTGCCATCGGCCTTGCCGCCGGACAGCACCTTGACCTGCCCAGTTTTTATCTGCTGGGATTTCTGTTGAGCAGCTGCCAGACCGGCCGTGAAGCCCTGACCATTCTGCGCCGTTACTATTCGCTGATCAGTGATACCCGCTCACCCGATCTGTTTGTCGGGCATGAAAGCATTAAAGTGGTGTATTACGTTGCTGACGGCAGTGCCTTTGGCAGTCATGCCCGCAGTGAATTTATTGCTACCAGCATTCATACAGCCGGTAAAGCGTTTGGCGGCAATTACTATCAGGTTCAGGGCGTGGGCTTCCGTTTTCCGGCGCCCGCTTACCGCGACCGGCTGGAGCAGTTTTTCGGCATCCCGATTCTTTACAATCAGGCTCATAACTGGATTTCGTTTTCCGGCAAGTTATTGGATAAACCGCTGGCTCAGGCCAATCCGGAGCTGTTCAATACCCTGCGCCGTCAGGCTGAACTCTCCACTACCCGGTTCAGTCAGTTGCAGGCTTTCAGCCGTAAAGTCATGCACATTCTTTATCAGTGGCCGGATTCGATTCCGATTACTAAAGAAGCGGTGGCCGATTTACTGAGCACCAGCAGCCGCACCCTCACCCGCCGTCTGCAGGAGGAAGATTGCCAGTTTTCATCATTGCTGCGCGATGTGCGTCTGGAAAAAGCCAAACAGGCTCTGGAGCGTGGTCATACGGATGTGCAGCAGCTGGCCATTGAGCTGGGCTTTTCTGATCGCCGGGGGTTTGAACGGGCATTTAAGCAGTGGACCGGAGAAACGCCTGCCGCTTACCGGCGCAATTGTCGTTCTCGCAGCGAAGAGCTGGCGGAAACGGATTAGCCGCTTATTCTCTGGTGTAAAAAAGCGGCCCAATGGGCCGCTTTTTTTAATGGCTGTTTCTATGCTTTACCAGTCGCTGGCAGAAAGAGCAGCGCGGACGGTGCGCATCTTTTCAGACTCTTCCAGTGCAATGAGATTCTGAAACAACTGGCGGGAATCCGCGCTGGTCGCTTCGCTCAGCATCTGCTGGTACAGGCTTATCATGTAGTCGTCGATTTTCAGCGCCACACTGACCAGTTCATCAACCGAAATATCGGCATGAAGTTCCTGGCTGTTTTTTAATGCGTCGCTGATTGAGCCGGGCTCAAACTGGTGCCATTCGGTGAGTACTTTCTGACTCGCATGTTCTTGCATGCTGGTCATTGATCGGGCCAACGTATCTTCATGCGCGGCCAGCAACTGCAACATCATGTCGACCCGCTCACGTTGTGTCTGATCGCGCAGTTGCTGGTAGAGATTACGTGCATGCTCATGCAGGCGACGGCTGTATTCGAGCACATCTTTGACCGTGGAATAACTCATTTTTCTGCTCCCTGTTCAAAGACCACCATGGCCCGCAGACCCGCGGGTCCGGTGGCGTAAACCCTGTGGACTGTTACAGCATAGCGTCCACAGTGGTATACGCCATTGCGCAGGATCAACCTGCACACAGGGTTATGATCACTCGTCGCCGGAGTCGGATTCGTCAAACTGATCGGCCAGCTGCTGGCGGTAAGGACGTACCGCTTCTTTATCCTGCTTGCTGACGTTTTCTACCGAACGAAGCATCATCAGTGATGTTGTCATCATTTGCTCCATCATCATCTTTTGCTCGGCAGACATGCCTTCGGATTGACGGATCTGTTCCAGTTGCGCTTCCAGCTGCGACAGACTGACCTGTTCATTTTCCATCTCCAGCGCCATATAGCCCATGGTGACGCGACGGGAAATCTCGGCCCACTGCTCGATGTTTTTATAACCGTTGGCTTTTACCTGCTTGCTGAAGTCGTTATACAGGCCGGCATCTTTCAGTTGTTCAATGCCTTTGTTGAACATGGCATCAAGGCTGGTTTCACCGGCAAAGTTTTCTTCCGGCAATTTATCTTCATGCTGATCCAGCCACTTTTCCAGTGCGGGCATGGCTTCCATCCAGTGTTTTACATCCTTTTCTGTCAGATCAGCAGCCATTACCAGTGGTGCCAGCAAGCTGATCAGTAACGTCATAACGATGCGCATAGGTTTCTCCCTGAGTGTGTGAATTAAGGCGTTATTGATGATAAGGCCGGTTACGTTAGTCGAGTTTGACCGGCGCGGCAATAAATCTCAATCGCCACCGCTTCATCAAAATCCCCAATGGCCGGAAGTGTTGAGCAGACGGTGGAATGCAGGCAATCGAGCGCTACAAAGTCCGGGGCAACGAAGTGGCTTTCAGCCAGTATCCAGTCGGGAATATTCAGCATCAGTTGTTTGAGGTCGGCACTGGAGCTGATGTCGTATAGCACGTCACTGGCCAGCAGCAGATCAACCTGTGGCCACTCGCCTTGTACCGGCAAAACATGAACATCATTGAGTGCTGCATTTTCTGTTGCCGCCAATAGGGCATTGTTATCAAGATCGGCGATCCAGACTTCTGCGGCCCCGGCTTTAGCAGCGGCAATTCCCACCAGCGCCGAGCCACAGCCAAAATCCAGCACCCGCTTCCCGGCCACGTAGTTGGGGTTATCAACAATCCAGCGTGCCAGAGCCCGCCCACCGGCCCAGGCGAAAGCCCAATACGGCAGGCGTTGCCAGAAAGCACCGATTGCCTGACTGTCCAGCGTTAATCGGGGGTCAGGCAAACTGAGCAGCCACAAGGTTAGCTGCTCGTCAGTAAGCGGTTCGGCGCGCAGCTCTGCGCCGGGCAATATGAGCGCCTGCTGTAAGCTGGCAAGGTGCGAAGGATCGGAAGTCATAACGGGCCCGGAGACGATGGATTAAAACCATTGCTGCTTAAACGCGGTTACCTTTTCCAGATAACGGCGCGACTCGGCTTTGGGATGCTTATGCACGATGGTGCGATAGACGTCATCAGCCGACAGCGAATTAATCCGCTGAATGGCTTTTTTGCGGTCAGAATGAAACGCTCTGAGTAAATTCCCTGCGCCACCGTTATACGCGGCAATCATGCAGTATTCGCGTTTTTGCCAGCCCTGAATATCGCGCAGATACACGTCGCGCAAAATGGATAAATACGCGCTGCCAGCGTCGATATTATTCGCAGGGTTCAACAGATAATTGCGACTGGGCCGATCACTGCGACCGTAAATACGCTGGTACACATCCCGTCCGGCGGTATCCTGCATCACCTGCATAAGACCGTAAGCTCCGGAATGGGAAACCGCAAAGGGATTAAAACTGCTTTCCGTTTCAATGACGGCAAGAATTAATGCCGGGGACAGCTGATAGCGTTTCGCTGCCTGTTCAACCAGTGGCCGGTATCCTTCTGCACTGCGTTGTTTATGACGGCTTACCATGGCGACATCGACCCAATATCGAGCGCCTTTGTGCCGCAGTTTGTGATCAATCAGATATTGCGCATATCGCTCGGCACGCCAAGGATATTCAATGCTTTTACCATCCTGATCAAGCACCTGTCCGGCAAGAAAAGGCTTACCGGTAATCCCCATATCGGCCGCGGTGTACAAATCCACGGCTGAAGGATCTGCGGGGGTAAGTAAGGTAGCCACCAGAGCCTGACGAATGGCGGTTAACGGTGTTTTGCTGCGCTCACTTTCAACCCGGATGCGGCCTGCGGCAAAGTCGATATGAACCCGGGTGTGGTAGTCATCAAGGTATTTGACCATGGCATGAGCGGAGGCTTCTTCAAAATCCTGCCCCCAGACCTGATTAGCCTTTTCAGAGAAAAAGGCGTACTCAAGAATCACCGTCTGCACATCCTCCGAGAGGTCGGCAAAGTTATCCGGCAAACGTCCATCATCGGCAACGACCGGCAGACTTAAAGAGAGCCACAGCAGACTAAGACACAACAGCGGCCGTCTTAAACGACGAATAATGGAATAGGTAAACAGGGACGGAGTTAAAATCACAAAATACACGGGCAGCAAGGATTGCCACCCAGTGTAATCGCCATGGCGCTGAATGTCAGCGCACGGCCTCGCGGCGGATAGCATTCGGCGAGAAGTCGTCAGCATCCAGTTTAAGGCTGAAATTGATCGTGGCGCCGCGTTCATTATCCAGACCTTCAGCGTAATAGCGCCCGCTTTCCAGATCGTAGGTCACTTCCAGCGTCGGATAGACCAGCTGGATATCGTAATAGTTAATCGTATGCGCTTCTGTCACCTGCCACAGATCGCCTTTTTCATCGTATTCTTCGGCGTAAATAATGGACCACGAATCTTCATCAACATAGTAACGACGGGTGGAATAACGATGACTGTAGCCAAGGCGCAGCTTGGCTTCCACCACCCACACACGGTGCGCTTCATAACGCAGCAGTGACGGATTGATGTGGCGATCCTGCAGAATGTTATCAATCTTCAGATTGCCCTGATGCACTTTGTAAGCGTTATACGGAATATAAATTTCGCGCTTACCTTTCAGCTCCCAGTCGTAGTAATCCGGTGCGCCGTTAAACATATCAACCTGATCCACGGTACGGATGGCGTTGGTGTTGGCGTCTGCGGTGTCATAAGCCAGATCCGGGGTACGGCGCAGGCGACGCTGACCCGGCACATAAATCCAGGATTTACGCGGTGAGCGAACCTGATCAAGCGTTTCATGCACCAGCGTAATGCCACCCGCCATTTGTGCAGGTGCCAGAGTTTTACGCTTCAGGAAAAAAATCTTGTTATCCAGTTCCACCGGTTCTGCACCCGGAATGCTGTACTGAATAAAATATTCGTACTCCCGCAGTGCATCAATGCGCTGCCCACCCTGAGTGACCGACGATGCAATCGCGGTATACGCCATAGAGTGACCGCGAAAGCGCAGGGTGTGGTTCCACAGAACTTCCAGACCATTCTGCGGCACCGGGAACGGTGAAGACATGGTCGCTCCGGTGACACCAGCGCCGTATTTCATCAGCTCTGCACGACGGGCATTGGTCTTAATGGCTTCGTACACATAATCCGGGTAAGAAGCAGAGCGCTGGGTCGGATAAACCTCGAAATACATATCAGGAAAGCGTTGTAATAATGCCACCTGACCATCGGTCAGACGCGAGCGGTGCTCCGCAATATTGGCTGAAGAGATTCGGAAGCGGGGCTTATCGGCGGCAAAGGGATCGGCGTGAAAGGCACCTGGCTGATGGGTTGCATCCAATGGCAGACCACCTTTCCAGGCAGGAATATCTTTACCATTGCCTAATTTATCCGCACCAACCGGGGTCAGATCTTTACCGAGACGGGCGATATCGGCTGGCGAAACAGCGGCGGTGACAGGAAGAACAAAGCACATCAACGCAGCCAATAAAAAATGTTGTTTCATCACATCACCATCAAGCCGGATTCAGGGGGCGTGCAGGCTACTGACTGGTGATTCTATGATCAACCATATGTTACAAAATCACTACAAAACTCCGCCGGTCGCCGGATGGAAAAAATATCTTCGGCGACCGGCATCCTGATAACGACCTTTCAGGCTCAGACAAACGCAGGCGCAAGCCCCATTCCCCAAAGGACAACGGTAATCGCCATACATCCCACCAAAGCACAAAGCCCGACCGTCAGCATGGAGCTGGCGAAAATAAAGCCGCGCTCTTCCGGAATATCCATAAAAACAGGCACTCCGGAGTAAAGCAGGTAAACGCTGTAACAGACCGCAGCCAGTACGACCATGACATCGAGCCAGAGAATGGGCAGCAGACCAATAAATCCCGACAAGAACATCGGAGTGGCCGTAAAAATGGTAAAAATCAGGCAGCGCTCATAGCTGGCGCTGGCGCCGAAGGTTCGTTCCATCCAGAACATCGCATAAGCCACCATTGCCACGCCAAACAATAAGGCGAAATAGAAAGCAACCGCCATCGGCAACGCACTTTCAGCACTGAGTTTCACCACATCACCACCGGCAATACTCCAGCCATACTGGGTGGTACCGATAAACAGTGAGACCGGTGGAATCAAAGCAAGAAAGATCAGATTGCGGACGAAGACTTCCAGAATGGAACCAGCCCGTTCCCGACGAATCTCCGCCCACTCACGCCGTGGATGATACAGCAGTCCGAACATATGATTGATAAACATAGCGCTCACCTCTTTGTAATCCGAATACAAGCAATATGCGCTACCCGCTGACAAAGCAAGCTACGGGCGCGTTATGCAACAAGCTTGTCTGAAAAGACGTCTGTTCAGCACTGACAGCAATATAGGCAACGCAATGGTTATTCCGCTGTATCCGGTTCTGACCGCGCACTGATACGGGGAAAGGTCTGCTGCAGATTATGTTCAAGACAAGCAGCCAGTTCAGCCAGACTGACATTGTGCAGACTCGCCAGCATGGCGGCCAGCAAGGGAATACTGGCCGGACTGTTATTGGCACCGCGCCAGAAGGCCGGTTGCATATCCGGACTGTCGGTCTCCAGCAGCCAGCAATCAAGCGGCAGTGCCGCCACCGTTCGCCGCAGCTTCTGCGCCCGCGGATGGCTCATTGCACCGCCAATCCCCAGACGAAAACCCAGTTTGCGCCAGACCTTGCCCTGCTGTTCGCTGCCACTGAATGCATGCACCATCCCACCATAGCGGAACTGCTGCTGACGCAGGAAGGAGGCTGCCTCATCATGGGCACCACGAATGTGCAGGATCATGGGTAGCTGATACGTCGTTGCCAGCGCCACCTGTGCCCGGAACCAGAACCACTGTTGCTGGCGTTGTTCTGACGTTGCCGCCAGCACCCAATCCAACCCGGCCTCCCCCAGTGCAATCACATCCGGTTGCTGTAACGCCTGCGCCAGCCAGCAGAGATCGTCGCCGTTATGTTCAGACAGAAAATAGGGATGCAGCCCAAGTGCGTAATAAAACGGCTGGTTCTGACAGAAAGCCGCCAGCTGTTCTCCCTGCTGACGATGCACGCCGGGAATTAACAAACCACTGACGCCCGAACGCTGCGCCAGCGCCCATTGCTGCTCGCGCTCATGATCCAGCGCGGCAAAATCAAAGTGGCAGTGGCTGTCAAACCAGCGCGGCGCAAGGGGGCTCATAATCTCTGTCATCGGTTTGATTCATGCTATTGCCACTCTGAACGCAAAAAATTCATTCCACTGATGGTGAATGTACCGGTAGTCTGCTATCACTAATCGAGGTTTTTGCTGCGGAACGGCCCATGGAACTGGCTTCACAAGAACTGCGTGAGCGCATTGTACGCCCCACCCTCCACTATCTTGGCAAGCATAGCCAGGCCTCTGAGAATCTTCTGGTTGCCATTGCCCGCTGGCAGCAACACCATCCTCAGGGACGCACAGAAGGCATCTATCCGATAGACGCTGCCCTGCACCAGAAAGTCTGGAATCAGCATCTGGCGTTTCATCCGGATCTGGCCAGCCGAATACGCGGTCTGGCATCGCAGCGGGAATTTCTCAATAACCCTCACACTGAACTGGTGACCAATCTGGCATACGCCACGGCCATTGCCTGGGCAGTGTATCTGGCCTTTCCTCAGGTAAAACATAACGACTCTTGCGGCAGCAAACCGGTGGCGGGAAACGTGACCGGCAGTCAGCCGGTTGTCAGCGCAAGTTCAGTTTCGGTTTAACGGCTTTCCATAACGCCTGATAGTTACGCGCCAGAGGGACGGCTGGCTGCTGTTCAACAATCGGGCTGCGCAACTCCAGCATGCGCTCGGCACTGGCGGAATAAGCCACAAAAGTGCGCAGAATTTCCGGAAATTCTTCCAGCCCGGTTTTTACCCAACGCAGATGTGCAGGTTTACGCCGGTCGATCATGGTCACAAAAGGGAGCCACTGGGATTTTTTTGCCCAATCAAACTGCATCCGGATTTGCTGGTAAGCACGGATCGACAACACGGAAGGCTCAACCGGTACCAGAATACTGTCCACCGTACGCAACACGCCCTCCATCTGTGGCGTCATCATCGGCGGGCAATCAATAATAATCAGACCATAATCTTCGGCCAGCCGACCGAGAACTTCATCCATGCGCTGACGCGCCTCTTTTTTACCACTCAGACTCTGATGAAACTTACGCAGCGAGCTGTCGGCCGACAGCACATCCAGACGCGGAATTGTGCTGGGCTGAATATAGCGGCTGATGGGTTCATCGCTGCTCCACAGCTCATCCTGCTTATGGCCCTTATCAACCCCCAGAATCCAGCTGGCCGCCCCCTGAGGATCAAGATCCCATAACAACGTCGGGATTTTTTCCCGCGCGGCCAGTGCCGCCAGATTAACGGCTGTGGTGGTTTTACCCACACCGCCTTTCAGCTGATAAACAGCCATTGCCCGCATGACGAACTCCTTGTTTTAAATTCAACCGCTGCAGCGTTCAGTCAAAGCTGACGTTACAGCCGCCCAGACCACAGTAACCGTTGGGGTTTTTAGCCAGATATTGCTGGTGATAGCCTTCCGCCAGATAAAACGGCACGTTGACCAGAATTTCAGTCGTGATGTCGCCCATGCCCGCCCGCTGCAAACGCTGCTGATAATGCGCTTTGCTGCTTTCAGCCCGCACACGCTCAGCGTCTGACGTGACATAAATCCCGGAGCGGTACTGAGTGCCGATGTCATTGCCCTGACGCATGCCCTGAGTCGGATCGTGGCTCTCCCAGAATACGGCCAGCAGTTGCTCCAGTGTCAGCTGCTGCTCATCAAACCAGATCCGCACCAGCTCGTTATGGCCGGTCATGCCCGAACAGACTTCTTCGTAAGTTGGGTTATGCGTATGCCCGGCACCATAACCGACGGCCGTCGAATACACACCGGGCAACGACCAGAACTTGCGCTCAGCTCCCCAGAAGCAGCCCATGCCGAACAGTACTTCGCCCAGCCCGGCCGGGCGTTCACCGCCAATCCGGTTGCCGTTCACATGATGCTGCTGCGGCACCTGATACAGTGGTTCTGCTCGCCCCGGTAACGCCTGATCGGCGGTAGGGATAGACATCCGTTTTGGACGCCACATAATGCACCTCATTTCTCTGCGCTGATATGGCCTATTATGACCCGAAACGCATCCGATTATTCGCTCAAATTTCTGGGGACCGGCAGCGGTGGCCAACCCGACATGGGCTGCTCCGCCGCCGTGCTGGAATTAAACCAGCAACCTCTGCTGTTAATGGACTGCGGCTACGGTACGCTGAGTGCTTATCGTCGTCACTATAACCGTCTGCCGGACGCCATCTTTATTACCCACGGCCATCTGGATCATATCGCCGATCTGGAGATTCTGACGGTTCAGGCGCGCCTGCAACAGCAACCGCCCATCCGTTTATATGTGCCGCTTAATCTGATTACCTTACTGCATCAGCGTCTGGCGACCTACCCCGGAGCCATGGCCGAAGGCGGGCACAACTTCTGGCAGTCGTTTCAGCTGCTGCCGGTTGGCGATACCTTTATTCATCAGGATCTGACCTTCCGGCTGCACACCACGCGCCACCATAAACCCGGCTCCAGCTATGCCCTGCACCTGCCCGGCGTGTTTTTTTACAGCGGTGATACCCGCCCGGTGCCGGAAATACTCTGCCATGAACTCAGTGGTCAGGAACGGATATTTCACGACTGCGGGCTTGAACCCAACCCATCCCATACCGGCTTAAGCGATCTGGCGCGCGAATATCCGGCCGAACTGCGCCAGCGCTTCGTGCTGTACCACTACGCCAATGAACAGGCCGCCACGGTGCTGGAACAGGCCGGTTATCAGGTTGCGCGCCCGGACTCGGTATTTGCCCTGCAAACCCGGGAGCCATAATGTCACTCACGACCCACCCAGCGGATGAGCACCTGCTTAACCAGGCCATCCGCTCCATGCTCGACGATGCCCGCGTCAGCGTACAGTCACTGCCACAGTGTCCGCACATCAGTCTCTGGCTGGTTGAGCCGGAAAGCATGCGCCGGGCGTTCAGTCAGGAAGAAATCCTGCGCATCCAGACTTACCCCGCTTACTGGGCCTTCTGCTGGGCCAGCGGTCAGGTGCTGGCACGGGAAATTCTTGCCAACCCCCACTGGGTCGCCGGTAAAAAGGTGATGGATTTCGGCGCCGGCTCCGGCGTAGTCGCCATTGCCTGTGTATTGGCCGGCGCGCGCGAAGTGATCGCCTGCGATATCGACCCTGACGCTCTGTTATCCTGTGCGGCCAATGCACGGCTCAATAACGTCGGTTATCGCCTGCATCCGGATTTGTTCGCCTTTGACGAAGACCTCGACCTGCTGATCGCCGCTGATGTGCTTTACGACCGCGCCAACCTGCCGTTACTGGAAGTGTTCCGCCAGAAAGCACAGCAAGTGATCGTCGCCGATTCGCGGGTGAAAGATTTTCATTTTCCGCCTTATCAGGCCACCGGTCGCAGTGAATCCTTTACCGTGCCCGACCTCGACGAACTGGATGAATTCCGCTGGGTGAATCTGTACCGGGCATAAAAGGAAAAGGCCGCAATGGCGGCCTTTTCTGTACCTCAATATGCCGAATCAGGAAACCAGAGGAACGTCAGTCAGGGTACGCTTACCTTGACCAGGCTTCACTTCCATCTTCTTCTGTACCGAGGCGGTATAGGTTTCGCTGGTGATGGTATCGACAAACACCCACTCACAGCTGGATTTCGCCGGAGTAAACTCCACCAGCATATACCCGCGCTGGGCGGCATTCAGATATTTCAGGTCATCAACCAGTGCCGTTACCGCTTGTTCGAAACCCGCCTGCATGGCGGCATTGCTGCCAAAGCCAACATAGGTTTCAAAACCCGGCGAGGTGACTGAAGAGGTGGCAAATTCTACGCCAACGGAACCCGCCGCACGCTGCACCTCTCCGCTGTCATTCGCGGTATACAGATCACTGGCCCAGGCGTTATGGGTATCACCGGCCAGCACCACCAGGTTTTTATTAAAGTACTGGGCACGGCGCAGAATTTCTTCGCGGGCCGGGAAGTAACCATCCCAGGCATCCAGATTGTAAGGGGCTGTCGCTGCCAGACGCGGGTTGGTCGGGTCGGTCGCTTTCAGCGTCGCCAGCTCTACCAGCAAGGCTGCTACCTGCGCCTGGGCTGCAGAAGCATCGCCACCCGCCGAAATCGTTGCCTCAACGGTTCCCAGACCTACGAGCAATTCCTGCGGAATAAAAATACGCCCCATCAGCACCTGCTGCCCCAGCACCTGCCAGGTGGCGTTATTGTTAAACATAGAGCCGATGGCAAAGCTCTGCTGTTCTGATCCCAGCAAACCCCTGCTCTGATCTGCCAGCGCGGCCTGGAATGCGACAGCATCAATACCGGAATCATTCAGATAATCACTGTAAGACAGCACTTTATCGCGCGCATACATACGCGTATCCAGCATGGTCAGGTTGACCAGATTACCGAATTCAAAAGCACGCCAGATTTTGGCTTTATCAGCACCCGAGCGGATTGGCAGCCACTCGTGGTAAGCCTGAATGGCTGCGGCACGGCGTTCCGTGAATGAACCTTCGTCTTCGTCGTGGTTTTCAGCACCGTTCTTCCAGGTATCGTTGGCCAGCTCGTGGTCATCCCAGACACAGATAAACGGCTTTTTCTGATGCGCCAGCTGCAGCGCGCTATCGGTACGGTATTTGGCGTAACGGGCACGGTAGTGGGTCAGGGTAAGGATCTCGACCTCTGGGTCCGGGCCACGAACCTGAGAAGCTGCCGTCGGGTATTCGTTGGCACCGTATTCGTAGATGTAATCACCCAGGTGAACAACAACATCCGCATCGCTGTTAGCAATTTCGTTGTAAACGTTGAAATATCCGGCCGGATAGTTGGAGCAGGAACACACCGCCAGCTTCACGCTGTCCACACTGCCAACCGGCAGGGTACGGGTCTGGCCAACGGGCGTCACAGCACCGTCTTTACCAGCGAACTGGTAGTAATACGTGGTATCGGCGTTCAGGCCGGTAACATCGACTTTAACGGTAAAGTCACGGCTGCTGTCGGTGTAAACCGACCCCTTGGTCACGACATTTGTCATGGCGGCATCGGTGGCTACAACCCAGGCGACTTCTGCTTCCGCACGGGTGTCGGATGGGGTTACACGGGTCCAGATGATCACGGCATCGGCCAGCGGATCACCGGAGGCAACACCATGACCAAACACAAACACGGTGAGATCACGTTTATCGTCATCATCACCAAAACAGCCGGTTAAGGCCGCAGGTACAGAAACAGCACCGGCGCCAGCGGCAACGGATTTCAAAAAACTACGGCGGCTCAGATCAGCTCGGTTGGACATTCAGAGGAACCTTATATTGTCTGGTTTTGTTGTGCGTATAGGACGACTTCTTCGTGTCAGAAGTATTACAAGGACGGATTCTTTTCCAGCGCAAAATGCAGTTTGGCTCAATAAAGCACTGCGTTGTCCGCTTAGGTGAATTCATTTGGTACAAACGAACAATACTTACCGGAACCGTTTCACATTCTCCCATTCCCTGCTCTGCGGTAGCTCTGAACGGCCCGATCCAGTAAACTCCTGCTCCTTTATTTTCAGCCATGGTCCAGTGCGGATGCTCGATAAAAACGCCCTCTCGCAATTACAGTCGTTGAAGCAGGAAATCCAGTTGAGCACGCCCCACTTTGAGGGCCGGGTGCGCTCTACCGGCGGCCGCTTTGGATTCGTCAATACCGACGATGGCCAGCAGTTTTTTCTCGCGCCAGAGGAAATGGAGAAAGTCCTGCCGGGCGATCGTATCGAATTCCGGGTAGAACCCGCCGGTGAAGACAAAGAGCAGGCAATTGTTGAAAAACTGCTCAGTACTGAACTGAACGAATTCTTCGGCAAATACATTGTGCGCGGGAAAGGTCACTTTGTTGAGGCTGATCACCCAACCCTTAACCGCTGGATTTTTGTACCACCGGCCAAACGCATGAATGCCAGCGACGGCGACCTGGTCAAAGCCCATATCAGCCAGCATCCGTTTCCGAAAGCAAAAGCTCAGGCTGATATCGATGCCATTATCGGCAAACCAACCGACGCCTATATCGAGCAGACGTTTATCAAAGCCAAATGGCAGCTGCCTGTCGATTTTGATGCCGGGGTTAATACTCAGGTAGCCGAACTGACCGCCAAAGGACTCGGGGATGTTCTGAGCGAGCGCACCGACCTGACCCATCTGCCGTTTGTTACCATCGACTCTGCCGGTACGCGCGACATCGATGACGCACTGTATGCTGAAGCACGCAGTCAGGGCTGGTCATTGTGGATTGCCATTGCCGATCCGGCGGCATTAATTCAGCCCGGCACGGCATTGGATCATGCCGCCCTGCAACGCGCGACCTCGGTGTATTTCCCCGATCAGGTCGTCCCTATGCTGCCAACGGAGCTTTCTGAACAGCTGTGTTCACTGCAGGCCGATCAGCTGCGCCCGGCCATGGCAGTCGAACTGCGCATCAGCGAAGCCGGTGATATTGAGCAGATTCATATCTATAACGCCACCATCCGCAGCCGCGCCAAGCTGAGTTACACCCAGGTTGCGTTGCTGATCGATGGCGAAAGCAACGATATACCCGCCGAACTGCATGGCCATCTGGTACATCTGGACAACTGCGCCCGGGCACTGGCAGCTTACCGTAAGAATCATTGTCTGGTGATGGAAGACCGTCCGGACTTTAAACTGCTCACCGATGAGCTTGGCAAAGTTAAAGATATCGTCCGCATCGAACGCAATCAGGCACATCGTCTGGTGGAAGAATGCATGCTCGCCTGTAACCGTGCCATTGCCGGCTGGCTGGCAGAAAAAGGCAGTGGCTTCTTTATTGAACATGCCGGAGTGCGCAGCGAGCGTCAGGGCGAAGTTGCCGCCCTGCTGAAAGAACACCTGCCGCTGGATAAAAAACCCACTCTCAGCAGTCTGGAAGAATACGTCAGTCTGATGCAGCAGGCCGAAGCCAGTGACAGCGATCTGCCTCTGCGCATGATCATCAGCCGCCAGCTTGAGCGCAGCAATTTATCGCTGGAAGCCAAACCGCATATGGGTCTTGGCTTTGCGTACTACACCACCTTTACCTCACCGCTGCGTAAATATAACGATCTGCTGATTCACCGTATCGTTAAGGCGTTGCTGACGGATGGCAGCGTACAACTGCCGGATGAAGGTGTTCTGCTCAATATCCAGAACGCACAGAGCCATGCCCGTATGGCCGCCAATCAGGCCGAAACCTGGCTGAAGCTTTTATGGCTGGCGCAACAGGATAAAGAACAGCTGTATGACGCCAGTATCGTGCACATGAATTCAAGCGGTTTTACCGTACGTCTCGACAATACCGGAATTGAAGGCACCATCGACCGCCGTAAAGCCGGTAATGGCTGGACCTTTGAAACCAAAACGCTGACTCATCGCAACGAAGAACAACGCTTTGTTCTTGGACAAGCGGTGCGGGTAAAGCTGGCGGATGTTCAACCCCAGGCGCGTATAGCCCGGTTTGTACTGGTGTAATAAGCCGCGCAGACGCTGGTCATAAACAATAAAAAAGGGAGCTGAGCTCCCTTTTTTATTAAGGCCTGTTCCGACGGATTAAACAGGCCCTGGCGTTAATCACATATGGATTAATCAATTTTCCAGGTGCGGACCACAGGAAAACCGTGCTGCTCGATCCATTCGTCCAGTTGACGTGGATTACGCTTAATTTTTTCCACCTTTTCCTGAGTTGCCGGATTACGGTAAGTCCCTACCGGCAGCTTTGGTTTTGGCAGAGTGGATTCTTTTTCGGCTTTTTCAGCTTTTGCGGCTTTTGGTCCGCGAGGTGCTGTGCGGGCAAAATGCTTTTTCAGATTGTTATAAATAAAAGAAGGATTTTCCTGTTTTGCCATGCCAACAATCCAGGCTTCAATCTGTTCTGAACGGGAAACATACAATTCTTCTTCGCTCAGACGATTCTGATTGCACAGACGCTTGATGGTAACGTCAAATTCTTTCAGACCTTCCAGCTTATGTTCCTGATCCTTACGCAGCTGCTCCAGCTCCTGAATTTTCTGCTGGTGCTGTTTAATCTGCTTATCAATATCAATGTCGAATACGCTCACTGCTTTACCTCTGTGTCTTAACGGCATAACAACAGACTGATATCCCACCGGGATATCAATACATAGAATAGGGTGTTATCGCGGACTATTACGGCAATAGCCGCACAGTTCATAGATATTATGTAACGCGGTGATTATAGCGGTGCAATGATCGGTTAAACAATCCATATATAAACGACAACAGACTGTTTTATAAAAAACCCGGGGCTGCCGGGATCATACTGTCCTGTCAACGCTGAGCAAACGAGTATATCGCGCGGAATTACCGCAATAAAATACACCGGCGCGACGGTATAGCAGTGTCAGATAATATAAAAGTCTGTCAATCCAAAGTCTCTGACCCTTGTGCAATCAAATGATAAACATTATCATCTTTTTCTTATTTATCTCTTTCCCGCCGGATCCGCATGACATTGCAAACTCTTGATCAGCTCAGCGTTGGTTCCCAGGCCCGAATCGTCGGATTTACAGCCACCGAAGCCAATTTCCGCCGCAAACTGCTGGCCCTGGGGTTAATGCCCGGCACCCGGATTGAAGTGCGCCGTTTTGCTCCGCTGGGTGATCCGATGCAGATTCAGCTGCGCGGTGCCTCTGTCAGTCTGCGTAAGCAGGAAGCCTCCATTATTCAGGTAGAAGTTATCGTATGAACCGAGCGATTATTGGAGTCATCGGCAATCCGAACTGTGGCAAAACCACCCTTTTCAACGCACTGACCGGAGCCAAGCAAAAAGTCGGCAACTGGCCTGGTGTCACCGTTGAGCGCAAAGAAGGTGCTCTGGTATTGCGTGGGGTCAGTCATAAACTGGTCGATCTGCCCGGTACCTATGCGCTTGACAGCCATGATGATGAGTTGTCGACCGATGAGAAAATCGCCCGCGAATTTGCGCTGAGCGGTGAAGCACAGCTGATTATTAACATCCTTGATGCCAGCAACCTTGAGCGTAATCTGTTTTTAACCTCGCAGCTGCTGGACATGGGCGTACCGGTGATCTGCGCCGTGAATATGCTGGATGTTGCCGAGCGCGAAGGGATTCATGTTGATACCCAGCTGCTGTCGCAGCAGCTCGGAGTTCCTGTCGTGCCGATTGTTGCGTCAACCGGGCGCGGTATCGAAGAGTTGTGCCGCATTCTGGCTCACCATCTGGAGCATGCCACCGTCGCCACACCGCTTATCCGTCTGGACAGCGACTTTGAGCAAGCGGTTAACCGGTTAAAAGAGCAACTGCTGGGAACCGTCGCCAATCCATTCTGGAGCGCCACCCGCATTCTGGAAAACGATATGTACGCCAGTGAAGTATTGCCACTGGAGCGGCGCAGCGAAGTGCTCGCTCAGGCGCAGCAGCTGCGGCAACAACTGGAAAGCGAACACCATCAGCCCATCGATGTACTGATGGCCAACAGCCGCTACCGCTCAATCCAGCATGTGTTACAGCAATCACTGACCATTAACACCAAAGGCCGCACGCTGAGCGAACGCATTGATGACTGGGTGCTGAACCGCTGGCTGGGCATCCCGTTTTTCTTTGCGGTGATGTACCTGATGTTCACCTTCGCCATTAACATTGGCGGCGCTTTTATTGATTTCTTCGATATCGCTTTTGCCACCGTATTTGTTGACGGTACGCATTATCTGCTGGAAGGGATCGGCGCTCCGCAATGGCTGGCGACCCTGCTGGCCGATGGTCTGGGCGGCGGTATTCAGCTGGTCGCCACGTTTATTCCGGTGATTGGCGGGTTGTATCTGTTTTTGTCGATCATCGAAGACTCTGGCTACATGGCACGGGCCGCCTTTGTGATGGACCGGCTGATGCGGGCTGTCGGGCTGCCGGGAAAATCCTTTGTACCGCTGATCGTCGGCTTCGGCTGTAATGTACCGGCAGTCATGGCTGCCCGCACCATGGACACCCACAAAGACCGTCTGCTGACCATAGCCATGGCCCCGTTTATGTCCTGCGGTGCGCGCTTGTCGGTATATGCTCTGTTTGCTGCCGCCTTTTTTACCGAAAACGGCGCCCTGATGGTGTTCAGTCTCTATGTGCTGGGCATCGCAATGGCCCTGCTGACGGGTATCGCTCTGAAAAACACACTGTTTAAACCCGACCTGACGCCCTTTGTCATGGAATTACCTGCGTACCATATTCCGACGGTAAAAGGCATTCTGATCAAAACCTGGGAGCGGCTTAAATCGTTCTGTCTGCGCGCCGGTAAAACCATCATTACCGTGGTTGTTATCCTCAGTTTCCTTAACTCGCTGGGCAGTGATGGCTCTTTCGGTAACCAGAATAAAGAAAACTCGGTCCTGTCAAAAATCGCAAATGTGATTACACCGGTCTTTACCCCGCTCGGCGTGCAGCAGGATAACTGGGCTGCCACCGTCGGTATCATCACCGGTATTTTTGCCAAGGAAGCCGTAGTCGGTACTCTGGATGCGCTGTACAGCCCGGAAAGCAGCGCTGACAGCGAATACTCGCTCAGTGCCGGACTGCTGGAGGCCCTGCAAACCATTCCGGATAACCTCGCAGGTCTGGCGGACACCTTGCTGGACCCGCTCGGCCTCAGCCTGATCAGCGCGGATCAGGGCGAGGAACAAGGGGTACACGCAACCACGTTCTCAACCATGGATGCGCTGTTCGGCAGCCAGTTAGCGGCCTTTTCGTATCTGGTCTTTGTGCTGCTTTATACCCCTTGTGTGGCAACCCTCGGAGCCATGGTGCGCGAAGCCGGTTTACGCTGGATGCTGTTTGTTGCCGGCTGGAGTACCGGACTGGCTTACACCACGGCGGTGATCGTTTATCAGCTCGGCAGTCTGCCTCAGCACCCGCTCAGCTCCATGCTGTGGGTGGCGGGCTGCATCGCCTTTATTGGCCTGAGCCTGTGGCAGATGCGCCGTTATGGGCAGAAGCAGAACGCCCGCCTGATTCCTCTTACTCCTGTCTGATTTCCTGATATTGCGCTGCGTCGGCGAAGGCCGCAGCAGCGCAACACCGGCATACCAATCGAATGAATGCTCGGATTACGGGCCTGTGTTAACAAGCCCTAGGCACTTTGCTGAGCCTGCGTTAGAATGCGCGCGCTTTTTTTCGAGGAGTTCACAATGGAACTTATAGCCGACCAGGGACATGTATTTATTATCCTGGCCTGCATTTTCGGTGTATTTATGGCCTGGGGTATTGGTGCAAATGATGTTGCCAATGCCATGGGAACATCCGTTGGCTCCAAAGCCATCACCATCAAGCAAGCTGTTTTAATTGCCATTATCTTTGAATTCGCCGGGGCATTTTTTGCCGGTGGCGAAGTCACCGCCACCATACGCAAAGGGATTATTGATCCTGCGGTCATGTCGGGGCATCCCGAATTGCTGGTATTCGGTATGCTGGCTTCCCTGCTGGCAGCCGGAACCTGGCTGTTAATTGCGTCTTACGCTGGCTGGCCGGTATCCACGACACACTCTATTGTCGGTGCCATTGTCGGTTTTGCAGCGGTCGGTATTTCGATGGAAGCCGTTGAGTGGGGCAAAGTCGGTAATATTGCGGCCAGCTGGGTTGTATCGCCGCTGGTCGCCGGTTCTATTTCTTACGTTCTCTACAAAAGCGTTAAGCATTTTATTCACGACACTCAGGACCCTTTTGCTCAGTCCAAACGTCTGGTGCCGTTTTACATCATGCTGGTTGGCTTTGTTATTTCCATGGTCACCCTGCTCAAGGGCCTGAAACATCTGGGGCTGAATCTGAGTTTTACGGATGCCATGTGGATTTCTCTGCTGATTGGCGTAGCCGTTATGGCCATTGGCCGCTTTGTGGTCGGGCGCATTCATGCCGACCCGGAAATTTCTGAAGCCGTCCACATCGCCAATGTCGAAAAAGTATTCGCGGTGTTGATGATTTTCACGGCGTGCGCCATGGCGTTCGCCCATGGCTCTAATGATGTTGCCAATGCCATCGGCCCGGTGGCAGCGGTTTACAGCGTGGTCAGTCACAGTGGTGAAATTGCCGCCAAGGCGGCTGTTCCGATGTGGATTCTGCTGGTTGGTGCTCTGGGTATCGTGATCGGTCTGGTGACTTTCGGCCATCGTGTTATCGCCACGGTTGGCTCCGGCATCACGGAACTGACCCCAAGCCGTGGCTTTGCCGCCACACTGGCTGCCGCCACAACGGTGGTGGTTGCCTCCGGCACCGGTCTGCCAATCTCTACGACCCACGTTCTGGTTGGCGCCATTCTGGGGGTCGGTCTGGCCATGGGTACCGATTCTCTGAACTACCGTAAAATCGGCTCTATTTTTGTGTCCTGGCTGGTTACGCTGCCTGCGGGTGCCCTGCTGTCGATTATCTTCTTCTTTATTTTCCGCGCGATCTGGCTGTAAGCCATCCTCTCTGCGGTACAAAGCGCCTTCGGGCGCTTTTTTTGTGCCTGTGTTCTGCCATATTCACGATCAGACAATGCTTTATTAGTCATCTGCGGCCAGCAACTGGGGTGGTTTAACCGCTTGTGGCATAACAGGCTCATGACGTCCTGATAATTTTATGGTACATATGTACCACGAATAAAAATAATGCGTCTGTGATCAGCCTCATGCTTACAGTGGACAACCTATGACTCCAATGCCATGACTCAAACTTACTTTCAGACTCTGACCCGGGGTTTACAGCAGGCCGGGATCTGCACCCCCACACTGGTGATCGATAAAGAACGCCTGGACCGCAACATTGATCATCTGATTGATGTGCTCAACCGCGGCTTCGATTACCGCATTGTGGCCAAATCGCTGCCATCCATTCCGTTACTGCAATATGTGATGCGCCGGACCGGTACGGCACGGCTGATGAGTTTTCATTTGCCGTTTCTGATGCATCTGGTTGAGCACATTCCGGCGGCGGATGTGCTGATGGGAAAACCGATGCCGGTGACGGCTGCCGAGCGCTTTTATCAGTGGCACAGTCAGCAAACCAGCAGCATGTGTTTTGCGCCGGAGCTGCAACTGCAATGGCTGATCGACAGCCATGAGCGCCTGCAGCAGTACGCAGCTCTGGCTCAGCGCCACAATCTGCGCCTGCGGATTAATCTGGAAATTGATGTCGGTCTGCACCGTGGCGGATTTCAGCCTGACCAGCAGTTTATTCATGCCTTAAAAACCATTGCCGCTTCCCCTCTGCTCACCTTGTCCGGACTGATGGGCTATGAAGCGCATATCAGTAAAATTCCGGGATTTCTCGGCGGTATTGATAAAGCATTACGCACCACTCAGAACAACTACCGGCGTTTCACAACCCTGATCAAAGAAACACTGGGCAATGACGCACTGAATGGCCTGTGTCTGAATACCGGCGGCAGCTCAACGTATCCGCTTTACGATCATGACAGCGTTGGCTTAGTGAACGAAATTGCCACGGCGTCAGCGCTGGTTATGCCGACCGATTTTGATGTCGTTACGCTGGAGCACCACCAGCCTGCGGTGTTTATTGCTGCACCGGTATTGAAAGTCGTCACCGATCCTGAGATTCCGATGGCCAGCGGCCTGTCTCGTTTACTGCGCCTGTTTGGCCGTTTACCCCATCAGGCCTGTTTTATTTATGGTGGTAACTGGCTGGCACAGCCCTGCTATCCGGAACCCTGTCAACGCGCCAGTATTTTTGGTCATTCCAGTAATCAGGAAATGTACGAGTTGCCGGACGACCACAACATTAAGCCGGACGATTATGTGTTTTTCCGTCCCAGTCAGAGCGAATCGGTATTTCTGCAGTTCGGTAATATTGCGCTGTACGAGCAGGGACGGATCAGCGAATGGTGGCCGGTCTTCAGTTACCCGGAAGCCTTTCCGAAAGCGGCTGCCGCCCCTGAGCCGTCAGCGGCTTTTGCAATACATTCCTGACTTTACCTATGTGAAATACTAAAAACTGAGGAATCATCGTGTCCGCTGTTCTTACCCTGATGGCTTATCTGCTTGTTCCGGCCTTGCTGATTATTCTTTGCCAGCGTGTGCGCTGGCTGGATAAACCCGGCGTGGTTGTATTGTCGTTTGCCTGCGGCATCGCCCTCGCCGCCACCGGTATGCTGCCGGATCTGGCCGGAGCTGAAACGCTGAAAGCCGTGCAGACCAATCTGTCCGAAATTGCCATCGCACTGGCGCTGCCGCTGCTGGTGTTTTCGATTGATGTCAAAGCCTCATTCGGCATGGCCGGTGACACCATGAAGAGCATGGGCGTCGCCTTACTGGCGGTCATCATTGCCAGTGCGGTTGGGGCTTTTATTTACGCCGACTCCCTCGCCAATGTCTGGCAGATTGCCGGTATGTCAGTCGGTGCTTACACCGGCGGCGGCCCGAATATGGCGGCCATCAAGACCGCTATCGAAGCCGATGAAAATACCTTCACGACCATGATCACCTACGACATTCTGCTGTCAGCGCTGTATCTGATGTTTGTGATGACGCTGGCCAAGCCGATTTTCAGCCGTTTTCTGCGCCCTTACAGCAGTCAGGGCGAACACGCCTATCACCGCGAAGAAGAAACGTTTGGCCATATGGCGGATGAAACCGCCAACGCCTACAAGGTGCTGGCCAATGTGAAAGCCCTGCCGAAAACGGCTCTGGCGCTGTTGCTGTCTGCTGTCAGCGTCGGCATTGCGGTGGGCATAGCCACTCTGGTACCGGGCAGTATGAGTTCCGCAGTGACCATTATTGCCATTACCACGCTGGGGGTTCTGGCCTCGTTTGTACCGGCGATCCGTAATCTGCCCAACAGTTTTCAGCTGGGGATGTACCTGATTCTGGTGTTCTGTTTCACCACCGGCACCATGACCGATACCAGTATTGTCACCCATCTGAACGTCGATCTGTTTGCCTATATCAGCATTATCCTGATCGGCTCGCTGATTCTTCAGGCCATCATCTGCCGCTTTCTGGATATTGATACCGATACGTTTTTAATTACCTCCTCAGCAGCCATTATGTCGGTGCCGTTTATTCCGGTGATTGCCGGGGCGCTGAAAAACCGCGAAATCATATTGCCGGGTTTTGCCGCGGCGATTATCGGTTACATCGTCGGTAATTATCTGGGGGTAGGTGTCGCCTTCTTTACCCGCTGGCTGCTGGGCGCCTGACCGCCGATATGGATACAGAGCACAGACTTCACCACAAAACCATTCTGCTGGTCGGAGCCTCATCGGGGATGGGGCGTCAGCTGGCGCATTTGCTGGCACAGCATAACAACCGCCTGATCCTGTTCGCCCGCCGCCAGCAGGAACTGACTGCACTGGCAGAGCAGCTGCGTGCGCAGCATTGTGAGGTACTGACCATCGCGGGTGATGCCTGTAACGAGCAGGACGCCGCACAGGCCATTGCCACAGGCATCGCGCATTTTGGCCGCATTGATCTGGCGCTGCTGAATGTCGGTGCCGGGCCGGAGCAGCGCATGGCGGAAACACCGGTTGCCGATATCCGCCAGTGCCTGACGCTCAATTACCTGAGTCTGGTGAATTTTCTGCCGCCGCTGATTACCGCCATGCGTCACCAACCGGCCGATGAATGCGGATTGCGCGGCACCATTGCCCACACTAATTCACTTGCCGGATTGATCGGTTTACCGATGCAGGGGCCGTACTGCGCCGCCAAAGCCGCCGCACGTTTACTGATGGACAGCTGCCGGGTGGAACTGGAACCGCAAGGCCTGAAATTTATCTCGCTTTACCCCGGCTTCGTGCAGACGGAACGGGTTAACCAGTACGCGATGCCCGCTCCCTTTGCCATCAGCGAAACCCGGGGCGCAGAACTGATGCTGAAAGGCCTGCTGAGCGGCCGCGACGATTATCGGTTTCCAGGCCCACTAAGCTGGCTGATCCGTCTGGCCCACATACTGCCGACGTTCATCCGCAAACCACTGTTGCGCCGCCTACTCTGAACGGCGCACAGACCACAGCATCATCCTGCCCCCACAAAGCGGTTATACTGGCCGCCTAATTCGTGGAGCCACCTATGACCCGCCCAACCTATCAGCGTCAGGATTTTTCCGACCGTATCGTACTGGAACCGTCAATGCCCGCCGACAGCTGCATGATCTGGCTGCACGGTTTGGGTGCCAGCGGTGATGATTTCGTGCCGGTGCAGCCACACGTACTGCACGCTCTGGCACGGGTTACGGATAAGCCACCCGTGCTGCGGGCGCTCTTCCCGCACGCACCTCTACAAGCCGTTACCATGAATGGCGGCATGGTGATGCCCAGCTGGTACGACCTGCTGGTCACCAGTCCCCGGCGTCAGATTGATGGCCAGCAACTGAGTGATTCCGTACGGCGCATACACGCCCTGATCGAACAGCAAATGGCCGCCGGTATCGACAGCCGCCGGATTCTGCTGGCGGGTTTCTCTCAGGGCGGTTCGGTTGCTTATGAAGCCGCTTTCAGCTGTCCGCACCCACTGGCCGGGTTAATGGCGCTCTCCACCTATATTGCCCGTCCGTTGCAGATAAACGCCGCCAATCAGCATCTGCCGGTGCTGATTGCTCATGGTGATGATGATGCGGTGGTCAGCCCAACGCTGGCACAGGAAGCCTGCCAGTGGTTATCGGCACAAGGAATCACTGCGGAGAGCCATCGTTACCCGATGGCGCATGAAGTCTGTGCGGAAGAAATTGAACACGGCGGTCTTTTTGCCGGACGCTGCCTGAAGTCTGCCGGCAGCAGCGTCGGTTAATGCTCAGCCCGCATGGCGTCAGTGAGCCGCAGCAGAGAATGCACCACATCATCCAGATCAATCGGCTTGCCAACATGATCATTCATGCCCGCACGGAGGCAGGCCTCACGGTCCGACGCCGATACGTTGGCCGTCATCGCCAGTATCGGCAGCTGGTTAAAACGACCATCAGCGCGGATACGGCGGGTGGCTTCCAGCCCATCAATATCGGGCATCTGCATATCCATAATGACGGCATCAAACGAATGTTCCGCTGCCAATACGGTTTGCACACCGCTTAATCCGCCGTCCGCCAGATCCACGATGGCCCCTTCCGCGCTCAGTAATTCAAAGGCAATTTCGCGGTTAATTTCGTTATCTTCCACCACCAGAATGCGCATTCCCCGCAGACGGCGCAGATCAGGCTCCGGTTCACCTTCCGCCACCAGACTGTGCGGACTGCGCAACACACGCATCACCGCATCCGATAACTGCAGCGGTGTGACCGGTTTACACAGAACCTCATTAAAGAGCGATGCTGCGCCGGACATCATATCGTCAAGGACTTCACGCCCATAAAAACACAGCAGAATAAGCGGCGGAGTCTTATCACCGAATTGCGCGCGCAGTGACCGGGCTATGACATTGCCGTTTTTATCCGGCAATGCATTATTGAGCAATACCACCTGATAAGGGGCGCCCCGCTGATCCGCATGAATCATCGCCTCATAAGCGACGTCGGCGTCTGGCTCAATATCCATCTGCCAGCCCAAAGAGCAGCCGTCGCGCTGCAAAATCTGAGCACTCAGGGGGTTATTGTCGATCAGCAACACCCGTAATGCAGACTCCGACCGTTGCCGCAGCGGAGGACGGACATCCACAACGGGTAAATCCAGTTCAAACCAGAAACAGCTGCCTTTACCCGGCTCACTGCGCAGATGAAGTTCAGAATCCATCAACGCCAGCAGGCGTTTACTGATCACGAGTCCTAACCCGGTGCCGCCAAAACGGCGGCTGGTCGATACTTCGGCCTGGGTAAACCCGTCAAAAATACGTTGCTGGTTTTCAGCAGAAATCCCAATGCCGGTATCTTCCACACTGATCCGCAGGCGGATGGCTCGTTCGGGTTGCCCAACCGGTTCCACCCGCACAATCACATAACCGGCGGTGGTGAATTTGAGCGCATTTCCCGCCAGATTAATTAATATCTGCTGCAACCGGTTACGGTCGCCCATCAGGGTTTCCGGCAGTGCATGATCAATATCAAACAAAACCTCCACCGGTTTTTCAGAATAATTACCCGACAGAACCGCCGCCAGATTACGCATGACCTCATCCAGACTGAACGGATGAACATCGAGCTGTAATTTGCCCGCCTCAATTTTGGAATAATCGAGAATATCGTTGAGCAAGGTCAGCAGTGAGGCGGCCGCCTCGCGGGATTTATTCACATAATCCCGTTGCCGCTCATTCAGATTGGTCTGCGCAACCAGTTTCAGCATGCCCATAACCGCGTTCATCGGCGTGCGGATTTCGTGGCTCATGTTGGCCAGGAAGGTGGATTTTGCCGCGCTGGCGGCATCGGCGGTTTCTTTCGCTTCCCGCAGACGGGTTTCATACTCCAGCTGTTCGGTGATATCGCGGTTAATGCCGGTAACGCGCAACAAGGTTCCGTCTTCCGCGCGTTCAACCTGAGCACCCGCCTGAATGCTGCGCTCACGGCCATCCGGCAACACAATGCGGAACACCGGATCATAAACACCACGTCCCTCCACCGCCGCCTGCAATGCCCCTTCGGTGCGGGCCCGATCATCCGGATGGATACGCATCCGCCAGTGTTCATAATTCAGACCATGACTGCGCAGACTGAGCGGTTGCTGATACAGCTCAAACATGCGGTCATTCCACAACAACTCATTATTTTCTGGTGTCCAGGACCAGACGCCTAACTCGGCAACGTCAGCCGCCATCGCCAGCTGGGCAGTGGTTGCCGCCAGAGCCTCATGCTGGGCCCGCTGTTGACTGATATCGGTCATGATGCCAACGACAATGCGCTCGCCTCTCAGGTTCATGGCCCCCAGACTGATCTGCACCGGAAAAATACTGCCGTCTTTACGCCGGGCCTGAATTTCACGGTTAATACCAATCACCCGCTCACTGCTCATCTCGCGGAAGCGCTGCATATACAGATCATGGCGCGAAGCAAAGGGCTCTGGCATGAGCATGCGGATATTCTTACCCACCACATCCTCCCCCCGATAGCCGAAGGTCTGTTCCCCAGCCGGGTTAAACGAGCGGATAACGCCAAAACTGTCGATGGTAATAATCGGATTAACCGCCGTATTCAGAATGGCCTGAGTCGTCATCAGACTTTTTTCCAGCGCCGCTTCACTGGCTTTACGCGCACTGATATCCACCGCAATGCCCAGATAGCCGACGATCTCACCGGCGCTGTCGCGCATGGTCGTAACCGACAGACTGACCAGCAAGCGCTGGCCATTTTTGCGGATGTACGTCCATTCACGGGTTTCGGCACCTTCCCGTTCCGAACGGTGAACAAACACACGGAAGCCGCGGATATGTCCACCGTATTCCCGTTCCAGCTCAAATGAACGAGCTTCGACTTCTTCCACAGCGTGCAATACCGCCGGCGACTGCACACCGACAAATTCTTCTGCGCGGTACCCCAGCATACGTTCCGCGCCCTGGTTAAACAGGGTCACGATGCCTTCTTTATCCGTGGCAATAATGGATACTTCAGAGGCCGAATCCAGCACGCCCTGCAACAACTGACTGAGACGCTGAGCCTCCCCCGCCCGTTCTTCCACCTGACGTTCCAGATTCGTGTTCAGCTCGATGATTTTTGCCTGTGCGGTCTTCTGGCCGGTGATGTCGCGGATACTTTCTGATATCCCCACCGCCTTGCCTTCCATATCACGGATCACCGCATAGGAAACCGATACATCCAGTAATGTGCCATCGGCGCGGCTGCGCACGCCTTCTTTCGGCAGCAAACAGCTCCCCTGCGACACCGCAGCACACACAGCATATTCTTCGTCCTGCAATTCCGGCGGAATGATCAGCGCTGATAACGGACGGCCCAGTGCGTCCGCCTCAGTAATGCCAAACATCCTTGCGGCCGCCGGATTCCAGCTCCGCACATTGCCATTACCATCCTGACTGATGATGCCATCCGCCGAACTTTCAACAATGGAAGCCAGTCGCGCCTGCTGTGCCAAATATTCTTTGCGCCGCAAGCGGCTGTTGAACAGCATCGCCAGCAACGCACTGATGAGCACACTGATCACCGATCCCAGTGCGAACACCATCACCGGGGAAGGCAGGTTCAGCGCCTGCACAAACGAAGAATACGCACGAAAACGGAATTGCCACTGACGCCCGAAAATGCTGCGATCAATCTGATAGCCAGCCACATGAGCAAACCCGGCGGAGGTCTGGTTATTAAAAAAACTGACCGGCTGCTGCACATCCGTCATATCGATAATCTCCAGCGCCAGCTGGTCCTGATGCAAACGCAGATCGGCCATCACCTCGGCCATTAATAACGGCGCATAACTCCAGCCAAAGCCAAGCTGTTCACGCCCGGCCTGAGTCTGAGGCGTTTTGCCGCCCCGATACACCGGCATAAGAATCAGAAATGACTGCTGCGGACTGCCCGTCGCCTGAACCAGAGTAATAGGCCCGGTTAAGCGCACCTCACCGCTGAGCAAGGATGACCAGGCTGCCTCACGCCGGTTGGTTTCGGATGCGATATCCAGCCCGACCGCCGCCAGATTCCGGCCCACCGGCTCAATATACTGAATAACAAACCGCTCACCCGCATGGGGCGATAACTGACGAATATTAAATTCCGGCCAATCATCTGAACGTGCTGCCTGAATAAATCCGGCTTCATCCGCAACGGCCACCCGACGGATAAAACCAAATCCGCGCGCACCCGGAAACTCAAGGTCCACATCGCGAGTGGTGCTGTAACGGATAACCAGCTCCCGGTTCAGATCATCACCGGCAGTAACAATGGCGCCACGCATACCGCGCAACCCATACTGATAAAGCCGAATGCGCTGCTCAACCTGTGACGCCAGATCATAAGCCTGCCTGCTCAGGGCCTCCTGCAGACGCTCCTCATTCAGCTCCCTGATTTTGGCCGATAACATCAGACTGATCAGCAACCCGGAAAGCAGTACAGTCAGTACGCGGCTCCAAAGCTTACGGGGATTACTCTTACTTAAATTACCAGGCACCCTGACCTCTCCTGCCGTCCGTAGAGAACAGGTTAAGCCTAGCAGGCTCACCAGCGGCTGAACCCTTTCCCACCTTCTGGTATCCTTGCGCCTCTTTGCCGGACGGCCCCGGCACAGAGCGTTCATCTGCAATCGTCGTTAAAAACAGGAGTACTGCGTGATTACCATGTACGGCATCAAAAACTGCGACACCATCAAAAAAGCCCGCCAATGGCTGGACGACGCCGGAGTGGATTACCAGTTTCACGACTACAAAAAAGACGGCTTAAGCCCGGAATTACTGGATGGCTGGATCAGCGAACTGGGTTATGAAGCCCTGCTGAACAAGCGCGGTACGACATGGCGCAACCTGACAGACGACATCAAAGACAATATCAATGAACGCAGCGCCCGTGCGCTGATGCTCGATAACCCGTCCATTATCAAGCGCCCTCTGCTGGATACCGGCAGCGTCAAAGTGCTCGGTTTCAGCGTTACCGAATACACCAAACTGAAATTCTGACCTGACTTATTAAATAGAACGCGCATGAGCGCCCGATCTGAGGAATGACTATGACAAACGCATTTGCCCTGGCCATTGGTGTCGGCACCAAAAACAGCAAAGGTGACTGGCTCGAAGTTTTCTACCCGCAGCCACTGCTTAATCCTTCTGCCGCCCTGATTGAAGCCGCCCAAAACGCACTGGGTTATGACGAAGGCAATGTCGCCCTCGACGTCGATGGCGGTGAACTGGAAGCCTTTGCTGCCGCCCTGGAAAGCGCCGACCCAATGCAGGCTGCTCTGGCCCGCGCCTGTACCGAAAGCGAAAAGCCGGTTGTCGTTACGATTCTGGCCGCCGACCAGCAGGCTACCTCGACGCCAGAGGTTTACCTTAAGCTGCACCTGCTGTCCCACCGTCTGGTGAAGCCGCACGGCCTGAACCTGGCGGGCATGTTTGCCCTGCTGCCCAACGTTGCCTGGACCAATAAAGGCGCGGTCGATCTGGAAGAACTGCCCGCCGCACAGCTGGAAGCCCGTCTGAACGGCGACCTGCTCAGCGTCAACAGCGTCGATAAATTCCCGCGCATGACCGACTACGTCGTACCGAAAGGCGTGCGTATTGCGCACACCGCCCGCGTACGTCTGGGTGCCTATATTGGCGAAGGCACCACCATCATGCATGAGGGCTTCGTTAACTTTAATGCCGGCACTCTGGGCGTATCTATGGTTGAAGGCCGCATCTCTGCCGGTGTTGTCGTCGGTGACGGTTCTGACCTGGGCGGCGGCTGCTCCACCATGGGCACGCTGTCTGGCGGCGGTAACATCATTATTTCTGTCGGTGAAAAATGCCTGCTCGGCGCCAACGCCGGTATCGGTATCCCACTGGGTGACCGCTGCACCGTCGAAGCCGGTCTGTACGTCACCGCCGGTACCAAGATTCAGGTACTGGATGATCAGAAAAACATCGTGGACGTGGTTAAAGGCCGTGATCTGGCCGGAAAATCCGACCTGCTGTTCCGCCGTGATTCCATTACCGGTGCCGTTCAGTGCGTTACCAATAAAAGCGCCATTCAGCTCAACGAAGAACTGCACGCCAACAACTGAGGCGGCAACATTTAACGCGGCTGAGCCTTCTGCTCAGCCCGTTTTTCCCCCAGTCTTCCTAACGCCCCTGCAATACCCCGCTTCTACTGCTTTTTTATTGGCCAATACTCATACCTTAAGGTTAATAAAGCGCCAACACTCCTACTTAAATCGGATACCTGACGCCAGATTTATGGCGAAAAACAACACCTGATCACTGCCAGAATTTTGGCTTTGTAACGATACGTCCGGCCTCGTAACCAGCGTGCTGGGGTTTTGTTGATATTTGAACAAACCATCAGCAAACGAAAAAAATGGCTCTAACCTGAAGGCATCGAGAGCAACAACCGCTAAAGAAACGAGGCCTGACCATGAAAAAATTACTGCTGACCGTTATCGCTGCCATGATCACTTTTTCCGCAAATGCGGAAACCCGTCTGGTACTTCCGCCACTGCCGCTGGATCAATATCTGGATTCGTTATACCTCAATCACTCCATGGGATTCCGGGTAGGTACACCGACCACGCAGCAGAACGTCACCATCGACACCAAAGAACTGTACATCCGCCGCGAATATTCACAGTACAGCGTTGGCCTGCTGATCCCATCGCTGGAAATCGGCGTTGCCCAACTTAACGCCAATGATCTGCACGGCTACAACTACAGCTTCGGCCCATCGGTTTCCATTCCACTGGCTGGGTTCGGTTCCAAATTACAGCTGGTTGCCAGCGGCAAAGTGCACTGGTTAACCCGCCACGACTTTGGCCGTAAGCGCTACGGCGGCCCGGTACAATGGACTTACGCTTTTGGTGGTAAATATCAGATGCAAGGCAACACCTACGTGGAATACATGTGGTCACACATGTCCAACGGCGACCGTTACGAATACAACCCAGCCCTGGAAACCCACAACTTCACCATCGGTGTTAACTTCTGATATCAACAGTTTCTGACGTGGTGTGCTCTCGATAAGCTACCCTTCAGTTGCCCGGGTCTCCCGGGCTTTTTTATGCCTGAATGACGGAGGAATTGCCGGTATTATCGCGGCTGAAAGCTGGTCCCACGGTATCAATTGCTCTGCGGTTTCGCGGGCATGGCCCGTTCCTACGGTATCAATTGTTCTGCGGTATCGCGGGCATGGCCCGCTCCTACGGCCTTACGACTTTCACGGCTGAAAGCCGTTCCTTACCAGCGGGTTATCCCTCACAGGATGCCATTTTCACGCATCGCTTCGATAACACGCTCAACGGTAAACGCATGTCGACGATAAAAACTACCGTTTATCTGGCCATTGTGTGAAAGATAATTACGGAAGCGCAAAAACAGGTCGTAATCAATTTCCGCCGGTTTCTGCCAGAATTCCTGTAACGACTGCTGGCTGCAAATACCCGGAATATTATAAAACGCATCCCCGAGCACCTTTACCGATGCTTCATGATAAAAAGCAGATATTGCTGTGGTGCTGTTAATGGTAATCACACCTTTGGCATGGGTCAGCAATGTTGGCAAATGCAGATCATGGCAATACAACAGACGTCCGGCCAAACCATAACGCCGTTCAAGCTGCCTGATTAAATCACCATAATGGATGTGACCACGATCCATCGGATGATGCTTGATCACCAGACAATCCTGCGGATCAGCATGCTCCGAAAATGAGGTGATAACCTCTTCAATACACTGCGCTACCGATTCATAAGGCGAATGAAAACGGATTTGTGCATCATTAAATACCTGCAGTGGCAACAAAAAATAACGCTGATCAAAATCCCGCACCAATTGCTTCAGCTTGCCGCGCTCTGTGAGCTTGTACAAATAATGCCGGGCACCGGCCAATAACCAGCAAGCCGCTTCATAAACCGGCGAAAATGAACGGTGATGCTGATAATGACGGAAGCGCCAATGACAGATAGCCGCCACATTATAATAAGCCGAACAATAGCGAACACGATTCCAAAGATGTCCACCGATAGCGAGTTCCGGCTCGACATCTTTATCCTGCCAGCAGGCAATTCGTTCCGCACTGATACCGCTGTAACCATTCACACCATCGCGTTCAAACGTCAGATGATTGGGACGGATATAACCTTCTTCAAATGCATAAAAGCCAACGTCCATGGCACTGGTAACCTGACGGGCAATACGGTGATATAAACGACAATCACCATAAACACACACCGTATTAATTTTATGATCACGGATATAAGTGCGCAAAAAATCAGGCCACTGCTCCACCGATCCGGTAAAATTAACTGCACCTATTCCGCGACTGTACCAGCTGTCGCCACCATTAAAATTAATTTTATGCGCGACCACACCCTGTTCACGCAGCGCAAGAATAAGTTGCTTGAAAAAGGGGCCCATTGGTCCCTGTAAAAATAGTACTGCCACAATTATCCTTTAACGGGTTACAACTAACCCAATAACGCATCAAATAAGTATTTTGCTTTTCGTAACTGCCGCGCCAGCCAGCTGCTTCTGAGTGCACGCTCACTGCCCGATAACGCGGCCCGCTCACTCGCCAGCTGCTGAATAACATACTCCGGAGAGGTCAGCATACGGGTATCCCAATTAACACAGCGGCAATATTCAACCAGACAAACATACAACAGCCCTGCTGTCGTTAAACGGGCAGTACGCTGCGGAAATTCAAGCCGATCATCCGTCAGTCCCCAACCGGCATAAAACGGTGAACCATACACGGTAACAGACTTCCCCCGGACCAACGCTTCAAAACCACTGAGCGACGTCATGGTGCACACACGGTCACACCCTTCAATGAGGTAATGCATGTCGATATCGCTCACATAGGCATCCGCCAGCGTCAACGCTTTTACCTTTCCCAAAGCACCGGGACGCACACCCGAATACAAATCCGGATGCTCTTTATAAATAATATAAGCATCGGGAAAATCATGACGAACCTGCTCTAATAAACCGTAATTACTCTTGATTGCACCACGACTGCAGGCAATCGATAAGTCCTGCTCAAACTGTCCCGGTACCAGCAACAAAGGCCGCCCCTGCGCCTGCTGACGATAAGCGTCCAGTATTGCGTCCTGATGACCTGCACGGACCTCACCAACGTTGTATTTGGTAACCGCCAGATCCCGCAACAACTGCTGCAACGCCAGTCCACGGCTTAACTGTCCTGCGGTTAATTGGCTATGGTTAAGCAGGCCAATAAGATCAGACTTCTCATCCGGCTGATAATAAAGACCGCCTTTATCCACCACCAGGCACGAAGGACGACGCAAGTCAGCCCCCAACCCAACCGAACGGACAAAGCCATCTTCAATACGCCAGATCTCTGGCTCAGAGCCATCCGCCCGAACCGGCAACCGCTGCAATAATTCCTGATGACCTGCCCCCCACAGCAACAAAGCCCTGCGTTCAGCCGGGGCTGCTGCCAGTTTCTTCAGCAATGCAGACTCGTTACTCACAAACTCAACCCGGGCAGCCATGCGCCCGATAAATACCGGAATAAATGCCCGCTTCCACAATGAAAAACCCCAGGCATAACACACATCAACCGGCTCAATACCGCGTGGTTGCAGTTGCAGCAATAACCAATCGAGAACCGCCTCAGCGTCACAGCGACACCCCTCTTCAGGATGCACATAACGCGGATACAAAAGCAGTGCGGCAACGACCAATTGCGGCAGGCTTAACCTGGCCGTTCTGCGATTGCAGCGCAGAACATCGATGGTTAATCCCCATCCGGCATAAAAAGGCATGCCAAAACAATACACCTGCTTGCCGTACAGCAAAGCCTCAAAACCCAGCTGGGAAGTGACACAATAAACCGCCGCTACAGCGGCCATCAGATCAGCAATATTGCAATCATCGGTCAGTAAAGCGACCCTCGGATTCTGCAGATCGGCAGCCGAAAAATAGCCCTTCTTTTTACCGTGCAAAACATCAGGATGAGTTTTGATCACAATACGGTGGTCAGGATAATCTGCCAGCGCCGAAGCCAGCATTTGCGCAAAACTTCCGGCATCAGCCAGACCACCGCCAACCGACATATCACCGAATGTCTGATCAATCACAAGCACAACACCACAGGACTGGCTGTCGTGTAAAAGCCACTCCGGAACAGGAACACGGACATGGTTGTATTTAGAAACACCCGCCGCAGTCATGCGCCGGATTAACGTCTCGGCACGCTGAAGATAATCATTATCAGATAAAAGCTCAGACTGCTGACAAAGAACCTCCAGATCGGAAGGATGGGTAGCGTCGTAATACATACCAAGGCGGTCAACAATCAGCGACAAACGCTGCTTATCATGGCTTGGATGCCCGGCATAACCAATAAAGCCATCCTCCAGACGGCAGTATTCAAGTGCACCGTTTTGAGCAAACTGCAGCGCCCTGGCGGTATTGGCTTTATTACCCCAGCCAACCACCAGATCATCAGAGGCCGCACGACGCCAGGGACGTATCCTGCGGATCGGGTAACCATCGAGAAACGCTGATAACTGAGTGTTGGCAGCAATCCCTTGAGATGCTGTCCAGATTGATTCCGGCAAATCCTGTCACCTGTATTGTCGTCAGCTAAATTACGCCAGACAGCACCCTCGCGCCAACCTGTTGAATATTCAGCCAGACATATGAACTGCACACAGAAAACCGGTGCAATAAAACGCGCGCAATATACCACACCCGTAAAAACATGAGGCGAGTAGTCGCTCACAATGTCAGGATAAATCTTGATGTAAAACAGACTCTTAATTAATCGCTGCAATGTATACCGTAGGAGCGGGCCATGCCCGCGATACCACAGCACAATTGATAGCGTAGGAGCGGGCCATGCCCGCGAAACTGCAGAACAATTGATACCGTAGGAACGGCTTTCAGCCGCGATAACACGGGCAAAACCATCCGTCATTGCAAGGAGGTACGGTGAAGCAATCACCCGAAAAATGTCATGACAAAAAAACACGACGAAGCAATCTCCGGCCTGCCAAAAATCCACCGGCCAAAGCCAATCAAACTGCCGAAATAACCAGCGGCAGTAAACCCGGCACCCACCCGAAAATACAACCAATCGCGTAATTCACACCTACAGCTTCACAAAACAGAAGCGCAGCACAGGAACAAAAATTACAGTTTTGCTATGATCCAGCCCTGCAAAACGGAATAACAGGAAAGCTCAGGCATGAAACACGTGCTGTTTATCAGCCACTCCAAACGTGGAGCCCACTTTTATCAGGACGCCTCGGCCCGCTATCGCTGCATATTCCCTGCTGAACACCTCAATGCATGCGGTATAACCGCCCATGTTGTACACGTCAGCCAGATTCATCAGCTTGATCTCAACAACTACAGCCACCTGATTGCGCACCGGCCACAAGACAGCTACCGAGTCAGACAATATCTCAAAAAGGCGCGCAAAGCCGCCGTGCAATGCATTGTTGATTTTGACGACCTGCTGTTCCACCCCGAAATAACACCAGAAAGCCCCGCCGTGTTATCCGGCAGCATGCCTTTGCGCGAAGCCAGAAGACAGGCGCGGCTCTACCGCAAAGCACTCCTGCGGTTCGATCGCTGCTGGGCATCCACGCAACCGCTGGCCGAAGAACTGCGCAAAGCACACCCCGGCGCGCAGATTGATGTTTTTTATAACAAACTGCCCGCCCGCTGGCCTTACCTTACAGCCCTGATTCCGGCCAAAGAGCGTCTGGCACATAAAATCATCCGCTACCTGCCGGGCACCAGTCATCACCGCCACGACTTTGCCAAAATAGAACAGGCTCTGGCAGGCATACTGCACAAAAACCCCGACATCACCCTTGAAATTGTCGGACCACTCGACTGTGATGAAAGCCAGTTTCCGGAAACGCAACTCCAACGACAGGCCTTTGTTACCTTTGAAGAACTGCCCGCCATTATTGCCAGCAGCTGGGTAACCATTGCACCGCTGCAAAACAACCGCTTTAACCAATGCAAAAGCGGCTTAAAATTCTGGGAAAGCGGAATACTGGCAGTACCCGTTGTCAGCAGCCCGTCGCACGATATAAACCGTTGCGCCAATGCAGGATTAATAACCGGTATATCTGCCGATAACATAGACGAAATCACATCGCAGCTGTCCGATCCGGAGCAATACGCACGCCTGTGCGATGCCGCCCGGACAAAAGCACAGGAATCCGTATTCACCAGCGAAAACCCCGATGGCAGACTGCAAAACCTGAAGCTTGAAAACCACATCAAATCCAGGCTTACAGAACAAAAAACAGAGGAAGAACGGTTCAAATACTACAGCAATCAACAGTTGAAAATGACAGCTCATTTCGGCCCCGACTGGCCAGCCACCATTCTCAACCCGACCCACAGCCAGTATCAGACGGCCCGTGAACTATGGCTGGCAGAAACCGAATTCCACACGGATGACATCCAGCAGCTGAATATCAAAGCCAAAGCACTCACCGAAGCTGCCAGGCAACAAAAAACAAACCGGATATTGCGAAAAGCACGAAAGCTGATCCGAACTCCGGGATTGTTCTTTAAAGATGCATTGGCAAAAAGGCTGTAGCACTCACCACAAAATCTGGCTGTGATCGCTGTTCTTTATGTACGCTGTTTTTTCTGTAAAAACTCGACATAATCAAATATGCCCAGCAATATTTCGGCACTGACCTTATCCGACATATTCTTAACAACCCAATTTCGGGGAGAAAAAAGATTTCGGGATAACATATTCAGAATCACACCTAATTCATCTGTCGAGCGCCAACGCCACCCCGTCTCTTTTGTCAGATAAGGACATGATGAAACCGGCAATAGCGCCACATCATTCATTGCAAAGCAGAACTCATCCCAGCAAAGTGTCGGTAGTCCCATTGCCCACATTTCAGCCAGTGCAATGCCCTGAGTTTCCTTTTGTGAGATAACAACGGCAAACTCACTGGTCCGGCAGGCATCACGCAACTGCTCTTTCGTATAACGACCATACGTAATAAGATTTATCCGATAGCCCGCCTGCTCAAGCCACTGCCGAACAGCTGCAGTAAACTCCGGTTTCTTTTTGGAATATAGTAAGATGCTCCCCTTTTGTGGCGAAGCATTGCCATCCCAAAACTCCATATCAACCCCGGCTGGCCACTCATAGGTTTTCCTGCCAATATCAGGACAGGCAAAGCGCCAGCCCTCACGAGCCCATGCACCAGCGGTAACAATACCATCCACCTCAGAATCGGTAAAAACAGAATCAAGATTATTCAATAAAACCTGAGGAGAAGTGGCTGACGATAAAAGAGACTGCGCACCAGTGCGATGAGTATCTTCAATTTCTAAAATAGGGCCCGTCAGTAAGGTAAAACCACCAACGCTGCGCTTATGCTCAATGAGCCTTCTGAGCATAGTATGATCAGACATCACCAGAACACGATCACCCGCTGACGGCAAAATTTCACTCTGATACTCATAAGGAACACCCGACTTATCCAACCCGGACAACAAACCATCACGCCGGGAAAATTGAACCAAACCCCGTAAATCTTCCGGTTTCCGATCAAGATTGTGCGTATATATTTTCAGCATCATTATTCCCTATGTAAAATCAGCATCACCCATGGATATCCACCAGGGAACGCTTTCATACCTTGAAAAGTCGCTGTCATCATTATATAAAATGGCAAAAGCCGCACTGGAATTCTTACTGTAAAATCCATCATTTTCTGACAAGAAATCCATTTGCCAATCTGTCAGCCAGGCCTCAAGCGTACTGGCACCAATATTCTTAGCCAGCAACCTTGACTCCGTTATAAAACAGGCAACATCACCGACATAATCAATAACTTTTGGGATTTTGCTACCGGTTGATAAAACAAATACCGACTTCTCACCCACATAAATATCATAATTCTTTTCAGGATGATGGCGATAACGCCTGAGACAATAACTCCAGGAACGGTCAAGGATGCAAAGTTCAGCCGAGGATTCCTGCATTTTTCGCCAACAGAATTCCCAACAGGATCTAAGAACATTCATATCATTTTTCAGAAATGCCTTTTCACCATCATTCGCAGCACTAATCACCACCTGATGCAGCTGACCTCCGTTCTTATAAACGCCTAAACGCAAAGCAAACTTCATATGACGACCATGGGGGAAGCCAAAGCCAACCAAAGGTCTTGAATTATAAGCAATTCCATCGTTCGCATCGGTTAACGGTAATCGTGCGCAGTGAAATAGACCAGAAAAGATACTGCTTTTAATTCCGCCGCGGTAACTTTCATCGACCATGACATCACCAACCTGAGCCGCCTTTAAAAGTTCTGTTTTGGCATAGAGTAAGCGTGGACTGATACCGTAATGCGCGACAAGATCCCTACCCTTAAACCCCACCACACTATAGTTTTCATAAGACCTGGGATACTTCCAGTACCAGTAGTCTTCGCTGATTTCTGACTTAAATACTTTAGAAAAAAGGACTCTTAATTCATCAGTATATATGCCCACACCACTAAACCACACACCATCAAATTCCGGCCCCTCACGATAAGCAAAGCAAAGTTCAGTGGCAGAAGAATGATTAGCATCGATGGTAAATCCGTACTTCTTTACGCGGCCAGCCAGTGCAACGGCATAGCCAATATCAATAAAAGGTGAATCAAAGAGTAAAAATAACCGGCCTTCCTTTGGCAGCATACTCAATGCGGGTAAAAAGACATCCAAAAACAAAAACGAAACCGGCACTTCAGATATTACGATATTATCAGTACGTACCAATCCCCGATGCTGCAGCCAGTCAGTCCAATCAAGAATCAAAACCTTATCGGAATTGATCACTTTAAAACCTCAGCCTTAACGGAAGACAATACACTTTTCGTAAGATAAGAAGTAAGGCGTCCATACTCAACTGCTGTCCATTTATCGCACCACTTATCCTTTACACGATTGCGGTGAAAAACAGGATCACAAAAAGCTTCTGAACCCGGAGTTGCGCAGGAACTGCCGACAAGATGGTAAGTTGCCGTAATACTTCCCGTGCGATGAAAATCAAATAGCCTGGAAACCTGAATCCAAAAATCCCAATCCTCCAGAAATTCCAGCGATTCATCAAAACGACAACCCATATCAATCACCTTTCGGGTAAAGGTAACAGCATGAATCGGAATAAAGTTAGCATCCATCAAGCGACCTGGATCGTATGGTTCATTGTAGGTTTTAACCAACTCACCCGATTCAGAAAGAACACGCACACCGCGGTAGAAAACCTCAATATGCTTACGCCGCCGCCAGTGCCACAAAAAAGTGCTGAAATGATTAGGATGAAACTCGTCATCATCATCCAAAAAGTTTACAAACCTACCAGTTGCATGACGCAACGCGATGTTGGCCGCAGCAGACCGGCCACGATTTACAGGTAAATTAATGACCTTTTCAGAATGGAAGCGACCACTGAAACCTGCAACAATATCATCAACATTGCAGCCAGCATCATTCACAACAACCAATTCAATTTGCTTATGGTTATGCTGAATGGCAACCGAATTCAGGCAACGCTGAAGATACTCCGGGCGATTATAAGTCCTAACCAGAACAGATATAACCGGATTATCAGCAGGGTTGATTCCGGTGACATACTCATAATGGCGGTGGTGAAGAAAGGTTTCCAACGATTTGCTTTTTTCTGAATATCTGAAAAACGCTTCAGCAGCAGACACCGTGGCCGGCAGTGTGTATGTCCTTGCTTTATTGATTGCCTCCATCACCTCGACGTAGTTATTCTGCATCATCTGAGATTGATAAAGCTCCAGAAGTTCGCGCTTCTTTTGTGCGTACAAACTGATATCAACCAGCAGATTAGCCTCAGACTGTCGTGAGATCTCATAAGACACTACTTCGCCTTTAAAACCTGCAGACTTTTGTGCACTGCAAACCAAAGAAGCCGTCACACGATGATCAGGATGAAATTCCTCAATCGATGGAAAAAATATAACATCCGGTAATACGGTACCGATTACCGCAGCAAACTGATCAAGTGTTGCTTTATTAAAGATAAGATGTCTGTCCGGTAACGACATAAAAACCGGCGTTGCCGATAAAGCAGCACAAACAGCAAGGGCCTCGCTTTTACGGATATCAGCCCCACCGCCTTTGGAACCATCGGTAACGTAACAGATGACCAGTTCTGAAATATTTTCCCTCTGGGCCAGAATCGCCCCTCCCATGCCGATGATTTCATCATCCGCATGGGGTGCAAAAACCAGCCATTTACCAGACGGTAAATCAGAAACAGAATATGGAATCAGACTCCGTTCGACCTGCATTGTGAACTCCATCACACTTTATAACTAGATGAAGTCTACAACAGCCAAAAAATGAATCAACCAAAATAGCACCTGAGTTTCAATTTGTTGCAAGTCAAAAAGATGAAGCGGACAAACAAGCAAAGCAACTCGGCTTAAAAACAAGCCGCCTAAAGCCAGACGGCAATCATCACTCAAGAATAACCTAAACACTATCAAAAAAGTGGAATTCTAACAATCAACAATGGTGAATGCGGGTGAATGCGAGAATTCAAATAATAAAACATCTAAAGTACAGACATAAGACTATAACTTCAAATACTCCAAAACAGTAGTTTCAGGAAAATCTACATGAAATGAAATCTCCATGTTTTCTACTTTAAAATCAGAATCAATCGAAACTGTAGCGAAATACCCACAATTTTCAGGGCAACGTTTTACAGATCTAGCCACATCTGGGCGAAGTTTTCGGGTAAAGCTTTCTACCGGATAAACCTTTCCTGATGACTCAACACTTAAAGCTGCCGAATCATTTACACCCAGCAGATAGCTCCAGCCAGTCAATACTAATTTTTTTCCTCCTTCAACTCTATACCCATCTACGTGACCAGAAATATTGGTTGCTGAGGAATGATTGTATCTTGGACTGGCATCACAATACCTGTCCCACATCTCATAATATTGCTTATAGGCTGGGACATTTTTAGAAAATAATTCCTCCCATGCTGAATAAAATTCAAAATAAGGATTCAGTAAACGATTTAGAACTGCCTCAGGTTTGGGACCATGCCAATGAATAATTGAGCAATCCTGATTCAAACCCCAATATGGTTTCCAGTTGTAAATAAGTGGTAATTTATCCCATTTACCTGCATAGAACCGGCGATAATTTTCTTGATCACAGCCTGGCCATCCGGCGTATAAATTTTTTACAATAAACTCCGAAAATTGCGCATAAGTCTGTCTCATGTTTTTAACATTTAACACCAAGACACCAGAATTTGCATCACCAGCATAATCATTCATCGACTGTTGTGGTGCGCAAGCAAAATACTCGGGCTTAACATCAAGCAAACCAGCATCGGAGGTAAACAATATATCGCAATCAGTATAAAGAACAAACTCTTCATCCTGTTCAATAAGTGGGATTTCGACCCTAAGAAAGGCCCCCGATGCGATTGATAAATAGCCAGGATTAGTTTTATCTCTCTCTTTTAACGCATCATAAAATCCGACACGATGAAATATAACTTTTACTCCTTTCTTGCGTAAAGTTTCAAGGAACTCATTCTCCTGTCCATCGAACAACAGAATAGGTTCTAAATTGGTATTAACCCTTGCTGAATTTACTGCAGCAAGAATCATATTTCTCCAACCATGATTCTCACGATCTATTGAAGACTCACTAAGACAAAAATACCACTTCTTAATCACTTTAATTATTCCCAGATAGGCCTAATGAAAAATCTTCATGCTCAAGCGTAAGATTGGGATTATAAAATGGATCAGCATCCAATACACCAGACCATTTATCCCGCATATAGAGCACTTCGGAACGGAACCGTTCCTTTTTCTCTGCTGTATCCTCATGGCCCCGGCTCACCGATTCATGATGAATCAGTTGTGCATAAGGTGTCCAGAAGTTACGGTAACCGGCCTTTCTGACTTTTAAGCAAAAATCAACATCATTGAATGCGATTTTAAGATGTTCTTCTTCAAGCCCGCCCACTTCTTCATAAACAGACCGTTTAACCAACAGACAGGCAGCCGTAACGGCCGATACTTCGCGCGGCAGCACCAGTTGTGAAAAATAGCCATAGCTGTTTTTTTCAAAGAACTTATGGGTATGACCGGCAACACCGCCAATGCCAAGAGTCACCCCGGCGTGCTGTATCCTGCCATCAGGGTAAAATAACTTAGCCCCGACACAGCCCATATCAGGCAATGAATAATAGCCAACCATCTCTGTAAGCCATTCTGGCGACAGCACTTCAATATCGTTATTCATTAACACCAGACACTCGCCGGATGCATGATGTCTGACGGCGTAGTTATTAATGGCAGAGTAGTTAAATTCATTATCGTAACGAACCAGCTTTATCACACCATCATTCTGTAAACGCTCAAAATAGGCCAAAGCCTGCGGGTCTGAAGATTGATTGTCTACCAGAATAATTTCATACCGGGCATAGGACGTTTTAGCCCTGATCGATTCTATGCAGGTACGAACAAGGTCAGCCCGGTCACGGGTAGGAATAATAATAGACACCAGCGGCAAGGTATCAGGAACCCGCGTGATATGAAAACTGTTGGGTACCGGTCCGTCTGCCACCTGAGCGTTGAAACCGTTATTGGCCACATAATCATTAATGGCTTTTAAACCGGCCTTCCAGCTATAGGACTTTTCACCGGCTGCCAGAGCCGTAGAACCATCAATAGCACGCCAGTGGTACAGTACCTTAGCAATATGACCTACTTCACGGTCGGCCAGATTCGGCGTACAGCGTAATAACAGATCGTAGTCCTGGCTGCCTTCATAACCAACTCGCAGGCCACCAACCTCTTTCACCAACGCAGACTGAATAACACAGAAATGACAGATATAATTGTGCGCCAGCAATAATTCCCGGTTGAAATCAGGCTTAAAATACGGATCAAAGCGTCCGCCGGTCGCGGACATTTTATCCTCATCGCTGTACACCAGTTTCAGGCCCGGATCAGACGCCAGTAAACAGGCAACCTCATTCAGTGCCTGAGGTGCCAGCGTATCATCATGATCCAGAAAGCCGATAAACTCACCGCCAGCCGACTCAATACCGGTATTGGTGGCCGCCGAAATATGGCCATTTTCAGCGCGGTAAATAACTTTAACCCTGGCATCGGCATTGGCAAGCTCTGCCAATACGGCTTTAGTCTCCGCATTCGTTGAACAATCATCAACCAACAGTAATTCCCAGCGCTGATAGCTTTGATTCAGCACACTCTCAGTACAAGCCCGTAAAAAATCAGCCGGGGTGTTATAAACCGGAACGACAATTGAAAACAGAGGGCCTGCCTCTGTTAACGGCAACCACTTCAGAGGTTCGACATCCTTCTGCCATGCAGAGTAAACAGGCCGCTCTTCACGTATAACCCGCTCATACAGCGCAGGCAGATCATGAGTCGGACTATCAAAATCACTGGCATAATACGGTGCGCAGTTCAGAATTTTTTGCCGCATACGTTTGCGAGCAAATATCCCTGATATTTTCACCAGCTTAATTGACAGATTTTCAACTTCACCCGGCGATGTTGAAGGATCGAAGCGAAAACGGAAAACGGGCCTAGGAAAATAGCAAACCCGTTTGCACATTTGGCCTGATCTCAGCACCAAAGGATACACTTCGCTCTCATTAAAGCCATTGCCGGTGTCTATATACAGAACAGCGTCAGAACCGGTGTATTGAGATTGCATAATCTCCAGCATGTAATAACCATGCAATGGCAAATACGGTCCGGATGACGGCACCAAATGAAGCTGAGGGTCATCGCCAGTCCAACGGAAATCATGGCCCGGCTCAATATTAATCACCCGTTTTACTTTAAGAGGAACACGGTGAAAAACCCATAATAAGGGTGCGTACAATGTGTTTTTCAGGCTGGAATATTTAGATTCTTTCAATGATCGACTCCTGATCAGTAATACGTCCTTTTGAATAGCTCAGAATGTAAGATTCTACTGCTGCCCTTACTTCAGGGTGGCGCAAAGCATACTCAATATTGGCCAACATATAACCCTGCTTACTGCCACAATCATGGCTTTTACCTACCATGGCGTAGGCATCTACTTTTTCTGAAGACATCAGACTGACAATGGCATCGGTCAGCTGAATTTCATCACCGGCACCGGGTGGTGTGTGCGCCAGAATATCCCAGATTGCCGAAGACAGAACATAACGGCCAACCACAGCAAGATTAGACGGTGCTTGCTCACGGCTTGGCTTTTCCACCATCGCGATGATTTCGGCGGTCTGGCCGGAATACACAGAAATGCCTCCGCAATCAACAATGCCGTATTTATCGACCTGATCCTGCGGCACGGCTTCTACCATAATCTGGCTGCGGCCAGTGGCGCGATAGCGGTTAACCATATCGGCCAGGTTATCGCGACGAAGATCCGACGCAGCATCATCAATAATTACATCGGGCAAAATCACCACAAACGGGTTATCGCCCACCAGAGGACGCGCGCAACTGATGGCATGGCCAAGCCCTTTCGCCTGCCCCTGACGCACATGCATAATGGTGACATCTTTTGGGCAAATGGCCTGTACTTCTGCCAGCAACTGGCGTTTAACACGTTTTTCCAGCGTGGCTTCCAGTTCAAAACTGGTATCAAAATGGTTTTCGATACTGTTTTTACTGGAGTGCGTGACCAGTACAATTTCTTTAATGCCGGCGGCAATGGCCTCATTAACCACATACTGAATTAATGGTTTATCGACAATCGGCAGCATTTCTTTGGGAATGGCCTTGGTTGCCGGTAACATTCGGGTTCCGAGACCCGCTACAGGAATAATCGCTTTCATATTAGTCAACATCTCTAAAATTTAAAATATCAAACTCGCAAGAATATAGATTTTCATATAAACATTTAAACCAAAGACAATATCAATAAGCATCAAATTTTTACCCATAGTTAAATGACAGATCAATTAAAAATCTGAACAAGCATTTGCATTGGCAAGCACCACTAACTGTTAATGTAAATATTTTCTGCCAGAGAAAAATACTTTCGCATAAAGCCATATACTGCCGGATTATGTTTAGCTTGAAAATCAGTATACAACACGAAAATTGACTCATCGTGAGAATAACTTGAATAACCACCAAAAATATCACACATACACTTTTGCAACTCTAGATAATGCAACTGATAATGCTCAACATCAGCGGTATTCTGAACATATATAAATCGCGGGACATGTTTAATTTTGCGATAAGCATCAGCAATGCAAAATCGTTCTGAATAACGCAATCGGGCAATATCCGTTGAGATACCTCCAAAACTAGTATCGATCAACTTTCTAACATGCTTAGAATCAAAGTTAAAAATGTTAGTTTGGGGATTATTAACAACAGCAAATGAGTCCTTGAAGTAAGTTAGAAACATTAAAGACGAAAACCCGCCAGCAGAAGAACCAAAGAACATTGTTTTCCTCTCGGACAAATTTGTAATCTGGTAAATTTTCCTGATCAAATCGACGTAGCACTCCAAGTAGTAATTACTAGAAACTCCTTGCATCCACGCTATCCCTATATAATCAGAAATATCCAAAGTAGGGTCTGTCAAAATAAGACCACACCTATCAATCACATCAAACCATTTAATTCTTTGATAATAGGGATGAACATATTTCTTTCGATCCAAATAACCAGGGCTAAAAACATATAAAATATCACTGGAAACTGGTTTAAAATAGAATCTAAGAGTTACCCCACGATGCATCACTGAATACTCAGCAGCATCAGCATGCAACTTCAAGTCATCTAATTGCTGGAATTTAAAGTTAATAAGCTCCATTATAACTCCCAAATCGGGGTGCTATAGATTGAATCACCAACCCACGTATTCGAAGTAAATATTTCCTTATATTGGACATCACTTTTCTTTTTAAGACTCGAAGTACTTTGCTGGTGCAAGTGATAAACTTTAGAGAAAGGCGTATACACAATGCGCTTATGGGCAAAATGTCTGACCGCATTGCAATACAATCGATCAGAGCGGTAATGTCGACCAAGTTCAGCATCAAGTAGGCCAACCGACTCAATTATTGAACGTGGAATATAGACACAAAAGAATGGAACAAAGTTTAAATCAACAAGATGCGATGCTTTCTGGTATTCACTTAATACAAGATTATCATGGTGATAAGATACACTTACATCTAATTCACGAGCAACAGTCGCCCATGGTACATGTTGATTCATTGTCCGCGTCTTGGAGAGCAGAACTTGTTGAGGACATACAATACCGACATCATCTTCCGTATCAATTACTGCTTCCATTGCTTCAATCCAGCCTTCCGTGGCAATCGCATCATTATTAATAAGTATTATATTACTGTCAGAATCGGCTAATTCAATCCCCTGATTAACTGCATGAGTGAAACCATAGTTATAAGTATTATACAGCGCTTTTACATTCTTATTACTTTCTGCATACTGCCTTACAAGCCCTATCGTCTCATCATCGGAGCAATTGTCGATAATAATCAGCTCCGTAAGATCACTGTCTGTTGTTGATAATATACTATCAACGCAAGCTGAAAAAAGCTTCGGAATATTATAACTAACCAATACAATCGACGTTTTATGCTTTTGTCTAAGCATGCCGCTCTTGTAATTTCCAAGACACACATCCGGTGTAATGTATGGAGAATTCAAGAGAACAGAAGATGCATCACCTCCATCGTGATTAAAGTCTATAGACTCATGATCAAGTACATAATATTCATTTTGTGTTCGCCACTTATCGCAAATACCTTCCAAGGCTTTATTTAAAGACTCGGATACAGTGATTGTCTCCTCACCATCATTGTAGTAGTAGTTTGACAACAAGGCAGGTACAACTAAAGGAGGCTTTCTCTCTGTGTAACGAATCAGCATATCCCAATCAACCAGTCGCCGGAGATTAACATCAAACCCACCCAAATCCTGATATAGACTCCGACGATGCATAAAGGCGTTCATATCAATATAATTTCTGTTCATCAGGAGCTGTTTATTAAACAAGCCAAAGCGAACAGCGTAAGGTTTATCGGTATTAGATATATAAAGATATTGTGCACAATATGAAGAGTCAAAATCAGGGTTTTGGCTGAGCTGAGCCGCCATAATTAAAAGATAGTCTTCATGCCACGTATTATCACTATCCAGATAGCATATTAACTCGCCGACTGACATTTGGAGAGCCACATTCCTAGCATATGACACACCTTTATTCACTTTCTGATCATAATATTTAACACGATCATCATTATATTTAGCAACAACCGTTTGAGTATTATCATTGCCGCCATCGTCAACAATTATGAGCTCCCAATTAGAGTAACTTTGCGCAATAACTGAATCTATAGCTTTAGCAATGACACCCGCTCTTTTGTAGGTTGGCATGACAATACTAACAAGCGGCAGGGAATCCAGTGCAAGATTATTGACGAGATCAGCTACTGTTTTCTTTCTGAACCAATCCATGTAAGAGAGCACACGCTTATCATTTTCTGTAAAAGGCGCATAAAACTCTTTATTAAAATAAGACCAGCGTAAGTACTCAGAATAATCCTCATACTTATTATTATTTACAAACTCCACTTGTTCCCTAGTCGCAATCAAAACACCTGTATTAGCAACACGTAAAGTAATAGACTTTTTACTATTATCAAACAAAGCAGGGGAAGGCATTATCTCAAATGCAGCGATACCATCATTTATCCCAGCATCTTTTAGATCACCTCGAAATGCCCCAGCAACCACCTTGCCGACACTTTTATTATCGACAAAGATTTCAACTTCTAAAGGCTTCCCACTGAAATCTGTGGCCCAACCACAGATTATCCTGCCGTTTTTAAGTTTATCGATTGCTGCACGATAATTTTTTTTATCAATAGGCTCAGCTAAAACTTCTTTCTTCTTAGATTGAATTATATCATTGATATTCTTACTCTTAACCTTTTGGCTAATTTTAAATTTTTTAGGACAACCTCGAAGCAGCACGTCACTACCGACGAATTTCACTAAAACCTTGTGCTCTTTATCATCAAGATAATTATCAGGTATTTTCAAGGAGAAACCGGAATAACCATCTGACAGCCCAGCCTCCTTCAAGTCTGATCGATAGACATTTGCGCTTAAAACACCAACACTTATATCATCGATGAATATTTCAAGATTAGGTGGCAATTGACTTTTACCATGAACAGCCCAGCCTCGGATAGAATCTCCCTGAACTCGATCCAAATGACCATCACTGCTTTCATAATTATCGGGAACTTGATATACAAATTGCCCCTTCAAGACACACCACAGGGAGGCAAGATTTTTCTTTTTTCCATTGTACTCTGAATAGATATCAACCAAAGTTGGACGACCTTCTTCCAGACACGTGCTTAAATCATATGAAAAAGCATGATTACCATTGCCAATCCCATGATTTAATAAGTCCTGGCGAAAAAGACTACTTTCTAAAACATCTAAAGTTTCGCCGTTGATATATATATGCAAATTGACTGTATTATAATCAATAGTAGTTGCCCAACCGTTTAGAACCGTTTTTTCAAAACCATCAAAGTTCCCTATAAGATCAGGAGTTAAAGATGGCAATGCTTCCGAACAACTAGATTTACTGCGAAAGCGAGTTAATTTTTTTATAATATCCATAAATCAGTTTCCTTTATGCGAAATCAATAGAGTTTCCCACCAGCCCTGGTTATTCAAATACCATTCGACTGTTTTACGGATTCCGGTTTCAAAACTTTCTGCGGGCTTATAGCCTAATTCCTGCTGCGATTTGGTTGGGTCAATCGCGTAGCGGCGGTCGTGTCCGGCACGGTCCTGTACGTAGGTAATCAGCTCTTCGCTTTCTCCGCTCATGGCTTTGGTTGCCAGCGGATATTTTTGCGCCAATTCCGGGTTATTGCTGAAGGCTTCGTTCATTAAACGGCAGATTAATTTCACGATGTCGATATTCGCCCATTCGTTAATACCGCCGATGTTGTAACACTCGCCGAGACGGCCTTTTTTGATCACCAGATCGATGCCGCGGGCATGGTCGGTCACGTACAGCCAATCACGGATTTGCTGACCATCGCCGTACACCGGCAGCGGCTTGTCGAATAAAATATTGGTCAGTACCAGCGGAATGAGTTTTTCCGGAAAATGCAGCGGACCGTAGTTATTCGAGCAGTTGGAGGTGGTGACTTCCAGCCCGTAGGTATGGTGGTAAGCACGCACTAAATGATCAGACGCTGCTTTGCTGGCGCTGTAGGGGCTGTTGGGGGCATAGGGTGTTGTTTCGGTAAATGCCGGATCGGTGGGGCTGAGTGTTCCGTACACTTCGTCGGTACTTACGTGATGAAAACGATGCGTCAGCGGTTGTTCGCCACGGCTTTTCGGTTCATCAATCCAGACTTTTTTGGCCGCTTTCAGCAGGCTGTAGGTGCCGATGATGTTGGTTTCTATAAAAGCATCTGGCCCGGTAATTGAACGGTCTACATGGCTTTCTGCGGCGAAGTGCACCAGGGTATTTACCTTGTGTTCTTTTAACAGGGTTTCAACCAGTCCGGTGTCGCAGATATTGCCATGCACAAAGGTAAAGTTCGGATGTTGTTCAACACTGGCGAGGTTGGCGCGATTGCCGGCATAGGTCAGCGCATCCAGCACCACTAATTTGTCCTGTGGGTAGGTTTCCAGCCAGTACAGAGCAAAATTAGAACCAATAAATCCGGCACCGCCGGTTACTAACAGTGAATTCATTGTGCGAGCTCTTTGATCATAAGGGTTAATGCTTTGCGCCAGTGCACGCCGGACATTGCGGTTAATTCACGCAGGGCGGTACTGTCCAGTACGCTGTACGCCGGGCGCTTTGCCGGGGTCGGGTATTGGCTGGCTTTAATAGGATTAACAGGGATGGCTTTATTCAGCAGACCTTGTTCCAGCGCCAGTTCCTGAATGGCAACGGCAAAGTCATACCAGCTTGCGGTGCCCAGATCGGTCCAGTGATAAAGGGGTTGCAAACGGTCGGAGCCGGAGTGCATCACACTGGCCAGAGCCCAGAGTGCGGCGGCAAGATTGTTGGCCGATGTTGGTGTGCCAACCTGATCTGCAACGATGCCGAGCTGTTCTTTTTCAGCCATCAGACGCAGCATGGTTTTTACAAAATTATTGCCATGTACGCTGTATACCCAGGCGGTACGCACGATGGCCACATCGCCACCAAGAATATCCTGCGCGGCTTTTTCTCCTGCCAGTTTGCTGGCGCCATACACACCCAGAGGGCCGGTAATATCGCCGGGCTGATACGGTGTATTTTTGCTGGCATCAAAGACGAAATCGGTTGAGACGTGTATCAGCTTTGCTGAATGTTCTTTACAGGCCTGAGCAAGATTTTTTACGCCACGTTCGTTCACGGCGTAAGCAGCATCGGCGTCACTTTCGGCTTTATCAACGGCGGTATAGGCTGCAGCATTAATGACAATATCAGGCTTGAATTCACTGATACGCTGCATGACCTGTAAAGCATTGGTGATGTCCAGCTCGGTGGAGTCCTGCAACAGCAAATCGTTGTTTGCCGTCAGTTCTGCGGGAGCGGTTCTTGCCAGCTCCCAACCCAGTTGACCATTCTTTGCGGTTATTAAAACACGCATGTTATTCCCCTACATCCATTTAAACTGCTTCCTGCTCTGAGTCAGGTTATGCAGCGTGGTGATTTTTAAAATTTATCGGCGTCTTCGAATGATTTACCGGCTTCATCTTTGGCCGATAACAGTGGCTGCTGTCCGTTCACCAGTGGCCAGTCAATACCGACGGTCGGGTCATTCCATTTCAGGGAACGGTCGTGCTCTGGTGCATAGTAATCCGTGCATTTGTATACGAATTCTGCACTATCTGAGATTACATAAAAACCATGAGCAAAACCTTCCGGCACCCAAAGTTGACGTTTATTCTCTGCCGACAGAATTTCACCCACCCACTGACCAAAAGACGGTGAGTTACGGCGCATATCCACGGCCACATCAAATACCGCGCCCTGAACAACCCGGACTAATTTGCCCTGGGTATGTTGCATTTGATAGTGCAAGCCGCGCAGGATGCCCTGGGCTGATTTCGAGTGGTTATCCTGCACAAAGGGTTTGCCGCCGGTCAGCTCGTCCATAATGCTGGCACGGTAGGTTTCCATAAAGAAACCGCGCTCATCACCGAAAACCTGAGGCTCGATAATTTTCACATCCGGGATGCGTGTATCAATCACTTTCATACCGGGGTGTCCTCTGTTGTGCTGATTTCTGCCAGTGCCTTTTGTGCCAGATTCATGCGCAGGCGGTCTTCGGCACGGCGTCCGAATTTCTCTGGGGTAAAGCGGCTTGGGTTAACCTTGGTATTGGCGTGCTCAAACACAACGCCCAGCAGGTATTGGCCATAGCCGTTTTTCTTCATTGGCTCAGCTAATTTGCGCAGCTGATCGGCGGTGATGAGGCCCAGACGGAAAGCAATTTCTTCCGGACAGCAGACTTTAAGCCCCTGACGTTTTTCAATGGTGGCAATAAAATGACTGGCATCCAGCAGGCTGTCATGCGTGCCGGTATCGAGCCAGGCGGTACCACGGCTGAGCAATTGTACGTTCAGGGTGCCATCGGCCAGATAGGCATTATTTACGTCGGTAATTTCCAGCTCACCGCGTGGTGATGGTTTTACATTTTTGGCAATGTCAACCACGCGGTTATCGTAAAAATACAGGCCCGGAACGGCGTAATTGGATTTTGGTTTTTCCGGTTTTTCTTCCAGGGAAATGACTTTGCCATTTTCATCAAATTCGACCACGCCATATGCAGTGGCATCCTGTACGTGGTAACCGAAAATGGTTGCACCGGTCTGTTCATTGGCGGCGGCCTGCAGCATGTCTTTGGACATGTTCTGGCAGAAAAACAGGTTATCACCCAGAATTAATGCAACCGGTGAATCACCAATAAATTCTTCACCAATAATAAATGCCTGGGCTAAACCATCGGGACTTGGCTGCACAGCATACTCAATGCTGATGCCCCACTCTGAGCCATCGCCCAGCAGATTGCGGAATCCCTGACTGTCTTGCGGTGTGGTAATAATCAGGAATTCAGTAATACCCGCGAGCATCAGCGTACTCAGCGGATAATAAATCATGGGTTTGTCGTATACCGGCATCAGTTGTTTACTGACAGACTTAGTAAGTGGGTAAAGACGGGTTCCTGAACCACCAGCGAGAATAATGCCTTTACGGGTGATTGGTTTGGCTAGGTTTATCATTGTGTATTCCCTTAAGGCCGTATGGCCATCGTTCATTTCATGTTCATCCGGTGAGCAATGTACTCACCGGGCTACCTTGATGATTCCGGCGCGTCCCTCTGCCTTCTCATCGCTGAAAATAAAAGGTTCATCACAGAAAATGTTCAGATTTTCTGTAATAGTGCCTTTCATTGTTATTAGTAGCCTGCCGATACTGATCAGCGGCTTTTATTTTTAAATGCAAAATCTTTCCTGATTTTGCTGGCGGCGCAACGCTGCTTCCCCATGCGTTTCACCATGTTTTTTTACGCTGATGTGGTTTTACACGCAGCGCATGCTTTCTGTTATTGCTGTCGTGGTGCCTGGTGTTTGGCCTTTCGGAATCACCGGCCTCCCGGCATCACGACTGAAAGTCGTTTCTACCGACTGCAAGCATCACGACTAAAAGTCGTTCCTGCACACTTCAAGCATCACGACTGAAAGTCGTTCCTGTAGACTGCAAGCGTCATCAGTGTTGTCCCGGTAACGCTGCAATCCATCCATTCACTCTTCTGCATCACGTTGTTTTTCTTACAACGCCAACACCACCGCAGCCGATACAGCAACCTGATAAATGACCTGGGTAAGATCTTTGGTCAGTTGCAGTGCTTTCAGGTCTGGTTTTGCCAGAACAAACACTTCATCCCCCGGACCAACCAGCTTACTGTCGTCGAGATCACGATTCGCTGAAATAAACGCACCGTTCGGTTTCATCACCAGCGTGTTCATATCGTCCAGATCGCCATTTGTACCACCGGCCTGGCGAATGTAGTCTTCAACGGTCTGTCCTTTTTGATAGGTAATGGCCGTCGGGAACAGTACTTCACCATGGATCATAACCAGATTACGGCGCGCAGGAATCACCACTTTATCTCCCTGTTGCAGCAGTACATCTTCGGGTTTAAAACCTTCGGTCAGCAACACCTGACCACGGGGCTCTACGGTTTTTGCCCGCTCAATCCATTTGAGGATGGTTTCAGCTTCGGCTTTACGCAGTTCGGCAGTTTCACGGGTACTGGAACGCGCGGTCAGCACGCTTTGTTCGAGTGCGCCGAGCGATGCCATGAGCATTTCTTTTTGTCGTTCAGCAACCGATTTACGGTATAACTGAACCGCGCCTTTATTAGAGAGTTCGGTATATTCCACTTTATCGAGCAGGTCTTTCAGGCTGGTACCCCACGGCATTACCATTTCAATCTGCGAATTATGCTCGCCCACAATTTCAACGCTGATGCTGGTTGGGCGCAACTGCGAGCTGACTTTAATCAGTGCTCCGGGTTTAACCTGAACACCGACGATCTCGTTAATGCTGAACTGACGCGCAGTGACTTCTGTCCCCTGTGGTTCAACCAGTGTTACATGAGTCGCTTTTTCATTTTCGACCACGGCATTAACAATTTCTGACAGCATTCCGATGCTGCCATTCAGTTCGTATTTACCGCTGAAACCGACTTCACCTTCGATGGAAACTTCGCCGGATTTACGTCCGACAAATATGACATCACCGTCCTGAAGCTGGATATCCGGCATTTGGCCACGTTCAATAAAGGCATACAGATCTATGTTGTATTGGGTTTTATTGTGGCGCTTAACTTCAATATGCCGGTAGCTGCCAAGGTCTTTACGGATACCACCAGCCTGATCAATAAAACGCAGTACGCTATCGGCACTCTGCCCTTCGTAAAGTCCGGGTTTGTTGACCAATCCGGACAGGAATACTTTCACGGTCTGGCTTGATGCCAGTGTGATGTAGGCTTCTACGTTGGATTTGTATACCCGCTTGATGGATTTGAGCACCACGTCATTCAGGCTGCGGTTTTCAACGCCCAGTACTTTTACCGGCCCGACCTTGGGGATAAATACATTCCCCTGAGCATCAACGACCACTTCCTGCTGAACATCCAGACCACCCCAGAGCTGCACTAACAGGGTATCGCCCTGAGCGATGCGGTAGTTGGGGTTGATGCCGGTAAACGATGCGGTTTTAAACCCCCCGGTAAATAGCCATCCACCAAAAATACCTTTGAGGTGCTCATCGGAAATGACTGCACGGGCCTCGGCATTTTCATCCTGAGCCAGTTCAACAGACTGTGCCTGCAGAGAGAAAAGCACAGCAATCAATGCAACAGAACGTAATAAAATCCGGCTTAACATGTATTAATCCTTGTGCTCTTTAACAATGGCAAAAACCAGACGTCCCACCAGGTACATAAGCAACAGTGTCACAAACCAGGTAAGAATGTTGTAGGCTCTGCGCGGGTACTTATCTTCTTCTGCTAATGCTGGGTACTGAACAATAAGAAGATGCTTAAGCTTGCGGTAGGCATCAGCTCTTACAGATTCAAGACTCGCAAGTGATGATTTATAGAGATCAGAAGCCAATTCTACGCTAAGTTTAATTTCCTGATAGATTGTATTGACTTTATTCAGAGACTGATCACCGGTTGACGAGGTAAGACGGGATTTTTCTTCCGCCAGTTGTTTGGTCAATGAATCGATTAAGTTTCTTTGAGAACGTACTTCCGGTGCGTCATCACGCATGACTGCACGCAGTTCTTTAAGTCGCGCATCAGCCTTGATAATTTCAGCCTGCAAGCCGTTGATTGCCTGCACCAGTGCGCCACCCTCCTGTTCCGGGCTGTATAATTTATTATCGTCCTGAAATGCCAGCAATCGGGCTTGTTGCTGCTTGAGGATATCGTGGCTTCTTTCTACCTCTCCCTGTGCATAACGAAGCTGCTCGGTTGCCATTTTATTGCCGATGCTGTTAATGAATTTCTCACTCAATTCGAGCACTTTATTTGCCAGAAGTAATGCAAATTCCGGATCAAAAGCCTGAACCTCGACATAAACAATGTCTGACATCTCGTCATGATGCACATGAAGGTGCTTTTTGTAGTAATCAACATAGTCTTCCACTGTCGCGGAAGCAGACAACCGACTGAACCAGTCAGCACCAGCCTGTTGATAGTGCCCCTTCAACCCAATTGACTCATCCAGAGAAACCGCCATGTCACGCGATTCAATAAACTCCTTGATAATCAGGGCGTCGCGCATTGTACCTGTAACCGCGCCAAGGGATGCCAGGCCAGCAATTGGCAAATCCGAACTGCCTGACTGCTTAACGACAAACTGAGCCTCTGACACATAACGCGGTGAAGCAATGATGCCGAAATAGCCAATTAAAATCATGGACGCCAAAACAACAAAGGCAAATGACCCCATTTTGGCCCAGGTATAATCCAAACCTTTCTGCGTTTTCAGGAAGGCCTGTGAATCTTTAAAAAACTGTAACGGATCGCGTTTCAGTTTTTTCAGTTTCCGCTTAATCGGAGTCATGGGAACTTCCGGAGTTTTGACCTCGGCAGTAACCTTCTCTGCATTTTTTGCCGGAGAGTCTTTGTTAACGATTTCGGACATATACTTCCTGATACTCTTCAATTGCTTGTTCAAGGTGATCAAAGTAATGCAGTGTATTTTCACGGATTACGACACCGGCATCGCAGAATTTTCTGAGCTGATCCAGTGAGTGATTGACCATGATTACCTTGGTTTTTTCGTATTTTTCAAGCAGAAGTTTCTGACTTTTAGCCTTAAATGCAGCATCACCTACAGCGGTCAGCTCATCAATAAGGAGCACATCAAAATTAAAATCAAACCCCATCGTTAAACCAAAGGTGACACGCGCACGCATACCGTTGGAGTAGGTTTTTACCGGCTCGTCAAAATAGGCACCTATTTCAGCAAAATCGGCTACTTGCTGCTCTATCTGACGGGTTTCTTTGTAGCCATGTATGCGGGCCACAAAGCGGACATTTTCACGCCCCGTCATTGAGCCTTGCAGCCCACCCTGCAACCCCAGTGGCCAGGAGATATTTTTGTCCGTTGTAATTTCGCCACTGCTGGGAATATCGGTACCTCCGATCATACGGATAAGGGTAGATTTACCGACACCGTTGGGGCCCAGAATGGCGATATTACGGTCCGTTGGCAGTTCAATATTGACATCACGGAACACATAACTGCGTCCCTGCTTAGTGGGGTAATACTTACTGACGCTGTTGAAACGGATCATGAGGCAACAAACCTTTGGTGATTTGCGCGGTAAAGCATTAATCCCATTGCCTGTGTCACCAAAGCAAAAGCACCCAGGTAGTACCAGCTACCCAAGGGCGTTGTATAAGATGCAAAAAAGGCATCACGGCTCAGCTCGATGGCATGAAACAGCGGATTCCAGCTGAACAGGTACCAGTATTGTTCCGGCACCATGGTTGCGCTGTAAAATACGCCGGATATAAACATCATCGGTGTCATTACAAGATTGATGAGCTTTGTTACATCATCCCAGTACAGCTGGGTGACACAGAAGATCATGCCCAAACCCGCCGCTACAAAAACCATGAGTACAGTGGCAGCCAGCAAGTGAATGAAGTCATCCGGCAGGACATCCAGTCCGACCCAGGCAAGAATCAGCAACAGCAATACATAAACAATCAGGAAAGTTGCAAACTCGATAATGAGGCGCGTAACCAGAGGATCAATTGGTGCGACCTGACGGTAGCCAAGCAATCCTTTATTAGCCTGTACTGCGGCTGATAATTGAGTAAGCAGCTTGGAAAATAATTTAAAAGGAAGAATGCCGCTTAGCATAAACAGAGCGACCGGCACACCCGACAGACTATGCCGTCCGATGGCACTGAACAGCGCCACCATAATCGCTGCCTGTCCGGCAGGCTCGGCAAGAGCCCAGAAATAACCAAGGCGATTGGCTCCGAAGCGGGTACGCAATTCACGGATGAAGAGAGCATGAACCGTATCGCGCATGATTTGCCAGGAAGTGCGGGATTTCATTCTGTCTCCATTTGAAAAAGCATGGTGCTGAAAAGCGCTGTGCGCTGTCCGGCATGTGTCCATACTGCACTCTCTGACGTAAGCCCGGTGTCAGGCTGCTGATCCATCATGTATCGGAGGGCCTCCTGGCCTGTCACTGGGTCTGTACTGCCTGTCATCTGAGGCCGCCTTATGAGGGCGCCCGTGGTTTGCACTGTCTGGGCGAAGTCAAAAATGGCTCAGACTGACCGTGCAAAACATCGTCAAGAATTTGACTTCTGCTAACCTGTGTTTCACAAAACGGGAACTTTCAGTTAACGAGTGTTATTCAGATGTAACCAAGCGCCGCATTATAGTTTAAAGGGGCATATTTTCAAGAAGCGGGGAGCCGGATTGGCTATTCTGCGCTGTTTGTTTTTGCCGGCCTTAATTGACCATCCGGCTGTTACAGTCACATTACAAACTCAACAAAAATCATGGCACCCTGCTGAACCCCGCCACCCCTGACCTTGCGCTGGTAAGTCTGCAGCATGCCGTTTTTGTTCTACGGAAAAAAGCTTATTTATGACATCCGTGTGACGCGCCGGGGCCATTCGGGACAATATGAAAATGTTGACCTGACAAGTGTAACGGGCGGGGAATTTCACCCTTCCCGACGTCATCAGTAAACCGTAACCGTACGCCTGTCCAATTCTCCTTGTGTATCCATAACGACTACTTCCTGTTCACCGGTGTCAAAAAACCGATGGGTCAGAACTTCGGCTTCGCCGGTACGGCCAATGTGCAGACCGTTCACGTACCAGTCGCGCTCGCCCAGCCCACCCTGAGCATGCAGCGAGATTTCCGGCAGCGTCGCACTGCCTCCGGCATGGGTTCGGCTGGAGCGCAGAATGAGGCCATCCTGAATACCGGTAATCTGCAGGGGTTCGAGCGCCAGCACCGGAGGTTCATGGCAACGCGGATCAACGGCAGGTAAGCGGTTACGCAAGCGCTGTCTGGCAGGCAGCCAGGGTTCCAGTGATCGCGGCCAGAGTGCCAGCTGATGCGCTGTTCGGGCAGGCACATTGCAACGGCCATCGACCAGAAGGCCGCGCTCACTGGTCCAGTAGGTTAACGGATTGCGCCATAAACCATCGCTGCGCTCATCACGCAAGGTCGGCGGCAGCTGACGCCGAACCAGCCAGGCCTGATGGGTCTGAAAGCAGTGATCGGCGGGGGTCTCTGCGGCGCGGTTCCCCAGTGGCCAGCAAATGGTTTCCTGACGAACCTGCTCCGGCTGCGGCAGAACCCCGGGCTTACGTTCAATACGATCAAATAACTGGAACAGCACCGGCAGCGCACTGAGCGCGCCGTAATGTCCGGGCGATGGCGTACCGTCCGGGCGGCCAAACCACACGCCAATGGTATACGCCGGTGTCACCCCCACGGCCCAGGCATCACGGAAGCCATAACTGGTGCCGGTTTCCAGGCGATGCTGCGGTCGTTACCCTGCAGGGCATCACTGCGCGCACGGTCCGGACGCGGACTGCGCAGCATATCGTTCAGCACCCAGGCGGTGTCTGCGGAAAACAACCAGCGCGAGCCTGCGACGGAGTGTGATTCTTCCCTCAGATAACGCAGCGGCCAGACCTGACCGCCATTCGCCAGCGCCGAATACAATTGCACCAGCTGCGCCAACGATAATCCGCCCCCCCCCAGCGCCATACTCAGATTGGGTTTACCGTCGCCGGGAATACGGTAGCGTGCTCCGGCATTGGCAAGAGCGGCGGCAAAGCGCTGCGGAGTAACCGCTTCCAGCACCTGCACCACCGGCAGATTTAGCGACTGCCGTAACGCCTCGGTAGCCGATACCGGGCCGGAGAAATGGCGGGTAAAGTTTTCCGGCTGATAATCGGTAAAATAACGCGGCACATCGCGCAATAAACTGGCGGAGTGAATCAGCCCGTCTTCTATCGCCAGACCATAAATAAATGGCTTTAAGGTGGAACCCGGTGAGCGCTGCGCCTGCACCATATCGACATGGCCAAAGCGCGAATCATCCGCAAAATCGGCTGAACCGGCATAGGCGCGCACCTCGTGAGTGGCATTATCCAGCACCAGAATGGCGGCGGAATGACTGGGCGGGAAGCGCTGAATTTCCTGAGCCAGATAATCTTCAATCCCGTACTGAAGGTCGGCATCCAGCGTGGTTTTAATCAGGCTTTTATCGGCATTTTGCCGCCGTAATTCCCGCGCCAGCAGAGGAGTCAGCTGCGGCGTATACGGCTGATAGGCCAGCACAGGTTCCAGCAGTGCCTGCTGATAATCGCGCTGGCTGATCACCCCGAATTCCAGCATGCGCTGCAGCACTTTGTTTCGCGCACGTAACGCCCGCTGCGGATAACGGTCAGGACGTAAACGCGACGGTGCCTGCGGCAATACGGCCATTAACGCAGCTTCGGCCAGCGATAAATCCAGCGCCGGTTTATCCAGATACAGACGACTGGCCGCCCCCACGCCTTCAATCACACCCCCCATGGGCGCGTAATTTAAATAGAGGGTGAATATTTCGTCTTTGCTGTAATGCCATTCCAGCTGCAATGCCCGCAGTGCCTGTTCCAGCTTGCCGCCGACGGAACGGGAATGCGGGTGAAAACGCCGCGCCACCTGCATAGAAATGGTCGAGCCACCGGATACCACACAACCGCAGCGCCAGTTTTGCCAGGCAGCACGCAGCAACGCGAAAGGATTGATTCCGGGGTGATAATAAAACCAGCGGTCTTCGTAATTCAGTAATGCCTCTTTATAAAAAGGCGATACGTCGCTCAGCTCTACCGGATAACGCCAGACGCCATTGCTGTCGGCAAAGGCCCGTAGTGGCCGCTCATGGCGATCAACCACCAGCTGGGCAAAATCGTTTTGCGCGTTCGCCGTCTGGCGTTGCGGATCGGGTACGGCCAGTGGCCATAACCAATCGGCACTGTTTAACAGCAGGCAAAAACTGCCAGCCACAGCAGATATCGTGTTGTTCTGGCTTGTGGCTGGCGGAAAAACCGTGCCGCCTTTAACGCGGCACGGTTGGCGGATAGATGACTCACTCAGAGGACTCGTCTGACCTGCACGTTCAACCTCAGAGAGTCAGGGCTGGGTAACAAACAGAATATCCGGCGTGGCTCCCAGCGCACGGATTTCCGGATCGTACATATCTTCGACCAGCGGCACCGGCACCTGATAATTTCCCGGCGTTACCGCGCGCACCAGATAAAATACCCGGGTGGTGCTGTACGAATTAGCATCAATGGCGGCGACATAGCGGTCGTCGCGGTATTCCTGATGAGAAATACGCGAACGGCGCTGCCATTCGGCCACTGGCTGGGTATCAATGTTGATTTCATCCAGTTTGATCGATGCGCTTAAGTTCTGATTTTCCAGCTCCAGACCCGCTGGCAATAAATCCACCAGCAATAAATCCGGACGGCGTTTATCGGCTTTTACTTCCAGCTGTACCAGCATCAGATCACCGACGTTCATGCGCAGCGCACCGTCATCCGGAATAATCGCCTGTCCGTCGGTGGTGAAATAACGGCGCTGAATACTCACACCATTACTTTCTGCCGGTGGGGCCAGTTTGCTGTGGCCCTGATACATCAGCGTGGCGAATAACGGATCGCTGCTGGTATTGCTCAGGGTGATGCCATCACGCAGGCTGCTGCCGCTTTCCAGCAGATTAAATTCACCGGCCTGCTGCAGGGTTTTTAATACGCTGCCCATGCTCAGTTCGCCACGCCATTCATCACCCGGCACACGATCCAGCTGCACCGCCGCCATAAAGACGGCATTACGTTCCTGGGTGCTCAGATAGGTACGGCGTTCCAGCATACGCGCCAGCGCTTCGGCACGGCTGAGCGCAAAACTCTGCTGCTGGCGGTATTGCAGCAACAGGCGCACGACCTGTGCGGTATCACGCACGCGTGAGCCGTAATCACCGAGGTAATAGTGTTCTTCACGCTGTACGGTTTTCAGTTTTTCCATTAATTGTTCGGACAACGGCTCATCACCCTGTAATTTCGCCGCCAGTGCCAGATGCAGTAATGGCAGGGCCGGTAAATCCAGACGCGCCTCACCCGCCAGACGGCGGATATCACTCAGCGATGCTTTTTTATGCCGTGCCAGTACATAAGCGGCATAGCTCTGATAAATCTGACGGTAAAGCTCCGGACGATCATTCCAGCGCTCACTGAAATTACCGCGACCCCGCAGATATTCCTGCAGACGGCTCAGGGTTTTACGCAGCACATCGGCATCAACACGCACACCTTCATCCTGTGCATCGGTGAGGAAATCACCGGCATAGGCGGTCAGCCAGTGTTGCTCATCATCATCATGGTTTGACCATAAGCCATAGCCGCCATGATTCATCTGGCGCTTAACAATGCGATCCATGCCGCTGTCCAGCGCGCTTTCGCGCTGACGGCCGGTACTGTTTTTCAGGCCTAAATCCGACAGCTGGTCCGGCGTTGCATAAATCCACGGATAGGTGGAGCTTAACGATTGCTCCAGGCAGCCATACGGATAGCGCAGCAGATATTCGAGCTGGCTGCGCGGGTTTAAATTCACGCGGTTATTCACACTGATCAGTGCTTCCAGCGACTGCGGAATCCAGCCAGCCATCTCGCTGCCATCCAGCACCAGACGCTCGCCCGGCTGCAGTACCATCTGTTTCTTTTTGGTCAGCGCCGGATGGGCGGCACGGCTGTTGAGTTTCCAGCTCTGGGTCAGTGAGTAATCACCGGCACCGGTTAACTGCAGACCGATGTCAATCTGCCCTTCCGGAAACTCGGCGCGTAATGGCAATAACAGGGTGTGCTTTTCGCCATCGGCCAGCGTCAGCTGCTGGGTTAATGGTGTGTTATCACGCACGACGGCCGGACCACTGAGGCTGAATTGCAGATTTAATACCTGCTGCTCGCCACTTAAATTGGTAACGTCCAGCGCCACACTGGTTTCATCGCCGACGGCGACAAAACGCGGCAACGACAATTGCGTGACTACCGGCGCAGCAATGGTCACTTCCTGCTCCAGACTGCCGAAGCGTTCGTCATCAAAGGCCAGCGCCATTAACCGCAGACGACCATTAAAATCGGGTAATTGCAGCGGAATGCGGGCGACGCCGTTGTTCACCGCTACCTGACCGGAAAACAGCGATACGATCTGCACTTCGGCGCGCGCTTTTTTACCACCACGGCTTAATTCCGGCGCATCGCCCCCAAAGCGCTGAGTCGCTATGCGGTTGTTATTCAGGCCAATTAAATGGCTGTACATGTCGTACATATCGACCAGATAACGGCGCGGACTGAAGAACCAGGCAAAGGCATCCGGGGTTTTAAAATCGGTGATCGACAACACGCCCACATCCACCGCCGCCAGGGTTACCCAGGCATGGTTGACCGCTGCACCATGGCTGTCCGTGATCTTCACTTCGGTGACAACACGCTGATTCGGCGTCCATTTTTGCGGCGCATCAAGGGCAATGTTCAGACGACGCGGTTCACGGTCCAGTTTCAGGTGCATCAGTCCCACTGAACGGGTCGGGGTAATGCGCTGTTTGTTATCGGCCGGTTGTAAATGCAGTGCGCTGATATAAATGTCGTGGCGGTTCCAGGACTCGTCCACCGGAATATTCAGCGTGGCACCTTCAGCCGGTGTGGTTATCCGCGCACTCCATAACAGCTGATTCGTTTCAACCAGTACCAGGGTTTCACCCGCTGCCGGCGGTACAACTTTCAGTTGAGCCACATCGCCTGCGGCGTAGGCGGCTTTATCCAGTGCCAGTACGACTTTATCCGGGCGTGCGCCCTGCTCGGCATCCTGAGCATCTTCCCAGTACCAATACCAGTCTTCACCGGCATCAAAGGTCATGCTGCTGATTAAACCGGTGCTTTTATCGGTAATTTCCAGACGATAACGACCGAAGCTGACCGGTAGCGCCAGTTTTTCGGTATGACCGGCACGGATGCTGCGCGTCAGGGTCAGTTCATTAAATTCACGCTCGCTGGTTTCCACATACCAGCCGCGGTTGCTGGAATAACGCCAGTGGTAACGGCGATTCTGATTTATTAACCGTACCTGCAGATGATCGGCTGCCAGTTTTTCACCCCTAGCGTTGGTTTTAACCAGTTCAAATTCGGCCTGAGAGTTGTGGGCTGCGCGGTCACCAAACAACGGACGGATACCAACCAGCTCGTTGCCTGGCAATACGCGGGCCACATGGCGGCGCACTACCGGGCGGCCACCGGATTCAAACAGACTGCCGGTAACGGTAACCGCCAGCGGCGATTTAGCCTCACTCCAGCGGGAGTCCATTGTCAGTGTCAGCTTACCGTTTTGATCCAGAACCGCACCGTTCTCAATAAACTGCTGATTCCAGTCGGTTTCACGCACATTGCCAAAATGGAAATCCGGCCATTGTTCAAACGGATGCGCCAGGGGCGATACACGGATGCTGGCATCAAAACGGTTACCCGCCGCCGGAGCCCCGTAGAGATATTCGCCCAGCAGCGGAATATTCAGAGGCTCACGGGGATTAAAATAGCGGGGGGTATTGTCTCCGGGATTAAACGTCAGCTTCAGACGCTCAGGCATAAAGTCTTCGACTTTAAACGAATACACCACGCGGTTTTTACTCACGCCTTCAACTTCTAAGCGCCAGTTACCGGTCTGGGCATCGGCAGCTAACGGATAGTCATACTGATAATAGCCACCGGCTGCTGGCTGCCAGTTAATGTCTTTCACTTTCTGACCATCCGGGCGAATGATGCGGCCTTTTAATGGCCGTGAATTAACGGCTTTGCCATCGTCATCACGCAATAACGCACTGAAGGTTGCCGTCTCACCGCCACGGTAAATATCACGCGGCGCATAAATAAAGAGTTCGGCACTGCTGTACGGACGGTCGGCCAGACGGAAATCGGATAAATCCAGCGCCGGAGTATTTAAATTCACCAGACTGACGGATTCATTTTTTCGTACCACCAGCACCTGACCGTACTCTGTTTTACGGCGCACGCTGACGCGTCCTGCTGCGCTGCTGGTTGCCTCAAAGGCAACACTGCCATTGCTGTTTAACAGCTGAACCTGCGCACCTTCGACCGGTTCCGGGCTGCCCAGAGTATTCAGATAGACATCAAAGCCATTGCCGTAATTGCGGATATGTACGCCGATATCGGTCACCATAAAATAGGTTACAGCGAGTTGGTTATCGTACTGACCGGGACGCGCCATTACCGCCAGATAGACACCCGGTTCACGCAGCGCCGGAATATCCTGCAGCGGTAAATTAATCTGGCGGCGTTTGTTGCGCTCAGCCGGTAAAGTAAAGCGGCCTTCGTGAACCAACTCGGTGAACTGTGGCAACTCATCCAAACGGTAATAGCTTTCGCTCTGGCCACGGTTTTTCCAGTTAAGCAAACGCACCAGCTGATCAGCATTCACCCGGTGAAAAGCCACATTGGCTTCGCTGACGTTTAAGGCATACAGCGGCAGACCGGTATGCAGATTGAATGGTAAGAAATGGCCATTACTGGCAAAAGCCAGGCTGGCACTCAGAGAACCGAACTGAATATCACCACGACTGGGTTTGTGCAGGGTTTCACCATTAATGGCGCGGATACCGGCATCGATGGTAACCCAGTAACGGTTATCGGGCTCAACACGCTCAAAATACGCAGTGCGGCCATCGTCCGATAAAATCCAGCCGCCACTGACCGGCTCGCGCTTGCTGTTTTCCAGTTCGCGTTCAACCAGTAAATACCCCTGAAAATTTTTGCTGCCATCCAGCGGCACCGAAAAAGTGACGCCAATCGCGCTGCCATCGTCGTAATTCTGCTCACTGATATCCGCCACCTGCAGCGGTACACCGGCGTACAATTCAGCCGTTGTCAGTGACTCGCCTGATGTCTTTGCCTCTGCCGGGGCTTTTGCCTCTGCGAGTGCGACCGATTCTGCCGGACGGGCTTCGCCAGCCTGATCGCGCAGCGGCTCACTGACCGCCGGAGCAGAACTGGCTGACGGGCTGCCGGTATCATTATCGCTGCACCCGACAAGCATAAAAACAGAGGAAATAATGGCAACAAGCGCCAGACGTAGGCTGATCATGATGTAGTCCTTAGAAATACCCTTTACCGGGGCGGTAATCCGTTATGCACTGGCTGCTGACTGAGCAGAGCTGCCGTCCTGAAAACGGCAGAAGCCGCTTTATTGATAGGCCGCGAAGTATATCCGAGGGTTCCGCCGCCTTCATCTGAAAAATCCGCCATGTTCAGCCGCCACCAGAGTTACTGCACCACTGTGCCCTGCATTCTCGGCCTGTCCGGTTGATCTGCCTGAGCCGCATGAACATCGGCGGTCTATAGTGATAGCAGTGTCTGCCAACACCCATGAAATACGCCCTGATATCAACGACTCTGAGATGGATTGTGCCTTACATCACCGCTCTCCGCCCGGCAGCCTTGCCACTGATGGCTATCCTCAGCGCCTGGCTGTGCCTTCCTTTTATGCCACGCTGGTATGCCGAGTACGGATTCCTGTTGCAGTTACTGCCCTACGGTCTGGGTATGCTGCTGTTATTACTGGCGCAGCTGTTTAATCAGGGCCGCATCGGCCAGATGACCCTTCTGACGCTGGCAACCTACGCACTGATACAGCAGCGCTTGCAGGTTCAGCTGAGTGATGCAGACGCCTACTGGTTGTTCTTCTGGCTGTGTTTGCTCTGGCCACTCAATGCAGCCGGTATCCGCTACCTGCCGGAACGGCGACCGCTATCGGTTGGCGGCCTGATATTCCCTGTCATTCTCGGCCTGCAGTTTCTGGCGCTGGCAGCGCTGAGCATCAGCGATGGCTACAGCGCCAGCATTGCCTGGACGGCAAGCTTCCGCGAACAGGCCAGTGCAGGCCTGTTGCCTCTTCCCGCCTGGATCAGCTTTACCCTGGGCGCCGCGCTGATGGTTAACCGCCTGCCACGCCAGAGCGAAACCGTGCTGGCACTGCTGGCGGTGTTGCTGCTGCACGGTGGGTTGTTTTACCGGCTGGATGCGAGCCAGATTTCGGTGCTGGTCAGCATTGTTTCACTGCTTTTGTTATTCGCCACCCTGCTGATCAACAACCACCATCTGGCCTTTATTGACGAACTCACCGGCCTGCCCGGTCGGCGGGCACTGATGAATGACCTGAAACATCGTCATGGGCACTATTTGCTGGTGATGGCGGATATCGATCACTTCAAACAATTCAACGATACCCATGGCCATGATGTCGGCGACGAAGTGCTGCGTCTGGTCGCCGCACAACTGAACAAAACCCGTGGTGGCGGACGTGCTTACCGTTACGGGGGCGAAGAATTCACACTGATCTTTCCGTCATCCGGACTGAGTGAATGCCTGCCTTTTATCGAGGCAACCCGCGAGCGCATCGCCAGCTATCCACTGGCTGTCCGCAACCGTCAGCAACGACCTGACAACCAGCGTCAGGGGCAAAAAAAGCGTGGTCAGAACAACCGCCGTAACATGCTGACGATCACCATGAGCTTTGGTGTTGCACGGCGTAACCGTGGTGAAACCATTGAAGACGTTATGAAGCGCGCCGACAACGCGCTGTACAAAGCCAAAGAAAATGGCCGTAACCGGGTGGAACAGGCGAAATAGAGCAGGATCAGCGGTATGATACGCGCTGATTCTGGCAGCCTGTAATCCGCATGAATAAAGAAAAGCGTATTGAAATATTCTCCCGTCTGAAGGCCGAAAACCCACATCCGGAAACCGAACTGGAATACAGCACCCCATTCGAGCTGCTGATTGCCGTGCTGCTTTCAGCTCAGGCCACCGATGTCAGCGTTAATAAAGCCACACGCAAGCTTTATCCGGTAGCCAATACCCCGGAAAGCATCCTCGCGCTGGGCGAAGAGGGTTTAAAGCAGTACATCAAAACCATCGGTCTGTTTAACAGTAAAGCCAAAAACGTCATCAGGCTGTGCGGGATTCTGCTTGAACAGCACGGCGGCGAAGTGCCGCAAACCCGTGAAGCCCTGGAAGCCTTGCCCGGCGTCGGACGTAAAACCGCCAACGTCGTGCTGAATACCGCCTTTGGGCAACCGACCATTGCGGTCGATACCCATATTTTCCGCGTCTCTAACCGCACAAACATTGCGCCAGGTAAAAATGTTGATGAAGTGGAACAACGCCTTATGCGTGTTGTGCCGAAAGAATTTCAGCTCGACGCCCACCACTGGCTGATCCTGCATGGCCGTTATGTCTGCGTGGCACGCAAACCGAAATGCGGCGCCTGCATCATCGAAGACCTGTGCGAATTTAAACAGAAAACATCCGATTAGGAGCAAACTATGCGACTGCTGCACACCATGCTGCGCGTCGGCGATATGGACCGCGCCATTGAGTTTTACACCAAAGTGCTTGGCATGACCCTGCTGCGCAAGCACGACAATGAAGAGTACCAGTACACCCTGGCGTTTATCGGTTACCAGCCGGAAAGCGAAGGCGCTGTGCTGGAGCTGACCTATAACTGGGGCACCCGCGAATACGAACTGGGCAGCGCTTACGGCCATATCGCCATCGAGGTCGACAACGCCGCCAATGCCTGCGAACGTATCCGCAACCATGGCGGCAAGATTGTGCGCGAAGCCGGCCCGGTTAAAGGCGGCACCACCGTGATTGCCTTTGTTGAAGATCCGGATGGTTATAAGATCGAACTGATCGAGAAACGCACGGACGCGCATAATTTCTGAACGGCGGCACCTTCTATGGCACAGGGCTGGTAGCGGAGTTGCTACCTTTAGCCACACCTGCACGGCAACGGCAAGACACGACCAGACGGAGCTGGTCGGCATACTCCGGACGATGACGCTGCACACCATCCAACAACAGCGGTTGCCGCTTCTTCAGTGACGACTGCCGGTGTCGGGCGTCACCCCGGCCCTAGAAAAATCGTTGCGTATGGTCGTCATCAGGCCAGTGAAAAGGCTGATCAACCGGGCTTTGCTGTCATTTTGGGTGCAGAAGTTTAGTCGTGAACGCCTGTAACAGCAGACATGCTGCAAATAGTTGCCAAACTGCCTTGCTAAGGCTTGGTAAGCCGGAATAAGTAAGATACTATAAATGTGCCTGTGCAGGTGTGCAGGTGTGTTGGCGAGTGCTCCATATTCGTAAGATATGCAGGATACTGGTCGATAGCGGCATTTATTGATTGTCTTCCCGGTTCGCCGGCCAGTATCGATGAAAATGCCAGAAGATATAGCAAGGCCGATCGTTGATTGGCGCATTACTCAGGAAATAAAGCATGGCAAATTTAGTTCAAGGCACCGTCAAGTGGTTCAATGACGAAAAAGGTTTCGGCTTCATCGAGCAGGAATCTGGCAAAGATGTATTCGTACATTTCAGTGCTATCAACGGCGGTGGTCGTAAGACTCTGCAAGAAGGCCAGAAAGTAACTATGGAAGTTACTACTGGTCAGAAAGGCCCACAGGCGGAAAACGTAACTCCTCTGTAAGCTTTTCAGCCTGGTCTGATCTCCGGATCAGACTGAGCATCTTCTGGCAGCCCACATTCACTCCGGTGTCTGTGGGCTGTTTCATTTCTGGTCTGCCATTACGTTTGCCCGCAATATCGGATTCCGATAGCCATGTCTGGCACGCTGAACGGTTTCCTGTGCGCCAGAACCTGTTAATCTTAAGCGATTATCTGCTGACGTTGACGGCCATGATCGATCAAGGCGAATTTTTTGATATTCCCAGCCCCTGTCGCCGTATCTGCGAACTGAATAACCGCGGCTACTGCAAAGGCTGCTTCCGCAGTCGAGACGAGCGCCTTTACTGGAATCAGTTCACCACCTTCCAGAAGCAACTGGTCGTTAATCTGTGTGAAAAGCGCCGTCTTAAAGTGCTCAGCGCAAAACAGGCAACGCCCGTTGTCGCTGAAGAAGAAATCTCAATACAACAGCCTGATCTGTTTAACGCCGCAGTAAATACCAGTCCGGCAGAAGAAACCCATCTGTTGCAAACGATCACACCGCAATCTGAAACTGAGCAAGCGGATGAAAGCGGAATGAGAGCAGCAACCGTGCCGACCTCTGAGAGCAAGAGCGTCACGGAACAGGCGGAAAATACTGATGAATCTGCTATGGGTCAGACAAAGCGTCTGTTTGCGGACCAGGGCGACGTAAAGAATGAAAGCCTGAAAGAAAAAACACCCGCTGAAAAAACCGCCAATGCGCAGTCAGGACCACGCAAAGATGACGGTTCTCAGCTGGATATGTTCCGCTGATCAGGAACAAAGGGCGACATTAACCGCCAGATCGCGCTTCCATTGCATCGTCATCGATGTTGCCCGCGTTGGTCTGTATTCCGCGCCGACCCAACCTTTATAGCCGGACGTTTCAATACAGCGGAAGATGGCCGGAAAATCCAGCGTGCCACTGCCAGGCTCACCGCGTTTCGGTATATCGGCGAACTGAATGTGACCAATCTGAGCCGCGTGCAGGTTTATAAAATCGCAGATGTTATGGCCCATAAGTGCCATGTGATAAATATCAAACTGCGCCTTAATAGCCGGATGGTTCAGCTCGGCAATAATATCCAGCATCTGCTGGCCGGTTGAAATTAAAAACCCCGGCATATCGCGGGTATTAATCGCCTCAAAGGTAGTGGTAATACCAAAAGGTGCCAGGCTTTCCGCGGTTTTCAGTAAATTCTTTTTAAATGTATCAAGGTAAAAAATGCGTTTATTCTCATCATTGCAACGCCCTGGCAGTACATTCACACAGGAGACTTTTAACGCCCGCGCATAGTACAGACACTCGACCATTGCGGCGGCATATTCAGCGGTCTTTCCCGGCACAGCCGCCAGTCCTTCACCGCCGTCCATTAAATCACCGGCCGGAACATTAATCAGTACGCAGCGCAGATCATTATCAACCAGCGCCCGCTGAATCTTTTCTATCGGAGTGTCGTAAGGGAACTGGATTTCTACCGCTCCAAAACCATCATTATGCGCTGCCGCAAAACGCTGCAAAAAAGGCAGCTCAGTGTACATCAGGGACAGGTTTGCGGTGAGTTTCACCCTTGTTTCTCCGTATACATAGTGACCAGAGTGCAGGGATCCTTTTCTGCATTACCCTGGCTTGCGTGCAGACGCATCAGCTCTGCACCCAATCCGGCCATTGGGATGGCACTTTTCATTATTCTGGCCAGATCATTGGCCATATCCAGGTCTTTCAGCAGCGTTTTTACATGCCACTTAACAGGGTCAAAATCACGCCCGGCCATACGCGACCCGGTCAGTTGCAAAGGCACAGAATCCGCAAATCCACCTTTCAAAGCAGCCGGAATCTGCGCGGCATCAACACCGGCTTTTTCCGCCAGAGCCATGACTTCAGCCATGACCAGTACATTGCAGCTTACCAGCATCTGGTTACAGATTTTGGTTACCTGACCAGCCCCCACCGGCCCCATATGGGTAACCCGTTGCGACAGTGATGCCAGAATGGGGCGAACAGAATCAATGAGTTCTTTATCTCCGCCAGCCATAACCGCCAGCGTGCCCTGCTCTGCACCGGCCACACCACCGGAAACCGGAGCATCGATCCAGTGCATGCCGCAAGCTGACTGCAAACGCTCAGCCATCCGCCGCGTTGCTGCTGGTTCAATGCTGGAAAAATCAATCAGTATCTGTCCTGCGCGGGCATGCGCAGCAATGCCGTCATCGGCAAAAACAAGCGCCTCAACCGCTGCGGTGTCGGTCACACAAAGCATGATGACATCACTGTCTTTAACCAACTGCGCCACGGAATCAGCAACACGGGCTCCCGCCTGACGCGCGGCGGCTGTTTTGCCGGGATTGCGGTTCCAGACACGGACGGAGTACCCCGCTGCCAAAAGACGCAGACTCATAGGTACGCCCATCAGTCCCATGCCAATAAAGCCGATTCGTTGCTGCATAAATATTCTCCCGAGTCGTCCAATAATATCAAAGACTTAGCGTTGCTGTATGTGGATTTATTGGCGCTTTTCGCCTTTTATGCGACATTTTTTCTGTCTCGATACAGCACTATTCTCCCGCCGGGACAGATTCACAAAATTACAATAAAGAACCTTCCCGGATTACCCGTTCCGCATTCATCGCCTATGCTTTATCTCAGTGAAACCCAAAGGAAGTATAACTATGAGCATGGCTAACATTTTCGCTGAATCCCAGACACTGCCGCATATTCCGCGTGTTGTGCAGGAGTTAATTGAAAGTTTCCAGGACGAAGACGTTAACGTTGATAATATCAGCAATAAAGTGGCCCTGGATCAGGCTCTCACCGCGAAGGTTCTTCGCCTGGCCAATTCTGCCCATTATGGCGTATCCAGAACCGTCTCGAACCCGCACGATGCCATTATGCTGCTCGGCTTTAATACATTACGCACGATGGTGCTTGCATCCGGAGTGACAAGTGCATTCAAGGCTCCGGAAGGATTTGACCAGCGCCAGTTCTGGCATGACTCCTTCGCTGTTGGTGCATTATCCAAGTGGATTGCCGCTTATGTGAAGGATTGCGACCGCGAAACAGCATTTACCTGCGGCATGCTGCATTCCATCGGCATACTGCTGATGCATATGGTAATTGCTGAAAAAATCAAGAGCATTGATAACGCAGTGGCCATGGGCGGAAAGCGTCATTCACTGGAAAACAGCTTACTGGGTTTCAACTACGCGGACGTCGGTGCCGAACTGGCGAAGCGCTGGAAGTTTCCGGAAGAGATGCAACAGGCGATCCTGCAGCAGGATTATGCTGAAACCGATCAGCCCTATTCCAAACTGGCCGGTGTGATCTACATTGCCAAATACCTGAACGATGCGCACAAAAAAGACTGGAGTGACGAGCAGATTATTGAACAGTTTCCCGCATCTGCTGCGGAAGCCATTGGTCTGGATACGGCCCGCGCATTCAATGATCTTGATAAAACCAGTTCACTGGAATCCGGCCTCGACGGACTGCTCGAATAATTGTGTCGTCATCCGACCAATCAATATAACGCGCATACACGCTTTAATATTGATTGGCCGTTTGTATTGGTCAGGGCCTGTTAGCACGCATTGAACAGGCCTGTTTCGGCTGAACATTTCTGGAAAAAGGTTACACCCAAGCCTGACAACACCGGACAGAATGTATTCAGAAATGCACTATGCGCCGGTTTTCAGCTCCGGCTGTGCGGCAAACCACTGACGACTGAGCGCTACCCGCTCAGCGGCGGGACGGGCAACATCAGCATCGCTCAAGGCATCAATAATTTTCAGACGCGGTAACAGTCCGCATCCATTCGCAACCTGAATCGTGAGTCCCGGACGGGCATTTAATTCCAGCAACATCGGACCGTAGCGACGATCGAGCACCATATCCGTGCCCAGATAACCCAGGCCACTTTCTTCATAGCAACGTGCGGCCAACTCCAGCAGCTGCCCCCACTGCGGAATGACCAGCTCGGATAATTCGCGGCCAGTATCCGGATGACGCTCAACGCTCAGGCCATTCTGAACCGCTTTTAATGGTCTGCCGGTAGCAATATCCAACCCGACACCAACCGCCCCCTGATGCAAATTTGCTTTACCGTCAGAATTACGTGTGGACAGGCGCATCATAGCCATTACCGGATAACCGCGGCATACAATCACGCGGATATCCGGCACACCTTCAAACGAATACCCACCCAACTGCTGATCAAACTCAATAAGCTCTTCAATGATGGCAATATCCGGGCTGCCACCCAGACTGTAAAGCCCCGACAATATATTCGACACATGGCGCTGTAATTCAGCCAGTGTCACCAGCGCTCCGCTGTTTTTTATGTACTGCTCATCATCGTGACGGCTCAGTACCAGAATTCCTTTGCCACCACTGCCTTTGGCCGGCTTAATGGCAAACCCCGGCACATCTCGCAACAGATCAGCAAGCAACGAAACATCATGCTGATTCTGAACCGTACCAATCAACGCGGGAGTGGTTATACCCGCCTTTTGCGCCAACAGTTTTGTCTTCAGTTTATTATCGACAAGAGGATATAAACGGCGCGGATTATAGCGGCTGATATAACTGATATTTCGCCGGTTCATACCCAGAATTCCGCGCCGTTCAAGACGCCATGGAAAGGTAAACACGTCAGCTCCCGAACGCTTTGAAGCGTTTCAGTTCCAGCAGTCGGTAGCCGGTGTATGAGCCAATCAGCAATACCAGCGCCAGCACAATAAACTGAATACCGATAAAGTTGAACGTCAGATGACGGACCCAGGGATCGCTCATTGCCCAGTAAGCGAGCACAGCGGTCAGTAAGCTGCCGCCACCCTGCACCATTACCTCACGCCCCCCCTCTTCTTCCCACAGAATCGACATGCGTTCGATCGTCCAGGACAAAATAATCATTGGGAAGAAGGTAATTTTTAATCCTTCGGTAAGACCGACTTTATAAGACAGCACACTGAAAATACTGATGATTGCAATAACGGTAATAATCACCGCCGTGATCCGCGCCACCAACAGTAAATTCAGACGCGATAAGTAACTGCGGATAAACAACCCGGTTGCGACCACCAGTAAAAAGCCTATCAGCCCGGTCACCAGCGATGTCTGAATAAATGCCAGCGCAATTAATACCGGCATAAAAGTACCTGATGTGCGAATACCGATAATAATTCGCAAGATACAGACAATCAGCGCTCCGATAGGAATCAGCAGAATGGTTTTAAACATTGCCTGTTCTTCCACCGGCAAACTGTGAATGGAAAAATTCAGGAAATCATGCTGACTGGACAGATTTTCAGCAATATTGGCATAGGTTGATTCTTCTCGCTTAAGCATTGAGAAACGAATGCTTGAATCTGTTCCACCTGTGACATCAAGAACAGGAGCTCCGCGTTGCTCCCACAACAATAAAGGCGCATCAGCAGCGAGCAGAAGCGAAGCATTACTTTCCTCTCCCGGCAGCTCGAATATTTCACTGTCATTACCGTTCCAGACACGCAGTAACGGTGTCAGATTCTGACGACGCCGGCCATCCTGTAAATTCAGACCGTAAACCACCGAAGCCGGAACCCGGGCCTTATGCAGCATGTCGACCCACAGCTCCGGCAACTGATCAGCATAATGGGTGCGCAGTAATTCGATGTGCTGCGCCGTTTCATCTTCCTGAAAGCGCTTCAGCAATTCCCGTGTCAGGCTGTAATTATCAGCTGATGTTGCATAAGCACCGGCCAGAACTTCATTCACCGCACTGGCGTATGGCTCAGGCCAACTCACCGGTTGAATGGATGGCGGTGGGAGATCGGCACCGGACTGCATCTGGCTGACCAGAATCTCAGCGCGGTAAAACAATTCCTGTTTTCCTTTAGCTCCGCGAACCGTCCACTCTGCCCGCGGCTCGTTGCCGTCCATAAAATTCAGGCCATAACCGGGCGAGGCTCCGGCTTCTTTTAACACGGTAAAGCCATCCTGAGCGGATGGGCGCGCCATCGAGACTTTCACCGGCCCGCCATGGGCATTGAATTCGACTTTAGCCTCTACCGACCAGATGGTCTGGGTTTCACCGTATACCAGCGGAACTTCATACATCCAATGGCGGTGCAGTGTCAGCACGATGCCAATCACCAGTAAAAATCCGACCAGCAGAAAGAACGGAATGCGGGTAAATGAAAATGGACCAATATTCATAAATTAGGGGGTCGTTGACGGCAAGGAAGCAGGAGCCGGTTGAGCATCGACCGCCGTTTCATCAGCAATGTCAGATACAGACGTTGCATCATCCGTGGTGGCCTCAGTGTTCTGCCCGGCAGGTTTATTGTTTTTCAGACGCTCAGTATCCGCCGTTGTGGTTGTCGCTGTCACGGGACGCTGAGTTTTTTCTGCCGACGTTTTTTCCGTCACGGCCGCAGGTAAATTGACCGGTACAGTGTCCGGAACAAACTTAGCGTGCAGGAAACGGCGTCCGACATCAATCAGGGTAACATCACGCAAAAATTCACGCCCTAACAGAATCGGGTATGTCATTTGCGAACGGTCGGTGAGCGTGAATTCGGTATCCTGTTGCAGCGCACTCCCGAGATTAACCGTCAGCGATACAACGGGACGCCGATCTACCTCATCGCTGGAGGCCTGACGGATCAGGACATGGCGTATCAGCGGCGCTTCAATTTCGATCGGTTCAGCTTCATCATCATGCTGCAACCAGAAGCGAACCCAGCGTTTACCATTACGTTCAAAACGTTCCACGTTCACGGCGCTCAGCGAAGACGTCGCAGCGCCACTGTCAATTCGTGCCTGGTAGTGGTGACCCGGCGGAGACAGGTAAATCCACTCACTGGCGCCGATGATGGTTTTGCCATCCATCAGGGTTGCCGGCGCCTCCCGGGGCGGACATTCCGCAGCCGAAAATGTCGGTGAAACCGCCGTCAATGACTGCAGCTGCTTACTGATACGGACCAGCTGCAAGCGTTGACGCCGCAACGTATCCTCCAGCGCGGTAACATCGGCGCAGGCGGTGACCACCGGCGCAGGCTCCGCGACCGGAATCTTCTGATCCAGCAATTTTTCAATATCCGCCAACGTCAGATCACGATGTTCCGGGCCAGGCCAGACACTGCAGCCGGAACTGATCAGGGCAACACAAGCTATGAGGAAAAACGATGCCCGGAGGGGCATAACAACCTCCACCAACAGAGAAATGCGTGCGGCATTTAACCACAGAACGCAGGGGAATCTGAACACAGGTACAACCTTTTTAGCGCGTTATTATAGGGGGATACTGATTTTTCAGGAGCAGGGGACAAACCGGCACAATAAGAGAATGACAATGCCTGACGCGCTTTGACCGGACCATAACAAAAAAGCTCCCGTGAGGAGCTTTTTTGAGGCAACACTGTATTCCGATCAGGACATCTGCGACTGCAGATAATTTGGCAAGCCAATTTTGTCGATCAGACCTAATTGCTGTTCCAGCCAGTGAGTGTGGTCGTTTTCGGTATCATCCAGCAGTACCTGCAACATTTCACGGGTCTGATAGTCCTGAACCTGTTCGCACAGCGCCATGACATCACGCAGATCCACAATCACTTTGTATTCCAGATCCAGATCACTCTTCAGCATCGCCGGTACATCTTTGCCGATATTCAGCGGAATACGGGTGACCATATCCGGAACACCGCCCAGAAACAGAATGCGTTCAATCAGCTTGGAGGCATGCGATTTTTCATCCTCAAACTCATGATCAATCCGTTCAAAGAGTTTTTTCAGCCCCCAATCGTCATACATACGGGAATGAATAAAATACTGATCCATGGCACTTAATTCACCAGCCAGTAATTCATTTAATTTGGCAATAACCTGCGGGTTACCTTTCATATCTGGCCTCCTGTTACATCATGGACTGTTGATAGTTTTCGATACCAACCTGAGCGATCAGCGATTGCTGGGTTTCCAGCCAGTCGAGATACTCTTCTTCATATTCCTGAATATCTTCCAGCAGCTCGCGGCTGACATAATCTTTAACCGACTCACAATAAGCGATGGCTTCTTTCAGAACGTCCAGCTGCTCGGTAATCTGGTCCAGATCGCATTGCAGCATTTCGGCAGTATTTTCACCAATACGCAAACGATTCAGTTTCTGCAGATTCGGCAATCCCTCTAGGAATAAAATACGTTCTATGAGTTTATCGGCCTGCTTCATATCCTTGATGGATTTTTTATACGCTTTTTCATCCAGTTCAGAAAATCCCCAGTTTTTAAACATCCGGGCATGCAAAAAGTACTGGTTAATAGAGGTCAGTTCGATAGCGAGTATCTGATTAAGATACTCATTTACTTTTGCATCACCTTTCATGGGTGCTCTCCTGAAACAGTTATCTGACCAGTCTATGAATTAGCATCCGACTGTGCAAGCACTGGTCAGAAGAAGACAATTTAAATGACATCGATTATTACCTGCATTGGCAATAAAGACAGACCATGAATCGGGCCTTTTATCAGGGTAAATAACAGGTGGCGTATCAGGCGCGATCCGTTGGTCTGGTTCCGATATGGAAGCTGCCATCAGAATGAAACTGCACAACCTGCGAACGCTTTTTTCCCAACAGAAACGGCTCATCGTCGTAGAATAAAAAATTCTTCCAGTAGCGGCGGAATGTTTTCCAGTCGGTCTGCACAATGTGTTCAGAGTGATAGCAGAAATACACCACGGTGTTGTCATCCCAGCTTAAATGCGCAGCAATCAGTTCCGGCAGCTCATGGCTGTCACTGTCCCAGCAGGTCTGCCAATCGCCCTGCTCTGCCCAGATACCATTACGTGCGGGCCAGTCATCCCCCAGAAAGTGGCTGGCATGGGTTGCTTCTTTACTGATGTTCTGACGCCAGAACTGCAAGGCTGCCACGGCAGTCAGTGGTTTAATATGTTCCAGATCTTCGCTGGCAACGGGTAATTCCCGGTGACGGAAAATCCAGCCTTGTTTGTAATCCGGCCAGGCAAGGTAATTCATACAGACTCACAGCGTTAAAGACGCATAAGAGTAACATTTCCGGCCACATTTGCAGAATGGATCAGCGCGGATCATGGAATTTTCCCGGGCAGGCCGTAAACAGAACAGACCAGCGCGGGATATCCAGGCGAACGGCGGGTATAAAAAAACCACCCGAAGGTGGTTTTTAACGCTGTCTTAGCAGGAATTAATCCTTGAAGGTATTCGCTGCGATAAAGCGTTGCACGGTGTCCAGATCGGCCGGCAGTACGTTAACACGCTCCTCCCGTTCCATAAGATCAGCCAGATGATGCGGCAGTTTGGGCATGTCAAAGCCTGCACGTAAGACCGCTTCTTCAAACTTAACCGGATGTGCCGTACCCAGGGTAATCATTGGGATGCGGGCATTACGGCGGCATTCGCGCGCCGCTTTCACGCCGATGGCGGTGTGCGGATCCAGCAGGTAACCGGTTTCAGCGAAGACTTCCTGCATAGTGGCTACCGTCATTTCTTCGCTGACCGCATAGCTGTCGAACTGCTCACGGGCTTTGGCCAGCTTGTCTTCGTCCAGCGATACCACGTCTTTTTTAGCGTTCATGCGCGCCATCAGATCCGCCAGTTTGGCACCGTCACGGTCGTACAGATCGAACAGCAGACGCTCAAAGTTGCTGGACACGGCGATGTCCATCGACGGTGTAATGGTGTGCTGCAGCGGATGTACTTCGTACTGATTCCTGCTCATCAGCCGGTGCAGTACATCGTTGCTGTTGGTAGCGATGATCAGCTGCTCAATTGGCAAGCCCATTTTCTTGGCCATGTAACCGGCAAAGATATCGCCGAAGTTACCGGTCGGAACGGAGTATGCCATCGGACGCAGCGGCCCACCCAGGTTCAGCGCAGAGTAGAAGTAGTAAACGATCTGCGCCATGATGCGCGCCCAGTTGATGCTGTTTACCGCGACCAGTTTGCGCTCACCACGCAGGAACTGCTGATTACCGAAACTGGCTTTAACCATGTCCTGCGCCTGGTCGAAGTTACCTTCGATGGCGATGTTGAAGATGTTGTCGCCCTTGACCGTGGTCATCTGGCGACGCTGAACCTCAGACACTTTGCCGTGCGGATGCAGGATGAAAATATCGACATTACGGCAGGCTTTGGTGCCTTCAATCGCAGCAGAACCGGTATCCCCGGAGGTTGCGCCCATAATCACCACTTTTTCATGGCGGCGTTCCAGCACGTAATCCAGCAGGCGGCCCAGCAGCTGCAGCGCAAAATCCTTGAACGCCAGCGTCGGGCCATGGAACAGCTCCAGTACGTATTCGTTGTGATCAATCTGCTGCAGCGGAGCAACGGCTTTATGACCAAAGCCGGAATACACGTCATTCAGCATGTTCTGCAAAGCCGCAGAATCCACACAGCCTTCCACGAACTGGTAAATCACTTTGTGCGCCAGTTCGGTGTACGGCAGATCACGCCAGGATTCGATTTCTTCGGGAGAGAATTGCGGTACGTCTTTCGGCACATATAAGCCGCCATCGGTGGCCAGGCCGGTCAGCAGTACGTCTTCAAAGGTCAGTTCCGGCGCATTACCGCGGGTAGAAATGTATTTCATCATGGGCGAAAGCCTGCGTGTCTTCCAAAAGGTATGAAAAGGGGATGTGTAAAAAATGCGCGTAGTTTACATGGTTAAGGCCGCCGCTGCATCTTGCCTGCGGCCTGCTCACTGACAACGGCCAGCTACAGCTGTTCAAGCAGCTCCGGGCGGTAATCGTCAACACTCACGGTCAGTCCCAGACGCTCAATCTGTTTATCCAGCTGGGCAATCTGAGTATTCAGTTCATCCATGGTCAGCGTGTTGTCTTCCAGCTGGTGCAGATGCTTTGAGCCATGCAGAAAATAATACTGAACCGTCACCGCCAGCGGATTATCGGCCTCCAGCGCTCGGTTAAGCTTTGCACTGGCACGGTAAATCCGGTTCAGCGCCTGCTTCAGACGCCACACGTACATCACCTCCGTCAGCGCCGGATGGTCTTTAAAGCGGTTAATCAGCGCTGCAATCAATATCGCGGCGGTTGCCACACCGGCCACATTCAGCCAGAAGTTGGATTCGTCACCCCCCCACAGGGCGATGTACAGTGTCGAAAAGCCCAGCGACAGCAACAACAGAGCCACCACCAATATCGCCTGAAAGCGGTTAAGGTGTTTCTTAAAGCGGGCTTTATCAATATTTTCAAGCTTCATTCTTACTCCAGTAGTTCAGCCCTGTGGCCGGACAAGCCTGAGGCGGTTCACGCTGATTCAACGTTGGCGGAAAGGTTGCCAAGTCTACTTCAGGCATCGGTTAATGAACATGAAGCACGGATAGTATCCAGCCATTCCTGAACCGCCGGGCCTGTGCCTATGGGCCAGGCCTTCAGCTTATGAACCGCAATGTGCTTACAGGCGGCCAGTTCGCTGGTATCCATCACAATGTCCCCTTCGGCGCGCACCTCATACACCAGCAACAGCTGGTTGGCCTGAACAAAGGGATAATGACCCAGAAAGCGAACAGCGCTACTGCTGAGCCCCAGCTCTTCTTTGATCTCGCGCACAATGCCCTGCTCCGGCGTTTCACCAGACTCCACAAAACCGCTGACCAGCGCCAGCATCCCCTCTGGCCAGCCGACATTATTCACCAGCAGTACATGCTCTTGCGCCTCTGGCTGCGGCCGGTGCAGAACGATTGCCGCAACCACCGGAACCGGGTTATTCCAGTGGACAAACCCACAGCCAGCGCGCAAACAGACCAGACGCTGATCAACCTTCCCGGGGTGCAGCTCAGCCGCACAATGCGGGCAATAACGAAATTCCGGCATGCTGTTTTCTCCTGAAACATTAATGAAACGCCGCGCAGCCTGTATTCCGCGCATTCCCAGTTATAACGGCTTAAACCTGACAGCGACATGAACCGTTGCAAAAAGCAGTGGTGATCTGCCGACTTCTGGCACAAATGCCTCCTGCAAGCCTACCTACCAGTAGGTAGGCTAATCATCATTCTGTATTGATAGCGCCCAGAGCGATTAACACGATGACCACAAAATCTGCCAATGCCCGTCATACCCGTCAACAGCTGATTGCTGTCGGCGCAGACCTGCTCTGCCGCCGGGGTTATACCGGCTTCAGTTATCAGGATCTGGCGCATGAACTGGGCATCAGTAAACCCAGTGTGCATCACCACTTCGCACAAAAAGCGGATCTCGGTCTGGCGCTGTGTGACTGGACAGAGCAATGGCTGCGCGACGGTTTCGGGCACTTTGATCAGCATGGGCAAAATGCACCGGACAAACTGCAGCGTTATCTGCGCGCCGCCGCCAAACATACGTTTAACGAACACAAACAGTGCCCGCTCAGCGCCCTGCACAGTGACCTGGCCCAATTGCCGGATGCCATGCGCGCACGCCTGAGTGACCTCAGCCAGCTCGAAGTTAACTGGGTTGCTGCGGTCTTCCGTCAGGGTCTGGCAGACGGCGAACTGCAGGCTCCGGCCGGTGCCAGTGCGCAGGAACTGGCGCAGTTATTTATTTTTGCCTGCAAAGGCGCGTTGTATTACGCCCGATTGCTGGGGCGCGAACATTTTGAGCAGAGTATGACGCTGCTGCTGCAACAATGGCTGCCGGATGCACAACCGGCGCAATCACACACACCCCTTTAACCATTTCCGACAACCGTAAACAGCCAACAGGAAGGAATGTATGAGTAATGTCCACGGCGCCGTCAGCGCCCTGTTTGAACCCATCACCCTCGGCCCGCTGCAACTGAGCAACCGTATTGTCATGGCCCCGATGACCCGTACCTATTCTCCGGGCAACATCCCTAATGATCTGGTCGCCGCCTATTACGCCCGCCGTGCCGAGAACGAAGTCGGCCTGATCATTACCGAAGGCACCTGTGTTGGCCATAAAGCCGCTAACGGCTATCCGCGCGTGCCCTTTATTTATGGCGAAGACGCACTGGCCGGCTGGAAAAAAGTGGTCGATGCGGTACATGCCAAAGGCGGTAAAATTGCCCCGCAGCTGTGGCACGTGGGCGCAATCCGCAAAGAAGGTGTGGAGCCCGATCCATCGGTTCCCGGGTACAGCCCGTCCGGTCTGGTCAAAGCCGGTAAAGAAAACGGCGTGGCCATGAGCAAAGACGATATTCAGGAAGTGATTGAAGCCTTCGCTCAGGCAGCTGAAGACTCCAAACGCATTGGCTTTGATGCGGTGGAAGTCCACGGCGCCCACGGTTATTTAATCGATCAGTTCTTCTGGGAAGGCTCCAATCAGCGCACTGACGAATACGGCGGCGATCTGGTTGCCCGTACCCGTTTCGCCTGCGAAATTGTCTCTGCCATCCGTGACCGCGTCGGCCCGGATTTCCCGATTATTTTCCGTTTTTCCCAGTGGAAACAGCAGGACTACAGCGCCCGCCTGTGTGAAACCCCGGAAGAACTGGAAGCCTTCCTCAAGCCACTGGTCGAAGCCGGTGTCGATATTTTCCACTGTTCAACCCGTCGGTTCTGGGAAAAAGAATTTGCAGGTTCCGATCTGAACCTGGCCGGCTGGACCAAAAAAATCACCGGCAAGCCCGTCATTACCGTCGGTTCTGTTGGTCTGAATGCCAGCTTTATTGATGAAGACAAACGCGACATGGTTGATGCGTCCGGTGTTGCCACGGCCTCCATCGACGAACTGGGCCAGCGCATGGCCGCCGGTGAATTTGAACTGGTGGCGGTTGGCCGCGCACTGCTGCAGGACCCGGAGTGGGTACTGAAAGTCAAAGCAGGCCGCTATGACGAACTGGAAGACTACGATAAAAAATCGTTAATGCAGCTGGTGTAAATACCACGCCGATAACGCAGAACGGGCCTGATTTAAGGCCCGTTTTTTATGCGCGAACGGCAGCAACCGGATAGGCATTCCAACAACCATCTGGCATGCTGAGAAGCAGCAGCAATCTGAATTCAAGCGGACATGACCAACGCAGGACGCCTTATGATCTGGATCATCAGCAATCTGTTCCACATTATTCTGAGCATTATTATTGTCAGCCTGAGCTGGAAACTGTGGCGTACGCTGACCACGAAACTGCGCGCCCGCCGCATAAAAGAGTACGCCTTTCCCGGCACATTAAAGCGCAAGGTAGCACAGCGTTACCCTCATCTGGACGAAACTCAGCTGGCTCTGGTGATCGACGGGCTGCGTGACTATTTTCAGATCTGCAATATTGCCGGGCGTAAACCGGTCGCCATGCCCTCGCAGGTGGTCGATCTCGCCTGGCATGAATTTATTCTGTTTACCCGCAAATATCAGGAATTCTGCCGTTCGGCTTTTGGTCGTTTTCTGCACCACACACCTGCCGAAGCCATGAGCTCTCCCACCACGGCTGCCGAAGGCATCAAACGTGCCTGGCGCATTGCCTGTGCCCGTGAAACCATTTCCCCGCTCACACCGGCCCAATTGCCTTTACTGTTTGCCATTGATGCACAACTGAACATAGAAGATGGTTTTTTTTACCTGCCCAACTGCGAGATGCCACTCACTGACGCCCATAAGAAAACACCCGCCGACACAACGCCCTACTGCGCCAGCCATATCGGGTGCACCTCAGGTTGCGCCGGAGATGGCGGATGCAGCGGCAGCTGCTCTTCCGGTGGTTGCGGTGGTGATTAACCCCCCGGCTATGCGGCATGGCGGATGCTGTTTTCCGTCCCCTTGACTGCGCTCTGTTCATCAGCGCCTTTGCCATGAATAAACCCATCCATCAGCGCTGCCAGCATAATGCAGAAACATCCCAGCCAGCCCCATAAGGTTAATGCCGACTCTCCCAGCCACCAGGCCGTTAATACTGCGGTAACCAGTTCCATAATAATAATCAGCGACGAACGGCTGGCAGGTAAGCGGCTGACTCCCCATTGTGATCCGAAGGATACAGCCAGAAGCCAGGTGGCACCGTACAGTATGGCCAGCCAAACGGCGCTTGCCGATGCCTCTGAGGGTAACTCAACAGCCCCTGTCTCCGTTTGCCACAGCCAGCTCAGTAACATAAAAAATGCAGCACCCAGCAGCATGCTTTCTACTTTTACTATCAGTGCAACCTGCTGCCCTTTACGGAATAGAATATTATTCGCGGCGTAAGTAAAACCGGCGATTAATCCCAGGGTATCTCCCATCCCCCAAGGGGTTTGCAGCAAGGCCGCCTGCCAATCGCTACCGGGCTGAATGCCCGCCACCAGCACAACCCCCAGCAGCGCCAGCATGATCATCAGCGTTTTGCTGATACCAACGGTTTCATGCAGGAACAATCGCCCAAGCAACGTGCTCCACACCGGCAGTAAATAAAACAACACCATGACCCGCACCACATTGCCTTCCAGCAAGGCCAGCGAAAAACTGGCATTGGCCAGACCTCCGACCAGAAAGATTCCTGCTAACAACGCTTTATTCTGCTGCCAGTGCGCCAGCACCCTGTGCCACTGACGCCACAGGATCACCGCGGTCAGAACACTGGCCACGCTGTACGCCAGTAACAGCAGTAATGAATGACGGATTCCGGCGCTTTCAATAGCGTTCAGTGGTATCCAGGCACTGCCCCAGAGAACCGACGCCAGAAACAGCACCGCCGCAGGATTCAGATAACGACGCATAACATCCTCTTTATAAGCACCAAAATAAAACCTCTTATAAAAAATACGAACCAAAATGCAGCATAAAAAGGGGCAAACGCTTTACTGAGAACGCCCTCAGCCACCAAGTTATGACATTTCGGCACGCCGCATGTGCAAAAACAACGCATTGCCACGCTTTGTAAGAATTGGCACACCATTCGCAAATGCTCAGAAGATGCGAAAACAATGGGGTGTTCTGCATCGCTCACGGAATTGCTACACTGGTTCCGTTAATAGGTTGCTAGGGTTCCGGTTCCTGTTTTGTTAAACACGAATGACTGGTCCGAGAGCAACCGACCTCAGCCGCGAGCGGAGGTTACACGGAGGGATAAAAGCCCGGGAGATCACTGGAACATTCGCACAGATGCGCCTGTGCAATGCCCCTTGTATCCGCTCCGTTAACCTGAACAGGAGTGCGCTCATGCGCCGGCTGATTAATCAGAGAATTTCCCGCCCACTGGCATTTTTCCTGGGCACCCTGCCTTTCATTATTGCCATCGTGCTCTACATGGCCGCTTCCGCAGAACGCCTGAGCGAAAATCCGAACGACAAATTACTGCCTGCGTTCAGCACCATGGGCGATACCCTGCTGCGCATGGCAACCGAAGAAAATAAACGCAGTGGCGATATTCTGCTCTGGGTCGATACCCTTGCCAGCCTTGAACGCCTTGCCATGGGCGTCGGCATCAGCGCAACGATTGCCCTGTTATTGGGTTTAACGCTGGGTGCCCTGCCGCTGTTCCGTGCAAATTTATCACCCTTTACCACGGCCATCTCAATGGTGCCTCCCATGGCCCTGCTACCGGTGTTGTTTATTGTTTTCGGCCTCGGAGAGGTATCAAAAGTGGTGCTGATTGTGATTGGCATCACGCCGTATTTAATCCGCGAATTACAAAGCAGGGTGTCGGAACTGCCGACCGAACAATGGATTAAGGCGCAAACGCTGGGCGCCAACAGCTGGCAATTAATGCTGCGCATGGTGCTGCCGCAAATGCTGCCACGCCTGGTGGATGCGCTGCGCCTGTCGATGGGAGCGGCCTGGTTATTTTTAATCGCTGCCGAAGCCATCGCCTCGACGGAAGGACTGGGCTACCGGATTTTTCTGGTGCGCCGCTATATGGCGATGGACATTATTCTGCCTTATGTGGCATGGATCAGCCTGCTGGCGATTATTTCCGACCAGTTACTGAAGCAACTGAACCGCAAGTTATTCCCCTGGTATCAGCCGCAATAAATACACGGATGTTTCAGACGCCGGATAACCACAAGGTGGAATTTCTATGAGTTTTATCGAATTTAAAAAAGTCAGCAAAACCTACGGCGATCAGCCGGTACTGGACAATATTAATCTGAGCGTTAAAAAAGGCGAATTTGTGACCATGGTCGGTGCATCCGGCTGCGGAAAATCGACCTTTCTGAAAATGCTCTCCGGTCAGGAAAGCGCCAGTAAAGGCCAGTGCCTGCTGGATGGTCAGCCATTAACCGGCGAGCCCAGTGTCGATCGTGGCATTGTGTTCCAGAAATACTCGGTATTCCCCCATCTGAGCGTGCTGGATAACGTGATTCTCGGACTGGAATTTGCCCAGAGTAAATTACTGGCGCGCCTGTTTGGCAAGGCCCGGGCTGAGGCTAAAGAAAAAGCCATGAACCTGTTGCAGCGGGTAGGACTGCACAGCGCCGCCAATAAGTATCCGCACGAGCTTTCCGGCGGTATGCAGCAGCGTCTGGCCATTGCTCAGGCATTAATTAAAGAACCTAAAATTCTGTTGCTGGATGAACCTTTCGGCGCTCTTGACCCGGGTATCCGCGCCGATATGCATCAGCTGATTCTGGATTTATGGCAGCAGACCGGAACCACCATTTTTATGGTCACGCACGACATTGGTGAAGGATTTTATCTTGGCAGCCGTTTATTGGTGTTCGATAAAATCCGTAATGACCCGATGGCTCCCAATGCCTGGGGCGCGACCATTACCTACGATTTAAAACTGAACCAGGCCAATCATGGCCAGCTGGCTAAAAGCGGCGACGACGTTCAGGAACACTCTTTGTATAACGATATTCAGCACTCCGTTCATGCCACAGCCCGTGTACAGAACGAGGCAGGAATAAGTACCGGAACAGGTGCCTGAAGGAGACATCATGACTCAGCTAAGCAAAAAACATCAGCCATTTTATCAGGGCGACGCCGTTTATCAGGATACTCTGGATGGCGGCTGTCATTGGTCTATGCGGGTAAAAAAGGGCACGGTCATCACCTTTACTGACCTGCACGGCGGCGCCAATCTTGGTCTGTTAATGTTTAACCCTTACGACCTGCTGGAAAAATACAACGCGCCCGACACATTGAAATGTCAGCATACCTTTAAGCTGACTCAGGGCCACTGCCTGTATTCCGATATGGGCCGTATTTTTGCCTCAATAGTGGCGGATGACGGCGGCTGGCATGACACAGTCTGCGGCAATATCAATAAAGCCATGGTGGCCGAAAAATGGGGTATTAAAACCTATCAGGAAGTGCGTAATAACTGGACGCAGAACGGCTATGACAGCTTTCTGGTGGAGTTCGCCAAATACGGTCTGTCCCGCAAAGATATGGCCGCCAACCTCAACCTGTTCAGCCAGGTGCAGACCGATGATCTGGGCAATATGCGCTATATCGACGGTGCCTCACAAGCCGGACATGCCATCACCCTGCGCTTTGAAATGGACACCCTGCTGATTATGCACACCTGTCCGCACCCACTGAACAATGCCGCCGAATATCCTGTTCGGCCTGTGCATTACCACTTTGGTAAAGCCGCCGCCATCGCTGACGATGATGAATGCAAAAATCACTGCGCAGAAAACCAGCGCGGCTTTCACAACAATTTTCTCTATCACTTCTGCGAAGCCTGAGGAGCTCTATCATGATTAAAGAAAGCACACTGCAACCTCAGGATGCTGTTTTCCGCCAGACGGTTCTGGCCGGCGATTATTTTATTCATCGTATCGAAGCCGGTCAGACCCTGCGTATTCTTGATCTGGAAGGTAATCAAGCCGCCGATACGCTGTTTTATAACGCCGATGATCCCAGTGAACGCTACAGCGCCACCGATACCATCCGCGCTCAGGGTAATGTGTACCTGACGGCAGGTTCGGTGTTAATGACCAACGAAAACCGCCCGTTGCTGGAAATTGTCGCCGATACCTGTGGTCGTCATGACACCTTAGGCGGCGCCTGCGCCACCGAATCCAACACCGTGCGCTACAGTCTGAACAAAAAATGCATGCACGCCTGTCGCGACAGCTGGATGCTGGCCATCAACGAGCATGAAGAATACGGTCTGGATAAAGCCGATATTACCCACAATATTAATTTCTTTATGAACGTACCCGTCACCGCCGAAGGTGGACTGACCTTTGCCGATGGCATTTCCGATGCCGGAAAATATGTGGAACTGAAAGCGCTGATGAATACCATTGTGCTGATATCCAACTGTCCGCAGCTGAATAATCCCTGCAATGCTTATAACCCGACACCGATTGAAGTGATTGTCTGGTCATCCGCCTGCCGATCATAAATTTAAGCCGCCGGACGACCGGCAGGCTTCCGTATTTATGCAGGACGACCTGCCTCTTGTGCAACAACATACGTGAAGTGAAACAAGACATTTAAAAATGAGGCAAGACCATGTTTAAAAAAGTCTTAATCGCCAACCGTGGCGCCATTGCCAGCCGTATTATCCGCACCCTGAAAAAAATGAATGTTCAGGCGGTTGCGGTTTACCATCAGGCCGACCAGCATTCGTTGCATGTGCAGCAGGCCGATGAGGCTTACTGCTTAGGTGATGGAACAGTCGCGGATACCTACCTGAATCAGGATAAAATCCTGCAGATTGCCAAAGACTGCGGCGCTGAAGCCATTCACCCCGGCTATGGATTTTTAAGCGAAAACACCGGGTTTTCCCGCGCCTGTGATCAGGCTGGCGTGGTCTTTCTTGGCCCTTCTGCCGCACAAATGGATGCCTTTGGTTTAAAGCATTCTGCGCGTGCACTGGCGCAGGACAATAAGGTTCCGCTGCTGCCGGGCACCGAACTGCTGACCGATATTCACAGCGCCATCATCGAGGCCGGGCGTATTGGTTATCCGGTGATGTTAAAAAGCACCGCCGGTGGTGGCGGTATTGGTATGCAGCTGTGTTACAGCGAAGCCGAACTGCAGCAGGCCTTTGCCTCGGTTAAACGGTTAAGCGCTAATAACTTTGCCAACGATGGCGTATTCATTGAAAAATTTGTCGAAAAAGCCCGCCATATCGAAGTACAGATTTTTGGTGACGGCAAAGGACAAGTGCTGGCACTGGGCGAGCGCGACTGCTCCATTCAGCGCCGCAACCAGAAAGTACTGGAAGAAACACCGGCACCGGGTTTAACCGCACAACAACGTGAAGCCTTACTCACCACCGCTGCGCGTCTGGGCCGCTCGGTCAATTACCGCAGTGCCGGTACGGTCGAATTTATTTACGATACGGCTTCCGGCGAGTTTTATTTTCTCGAAGTGAATACCCGCTTACAGGTAGAACACGGTGTTACCGAAGAAGTCTACGGGATTGATCTGGTGGAATGGATGGTGCGCCTCGGTGCCGGTGAAACCCTTCCACTGCACGAAACCTTTACGCCCAAAGGTCACAGCATTCAGGCACGGATTTACGCCGAAGATCCGGCACAGGATTTTCAGCCCTGCGCCGGGTTATTAAGCCATGTGCGCTGGCCTCAGACGAACAAAGCCTCAGGCTGGCCATCGCTGCGCATTGATACCTGGGTAGAAAGCGGCTCAGAAGTACCGGCGCTGTTCGACCCTATGCTGGCCAAAGTGATTGCCACTGCGGCTGACCGCGATCAGGCGCTGGCAACCCTCGCGGAAGCGCTGGCCGACACGGAGCTGTACGGTCTGGAATGCAACCGCCGTTATCTGCTCGATATTCTTAAGGATAAACGGGTACAGGCCGGTGATGTTTACACTCAGCTATTAAAAACCCTGCAACATCAGCCCACCAGCGTACAGGTATTAACCGCCGGTACACAGACCACCCTGCAGGACTTACCGGCGCGTATTGGCTATTGGGATATTGGTGTGCCACCGTCAGGCCCGTTCGATGGCTATTCTTTTGCGCTGGGCAACCGTTTACTCGGCAATGCACAACAGGCAGCAGGTCTGGAAATTACCTTAAAAGGCCCGGTGCTTAAATTTAATGCACCGGCAAAAATATTACTGGCCGGTGCAACCACCAGCGCCAGCCTGACCCGTGCAGGCTCAACCAGCAATATTGAATTCTGGCAGGTCACAGATATCAATGCCGGGGATATTCTCGACTGTGGCAGCGTTGGCAGTGCCGGTGCACGCGCCTACTGTTTAATTGCCGGTGGCTTTAACTGTCCGGATTATCTGGGCTCAAAATCCACCTTTACCCTTGGTCAGTTTGGCGGCCATAACGGCCGCGCATTATTACCGGGCGATGTGCTGCATTTTTCTCCCGATAATAAAGCGGAACCTGCAACCCTTAACGATCCGGTTTTACTGCCCAAAATTGCTAATGAATGGGAATTACGGGTGATTTACGGCCCGCACGGCGCGCCGGAATTTTTTACCGACAACGATATTGAACGCTTCTTTGCTCACACCTGGGAAGTGCACTACAACTCCAGCCGTACCGGTGTGCGCCTGATTGGCCCCAAACCGGAATGGGCACGGGCCGACGGTGGCGAAGCCGGTTTGCACCCGTCCAATATCCACGACAATGCCTACGCCATTGGCACCGTCGATTTTACCGGTGATATGCCGGTGATTTTAGGGCCGGACGGCCCGAGTCTGGGCGGCTTTGTCTGCCCGGCCACGGTGATCACCGCGGATTTATGGAAACTCGGCCAGTTAAAAGCCGGCGATAAAATCCGCTTTTTACCGGTCAGCCAGCAGACCGCTGTGGCCTTAAACCGCGCACAACAACACAGCCTGGCAACACTGAACCCGCAGAATTGTGCGGTTGAACGCTGGTTACCGAAAAGCCCGATTGTGCACAGCATCGCTTATACCGGTCAGGCAGACTCACACCCGACCGGTGTCGTCTATCGCCCCAGCGGTGATCAGTATTTACTGGTGGAATACGGCCCGCTGCAACTGGATATCCGCCTGCGCTTCCGTGTTCATGCCTTAATGCAGTATTTAAACACACAGAATATTACCGGCCTGTGGGAACTGACACCGGGCATCCGCTCGCTGCAGCTGCACTACGATTCCACCCGTTTAAGTCAGCAGGAATTACTGCAGATCTTAATGGCTGCCGAAGATCAGCTCGGGGATTTGCAGGATGCCGAAGTACCGTCACGCATTGTTCACCTGCCATTATCCTGGAACGATGAAGCCTGCCAGCTGGCGGTGAATAAGTACATGCAATCGGTACGGGCCGATGCGCCCTGGTGCCCGGATAATATTGAATTTATCCGCCGCATTAATGGCCTGAAATCCATCGACGAAGTAAAGGACATTGTCTTTAACGCCAGCTATCTGGTGATGGGCTTAGGCGATGTGTATTTAGGTGCTCCGGTGGCAACACCCATGGACCCGCGTCACCGTCTGGTCACCACCAAATATAATCCGGCGCGCACCTGGACGGCGGAAAACTCCGTTGGTATCGGCGGTGCTTATATGTGTATTTACGGTATGGAAGGTCCGGGCGGCTATCAGTTTGTTGGCCGCACCCTGCAGATGTGGAACCGCTATAAAACCACCCGCGAATTTACCCAGCCCTGGCTGCTGCGCTTTTTCGATCAGGTGCGTTTTTACGAGGTCAGCCACGACGAACTGATGACGATCCGCCAGCAGTTTCCCCATGGCCAGTATCCAATAAAAATCGAAGAAACCCGCTTTAATCTGGCGGACTATGAACGCTTCCTGCAGGAACAGGGCACAGGTATTTCAGCCTTCCAGCAGGAACGGCAAAAAGCCTTTCAGGCAGAACTGGAAGAATGGAAAGCCTCAGGAAAATTCCATTACAACAGCGAACCAGCGGTGCTGGAAGACAGCGACGAACGTCCGCTGGCCGAGGGTGAATTCAGCATCGACAGCCATGTATCCGGCAACGTCTGGCAATGTCTGGTCAAACCCGGCGATCAGGTCAGTGCCGGTCAGCCTCTGGTGGTACTGGAATCCATGAAAATGGAAATTGACGTCAGCAGCCATCAGAGCGGTACCGTGGTGGAAGTGCTGCGCACAACCGGCCAGAGCGTCAGTCCGGGCAAAGCCCTGATTATTCTGCAAACAGCCGGTCACGGGGAGTAACTACTCCCCACGCCCCTGTGGCAGATAATAGTAATGCCCGCTAATCCGGTAACGGAATAACATATCGTCCAGCACCGGACCGGCGCCGATGTTATGCACGATTAACGGCCTGCCGGAGCCCGGCGCATAACGGTCGCTGACCACGCCAATATGCGGCAGGTTACCCGGCAGCATCCAGGTCACCAGATCCCCCGGCTGATAATCGGCCGGGTTATCACTGACGGCTAATGTCTGGCCATTACGCTGAAAAAACGCCTGTAAATTCGGCACCCGGCGATGATCGATATTGGTATCGGTACGGGTCATGCCCCAGAGGCGGCGCGACGGGTAAGCGGCAAAATCAGCGACCATATCTTCGTGCACCAGCCGCTGTAAATCGATGCCCAACGCGCGGTAGCTGCGGATTACCACATCGGTGCACACGCCAATGTCTGGTGCCACATCACCATTGGGATAGGCAATTTTCTGGTAAGCGCCGTCATAACGCACCTGCTGCGTCGTACGCTGCAATGCCGCGGCCACCAGCTCCTGACGGAAAGCCGCGGCGCTGCCCTCCCCGGCATAAACCTGCACCGTGACCAGAGTGAAGACCAGCAGCGTTACGCCGGGCAAGCCTTTCAATGTCTGTATCCTGTTCATCATCGGAGATTCCTTTCGTTAATCATCAGCAGATATCTGAGCACCATAAGGCATAGCCGAACCATTACAGTTCCATAATGAACCACAGCCACGACCGGTAATACCGGCATGGATGCATGTCTAACCTCGGTTTCAACCAGCAATCTGTGCATATTGATCATTGCTCTGTTATTCCGGGTTTGCCATCATGCCCGCCATACTGAACCGATGAGATCTTCCCTATGTATCAGGACATTACCTACAGTCTGGAAAACGGCATTGCCGTCATCACCCTGAACCGCCCGAAAGTACTGAACGCCATCCGCGTACAGACCTACAAAGATGTTATTGCCGCCCTGCTCGACAGCGATGCCAACGATGAGGTTAAAGTCATCGTGATGACCGGTGCTGAAGGCCGCTTCACCGCCGGTAACGATCTGTCCGACCTGCTGCCGGGCGGTGATCTGCCTGCCGTGCAGGAAGGCGTCGCCGGTATTTTTGATGCCTTCGCCGGTCTGCAAAAGCCCCTGATTATGGCGCAGGAAGGTGTGGCCATTGGCATTGGCGCCAATATGCTGCTGCATGCCGACTTTGCTTACGCCGGTAACAGCATCCGTTACAGCCTGCCATTCGCCAAAATCGGTGTGACGTCTGAAGGTGCCTGCTCGGTACTGCTGTCCGAAGCCATTGGTCCTAAGCGTGCGGCAGAACTGCTGTACACCGGCCGTTTCTTTACCGCCGCCGAAGCCGAAAAATGGGGCCTGTTAACCGCCGCCGTGGAAGACGGAAAAGCGCTGGAAACAGCGATGGCCACCGCCAACGAATTACTGAAAAACTCTCAGGATTCTATCCGCGCCATTAAAAAACTGGGTCGCGCCGAAGGCCACCGTGAGCGTGTGAATAAAGCCGTTAAACTGGAGATGGAACTATTCTCCGGTCTGCTGGGCACACCAGAAACTCAGGCGCGTATTAATCACGTGCTGAAGGGCGGTAAATAAGTTCAGTACTTTTAAAGCATCGCTGAATTAATAATTCAACGGTGCTTTAACACTGAACCTGTTTAAGACGTTCAATAAAAAACCGCCGGTTGCGAACAACCGGCGGTTTTTTATTTTAAGTAAGGAACTATATCCCAGTTTGAGCACAACAGAGCAGACTATGAATAAAACGTCGCGCTGACCGCGATCAGGATAATGATTTTCCTGGCATCAGAATCCAGATAAGTACCATAATAGGCAGATTTTTAACCACCGGCGCAAACGGATGCCACCAGAACTCAGGAGCAATAACCGAAAGCAGTACGCTGTAAACCGCAATCGTGATTAGCTGTATCTGAAAACACAGACGTTGCGCCCAGGGCAGTAACAGCCATAGTCCTAATAGCGCATCTACAATACTGCCACCATAGAGCAGCCAGGGAGCCAGAGCATCAGCTACGCCACCCTGCTGTAAGATCACCAGACCAATATCCTGCGCCGTCGCGACCGACACCAGCGCCGTAATAATCCAAAGCAGGCTCAGCGTCCCGCGACCGAATGTTTGCTGTAATGCCGTCATATTACCGCCAGAGGCTTGGCCACCATCAACCAGAAAAGCACCAGCATTGCAGCGAATGCCGGTATTCCCAATGCCATCCAGAATCGCATCAGACGTTTAAAGCGCACGCTTAAAAAGCCATTTTCCATACAGGCTTCGCGGTGCAACTGATACTGAATCCAGACCACCGGCAGCCAGCAGCAACCAATCAATATAAACAGCACAGCGACCGTCAGAAACCACGGCGAGGTAACACTGACATTCAGCAGAGACATTAACCACACACCGGTGATCAGCTGCACTAAAACCGCCGGAGCAGTAAACAGCCAATCCGCCAGAATAACGATCCGGCTGACATGACGGATTGTTTCCTCACTGCGGCTGAGAACCGCCATTAACATAAAAAAAGCAATGCCACTGCCGGTGCCCATTAATACGACCGCCGAGAGAATGTGCAACGTTTTCAGCAGAAAATAATCAGTCACCCTGCTCCTCCCTGATCACCAGCCCTAAGCTCTGTGCATAAGGATAAAACTCCGCCAGCGAAAATTCACCGCTGCAGGCTCTGGCACCGGGATTCACCGGCCCTGCCAGCAATTGTCTGGCGATGATGATGGTCGACAATGTGGGGATAAAAGGGCCAATACCATCATAAGCCTCCAGACGCCAACGAAGCCTGCTGGCTGCACCCTGCGTATTCAGCCCGGCGATATCAATCTGCATCGCACCATCAGCGCTGCCCAGTTTACTGAACCAATGGCTCATCCGATAAATCAGAGCCGTTGCCGGTGCCCAGTTTTTAATCAGGCGAAGACGTGCCAGTGAGGCCATAGCCAGCATCGAAAAATGCAGAAACGTCAGCTCAAGACTGGCCTGAAAACGTACCCGCTCAGCAACCGCAAACTGCGCCGGAAACAGTTCCAGATCGGGCACATCCACATTCGCCAGCCAACGCCATCCCAACCTTGGGCCAAAATATTTACGCCGGGAATTCATCCAGCCATACACCGTACGTATGCGTCCCTGTTCAAACACAGAGAAAGGACGGCCGGTGTACGACAAAATGCCACGCAGCGTTGCTTCACCGCGCTCAGCCTGATTACCCGGTGCGATAGCAATATCAATGCTGTCGATCTGGCGGAAGCGTGATTGATAATGTTCAATAACCGCCGACGATAACCCCGGTACCGAGCTGGCACCACTGATGATCTGCACTCCAACGTCTTCAGCCTGTTTATTCAACGAGGTGATATCGCAGACAAAACGACGGTCATCGGCAAGATCCAGATAATGTGCACCAACCGCAATACAGGCTTCGGCAACACGATAATTCTGCCCCTGAAAAGGACCACCGGTATGAATCACCAGAAACGGTGTTAAATCCTGCAGCTGTGCGCGGAAATCGGCCGCGTTGATATCCAGTACAACGGCCTGTAATTCTGCTTTGGCTGACGGCTGCAACTGAGCAACCAGAGCACGGGCTTTGTCAAAATTACGCCCACTGCACAGTATGCGGATACCACTGTCCTGCGCCAGAGTTTCACAAATGCGCTTACCGAAGTTTCCATAACCGCCCAATACAATTACTGTTTTCATCCTGATAACCAGAGCTCCTCTTAATAATTTGGCACAGCTTCGCATGAGTGCTCAGAGTGCTTTTGACAAAGAGTCGATAGGTAATTAATAGCCGTCATTTATAAAATCCCCCCTCAAAGCGCCGGGAGCGCTAATTAAATAACTGGCGCGTTTATTTTTACCGCAATAAACCTGCTGATTTTCATCCGGCCGAATCCAAGCGAGTCTCTGCGTCAGTTACTGCCTGAAATGCCCGTGGGGGGGCACCACCTGTTTAAAATCATGAATAAAATGTGCCTGATCGAAATAACCGGCATTACAGGCCGTTAGGGTCAGATCGGATGGCACTGTTTTCAGTAATTCCCTTGCATGCTGAAGACGACGGATAGCGATCAGCTGTTTCGGTGTAGACCGACCCATTGCCAGAATAATCGCAATGCATGACTCTATCCCAGCGTCATACGCCAGGCCAGATCGGCGCTAGAACATTGCCCGCAATCTGGTAATGAAGGCAACAACGCCACCAAAGAAGTTTTTTGCCTGTAACTGCACATCCAGCTGACGCAGTAACCAGAGTTCAATATATTGCACTCGCTGAACCGCCGACCGGCTTCCCACACCTGCTGCCAGCTTGACTCCAAAGTCAGATCCGTAGCCGTTTTCGTTTTTAGCCTTATTCGCCATTACAACGGCAATCTGATGTAAAAAACTCAGGCAGCAATTACCTGCTCCAGTTTTTCCAACAATATGGCCTTTTGTTCTGCACGGATAAAGCTGGCCTGAATGCTGTTGGCGGCCAGTTGTGCAGCCTGACCACGGGTCATGCCCAGGTGATCAGCCAGAGCCTGATAATTGGCAAGCAGGTAGCCACCAAAAAATGCCGGATCATCGGCATTAACGGTAACGCACAAACCACGTTGCAGTAATTCCAGAATCGGGTGCTCGCTCATGTGTTGATACACTTTTAAACGGGTATTCGACAGCGGACAAACGGTTAAAGGAATTCCCTCAGCGGCCAGGCGATCCATCATCGCCTCACTGTCGGTACAGCGCACACCATGGTCAATACGCTCTACCTTTAATACATCCAGCGCTCCTTCGATATAAGCAATCGGGCCTTCTTCACCGGCATGAGCAACCCGGTGCAAACCGAGTTCCGCCGCTGCAGAAAATACTTTGGCAAATTTTTCCGGCGGGTTACCCAGTTCGGAAGAGTCGAGCCCGACACCAATAAATAAATGCAGATAAGGAATGGCCTGTTCCAGCGTGGCAAACGCCGCCTCTTCGCTCAGGTGGCGCAGAAAGCACAGAATCAGACCACTGCTGATGCCGAGTTGCTCCTGACCATCCGCCAACGCCCGGCTGATACCGTCAAGCACGGTTTCCATGGCAATACCGCGCTCAGTATGCGTCTGCGGGTCAAAGAAGGGTTCAATATGCACCACCCCTTCATCATGGCAGCGTTGCAGATACGCCCAGGTTAAATCGTAAAAATCCTGTTCGGTACGCAGTACGTCGGCGCATTGATAGTAAATATCGAGAAAGGACTGCAGGTTGGTAAAGTTATAGGCCTGGCGGATCTGATCCACATCCTGATACGGCAATTGAATGCCATTACGCGCAGCCAGCTCAAACATCAGTTCCGGCTCCAGCGAACCTTCCAGATGCAGGTGCAGTTCGGTTTTAGGCAAGGCCCGTAAAAAGGCTTCATCAGCCCGTTCACCGGCTGCCCGTGTCTTATGCGGGATGTGTTCAAATCCGCTCATGGTGGTCTCCTTGATCAGCCTTCGTTCAGGCCAGCGTCGCTCTGGGTGCGATAGGCATAGGTGGCGGCAAAGCGCGATAAAATCCACTCGCCACTGGTAATTAAAGGATAGCGTGCATCGCGCTCGGCGGTGATGCAGCTTGGAATACAGCTTACCGGAGTGTCGTAACGCGGCTCGACAAAAAACGGCATGGAATAACGATGCACGCCCGGCGACAAATTACGCACACGGTGCTCGGTGGAGCGGTAATAATCGTTGGTCCAGCGTTGCATTAAATCACCGATATTCACCACCAGCGCATCTTTAACCGGTGGTGCTGCAACCCACTCATCGCGCGCATTACGCACCTCCAGCCCACCAACATCATCCTGTAACAGCAGGGTCAGGCAACCGTAATCCGTATGTGCACCGGCGGCTTTGGTTTCGGCATCCACCATCTGATCGGCCGGGCGTGGCGGATAATGAATCATGCGCAGTACAGAAATGTGCTGATCATCAAAATACTGGTTAAAAAAGTCATCGGGTAATTTAAGGGCTATCGCCATGGCTTTTAACAGACGACGGGCAACACTCATCAGCAATCCGTAATGCTGGTTCATCTGTTGCTGAAAACCGGGCAGCACGCCGTATTGATTCGGACCGTACAGCTGCGGACACGCTTTAACCACCGGATGCTCTGGGTGAATATCCAGCGCCATATCAAAGGTTTCTTTCCAGTCATTGGGTTTGCCCGGATCAAGCTGTTCGGCACCGGCACTGCCCCAGCCACGGTGGTTGCTGCTGTTGGCAATCAGGATCTGTTGCTTAAGCTCTTCGGGCTGAGCAAAAAATGCTTTTGCCAGAGCAAACATCTGCTCAAGCTGGCGTGAGGAAATACCGTGTCCCTGAATGTAGAAAAATCCAATCTCACGACAGGCCTGGTCAATGTTGTTTACGACTGGCAGCCAGTCTTCACGGTGGTCACTGAACAGCGGGGAAATATCAATTAAAGGAACATTTTGCATCGTCATAGTTCGTGCCTTCTTTATCAGAAAATAAGCACCTGGCGGCCAACAAAAGTCTTGCGAACATCCGTACCCGGCAGGTGTCTTTTTACGCTGCAGATTGTGATCTGGCATAAAAAGAAGTCCGGTATTCACTCTTACCAAGAGGGTATTTTGGAATAACAACCGGCTGATAATGCATGAGGCATGATACAACCGGTGATTTTTCCCTTCTTACCAAGAGAATGGCGTCTTGGGCTCTTATGGTCTGGCTTCCATGCAGGCAGAGCGGCCATAGCCGCTCTGCCGGAACAATGACACGTTGTGTCAGTATTATTTCGGGATAGTAGCGTCAATGCCTTCGATAAACCAGTTTACACCAGCCAGTTCTTCGTCGGTCAGGCTGTGGCCGGCTTCAATCACCAGTTTGCCTTCATTGCTTTTCATCGGGCCGGTAAATGGCTTCAGCTTACCGGATTTAATCTCGTCATGTGCTTTTGTTACTGCCGCTTTTACATCCGCTGGCAGGTTGTCGTTCATGGACGCAACCATCAGCATGTCTTCCGCAAAACCGCCCCAGAAATCTTCCGGTTTCCAGCTGCCATCCATAATTTCCTGAATGGTTTTGATGTAGTGCGGTGCCCAGTCATCACGGATAGAGAACATGTGTGCGTTAGGCGCAAACTTGCTCATATCCGATGCCTGGCCAATGGCTTTTACGCCACGCTTTTCAGCGGCCATCAATGGTGCTGGTGAGTCAGTATGCTGGATCAGCACGTCAACACCCTGATCAATCAGAGCATTGGCTGCTTCGCTTTCTTTCACCGGGTCATACCAGGTGCTTACCCACATGATTTTGATTTTTACATCCGGGTTCACCGATTTAGCCGCCATATAAACGGAGTTGATATCGCGGATAACTTCCGGAATCGGGAACGATGCAATGTAACCAATGGTGTTGGTTTTAGTCATCATACCGGCCGCAATACCGGATACATAACGGCCTTCATAGGTGCGCAGCACGTAAGTTGAAAGGTTTTTGGCGCGCTTGTAACCGGTCGCATGTTCAAAGAATACGTTCGGAAAGCGCTTGGCGACTTTTTCGGTCGGGTTCATAAAACCAAATGAAGTGGTAAAAATCAGATCATGACCACTCTGCGCCATCTGGCGGATTACTCGCTCGGCATCGGCACCTTCCGGTACTTTTTCGACAAAGGTGGTTTCGATTTTGTCACCGAAAAATTCCTGCGCTTCGATACGGGCGCGGTCATGCTCATAAGACCAGCCATAATCACCCACCGGGCCAACGTACACGAAACCCACTTTCATCGGGTCTTCGGCCATTGCGCCAGTGCTCAGGCCCAGTGCCAGAGCAGCAGACGTTACCCAGCGTTGCCAGTTCTTGTGTTTCTTCATCATGGTTTTACTCCAAGGTAGTACCTGCATGCAGGCTGTTAAAAACAGATTCATTGCCAATTTAGCAATAACTTGGCCAACTGGTCAGGAATAACAGAAATATGAATAAAATCGCCGCATTATGCCAGAGTATGAGGGAAAGGTTGGCCCATAAAGAGGGAAACACACTAAAAAGCGCACTAAAAAAAACCTGCCAACCATTAATAATGCACCAAAACGAAACAATGGACTCTCTGAATACGTCAGTGATTCCCAGTGTTGTTATTTTGACCATCAAAAAAAGGGGAAGCGGATAGCCGCTTCCCCATCAGCGTCGGCACGACCGCAAGGTCAGTGGCTGGTCAGTGTCTGTTGCCCTGCTCTGTCCGGAAAGGAATACCGTAAAACACGTTTAACCACCGTCAGATACTGGCGGGCAAACGAACCGCTGTTGTAAGGAATACCGTGGGATTTGCACACTTGCTCCACCTGTTTTGCCATCGCCGGGTAATGACGCGCCGGAATATCCGGAAATAAATGATGCTCAATCTGGCAGCTCAGATGGCCGGTCAGAATATGAAACCAGCGCGCACCTTCAAGGTTGGAAGAGCCCAGTATCTGGCGGTAATACCACTGTCCGCGGGTTTCGTTTTTACACTCGTCTTCACTGAATGTTTGCGCATCTTCGGTAAAGTGACCGCAAAAAATAATGGTGGATGTCCACAGGTTGCGGATCAGGTTTGCACACAGATTGCCCAGCAGTACCGACCAGAACACCGGAAAACAGAGCAGCGGCCAGAAAATATAATCTTTAAAAACCTGCTTGCCGATTTTGCTGAAAAAGGCCGATTTTAATTCACTCCGGCTGATGGGCAGGTGGCTTTCTTTGCGGCGCTTACCGAAGAAAATCCGTTCCGCCGCCAGTTCGTGATACGCCACGCCCCACTGAAATAACAGGCTCAGGTTCAGGTAAGTAAAAAACTGCCAGAGGTTTTTCTTACGCCATGGGATATCGTCACTTAAACGCAGCAGGCCATAACCGTAGTCGCGGTCTTTTCCAATAATATTGGTGTAGGTGTGATGCTCATGGTTGTGATATCGCTTCCAGGAATGACCATCCCCGACAATGTCCCATTCAAAATTGCGCGAATTGATGTGCGGGTCATTCATCCAGTCATACTGGCCGTGCATGACGTTATGGCCAATTTCCATATTGTCGAGAATTTTCGCCAGTGCCAGCATGAAGACTCCGGCAATCCAGAATAACGGATGCACAAAGCCGAGCACGATCACCACGCGGGATGAAAGATCCAGCATCCGCTGCCAGCGGATAACCCGACGGATGTAATCGGCATCGGCCTGACCTATTTTGCTTAATGCAGCATCACGGATGGCATTAATGTCCTGCTCAAAACGTAACAGCGTTTCTGCTGATGGAAGGCTGGTTGTCATTATTTTCCTCACAAATCCAGAATCAGATCACTGGCGGCAACCGAAATACACAGCTGAATCTCTTCACTGCCGGTATCGGAATAGGCGCCGGTTTTGGTGTTAAACACCACACCGCTCTCTTTTTTACAGATGCACTGATGGCAAACGCCAATACGGCAACCGCTGACCGGCCTCAGCCCGGCCTGCTCCGCCACCTCCAGTAATGTCTGCGCCGGTTGAGCAGCAACGTCAGCGGTGATTGCCGAACGCCGGAACGCGACCAGAGTGTCTGTTGCATCTGCACGCGGTCTGTCGATGGGGGCAGCACCAAAGTATTCGAAGCGGATCTGCGCCGGATCAACGTTCAGTTCACTCAGGGCGGTACGGGCAGCCTGAATCATCGGCGTCGGGCCGCAGATCATCGTTTCGCGCAGCGCATAATCGCTGCAGTACTGGCGGATATGCTCGGCACGGATAAAACCATGCTCCTCGTTATTCAGTAAGGTCAGGCTGAAGTACGGCATGGCCAGCTGCAGCCGGTCAAATTCCTCCCGGAATAAAAAATGCTGTGCGTGCCGGGCGTAATACAACAAATGCACCGGGCGTTCCGATTCCCCGCTCAGCAGGTTTTGCAGCATTGATCGGAACGGTGTGATGCCACTGCCACCGGCAATGAACAACAGTGGCTGCGTATCATGCGTAAGCACAAAGTCGCCCTGTGCAGCCGACAGATTCACCAGACCACCCGCCGCAAGGTGCTGTCGCAACCAGGGCGTTATGCGTCCCTTGTCCTGCACGCGAATGGTCAGTTCAATCAGGCCGGTCTGGGCAAAATACGCAGGAGAAGATGAAATGCTGAATATCCGGCTGACACGACGACCATCCTGTTCCACGCTGATTTCAACATACTGACCCGCCTGAAAACCCGCCCAGCCTTTCACCGGACGCAGTACCAGTGAGTACACATCCTCCAGCTCGGTACGAACTTCCAGCACACGGGCGCGCCAGCCAGACGTCGTCCAGCCAGGCAGAAACAACTGCACCAGCGGTTCGAAATAGGCGGTGAAATGATCATGCTGGGTCAGGCTGGATGCCAGCCAGCGGCGCAGCCTCACAGCGGTTGTTGCGGCAAGAGAAGCTGGCCCGGAAGAGCGCGGTGAGAGCGCCGGGTCGGTCATGGTCGTCATAAGGCACCTGATTCAATGTGGACACATCTGCGTGTGTTTGGTTATCAGCGCGTGTTTTAACGATTCATCCGACTAAAGTCCAACAGCGAAAATCCCTGCCACCAGCTTCTGATCCCTGACATTCCAAGATGCAAAAACCGAGTAAGTGCTCCCTAACCCCTCAGCATCTTACTGCCCTGCATTTGAGAATTAATGCTGCACAAAGAAGAATTTAATCCACCCATTATTAACTTTATGGAATCAATATTTTAACGGCAGCGCTTCAGCAAAAACCCCGGATTGGAGTAACGCTGTTCACTTAAGCAACCAGCCAGCGCTGACTGCATCTGAACAGCATTACGGATTGGAGACCCTTCTTGCCCGCATCAGCGGTCACCACCAACGCCGGTCGACTGCCAGACGTCAGTACAATGTTGTCTTTTGATCCATCCATCTCCGATTGCCGCACCAATAACAGGCAAAAAAAGCGACCCGAAGGTCGCTTTTTCTGAACACTGACGTGTCAACGTTTTCTAAGAGATCTTAGATGTTGTTGAACTGGTTAGAAGTGTTCTTGGCACCGCCTGCTTTCAGTGCGTAATCACCAGAGAAGTACTCTTTGTGATCATCACCGATGTCAGAACCGGACATGTTCTGGTGCTTAACGCAAGCGATACCCTGACGGATTTCCTTACGCTGAACGCCAGCCACGTAACCCAGCATACCGGCTTCGCCGAAGTATTCTTTAGCCAGGTTGTCCACAGACAGAGCAGTGGTGTGGTAAGTCGGCAGAGTGATCAGGTGATGGAAGATGTTCGCTTCACGTGAAGATTCAGCCTGGAAGTTCTGGATACGCTTGTCAGCTTCAGCAGCCAGCTCAGACTCATCGTAGTCAGCAGACATCAGCTTGGTACGGTCGTAAGCAGAAACGTCTTTACCTTCAGCAACCCATGCATCGTAGGTCTGCTGACGGAAGCTCAGAGTCCAGTTGAACGATGGAGAGTTGTTGTAAACCAGTTTCGCATCCGGGTGAACTTTACGAACGTCGTTCATCATGTCGCGGATTTCGTGAACAGTCGGAACGGCAGTTTCGATCCACAGCAGGTCAGCACCGGCGTTGATAGCGTGGATACAGTCGAACACGCAACGCTCATGGCCAGTACCTTCACGGAACTGGAACAGACCTGAAGCCAGACGCTTAGGACGAACCAGTTTGCCATCACGGCTGATCAGTACGTCACCCGCTTTGGTTTCTGCAGGAGTTACTTCTTCAACGTCCAGGAAGGAGTTGTAGATGTCGCCTTCGTCGCCTGGCTCGTTCACAACAGCGATCTGCTTGGTCAGGCCAGCACCTTCAGAGTCGGTACGTGCAACGATGATACCGTCGTCAACACCCATTTCCAGGAACGCGTAACGCAGAGCGCGGATTTTTGAGTGGAAGTCAGCGTGTGGAACGGTCACTTTACCGTCCTGGTGACCACACTGCTTCTCATCAGCAACCTGGTTTTCGATCTGCAGTGCACAAGCACCCGCTTCGATCATTTTCTTAGCCAGCAGGTAAGTGGCTTCTTCGTTACCGAAACCAGCGTCGATGTCAGCGATGATTGGTACGATGTGAGTTTCGTAGTTATCGATCTTAGCTTCGACTTCTTTGGCTTTGGCTTCGTCGCCAGCAGCGCGTGCAGCGTCCAGTTCACGGAACAGGCCGCCCAGTTCACGTGCATCAGCCTGACGCAGGAACTTGTACAGTTCTTCGATCAGGTCAGCAACAACAGTCTTCTCGTGCATAGACTGGTCAGGCAGTGGACCGAAGTCAGAACGCAGAGCAGCAACCATCCAGCCAGACAGGTACAGGTATTTACGTTCGGTAGTACCGAAGTGCTTCTTGATGGAGATCAGTTTCTGCTGACCTACAAAACCGTGCCAGCAACCCAGAGACTGAGTGTATTTGGTTTTGTCTTTATCGAACTCAGCCATGTCACGACGCATGATAGCGGCAGTGTACTTAGCGATATCCAGACCGGTTTTGAATTTGTTCTGCAGACGCATACGGGCTACAGATTCTGGCTTGATAGCAGACCACTGAGCACCGTTCTTTTCGATCAGCGCCTGAGCAGTTTTGGTTTCAGCTTGGTATGACATGAATCAGTCCTTCAAGTTGGTGGGTGACGTTCGTCCTGACAGTCACAATGACTGCGGGCTGTACGTTAAATGCAGGCGAATAGTAGTGATTTCATCCCCATAATTGAAATCAATACCATGTATACCTGACATTTCTTAAATGAATGGACTATTCGCGATAAAAATACCGGCCTGATCCGACCGGACAGACGCACCGCACGCTGCCGTTAAGCAGCGCTGACCGGCAGCCTCACCGTAAAGGTTGCCCCCTCACCGGGCTGGCTTTCAACCACAATTTCACCATCGTGTTCCTGCACCATGCCGTGGGAGATCGACAGGCCTAATCCAGTGCCTTCCCCAACCGGCTTCGTGGTAAAAAACGGAGTGAACAACTGACGCATATTTTCTTCGCTGATACCGCAGCCATTATCGCGGATGACGACTTCAATCCAGCCATCCACCAGACGCGTAGCGATGCGGATCAGACCGTTTTCCGGAACCGCCTGATTGGCGTTAGCGATCAGGTTGATGAACACCTGATTGAGCTTGCCAAAATAGCCCGGAATAAGAGGCAGATCGCCGTACTCAACCTCAACCTGAGCATGATATTTGGTCTGATTATTCAGAATATTCAAAGCACCACGCAGACAATCATTGACGTCTACCGGCGCTTTTTCACCATCCTCCTGACGAATAAAGGATTTGAGATCAGCCACAATTTGCTTTACCCGCTCAAGCCCTTCAATGGTTTCCATGGCAAGGCTCTGATAATCGCTGAGCAGGTAAGCAATATCGAACTGCAACAACGCATTACGCCAGCCATCCCGAAGTAATTCCAGCGAATCTCCCTGAGCAATGATGCCATCCATATGATGGAGAAAACGCTGTATATCCTGTAACCCCTCCACCAGACTGGAAAAGTTGCTGTAAATGTAACCCAGGGGATTATTGATTTCGTGAGCAACACCTGCCGCAAGAACCCCCAAAGCCGCCATTTTTTCAGATTGCACCGCAATCTTCTGCTGCTCATGCAGACTGGAGTTGGCTTCCTTCAGTTGCTCATTGGCCAGAAAAAGCTCACGTGAGCGGTCTTCCAGCAACTGCTCCGCTTGTTTGCGCAATTCCTTTTCACGCAGATAGGCTTTTTCGTAATCGGTCTCAGGCATCGCGAACATTACCTCACCAGCGTTATATGCAGACTGCAACAGTCTGCTCCCTGATGCATACAGGGATCATGTTTCAATTGATATTGTTCGGCAAAATGCCGGGCACTGCCGGCAATCAGACCTTCAGCCAGACGACAGAGCTTACGTGGTGAGCGGTAATGCATGGTGACCTCATCACGGTGCTGATTGTCGTAAGTAAAGTGCGGCAGCGCGGCATCCGGATACAGTTTTCTCACCTCAACATGAACAATCCGGTCGATTGTCACCAGAAAATCAATCAGCCCGCTGGCGTTATCAAAGAAGTCCGGAAACCGTTTATAAAATTCATTGACCATAAAATCGCCGAACGCAAAAACCAGCTCATCGGCTGGCTTACCGGTCACCTGACTGGCGGCGGCAACCAATCCCAGCAATTCAGCATCCGGATACGTTTGGGTAGACAGATACAAGCCATCGGAACCGGCTTGTTCCAGCACAGCATTCCAACCCGCCAGGCCAAATTGCTCTTCGACCATATCGCGCAGAATATCGAACACGACACCTTTCATAGAGATCCCCCTGACCGGAACAGCGGCCAATGCCTGCATTGCAACATCAGACAGACGCCAGCCCCTCTCAGATGTTTCAGGCCGCAGATGACGGCACTCACCGAGCCAAAAGACTGACCACCAGCAAGCCCGGTACAAAGACACAGAGCATCTGATCTGATGAATATGCCTTCAGTTTAGCCAAACAATGCCGTTGTACCTCGGTCTTGCAGAGGTCTGTCAGAAGAAAACGGACTTAGAAGAACACTTTTAAGATAGAGATGTTGTAAATAGGATTACGGCACCTCTGAAAAATTCTGCCCAGCTTCGCGTGAGTGACTTATTCAGAGGTACCTTAAACAAACTCCGCCGCAGCCACCGCACTCGACCAGGCCCACTGAAAGTTAAAGCCGCCCAGGTGGCCAGTGACATCGACCACTTCGCCAATAAAGAACAAACCGGGAAAGCGTTGCGCTTCCATGGTTTTGGATGACAGCTCGTCGGTATCCACGCCGCCCAGTGCCACCTCGGCGGTGCGGTAACCTTCGGTTCCCGCCGGTTTAACCAACCACTGATGCAGGCTCAGTGCAATGGCATCCATATCGGCACCGGATAACTGCGCTAACGTGCTCTGTTGCCAGGCAGAAGATGCCAGCCATTTCTCAGCAAACTTCTGTGTCGTCAGCTCTGCCAGCCAGTTTTTCAGCGACAGCTTAGGCCGCTCATGCTGTTGCTGACGCAACAGACTGGCAACCTCATGATCCGGCAACAGATTAATGCTCAGGCTTTGTCCTGCCTGCCAGTAAGAAGAAATCTGCAGCATGGCGGGCCCGCTGAGACCCCGGTGGGTAAACAGCATATCGTCGCGGAAAACCTGGCCCGCGCATTCCACTTCTATATTAAGTGCCGTGCCGGACAATGCCTCACTCAGCTGCTTGTTATGATCCGTCAGGGTAAAAGGCACCAGACCCGCCCGTGGCGCATACACTTTCAGGCCAAACTGCTGCGCCAGTTCATAGCCGAATCCCGTTGCCCCCAGGGTGGGAATAGAGGGCCCGCCGCTGGCAACCACCAGCGACTCACAGCCAAGCAACACACCCCCACCCTTCAGCTGATAACGGCAACCGCGCAGGGTACATTGAGCAACCGCACTGACCGGCGTATCCAGCCAGATCGTTACCCCCTGTTGCTCACACTCGCTGAGCAGCATGTTCAGAATGTCGGAAGCCTTGTTATCGCAGAACAGCTGGCCATCTTTCTTCTCGTGATAAGCCACACCATAACGCTCTACCAGAGCAATAAAATCCCATTGGGTATACCGTTTAAGCGCCGACTTACAGAAATGCGGGTTATGGCTCAGGTATTTATCCGGGGTGACATAATAGTTGGTGAAGTTACAGCGCCCGCCCCCCGACATCAGAATTTTCTTACCCGCTTTATTGGCATGATCAACAACCAGCACAGAACGGCCACGCCCGGCGGCCTGGGCGGCGCACATTAAACCGGCGGCGCCGGCGCCAATGACGATCACATCAAATTTCTGTAGCATTTCCGTCATAAAATTCTTCAGGCGTCATGGTCTGTGGACAAGACGCCATTATGCCATCGAATCCAACAATAAAGAGTAGTCAGCGCTATGGAGTTGTTTGACCGACAGGGGTTACTGCAGGCCACCGGCCTCACACCGCGTAAACTGGAATTTCTGCTGCGTCTGCTGAAAGGTCCGACACTGAACCGCATTTACAATGAACTGGATAAGAAACAGGGCATCGATATGATTGAAAACGCCCTGCATCGTCTCAACATTCACATTGATTACGATCCGGCTGCGCTTGATGCTGCCATTCCGGCAGAAGGACCGTTTGTAACCGTATCCAACCATCCCTTTGGTTTTCTTGATGGTGTCATTCTGCTGCTGGTCATTGGCCGCAAGCGTCCGGAGTTTCGCGCAGTCGCTAATTTTCTGCTGAGCTATTTCGCACCGATTTCCGATTTATTTATTACCGTTAATCCGTTTGAAAATTCCGGCCCTAAGGGCATGGGGGGAATGCGGAAATCGCTGGCGCAGCTGGAACGTGGTGAAGGTCTGGGATTATTTCCGGCCGGAGAAGTATCCACCTGGTATAAAGGCCAATCCGGGATTTATGACCGCCCCTGGTCAATTTCCAGCATCCGCATGATCCGCAAGGCTGAAGTGCCCGTTATCCCGATTTACTTTCATGGACATAACAGCCGCAGTTTTCACGTGCTCGGGAAAATACATCCGGCACTGCGCACGCTGCGGATTCCGGCAGAATTCCTGAAGAAACAGAACTCAACGATTCAGATGGGAATTGGCGAACGGCTGGAATGGCAAGAACTGGCAGGGCTGGAAAGCAACGAAGCCATGCGCGATTTCCTGCGGCGCAAAACCTACGAACAGGCTGAAAAATTCCGCCGCTGAGAATGCGATAAATCCGCCTGCTCAGTCCTGCAATAAGGCTTTCACCGGCGCATAACTGCGCCGGTGAATTTCACAAGGCCCAAGCCGTTGCAGTGCTTCCATATGTGCCGTTGTGCCATAGCCTTTATGTTTGGCAAAGCCGTAACCCGGATACTGTTTATCCAGCTCAAGCATTTCGCGGTCGCGCTGAACTTTAGCCAGCACCGAAGCAGCGGAAATCGCCGTTACCAGACTGTCGCCTTTAATAATGGTGGTGACTTCGAGAGGCGTTTGCGGCGCTTTATTGCCGTCCACCAGTGCGTGCTGACAAGGCAATTTAAGGCCATCAATTGCGCGGCTCATGGCCAGCATACGCGCATTCAGAATATTCAGGCGGTCAATCTCTTCTACCGTCGCACGGGCAATACAATAATCGAGCGCTTTTTCACGGATTTCATCGAATAATTTTTCGCGCTTTTTTTCCGTGAGTTTTTTCGAATCGTTCAGCCCCTCAATCGGATTTTCCGGATCAAGAATCACAGCAGCAGCCATAACGTCACCGCACAAAGGGCCTGCACCGGCTTCATCCACACCGCAATAAGGAATGCCCTGCTCAAACAGGAATGCTTCGATGCCGGTCTGAAAAACCGTGGCTTTTTCAGTCGTGAGAGCCTCAGTCATTATCGCTGGAGCAAAGCGCTGATAGCTTCCGCCGCTTCATCATCGGCATTGCGCTTCAGCTGGCGGTGAATAAACAGAAAGGTTTCATGCAGCTGATGCATGGCATCCGAATCTTCAAGACGCACCAGCAGCGCTTCAGAAAGATTTTCCGCCGTGGCATCATGCTGAATGAATTCCGGGACCAATTCACGCCCGGCCAATAAATTGGGCAGCGATATATAAGGCTGAGTCACCAGTTTTTTCAGAATACGGTAAGTCAGTGGCGCAACAATATAGCTCACTACCATAGGCTTTTTCAGCAGCATAGCTTCAAGTGTTGCCGTACCGGACGCCAATAAAATTGTATCGGCAGCGGCCATGCAGGTATGAGACTGACCAAGTACGACTTTCACCGGCAGACTCGCCGGGTAAACCGCGAGCATTGCTTCGATCTGGTTACGGCGCTCAACCGAAGCGGCCGGAATAATAAATTGCAGATCGTTACGTTTCAGCAGCATGCGTTCCGCTGTTTGCAGAAACAAGGCTCCCAGACGTTCAACCTCACCACTGCGACTGCCAGGCATCAGACACACTACCGGTCGTTTTTTATCCAGCCCGAGATTTTCTCTGGCCGGTGCCACCGGTGTATCGAAAGGAATTTTATCCGCCAGGTGATGACCGACAAATTTTACCGGGACCTGATGCTTCTCGTAGAATTTGGCTTCAAACGGAAACAGCGTCAGCATCAGATCAACGGCTTTGGCAATTTTAAATACCCGTTTTTCACGCCATGCCCAGACAGACGGACTGACGTAATGCGCCGTTTTAATACCAGCTTCACGCAGTTTTTGTTCAAGGGTGAGATTAAAATCCGGTGCATCGATTCCGATAAATACATCCGGCGGATTTTTTTTCCAGTGCTTAATCAGATCGCGGCGAACCTTCAGCAGCTCGAATAAACGACCCAGCACTTCCACCAGCCCCATCACCGATAAGCGTTCCATCGGCACAAAACTTTTAAAGCCCTGAGACTGCATCAGAGGGCCACCAATGCCTTCAAATTCGGCATTGGGGTAGCGGGTTTTGAGGGATTTAATCAGGCCTGCGCCGAGCATATCGCCCGACGTCTCACCGGCAACAATAGCGATACGCATCATTATCGGATAATGCCCCGTGACGCTGCCTGCAAGCTATCGACCAGCAGACGCACAGCGTCGTCCTGCTCCGCCTGCGGTATCAGAACTTCCAGCGCTTCAGCCAGCGTCAGCCCCTGACGGTACAGTGTTTTATAGGCATTGCGTATCAGCGTGATGCTTTCCTGACTGAAGCCGCGGCGCTTGAGGCCTTCACTGTTAATGCCGTGCGGTGTCGCCGGATAACCTAGCGCCATCACATAGGCAGGAATATCTTTTAAAACAACGGTGCCGGCACCGCACATCGAATGGGCGCCGATCAGGCAAAACTGGTGAACCTGCGTAGCACCGCCCAGAATCGCCCAATCACCGATGTTTACATGACCAGCCACATTGGTGTCATTCGCCAGAATGCAGTTGTTGCCGATAATGGCATCATGAGCAATATGCACATTGACCATAAACAGGTTATTGCTGCCGACGATGGTCGTGCCCTTATCCTGTACCGTACCACGGTGAAGAGTACAGGCCTCACGGATAACGTTGTTATCGCCGATCACCAGTGTGGTTGGCTCACCGGCGTATTTTTTGTCCTGGCATTCTTCACCAATGCTGGAAAACTGGAAAATACGATTATTTTTACCAATCGTCGTTGGCCCGCGGACAATAACGTGCGGACCAATGACCGTGCCTTCACCGATTTCCACGCCCGGACCGATAATGGAAAAAGGACCAATTTCCACGTTTGCCGCAATACGGGCACCGGGGTCAACGATGGCTCTCGGGTCAATCATGCTAGCTCCAGCTCTCTCTCTGCACAGGTGATTTCTGCCGCACAGACCACGTTATTATCAACCAGGGCACGGCAGTCGAATTTCCAGATGCCACGTCGCCCACTCAAAAAGCGGGCTTCAAGACAGACCTGGTCACCCGGAACAATCGGACGCTTAAAGCGCACATGATCGGCACCGGCAAAATAATACAGGGTTGTTGGCTTACGTTTATCGCCCAGCATGGTCAGCCCCAGCAGTCCTGCTGCCTGGGCCATAGCTTCCAGCGTTAATACGCCGGGCATGATTGGGTGTCCGGGAAAATGTCCATTAAAAAACTCTTCATTAATGGTGACATTTTTAATAACCCGGATGTTGGCGCCGTCCTCGGCGTCCAGATTAACTTCCTGAATTCGGTCAACCAACAGGAACGGATAACGATGTGGCAAAAATTCCTGTATCTGTTGAATACTGTGCGCTGGCATCAAGCTTTACCTTCGTGACTTTTTTCTAACTGTTGCAGCCGTTTGGCCATAGAATCCAGTTGTCGGAAGCGAGTTGCACTTCGACGCCACTCCTGCATCGGCATCTGTGCAGTACCGGTAGCGTATGCCCCTGGCTCATTGATCGATTTACTGATCAGGGTCATCGCTGCCACATGCACGCCATCCGCGAGGGTAAGGTGTCCGGCGACACCGGCACCACCCGCGATTGTGCAGTGTTTGCCAATGGTCGTACTGCCGGCAACACCCGCATTTCCTGCCATCGCCGTACCTTCTCCGAGGTGCACATTATGTGCAACCTGAACCAGGTTATCGAGAATGACATTATCTTCGATGACGGTGTTACCCAGCGCGCCGCGGTCAATGCAGGTGTTGGCGCCGATCTCGACGTCACTACCGATACGAACCCCGCCGAGCTGTGCAATTTTATGCCAGCGGCCTTTATCCGGCGCAAAGCCGAATCCGTCAGCACCGATCACGGCACCGGAATGCACCTGCACCCGATCCCCCAGCACCACATCATGATACAGAGTTACATTAGCGCGCAGACGGCAATCAGAGCCCAGCACACAGTGATCGCTGATCACGGTATTGGCACCGATTTCACAACCTGTACCAATCACACAATGCTCACCAATCACCACGTTAGCAGCGATGCTGACATCCTCCCCAAGCACTGCACTGGCAGCCACCACCGCAGAGGGGTGTATGCCGCGCACCGGTTGCGGGCGGTTATCAAACATCTGGGTCACGAGTGCAAAACTCAGGTAAGGATTGGCAACGACCAATGCCGCACCGCGCACATCCGTCGCATCCCTGGCACTGACAATTACCGCGCCTGCCAGACTGCCTGACAGCTGACTGCGGTAACTGGCGTTCGCCAGAAAGCTGACGTCCGTTGCCGTTGCATCCTTCAGGGTATTCACCCCACGGATAACCGTATTGGCATCACCAATCAACTCGGCTCCTAAACGCTGAGCCAGTTCACCTAAGCTTAATTGCATCATCATGTCCCGAAATCGCTTATTTCGCGTTCAAGCGTTCCAACAACAACTTGGTCAGATCCGTTTTGGGTGATGAGTAAATAACCGCACCGGACTGAAGCACCACATCATAACCGCCCTCATCGATGATTGCTTTAAGCAACTTTTCAAGTTGAGGCAACTGTGTTTGGAAAAATTCACGCTTCCATTTTTGCTCAAGCTGCTGCAGCTTACGGCCGTAGAATTTGTATTCTGTTGATTTCTGCTCGTAATCGTTGGCCAGCTTGCGGCGTTCGTCATCACTCATGACATCGCCTTCTTTCTCGGTTTTCTCTTTCAGGGCCAGCAGATCCTGTTCAAGACTTTTCAGCTTATCAATATCGGCTTTATTGTCTGTCTCGAACTGTTTGATCGATACTTTTGCCGCATCGGACAGGAACAAAGCACGCTCCATATCCACAACGCCAACCTTACCCGCTTCTGCAGCTGCAACCTGAACACACAGTGCTGCTAATACCCCAATAAACCAACGCATCCCAGACTCCTTATTTATATTGTCGTTACAATCAGAAAACCTGTCCCAGAGAGAACTCAAACCCTTCCGTACGGTCACCGCGTTTTTCATTGAGCGGAACCGAGTAAGTAAAGGTCAGAGGACCAATCGCTGTGATCCAGGTCAGCCCTACCCCGGTGCTCAGACGCATTTCAGCCAGATCAATACCTTCGTTACAGTACGGATGGCTGGTGAGTGTCGGAACATCGGCATCATAAGGCACGTAGCATTCACTGGTGAATGCATTTCCCGCATCGAAGAACAGAACACTGCGTACCGAGCGGCGATCTTCAATAAAAGGCAGCGGAAAAATCAGCTCAAAACTGGCTTCGGCCAGGATATTACCGCCCAGTGCACGTTCACTTTCGAGGAAGTAAGGTGCGGTAACAACAGAGCCATCGCTGTTGGTTTCGTATTTTGGTTTATATTGATTGCTGTTGCTGACTAACACCGCTGCGCCGTCTTCATCCGTTTTGTACACCACCGTTGGCGCAGAGCTGTCCACAACCGGGCGGCCAAGATCATCGGTTTCATAGACCACATTGCCATCAGCATCGGTCTGTACCACGCTGACCGGGGCGTATTCCGGCAAGCCTTTCGGGCCAAGGCTGTTGGAGCGATAACCACGTACCGAACCGATGCCACCGGAGCGGAAGTTTTTAAAGAATGGCAGGCGTTCCAGATCGCCAAAACCATCACCGTAACCCAGATCGGTACGTAAACGCAGCGCCCATTCTTCAGCAATCGGGAAGTAGTAGTTGGCGGTATAGCCCAGTTTAAAGTAGGTCAGATCACTGCCTGGCACAGAAATGTCAGCAGATACTTTGTGTTCAGTACCCGCCGTTGGGAACAGGCCACGGTTAAGATCGTTGTAACGCCAGTTCAGGCCCAGTGTGTATTCATCGAAGTTATCGCCTTCTTTATCCAGAAATTCGACAATTTCAGCCGGCACTGTCGTGCCTTCAAACATTTCGGTATTGGCAAATCCAACCGAGAACGATAAACGCTGACGACTTGAAATCGGATACCCAAAGGTCACGTTACCGCCTCTGGTATTGGTCTGGTAATCGCTGACGGTATTCAGGCTGGCGTAATCCGTTTTACGGTAAAACAGGTTAAAACCACGGCTCACACCGTCAATGGTGTAATACGGATTGAGGTAGGAAAAATTATACGACTGCACCGTGTTGTTTTTCTGTACACCGAGTGACATGCGGTTACCGGTGCCGAAAAAGTTATTCTGGCTGACACTGGCACCCAGAATCATACCGCTGCCACCAGCATAACCAATATTAAAGTTCAGACTGCCGCTGAGTTGTTCTTCAACGTTGTAATTCACATCAATCAGATCATCAGAACCCGGAACCGCCGGCGTTTCGACGTTTACGGTTTTGAAAAAACCGAGTTGATTCAGACGATTTTTACCGGCATCAATTTTATCGGTCGACGCCCAGCCACCTTCCATCTGCAGCATTTCACGGCGCAACACCTCATCTTTAGTGCCTTCATTGCCGGTGAAATTAATTCGGCGCACGTAAGTACGCTTGCCCGGTTCAACAAAGAAGGTCAGATCAACGGTTTTATCTTCGTCATGAATCTTCGGGATGCCATCCACTTTGGCAAAGGTATAACCATCATTCCCCAGACGCTTGGACATAAGATCGCTGGAATATGTCACCAGCTGACGGGAGAAGGTATCGCCGCTTTTGAGCAAATACAGCCGGGTAAATTCTGCTTCATCAAGCACCAGATTACCGGCCACTCTGATGTCTTTAACCGAGTACACATCACCTTCTGTGACGTTGACGGTAATATAGACGCCCTCTTTGTCGGGAGACACAGAGACCTGAGTAGACTCGATATTAAAACGGATATAACCACGGTCGAGGTAGTAGGAGCGCAGTTTTTCCAGATCGCCGGATAATTTTTCACGGCTGTATTTGTTATCGCTGGAATACCAGGACCAGAAATTACTGGTCTGCAATTGGAACTGCTTCAGAAGTTCGTCATCGCTGAAAGCCTGATTACCAACAATATTGATGTGTTCAATGGTGGCAACACTGCCTTCTTCAACATGGATTTTCAGCGATACGCGGTTGCGTGGCAGCCGTACCACTTCGGTTTCGATAGCGGCGTCATAGCGTCCCTGAGCCACATACTGGCGCTCCAGCTCAAGGGAAATGCGCTCCAGTGTAGAACGTTTGAACACCAGCCCTTCTGCCAGACCCGACTGTTTCAGACCGTCCAGCAGCATGTCCGTCTGAATGGCCTTGTTGCCATCAATTTCAATGCCGGTAATGGTCGGCAGTTCAACCACCTGAACAATCAGAATATTGCCGTCACGCAACAACTGAACATCATTAAACAAGCCGGATTTGAATAAGCGCTTGGACGCTGTGACCAGACGGGAAGAATCCACCTGATCGCCAACATTCACCGGAAAGGCCTCAAATACCGTACCGGCAGAAACCCGCTGCAAACCTTCAAGACGGATATCCTCAACGACGAAGGATTCGGCACGGACGGCGGAGGACAGTAATCCCAGAAAAAGCGTAAACAGCAAAGAACGCATGTAAATAGTTATCCAAGCAACTCGGCTATGCACTACAGCCGACTGATATCGTTGTAAAAAGCAACCAGCATCAGGCTCAGCAGCAGGAATAATCCGAACTGCACGGCAATGATCTGAATACGTTCTGGCAGAGGTCTGCCGCGTACTACCTCGACGAGGTAAAACAGGATATGCCCGCCGTCCAGCATAGGTACGGGCAACAAATTCAGCACACCAAGTGAAATACTTAATAAAGCCAAAAATCCGATAAAGGCTTCCAACCCTCCTGAGGCAGAAGCGCCGGCTACTTTAGCAATGGTAATAGGCCCGCTCAAGTTCTTTACCGATACATCTCCCAGCAGCATCTTCCACAGAGAATCGAGGGTAAAGACAATCAGATCAGAGGTTTTGTTCACACTGAGCCACAATCCCTGCAAAACACCGGCATGACTGGTACGCAACCAGCCTTCCGGAATGTCGGGCGCAACCACTCCGGCACCGACATAACCGATGACTGAGCCATCATCCAGAGTCTTACTGCCGGGAGTCAGGGCAACATTGATCCGCTCACCACCACGTTCCAGCGTCAGCAGCAGCGTGACACCGGCAGCAGAACGCACCTGTTCAACCCAGTCATACCAGTCGGCAATGTCGGTATCATTAACGGCAACAACCCGGTCGCCAATCCGCAACCCGGCAGCAGCAGCGGCTCCATCCGGCTGAACCTCTCCGACAATGGCCGGAACATGCAGACGACGCGGTTCAATACCTAAGCCAGACAGCGGGTCCGGCACTTCCTGATCCGCCAGCCAATCCTGCAACGTCAACAGCGCTGAACGCTGCGTGCCATCAGCGCTTTTCAGCGTCATGCGGATATCGGCGTCTTCCCCCAGAAAACCCACCAGCTGCCAGCTGACTTCCTGCCAGGTTGTGGTGTCGTGATCGTTAATAGCAAGAATTTCATCACCACTGCGCACACCGGCAACGGCGGCCACCGAGTCATCAGCAACCTTACCGACCACAGGCACAACACCGCTGGTACCTGAGACAAACAGCAACCAGTAAGCCAGTAAAGCAAAGATAAAGTTGGCAAGCGGTCCCGCCGATGCAATAGCGATGCGTGCCCACGGGGATTTGCGGTTAAAAGCCTGATCAAGCAGATGCTCCGGCACCGGGGCTTCGCGTTCATCCAGCATTTTCACATAGCCACCCAGCGGAATCGGTGCAATAGCGTATTCGGTTCCGAGCTTATCGGTGAATGACCAGAACGGCTTGCCAAAACCAACAGAAAAACGCAGCACCTGCACGCCACAGCGACGTGCTACCCAAAAGTGGCCAAACTCATGAATCACCACAAGCACACTGATGGCGATAATGAAATACAACAAGGTCACAGGTTTACCCTCCCAGGCACGGTTGCGGACTGCGCCAGTGCACAATCCCGCGCCCATTGGTCAGCGGCCATCACATCCGCCAGATGCTGTACAGGCTGCACCTCATGCTGAGCCATAACCCGGGCGATCAGGGTTGGAATAACGCTGAACGGAATTTGTTCCCGCAGGAAGGCATCCACCGCGACCTCGTTGGCCGCATTCAGTACCGCTGGCATGGTGCCTCCGGCATTAAAAGCCTGTTTGGCCAGCGACAAACAAGGAAAGGTCATTTCATCCGGCGGGGTAAAATCCAGACGGGCGATGCTGAACAGATCCAGCGACTGCACACCGGCATCAATACGCTCCGGCCAGGCCAGGCCATAAGCAATCGGCGTACGCATATCCGGCTGCCCCAACTGCGCAATGACTGAACCATCGCAATACTGCACCATGGAGTGAATGACACTCTGCGGATGCACCACCACCTGAATATCATCCGGTACGCAATTGAACAGGAAGCAGGCTTCAATCAGTTCCAGCCCCTTATTCATCAAGGTGGCGGAATCGACCGATATTTTTTGCCCCATTGACCAGTTGGGATGAGCAACGGCCTGAGCGGGTGTTACGGATTCCAGCTGCGCCGCACGGTAGCCACGGAAAGGACCACCGGATGCAGTGAGCAGAATTTTACGGATGCCGTGAGCCGCGAAGTCGCCGTCATAGCTTTGCGGCAACGCCTGAAAAATCGCATTGTGCTCGCTGTCGATGGGCAGCAAAGTGGCTCCGCCAGCGCGTACCGCCTGCATAAATAATGGCCCGGCCATGACCAGACTTTCTTTGTTGGCCAGCAGTACGCGTTTACCGGCTTCGGCCGCCGCCAGTGTTGGCAGTAAACCGGCAGCCCCGACAATAGCGGCCATCACCACGTTCACATCGGTATGGGAAGCGATCATGCTCAGGGCATCGCCACCGGTCAGAATCTCAGTGCGGCAGCCGGCCGGCAGGGACGAACGCAAATCCGCGGCGGCCTGAGCATCGGTCATCACCGCAAAGCGCGGTGAAAACTCAGCAATGTCATCACGCATACGCGCTACGCTGCGCGCCGCACTGAGGGCGAATATGCGATAACGATCAGGGTGTCTGCGCACAACATCGAGCGTGCTCTGGCCAATAGAACCCGTGGCCCCAAGCACGGTCAGAGTCTGGATCATGCCACCAGACCCCAGTCCAGAATCAGCATGAAGAAGGCAAATACAGGAACCGCCGCCGCCATACTGTCAATGCGATCCAGAACGCCACCATGCCCCGGCAGCAAAGAAGAACTGTCTTTGATACCACGGTGACGTTTCATCATGCTCTCTACCAGATCACCCAGTACAGAAATCACCATGGTAATGATGGTAATGGCCAGCAAGCGCCAGGCATCATGCAGATCCATCGGCTGAACCCAGGTATGAACGCACAGGCCAAATATCAGCGCGACAAACAGGGTCGTAACCAGACCACCCCAGAAACCAGCCCAGGATTTTCCCGGACTGACATTCGGGGCAAGCTTTGTATCTCCCCATTTTTTACCGGAGAAATACGCACCGGTATCAGCACCCCAGACAATCAGCATGACGTAAACAATTAACAGTGAGCTGTGCGGCTGGGTTTTCAGGTGCATAAAGCCAACCCACATGGGTACCAGCACGCACAATCCCAGCAAAGCACGGATAGGCCGCGCCGCCCAGAGATCGGTCCCCCCCGGATAGCGTTTCACCAGCGCAAAAGCCACCACCCACCAGGCGGTTCCCACAGCCAGAAAGCCAATCAGGTATTGTGGGTGCATTTTCAGAACACGGGCGCTGATATACAGGCAGACAAACACCACCAGCGCATAAGCAACACGACTCCAGTTACGCTGATAACCGGCAATATTGGCCCACTCCCAGGCACCAATGGTCGCGATCGCCGCAATAAAGATTGCAAATTCCTTCAGCGGCAGGAAAAAAATGCCGATGATCATCAGGGGAGCCAGCACCAGCGCTGTCAGTACGCGTTCCTTAAACACCTTGTTTTACTTCCTCTAACAACTGGTCGTCCGTGCGGCCAAACCGTCTGATACGGTCTGCAAACGCAGTCAACGCTTTTTGATATTCTTCTTCTTTGAAGTCTGGCCAGAAGGCATCCGAAAAGTAATATTCCGAATAGGCGGTCTGCCACAGCATAAAGTTGCTGATACGCTGTTCTCCGCCCGTCCGGATTAACAAATCCGGTGCCGGTAAATCACTCAGCCAGGTATAACGATGAAACACCTGCTCATTAATATCGTCTGGCTGTAATTTGCCGTCCTGCACATCCTGTGCAACACGGCGGGCTGCCTGGGCAATATCCCACTGGCCGCCGTAATTAGCCGCGATGACCAGCGTCATCGCATCATTGGATGCGGTGAGAGCCTCCGCATCACTGATCAACTGCTGAATTTTGCCGGAAAAGCCCTGCAGATCACCCATTACCCGCAAGCGGATATTATTGCGGTGCAGTTTTCTGACTTCACGCTCCAGCGCGACCACAAATAATTGCATTAACGCACTGACTTCATGCGCTGGCCGACGCCAGTTTTCGCTGCTGAAAGCAAACAGAGTCAGCACTTCAACACCGGCACGTGCCGAGGTTTCCACCACAGCACGCACGGCATCGACGCCAGCTTTGTGGCCAGCCACTCCGGGCATAAAACGACGTTTGGCCCAACGGTTATTGCCATCCATAATAATGGCAACATGGCGTGGCGTCTGACCCTGAACGGCCTGCGTATCATCAATACTGGTTGACATAAATGCGCCGATTTATACCTGCATCAGGTCTTTTTCTTTGGTCGCCAGGGCGGCATCCACGTCGGCAATAAATTTGTCAGTCAGCTTCTGAATCTGATCATCACTGCCACGCAGCTCGTCTTCAGAAATCAGTTTTTCTTTCAGCAGATCTTTGGCTTTACCGTTGGCATCCCGACGGATGTTGCGGATCGCAACGCGGCCTTTTTCCGCTTCATTGCGGGCCTGCTTGATATAGGTCTTACGGGTTTCTTCCGTCAGTGCCGGCATTGGCAGACGAATGGTGTCGCCATTAGTGGCCGGATTCAGACCCAGATCGGATTTAAGAATCGCACGCTCAATCAGAGGAACCAGATTCTTTTCCCACGGGTTAATTGCCAGACTGCGGCCATCCTCAACAATGATGTTAGCCACCTGAGAAATCGCCGTCGGCGTACCGTAGTAGTCGACCATAACGCCATCCAGAATGGCGGGGTTGGCCCGACCGGTACGAATTTTTTTAAACGCTTCCAGCATGGCCTGCAAGCTTTTGTCCATACGCTCTTCTGCGTCTTTTTTAATATCGCTAACCATCGTTATTTTTCCTCACTCACGATCAGGGTACCGTCATCGCCACCTGTCATCAGGCGGGCCAGCACTCCAGGCTCATTCATATCATAAACACGCAGCGGCATGTTATGGTCACGGGCAAGACAAATCGCGGTTAAATCCATAACACCCAACTGCTTCTCCAATACTTCCTGATAAGTCAGGCAATCGTATTTTTCGGCATTCGGATCTTTCTTCGGGTCGGCAGTATACACACCATCGACGTTGGTTGCCTTCAGAACAACATCCGCATTAATTTCGATACCACGCAGACAGGCTGCCGAGTCGGTAGTAAAAAACGGGTTACCGGTACCGGCGGAGAAAATCACCACGTCGCCACCCTCAAGCGCGCGGATGGCACTGCGGCGGTCGTAGTGATCAACCACACCACTCATGGGAATCGCGGACATAACACGGGTCGGCATGTTGGCACGTTCGAGAGCGTCGCGCATGGCCAGCGCGTTCATCACCGTCGCCAGCATGCCCATGTGATCCCCGGCAACGCGATCAAGTCCGGCTTCGCTCAGCGCCTTGCCACGGAACAGATTGCCGCCACCAATCACCAGGCCTATCTGTACACCAATACCACGCAGCTGGCCGATCTCAAGAGCCATGCGATCGAGTACTTTTGGATCAATACCAAAATCCAGTTCACCCATCAGGGCCTCACCACTGAGTTTCAGCAGAATGCGTTTGTACTTGGGACTTTTTTGCTCGGCCATGGAGATCTCCAGATAGATAATAAACTCGGCAACAGACAGACCCGACCGACTGTTGCGTTACGGGATGGGCACCCCGCCCGGCGGTCACCCACCGCTGCCAATACTGCGTATCAGCAGACACCAGACAATAGCGTTAGTTGCCTTGGCGTCAAATACAAATATGCCGGGCGAGCCCGGCATATCAAAGGGTATTCAACCGCTGGTTATCCTACCCTGTGCGTACAATCAGCCTTTCAGCTGTGCAGCAACTTCAGCAGCGAAGTCTACTTTTTCAACTTCGATACCTTCACCCACTTCCAGACGCAGGAAGGAGATCACTTCAGCACCGGCTGCCTTGGCCAGCTGAGCAATGGTCTGCTCAGGGTTCTTAACGAAAGGCTGATCCAGCAGGCTGTTTTCTTTCAGGAACTTGTTGATACGGCCAACCATCATTTTCTCAACGATTTCGTCTGGCTTGCCAGCCATGTCAGGCTGAGCCTTGATGATTTCTTTTTCTTTCTCAACAACATCCGCAGGCATATCTTCAGCGCGCACCACACGTGGGTTGGCAGCCGTTACATGCATGGCGATGTCTTTGGCCAGTTCTTCATCACCACCATTCATGGCAACGATACAGGCGATTTTGCCATTGGAGTGAACATAGGCACCTACGGTAGCCGCTTCAACCACAGCCGGACGACGCACGGTGATGTTTTCACCGATTTTCTGAACCAGCGCCATACGGGCTTCTTCCAGATCGCCATCCATCAGTTTAGCAACATCAGCTTCTTTGGTTTCAGCCAGCTTGGCCACAACCTTGTCAGCGAAGGCATTGAAGTTTGAATCACCGGCAGCGAAGTCAGTTTCCGAGTTCACTTCAACAGCAACCGCAACGCCAGCGTTCACGATCACACGGATCTTACCTTCAGCTGCTGTACGATCAGCTTTCTTGGCCGCTTTCAGACCGGAGTTTTTACGCAGGTTTTCAATCGCCAGCTCAATATCACCGTCGGTTTCAGTCAGTGCTTTTTTGCACTCCATCATGCCCAGACCAGTACGTTCGCGCAGTTCTTTAACCTGAGCAGCAGAAATATTTGCCATGTGTGTAATCCTCTTCAGTTAACTTGTCAGTAAATTGCACCTAAAAAAAAGGGGCAAGCCCCCTTTTTCCGAGCGTCTGATATTACTCAGCCGCTTCCTGTGCCGGCGCTTCTTCTGCTACTTCGACGAATTCGTCTGCAGCCACACCATTTTGCTGCTTGCCTTCCAGCACAGCGTCTGCAATCGCAGAAGCGTAAATCTGGATAGCACGGATAGCATCATCATTACCCGGAATAACGTAGTCGATACCGTCAGGGTTAGAGTTGGTATCAACCACACCAATAACCGGAATACCCAGTTTGTTGGCTTCCTGAACAGCGATACGCTCATGGTCAACGTCGATCACGAACAGTAAGTCCGGCAGACCGCCCATTTCCTTGATACCACCGATAGAACGCTCCAGCTTCTCCATTTCACGGGTACGCATCAGAGCTTCTTTTTTAGTCAGCTGTTCAAAAGTACCATCGTTTTGTTGCGCTTCGAGGTCACGCAGACGCTTGATCGACTGACGGATGGTTTTGTAGTTGGTCAGCATACCGCCTAACCAGCGGTGTGCGACGAAAGGCATGCCAGAACGTTCTGCCTGCTCTTTCATGATCTTACCTGCGGCGCGCTTGGTACCAACAAACAGAACTTTGTTGTTACGGGCAGCCATAGACTCAACCAGTTTCAGCGCGTCGTTCAGCGCAGGAACGGTGTGCTCCAGGTTGATGATGTGAATCTTGTTACGTGCACCGAAAATGTATTTGCCCATTTTCGGGTTCCAGTAACGGGTCTGGTGACCGAAGTGTACGCCTGCTTTCAGCAGGTCACGCATGCTTACTTGTGCCATGATAACTACCTTATTGAGTTGGGTTAGGCCTCCACGCACCCGTCTTTCCGACCCTTGCCAGTGATGGCCGGGCACCCCGGATCAACGTTGTGATACGTGTGTGTCATTTACATGGAACGGATCAGTCCGTTTCATGGCGATTTTTCGCGGGCGCTTTATACCACTTTTGCCCGCAGAGCGCCAGCACTAAACGGCCTGTTAACGGCCTCTGCCACGGAATTCCCGGCACCGGGCCGGAGCTGGGCATAACAATCGACAGGCTCAGTTCCGATTGAAACTAACTATGAAGACCATTGGTTCAATACCGCGCCCACAACCAGTACAATGCGCTCCTAAACAAGTCTGATGAACAGGTAAACAACTCCCCATGAGTGTGATCATCAAGTCCGCTGAGGACATCGATAAAATGCGAATTGCCGGACGTCTGGCAGCCGAAGTACTGGAAATGATCGGTCCTTACGTTACCGCCGGGGTATCCACAGGCGAACTGGACCGCATCTGCCATGACTATATCGTGAATGTTCAGCAGGCAATTCCGGCACCTCTTAACTATCGTGGTTTTCCGAAGTCGATCTGCACCTCAATCAATCAGGTGATCTGCCACGGTATTCCCAGCGATGACAAGATCCTGAAGAAAGGCGACATCATTAATATTGATATCACTGTGATCAAAGATGGCTATCACGGCGATACCAGCAAGATGTTCTTTGTCGGCGAACCCAGTCCGGCCAATCAGCGTCTCGTAGAAATCACGCAGGAGTGCCTGTATCTCGGTATTGATCTGGTAAAACCCGGCGCCCGTCTGGGTGACATTGGCCATGTGATTCAACAACATGCAGAAAACAACCACTACTCGGTGGTACGCGAATATTGCGGCCATGGTATCGGTACTGTCTTCCATGAAGATCCTCAGGTTCTGCATTATGGTCGTCCGGGGACAGGTCTTGAACTGCAGGCCGGGATGATTTTCACCATTGAACCAATGATCAATCAGGGCACCCGCTTCAACAAACTGATGAAAGACGGCTGGACCGTGGTCACCAAAGACCGCAAGCCGTCCGCCCAGTGGGAGCATACGATTCTGGTGACAGAAACCGGCGCAGAAGTGCTGACCCGTCGCCAGGAAGAAACCCGGTTCGGACAATAACGAATGGATGCCGTGGTGCCTGCGTTACCCGCGATTGACTCACAACAGTTACTGACTGACCTGCAGGCAGCCGTGTCTCCGCTGCCAGTGGTCAAGCCATTGCTGAAACGCATTCAGGAAGAGGCTCATGCCTACTTCCGTGCCACACTGGATGCCAGCACTCTGGTTCCTCTGCGTGCCCGGCTTATTGATCAGATACTGCAGTGTTTGTGGCAGAACAGCCGCTTACCGGCTGACGGTCTCGCGCTGGTCGCTGTTGGCGGTTACGGTCGCGGCGAGCTCCATCCCCACTCCGATATTGATGTACTGCTGCTCGCCCGCGATGAAGAGACCATCCACATCAACAGTGATGCTTTGCAGGGGTTTATCACCCTGCTGTGGGACCTGAAACTGGATGTAGGCCACAGCGTCCGCACGCTGGATGAATGTGTCAGTGAGGCGGAAAAAGACCTGACCATCATCACCAACATGATGGAAAGCCGCACACTGGCGGGTGATGCTGCGCTGCATCAGCAGCTGAAAGAAGCCACCGCAGCCGACAAAATCTGGCCAGCACAGGCATTCTTCAATGCTAAATGGCAAGAGGTTCAGGCCCGGCACCGCAAGCACAACGATTCTGAATACAACCTTGAACCTAACGTAAAAAACTCACCCGGCGCGCTGCGTGATATTCAGACGATCACCTGGGTCACCATGCGTCATTTTGGTCAGGGCAGTCTGTTCGCGTTGCAGGATAAGGGATTCCTGACGCCATTTGAATTTGAGCGTCTGGAGCGCAGCCGCCACTTTTTATGGCAGGTACGCTATGCGTTGCACATGCTCGCCGGACGCGAAGAAGACCGCCTGTTGTTTGATCTGCAGCGTGAAATCGCCGAGTTGCTGGGCTTCGCTGATGATAAAAAGTTACTTGGCGTAGAGCGTTTCATGTCACGCTTTTACCGCAATCAACTGGCCACCACCGAGCTGTCCGATCTGTTGTTGCTGCATTTCAACGAAGACTTTATGAAAGGCGGTAAAGTCAACGAGATAGAAACACTGAACGAATATTTCGTGCTCTGTAACGGCTATCTGCAGCTGATCGACAAAGATTTGTTTGTACGCGAGCCCGGCTGGCTGCTGCAAGTATTTCTGCTGATGGCCAAAACACCACAGGCCAAAGGCATTCACTCCGATACCATTCGAGCCCTGCGTGATCACCGCAATCTGATCGATGATGAATACCGCGCCAATGCCGCGCACAATCAGATTTTTATGCAGCTGATGCGCAACCGCTCACGGGTGGTACGCGAACTGTCACGCATGATGCGTTATGGCATCCTCGGTCGTTACATACCGGAATTCGGCCATATCATCGGCATGATGGAACACGACCTGTTCCATATCTATACCGTCGATGAGCACAGCTTCCGCATGATGAGATTTTTGCGCCACCTGCGTTTCGGTGACGTGCGTGAACGGTTTCCTATTGCGTCGCGCCTGATTCATAAAGTGCAGAAGAAGGAAATTCTCTACCTTGCTGCGCTGCTGCACGATACCGGCAAAAGTATTGAAGGTGATCATACCGTCAATGGTGGCGACATTGCCGCAGCGTTCTGCCGCCAGCACAATCTGCGCCCGACCGACAGTCATATGGTGGCATGGCTGTGTGCATCCCATCTGGTGATGTCACAGGCTTCGCAACGGCTCGACCTGAACAATCCGGATGACATTCATCAGTTTGCCCTGGAAATGGGCGATCAGAATCATCTTGATCTGCTGTACCTGATTTCTGTGGCGGATATCGTCAGCACCAATCCAAAATTATGGACAAGCTGGCGGGCCGAGCAAATGCGCGATCTGTACCGCAATACTCAGGCTGCTTTGCGCCGTGGACTTGGCAATCCGGTTAATAAAGAAGACTGGATCGAAGAGATCCAGCAAGAAGCCATCAGCAAACTGACCGCCAAAGGTCTGAGCGAAGACCGTATCCGGCAGATCTGGGGCCAGCCTGGCGACGACTATTTCCTGCGTGAAGGCATCGATAACATCGTTTGGCAAACCCTTGAAATTCATGCCCACGGCAGCAGCAACCAGCCGCTGGTCTCCATCCGGCCAACATCTGACCGGCAGTTTGAAGGGGCCACGCAGATTTTTATTTTTATGAAAGACCAGCTGAATCTGTTTGCCGCCACAACGGCAACACTGGACCAGCTCAACCTGAACATTCAGGACGCCCGCATTATGACCTCCGAACAAGAGCATAACGCCGTCGATACCTATATTGTTCTGGATGAAAATAATGAACCGATTGACGATCCGCAACGCATAGAAAAAATTCGTGCGACCCTGATCGAAGCCCTGTCGCATCCGGAAGATTACTCAACCATTATCCAGCGTCGTACCCCGCGCGCGCTGAAGCAATTCCAGGTTGAAACTCAGGTATCCATGAGCAATGACCCAGTCATGCAACGGACAGTACTGGAAGTCATTGCCGCCGACCGCCCGGGCCTTCTGGCCCGTATGGGCGCTATATTTGCCGAATTCGGCGCACAGATGCAGGGAGCGAAAATTCTGACCGAAGGTGAACGCGTATCAGATATCTTCTTTATTCTTAATGCCGACGGCCAGCCATTCTCCGATGCTGAACAGTGCCACAGACTTCAGGACGCCATCATCCGCGGACTGGAAGAGCAGGTGGAAGCACAATCTGCCGTATAATTCGAAACGTTCGGTCGAAAAATAGCGCTCATTTTCCGACCGTGCTCACGTTAGAGTATCTCCCATGACTGAACCGGTTAACGGCGAACAAGGAGATTTCTGATGAACGAACGTCACTTGCAACACATCATTCCAAGCCACCCTGCGTCGGATGGCGACGGCGTAAAAATTCGCCGGATTGCCCTGTTCGATCAGCCAGTCGCTGATCCGTTTCTGATGCTTGATGAACTCTCTTCCGACAACCCGGATGACTTTATCGGCGGCTTTCCACCGCACCCGCATCGCGGCATGGAAACACTGACCTATCTGCGCCATGGCAGCCTTGAACACCGCGATCATCTGGGCAACCGCGGCATAATCAACAGCGGCGGTGCACAATGGATGTCGGCCGGACGCGGAATTATTCACAGCGAAATGCCCGCACGGGAAATGCAGCAACTGCATGGTTTCCAGCTGTGGATTAACCTGCCAGCCAAAGACAAAATGCAGCCTCCCAAATACCGCGATGTCAGCGCAGCAGAAATTCCGCTGATCACTCAGGATAATGGTGTGCAGATCCGGGTTATTGCCGGTCAATGGCAGATAGAAGACGACAACGTTCAGGGGCCATTGGCCGATCTTGCCGCGAATGCCGGTTATCTGGATATTGAATTACCTGCCGGAAGCTCGCTCAGCTTACCGACACCGGCAGAGCAAAATGTTGTCGCTTTTGTTTATCAGGGGCAATTACAGACACAGCCGCTGGCACCGGAGAAGTCGCTGCTGGTATTTGGCAAAGGTGAACAGCTCAATCTGAGTGCGCAATATGACACCAAACTTCTGCTGTTAAGTGGCAACACCATCGGAGAAAAAATCGTTCACTACGGACCTTTCGTAATGAACAGCATCGCAGAAATTGAACAAGCTATTCAGGACTATAACGCCGGACGCTTTGGTCGGGGCTGAGCGGCATTTATCAGAAAATGGACAATAAAAAGGGCCACAAGGCCCTTTTTAATTTATGCATCCGGAGATGGCTTTTTACGCTTAACAGGTGCGAAGCCTTCAGAGTCCATCAGTGTTCCGGTTGCTTTCGGACGGCTTGGACGAGGCCCCAGCTTCTTTTTCTCCGACGCATTTGCCTTACCACCTCTGGCCCCGGCACCTTTAGCAATAGCTGCTTTTTTGCCGGCTTTTGGTTTTTTCTTGGCTCCGGCAGCCTTGCCTGACGATTTCAGCTTTTTCGGACCGCGATAATTACCTTTTAATTCCGGAATTTCCCGGGACTCCATCAACTGTTGCAGATAGCGCTCAATTGACGCTTTCAGATTCCATTCATAAGCAGCAATCAGACTGATCGCAAGCCCTGTTTTTCCGGCGCGACCAGTGCGGCCGATGCGATGAACATATTCATCACCTTTACGGGCCAGATCGTAGTTAATCACCAGATCCATCCCTTCAACATCCAGACCACGTGCAGCAACATCGGTGGCAATCAGAATGTTGCGCTTACCTTCGCGCAATGACTGCATCACATAGTTACGTTCATCCTGAGTCATATCACCATGTAACATAGCGATACCATTACGGTGACGACGCAGAAATTCATTCAGGCGCTGCACTTCAATACGCTTATTCACAAAGATAATGGCTTTGTCATAAGTTTCATTAGCCAACAGCCAGACCAGCAAGCGGTCTTTATGGGCATTGTCGTCAGCCAGAATACGTTGCTGGCGAATATACTCGTGCTGATCCTGCACTGTATGAGTCGTGATTACTTCCGGATCACGCAACATTGCACGGGCAATACGGCCAATACCTTCATGACGCAGAGTCGCTGACAGCATAAAGGTCTGGCGGTCTTTATTGGCATGCGAAACCACCAGATTCATGTCTTCAGCAAAGCCCATATCGAGCATACGGTCTGCTTCATCCAGAACCAGAAACTCCAGGTCCTTGAGCTCCGCCGTACCCCGTTTGATGTGGTCAACCAGACGACCCGGAGTAGAAATAATAATTTCCGGGTTTTTACGCAGCACAGCGGCCTGATATTTAAATTCGTCACCGCCCGTCAGCAAACCGGCATTCAGATGAGTCAGCTCAGTAAAATGCTGAGCCGTTTTAAAGACCTGACGGGCAAGCTCGCGCGTAGGAACCAACACCAGTGCACGGGTTGCCGCATTCGGCGCCGCTGGTTTATTCAGTAAAAGCTCCAATATCGGCAATAAATAAGCCAGTGTTTTACCACTACCGGTTTCTGCACAGACCTGGACATCCTTTCCAGCCAAAGCCAGAGGTAGCATCAGCTCCTGAACTTCAGTTGGGGTAGAAATATTAAGTTGTTCCAGGCCTGTCAACAGACGGGCATTAAATTCGACATTGGCAAACAAGGGATTACTCTCACGTATAAACGAAGTTGCAGTATAACAAAACCGTGGCATCACCACCGTTTAAGTTGTTGCAGAGAATTTTTCTTCCGAAAAGAAAAACCCCCGCCAGATAAGCTGACGGGGGTTTAGGATAAGAGCTTGACGATGACCTACTCTCGCATGGGGATGCCCCACACTACCATCGGCGATGCTGCGTTTCACTTCTGAGTTCGGAAT
>JAJOJJ010000003.1 GCA_021208685.1 Saccharospirillaceae bacterium
GACTGGAGGAATATCCAATCTAAATCTTGCTCAAGAATAAAACTGTCTTTGCTTCATAAATGAATTTTCGACGAGTTCTTACTTGATAATGCTTTGTCTCCAGAGCGTCTCAGTAAGCACCCACACGAATTACTTAATGCTTGAATTTTTAAAGAACGTCGCTTCGTTTCTCTCAAAGCGGGCTGCGTATTCTATACAAGCAGCTCTTGGTGTCAAGCGTTTATTTCAATCTTTTCAACCGCTTAACCTTCTGAATCGTTCCGCTTTCGCTTCCCAACTCAGGCGGCGCATTTTACAGCACCTTTCGATCGTGTCAAGCGTTAATTTTCAAAATCTCTTTTAAAATCAACCACTTAACCAGCTTCAGCCAACTCTTTCGAGTCACTCTCAAAGCAGGTGGCGCATTCTACGCTCTTACTGACCGAAATCAATACCTTTTTTTGAGATTTTTCCAACAACCTGCGATGTTTAATTTTTCGTAAGTCATTGAAAAATAAAGCTTTTTTAATCCACCCAACACACCGTAGCGGTCGAGAGGGGCGCATTATAGGGATATGAATTCCGGGGTCAACTGCTTTTTACATTATTTAACTATTCTGTGCGCTGGCAGGATTCGTGGCCGTGCTTTTTTGCAAGCGAAGTAGCAGCAGAAAGAGTACGAGTACGGCATACAACACAGGCTCGAACCAGGAGGAACGGATCTGCATCAGGTAATGAATGGCCGCCAGTACGGCTAACACATAAACCAGCTTGTGGAGATTTTTCCAGGTGTGTTTAAGCCGGCGTTGCCAGCGGCGGGTTGAAGTGACCGCTAATGGCAGGAGTAGCAGCCATGCACTTAAGCCCAGCAGCAGGTAAGGACGCTTAACAACTTCAGCTCCCAGTTCGTTCAGTTGCCATTCGAGCAGGAAGGCAACATAGGCGAGCAGATGCAGCGATGCATAAAAGAAGGTAAACAGCCCAAGCATTCGGCGGTGCTGAATCAGCCAGGACTGTTTCGACAGCCGGCGCAGTGGCGTTACCGCCAGCGTGAGCAGCAGAAAATTGAATGCCCAGATACCGGTATGCCAGACCACGGCCTTACCCGGCTCAGGTCCAAGGATTTCCCATTCGCCTGACTGCAGACGGATGATTGCCTGAGTTATGTAGATAAAGGGAGTCATTCCCAGCAAAAAGAGAGCAACCCGGCGCAGTCTAATCATGCCAACGACCTCTGATCAGTAGTATTTGTTCAGATCCATGCCGCTATAAAGAGAGGCTACCTCGTCGTAACCATTGAACAGGCGCGTGGCAATCCGGTTTGGCTTAAACAATCCGGACGGCAGGCGACGCTCACTGGCCTGACTCCAGCGAGGGTGGTCAACTTGTGGGTTTACATTGGCATAGAAGCCATATTCATTGGGCGCGATATCATTCCAGGTGGTGCGTGGCATGGTTTCGCGGAAACGGATGGCCACAATGGATTTGATGCTTTTAAAGCCGTACTTCCACGGCACGACCAATCGCAATGGTGCTCCGTTCTGATTCGGCAGAACTTCACCGTACAGGCCAACCGCCATAATCGTCAGCGGGTGCATGGCTTCGTCCATGCGCAGACCTTCCCTGTACGGCCAATCGATGGTTGAGAACGCCGAGCGCTGACCCGGCATCTGTTGCTTGTCTTCCAGCGTAACAAATTCAATGTATTTAGCGCTGGCGAGTGGCTTAAAGCGTTTAATCAGATCCGCCAATGAAAATCCGATCCACGGAATCACCATCGACCAGGCCTCGACACAGCGCAGACGATAGATACGCTCTTCCAGCGGCTGACCTTTAAGCAAATCTTCCAGAGGGAATGTGCCCTTGACTTCACATTCGCCATCAACCGTAACCGACCATGGATCGGTCTTCAGCTTAGCGGCATAACGGTATGGATCATCTTTACCGGTGCCGAATTCATAGAAATTATTGTACTGGGTGACACTGTTGTAAGGTGCCGGCACGTCATCTTCACCGAATGCTGTTTCACGGGCGGAGCCAATCTGCTCACGCAACCAGGGGGCGCCACTGCTGCCCGGCTGTTCACGGCGCTGTAATGCCTGAACCGGCATTGTGCTGGCGGCCAGTGCAAATGCTGCACCCTGCCCAATAAAATCGCGACGCTTCAGATAGAGGGATTGAGGAGTGATTTCTGACGCGGAAGGGTCGGAAGGATTGTGTGGCTTGATAATCATGGGCGCTCCCCGGCAGGCGGTTTAACCGCCTTTCCGTTGCAGCAGTCAGAACAGCAAGCAACAACGGAAAGACTTAAGAGCAAGGTTAGACTCAGATCAGGCTAATAATTCAACCCTTGGCTTTTTTTTCACGCAGACGCAGCCAGACTTCATAAACCGGGCCGGATAGTGCATAGGTCATGAAGACCCCCAGCAGAACCTTTGCCGGGTCAATGGAAACCACCACAAAAACGAATACCACGGCCAGCATGGCGACAAACGGAACTTTGCCACGCAGATCCAGGCCTTTAAAGCTGTGATAGCGGAAGTTACTGACCATCAGCAGACCCGCTGCCGGTACGACAACGGCCATCAGCCATGCAATATCAGCACCTGCGGTACCGGTTTCACTGAATACCCATACGGTTCCGGCAACAATAGCCGCCGCCGCAGGACTGGCCAGACCAGTAAAGAAGTTTTTATCCGCAACGGCGAGCTGCGTGTTGAAGCGTGCCAGACGAAGCGCGGCACCGGCGACATAAATAAAGGCGGCAACCCAACCGATTTTACCCAAATCCTGCAACGCCCAACTGAAGGCAACCAGCGCCGGAGCAACACCAAAAGACACCATATCCGCCAGACTGTCGTACTCGGCACCGAAGTCACTCTGGGTATTGGTCAGGCGGGCGACACGTCCATCCAGACCATCGAGGATCATCGCAATAAAGATGGCGATTGCTGCATTTTCAAAATGGCCATTCATGCTGGCTACGACCGCATAAAAGCCGGAGAACAACGCGCCGGTTGTGAACAGGTTTGGCAGCAGGTAAATGCCTTTGCGTCCCGGCCACTTGGCAGAATTACGTCCGTTCTCGTCGTCGTTATCCATCAGGGGTACAACCTTGTTGTCATCATTCATTTGTTGCAGGCTCATAAACACACCTCAGTAGAGCCGCTTATTATGAGGTATTAAATCGCGGCTGTCTTCCATAACGCCTGTAACAAAGGTTCCTGCAGACGCTGGCTCTGGGCACACAGACCAATGGCAAAGGGCTCAAGTTCCGGCTGTACATTTAAAACCCGTACCCTGCCGGCCATCGGGCTGTTGCGCAGTACCAGCTCCGGCACCACACCCACGCCAACGCCCAGCGCCACCATGCTGACGATGGCTTCGTTGCCCGTTACCTGAGCATAAATATGCGGAGGTATATTACGCGCGGCAAACCAGCGGTTAACGCGGGTCCGCGCCAGACCGGATTCCGATAACACCATCGGCACCTGCGCCCAATCAATTTCCGTCTGATTCAGCGGCAGCACCGCTCCCGGTGCTCGCGGTGCTATAAAAAGAAGCGGCGATGCCGCCATGGCTTTAAAGGTAAGCCCGGCAGCCAGCTGCTCCGGGCGTGCGGCAATCACCACATCGGCCTCACCCGATTCCACCCGCGGAATGGATTCCGCCGCATCGCCAGTATGAATGCGCAAATCCACCTGCGGATATTTTTCACGGAAGCGCGACAACAAGTCCGCCAGAAAACTGTAGCTGGCGGTCACGGAGCAATACAATGTCAGCCGGCCGCTCAGGTTGCTGACCTGTGTTCCCACAGCACTGCGCAGCTGCTCCCAGCTGAGCAGGGTCTGCTCGGCATGCTGGCGGAACAATTCACCCGCCGGCGTCAGTTGCAATGGCGAGCTGTCACGATTGAATAATTGCGCACCGGCTTCTTCCTCCATCCTCGCCAGACGACGACTGAGGGTCGAAGCGCTCATATGCAATTGCTGACTGGCTTTGCCCAGATGCAGCAATGAGCTGAGGCTGAGAAATACCTGCAAGTCTTTGTAATCCATCGGATTTCCTTAAAGGAATAAAGATGTTGCAAAAATTGCAACGAGATGGCGCAAATATAGCATTTTACGCAACAGCCATCTTCCCCTACTATTCGCCGCAACGTTTTTTAATCCACGATAACCTCAATTTAAGGAGCCGGAGATGGGTGCTAACTACTTCAATACTCTGAATCTGCGTCAACAGCTGGATCAGCTGGGTCGCTGCCGTTTTATGGACCGTTCTGAATTCGCTTCCGAAGCTGAATTCCTGAAAGGTAAGAAAGTTGTCATCATTGGTTGTGGTGCTCAGGGCCTGAACCAGGGTCTGAACATGCGCGATTCCGGTCTGGACGTGTCTTACACCCTGCGCGCTGAAGCCATCGCTGAGAAGCGTCAGTCCTGGAAAAACGCGACTGACAACGGTTTCGTGGTTGGTACTTACGAAGAACTGGTGCCGCAGGCGGATCTGCTGATCAACCTGACTCCGGACAAGCAGCACACGTCCGTAGTAAACGCCGTTATGCCACTGATGAAAGAAGGCGCCTGTCTGGGTTACTCCCACGGTTTCAACATCGTTGAAGAAGGCATGCAGATCCGTCCTGATCTGACCGTTGTGATGGTTGCGCCTAAGTGCCCGGGTTCTGAAGTGCGTGAAGAGTACAAGCGTGGCTTCGGTGTTCCGACCCTGATTGCTGTTCACCCTGAAAACGATCCTAAAGGCGAAGGCTGGGACATCGCTAAAGCATGGGCGGCCGGTACTGGCGGTCACCGCGCAGGTTGTCTGGAATCTTCTTTCGTTGCGGAAGTGAAGTCTGACCTGATGGGCGAGCAGACCATTCTGTGCGGCATGCTGCAGACCGGTGCGATTCTGGGCTTCGAGAAAATGGTTGAAGACGGTATCGACGAAGGCTACGCCGCCAAACTGATTCAGTATGGTTGGGAAACGGTGACTGAAGCCCTAAAGTACGGTGGCATCACCAACATGATGGACCGTCTGTCTAACCCAGCGAAAATCGTTGCGTTCGATATGGCTGAAGAGCTGAAAGAACTGATGCGCCCTCTGTTCCGTAAGCATCAGGACGACATCATGACCGGCGAATTCTCCCGCACCATGATGGCTGACTGGGCCAACAACGATAAAAACCTGCTGACCTGGCGTGAAGAAACGGCAGAAACCGGCTTCGAAAAAGCCCCGGCGTCTGACGTTGAAATCAACGAACAGGAATACTTTGACCACGGCATCCTGCTGGTTGCCATGATCAAAGCCGGCGTTGAACTGGCGTTCGAAACCATGGTTGAGAGCGGCATCGTTGAAGAATCTGCGTACTACGAGTCTCTGCACGAAACTCCGCTGATCGCCAACACCATCGCCCGCCGTAAGCTGTACGAAATGAACGTGGTGATTTCTGATACTGCTGAGTACGGTAACTACCTGTTCTCTCACGCTGCTGTTCCTCTGCTGCGCGAGAAGTTCATGCCACACATCAGCACCGACGTTATCGGTAAAGGTCTGAAGCTGAAGTCTAACTCTGTCGACAATAAGCGTCTGATCGAAGTGAACGAAAACATCCGCAACCACCCGGTTGAGTGGATTGGTCAGGAACTGCGTGGCTACATGACTGACATGAAGCGCATCGTTGAAGCCAACTGATTCAGGCTTTAACCCGCAGACATAAAAAAACCCGGCGATTGCCGGGTTTTTTTATGCTCCGTCACCAGACAGGGTTCTGTTTACAGGCACTGAAGTTCTGACATGAACGGATGCTTACGATAACGCCAGCAATAAAAATACCACCAGACCCGCACCACTTAATGCGAGCGTTTTGTTTTTCAGCATCGGAGATTGCAGGCCCAGATACAGGCCACTGGCCATAATCAGAACCAGCCCAAGGGCGAATATTTTTTCCAGCCATTTAAACAGTGAAGGACCATGGCCTTTGTGCAACTCCATCAGGGTTGCCTGCAGATCCGGCTCTCCGCGTTTAATCACAACAGTATCGCCCTGCTGTTGCAGCAGATAATGTTCGCGGCTGGTCGGGCGGGTATAAAAGCTGTTGCCCTTGTCTTTTACGTATTCAAAACCCGTGTCAATGCCTGCGCGTTTTAACAGCGCCTGAACATCGTCATTCAGGGTCGGGCTTTTCGCGTTCAGTGTTGCCCCATCGACCTGACCGATGTCGGTATAGAGGGTGGTGCCTTTTATTCCGAACAGATACAGGCCACCGGAAACGGCCATAATGATAATCATGGGAGCAAAGAAAGATGCCAGGTACAAATGCACCGACACCAGAGTTTTACGCGCGATCATAGCCGCCATCAGATATCTCCTGAGCGTTGAGTGAATAAGCCCGTCAACACGGATGAACAGGCTCTGAGAATTATCCTACCCATGCCGGTGCTTTGCATGTAAAGAATCGTCCTTCCGTTAAAAATTAAGACTCTGATCGGGTATAGATTGATCTGCAACAAGCAGATTGACGGCAGAGCGTCATAAAAAAGCCGGAATTTCCATGGAAAATTCCGGCAAAGGTCACACCCTCGTGGGCTGAAATAAGAGCCCCCCCGAATCCTTCAGAGGTGCTCAGGCGTTTTATATCAGGCCGCTTTCGCGGTTTTCTCAAACCCGGATTTTTTCGCAGCAATCAGATCACGGTAATCCTGTTGCATAAATTCTTTAATACCGCTGCGTTTATTGGCTTCCATTGCCAGCTCTAATTCCTCGGCAGTGGCATAACGGCGATCCCAGTCCAGCACTTTCGGCACCATAATGCGGTTCCACAGTGGCGGAATCAGCGTCAGGAAAATGGTGGTCAGATAACCATTCACCATCATCGGCGCATCCTGATAGGAGCGCAGTTTGTGGAAAGGTACATCACCTTCAGCATGGTGGTGGGAATGACGGGTCAGGTTAAAGGTCGCCCAGGAACTGACGCGCTTATTGGTATTCCAGCTGTGGTATGGCTGCACCGGTGTTTTCGGATTACGCACCATGCCGTAATGTTCCATGAAGTTAACGATTTCCAGAAAGGCTTTGGCGATCAGCGCTGAAGCGGTAAAGACCAGCACACCAATCCAGCCCGCCATGGCAAAGGCAGCGATTTCCAGCAGCAGCGACATCAGCAACCCCCGGATATACAGATTGTGGTGGCTGAATACCGGCAGACGCTTTTTCTGCAGACGCTGTTTTTCCAGTTTCCAGGCGCTGATATTGCCTTTCCAGGTGGAGGCCAGAATGTGGTAGTACACATTGCGGCCACGCGGTGCGGTTGCCGGATCACCGACGGTGCTGACATAAATATGGTGGCCGTACACATGCTCAATCGAGAAACCGGTATCCCAGCTGAAGGCCAGCAACCAGCGACCGATAAACATCGCCACCGGGTCCCAGGTGCGATGGGTGAGTTCGTGGCCAACGATGGTGCCCACCACCGATGACAGCAGGCCGCAGCTGAAAATCGCCACCACATATTGGAGCACGGTATTGTCGGCACGGGCCGCGGCGGCATCATAGCCGGTCAATTGCTGTATCAGTGCGCCGTACCCCAGCACATCGGAATCGGCGACCGTCCACACCATTAAAAAATTCATCGCAAAAATCAGTACCAGCGATGAGTACAGCTGCAGATTAAGAATCCACTCATGGCCGTATACCGGCTCGACGGTATCGTCGCCGAACAGCAGATCCCCAAGAATGACGAAACCAGCCGCCGCCGCCAGGCCCAGATACATCCAATCGCCCCCCAGGGTCAGACCGATGGCAAAGGGGATGGTTAACAGATGAAACAAGGTATATTTCGCGTACTTAAACATAGGAGTGCTCCTTTTTTTATAATAAGTCAGGCGTTGGCTGCATCTGGCAATGCCGCAGCGGCACCAGACAAGTCACGACTGTCGAGGAATTTATCGAAGAACATGCGGTTAGGGCGGACACCGAATTTCTGGCATTCACTCATGGCGGCATCAATCATCGGTGCCGGGCCGCACAGGTAAACCTGGCTGTCTGCCGCAATGCGCCCTTCGATGGCCTGAGTTACCCAGCCACGCAGCCCATTCCAGTCAGAATCGTCAGGCTCACTGGATAAAACCGGCACAAATTCGAACGGCCCGGCCCAGCGATCCGCCAGCTGCTGAATGTCTTCCAGACAATACAAATCCTGCTGCGTACGGGCGCCAAACAGCAGCGTCACCGGGCGGCGTGATTGCTCGGCCACGCCCTGCCGCAAAATGCTCAGCAGTGGTGCCAGACCGCTGCCACCGGCAATGGCAAAGATCGGCGTGTCATCCGGGCGCAGCCAGAAATCGCCCAGCGGCCCTTCCACCTGTACCGCACTGCCAATGCGCGCAGGGTCCTGCAGCAAGGGGGATAACGCACCGCCGGGAACATGGCGGATAAAAAATTCCAGCTCTTGACTGCCCCCCTCGGCACAGACGCCGGCAAAGGAATACGAACGCGCAGGGGCATTCATGCCGGTCAGGCTCAACTGTGCGTACTGTCCGGGTGTGAATGTCAGCGCATCATCCAGCGTTATGGTCAGGGCACTGATATCGTGGGTGAGTGCGCGCACCGCACTGATCACTCCGGATATTGTCTGTAACGGATGATCCGGACTGCGGTCATCCCAATCGGGAATATTCAGCAACAGATCCGTTTTCGGCACACTCTGGCAGGCGAGAATGTAGTTATTATCAAGATCGTCAGCGCTCAGCACATAAGCGCTTTCGGTTAATTCTTTTACCTTGCCCTGCTGCAGCTGACACTTACAGGCAGCACAGCCGCCCACGCGGCAACTGTGAGGAAAACGGATACCTTCACGCAGAGCTGCCTGCAAAATGGTTTCACCCGGTGCCGCAGTAAAGCGCTGATGGGTACTGGCAAGGGTGACTTGTCTGGCTTTTTTGCTAAAAAATGACAGCATGACCAAATGACCTTTATTGTTTTATTAGCCGCATGTTGTGGTTCGCCAACCTGCAGTGGACAGGCGTCAGTCTATGCTCAGCACGATGTCCGGGTTACAGCAGCACCAGACAGAGAATGGTCATCTGAGGCCAGCATTCTGGTTACCTCAACCGGGCGGAGTAAGATAAAAGAATGAAAACAGCACAATCCGATACGTCGATACAACTGCCCACCAACTATCTGCGCAACCTGCTGGATCTGGTCGATGCGCGCGGAGGTGACGGCCTGCAGATGATGCAACGCAGTGGCCTCAACCCAGAGCTGATTGATGCCATTGACGGTCAGATCAGCTGGGCGCAGTTCAGCGGTGCGCTGCGCGAGAGCCGCCATGAAATCCATGAGCCCGGTCTCGGTCTTTATTTAGGCAGCCAGCTGACCATTACCACCCACGGTCTGCTGGGGCTGGCGGCGATGAGCAGCCCGACGCTGGGCGATGCTGCCCGGCTGGCCTGCCAGTACGTGGCAACACGAACGCCACTGGTATCACTGCGGCTGGAAAAGAAAGGCCTGCAGGTATCGCTGACCATGGATGAGCTGTATGCGCTGGGCGATATCCGCGCCACCTTTCTTGAAACCCTCACCGTCACGCTTTTGGCGGTGATTGATTTTGTGGCCGGTGGTCAGGCCCGTGTCAGTCAGGTGAACTTTGCTTTCCAGACACCGGAATACAGCTCACTGTACGAAGCGTTTTTCCCCTGTCCGGTGCGTTTTAATCAGGAACAGAATCAGATCATCCTGCCCGCCAGCGACCTCGGCATCCGCTCACGCCTGGCCGATATTCAGGTGCAGCGTCAGGCCGCGCAGCAGTGCGAACAGCAATTAAAACAATGGCAGGAGCGGCAGAGGTTATCCGGCCAGATCCGCATGATGCTGGGCCGCGCCAAAGGACGTTTTCCGGGCTTTGAACAGGTGGCCGACGAGCTATCGCTGTCACCGCGCACTCTGCGCCGGAGACTGGCCGATGAAGGCACCAGCTATCAGGAGTTACTGGAAATCTGGCGTGAAGAAATGGCGCATCAGTATCTGTTAACCACCCACCTCAGCATACAGCAGATCAGCTACCTGCTGGGCTATAACGACCCGGCCAATTTTGGCCGCGCGTTCCGTAAGCGCAATAACGGCATATCGCCATTGCGCTTTCGCCAGCAGAGTAAACACATCAATACTGATAACGATTCACCGAATCACTGAACTGGCTGGCACTGCTGCGCAGCGCCGATGAGGTAGCATCCAGCGTTCTGCTGGTGCGCTCGCTTTCCTGGCTGATGGCATGCACATCCATCACCAGCGTATTCACCTGCTGTGATAATTGCGCCTGCTGCCTGGCGGAGTGAGCAATCTCTTCATTCAGACGGGTAATGCCTTCCACCGCCTGCACCAGCGCGGCCAGCGACTGTAAGGTCAGCGCCGATTGTTCCGCGTTACCACTAGCGGTTTCTGAGTACTGACGCAATTCCTGCGCCGAACGCTCGGCTTCGCTCTGTAATTTACCGATTTCCGCCTGAATATTACCGGTCGCATCCTGAGTACGCTGTGCCAGCGCACGGACTTCATCGGCAACAACAGCAAAGCCACGGCCATTTTCGCCGGCCCGCGCAGCCTCAATCGCGGCATTCAGCGCCAGCAGATTGGTTTGCTCGGCAATGCTGTTAATCAGCGCAACCACTTCGCTGATGGTATTCGTTTGTAATGCCACCTGATCAGCCCGTTGCGAAGCCTCTTCCAGGTCAGAGGAAAGGCGGCCAACCGCCGCCGCCAGCGCTTCAACCTGAGCAATACCCTGCTGTGCATCGCTGCGGGTATTGGCTGCCGATCCGGCTCCGCGGCTGGCGCTGTCCTGAGTCTGACGGGCGAAATCCAGCACCTGCTGCATCAGCACCGACGCCTCGCCAATCAATTGTTGCTGCTGTTGCGATCCCTGACGGTTAGCACTGACCGCCGAATCCAGCTCCCGGCTGCGGCCAAAGACATCCTGAGCCGATTGCGCCATCAATTGAACGCTGCGCTGAAAACGATCCAGCATATGGTTAAAAGCCATGGCGGTTTCACCCGCTTCCGTGCCACGTTCGATTTCCGCGCGCGAACGCAAATCGCCAGTGTTCACAATGTGTTGCATGGTTTTCATGGTATCCAGCCACACAGTACGGGCACCGTGTTCCACCACATTCAGCCCCAGATCTTCTTCATCGTCGCTGACCCGTAAATCGTGGAACTGGCGCAGCAGATAAAACACCAAAAGCCCCATACAAAACGCCCAGACAAACACCGCAAGTATTCCCTGCAGCTGTACCCAGAACTGTTCTCCGCGGGGCAGATTCAGATTGGCTTCCGGGGCAAACAAGACCAGCGCCAGCGTGCCCCAGACGCCGCCAAAACCATGAACCGCAATAGCGCCCACCGGATCATCCAGACGAAATTTATGCAGCAGCAAAAACTCCGCGCTGTACACAATCAATGCCGCTACAGCACCGATCAGCAAGGCACTGCCGGGGCCAACAAAGGCACAGCCTGCGGTAATCCCGACCAGTCCGGCAAGAATCCCGTTCAGCGCTTTTTCCACCGCGACCTTGCCGTTGTTCAACAGGCTGCTGAGCAACAGTGCCACCAGCCCGCCACTGCAGCCGGCGAGTACGGTATTGACGATAATCAGCGCCACCGCACCGTCGGCTTTCAGGGTTGAACCACCGTTAAACCCAAACCAGCCAAACCAGAGGATGAACACCCCCAGAGTCGACAACAGCAGGTTATGCCCGGGAATTTCCTGCACCTCGCCCTGCTCGTTAAAGCGACCTTTGCGCGCTCCCAGTGCAATCACCCCGGCCAGCGCCACCCAGCCCCCCACCGAGTGCACCACCGTCGAACCGGCAAAATCCATAAACCCCCGGCTTTCAAGCCAGCCACTGGTATCACCCAATAAGGCGCTGCCCCAGATCCAGTGGCCGGATACCGGGTAAATCAAAACACTGATGGCAACCGAGATGATCAGATAAGCATTGAATTTCATGCGCTCCGCCACCGCTCCCGCCACAATCGTGGCAGCGGTGCCGACAAACATCGCCTGAAACAGGAAGAAAGCGTAATCCGCAGGTGTCGACAGCAGGCTGCCCAAAAATCCGCCACTGCCAAACCATCCGCTGCGGCTTAAACCAAACATCAGAGCGAAGCCCGCCAGCCAGAACGACAACACCGCCGCAAGGAAGTCACTGACATTCTTAACCGCCACGTTATAACTGTTTTTTGCCCGCACCATGCCCGACTCCAGCATGGTGAAACCAGCCTGCATAAAAAACACCAGCCCAGCCGCCAGCAACACCCAGATCAGATCCAGTAATTCATCCGGACTTATCACCGCGGCGTCTTCGGCCTGAGCCGCGACCGGTAAAAGCAACAGATACAAAACGGTAAGCAGGTGCTGATAAATGCCTGGCATCGTCCATCTCCGGCAAGCAATGTTAAAGCATGAGCTACCAGTGTAGACAGAATGTCGCTGACGGGAGGTTAAAAGCAGGAAGACATCGATAAGAGAACCGGGGATTTTCATTCGGAAATCCCCATGAAAACCACACAATGACGTTGTAGCGAATCATGCAGGTAATAAATTATGCTGAATTTCATCGCATAAAAAACAGCGAAACCTCGCAGATTCCATGATTTATGGCCGACACTGGCCTTCATCACCGTCAACGCTGACCATCAGCTGTCAGCGCTCTCAGCCAGCGCATTTTCTGCTCTGCGCGCAGCCTGAAATGCCGCCACACTGTCGCGCTGAGCAGAAGAAAACATACCCTTCATGCGCTCCAGTTCGGCGGCAGGTAACACATTCATGGTGGCGAATTTTTCCGGGGAAAACAGTGCGAAATTCCCTTCCGATCGGGCGGCCACCTGACCTTTGGCATTGCGTAATTCTGCCGCCAGAACAACCTGACGATCATTGTTTTGCTCGGCAATAAAGCCATACACACTGACCGGCTCACCGATAGACACCGGCAATCGGAAGCGCACTTTAATATCGCGCGTCAGTAAAAACTGATTAAGCAGATAAATACCGGCCCAACCCATCACTTCATCCAGAATGGTGGTAATCACACCGCCATGCGCCAGATTGCTCCAGCCGCGCAAATGTTCCGGAATAACCAGCTCTGAGCGCACCTGCTGTTCATCGGTGAAAAAGCGCATTTTCAGGCCGTGATGATTGTGCTGGCCGCAGCCAAAACAATCGTGGGAAATGTTGGTCATCGGTCGCCATACGTTTTCAGACATTCCTAAACTCCTGTCTCCGCTGCATGAATATCAACACGGGAATAACGACCGCCGTAAACAACAGGCGACCCGTTATTGCGCGCACAACGCTATCGTCACAGCGGCAAGATAACAACCGATTGTTACCATCCTCAGAACCGGTTGATACTGATGTTCCTGACAAGAAAGAGTGATGCAGACCATTCCTGTACTCAGGCACTGATCCGTTGGCGGTAACGCTTAATCCGTTTTTTCAGCCGTACCCGGTCGGGAATACGATGTCAGGCAGCGGTGAATATTGCGGTGCCCGCTTCAGCTTGAGGAAAAGCAACGCAACGCCAGACGCTATTACGGGCAGCTGGACGTCGATCAGGAGCGGGGAATGACGACATTCTCATTCTGGCGCTGCGCAATCCGTCTTGGCAGCCGCCGGAATGAGCGCTGAATCAGGACTGATTCAGGCGCGCCACCGTGGCGGCCATCCCCTCTGCACTGTGGCGGATCTGTTCAATAACATTCGCCGCCTGCTGAATCTGCTCGCCCACCTGCTGCGTCTGCTGCTGGGTTTTCTTCATTTGCTCCATCGCCGCCCGGGTGAGTGCTTCGTTCGCCTTCACCATTTCGTCGATTTCCAGCGTCGAACTGTTGGTGCGAGATGCCAGACTGCGTACTTCATCAGCCACCACCGCAAAACCCCGGCCATGCTCACCGGCCCTGGCCGCCTCAATGGCTGCGTTCAGCGCCAGAAGATTGGTTTGTTCCGCAATGCTGCTGATGGTGGTGACAATGGCAGAAATTTCCGCCGACTTACTGCTCAGTTTGCTGATGCTTTGCGCCACATCCCCCACCTGCTCAGCCACCTGAGCAGAAGCCGCCACACTGTTGCGCAACAGGCCACTGCCACTTTGCGCAAGGGTCACCGTATCGGCGGAATTGCTGCGCGCCAGCTCCGATGCCTCGCGCATCTGTTCAGCCTGCAGCACCCGTTCGGTAATGTCGGTGGCGAACTTAACCACCTTAACAACACGTTTCTGCGCATCAAAAATCGGGTTGTAACTGGCTTCCAGCCATACCGTACGGCCACGCTTGTCACGTCGCTCGAACTTACCGCTCTGCACCCGTCCCTGCGCCAGCTTTTGCCAGAAATCCGGCTGTTCACGGTAGAAACTGTCATCACACAGAATCCGGTGCTGCTTGCCGCGCAACTCCTCTAACCGGTAACCCATCGTGTTCAGAAAGTTATCGTTGGCATTGAGAATGGTACCGTCCGGGGTAAATTCAATGGTGGCCTGAGAGCGGTCGAGTGCATCCAAAACCGCTTCCTGACGGTAACGCTTCTCGGTACTGGCCGTGACATCCTGAGCCAGTTTGATCACCCGGTTAACGCGGCCATTCTGCTGTAGAGGAAAATACGTCGCTTGCAACCACAGGCGCTTACCCGATTTATCGACCCGCGGAAAAGCGCCACTGGCAAATTGCCCGGCGGCCAGTCCCTTCCAGAAGGTGCGGTACTCTTCAGACGCCGCATAATCGGCACTGCAGAATATTCGGTGGTGCTGACCCACCACTTCATCACGGCGATAACCCACCACCGCCAGAAACAGATCGTTCACTTCTTTAATGGTGCCATCCGGGGCGAATTCGATCATTGCAGTGTCCTGACGCAATGCCTGTTCCAGCGCCTGAGCATCCGTCAGTGCCCGCTCAAGCTGCTGAATTTTGTCTTTGCTGTTATCAAACCACATAGTTGCTCCGGGGTACGTTCGCATACAGGGTACACATAATCCTGATTCAGCTTAGTACCACCCACCTGTGCCCGCTACACGCGGCGGGTGCTATTGGTAAACGCTGCGGCGGTCTATGAGCCCGGAGCAGGGTGTTGCAGGCATAAAAAAGCCGCCTGAGACGGCGGCTTTGAGCACAACTGCGGCTTACTTTTTCAGTACCACACGATAGCGGGGGCTGCCGTTTTCCAGTCGGTCGATGGCGTTGTTCACGTCCGCCATATCGAACACTTCGACCTTAGGTTCAATCTGATGGCGGGCGGCAAATTCCAGCATCTGCGCAATCACCGCCGGGCTGCCAACCGGCGACGATGACACCGAGCGCTGTCCGCCCATGAGCGCGAACACGTTCAGCTCGACCGGCTCCAGTACCGCCCCCACCAGATGCAGACGGCCTTTCGGACGCAGGGTATTGACATAGGAACCCCAATCGAGTGTCACATTCACCGTCGACAGAATCAGGTCGAAATACCCGGCGGAGTCTTTCAGCGCCTGAGTATCACGGGAATCCAGCGTACGGTGTGCGCCCAGCTCCAGCGCTTCGGTGCGCTTGGCTTCCGACGAGGTAAACGCCGTCACTTCGCAGCCCCAGGCATTCAGAAACTGCAGTGCCATATGACCCAGACCACCAATGCCGACTACGCCGACCCGCGCCGTGGGCTTAACACCAAACTGCACAATCGGGTTAAACACGGTAATACCACCGCAGAACAGCGGCCCGGCCACTTCGCTGCTGACGTTATCGGGCAGCTTCACCACGCTGGCGGCCTGCGCACGGACTTTATCGGCAAAACCGCCATGACGGCCAACAATCGTGCCGCGTGCACCGGCGCACAGGTTGTGGTCGCCTTCCATGCAGGTCTGACACTCATTGCAGTAACCGGAATGCCAGCCCAGACCGACACGATCACCGATCTGCAGTTTTTTTACATGAGCACCTACCGCACGGATGCGCCCCGCCACCTCATGGCCCGGCACAAACGGATAACGGGTCATGCCCCATTCGTTATTCAGCATGCTCAGATCGCTGTGGCAGATACCGCAGTATTCCACATCGATTTCCACATCATGATCACCCAGCGGGCCCGGGTCGTATTCAAACGGCTTGAGTTCACCACCCGGCTCGAAGGCTGCATAGGCTTTGATCATGGTTGTTCTCCTGACATAAAAAAGAGGGGTCGTCATTACACCTGAGTGCCGTTTTCACGCGACGATGTGTTTACCGGTATGGCTCAGACCAATACCAACTCAACACGGATATTACCGCGAGTGGCGTTAGAGTATGGACATACCTGATGCGCCTTTTCCACCAATGTCTGAGCGACCGCGTTATCCATACCCGGCAGGCTGATGTGCAGTTCAACGTCAATGGCAAACCCCACGCCCTTATCATTAGGTCCAATACCCACATGTGCGGTAATGGCGGTGTCGGCTGGCAGCGCGGTTTTATCCTGCATCGCCACATACTTCAGCGCGCCGATAAAACAGGCTGAGTAGCCCGCGGCAAACAGTTGCTCCGGATTTGTACCATCACCACCGGCACCGCCCAGTGCTTTCGGTGTGCTGAGTTTGACATCCAGCGCCTGGTCGGATGAGACAGAGCGGCCATCGCGGCCGCCGGTTGAGGTTGCTTTAGCGGTATACACAATTTCCATAGGATGCTCCGTTTTCTGAGAGTCATTGCTGGCAACGGTTTCTGCGACGTGCGTCTGCCCGCTGCCGCCCACACATAGTTATCGCGATAACTATATGATTGTAAAAAATGGCCTTATGCGGCCAGAACGAGGAAGAGATTATCGCAATAATCTATTGTACGCAATATAAAATCATTCCCCCTGCAATGCCCGGCGCAGCACATCCAGCCGCTCTTTCAGATCCATCAGCTCCGGAATCGCTGCATTGCAGTGGCTGGCGGCACAGGCATTCACCTGCAACGCCTGCTCACGCAGGCTGCGGCCATGCTCGCTGAGGCGGATCTCCAGCAGACGTTCATCGGCGCTGCTGCGTGCACGGCTGATTAAGCCTTCAGCCTCCATCCGCTTGATCACCGGTGTTAACGCCCCCGGTTTCTGCCCCAGACGCGCAGCAATATCCTTCAGTCCCAGACCGTCCTGCTCCCACAGAATCAGCAACACCAGATACTGTGGATAGGTCAGCCCCAGCGGCTCCAGCAGGGGTTTATACACCTGAGTCATCGCCAGCGACGTAGCGTACAGAGAGAAGCACAATTGCTTATCAAGCAGCAGTGGATTGGAATCGGACATAAGGCTCGGGCCTGTGGTGATCAAAGATGACAAAGAGGGAATGCTGCCATAAGCCGGCGTTGCGGAACAGCGCCGATCGGGATGAGAGCGCCCATCATTAACGGTCGGTGCGTATTCGCTCCATCAGTATGGGGAGAGACGACAAGGCAATCTCCCGTGGACAAACAGACGCTGCTGCAATGCCAGTACCGATAAAAAATCACCGCCCGGCAGACAGGGTTCTACCCCGCCTGCTGCACCTGTTTTTCCAGCTCAGCCACCAAACCGGGTTCCAGTTTTAACTGCCGGGCCAGTTCCTGCAGGTAGGCCTTTTCCATAAAGTTCTGTTCATCCACGACCAGTACTGAGGCCAGATACACTTCGGCGGCTTCTTCCGGTGCGGTGACCTGAGCGGCGATGTCTGCCGGGTCGAGTGGCTTACGCAGCTCCTGTTCCACAAAGCGGTTTACCTCGGCTGTTGCGCCCATCGCCTGTACGGCACTGCTGATGCGCTGCTGTTCAGCGTCGTCGATATGGCCGTCGGCTTTGGCGGCCGCAATCATGGCCGATAAGAGCAGCAGGCTTTCGCGCTGCTCAGGGTCGTGGATGACAGCCTGCGCCGGCGCGGTTAATGCCGCCGCTGTTGCCTGCCCAGGCAAAGCCGTGGCCGTTGTCTGACGTGCCGCATTCTGGTCACCCTCTGTCGCTGCTGCGGTTTTCCGGCTTTCCAGCTCTGGTAGGTTTTGAAGGCAACGGCGGCCAGCGCGGCGCTGCCGCCGACTTTCAGGGCGGTTGATCCCAGCTTGCGGCCACTTTTTGAGCCCAGTAACAAACCCAGTGCGCCGCCCCCCAAAGCGCCTTTGGCCAGAGTCGATAAGGTTTCGCTGCGGGCTTCACCTTCCGCCGGAATATTCAGTGCTTTCTCCGCACTCTGCTTGCCTTGCTGGGCAAGGTCTGTTGCCGAGCTGAGAAATAGATTAACCAAACCTTTAATGTCCATAGCCAATACCTGATAAGAATTAGGGCCTTACCAGTATCCGGATTTCACTTTAAGGTTGGGTCAGGGATTGTTAGGAAGGGTCAGCCCGGACTGTCTGATTTCCGGACAGGCGCTGGCAGCGGCCCCGAAAGTACCCTGTCGTCTGTCCGCCAGCGCCCCTGAGCCAATAGGCCAATGCCTGCACATCGGTTAGAATGGCGCGCATTATTATCTTTCCCACTGACCTCTGCCGGAGTCACCGGCCAGGAAATCGTATGATCCGAATTACTGAACTCGCCCTGCCCCTCGATCACCCGCAGGAAGCACTGCGTGCAGCCATTCTTGAGCGCCTGAACATTCAGGATGCCGACCTGCTGAACTTCACCGTGTTTAAACGCAGCTACGATGCGCGCAAGAAAAATACCGAGATCAAGTTTGTTTACATCATTGATCTGGAAGCGCGTAACGAAGACAAGCTGCTGGCACGTTTTGAAAAAGACGTACATATCCGCCCGGCTCCGGACACCCACTACTATCCGGTTGGTCAGGCCCCGGAAGGTCTGAGTGAGCGTCCGGTGATTATTGGTTTCGGCCCCTGCGGATTATTCGCAGCACTAACGCTGGCGCAGATGGGCTTTAAACCCATTGTGCTGGAGCGCGGCAAAGAAGTACGCCAGCGCACCAAAGACACCTGGGCGCTGTGGCGTAAAAAAACGCTGAGCCCTGAATCCAACGTGCAGTTCGGCGAAGGCGGTGCCGGTCTGTTTTCCGACGGCAAACTTTACAGCCAGATCAAAGATCCGAAATTTTACGGCCGCAAAGTCATGCACGAGTTTGTCCGTGCCGGTGCGCCGGAAGAAATCATGTACGTCAGCAAGCCGCATATCGGTACTTTCCGTCTGACCGGTGTGGTATCGACCATGCGTGAAGAGATTAAAAAGCTTGGTGGCGAAGTGCGCTTTGAAAGCAAGGTCACTGAAGTTCTGCGCAATGACGATGGCCAGACCGAAGGCGTGATGCTGGCCAGTGGTGAAATTATTCACAGCCGTCATGTGGTGCTGGCGCTGGGCCACAGCTCGCGTGATACCTTCCGTATGCTGCATAGAAATGGCGTGTATATCGAAGCCAAACCCTTTGCGGTGGGTTTCCGTATTGAGCATCCGCAATCCTTAATTGACCATGCCCGCCTAGGTAAATACGCCGGTCACCCGGAGCTGGGTGCCGCCGATTATAAGCTGGTGTATCACGCGAAAAATGGCCGTGCCGTTTATTCCTTCTGCATGTGCCCCGGCGGTACCGTAGTGGCTGCGACCTCTGAACCGGGCCGTGTGGTTACCAATGGTATGAGCCAGTATTCCCGTAACGAGCGCAATGCCAACTCCGGCATTGTCGTCGGTATTACACCAGAGCAGGATTTTCCGGGCGGACCATTAGCCGGGGTTGAGCTGCAGGAAAAACTCGAAGAAAAAGCCTACGAGCTGGGCGGCAGCGATTACTGCGCACCGGGCCAGCTGGTCGGTGATTTTATCCGCGGAAAAGAGTCCAGTGAATTCGGTGAGGTTGAGCCGTCGTATAAACCCGGGGTTAAACTCGGCAGTCTGTATCCGTCACTGCCTTCCTATGTGATTGACGCCATCCGCGAAGCGCTGCCGGAATTCGGTAAACAAATCCGTGGCTTTGACCGCGACGATGCGATTTTAACCGGTATCGAAACCCGTACCTCATCGCCGGTGCGCATCGCCCGCGACCGCGACTCTTTGCAGAGTGTAAACACCAAGGGTTTATATCCGGCCGGTGAAGGCGCAGGTTACGCCGGTGGTATTTTATCGGCCGGTGTCGATGGTATTAAAGTCGCCGAAGCCGTGGCACTGGATATGATCGCCCAGCATGGAAAACGTGCATGAAGGCTGATGACGTAAAAAAACTGCAGCACCGGAAATACCGCGAAGAACTGCACCACTTTTTAGTGGAAGGTGAGCACCTGATTCTGGAGCTGCAAAAAGCAGCAGCGTCCCAGCCACATCTGGCCCAGTCGCAACTCTTTATTACCGAACAGTATCAGGATTGGGTGGCGGAAAATATCAGCCTGAATCTGCGCACGACCGTGGTTGGCCATAAAGCCATGAGCCAGATGTCCGACACCAAAAGTCCGCAGGGTATTATTGCTGCCGTGCCATTTGCGCCTGCACACTCCGTCAGCATGCAGACAGCGCAAAACGAACGCGCTGTTTATTTATATGAAATTCAGGACCCGGGGAATTTAGGTACGATTTTACGCACCCTCGCCTGGTTTGGTGGTTTCCGCTGCCTGCTCAGCGCCAACAGCGTTGACCCCTACAATCCTAAGGTTGTGCGTTCCAGTATGGGGGCAATTTTTCATGTGCCACTGGAACAGTATGTGGCGCTCGAAGTGGTGGCTGAACGTTATACCCGCATTGCCTGTCTCGATATGCAGGGCAAGGCGTTAAGCGACAGCAGCTTTAAACAATTTGATTGCTATGTATTCGGCAACGAAGCACGCGGCGTACCGCGTGAACCGCTTGAAGCCATGAACGCGCAGCCTTTTACCATTAATGGCAGTGGCGCAATTGAATCGCTGAATTTAGCCTCAGCGGTGAATATGTGCGTGTATGAATTAGTTCGCTGATTGATCACCTATAAACACGGCGTACAAAACGGAAACGGGAGGCAAGCCTCCCGTTTCCGTTTTACAAACGTAATCTCAGGCATTTTTAGCGCGCTGAGCCGCTTTTTTCGACTGCAATTGCACCGCTTTCGTGAAAATCCACTGATAGGTGGCCGGCAGCATACGCACCAGCAGATCAAATACACGGGCATCCGGGCCAATCAGAATACGGCGGCTGTTTTTGCGCACACCGTTCAGAATGGTTTTGGCTGCTTTATCCGGCGTGGTAATAAACAGCTTTTCAAATTCTTTGGTCGCTTCTTCTTCGGAAGTGCCGGTTACCTGAGCACAACTGGCATCCATTCGGGCTGATTTGGCGATATTGGTTTTAATACCACCGGGATGCACACAGCTGCAGCTGACAGCAGAGCCTGAGATTTCCAGATCCTGACGCAGGGATTCCGTCAGACCACGAACGGCAAACTTACTGGCGTTGTAACCGCTCATTAATGGCTGGGATGCCAGACCAAAAATACTGGAGGTATTAATGATATGGCCTTCACCGGAAGCTTCCAGATGCGGCAGGAATGCCTTGGTGCCATACAGCACGCCATTAAAATTAATATCCATAATCCACTGGTAATCTTCCAGACTCAGGGCAGCCACTGTACCTGATAACGCCACACCGGCATTGTTGAAGATCATGTTGACCTTGCCGTGCTCTCTGGCGGTTTTATCGGCCCAGGCATACACCGCGTCACGGTCTGACACATCCAGAATATCGGTCGTCACTTTCACGCCATAGCTTTTCAGCATCTGCGCCGTTTCTTCCAGACCTTTGGCACTGACATCACTTAACGCCAGATGACAGCCCTGCTGTGCCAGATTAATCGCCAACGCACGACCAATGCCGGAACCGGCACCGGTAACCGCCGCGACTTTATTGTTAAAATTTTTCATGAGAACTCCGCGCCGTCCTGAAGACGGTTGTAAGATTTCCGCCCTGTGCCGCCCGGTTGATGAGAGTGGCGAGCAAAGGCAGTTTGTTATTCTGTCGTTATAAACGGAGCACAGTCTGTCACGTTATCGGCGATTTTGCCGGGTTGGAGCCTGCCAGATTCGGCGCTTCAGAGGCGGAAAAACTTCCGCTTTCAACCAGCCGCCACACCGTAGCCGGTAAAACCTGCAGGTTACCAGCCACCGGTGGCATCCGCCGCGGGGGATCAGGGTTTACCCGGTACGGTATTTTTATACTGCTCCCAGTGAGTGACGATTTCATTCACCACCACACTGCCCACCCGATAGGCACTGTCAACAGCCAGCGCCAAACCGGAATAATGTTCACCGGAATTGATCAGGTTTTCTGCAGCGCTGACCCCGGGATCCGGAATGGTGAAATTACTGGCGGTACGCAATACCATCAGGCGCTGTTCATCGGCCTTACCGGCGCGGGTTAAGTAGCGCAACGATTGAGCCGTGCCTGTGTCTTCCATTGCCGACGAGACAAATTCTCCCCGCCCTTCACTCCAGTAGCGGACCCAGCGATTGGCCCAGTCGTTGAGTAACTCGCCGTGCCAGAAGGTCATGCCCGACAAGGTATCGCCTTTCAGTACGAACGGCGGTTTCTGTGCATTCGGATATTGGGTAAACGCTTTACGCTGTTCGCTCACCACCGGGTCATCACCCAGTCTGGTGTTCCGGGTCAGCTGAAACGCCCAATCGGTCAGGCCGGCATTCAGATGAAATACTTCGCCATTATCCGGCGGACGCTTTTCCGGGTCCGGACCACTGCTGAACAACGGGAAATAGCCGTTATTCCAGCCCTCCGGTATTTCTCGTGCATCAATTTCATGGCCAAGATCACCATCGACTACCCATTCTGCCCAGGCCGCTGAGCCAATGGAGGCATCCTGAGGGTCAAACCCCGAAATGCCAGCCACCAGCCAGTAAGCCTTGCTCAGATCGAAACGGGGGTCCAGCCCCAGCGCCATAATGGCGGACGATGATTTGTTGGTACCCATACCCGTGACCATGCCCAGAACACCGGTTTCAGGGTTCAGGTACAGATCGTGATGGGAGTGCGGAAAGCCATACACCTGCGTCAGTTGCTGATTGGCCTTCCAGGTCTGAAATTCACCCGCCGCATCACCTTCGTCGTTACCGATTTCAAACATGGTGACCACCACCACCTTCACTTCAACCGGCGTGATCGCGTGCTCTTTTGTATCTGAGCAGGCGCCCAGCAGGCTGCTGCCGAGAAAGACCGACAGGGCTAATACATTTTTTTTCATGCTGATTCCCGATTATTTATTGAGAACAAAAGCCATAACGCTGACAGATAAAGCCATCGCTTCTGGGCATTGCTGCAGGTAACCCTTGCATACCCTGAGTGCGGAAATTCCGCTCAAAGGCATTCAGGCGTTTAGTTAAGGTATCGCGTAATGCGGCTTTGACCGGTGCCTCGACAAAGGCATGTTCAATCGAATTGTTGAGCAAAAGACGGATTTCTGCCCACGACAGATTAAACTCCGTCACCGCCACGAAATATTCATCGGTCATGTTTGATAACCACATGCCGCGGTCATCGGTCGATAACGTGACCGGAATGCCAAAGCGCAAATATTCCGGAAACGGATGATCCTTAAACTGATTGACGTAATTCAGTTTCATGTTGCTGATCAGATTAATTTCCACCAGATTCCGGCTGTTGCGCATGAGCAGCATGGTGTCCGGATCGGTGATCAGGTTAATTCCATGGCCAATGCGTTCGGCGCCGATCAGCAGTGTGTCACGCACATGATGATTGGGCTCATCCACTTCTCCGGCGTGAATCGCCAGTGGAATCGCGGGGATATCCCGGCGCAGCTTACGCAACACGGGTAAAAAGCGCAGCGGGTAGCCTTTATCGTTATCTTCACGCCCAACCATATTAATGCCGGTGAACAGATCGCGGTTGCGGTGCACGAAGTGGTAAATCCATTCTAAATCCTGTTCAGCATCCGCAATAAAGCGCAACAGATAATATTGCATACGCACCGTAACCCCGGTGGCGATGGCATCCGCCTGTTGCAGACGCTGACGGAAAATACCGGCGACCGCATCCGGCTCTATCGGCTGACCATCCGGGGTCTGATAAAAACGGGTACCTTCCATGGTTTCCAGATAGATCAGCCCTTCTCGGCCAAATTCGCGCATATTCAGAAACAGCAGCTCGGCCATGATGAAAGGATTGCCGGTTAAATCCGCCAGACGCTGCCAGTGAGTCTGAAAAAATTCGTCGCGCCCTTCATGAGCTTTATCTAAAGCCAGACTGTTCATCCAGCCGGTTTTCTGTTCGCTGGTCAGATGTTCGAGTTTCTGGAATTCAGCCTTTTCACACGCAGGTAAGCGGTCATAGGTGGATTCCTGAATCGTGCGGAACAGCAACAGATACGGCGAAAATCCGAACATATCACCGCCCGGTTCACGGCAATTATTAATGCGTATTTTGGTGTAGTACTGGTAACCCCCATTTGTTTTTTTATCGGTAGCCAATGCATACCACCATTCGGGAAAACCCGAACCACTCAGATGATTATGCAGATCACCGCCTTTGGGCATGGCATGCAGAAACTGATACAGCTGCGGCGCTGTGGCTGACGTACGGAATTCATCAAACCAGTCCGCCGCTTTTACCGGCAGACCCAGCAGGCCCAGCATCAGACCAGCCAGTGGAAGATATTTCATAAACAACATCCGACAAGTGACACCGTAAAAAAAAACGACAGCCCAAAGGCTGCCGGTTCCTGATTCAGAAGTATTTACTGGCTTCAATACCGTAGTAACGCGGTTCGTTGGTAAATGCCGTCATGTTGAGAAAGTCTATCGCGCCATCCGCCACGATGCGGTTGGTAATGTTGCGGCCCACCAGCGAAATATCGTACGCACTGGCGTAGTTTTCGTAGCCCAGTTTCACACCACCGATCCAGCGTGACTCTGCAACAAATTCCGTGGACTCATAGAGGAAAATGTTGGATTCGCTGCGGTAGTTCCAGTCGGTGGATGCATTCAGGGAACCACTTGCAACCGGGTAGCGATAGCTGAGAATGATGTTGGTCAGCCATTCCGGTGAACGCGGTACCGGGTTACCGTCGATACTGACCAGAGTGCGGTCGCCAAAAGCACCGGGAACCGTGGCAACAAACGGATCGGCTGACGTACAGCCCGGAGTACCGGAACACAGGTCGGTTGTCAGCGAGGCATCCTGAATTTCGGTGCGGTTGTAACTCATATTAAAGGTCAGGCGCAGTTGATCGGTCAGCTGCGCCGTCAGATCAGTTTCAACACCATAGCCCAGTGTTTTATCCGCATTGAGCAGCCGATTAACGTTGTCCGAACCACCGGTAGCGGTCAGCTGATGATCTTTAATGGTGTAGTAATAGGCCGTTGTATTCCAATGCGCACGGTTATCGAACAACAGGGATTTGAAGCCGGTTTCAAACGAGGTAATGGTCTCGGTATCGGCCTTGGTCGTCACGCCGAAACGACCCAGCGTAGCGGGTCCGCGCGAGGCGGTTGCCAGCCGTGAATACACCGTCCAGTCGTCATTAAGATCGTAATTCCCCGCCAGTTCCCAGCTGAAATAACGGTCGTCATCCTCAATGCTGGCCGCTGCGGCAGCGGAAGGCGTACCCGGACGCACATCCAGTTCTTTGGTGTCCATGGTGTAACGCAAACCACCGGTTACCGACAATGCATCGGTAATGCCATACTCCGCCTGACCAAAAGCCGCCGCCGAGGTAGTAAGCTGCTCAACAAAGGTCATATTGGTCGCAGTGCCGGCATTATCGAAATCGACGGAACGTACGGTAATGTCCTCCTGAAAATAATACAGCCCGCCCTGATAAAACAGGTTGTCGTCATTACCGGCCAGACGCAACTCCTGTGTGAACTGATAATGATCATCCAGACCATCACCCGAGGCCACGCTGAAAAATGCCTGCTGATTTGGCTGACCAATGGCTTCAGGTCCGCCCTGTACCCCACCATCAATGTCAGCCGAACTGAAGCTCGACACTGTGTCATAACTGGTAACAGAGGTAACCGCCAGCGACGACGATATATCGTAGCCGACCTTGATGCTGCCGCCGGTATGATCCATTTCAAAGCCGCTGTCGGTGTAATCATGAGCCGCGCTGTTTATATCAAACCCAGGACGCAGACCTTCATGCCCTGGTGTAAAGGCGTTGGCATAAAATACCTGAGGCTGCCCGCCGTTCTGATGAAAACCGTGCAGTTTCGTCAGTATGCTTAAATCGGCTGATGGTTCTGCCAGGAATTGCAGGCGATACGCCAGCTCGTCGAAATCACCGAAATCATCACCACGGGTGCCGGCATTTTCGTTATCGATCCAGGCATCACGCTTCTGATATTTCACCGCGGCCCGCGCCGCCATGGTATCGGATAAACCCGTACCGTACGCACCCTCAAAGGTCTGTGTGTTATGAGAGCCATATCCCAGACGACCATAGCCTTCCTCCACCTGCGACGGTTTTACCGAATCGACTTTAATCACACCGGCGGTGGTGCTGCGGCCGAACAGGGTACCCTGTGGGCCTTTCAGTACTTCCACCTGCTCTACGTCGAACAGCGGAATACTTTTTAATACCGAGTTTTCCAGCGCAACATCGTCATAAATCAACGCCACCGGCTGCGTCGCATTCACATCAAAATCGTAGTTACCCAGACCACGGATATAAAACCGGGGCGACTGACGGCCATTGGACGATTCGATCTGCAGACTCGGTACACGCCCCGCCAGAGCACGGATATTTTCACCGGCACTGATCATCTCCTGCACGTATTCACCGCTGATCGGCGTTACGGCTGAAGGCACGTCAGACAGCGACTGCTCACGCTTCTGCGCGGTCACCATCACTTCTTCCAGAACCATACCATCGTTACTGTTTTCTTCTGCCCAGACCATTGCAGGTATGGCTGCACCGCTCAGACCGGCAATCACCAGACTCAGAGCCGAACGCTTAATCAGCTGATTTTTCATCCCATTCCACCTTGCGTAATTTGTATAGACCCGCTGTGCAGCACACCCTTGAAATGGCAGCACCGGCTCGTTCTGAATATGAGCAAGAGCCCTGTAGCAACGCATATGCCATGAAATTGCCCAAGCGGTCAGGAATAAATAAAGGCTGAAATTAAGATGAAATTGGCGCCTTTGCGTGTGCTCAATCCTCCGAATCCAATGAAAAAATACGAGCCATTAAACCAGCACGGAGAAACCATACGGGTAAGCGACACTCCGGCCGGAAGGGCTGCTCATTAAAGAATCTGTCCAATCGGTCAAAAAATGTGCACTGCCATCGGGCCATGCTCCGGCTGTGTGCGCGAACAACGGGTAGAACGCCATCTGAAACCTGGTGGAGAACATGGACTGATGAAGAGAAAAGGTGACTGGCCAGACTCAAACCAGCCATCCTCCCTGATCACCCTGCTGACGGCATCGGCATCAGACTGATCATAACCACCTCAGAAGCCTGTATTCCGCCGGCGCCTGCGTCGCAAAGCGGGCAGACGGCAGAACATCCGCTATGCTCTGTTCGACCCCCGCATTCAGCCCCTGCGACGGGAGCACCTGATGCGGTCGGACAATAGACCTGCGCCATTGCTGAAGCCATCATTCTGCGCGACAATAGCGCCCCTTTTTTTAAAGGCTGGCAATGGCGCACCTCCTCCGGGCAGCGCTGGCTGGCCAGAACCGAACCTTGATCAGGAGTCGTTACATGACATCTCGTTCCGAACTGGCGAACGCCATCCGTGCACTGAGTATGGATGCGGTACAAAAAGCCAAATCCGGCCATCCGGGCGCGCCTATGGGGATGGCTGATATCGCCGAAGTCCTGTGGAATGACTACCTGAAGCACAACCCGAACAACCCGGAATGGGCAGACCGCGACCGTTTTATTCTGTCCAACGGCCATGGCTCGATGCTGATTTACTCGCTGCTGCACCTGAGCGGCTACGATCTGTCCATCGACGATCTGAAAAACTTCCGTCAGCTGCATTCCAAAACGCCGGGCCATCCGGAATACGGTTACGCACCAGGCATTGAAACCACCACCGGCCCGCTGGGTCAGGGCATCGCCAATGGCGTCGGTATGGCGCTGGCAGAGAAAGTGCTGGCGGCACAATTCAACCGCGACAAGCACAATGTAGTCGACCACTACACCTACGTGTTCATGGGCGATGGCTGCATGATGGAAGGTATTTCCCACGAGGCCTGCTCACTGGCCGGTACGCTGGGTCTGGGCAAACTGATTGCGTTCTACGATGACAACGGCATTTCCATCGATGGTGAAGTGGAAGGCTGGTTCACCGACGATACCGTTAAGCGTTTTGAGTCTTACGGCTGGCAGGTGATCCCGCGCGTAAACGGCCACGATCCGGAAGAGATCAAACAGGCCATCGAAACCGCCCGCGCCAACACTGAGCAGCCAACCCTGATCTGCTGCAAAACCATTATTGGTTTCGGTTCACCAAATAAAGAAGGCAAAGAAGAATGCCACGGCGCCCCACTGGGTGACGACGAAATCGCCCTGACCCGTGAGCGTCTGGGCTGGAAACACGGCGCATTCGACATTCCGGAGAATGTTTACGCCGGCTGGAGCGCGAAAGAGAAAGGTCAGGCTGCCGAACAGCGCTGGGACGAAAAATTCGCCGCTTACGCCGCCGCTTATCCGGAACTGGCAGCCGAATTCAAACGCCGCGTCGCGGGCGAACTGCCTGCTGACTTCACCGCTCAGGCACAGGCTTATATCGAAGAATGCCAGGCTAAGGGTGAAGTGGTTGCTTCACGTAAAGCCTCACAAAACACCCTGAACGCCTTTGGCCCGCTGCTGCCTGAATTCCTCGGCGGTTCTGCTGACCTCGCCGGTTCCAACCTGACGCTGTGGAAAGGTTGCCAGGGCGTGAGCGAAACCGATGCCTCCGGTAACTACGTATTCTACGGCGTACGTGAATTCGCCATGAGCGCGATGATGAACGGTATCGCCCTGCACAAAGGCTTTATTCCGTACGGCGCCACTTTCCTGATGTTTATGGAATACGCCCGCAACGCCGTTCGTATGGCGGCGCTGATGAAGCAACGCTCGATTTTCGTATATACCCACGACTCCATCGGTCTGGGTGAAGACGGCCCGACGCACCAGCCGGTAGAACAGGTGGCCAACCTGCGTAACACGCCGAACCTGGAAACCTGGCGCCCATGCGATACCGTCGAATCCGCCACCGCCTGGAAATCAGCGATTGAGCGTAAAGACGGCCCGAGCGCGCTGATTTTCTCCCGTCAGAATCTGCAGCATCAGCCGCGCTCTGCTGAACAGGTTGCGGCCATTGCCCGTGGTGGTTACATCCTGAAAGACTGTGCCGGTACTCCGGATGCCATCATCATTGCAACCGGCTCCGAAGTAGAACTGGCCACCGCTGCTGCGGAACAACTGGCTGGCAAAAACATCCGCGTCGTGTCGATGCCGTGTGCCGAACGGTTCTGCAAACAGGACGCGTCTTACATCGAATCGGTACTGCCTGCGTCTGTGTCTGCCCGCGTTGCGGTCGAAGCACTGCACAAAGATTACTGGTACAAATTCGTTGGCCTGAACGGCAAGATCATCGGTATGGACACCTTTGGTGAATCCGCACCGGCGGCCCAGCTGTTTAAAGAATTCGGTATCACTACCGAAGCCGTGGCTGAAGCCGTAAACAGCCTGCTGTAAACGGCGCAGCCATTGAGGCTGAAGTCACACCATTGCCGGACGCTTGCCTGATCAGGTAAAGCTCCGGCAATGTTATTTCCGGCTCTGAAAAATCAGTGAACGCCATAGCGGACAGTCGTCACCCTTCAGACAACCGGCCAGTGAAAATCTGCCCCATGCCTCCTTAATGCTATCGAGATTAATATTTATAGATATTAACCTGAACAGCCACCTGATATAAAATCCGTAAAATTTTTTCCTGACAAGGACGTAATAATGAATTGCTTCAGCGGTTTCCCGGGCCTGATGCGCCTGGTTGCCTTTGCTTCACTGATACTCAGCAGTATTGCGGCACAGGCCGCACTGGTCGATGTTAAACGCGATGCCAACATCATTTATGCGGCCTATTCAGCGCCAAACAAAATCGTGCGTTATGACCTGGAAAATGAAACATTTCTGGATGAAATACGGCTAACATATTCACCCGGTCAGATCGCTATCGCTGACAACCAGCTGTATTTCACCTCAGGCTATAACATCTATCGTCTGGAAGCCGATGGAAGTCAGACATTTATTCTTTCGACTGCAGAAACAAATTCAACCCGTTCAATTATCGGATTTGTTGTTACTGATGACATTTATCTGGTAAGTAATTCTAATGAGTCCTTCACATTCAGACGTTCTGACAATTCCTTTATTCAGAGGCTGTACTATAGCGTTCCTGAAAATGTTGCATATCACAAGGCAGACAATAACACCATTATCAGAACAGATAATGGCTACCAGAATTGCAGGGTAATAACCATTGCCGACGACACGTTTAATGCGACGACACAAGCCTGTGCAGCAGCGACAAATCCTTATCGTTCAGATTCATCAATAAAAGCGGCGATCACTTCCAATGAAGACACCATTTTTTCAAGCAATGGATTTAATTATCACAAAGACTCGCTGGAAGTAAAATCATCATTTGGCTCACCATATACCGAAATCGCACTGACACAAGATGAGCATGCAATCATTTATCGTGACTCAAAGCTGAGTTACCTCTCAGAAACAGGCGAGTTAAAAGGTACCTATACACTGGCAACTGCCAGTCAGTTTCTGACCGTTTATGGCAATACTGTATTCTCTTTATCCAGTAACAATTACTCAGCAAGCATCGATAAAATTGATTTAAATACAATCCAGTGGCCAACACAGAAACAAGCTCCTGATCCAGAAAGCAACTTCCGGTTCACCAGCGTACACTCCAACAATGCCGATACTCTGTATTTTATCGATAACCAGCAATTGCTTATCAGAACCTGGGATAAGACCAGTGGGACATTTTCAACCAGTTATCCGCTCCGGGATACCGTGGCTGATGCGTTCTACAGCAACGGCTACCTGTACTTAACAGGTTCAGATTTCAGCATCAGCCGTTATGATTTTTCTCAGCAAATGCCAGTGCAGGAATATATTGGCTTTCTACCGGAAAGCGTTTCCTGGGTAACGCACCATAATGATACTCAGCTATTGGCACAGCAAAAAGATGATTACTACGTTTTGCTCGATCGCAAAACAGGTTGGCTTGATTATGAAGGAAGTTCCAGAAAAACGATCAGGTCTTACAGGAATGACAACCTGTCGCACCTGTTCGTCAGTGACACTGAAACTTACTCATTTACGATCAGTAATAATAAAATAAGCAACAGAACCCTGACCAGCTACCAAGATACTAATGTAAATTCTCCGTTTGTTGATCTGAGCAAGAATGGTCAGCTGCTGATCAACGCTACAGGCAACCTGTTCAAACCAGGCAATCGAGCTTCCCTCAATACTTTAAACCAGCCGGTTTCATCTGCAGTCTGGTTCACAGATAACCTGGTGACGTTCGATTCTACGACACGCCATATGACGGTCTGGGACAGCAACTATCTTAAACTGGCTGGCAGAGAATTGTCTTCCACATCCCCTTACCTATTTAATCTTGGTGAAGATCTGGTCATCGTCGAGCATCAGAGTATCGGAAATATTGTTGATATCAATCGCCTCAGCTTTGCATCTGATGCCGATGCGGATACCGATAATATCAAAGACATTCTGGATAACTGCCCCCTTATCGCAAATACCGATCAAGCAGATACCGATGGTGATTCTAAAGGCAATGTTTGTGATATCGACGATGATAATGATCTGATTCCTGATCTGGTTGAATCAGACAATGGCTTAGATCCATTCAATGCAAGCGATGCCCTTCAGGATAAGGACAACGATGGTATCCATAACCTCGCGGAATATCAGCTGAATACCGATATCAGTGATTCAACATCCTATCCTGAAAAGATTTCTCATTTAGACATCAACTTCAGTAACGGCAATATCAGCCCTATGTACAGCTACCGTTCAGGCTGGTCCCTTGCTGAAAATGGGTACGAATCAACGCGTGGAATTATTTCCTCAGCGATTAAAGGCGATAAACAGTCGTCTTCAATCTTCCTGACTCATAATTTTTCTGCCGGCGTAATGAATTTTAAACACTCCGTTGTTAGCGGAAGCTCAAACTATACACTGACCATTTATATCGATGACTTACGGGTTGAGCGGTTTTACGAATACGACAGCGAGTGGAATACTCGCATGTTTAGCATCACCGAAGGGGTTCACACCATTGAATTCCGCTTAACAAGTCTTTCGACCTTCCCCTATGGCATTGGCCAACATCGTATTGATGAAATCTCATTTGAGCTGGATCAGGATAGTGACACAATCCCTGATTCTGCTGACAACTGCCCAACCATCAGCAACTATTATCAGGAAGATGACGACAATAATGGTATTGGCAATGCGTGTGATGGCTATTATGCCGACAATGATGCTGATGGTGTTCAAAACTACATAGATAACTGCCCGGCAATGGCGAATGCCGGTCAGGAGAATCTGGATCGGGACCAGTACGGCGATGCTTGTGATAGTGATATTGATGGTGACAGGATCAGCAATACCCTAGAAGAACAATACGATTTTCTTGATCCTTTTGATCCTCGGGATGCTTATCTCGATTATGACAATGACGGTATTTCAAATCTTGACGAAATATTGTCTGGTACCCAACCGGATGAATATAACGAGAAGAAAATCGTATCCGTACTGGACTACTTCCCTCTTGGCAGTCTTGATATCTTGACGACTTCCGGAAGCTACACCATGCGTCCAACCGGGACATCGAATGAGTATCTGGTAACCACTGTCGAGACCGGTTTCTATCAGAAATTGCAGGTCACAGAAATCGGGATTTTTAGGACCGAAGCCTATATTCCCGAAAACGACCTGACGCTCAGTTTCAGTGCTCATTTGCTCCTGCCAAAACAACTGACACTGAACGATGCCTACTACTACTCCTATGAAGTCAGTTTTTCAGACGGGCAACCCGCCGTTGCCGTAGATGCCAGAATAAAACTGATTGAAACAGGGATCACTTCCTGGCAAGGCAAAGAATATGAGTATATTTCCATTGATCATGATGGCCACGTCAGCACGTACCTTAAGGGTATCGGTTATGCGTTCGAGGGCACTCCCGGCAACGGCACTCTGACATTGCTCGATATTACGATCCACACACTTGATGACACCAGCATCGTCAAAGACTCAGGAGATGGCTCGTCCGGAGGGGCGTTATATTGGCTTATTATTGCCGGACTTTTAATCCTCAGCACACAACGCAGAAGCAAAGCCTGACTATTATTAAATAGCGCCATAAAGCCACAAGATACTTTGTGGCTTTATATTTACCATATTGGTGAGCTGACCGGTAAAAACAGGCTCAACGGTAGCGATAAAGCCACTGAAGGTGGTATCTGTACACCGAACACCATTATCCCACCCAAGCCTGAATGCAATCCGTAAAATACGGTCTTATTCAGTACCCGCCGAAAGCGGTTTCTCAGTTTGCAGCCAGAGAATCAGCTGCGTACGTTCATCGTCAGTCATCGCCGTCATATTCGCCAGAGGCATATAGCCGGTTTGCAGAGCACTGATTATCCGCTCTTTAAACTGCAGCAGTTGCGCCTCGCTGCCAAGCACAATACCGGCCGGTGCACTGGTAAACATGCTGCTGGTTGGCGATTCACTGTGACACTCAGCGCAGCGCAACTGGGCAATATGCAGCGCCTGTGGGGCACTGATGAGCGTTTCACCCTGGACTAACTGCGGGGGACGCGGAGCCATGACCGCCGCCAGTGCCAGCATCAGTACCAGTGCCACCACTAAAATCCAGGGTTTAAAAATTCCCTGAGTTTTCAGGTTAAAGAAATGACGGGCAAATGCACTGATAAAACCGATAGCCGCCAGAATTAACCAGCCATACTCATGCCCATAGGTCATCGGATAATGGTTGCTGATCATGATAAAAATCAGCGGCAGGGTGAAATAATTATTATGGGTAGAACGCAATTTAGCCAACTCGGCAAATTTCGCCTGCGGCTGCTCACCGGCTTCTACCGCACGGACCAGCTCACGCTGGGCCGGCATAATACCAAAGAACACATTACCCGCCATAATGCTGCCAATTAACGCACCGACATGCAGGTAGGCCGCACGATCAGAGAAAATCTGATCCAGACCCCAGGCCGCCAACACCAGCAGGCTGTAAAGAACGATTGCGAATAATGTATTGTGCGCCCGCAACGGACTTTTAATTAAACCCTCATAAACCGCAAATCCACCGGCAAGAAATACCAGGCTGATCGCAATTGCCTGCCACTGGCTGAGTGCCATTTTAGCGGGATCAATCAGGTATTGATCCGCCCCCCAGTAGTACATCACCGACAGCAGAGTAAAACCGGTCAGCCAGGTGGTATAGGCTTCCCATTTAAACCAGTGCAGGGTTTGTGGCATTTTTTCCGGCCCTAACTGATATTTGGCAACCTCATAAAAGCCGCCACCGTGAATAGCCCATAAGTCGCCTTTAATGCCTTTATCTTTTTTCCACTGCGGAGGCTCACGCAAACTGAGATCCAGCCAGACGAAATAAAAAGAGGCACCAATCCAGGCGACACCGGCAATCACATGAAACCAGCGGAAGAACAAATTCAGCCACTCAAAGATATAGGCTTCCATCAGCAGTGCCCCTCCGCTTTATCCCATTGTTTCTTGCCGGCCACCCAGGTTTCGGCAACGGCACGGTCATCACCCAGAATCATCAGGCTGAACAGGCTTTCATCCAGGGTTTTACAGATAGACTGACGACGTTTCATTAAATCGGTACAGCCCAGATCAAACACCACAAAATCGGCCTCTTTACCCGTCTCGAAATTGCCGATTTTATCGTCCAGTGACAGTGCTTTGGCATTGCCCAGCGTCATCATATAAAACGCTTTCTGAGCCGACAGGCTGCTGCCTTTTAACTGACAGATTTTGTAAGCTTCATTCATGGTTTGCAGCATCGAGAAGCTGGTGCCGCCACCGACATCGGTGGCCACACTGACGGTAACCGGATGCGGCTGATGTTCCAGCGAAAATAAACCACTGCCTAAAAACAGGTTGGACGTCGGGCAGAATGAAATCTTGCTGTTGGTTTCACTCATGCGCCGGTAGTCTTCATCATCCAGATGCACACAGTGGGCGAAGATACTGCGGTCACCCAGCAGACCGTAATGATCGTACACATCCAGATAACTTTTACGCTCCGGGAATAATTCTTTCACAAAGGCTATTTCATCCAGATTCTCAGCCAGATGAGTCTGCATATAAACGCCCGGATTAGCGGCCAGTAATTCCCCGGCTGCGGCTAATTGTTCTGCTGTTGAGGTAATGGCAAAACGCGGGGTAATGGCGTACAGCTGACGGCCATGATTGTGCCAGCGGTCAATCAGCGCCTGAGAGTCAGCCACCGAGCTTTCAACGGTGTCGCACAAACCTTCCGGTGCGTGACGATTCATCATCACCTTGCCGCAAATCATACGGGTATTGCGTTTTTCGCTTTCAGCAAAGAAAGCATCGACCGAACCTTTATGCACCGTACCGAAAACAAGAGCCGTAGTGGTGCCGTTTTTCAGCAGTTCCGTTAAGAAAAATCCGGCGGCATCGCTGGCCACAGCCGGATCGGCAAAATTCAGTTCCGTGGGAAAAGTGTAGTTGTTCAGCCAATCCAGTAACTGTTCGCCATAGGATGCGATAACATCCACCTGCGGATAATGCACATGGGTATCGATCAGGCCGGGGGTCAGCAGTGCATTGTCGTAGCGGGTTACCGGCAGTTGCGGATAATGCGCCAACAATTTTCCGGCATCCTCGCAGGCAACAACCGTACCGTTCGAGGCATCCACAACCAATAAACCGTCTGCAAAGAAATGCGCCACCGGCTCATCAGAGGCGGATGTATGGGTGTAATGCAAAATGGCGGCGCGATAACCCTGATAATTCATTTCAATATCTCTTATTCAATAATTAATCAGCCAGATTAATGGTGATGTTCCAGTCTTCCGGAAAGAAAAATTCCTGCAGATTATTGCCCGGCCCAAGCCGGTCGACGATCCAGAAATCACTGATTTTATTCAAGGCCAGCAATGGGTGATGCCAGCAATTAGCCTTGTAGTTCACTCCTTCTCCGTCACTGGCGAGAAAGAGTTTAAAGCTGGACGGGTCAGGAATTTCCGCACCATCCACGAGGTGACTGAGGCACACCAATACCAGATAGGGTTCATCCGACGATGGCAGAAAGGCCTGACTGCCCAGCGGATGGCGCTCCATCATGCCAATATTCATCGGCAGGGTTCGCGGTTGCGCACGGAAAATACTGATAATGCCCTGACCTGTTTGCGGGGCATCACCCAGCGTAACCTGCGCCAGATTATGGTAACGCTCGGTGGTACCGTTATTAATCATAATCGGTTTACCGCGCACACTGATCAGCTCACCGAAGGGCGCAAAGCTTTCGGCGGTTAAAGGTTCAGGCTGCAGAATGAATTCCATGACCGGATTCCTCAGGAGCCACGATAGGTGGAGAAACCATTGGCCGACAGCAACAGCGGCACATGATAGTGCTCCGTCGGCGTATCGATCTCAAACAGAATATCGACCTGCGGGTACAGGGTACTCAGGCCCTGTGCGGCATAATAAGCACCGGTCGCGAATTCCAGTTTGTATAAACCGGCCTCACGCTCACGCGAACCCAGCCAGTCGATAATCCGGCCATCATCATTGGTCGCGGCACTGGCCATCTCCTGCCATTGCGCGTCGGCAACAGAGCCGGTTGCCGATTTGAATAAACGCACCCCGACCCCAATCGCCGGACGGCCACGCTGGGTGTCGAGAATATGTGTGGTAATTACACTTCTCTGCATAAACTGCTCCTCACTGTGCCAGACCAAGAATCTTTTTAATACGCAGATCCGTGATCATCATCTGATTCTCAGCGGCATTCCGGATTTCCTGCTCACGGCTGTTTGGCAGTCGCTGTTCCAGCAACGCCAGCATTTGCTCAGCGCTCTTTCCGGTGGCAAAGACGATAAAAATAAAACCAAATTTTTCCTCGTAGGCGCTGTTACCGGCGGCCAGCGCCTGCAACACATCGTCCGCAGCTCCTGCTGCACCACTTTGCTCGTGCGAGGCAATGGCTTTGGTATTGGCATATTTAGCGCGCAGCGAATTTACATCACCAATTTTCGGGTGAGCGGTAAAAGCCTGCAGAAAATCCGCCTCGGCCATTGTCCACCAGAATTCATTGGCTTTGTGCAGCAATTCATCGACCGATGCATACGGACGCGCGGCGACCACTCTGGCAACCCAGCGCTCTGCAGCACAGCAACTGGTAAAGGCAGCGGTGGCATCGGCCACCGTCAGGTTATTCAGTTCATCCAGCGTCATTTGGCGTCCTTTAAGAATCCATACACGCGTAAGCGGCTGATACCGCCATCCGGGTACATATTCAGTTTGATATGGGTAAAGGTCTGCTCACCACTGATCACTTCGTCTCTGTAGAAATGTTCGGCATCGGCACTCAGTTTCTGACGTCCGATCACCGGCATCCAGTCTGAGGTTTCCTGCGGATGCTGACCTTCCGGCATGGTAATGCCCAGCAGTGAAAATCCATCCGGGTAATTACCTTTAAAGTGTGCAGTATCCACCACCACTTTTTTAATGCTGCCGGTTCCGGCCAGTTTAATAATAATCCAGTCGCATTCACGGCCACCGCGACGACGTTTGGTTTCCCAGCCATCGCCCATATTCACACCACGGTCCGGCATGATCAGGTTACTCATGGAGCTGAAAAACATATCGCTGCATTCCACCGGGCGAGCACCATTTTTCATAAAGGCCAGATCCACAGGCTCACCTGGCAGGAACCAGTGATTGTCCATGACCGCTTCGCCATACACACGCAGGCGGGCAATACCACCATCAGGGAAACTGTTGATACGCAGGTGCGTCCATACACCAGCGGAATCGCAATCAATAAAATTATTGCTGTCCGGCTGAACATCCTGCTGCGGTACTACCATGGTCCACTCAGTGCTGTCATCCGGTGCCGTTTTGCTGTTGCAGGCCTCAATCGATACCTGCTTCGGCGCATTTCCGGCAAAAAATCGGGTGCAGACATTAAATCCACGGATTTTTCCCTGAGTTCCCAGTTTAAGAATGGCCCAGTCATAACCCACAACCCGTTTACGGCGGCTTTCCCAGCCATCCATCCATTTGCCGCGATCGGTATATTTTCCGTCGATAAACACCGGAGCTTCCGGTTTAATCAGATTTTCCATCTCGGCAAAGAAATCATCACTGCAGCTAAGAACCTGACCTCCCAAACGGCGGTTTGCAAGGTCAATCCATTCACTGTAAGGATGCACTTCGTTTTTCATAGTATTCTCAACATTATCAGACGAATAATTCTGACGATGATCAGATCGTCAGGCTATTAAAGATGACTTACAGGCTGATGTCTGATGACGCCGGTGCATCACCGGTCAGCCCTTCCTGCAATTGTTTCCAACTAAGACCTTTGCGACGGCTTTTATCGGCAGACATTCTGGCTGATGCAGCGGCCGTTTTACGTGCCAGCAACTGCGCGGCAACAGAAACCGCGACTTCCATGGGCAATTTACCCCCCACTTCCGCCAGGCCAATGGGCATGGTCAGCCGTGACCGCTGGTCGGCGCTCAATCCTGCATGCTGCAAACGCAGGGCAAATCGTTCTGTTTTGGTGGCCGAGCCAATACAACCGATGAATGCAAAATCATCCCGACTCAATGCGGCCTGCAATACATCGAAATCCAGCTGATGATTATGCGTCAGAACCACCAGCTCACTGCCAGCCGGGAGCCCGGCGATAATACTGACCGGATCGGCCAGACAGCGGCAATCAATATTGTCAGCAAGATGATCCGCTGATGGAAACTGTTCAGGACGGCTATCCACCCAGATAACGGGCTGTTCGAGTCCGCCAAGAATATTCATCAGCGCTTTGGCCACATGCCCGGCACCAAATACCACCAGAGGAGCCGCTTCCAGCACAAACATTTCAAGCAGCACGGTGACACTGCCGCCACAGCACTGACCGGCTTTGGCCGCTAAGGGAATTTTCTCTGTTTTCTGCAGCGAAAATTCAGTACCCGAAAGGGCATGGTCAGAAAGCCATTGCCGTGCTTTGTGAATTAATTGAAATTCAAGCTGACCACCGCCCAGAGTGTCAAACTGATCGTGCGCAGTAATCACCATTTTACTGCCGGGATCACGCGGCACAGAACCTGCGCTGCCCATCACAGTCGCAATCACATAGGATTCGCGGCGTTGCTGGCAACGGGCAATGGCGTCATACCAACGCACAAATTTCATGGCCGGATCTCCTGCTGGCAAAACATCACGGCATTCAATACCCGTTCCGGGGTAGCAGGTGTATCCAGCGGCGGGCTGATTTTATAATCCGCCACACTGGCGACCGCGTCACGCAGAGCACACCACACCGCAATACCATGCATAAATGGCGGTTCACCAACGGCTTTTGAGTTATAGATCGTATCTTCGGCGTTAGCCCGATCAAACAATTGCACGGTAAAGTGTTCAGGAATATCAACGGACGTCGGGATTTTATACGTCGCCGCCGAGTTGGATTGCAGGCGCCCTTTGTCGTCCCACAACAGTTCTTCTGTGGTTAACCAACCCATTCCCTGAATAAACGCCCCTTCAATCTGGCCAATATCAATTGCCGGATTCAGCGAGCGGCCAACATCGTGCAAAATATCAGCACGCAGCACTTTATACTCGCCCGTCAGGGTATCAATTTCCACTTCGGCGCAGCAGGCACCAAAAGCGTAATAAAAGAACGGACGGCCATTGGCAGTATCGCGGTTGTAATGAATTTTCGGCGTGGCGTAATAGCCCGTGGTCGAGAGTGATACGCGGTTCTGGTAAGCCAGGGTGACAAAATCGGCAAAGGAAATCCACTGCGCGCTGTCCTCATTCGCCCCGATCACGACATGATTATTCATAAAGCGCACGTCAACGGCATTCACCTGAAAATGCTGCTGAGCAAACTGCACCAGACGCGATTTAAGAATCTGACAGGCATTCTGTGCTGCTTTACCATTCAAATCAGAGCCGGAAGACGCGGCCGTTGGCGAGGTGTTCGGCACCTTATCCGTCGCGGTGGCACTGGCCTGAACCATATCAATGTCGATATCAAATTCATGGGCAACCACCTGCGCCACTTTAGTGAATAATCCCTGACCCATTTCAGTGCCACCGTGGTTCAGATGAACGGAGCCATCGGTATAAATATGCACCAGTGCACCGGCCTGATTTAAAAACTGAATGGTGAATGAGATTCCAAAACGAATCGGTGTTAATGCCAGGCCGCGCTTTTTCCAGCGATGATCCCTATTAAATTCTGCAATTGCAGTGCGGCGGGCACGATAGTCACAATCATGCTCCAGCTGGGCCACCAATTCCGGCAGATAAAAATCTTCAATCGGCTGACCATAATGGGTACTGCCGCCATCGCGGTAAAAATTAATTTTGCGCACATCCAGCGGATCTTTACCCACTTTACGCGCTATATCATCCAGCATGGCTTCGGCAAAAATCATCCCCTGCGGTCCGCCAAACCCCCGATAGGCGGTATTGGATACGGTATTGGTTTTACAGCGATGACCGATGACCCGCGCATTATTCAGATCGTAGGCGTTATCGACATGAAACATCGCACGATCAACAATGGCGTCGGATAAATCCGGTGAATATCCGCAAAAACCGGCCAGCTCAATGTCAGCGCCCAGAATTTTTCCGTTCTCATCAATGCCCAGATGATAGCGGTTGTAAAAATCATGGCGCTTGCCGGTCAGGACCATATCATCCTGACGGTCAAGTCGCATTTTCACCGGACGGTTCAGGCGCTGGGCAAAAACCGAGGCAATACACCCCCACTGCGCAGCCTGTGTCTCTTTACCACCAAAGCCGCCGCCCATGCGCCGCACTTCAACCTGCACATGATTGATCGGCACATCAAGTACTTCAGCAACCAGTTTCTGTACTTCTGACGGATGCTGACTGGAGCAATACAATTTAATACCGCCGTCTTCGGCTGGCAGGGCGTAGCTGATCTGGCCTTCCAGATAAAAATGCTCCTGACCTTTTACATACAGTTCACCGCTCATCTGTATCGGAGCGTTCTGAACAGCCATCCTGGCATTGCCCTTCTGCATACTGTGCGCAGGACGGACAAAGGCGTTTTGTTGTAATGCCTCTTTAATCGTCAGCAATGCGGGCTGTTCTTCATAGCGCACCTGCGCCAGCAACACGGCGCGCTTTGCCTGTTCGAAGCTTTCGGCAACCACGGCAAATAAAGCCTGACCGTGAAATTCCACCACGCCATCGGCAAAAATCGGGTCACCTTTAAAAACCGGGCCAATGTCTTTTTCGCCGGGAATATCATCCAGTGTAATCACATCGACCACACCCGGCGCATTGCGCACGGCGGTTAAATCGAGTGACAGAATTTTTCCGTGAGCGATGGTACTTTTGCCGACAGCAGCAAATAAGGTTCCGGCTGATTCCGGCATATCATCAATGTACGTCGCGGTGCCCAGCACATGTTTTTCGGCGCTTTCATGTGCGAGTTTACTGCCGCTTTTACCTTTTGCCGGACGCTGACGACGCGCTTCCCAGGGGGTTACTTTAGAAGAAACGTGGCTCATGCTGCATCTCCTGCCTGGCCGGCGGTTAATTCCAGATAGCTTTTCAGCAACAGGTTACGCGTAACCTGCAGGCGGTATTCTTTGCTGGCGCGGACATCCGACAGCGGCTGATAATCCTGTCCGATTGAATTCGCAGCCTGTAAAAAGGTATTTTCAGAAAATGGCTGGCCAATTAATGCCTGTTCCGTTTTCAACGCACGTAATGGGGTCGCGGCCACACCACCGCAGGCCAGACGTGCCTGTTCAATAATGCCGTTCTGCACGTCCAGATACAGGGCAAACATCACCGCGGAAATATCATCGTCGTAACGCTTACTGATTTTATGCAGCGTCAGCGATTCACTGCTCTGCAATGTCTTTATGCGAATGGCGCGCAAATATTCACCGGGTTGCAGTACGGTCTGTTTATACCCCAGATAAAAATCATCAATGGCAACGTCGCGGCGGCCATGGTTTCCATCAATTTCCAGCGTGGCATTCAAAGCTAAAAAAGCGGGGGGCGTATCACCAATCGGTGAAGCATTAGCAATATTGCCCCCCAAAGTGCCCATATTGCGGATCTGGCGTGAGCCAATTCGATGCAAGAGCTGAGCAAACGAAGGAAAAAGATCAGCCAGCTGATGTTCAGCCTGACTGTAGGTAACACCGGCTCCCAGCCACAACTGCCCGCCTTGCTCCTGTGTCTGAGCAAGGGTTGTGATGCGGTTAAGACAAATGATGGTGTCGAATTGTTTAAAGCGCTGGGTAATTTCCAGTCCGATATCGGTACCACCTGCCCACAGGCAGGCCTCCGGATATTCCCGCAACAGAGCTTTCAGCTGCTCTTCGGTTAACGGCATAAATAAACGACGGCCATCAACCTCCTGCAACGCCTGCGGTGATGTGGGCGATACATTTTCCGCCTGTGGATTAAAGGTTTGCACACCACTGCGGGCAGAAATATCACGCACATCACAGACCGGCAGTTCTGCCATTTTATGGGCCGCTTCGATAATCGGCCGGTAACCGGTACAGCGGCACAGGTTGCCAGACAATGCGGCGTGAATCTGCTCATCGGTTAATGCGCTCTGCTGCGCATGCAGACCCGCCTGCTGATACAGGTTGGCCAGCGACATAACAAATCCCGGAGTACAGAATCCGCATTGCGAACCGTGGCAATCGACCATCGCCTGCTGGGCCGGATGCAACTGCCCGGCACGGCCAATACCGGAAGGGGTCAACAGGTAACGCTCATGCGCATTGGCCATTAATGCAATGCAGGCATTCAGTGTGCGGTACTCAATACCACGCTCTGTCATTTCGCCCAGCATCAGTGTGCAGGCACCGCAATCACCCGCGGCACAACCTTCTTTTGCATCAGGCTGCATCATCGTGGTGCGCAGATATTTCAGAATGGTACAATTTGGATCAATTTTATTGTCTTCAATCCAGCGACCGTTTAGGTTAAATCGAATCACGCTTACACCTGTTTTCTGCCCGACAGCTCTGTTGAACGGCGCCGCTTTCACGCCGTTGTGGCGAATGTGCGGCGGCATCGCCCGACAGCGCTGTATTTCAGTAGAGAGTTCTGTCCGGAGAATGCTTTGCAATTTCCTGACCAACTGGTCAAGCATATAACAAAACATGCCGGAATGTGCAGATGCAGTATGTGGCAAGCTAATTGCTAATGGCTTGTCCAAGTGGTCAGCTTTTAAATTTGAGGAATCTTAGTGCCAGCACAAGAATCAACCATACGCCTGCATCTGAGCGGTATCCGCAAAGAGTATCCGGGCTGCCTAGCCAACGATGATATTGAATTGTTGGTGAATGCCGGTGAGACCCACGCCCTGCTTGGGGAAAACGGCGCCGGCAAAAGTACCCTGATGAAAATCATCTACGGTGTCATCAAACCGGACGCCGGTAAGATTGTCTGGCAGGGTGACGCTATTCAGATGAACGGCCCTGCACATGCGCGCCAGCTGGGCATTGGTATGGTGTTTCAGCATTTTTCGTTGTTTGAAACCCTGACCGTTGCCGAAAATATTGCGCTGAGTCTGCCGGCGGAAGAAAGCCGGAATATGGAAGCACTAAGTAAGCGCATACGTGAAATTTCTGCGCACTACGGAATGGCACTGGACCCTGACCGCCATGTTCACACGCTTTCGGTCGGGGCGCAGCAGCGGGTGGAAATCGTACGCTGCTTACTGCAAGACATTAAACTGCTGATTCTGGATGAACCGACGTCAGTTCTCACCCCGCAGGAAGTGCGCGAATTGTTCCGCACCCTGAAGAAGCTGGCCGCTGAAGGCTGCTCCATTTTGTTTATTTCGCACAAACTGGATGAAGTCACCGAGTTGTGTAATGCCGCTACTGTGCTGCGCAATGGCCGGGGTACCGGACGCTGCAACCCACAGGATGTCAGCAGTGAAGATCTGGCACGGATGATGGTCGGTGAAGACACGCCGCTGAATCAGAATTATCAGAAAGCGGAAGGCGGAGAGACCGCCCTCAGCCTGAACAACCTCAGCTTTACCCCGGAAGATCCGTTCGGCGTAACCCTGAATAATCTGAATCTGAAGGTAAAAGCCGGCGAAATTCTCGGCATCGCGGGTGTTGCCGGTAATGGTCAGGATGAACTCTGCGCCCTGCTCAGCGGTGAAGAAATAACCCGCGCTGACAGCATTGAATTACTCGGCCAGAATATCGGTGCCATGAGCCCCGATCAGCGTCGCCGCCTGGGGTTTGCCTTTGTTCCGGAAGAGCGTCTGGGACGTGGTGCGGTGCCCAATATGTCATTGGTGGAAAACACCCTGCTCAGCAGCAGCCACCGCGACTTAAAAGCCAATGGCTGGATTAATTACCGCAAAGTACGCGAATTTTCCCGCGACATTATTGAAAAATATAACGTCAAATGTGCCAACGAGTACGCTCAGGCCAAAAGTTTATCCGGCGGTAATCTGCAAAAATTCATTATTGGCCGCGAAATCGAACAACAACCGAAATTGCTGGTGTGCTCTCACCCGACCTGGGGCGTGGATATTGGCGCTGCCATTTTAATCCGCCATGCGCTGATTCAACTGCGCGACGAAGGTGCCGCCATTATTGTGGTATCGGAAGATATTGATGAGCTCTATCAGATATCTGACCGCATCGGTGCAATTTGTGATGGGCAATTGAGCCCGGTAAAACCGACCCACGAAGTGGGTATCGAAACACTGGGTCAATGGATGGCCGGTCAATTTGGTCACGACAGTGCCAATCCATCCACTGTGGAGAGCGCACATGCTTAAACTTGAAAAGCGTCAGGCCGACTCGCGTCTGATGAGTTATGTATCCCCTCTTATCGCCATTGTGCTGACCCTGTTTGGCGGTGCATTACTGTTTTCGGTACTGGGGCATGACCCGCTGCACGCCCTGTATACCTTTTTTATTGCACCACTCACTAACACCTATGGCTGGACCGAACTGGGTATAAAAGTAGCGCCATTGTTACTGTGTGCAATGGGTCTGACATTATGTTACCGCGCCAAAATCTGGAATATCGGTGCCGAAGGCCAGTTTATTATGGGAGCGCTGGGTGGCAGCATGGCCGCACTGCAGTTTCTTGATGCGGAAAGCCGCTGGGTGCTGGTGCCTATTCTGCTGGCAGGAACCATCAGCGGCTTGTTGTGGGCAGCACTGGCTGCGTGGCTGAAAACCCGCTTCAATGCCAATGAAATTCTGACCACCATTATGCTCAACTACATTGCGCTGAATGCCCTTCTGTACGCCGTACACGGGCCTTTGCGCGATCCGGCCGGATTTAATTTTCCGGAATCCGCCATGTTTGCCGATGCTGCGTTGTTGCCTTTATTCAGTGACGATTATCGTCTGAATATTTCTATCCTGTTTGCGCTATTTTTTACTGTGGTTATCTGGACAGTGATGGCGCGCAGCTGGGTCGGTTATCAGATTCAGGTACTCGGTGAAGACGCCAAAGCCGCACGCTATGCCGGTTTTAATACCAATCGCCTGACCTGGTTTGCATTGCTGGTGTGTGGAGCACTTGCCGGACTGGCAGGAGTAGCAGAAGTCAGCGGACCGATTGGACAGTTAATTCCCCAAGTCTCGCCGGGCTACGGTTATGCCGCGATTATTGTGGTGTTTTTAGGCCGCATGCAGCCATTCGGTATTTTGCTGGCCAGTATGCTGCTGGCACTGACCTTTATGGGCGGGGAAATGGTGCAGATCGAAATGAGTCTGCCAAAATCCCTGACCGGTTTATTTCAGGGAATGCTGTTGTTCTTCCTGCTGGCTGCGGATCTGTTAATCAGTTATCGCATTGTTTTTCAACCACGTACTGCCCGGGCCTGAACCATGGATATCGATTTAATTACTAACATTCTGTTTGCAACCTTCAAGACCGGTACTCCGCTTATTCTGATTGCACTGGGCGAGATGGTGTGCGAAAAATCCGGCGTTCTGAACCTGGGTCAGGAAGGTATGCTGCTGGTGGGCGCGGTGGTCGGTTTTATTGCGGCCTCAGTCACCGGCAATTATTTTCTGGCAACCTTCTGCGCCATATTTGCCGGTATGGGCATGGCCTTTCTGTTTGGTTATCTGTCAATCACACTCGCGTCCAATCAGGTGGCAACGGGTCTGGCACTGACCATTTTTGGTGGCGGTCTGAGTGCTTTTCTCGGCACCAATTATATCGGTATCGGTCTGGAGGGCATTCAGGTCTGGTCGGTTCCGCTGCTCAGCGATATTCCGGTCATCGGTAAAGTGCTGTTCCAGCATGACCCGTTGGTGTATTTAACGCTGGCATTATTTGCGCTGGTCTTTTGGGTATTCCGCAGCACCCGTCTGGGGTTAAAAATCCGCGCGGTTGGTGAAAATCCGGAAGCGGCCAATGCCATCGGTATTAATGTGCAGCAGATCCGTTTTATGGCTGTGCTTTTTGGTGGCGCCATGACCGGTCTGGCCGGTGCGTATTTATCCCTGGTCTACACCCCGATGTGGAGTGACGGCATGTCAGCAGGACGAGGCTGGATTGCCTTATCACTGGTGGTATTTGCCAGCTGGAAAGCCGAACGTATTCTGCTGGGCGCTTATCTGTTTGGTTTTGCCAGCATTCTGCATCTGGTATTGCAAGGCACACGCTTTGAAGTTCCGCCAAATATTATGGCCATGCTGCCTTATGTGGCGACCATTATTGTGCTGGTCTGGCTGTCATCCGATGCCATTAAAACCAAAATGAGTGCACCTAAGTCTATTGGCCAGCCGTATCGGCCACTGGCTTAAAGGAAGACAAATACTGGCCTGATTTGCGGTTTACACAACCGCCATCAGGCCTGATCCTCAGGGTTTCATGCGAGAAAAAACATGTCTGATTCATACTGGTTTTTTTTGCCGGAAACCCTCCGGCACTGATAAAAATACCAAAATGGTCAATGTTAAAAATCAAGGAAATTCATTATTTAAAAGATGAAAAAAAAGGAATTGATTGATAAATTGAGTGCGTTGATTAAAACCAAAAACAATACAACTTATTAGAAATAACACTTTGTTAAATCTGGAGAGAAACATGAAAAAGCAACTCTTGGCTATGGCGGTTATCGCGGCCGCTACCGGCACCGCTCAGGCAGAACAATTCTGGGCTGATAACAGCGTATCTGCGCTGTACGGTTCTGACTATAAAGTCGATGGCCCGAAGTTTGATGACGGCAACTCGCTGACCACTTACACCCTTGAGCACGTATCTGGCCATAGCTGGGGCGGCCTGTTCTATTTTATGGATCGTCATGTTGGTGATGATGGTTTTACTGCCACCTACAGTGAATTCTCACCTAAAGTAACCCTGGCATCGTTCGAGGGCGGTCTTGTTAAGAGCGTCAATGCAGCCTTCACTCTGGAATCCAGCTCAGGCGGTTTTGATAACTACCTGTACGGTGTTGGTGCTGATCTGGCCATTCCGGGCATGAATTTCGCCAGCGCCACGGTGTTCTATGCCGTCAATGACAACAGCGCCAACGATTACCAGCTGACCCTGACCTATGGCTGGTCTGCCGGTGCTTTCAATATCGACGGCTACATTGACTACTCCACTCAGGTTGAAGCCGATGGCAACCGTTTTGGCAGCAAAGCCAACCTGCACTTCAACCCACAGATTACTTACGATCTGGCACCTGTGATTGGTAAAACGTTCAGCAAGGTAAAAGTCGGTATCGAGTACAGCTACTGGGGCAACAAGTACGGTATCGAAGGTATTGACCAGAACGCTGTCAGCGCTCTGCTGAAAGTACACCTGTAAGACCTGTAAAACAAAGGGAGCCTCGGCTCCCTTTTTTCTGCGATGAGCGATTGGTCACACCCGCTCCCGGATATGATACTCTTTGGCACTCACAGACTATGTAATGCCAGATTCGTTCTTCACTGGCCGGAAGTGATATGAGTACTCAACAAAAATACAAAACCGGCGCCATTCGTGAGCGCAATAACGAAAATATTCTTGCTGCCGCTGAGCAGGAATTTGTATTACATGGCTTTAAAGGCACCAGCATGCAGGCCATTGCTGATCGTGCCGGCGTTCCTAAAGCCAATATCCATTATTACTTCAAGAACAAGGGCAACCTGTACCGCGCCCTGCTGGAAAATATTCTGACGACCTGGAATGAAGTACTGTCCGATATTAATGCCGACAGCGATCCGGCGAGGATTCTGAGCCTGTTTATCCGCACCAAAATCCGTCTTTCCTATACTCATCCGAATGCTTCCAAAATTTTTGCCATGGAAATCATTCAGGGTGCTCCGTACCTGAAAGACTATATCAGTGGTGCTATGCGTTTATGGGTCAGGGAAAAAACCCAGGTTATTCAGAGCTGGATTGATGCCGGTAAAATCCGCGCCATTGATCCAACCCATCTGATTTTTATGATCTGGTCTTCAACGCAGCATTACGCCGACTTTGAAACTCAGGTGCTGGAAGTCACCAACAAACGTCAGTACGAAGAAGAAGATATTCTGCGTATTGGTGATTTTCTTGAAGATATGATTCTGCGCGGCTGTGGTTTAACCCCGCCGGGGCGGGCCGCGTATCTGGCACTGGTCAACGATCAGGCTGCTGCAAGTGATACAGAGGCCTGAATGGCCTCTGCAATACCCACATCCGTTATGAACAGTGCCAGTTAACGTATCCGGGCAGGCTCTTGATTTTTGTTTTCGAGGCCGTCAATGCAAGGCAAAAACCGACGAAAAAGCGCAGTTTACAGATCGTAAATGAGCATTTTGAGTCCACTGCTGTCCCACAGTTTTTAATCAGAACCATAGCGGACAAAAAACGTATTTTTTAACATCAAGGCCTGTTGCCTCCCAGGGGAACTTATCCCCTTGCCGGCGGGCCGACCCCAGCTTCGCGCTT
>JAJOJJ010000028.1 GCA_021208685.1 Saccharospirillaceae bacterium
CATCAGAGCACAATCCAGCGGTATTGCGGTTGGCCCTGGTGCGGGCGTTGTTGGCAGTTGCCGCTGAAAGCGTTGCGCCAGAGGTCTGATGCGGCTGTTCCAGGCAGCGGATTGTCGCCGGGCCTGGGACAGCAGGCGTTCGGCATCATCGCTGTGACGCTGTTGATGTGGCCACTCCTGCAGAACGGCCACCAGTTCACAGGCTTCTGCGGCCATCCCCAGCGGTTGTGCGCAGAGCAGGGCATGGGCCCAGCGTGGTTCAAGGCCGAAGGCGGCACAGCGCTGGCCATGTTCGTTCAGACGCAGCGGGGCATCCGGTTGCAGCATGCCAAGCTGAGCCAGTACCTGCTGTGCCTGCTTCAGGCTGGCGGCTGGTGGCGGTGTGAGCCACAACAGATCGTTCAGGTCTGCGCCCCAGTGCAGCAGTTCAAGCAGCAGGGGAGCCAGATCGGCATCCAGAATGTCGGCACGGATGTGTGGCTCGCGGCGGCTCTGTTCTTCTTCGCGCCATAAGCGGTAGCAGAAGCCTTCCGCCTGACGTCCGGCCCGGCCAGCACGCTGGATGCTGGACGCCTGCGAAATAGTCCGGGTCTGCAACTGGCTGATGCCGGTCGCTGGAGAAAAGCTCATGCGCCGTTCGAGACCGGAATCCACCACAATGCGTACGCCATCAATGGTCAGCGAGCTTTCGGCAATGTTGGTGGCCAGAATCACTTTGCGCAGGCCTGCAGGTGCGGGGGCGAGTGCCGTTTTCTGCTCGCTGTCATTCAGCTGGCCATGCAATGGCACGACCAGCGCTTCAGTCGCTGTACTCTCCAGCAGTGTCTGAACGCGGCGGATGTCGGCGACACCGGGCAGAAATACCAGTACATCCCCCTCGTGGTGATTGTTCAGGGCTTCGCGGACGACGCTGGCGCAATGCTCTGCCAGACGGCGGTTGCTGTCGGGTAACGGGCGGTAAACATGCTTAACCGCAAACCCCCGGCCTGAACTGTGCAGCAGGGGCGCCTGCAGTTTATCGCCGAGGCTGTCGGCATCCAGGGTGGCGGACATCACCAGCAGACGCAGTTCCGGACGTAATAACTGCTGGCACTGGTGGGCCAGCGCCAGCGCCAGATCGGAATGCAGGTTACGCTCGTGGAATTCATCGAAAATAATCAGCCCGACACCGTTCAGTTCCGGGTCATCCTGCAGCATCCGCGTAAGAATACCTTCGGTGACCACTTCAATCCGGGTGGTCGCGGAGATTTTCTGCTCAAGGCGGATACGATAGCCGACGGTTTCTCCGGTTTGCTCGTTCAGTTGCTGCGCCATAAACCGGGCCGCGTTACGGGCTGCCAGACGGCGCGGTTCGAGCATGATGATTTTCTGGCCGCGCAGCCAGGGCTCGTTCAGCAATGCCAGTGGTACGCGGGTCGTTTTACCGGCACCGGGTTCGGCACTCAGCAGTACGCTGATGTGTTCGTTCAGCTGAGCACGCAGCTCAGGCAGAAGCAGGTCAACAGGCAAATCAGACGTTGATATCAGGGTGTCGGGCGTTGGAGTCACAGCAGTCGTTTGGTTCAGCCAGAAAAGACTTATGCTACCATGACCGCACTATGGCGACGTCCTGCTATCAGCAACAGGAGCAATAATGTCAGAGCGTAAAGAGTCCGGAAGTTCAGTGGTGGATTTTCATCAGGCGGGTGAAAAGTACCGGCACAGCCGTTTGCACGCCGAAAAAGAAGCCAAAGTGGACGCTATGCGTGAGCGTTTTGCGGCGGCATTACCGGATAAAAAAACACCGGTAAAAGACTATCTGAAAAAAAAGCGGGCGAAGAAAAAGCGCTGAAACGAATGACGGTTTAAGGCCGTTCTGCGTCAGGGTTTGCTCGGTGCATCAGGATTGTAGCCGCGCAGAAACTCAATCAAATCGTCTTCCGGCAGCGGTTTTGCCAACAAAAAGCCCTGTATGTTGTCGCAGTCTTTGCTGCGCAGCAGGGCTTCTTCCTCTTCGGTCTCAACGCCTTCCGCAATCACACTCATATTCAGGCTGTGGCCTAAGGTGATGATGGTATCCACCAGCGATTCTTTGCGCGGGTTGGACGTCATCTGGTGAACAAAGCTGCGGTCGATTTTCAGTTTATCGGCGGGAAAAGCGGCGAGGTATGACAGGGATGAGAAGCCGGTACCGAAGTCATCCAGCGCCACCCGGATTCCCGCCTGTTGAAGTTTGTTCAGAAACGTAAAGGTTTCCTGCTGGTTGCGGATCAGCAGGCTTTCGGTAATTTCCACCACCATGCTGCCACGTTTGACGCCGGAACCCTCTACCTGAGCGATGATTTTATCGGCCAGACTGTGATCATAAAACTCGGCGGTTGAGACGTTAACGGCAATCGGTATTGAGATTCCCTGCGCCTGCATACGGCCGATCATGGCCAGTGCTTCCTGCCTGACCCATTGGCCGATTTCACGGATCATGCCGGTTTTTTCCGCTAAAGGAATAAACAGGTCCGGACGCACCAGCCCGCGTTCCGGATGGTTCCAGCGCACCAGCGCTTCCAGTTGGACAATGCGGTTGTCTCTGAGGCGCTTGATCGGCTGATAGTGAAGCTCAAGCTGATTCTGGCTGACCGCAAAATGCATTTCCTGATGCAGCATTGCCTGGGTTTTAGCCGCTTCGAACATGGCCGGTGTAAAAAAAGCGTAGCCGTTACGGCCAGCATTTTTGGCGGCATAAACCGCTTGTTCGGCAGCTTTCAGTAATTGCTCCAGCGTGCTGCCATCGCCGGGAAAGCAGCTGATTCCGATACTGGATGTAATGCGGCAGTCGCGCATCTGGCGAATGGTCAGACTGCGGCTGACGTTTTTAAGGATATTATCGGCCAGTTGTCCAAGTGCCTGATGGTCATGCTCGCCGGTAATGATGAAGCCAAATTCATCACCACCGAGGCGGGCAATGGTGTCCTGAGAACGCATGCTCTGCTGCAATCGCGTACCGACCTTGACCAGCAGTTCGTCGCCGGCATCGTGGCCAAGGGTATCGTTAATTTCTTTAAAGTAATCCAGATCCATCAGCAGCACAGAAAAACCGCGCTGCTTGCGCCGCCCCTGTTCCAGTGTCCAGTTCAGACGTTCGTAAAACAGATTGCGGTTGGGCAGGCTGGTGAGCAGATCGTAGCTGGCCTGATACTGGATGGTTTCTTCGGCGCGTTTGCGCTCACTGATATCGCTGATCAGGGCAACATATCGCTGGATTGTGTTTTGTTCATCACGCACCACCGAAAAGCACAGTTCTGCGTTGAAGCGTTCGCCATTGCGGCGGCTGATCAGCAGCTCGGTTGTCCAGCTGCGCCAGGCCGGTAACTTGTCGAGAATATCGCGGTACTGTTGCAATAATTTGGGATCGGCGGCGAAAAAGCCTGGCTTGCGTCCGAGTATTTCATCATCGGGGTAGCCGGTGATCTGGCTGAATGCCGGATTGACTTCGATAATGTTGAATTCGCTGTCGGTAATGATGAGTCCGAGCGGGAGATGCTGAGTGATGGTCTCGCTCAGCTGGCGGTGGTTCTGGGCGCGGCGGAATTCAATGCTGGCCTGAGCCAGCCGGGCCGCTTCGTGAATCAGTAGCAGATCAAGTCCGGTTGGGTGGCGTACTTCACGGTAATACAGGCCGAAAACACCGAGGACTTTACCGCTGTTACCAACAATCGGTTGCGACCAGCAGGCCTGCAAACCCGCCTCTGCAGCCAGTTCACGATAGTCCTGCCAATAGGGGTGGCGCTGAATATCTTCAACAATCACCAGGCGTGCCGTCGCTGCAGCCGTGCCACAGGAACCGACTCCGTCACCAATCTCAAGGTTATTGATGGCCTCCACATAAAAATCGGGAAGACCGGGAGCTGCGCCGGTGATCAGGCGCTTGCCGTCATCGCTGGTCAGCAAAACAGAGGCAATGCATTCCGGTTGCTTTTCCTGAATGAGGAGAACCAGTTCATTCAGCAGCATTTCCAGCGGACGCCCGCTGAGCAGCATTTCCAGAAAATGGTTATAACGGCCAATACCGAGGCGTGCTGCATCGTTAAGGCCACGCTGGATAGAATTTTGGGGCATACACTGCATTCAGATGATGACTGAACCCAAGTGTAGCGGTATCTGCGGGATTTGAAACAGCCGCCGTAAGAATGGGATGTGCACAAACGGGGGGGACAAAAGATATTGTTGTTGCGCTTGCGCTGGATCAGGAAAGCACCGCTTCCGGTTCCGGAAACGGTGCTTTTTATCAGCGTCTGATATTACGCACCGACCAGCGACTGGCCGCAGACACGCACGATATTACCGCTCACGCCACTGGCTGCCGGATTGGCAAAGAACGCGATGGTTTCCGCCACATCAACCGGTTTGCCGCCCTGCGACAGAGAGTTCAGGCGACGGCCGATTTCACGGGTCATCAGCGGGATGGCATCGGTCATCGCGGTTTCGATAAAGCCCGGTGCCACGGCGTTGATGGTGATGTCTTTGGCCATCAGCTCATCGGCCATGTACTGCACATAACCGATCACACCGGCTTTAGAGGCCGCGTAGTTGGTCTGACCGGTCTGGCCGGCGATACCGTTCATCGACGATACACAAATAATGCGGCCACCGTTGTTCAGCGTGCCCTGCTCAAACAGCATGTGGTTGATGCGTTCTTCCGCCGACAGGTTGATGTCGATGGTCATGTTCCACCAGTGTTCCGGCATATTGGCCAGGGTTTTGTCGCGGGTGATACCGGCGTTGTGCACGATGATGTCGCCACCGCCCATTGCTTTCAGCTTGTCGGAAATCTGTTGTGGTGCCTCGGCAGAGGAAATATCGCCCAGCAGGGTTTCACCACCGATTTCGGCCATCACGCGGCGCAGGTCACCTTCTGCTGGCGGAATATCCAGACCCAGAACGGTCGCGCCGTCGCGCGCCAGCGTGCGGGCGATGGATTCACCAATACCGCGTGAGGCTCCGGTGACCAGTGCAACTTTACCGGCCAGTGGTTTGTGCCAGTCCGGGTAAGCCACATCCTGTGCTTTACGAATCGTCAGTACCTGACCATCGACATAGGCCGACTTGGCGGAGATTACAAAACGGAAGGCAGCATCGAGATTTTTTTCAGCACCGGTTTCAACGTAAATCGCCTGAGCGGTGGCGCTTTTCTTACCGATTTCCTTGGCCACAGAACGCGAGAAACCTTCCAGCGCGCGCATGGCGGCGGCCTGTTCGCCGGTCGTTGCTTTCATGTGCGGACGACCCAGTACGATCACCCGGCCATTGTTGTTCAGCTTGCGCATCACCGGATTAAAGAAGTAGTACAGCTGGTTCAGGTCGGCGGTATCGGCAAAGCCTGAGGCATCGAAGACAAACGCATCGAATTTGTCGGTCATATCGGCATTGCATTCAATACCGACGGCTTTGATCCCGTGTTCGCTGGCGGCGGCGACGATGGCCGCAGCGGTTTTGGCGGCTGCCGGGAAAAACACACTGGCGCTGGCGTCTTTCAGATTGCGCATGATATCGCTCAGCAGAGCGGCATTCTCGCAGGCGCCGATCAGTACCCGGCCTTCAAAATAGGTGGCCTGATCCGGGTTGTAACGCTTCAGTTCAATCGCTTTTGGCAGAACTGATTTCATCAGGCTGCGGCCCACATTGCTGTCGAGTACAGATTCAATAAAGTTGCTCATGGTCGGGTCCTGGGGCCTGTTCACACAGATTAAACGAGGCCGGTTAGCGGTTAAAAAATGATTTACGCGCTGTAAACCACACGAAACACAAAAAATGGCACAGCGCCGGACGGTAGCAGATTACAGCAGCAATCATCAGGAGTGAAATTGACCAGATATGAGGGGAAAACTGTCACTTCAGCCAATGCCTGCGATGGGGTGAGCGCTACACTGAGCAGCGTTTATGGCAGAGTACCTTCAGCCTGCCGTTGTGATATGTGTGTTTGCTCAATACCCCCAAAAAATCAGAACTCATACAGGATTTCCGGCATGACCAAGAGCAGTGCTAAACAGACCATCCGCCGCGTAGCCATCATTGGCGGTAACCGTGTTCCTTTTGCGCGTTCCAATACCGCGTATTCCTATGCCTCTAACCAGGACATGCTGACCGCAGCGCTGAATGGTCTGGTTAACCGTTACAACCTGCAGGGCGAGCAGATTGGCGAATTCATTGCCGGTGCTGTGATCAAACACAGCCGCGATTTTAACCTCGCGCGTGAAACCCTGCTCAGCACCGCCCTCGATCCGCGTACTCCGGGCGTTGATATTCAGCAGGCCTGTGGTACGGGTCTGCAGGCCATCATCATGGCGGCGAATAAAATTGCTCTGGGCCAGATCGACAGCGCCATTGCCGGTGGTTCCGATACCACCTCCGACGCGCCGATCGGTGTGAACGAAGGCCTGCGTAAAATCCTGCTGGATGTTAACCGCGCCAAGAGCACCGGTGAAAAACTGAAGCTGCTGGCGAAAATCCGTCCTAAGCATCTGGCGCCGCTGGTGCCGCGCAACGGCGAGCCACGCACCAATCTGTCGATGGGTGAACACACCGAGCTGACCGTAAAAGCCTGGGGCATCACCCGTGAAGAGCAGGACGAAATCGCCTTTAACAGCCACACCAATCTGCTGGCCGCCTACGACCGTGGTTTCTTCGACGACCTGGTCAGCCCGTATCTGGGTCTGGAAAAAGACAATCTGGCGCGCACGCCCAATATGGAAAAACTGGCCAGCCTGAAGCCTGCGTTTGATAAAAAATCCGGAAAAGGCACGCTGACCGCCGGTAACTCCTCGGCGCTGACCGACGGTGCTTCTGTGGTGCTGCTGGCCTCTGAAGAGTGGGCTAAGGCACACAACCTGCCGGTTAAGGCTTACCTCAGCTTCCATGAAACCGCGTCGGTCGATTTCTTCGGTAAAGATGGCAACAAAGATAAAGAAGGTCTGCTGCTGGCACCGGCTTATGCCGTACCGCGTATGCTGGAACGCGCTGGTCTGACCCTGCAGGACTTCGATTTCTACGAAATCCACGAAGCCTTTGCCGGCGTTGTGGCCTCCACCCTGAAAGCCTGGGAAGACGAGAAATTCTGCAAAGAAAAACTCGGTCTGGATAAGCCGCTGGGCAGCATCGACCGCAGCAAACTGAACGTGAACGGCTCCTCCATTGCGACCGGCCATCCGTTTGCTGCCACCGGTGGCCGTATCGTCGCCTCGCTGGCGAAAATGCTGGAAGAGAAGGGTTCAGGCCGTGGTCTGATCTCAATCTGCGCAGCAGGCGGTCAGGGCGTTGTGGCTATTCTGGAACGCTGAGCCATTTAAAAAGACACAATAACTACACTCTCACCTCATAATACTTATAAATTTAACCCCGCTTTTGCGGGGTTTTTTATGGGCCGAAAAACAGCGGTGCGATGCTGGCGCAGCCGCAGCGCAATGTGTAAAGTCGGGCGCGCAGCGTCTAACCATAAACAGAAAACAGCAGCGGAAACAGAATGAATAAATGGCTGGCCTTAAGCGGGCTTTATATTGTGCAGGGTTTGCCCCACGGCTTTTTCGGTCAGGCGATGCCGGCGCTGATGCGTAAGCAGGGCATGGACCTGACCATTATTGGCCTGCTGTCTTTATTGGCACTGCCCTGGGCGCTGAAATTTATCTGGGCACCCTGGCTGGATCGTTTTTCACTGCGCCAACAGGAATTCCGCCGCAGCTGGATTCTGACCATGAATTACAGCGCGGTGGCGGTATTAATCGTGATCGCCAGTCAGCCACTGGACATCTGGACCGGGCAGGGCATTGCCGTTTTTGTTGCCCTGCTGGTGTTGCTGAACACATTGCTTGCCACTCAGGATATCGCCACCGATGCCATGGCCGTAGAAAACCTGCCGCCTTCGCAGCGTGGTATCGGTAATGGAATTCAGGTCGCCGGTTACCGGGTCGGGATGATTCTGGCCGGAGGCGCACTGGTGTCGTTGTATCCGTTACTGGGCTGGCAGAATTCATTGCTGCTGCTGGCGTTGCTGATGCTGCTGGGCTCGCTGCCGTTGTGGTGGTTTAAGCCGCAGCCGCATGTGGTGGATGCACAACCCTTGTGGCCCCTGTGGCTGGGCTTTTTCCGCCTGAAACATGCCGCCTTCTGGCTGTTATTTCTGTTGGTGTACAAATTCGGCGATGCCTTTGGCACACCGATGATCCGGCCAATGCTGAGCGATGCCGGAGTGACGCTGGAGCAGATGGGCCTGATTCTGGGAACCGTGGGTTTTCTGGCCGGTTTATTCGGCGCGCTGGGCGGAGGCTGGCTGGTCGGTAAGCTCGGACGGCAAAGCGCATTGCTTGGATTTTTATTGCTCGAAGCGCTGGCGCTGCTGTCGTATCTCGGATTGCAGCCAGCAGCAGGGCAGGCGCCGGACTGGCTGCATATGTATCTGGCGGTGATCGTTGAGCACATTGCCGGTGGCATGGCGACCGCGGCGTTATTTACCGTGATGATGGACCGTTGCCGTGAGCACTGTGCCGCCGCCGATTATGCCCTGCAAAGCTGTGTCGTGATTATTGCCGGCATGCTGGCCGGTGCACTGTCCGGTTTCAGCGCCAACGCTCTGGGGTATGATGGCCACTTTATGCTGTCAGCCATATTGTGTGTGGCGGCGATGAGTGCCGTATGGGCGCTGGTACAGCGCGGTCTGCTGCCGTCACGCAAGGCACTGGTCTGAACGGACGCAGGCTCTGCCGACAGAACGGCCAGACAAAACGAGCGGACAGAACGACCGGGCAAAACGAACAGGTAAGAAGAGAGTTATGAACGACACCGCCATTGATTTTCACCTCGACACCCAAGGGCTGTTCTGCCCGGAACCGGTGATGATGCTGCACAACCAGATCCGCGATATGCAGATTGGCCAGGTGGTGGAAATTCTCGCCACCGACCCTTCGACCCGGCGCGATTTTTTAAAATTCTGCAATTTCCTGGAACATGAATTATTGCTGCAGGAAGAGGTTGATGGCGTGTACCGCTTTCTGATTAAAAAGGTGAGTGATGATGAGTGAGACTGACACCAGAACAACATCTGAAATCAGCGAGTCATCTGATATGAAAGGCGCATCTGATGTGAGAGCGGAATCGCAGAGCGAACCTGCTGAAAACCCGCTGGAAGCGATCCGCCGTATGCGCCAGCAAAAACTCCATGCCTGTGCGTTAAAACAGAAAGCGGAAATGGAAGAGATGCTGGCTACTGCGGACGAAAAAGGCAACCCCCGGAATCAGGAAAGTGCGGACTGAATTGCGAGAAATAACAAGAATCGACGACTTCCTGAATCTCTTTCATCAGACTCAGCAGAACGGCTTTCACGTTAAATTCATTTGAATACTGTCAGGTCTTCCTTGGCTGAGTGTATTTGGGTATTGGACACTTCGTCAGTTTGACTTTGGTGTCCGTTAAAGCGGGGGAAGATCACTTGTTATATGGGCTTTCTTTTGATGTTTTTATTTTTTTAGCGTGAAATTCATCCCCTGTATCTACATGCACATACTTAAATGTAGTTTCAGTAAGCTCTATGATTTTATATGCATCATAATTATAAGGGTCTGTTGGTCTGGCTAATTTAACAACTTCGTTTTCAATCCACCCTTTAAAAATTGTGAAATGAATATCTCCTGAAATCCCCCAATAGCCAACTTCGGTTTTATTAGTAACTTCACCTTCGGCACTGGTTTTTTTGAAGTTAATAATGTATGAGCCATCTGAAAGCAAATTTGCAGTTGTTTCTTTTCTTTCTCCAGATTTTGTTGGCTGATCACTGTACCAACTTCCAACCATATAATTCCATTGTTGAATTTTTCCATCGCTAATTTCTGGCTTCCAGGTATCAACCTCTGGTACAGATGCGCAAGAAGCAATCATGTTTGAAACAATTAGAATAAGAAAAATATATTTCATCATTATCTTTTACCCATATAACGCTTCAAGAATCAGCGCTGCTTGCAGCGTCTGGATTTCTTGACTTGTTAATCACTTTATACTCCACATCAGACACCTCAACACCGAACTCAAAGGCATATTCGCCAAGCCCCGCTGCTTCATTCATCCTGTTTATAATGCCTTTTGCACTGGCAAGACATTTCTCAGCCATAGGCAAGGAAGTAAAATTTTCCCAATCTGTTCTAAGAGTGTATGACATATCATCAGAAGCCTTTTTTACTGGCTTTTTCAATTCTAAGTCATGGGTTTCTCCATGAGCCATCGTATCTCGATAACAAAATAGCTGCTTCAACCTCTGATCATCTCCTTGCCCGAAGTCTGGTTTTTCGATCCCGAGATGTCTACATAGCCGTTCGTACTTTTTTAATACAGATAATCGCTCATCCTTCGTCCAAAGATCACGGTGCTTTACACCGAGATGATTCATATATGCTTCGAATGAAAAAGCACAGAGGATAAGCGAACTCATTACACAATAGTAACGGCCCTCAATTCCGCCTAAAGCCTTATCGAGCATCGAGTCAGCTCCGTGCATCAACTCGACAAAGGTCTTAACTTCCCGATTACTTTCTTTGACGATTTCATTTCTCATATGTGATTAACAGTTTCTTACTAGGCATGCTCATTAACATACCTAAGCCCTTATTAAGATTTCCAGCCTAAAACATTGTCCGGGCTGGAAAATCATCGTTATTTTCTTTCTTGTCAGGATGTAAATGCGCATGCGCTTTTACCCTGAACTGATCTTTAGACTTTGCAGCTATCACTTTCCGACAGTAACCAGCGTTTATCTGTTCTTTTTATTCCAGACACGCTGCCGCCCGTCCTTGTATACGCAGGGCAGGAATCGCATGGTTTATCATTCGGGATTATAAGCGGGGAGGGCCTGTGCCCGGACGGTGTGTTCGTACGATATGGCGGCATCCCTGCTTTGGGTCGAGAGTACTGAAATTCGGGGTTGGGTTCAATCTGTTGATAGATTTGGTTACTGGTAGCAAATAGCGACATTGGCTTTGGTGGGCAGTGCCCACCCTACCTGTCAGCGTGAGGGTAGGGCTGGCCTGTCGCGGATAAGATCCGCTCCCACAGTGCAGTGCCTGCTTTGAAATATGGCTTCGGACTTTCGTTTGTGCGCCAGCAGGACGCCGGTTTAAGCAATCTGCTGGCCCTTTCAGCCACGGTTGCATTCCCACGCGGAGCGTGGGAACGAGAAAGTCAGCGTGAGCGTATGGCTGGCCTGTCGCGGATTTGATCCGCTCCTGCAGTGCCTGCTTTGAAATGTGGCTTCGGGCTTTGGTTTGTGCGCCTGCAGGACGCTGGTTTAAGCAATCTGCCAGCCCTTGCAGGGACAATTGCATTCCCACGCGGAGCGTGGGAATGAGAAAGAACCAACGAGGCGAACGGCCACAAAATAAACCAGATATCGCGGCTGAAAGCCGCTCCCACAATGCACAGCCTGGAGTGCCACGATGCCACTCCAGGCTATAGGAAAGCAGTGGCCAACACTGGGGTTGGCCGGTTTTTATGCTCGTTACCGCTTATTTCGCCAGCAAATAATTAACCAACAAAGGCACCGGACGTCCTGTCGCGCCCTTGGTTTTACCACCGGTATTCCATGCGGTACCGGCAATATCGAGGTGCGCCCATGGGGTGCCTTCGGTAAAGCGCGACAGGAAGCAGGCGGCGGTGGTGGCACCGGCCAGCGGGCCGCCGATATTGGCGATGTCGGCGAAGTTGGAATCCAGCAGTTCCTGATAGTCGTCTTCCAGTGGCAGACGCCATACTTTGTCAGTGCTGTGGTTTGCGGCCTGTTGCAGTTCATTGGCCAGTGTTTCGTCGGTGGTGAATAAACCGGAATTAACGCGGCCCAGGGCGGCCATGCAGGCACCGGTCAGGGTGGCGATATCCACGATGGAGGCCGGTTTAAAGTTGTCGATACCGTAGGTCAGGGCATCGCACAGTACTAAGCGGCCTTCGGCGTCGGTGTTCAGAATTTCGATGGTTTTGCCGGACAAGCTGGCGACCACATCACCGGGCTTGCTGGCATGACCGGCGGGCATATTTTCGGCGCTGGTGATCATTCCAATCACATTGATCGCCGGTTTTAACGCCAGCAAGGCCTGCATGGTGCCGAGTACGGAAGCGGCGCCACACATATCGTATTTCATTTCATCCATACCCAGACCCGGCTTGAGGCTGATGCCGCCGGTATCAAAGGTAATGCCTTTACCCAGAATCATGTGCGGTGCGGCGTTTTTATCGGCGGCACCGTTGTATTTCATGATGATCATTTTGCCCGGCTCCGACGAACCTTTGGCAACGGAAACAAAGGCGCCGGCGCCCATTTCTTCCAGCTGATCTTCATCCAGAATGGTTACGTCCAGCGCGCCGTTGGCGGCCAGTGCCAGTGCCTGTTCGGCCAGATAGCTTGGGGTGCAGATATTCGGTGGCATGTTGCCCAGGGTTTTGGCATAAGACACGCCCTGTGCGATGGCTTCGCCTTTTTGCAGCGCGGCGCTGACATCGCTGCCCAGCCAGAGAATGCTGTCAGGCTGGCGAACGTCATCGTCCTGTTTGCTTTTGGTTTCGGTAAAACGGTACAGCGCGTTGCCGAATGCGATGGCGCTTTGTTCTGCCAGCCACTCTTCGCTCAGGTCATCATTCGCCAGTTCATTCAGGGCCAGCGCAATGTTGCCGGAAAAACCGCTGCTGGCACTGGCGATGGCGTTCAGCACTTTGATCGCGCTGCTGTGGGTCAGGGCGTCTTTACCGGTGCCAACCAGTAATACGCGGCTGGCCTTTACTCCGGCAACGGCGGGCAGCAGCAGGGTCTGGGCCAGCTTGCCGCTGATGTCTTTATCATCGATACGGGCCTGAATAAAGCCGTTGCTGGCGTTATTGATGGCGGCAGCGGCGTCAGACAGCTTGCCTGACTGGTCGAGAGTGACCACAATACAGCTGGCTTGAACATCGGCGGCAGAATTCGTGGAAATCTGATATTGCATGATGGCTCCTGACGGGAAAAGAAAGGGCGGTAGTGCCTGCCCGATTGACTCAACGTTGCGTTCAAGTGTACGAAAATCAAGGGCGGAACACAGCCGTTTGTTAGCAATAAGGTAAGTATTTTGATTCTTTTCCGTTATCTGGCCCGGGAACTGGCCGGCTCACTGGTGGCTGTTACCACGGTGCTGCTGATGATCCTGATGAGTGGTCGTCTGATCCAGCAACTGGCCGCCGCCGCCGCCGGTGAGGTGTCACTGGATATTGTATTTTTTACCTTGCTGCTGCGCCTGCCGTCTTTTCTGGAAATGATTTTGCCGTTGGCGCTGTTTATTTCCATTCTGCTGACGTATGGCCGTCTGTACGCGGAAAGCGAAATGACGGTACTCACCGCCACCGGTTTTTCAGATAAAAAATTACTCGGTTACACCATGGTTCCGGCGTTATTTCTGGCGCTGCTGGTGGGCAGTTTTACGCTGGTGCTGAGCCCCTGGGGGGCGCAGAAAATGGAAAATCTGTATCAGAAGCAATCCAAATTAACCGAATTTGAATTATTGGCACCGGGGCGTTTTCAGAGTACCGCCACCGGTTCGCGTGTGACCTATACCGAAACCTTATCGAATGACAAAACCCAGATGCATCAGGTGTTTATTGCCGATGGCAATACATTGTTGCTGGCGGAACGCGGTACGCAATATGTCAGCGATGAAACCGGCTCACGCTTTCTGGAATTGCACAAAGGCCGGCGGTACGACCTGACACCGGGCAGTGCTCAGCTGCAGGTGCTGGATTTTGATTTATACGGCGTAAAAATTGCCGATGAGCCGGAAGAACGGCGCAAGCTGCGCAAAGAAGCGGTGCCTACACTGGAACTGATCGGCTCGCCTGATCCTAAGCATCAGGCGCAGCTGCAATGGCGTATTTCATTAATATTAATGGTGCCGATTGTGACGCTGATTGCTTTTCCGTTATCCAAAGTGAATCCGCGTCAGGGGCGTTTTGCCCGGCTGTTTCCCGCCATTGTGTTGTTTATGGTGTATATCTCACTGCTGATTGCCATGACCGGCATGATCGAAAAACGCACGCTGAATCCGGCCATTGGTCTGTGGAGTCTGCATATTATTTATCTGCTGATTGCGGCGGGTTTGTTGTTACTGCCGGAGTGGATTCGCCGGCGCAAGATTAAGGGCCTGTAATGAATCAGCTGGATTCCTACGTCGCACGTAATGTGTTTATGGCCACGCTGGTGGTCATTATTGTGATTGTTGGCCTGGATGCGATTTTTACCTTAGTTGACGAACTGGATCAGCTGAAAGGCGATTATCAGTTTGTGCAGGCGCTGGAATTTATGGGGCTGCGACTGCCGCGCCGTGCGTATGAATATATGCCGATGGCGTGTCTGATCGGATGTCTGGCGGGTCTTGGCAGCATGGCCGCCAACAGTGAATTAACCGTAATGCGGGCGGCGGGTATTTCGGTGGCGCGTATCAGTATTTCTGTGCTGAAGCCAATGGCATTGCTGATGGTTTTCAGTCTGCTGCTGGCGGAGTATGCCATTCCGACGCTGGAGCGTATTGCCCAGTCGCAGAAAGCCGTAGCCCAGGGCAAAGGTGATGTACTGTCGAATAAGGGCCGGGGCTACTGGCACCGCGAAGGCTATGATTTTATGCGGTTTACCGCAGTCGAACCCGGTGGTGTGCTGCACGGTGTGACGCTGTATGAATTTGATGTTGATCGCGAACTGCAGCGGGTACGCACGGCGCAGCGGGCAATTTATCAGCGCTCGCACTGGCAGATGGAAGATGTGCAGGATGTGTTACTGCTGGGTGACCGTACCGAAGTGCGCAGCTTTCCGACTTCCTCGTGGGACACAGAACTCACTCCGGAAAGTCTCAGTGTGGTGATGGTGCAGCCACGGGATATGTCGATCTCCAATCTGTTCAGTTACACCCGTTATCTGGCCAAGCAGGGGCTGAACGCCGACAACTATTTATTATCGTTTTGGCGCAAGGTCACGCAGCCCTTAGGGACTTTTGCGCTGGTGATTCTGGGAATTTCTTTTATTTTCGGCCCGCTGCGCGCGGTGACGCCAGGCTATCGGATTTTCTCCGGTATTCTGGTCGGGCTGGTGTACAAATACGCGGAAGAATTATTGGCACCGGCCAGCATTGTGTTCGGTTTTGCGCCGATCTGGGCGAGCATTATTCCGATTGCGGGCTGCTTTTTGCTGGGTGTGCTGCTGATGCGTAAGGCGGGATAACCGCCCCGGCCAGTCCGGGGCGGGTGCTGGGTTATTGCATGTTTTTCGGGATATACACCATGCGCGTCAGGGATGCCATGTCATGCCAGCTGCGTTGCTGTTTATCAAACAGCATCCACCAGAATCCCAGACCGGCAAACAGCAGTGAGAAAAAACCAACCCCGGTCCGTAACATGCACTGGCTGAGCTGAATGCTGCGGCCGTTTGCCGTGCGGTTGTCGTTCAGCAGTTTCAGGCCCCAGGCTTTCATACCGATGGTCTGGCCGCCACGACGCCAGGAATGGCTGTAATACAGAAAGCAGATAGTAAACATCAGCGACAGCGACATGGCAGGACTCAGACGGACAAACTCTGCACTGCCGATGAGTTTGGAAATGGCTGTTACGAACAATCCGCCCAGCAGAATATAAAGCGCAATCAGAATCAGGCCATCGTAGACCATTGCCGCAAGGCGGCGCATAAGTGGGGCGGTTGGGTAATTCTGATCAGACATAACAACACCTGTAACGGTCAGCGAATAACAGGCGCGCATCATAGCAAAAGAGCCGGATGATGACTGCCAAAGCGGATGTCAGATGGGTAAGAAAGCGTCAGCAGTGCCGTTGGCCTGCGGACCGTACAATTAATAAGGACGAGCTTTGAACAAGCAACAGGCCTGGGTTCTGGCCGCACGACCCAAAACCTTACCGGCGGCACTGGCACCGGTATTACTCAGCCAGAGCATGGCAGCCGCTGCCGGAGGATTCTCCTGGTCGCTGGCGCTGGTGATTCTGCTGTGTGCGTTGGCATTGCAGGTGGCGGTGAATATTGCCAATGATCTGTTCGACTATCAGCACGGAATTGATGGTGGCGTGCGTCTGGGGCCTCCCCGTGCGGCCCAGTCGGGTTGGCTCAGTACGCGTGAATTGCAGGGCGGATTAATTCTGAGTCTGTTGCTGGCCGTAGTCAGCGGCGGCTGGCTGGTGTTGCAGGGCGGCTGGCCCTTTGCTCTGCTCGGACTGGCCTCCGTGTTGGGGGTATTGGCATACAGTGCCGGGCCTGTCCCTCTGGCATCCCAGGGGTTGGGTGAAGTGACAGTGTTCTTGTTTTTTGGCCTGCTGGCGGTGTGTGGCAGTTATTATCTGCAGCGCCAGACATTGCCGCCGGAAGTATGGCTGGCGGCGGTGCAGATGGGTCTGCTGACGGCCGCCATTATGCTGGTGAATAATCTGCGTGACCGGCTGAGCGATCAGCTGGCTGGTAAAATCACGCTGGCGTTATGGTTGGGGGAACGTGCCACGCGCCTGATGTATGCGGCGCTGATTTTAATGCCCTTTGTTCTGTTACCGGGGGATATTCTGAGTTTTGTCTGGTGTGCGTTACCGGCAGCGCTGTGGCTGGTATTGCGAATCTGGCGGCGCACTGGCATCAAACTGAATCGGCAATTGGCGCAGACCGCGCTGTTTTGTCTGTTGTTTGCGCTCTTGCGCGCGCTGGATTTTCTTGCGCTCTGAGCGCAGGTTGGGGGTTGGCTGTGTGCGTCTGATCCTGCGCGGCAGATCAATATCCGGCTTCCGGCTAAGCGTTACACTTTTATCATCGTATTAATGAACACAGGCAGGAGACTTTATGGTTAATCTTGGCGATATCCGTCGGCAATACACTCAGGGCCGGTTAGATGAGCAGACAGCGGCGGCTGATCCTATGACTCAGTTTCATGCCTGGTTTGAACAGTATCGCGGCACTGATCCGCTGGAACCGACCATTATGACGGTTGCTTCGGTCGATGCCGACGGACAGCCCTGGCAGCGTATTCTGTTGCTGAAAGCCTACGACGAAAACGGCTTTGTATTTTTCACCAATTATGACAGCAACAAAGGCCAGCACTTTGCAGCAAACGCCCGTGCCAGCCTGCATTTTTTCTGGATTAATCTGGAGCGCCAGGTACAGGTACAGGGCATGGTTGAAAAAATCAGCCGCGCTGAGGCGGAAGCCTATTTCCATTCCCGTCCGCGAGACAGTCAGCTGGGAGCCTGGGCTTCGGCGCAAAGCCGTCCGCTGGCCGACCGCGCCACGCTGGAAGCTAAATTTGCCGAGGTATCGGAACAATACGCCGGGCAGGATGTTCCACTGCCGGATTACTGGGGTGGCTATCGCCTGAAGCCTGCGCGTATGGAATTCTGGCAGGGGGGTGAACACCGTCTGCATGACCGGCTGGAGTATTCACTGGCAGGCGGTGAGTGGAATAAGCAGCGCTTAAATCCCTGAGCAGACGCTTCCCGGCAGAGAGGGCAGCCAGATGCGATACCGGGTATTGGGCTGTTCTTTCTTTTGGTTTTTGTTCTTTTGTACTTTCTGCGTTACCGGCTGACTGGCAAGCCAGTCAGCGCCCTCGCTTATTCGCTGCGATAGCCAATGCGGAAACCTCCCCAGTGGCGGCCATTGACGTAAATCGGCACGGATAAGTCATGCATGACTTCGCCGGTATCACGTTTGTAGGTTTGCAATAAAAAAGGACGCGTATTTGAGCCGCAACGTGATCCCGTACGGTCATTGAAAATGCGTTTGGTGCGGTTCTGCAGTAAATCTGTACTGTAATCACCGGTCAGCGGCTGGCAGAAACGCTTGTTATGGGTCGGGAAGTAACCGTTCACATCAACGGCTCCGGCATAAGCGATATTTGTGTTGCGTGTCAGTATGGGTTCCTGAACAGCCGGAAAATTCTGATCACTGAATGTGTCATACGCGGTGGAATACTTGGTTGGGCTTGTACCTTTTATAGCCTGATAGTGGGTATCAAAAACCTGCTGCTCGGTTAATGTTCCCCGGCTGATGGCCTGGCTCAGTAATTCCCCAATGGCTTTAGCGGCTTCGATAGCCTCATGTTTTGCGCTGTCGTGCGGTTCCCCCAGTTCGGTATCACCAAAGGCTTCGTAAATTTTTTCAGCGGTTTCGGATAATGCCAGCGAGCGTTGCGCAATGGAGGCAATCTCTTCTTCGGTTAATTGCAGGCGTTTGCTGGTTTCCTGAACAATGGACGAGATATGGCTGATACTGTGACTGTTTTCCTGCACGCTCGACGCAATGGTGCTGATGCTGTGTTCGATGGCTTCTGAGCGGTCATAAATTTCATTCAGATGGTTGCTGATGTTTTGTGTCATCTGCACACCATTATCGATGGTAACCGTCAGTTGCTGACTGTTGCCGACCGCATTTTTAATTTCCTGGTTGATCTGATTAACCGTATTGCCGATCTGTTGGGTGGCATCGGATGTTTTGGCAGCCAGAGCCCGGACTTCATCAGCAACCACCGCAAATCCGCGTCCCTGTTCTCCGGCGCGGGCGGCCTCAATAGCGGCATTCAATGCCAGCAGATTGGTTTGTTCTGCAATATCGCTGATCACCCGGGTGACGGCTTTGATCTCTTCGGATTTTGCTTCCAGCTGCGCAATTAACTCTGCATTGGTATTGACCTGCTGGCGTGTGCCTTCCATTTGCGGAATGGTGTTATCAACCGCTTTTTTACCCTGAGAGTTAATGCTTTTGGCTTCTCCGGCTGCGCGTGCGGCTTCCTGAGTCTGCCTGACCATCTGTTCTACGGTGTCATGAATTTGTCGGGCGGAGCTGACAATCTGCTCTGTATCGGCCACTTCATCATGAATTTTGGTTTTCATCTGATCCGCGGCGTACGACATTTCTGCTGCTGCTATGGCGATGCGGCCACCATGCGCTGAAAGTTGCCCGCGCAATTCACTGTATATCGTCAGTTGTTGCTCAAGCCGCTGCATTTCAACCTTCAGATAATCGGGCAGGGGGTGCCGTTTGGGGTCGTAATCGCTTCCGGAGTGGGTCAGGCGATGAGCGATCTGATGGCTGAGTAAAATCTGCGGGCGGATCATCAGGTAATACAGTGCTGCTGACGTTATGCTGGTACCTGCCAGAATGGCTGTGATTTCACCCGCGTGGATCAGCTCTGGCATATTCATCAGCTGTGCAGCCAGCAGACTGGCGCCGCTGCTGATAGCCCACACTGAGAAAATTCGGGTTCCATATTTCGACATGTTACGCTCCGGAGAATCCATCCCATTCAGAGTAGTCAAAATTGAGACATACCGTAGTGGTAAATGGTCTAAGGGGCCTGCGCCGTTGTGCGTCGGGGGCAATGCAGTGGTATTGAATGTATAACGTGACTTTTTTACAGGGTATCCCGCGCTTTAGGCGTCATAACGTAAGGCGGTCAGACGTGAGCAGGGTAAAAAGAAAAGAGAATGAGCAATATCAGAGTCTGAAGCGTTATGTATAAACGAACAGGAGAGGTAATTCAGAAGAGAGATTGTATTCCACCCTTTATTCTTTACCCGTGCAGGTAAGAATAAATGGTGCCGAAGGAGAGACTCGAACTCTCACGAGCAAAGCTCACAGCGACCTGAACACTGCGTGTCTACCAATTTCACCACTTCGGCGTGGATCTGTAAGTCTGAGACTTATCAGTTTTTAATAATGGTGCCCAGGGAGAGACTCGAACTCTCACGAGCAAAGCTCACAGCGACCTGAACACTGCGTGTCTACCAATTTCACCACCTGGGCATTGAGGCGCGGCATGTTACCATTTCGCACTTCGTACTGACAGCATCTTTTGCTTGGTACCAGAGGCCGGACTCGAACCGGCACACCCGCAAAGGCGGGGGATTTTGAATCCCCTGCGTCTACCAATTTCGCCACTCTGGCGCGTTAGTAGCTCGTCAGTGGCGCGCATATTACCGGGATTATTTTTGCTGTCAACACTTTTTTTCTAATGATTTCCTTAACTTAGCAAAGTATCTCCGGTAATCTTGCGGCTCTTTCAGCAAATACAGCAAAACGGCTGTTTCTGCCGCCGGACAATGGCCGCAGCGACCCTGTTCGTGACGATATGAAAACCAGAGATTTTTATTTTGACTTGCCTGACGAGCTGATCGCCCGTTATCCGATGGCCGAGCGCAGTGCCTCCCGTTTGTTATGCCTTAATGGTGTCAATGGTGAGCTGGCGCATCATACCTTTAAAGACCTTGCTTCCATGTTAGAGCCGGGCGACTTGCTGGTATTCAACAATACCAGGGTGATTCCGGCCCGTCTGTTTGGCGAAAAAGCCAGCGGTGGCAAGCTAGAAGCGCTGATAGAAAGAGTCCTTGGTGAACATGAAGCGCTGGCGCACCTGCGTTCATCCCGCTCCCCCAAACCCGGCAGCCGGATTTTACTGGGGGGTGTGGATGTTGAGGTTCTGGGCCGGGAAGGGGCGTTGTTTCATCTGCGCTTTCTGGATGAGCGCCCGTTGCTGAGCATTCTCGATGACGTTGGTCATATGCCACTGCCTCCTTATATGGAGCGGGACGATGCGGAAGAAGACCGTGAGCGATATCAGACGGTCTATGCCGAGAAGCCGGGTGCGGTAGCGGCACCGACGGCGGGGCTGCATTTTGATGAACCGCTGCTGCAGGTACTTAAAGAGAAGGGCGTTCACTTTGCCTACGTTACCCTGCATGTTGGCGCAGGCACCTTTCAGCCGGTCAAGGTGGATAATATCCACGATCACGAGATGCACGCTGAGTATATTGAAGTCAGCCAGGATGTGGTGGATGCAGTAAATGCGACGCGTGCTGTCGGTAAGCGCGTGGTGGCGGTGGGGACAACCTCCGTACGCAGCCTCGAGAGTGCCAGTCAGAGCGGTAAGATCGCGCCTTTTTATGATGAGAGCCGCATCTTTATTTACCCCGGTTACCGTTTCCGCAGTGTGGATGCGATGATCACCAACTTTCACTTGCCGGAATCGACTTTAATTATGCTGGTGTCGGCTTTTGCCGGCCGTGATAACACCATGGCGGCTTATGCCGAGGCTGTGGCACAGCGTTATCGTTTTTACAGTTATGGCGATGCCATGTTTTTATCCCGTCCGCAGCCAGTGCTGAACGACGCTCAACCGGAATAATGTCCATGACCCGTGAATGTTTTATGCAGTTTGAACTGCATGCCGAAATTACTGATGGCTCAAGCCACGCGCGCCGCGGCACCATTACCTTTCCGCGCGGCAAAATTCAGACGCCGGCGTTTATGCCGGTGGGAACTTATGGTTCTGTGAAAGGCCTGAATCCGGATCAGGTCGAGGCGCTGGGTGCTGAGATTATTCTCGGCAATACCTTCCACCTGATGCTGCGCCCCGGGACTGAGGTCATTAAGGCACACGGTGATCTGCACGATTTTATCGGCTGGGATAAACCCATTCTGACCGATTCCGGCGGCTTTCAGGTGTTCAGTCTGGGGGATATGCGCAAGATCACCGAAGAAGGTGTGGCTTTCCGCTCACCGGTGAACGGTGACAAAGTGATGATGACGCCGGAAAGCTCAATGCAGGTTCAGCGTGATCTGGGCTCTGACATTGTGATGATCTTTGACGAGTGCACGCCTTATCCGGCCACTGAAAAGCAGGCCGCCGATTCGATGCGCATGTCATTGCGCTGGGCCAGACGTTCAAAAGACGCCCACGGCGACAACCCGTCAGCGCTTTTCGGCATTATTCAGGGCGGTATGTATGAAGACCTGCGCGATGAGTCCCTTGCTGGTCTGCTGGACATCGGCTTCGATGGTTACGCCATTGGCGGTCTGAGCGTGGGCGAGCCGAAGGACGATATGATGCGTGTGCTCAGACACATTGCTCCGAGAATGCCGCAGGACAAGCCGCGCTACCTGATGGGGGTCGGCAAACCGGAAGATCTGGTGGAAGGTGTGCGTCGTGGGGTCGATATGTTTGACTGCGTGATGCCAACCCGTAACGCCCGCAACTCGCACCTGTTCACCTCGAAAGGGGTGCTGAAAATCCGTAACGCTGCCAACCGTACTTACAATGGTCCGGTGGACGACGAGTGCGATTGCTATACCTGTAAAAATTTCAGCCGTGCTTATCTGCACCATTTGGACAAGTGCAAAGAAATTCTGGGGGCTACTTTAAATAGCATTCATAACCTCCATTATTATCAGACCCTGATGGCCGGTTTGCGCCGCTCACTGGAAGAAGGTACATTTGCCGGGTTTGTCGATGAGTTCTATGCCAAACGGGGCATGAAGACCCCGCCACTGGATCAGGACTCCGGAGCCAGGGAATAAATAACACGCGGCGCTTAACTGCGCTGTCTGTAAACATTTTGTCGTTCAGCCGTGACAGACTCACGGTAAGTAATTGGGAGACTCTCTACATGAAAGCAATTCTGGCAGCTCTGGCCTTAACTACCTCCGGTCTGGCGATGGCCGATGGTGCAGCGGCTGCACAACAGCCAATGGGAATTACCGGTCAGCTGGTATTTCTGGGTGGTTTTCTGCTGATTTTCTACTTCCTGCTGTGGCGTCCGCAGAGCAAACGTCAGAAAGAGCATAAAAATCTGATCGGTGGCCTGAGCAAAGGTGATGAAGTGGTAACCGCCGGCGGTATGCTGGGTAAAATCACCAAAGTGACCGATGATTTTGTGGTGATCGAAGTGGCTGACGGCGTGCAATTGCCGGTACAGAAAGTCGCGGTGACTGCGGCACTGCCTAAAGGCACCATCAAAGACGTTAAAGCTTAAGTCCCGTAACCGGGCTCAGGACGGTCTCTCAGGAGACCGTCTTTGTTTTCTGAATAAGGAATAAGGGCAGCTGTATGCTCAATAAATACCCGTTGTGGAAAAACCTTCTGATTGTGCTGGCACTGATATTTGCCGGCCTTTATGCCGCCCCTAACCTCTATCCGCCTGATCCTGCTATTCAGGTAACACCCGCTCGTTCCGGTGCGGAAATGTCAGAAGTGGTACTGAGTAACGTCCGTTCTGCCCTGCAGGAACGTGGCATTGATTTTTTTGGCGAAGAAGTGATCGGAAATACGGCACTGTTTCGCCTCACCAGCAATGACAATCAGCTGCCAGCCAAAGATGCGGTTCAGCGGTTGCTGGGAGATGAGTTTATTGTCGCACTGAATCTGGCACCAACGACTCCGGAGTGGCTGCTGAAGATGGGGGCAGGTCCGATGACATTAGGTCTGGATCTGAGTGGCGGTGTGCACTTCCTGATGGAAGTCGATATGGATGATTATGTGAAAAGCAAAATCGCCAATTATCGGGAAGAATTCCGCAATCGTCTGCGCGAAGAACAGCTTAAATACCGCCGGATCCAGATAGAAGGTCACAGCCTGCGTATCAGCTTTGTTGATGGCGCTGTCAGGACGGAAGCCAACAGTTTTATTTCCCGTACGTACCCTGAATTTCTGCAGGAAAATGACGATAAAGGCGAGTATGCCGATGTGGTGCTGACGATCACTGAAGCCAAAATCAAAGAGTTTGAAGATTACGCCATCAAACAAAACCTCACGACTCTGCGTAACCGCGTAAACGAACTGGGTGTGGCCGAACCGCTGGTACAGCGTCAGGGCCGTAACCGCATCGTGGTTGAACTGCCGGGTGTGCAGGACACTGCTGAAGCCAAAAAAATTCTGGGTAAAGCCGCTAACCTCGAATTCCGCCTTGAAGCTGAACCCGGTGCCAGTCGTTTCCAGACGGAGGAATATGCGTTCCGTAACGAGCAGTTCCGCACAGCGCGTCTGGAAAAGACCCTGATTACAACCGGCGACAGTGTCACCAATGCGCAGCCGTCGTTTGATGAAAATGGCTTCCCTCAGGTGAATATTGATCTCGATGCCAAAGGTGGCGCGATGATGACGCAAGTGACACGTAAGGCGGTAAAACGCCGTATGGCCGTGTTATTTGTTGAGCGCAAACCCAAAACAACTTACGAAACCGTTGATGGAAAAGAAGTCCCTAAAACCATTCAGGTCGTGGAAAAATCCATCATCTCGCTGGCAACCATTCAAAGTGTTTTAGGAAACAGTTTCCGCATTACCGGTCTGGAATCCGCAGAAGCGTCAGAGTTGGCTCTGCTGCTGCGTGCCGGTGCTCTGGCGGCGCCCATGTACTTCGTTGAAGAACGTACGGTTGGTCCGAGCCTGGGGAAAGAGAATATTGAAATGGGCATGAATTCCGTCCTGCTGGGTCTGGCTCTTGTGCTGGTACTGATGGGCGTTTATTACCGTCTGTTTGGTATTGTCGCCAACGTTGCCCTGCTGGCCAACATCGTCATTCTGATTGCCCTGATGTCAATTATTGGCGCCACATTAACGCTGCCGGGTATTGCCGGTATCGTATTAACCGTCGGTATGGCGGTGGATGCCAACGTGCTGATTTTTGCCAGAATCCGCGAAGAACTTGGCAATGGCCGTTCGCCACAGCAAGCGATTCACGAAGGTTATAACCGTGCATTCGTGACGATTTTTGACGCTAACCTGACCACGCTGATTGTGGCTGTGATTTTGTTTGCGGTTGGTACCGGTCCGGTGAAGGGATTTGCGGTTACTCTCTCGTTCGGGATTATCACCTCTATGTTTACTGCGATTGTTCTGACCCGCGCCATTATTAACTGGATTTACGGTGGCCGCCGTATCGAAACCCTGTCTATCGGAGGTCAGTCATGATCGGGGCGACCAATTTCAACTTTATGCGGTTGCGTTATGCCGCCAGCATTCTGTCCCTTGTTTTTATCGTTATATCCATTGTTGCTATTGCAACACGCGGCCTGAATCTGGGGCTGGATTTTACCGGCGGGACATTACTGGAAGTTCAGTACGAAACACCGGAATCCATTGATCGTATTTCAACCGCGCTGGAGAGTGCCGGTTATCGTGACGTAACGGTTCAGCATTTTGGTGCCGAAACCGATGTTCTGGTGCGTATGTCGGAGGCCTTCCGCGATAATCTGGGTGCAGAGGTTCTGAATATTCTGCAGACGCAGAGTGCTGACAATAAACTGACGCTGATGCGCAGCGAATTCGTGGGCGCTCAGGTAGGGGAAGAACTGCGCGACGAGGGTGGTCTGGCCTTATTGCTGGCGTTGTTTGTGGTGATGATTTACGTTGCCGCCCGTTTTCAGTTTAAGTTTTCTGTGGGTGCCGTGGTCGCGTTGTTCCACGACGTGATCATCATTATCGGTCTGTTTGCACTGTTTCAGTGGGAATTTGACCTGACGGTTATGGCGGCTCTGCTGGCGGTTATCGGTTACTCGCTGAACGATACCATCGTGGTGTCGGATCACATCCGTGAAAACTTCCGCATGCTGCGTCGTGGTGACTCGGAAGAGGTAATCAATTACTCCATCAACCAGACGCTGGGTCGTACTATTATGACCTCCTTAACCACGGCATTGGTGTTATTTGCACTGATGGTGGTGGGCGGTGATCTGATTCACAACTTCGCTGTGGCGCTGATGATTGGTGTGTTGGTTGGTACTTACTCATCGGTATTCGTGGCCTCCAGTCTGCTGCTGATGATGAACATCAGCCGTGAAGATCTGATGCCACCGGAAGAGGAAGAAGTGGACGATCGGCCATAATCGTTTCCGGTCAGTTAAAAACGCATCGCCTGGCGATGCGTTTTTTTTATCTTTTTACAGCGTTTAATCTGACAACTGCGGACATTGTATGCTGAGCTACCGCCATGCTTTTCATGCCGGCAATTTCGCCGACGTTCTGAAACACCTGATTCAGGTGGAAATCCTGCAGTACCTGCAGCAGAAGGAAAAACCTTTCGTCTATATCGACACGCATTCGGGTGCCGGAATGTATTCTCTGCAATCGGCGGAAGCAGAAAAAAATGCCGAATATGAAACCGGCATTGGCCGCCTGCAACACTGTGATTGGCCGGAGCTACAGGATTATCTTCAGGCGGTGGCGAACAGTCGCCCGCAACATGATCAGAGTGGTCTGACGGCCAGTCAGGTGTATCCGGGGTCGCCACGTCTGGGGCAGCTATTTCTGCGGGAGCAGGATCGTGCGCAATTGTTTGAATTGCATCCGCAGGATTTTCGTCTTTTGGACGAGTTAATGGCAGCGGATCGCCGTATCCGGGTTGAACAGAGTGATGGCTTTAAAGGATTAATTGCCGCATTACCGCCGCGTGAGCGTCGTGGACTGGTATTGATCGACCCGCCGTATGAAATTAAAAGTGATTATGAACTGGTGGTCGAAACCCTGGTAAAAGCGCATCGTCGCTTCGCGACCGGTATTTATGCACTCTGGTATCCGGTCGTCGAGCGCAGCCGGATTCATAAACTGGAACAGCAGCTTAAAGCCACAGGTATCGCCCGTATTCAGTTATTTGAACTGGGTTTGAGCGCGGATACTGACGGACGGGGAATGACGTCATCCGGCATGATTGTGATTAATCCGCCGTGGACTTTAAACGCCAAAATGCAGAATCTTCTGCCACGTCTGAGCGAATTACTGGCGGGCAAACAGGGCGTATGGCGCTGTGAAGAATTAGCGGGCGAATAACGCCCGCTCTCTTTGGTTGTGTTGACGTCAGGCTTGTTGCCAGACCACAGACTGAGCATGTTCGCTCTGAATCAGGTCGTGGTATTTACTCTCAATTAAGTGACGTTTAATTTTCAGGGTTGGCGTCAGCAAACCATTTTCCACACTCCAGCTGTCATTAACGACCACCAGTGCGTCGAGACGGGCATGGCTCTCCAGTTTTTTATTGATGTGTTCCAGTGTGTGTTGCAGGCTTTGACGTAAGTGGTCCCTGTTATGTGCCTGAGCTTCCGGTGTCAGTACAACCAAAGCAATCGGTTGCTTGAGATTGCTGCCGGTCACGCAAATTTGTTCGATCAGGGAATTTTCCATCAGCAGCGATTCAATCGGCACCGGTGCGACATATTTGCCTTTAGCCGTTTTGAAAATTTCTTTCAGGCGACCGGTAATACGGACATAGCCGTCGGCATCAATGGTGCCTTTATCTCCGGTGCGCAGGTAACCGTCGGGGGTAAAAGCCTCAGCGGTTTTTTCCGGCTCCAGATAGTATTCTTTCATCATGCAGGGGCCTTTCAGTTGTATTTCCCCATCTTCAGCAATGCGCAGATCAACGCCGTCATAAGGATGGCCGATGCAGCCGATTTTATCGTGGCGAAATGGATAGCTCAGTGTTCCCAGTCCGTTGTTCTCCGACATGCCCCAGCCTTCGCTGATATTAATGCCAATGCGCTCATACCAGTGCAGCGTGGCAGGCGAAATTGGCGCGGAACCGGAACCAAACAGACGGGCACTGTTGAGCCCCAGTTGCTGACGGATTTTTTTCGCGACGATGCCTTTCAGTATCGGAATGCTGAGCAGACGGTTGAGTTTTTTCGGAGGAATTTTTGCCAGAACCCCCATCTGGAAGCGGGTCCAGAGACGGGGAACGGAAATAAACAACGTCGGAGATACCTCTTTCAGGTTTTCAGCAAAAGTATCGAGAGATTCGACAAAGGAAACGCTGAAACCGTTGTAAAGACTGGCGCCTTCAACATATACCCGCTCAGTAATGTGAGCCAGTGGTAAATAACTGAGCATACGCTCTTTATTGCCGACTTTCAGCGCCTGCGCCAGCGCCTGACAGCTCCAGCCGTAAGCACCAAAGGTGTTGACGACACCTTTGGGATTTCCGGTGCTGCCTGACGTATAAATAATGGTCATGGTGTCTTCCGCAGCGGGTACCGGTGAGCTGGCCAGTGGTGGCTGTTGCAGCAATTCATGCCATTGATAGCGTGCCGGAATATCGCCATAAGGCATGGCAAAACGGGTGATGTGGGCATCAATGGCGGCACACTGGTGTTCGGTTTCGTCGAGCTTGCCAATGAATATTGCTTTGCAATTACTGTGGGCAAGCACGTAGCGGATGGTTTCCTGACCGGCGGTGAAATAAATAGGAACGGATACGTGGCCTGCCATCATGATGGCAAGGTCAGTGATAAACCATTCGGCGCAATTCTTCGACAAAATGGCAATGTGTGAGCCTTGCTCAAAGTTTTGCGCAATCAGAGCGTTAGCGACTCTGCGCACCTGATCACCCACCTGAGACCAGGTCAGATCATGGTAAAGGCCACTGATCGGCTGGCGCAGATAAACGGCATCCGGTGTGTTTTTTTCCCAGTAATAAAGCATTTCCAGAGGTGTTTTAACTGACATACGCAAATCCTTGTTATTTTTATCGCTGAATTTTCGGGCTGATTACACAGTAATAACGAACGCATTTTTGTTCTGTTAAGAATGGTAAATGACTGAACGCCCGGACATTAATGGATGATTCCGTTTTCCATACGTCATACTTACGGGTTATTTCATCAACCGTTGTATCAGCAGAAACCGGTTGCCCGCAACCCTGACCGTAAGCCTCTGAAACGGAGATTGCGGTATTTTGTCCTTTGTTGCCATATCCGTAACGGTTATCTCCGGCAAGAAAAAGGGTTATAAAGGCAGATAACAACATTGTTGACGTTGCATTGTTTTCATTTAATGCGCGCTAGAACAGGAAAGTAAGGCCCGAAGGGATAACCCGCAGCCTTTGTCCTGTTACTGCCCGGACCAAAACAATAAGAATAATCAAAACACCATGAAACTCAGCAGGATATTCGGATGATCAGAAGCCTATGGGTTGCCTGCCTGGCAACAGTATTACTTGGCGCGCACACGGCCAGTGCAGCAGAGTATGACAGTAAGCAGCTAGACAAGCTGGAAGCAACGGTGATGAGCCAGAACCTGCCGTTGGAAAAGCGGATCAGGGCGCTGAAAAAGCTATACGCCGATCAATTGGAGAACGGCAAAATCAATCGCAGTTTTTGCGTCTGGGATATGCTCGGCAAAGCCGGTCCCGTATTTGCTGCGGTTGATGATCAGAAATTCCGTTCTCTGCATTACGGGCTGGATCTCACCATTATTGCCTACCGGGATGAAGACAGCCTGATCAATGACCTTACCTCGGGCCAGTGTGATGCCGCGCTGATCAGCGGCAGTCGTGCACTCAGCTTTAATCGCTTTGCCGGTACCGTGGAGGCGCTGGGTGGCATTCCCGATGTTCAGCATCTGCAAATGCTGATGCAGGTCATTGCCAGCCCTAAAATGGCAGACCGTTTGCAAAGCGGTGATTATGTGGTGCTGGGGGTCGCATCTCTGGGGGAAAACTACGCCTATTCTGGCAATCCTTCGTTGAAGACGTTTGATCAGCTGGCCGGAAAAGATCTTGTCGTACCGGACAGTGACGTATCCTTGCAGGCTTTGGCTCAGCAACTTGGGGCAAAGAGCCGCAGTGGTGGTTTGCTTGCCAGCGTGGATCAGTTTGTCAGTGGCGAGGCGGAAGCGATGCTGGCACCATTGGTCGCTTACCATGTGGCCGGTGCGGGCAAAGCAAAACAGGGTATGAGTATTATGAATATGCCGCTGTCACAGTCCACGATTCAGTTGATTGGCCGCAGCGAACGTTTTCCGGTCGGACTGGCGCAAATACTGCGTGAGGATTTCCTGTTTAAGTTCGACAACTACGTTAAGCGGGTTGAGAAAGAACGTGCGAACATCGATGCCTCATTCTGGCGCGAGATTCCCCCGGCAGAACAGGCCAGAGAACAGGCGCGTTTGCGTGATCTGCGCATCGCTCTGCGTGATAAAGGCGTGTACGACCCGCTAATGCTGAAATTACAGCGTAAGATCCGTTGTAAAGTCGATCCTGCGCGTAATGAATGTCTGAATCCGGCTGAATAAATCGCCGGGTTTCAGCGGGTCAGAAATCCATCCTTGGCGCGGTCGGTAATCAGTCTGACCGCGTTATGGCTGATGCGGCGCTCAGCCGAAATGGCATAAAACTCCTGCACCAGATCATCCACTTCGCCAATACACTGTACCTGATATTTGCGGCAGATTTCGTCGCGGATGACCGCTGGTGCAAAGAAGAAGCCATGGCCTTCGTTACCAAAGGCTTCCAGCAGGGCGGAATCGTCAAACTCGCCGGTAATCAGCATCGGAATATTCAGTCTGTTCAGCCAGCTCAGCAGTTCCGTTCGCAGGCCGGATGCGGTATCGGTTGGCAGCAGCAGGGGGGCATCACGCAGACATTCCGGAAATTCACCGGGATAGTGCGCGCGCAGCGCCGGAGTGGCAAAGCAGGCCAGGGGGCTGTGTCCAAGTAAATGGTTAAAGCAGCGGATGTTCATTCCGGAGGGAATCGGGCTGTCGGCCAGCACCAGATCCAGCCGGTGTACCGCCAGCTCACCCAGTAAAATAGGCATCTGTTCTTCGTGGCAGACAATCCGCATGCGTCCGGACAGGCTCAGGGCAGGCACCAGCAGCCGATGCGCAATGGATTTGGGCAGCGCATCAACGATGCCCACGCGAAACTCCAGCGGCCGCTCGGTCGCACCCTGATGCATAACCTCCTGCAATTCATCGCCAAGGCGGAACATTTCCCGCGTGTAATCCAGCGCCACCCGTCCGGCATCGGTCAGTTCCAGTCCACGACCGGCTTTGGTGAACAGCGCGTTGCCCAGATCCTCTTCCAGCAGCCGGAGTTGTCCACTGATGGTTTGTGGTGTGACATTCAGGCGTTTCGCCGCCGCAAGGATGCTGCCTTCCGCCGCGACCGTATGAAAATACAACAGGTGCTTGTAATTGAGACGCTTCATGGAATGTTCGTAATTTTCGATGTGTTGGCGTAAGATAATTCGAATATTATTTTGTATTCGCGCTGCCTACAATGGCAGCATCTCTGACAAACAGGAGTTGGCAATGAATCGTCCCGATTATCTGAATATGAAGTCTGCATCCGCTGAGCCGGTGGTTGTTCCGGCTGAACAGTATGAGACGTATGAAACGCAGGCCGTGGATGGCCGCAAAGTCTTGCGTAACACTTACATGCTGCTGTCCATGACACTGATCTTCAGTGCCGCTGTCGCAGGCTTGTCGATGGCCTTCAACTGGCCGCATCCTGGCATCATTCTGACGCTGGTGGGTTACTTTGGCCTGTTGTTTCTGGTTGAGAAAACCAAGAACAGCGCGATGGGCATTCTCTCGGTATTCGCACTGACCGGTTTTATGGGCCTGACGCTGGGACCAATCGTCTCTATGTACGCCAAGCTGGATGGTGGTACCAACATGATCGCTATGGCACTGGGTACAACCGGCCTGATCTTTTTAGCCATGTCTGGCTGGGTGCTGAGCACCGGTAAAGACCTGAGCGGTATGGGCAAAACCCTGATGGTGGGTATTCTGGTCGCCTTCGCGCTGTCGATTGGTAACCTGTTCCTGGGACTGCCTATGATCTCTCTGGCGGTATCTGCCCTGTTTATCATGCTGATGAGTGGCCTGATTGCTTACCAGACCAGCGCCATCATTCACGGTGGTGAGACGAACTACATCTCCGCGACCGTTACCCTGTACGTTGCTATCTACAACCTGTTCCTGAGTCTGCTGCAGATTCTGGGTGTGATGGGTTCCGACGACTAACGATTTCTCTGTGCTCGAGAAGCTCGCCGCAGTGCTTTGGCCTGCGGCTTTTTTTTGTCCGCTATCCGGCGAGCGGGTTGCGGATGCGTCTACACTTCCCTGATATCCGGAGAGGTTTATGCGCGGTTATTGTGTTGTTTTTTTCAGATGGCTTCGGGCTGCACTGGCAGCAAAACTGCTGTTGCTGATGCTTGTCCCCTTGGCGTATGCCGAATGCCTTGATCGCGACGCCAAAGCGGCGGCTGATGATAAAGCCACTGGATACTTCAAAAAGGCCGAAATCTTTCATCCCGCCAGAGTACTGAAAGTGCATCATCCCAGCCGCCGTAAAGAAGTGGCCAGCTACGTTAAAACCGGTGAAAAACACTACAGCATCTTTACTCTGGTCGATTCCGACTGTAATGCCCGATTTATCAAGCGTACCCGACAGGGGGATTGACGGCCCTGAGCAGTAAGCCCTGTTTTTTCTCTGGGCGTTTTTATTACTGGGCGTTGACCCTGCAGGTTTATTACGTCAGCCTGTGCTCTGGTAAAAACCTACTGCGGAGATCAGGTATGAGCATTTACGATATTCAGGTTAACAACATTCAGGGCGAGACTCAGGCACTGAGCGATTACCGTGGCAAAGTGCTGCTGCTGGTGAACGTGGCGTCGAAATGCGGTCTGACACCGCAATACGCTGAGCTGGAGGCTCTGTACAAAGCGGAAAGCGCTAATGGACTGGAAATTCTGGGCTTTCCCTGCAATCAGTTTCTGGGGCAGGAGCCGGGCAACGAAGAAGAAATTCAGCAGTTTTGCAGCCTCACCTACGATGTGACCTTTCCTCTGTTTACCAAAATTGAGGTAAACGGCGCTGGCCGCCATCCGCTGTATCAGCAATTAATTGCAGCGCAGCCGGAAGCCGTTGCCGGTGGGGCATTGAAAGAGAAACTGGGTGCTAAAAATCTGCTGCCGGAAAATGACAGCGACATTATGTGGAATTTCGAGAAATTCCTGATCGGTAAAGACGGTACTGTACTGGCCCGTTTCGCACCGGATCTGAAAGTAACGGACGCGGTTGTGGCCGATGCCATCAGCGCTGCCCTGAAGTCCTGAGCGGCTTGCCGGATAAAAAAAATCCCGCACCGGAGATCCTTCCGGTGCGGGATTTTTTATGTTCAGGCGGTCATAAACGGATAATCGGTATAGCCTTCAGCGCCGGATGTGTAGAAGGTATTCTGATCCGGAACATTCAGCCCGGCACCGGCCTGAACACGTGCAGGCAAATCCGGGTTGGCCAGAAACCCAGTACCAAAGGCAACAGAATCCGCCTGGTCTGCGGCAATCACGGCAGCGGCTTCTTCTGCGTTATAGCCCATATTCAGCATCAGGTGGCCCTGATAATGCTCACGCGCCACACTCACCACATCGGCCTGCTGCACCCCAAAGAAATCGGCGCGCATTAAATGCAGATAAGCCAGATTAAAGCGGTTCAGGTGCCTGGTCAGATATTCGGTCCAGGCCAGCGGATCACTGTCGCGCATATCGTTATAGCTGTTCAGCGGTGACAAGCGCAGACCCACGCGGCCACTGCCGATTTCGGTGGTTACGGCTTCGAGAATTTCAGTCAGAAACCGGGCACGGTTTTCCAGCGAGCCGCCGTACTCATCCGTGCGCTGGTTAGAACCATTGCGCAGGAACTGGTCAATTAAATAGCCGTTGGCAGCGTGAATTTCGACACCATCAAAACCTGCGGCCATGGCATTGGCAGCGGCTTTACGGAAATCATCAACAATGGCGGCCATTTCTGCGGTGGTCAGAGCGCGAGGTACGCTGTACGGCTTTTTGCCTTCCGGTGTGTGTACTTCATCGTTAATCGCGATGGCGCTGGGCGCAACGGCTTCAGTGCCGTTATTCAGCAGCGGGTGCGCAGCACGGCCTGCGTGCCAGATTTGCATAAAAATACGGCCACCGGCTTTGTGCACAGCATCGGTGGTCAGTTTCCAGCCCTCTGTCTGCTCAGCGGAATAAATACCGGGATCATTGCCAAAGGCCGAGGTACCGGGTGTGACCATGGTGCATTCGGTAATCAGCAGGCCGGCACTGGCGCGCTGGCTGTAATATTCGGCCATCAGGGCATTGGGCTGGTGATTGACCGCGCGGCAGCGGGTGAGTGGTGCCATGATAAAACGATTAGGCAGGGCAACATCGCCGACGGTCGTCGGGCTGAACAGAATCTGGGTATTGGTGGACATACATTCTCCGGAATGAATGAGGTTTGTTTATTGCGATAACTATATGCGGGTGAATGACTCGATTTCATCCGCCGAATGCGCAACAGACTGTTGTGTTGGCCGGCATAGTCACCAACAATTAGCCGAATTCAGCAGTGCTGATCCACACATCCTGAACAGGAAAACAGAACATGATGAAAGCCGTATTACTGGATGCCGATACATTGGGCTCTGGCATTGATTTAGACCCAATCCGGTCATGGGTGAGCGAGCTGCGCGTCTTTGCCCGCACCAGCCCGGAACAGCTGCAAGAGCACCTGGCCGATGCCGATCTGATCATTACCAATAAAGTACAGATTCCGGATTGGGCGATACCGGGCAGGAAGGGCATTCTGGTGCTGGCGACCGGCACCAATAATATTGATATGGCGGCTGCTCAGGCGCAGGGTGTCCCTGTGCGCAATGTCAGCAACTACGGCACACACTCGGTTGCGCAACATACACTCATGCTGATGCTGGCTTTGGCGGCACGTTTGCCGTTGTATCAGCACGATGTCCGTGCCGGTGCCTGGCAACGCAGCCCGTTCTTTTGCTTACAGAACCACACCACAGGCGAGCTGGCCGGAAAAACGCTGGTGATTGTCGGCCAGGGAACACTGGGCAGTGCCGTGGCAACACTGGCGGAAGCTTTTGGCATGACGGTGCTGTTCTGCGCCCGTCCCGGAGCAGAGGACGACAGCCGTTTACCCTTTGATCAGGCCATCAGGCAGGCGGATGTGCTCAGTTTCCACTGTCCGCTGAATGAACATACGCAGCACCTGCTCAACCGTGACAATATTGACCACCTCAAACGTGGTTGTCTGGTTATCAACTGCGCACGCGGTGGCATTATCGACGAGATGGCGGCGCTGTGGGCATTGCAGGCGGGGCATTTAGGCGGACTGGCGGTGGATGTGCTGCCGGTTGAGCCGCCGCAGCAAGGGCACCCGCTGCTATCTGCGCTCAAGCAGGGTAATCTGAACCTGATTGTTACACCGCATAACGCCTGGATCAGCCCGCAGGCGCGCCAGAACATTATTAATCTGACGGCGCAGAACATCGCCTCACTGATGGCGTAATACACACCGAGGAGTGGCCAATGACAGCAGATCATGCAACATCAGGCGTAACAGATACGACCACGGATATCTGTATTTTCCCGATCCCCGGATGCGTTACCTTTCCCGGTACCGTATTTCCGCTGCATGTTTTTGAGCCACGCTACCGCACCATGATCCAGCATTGTCTGGATACCGGGATGAAGGTTGCCATCTGCCACACTGAAAAAATGATCAGTCCCGGCAAACCGACCGATAATCTGAAAGATGCGCTGAACAGTAATCAGGCAACCTACCGGCCATATCCGGTCGTCAGTGCCGGGCGCTGCGAACTGGTCGAAACCAGTGATGATGGCCGCATGTACCTGAATGTACACATAGAACAGCGTTACCATCTGGGAGAGGCCGTGCAATTATTGCCTTACCAGATTTATCGTTGTGAAGTGTTCCCCGACCGTGAAGCAGAAAACAGAAACGAGGAAGACGCCGATAACGCCCTGTTAAAAGATAAAATCCTCCACCGTTTATACGCATTAGGGCAGGGAGATGAAGACGTAAAACGCAGCATTCAATATTTAATGGAATCGCCGGAATGGCAGGCAAAGAGCGCGCAGGCATTCAGCTTTGAACTCTTTGGCATGATTGCATTTGATGCCGATATTCTGCAGGAAATTCTGGAAATGGATTCTGCCAATGAACGTCTTAATTACATATTGGTGTTATTAAATGACACCTGATATCCGGCATTAATACCCCGCATTAAACCGCAGGCCGCACGAAGGGCTGCCACAGATCAAAGGAAGAGCTATGCTGTCTGCTTTTATTCGGTCACTGTCATCAGGCACCTGCTATGCGCAACTGTGGAGCGACCGTGTCCGCATAAGCTGCACCCAATCGGCCAGGGTATTTGATGACCAGCCGCTATTGGCGATACGTACAGCAGGCGGCAAAAAAATTGTAATGGCCGTTGGACAAAAAGCCGCACAGTGGTATCAGCAAGAGCAATTACAAAAACAGCGCAGCGAGCAACAAAATGAAAAGCAAACGCAGGATATAACACTGATTAATCCGCTGGATCATCCGCGTCTGTTAATTGCCGACTTTACCGGTGCAGAGCTTCTTCTGCGATACGGCATTGCCAATGTCTGTGGGAAACATATTCTGCCACGCTCGCCACAGCTGATTATCCAGCCAATGGAAAAAACCGAAGGTGGGATAACGGATATAGAACAGCGCTTGTTTACCGAACTGGGCTTAGGTGCCGGAGCGCGTAAAGTGTATGTACACGATGGAGCGCCTTTGGCTCATCCTGTTGTGGCAACGGCGGTTGAGCTGGAGCGGATTGTTTGCAAATAACCCTGAGGCGGATTGAGTGCTCAAAGGGCGGGTGATCCGGATTCAGCCACCGATTGCAGCAATTTTTGCTTTTAACCGGGCCTGATCCTGCTCAATACCGGCTTTTTTCTTTTGTTCTTTTTCGATCATCGCCGCAGGAACCCGGGATATAAAGCCATCATTATTCAGCTTGTTGGTAATGCGGTGAATTTCCTCCTCGAGGCGCTGAACCTCCGCTTTAAGGCGGTTGAGTTCCTCAGCGCTTTCCATCAGATCGGTCATGGTTATCTTACCTCCGTGTGTGCTGCGCCTGTGGCTGCGGCCCTGAAACCGGCAACCGCTCGAGTATCCAGGCTTTTTACGAGCAGGGTTTTAAAATGAAACTCTGCATTCAATTGTAGCCGGTATTTCTGGGTTTGCCTTAAACTCCGGACAGGCCATAACGCCTGAAATCAGAACGGATACTAAAAGGACATTCCGATGAATCCGGTCATTTGCAGCTGGTCAGCCGAACTGCCAGCAGGGACAGACATTATTTGGCCGGATGGTTGCCGTGATGTCATTGCCATCATGCCGGAAGGCCAGCCCGCAACCCTGTTATGCAGCGGACTGGATGACACAGCGCGCCGTATACAATGCCAGACCACGACCCGTTTTGTGGGCGTAAGGCTGGCCCCGGGCGTGACATTTTCATGGGAACAAGCAACAGCGGAAACCTTGCGTACCGACCACCATCTGCAACACTGGTCAGCGTCGTACCTGCAGCACACTCAACCGCAAAGCAATCACGCCAGCGCGGATACACTGCTTCATGACCTGCAACAACACCTCAACAACACCGCGATCACGCCCCCGCCATGGATCCATGAATTCCTCGCAGAGTCCGCAGACTCCGGTGGTGGTTGTCCGCGCCGCCTGACATCAACAGGCTGGCCGCGCAGCGAACGCAACCTGCGCCGCCTGCTGGTGGAATACACCGGCAGGCCACCGCGCTACTGGCAACAACTGGCCCGCATCCGCGCCGTTGCGCGCGCAATAACCGCCAGTGATGAACCATTGGCCGCACTGGCGGCGCAATACCACTTTGCCGATCAGGCTCATATGAGCCGTGATATCCGCCGCTGGCTGGGATGCACCCCGGTCATGTTGCGGACAGACAATAATGGCAACGATCAGCGGGCCAACAATCTGGCCCGTCTGAGCGCGCCGGATGCCTTTACCCTGGTTTAATCCACTGATCGCGATGGCTGATTCTGCGTCTTAATCCTGCGGCAGAAAGAACGGCTCAAACTCCGCCGCAGGCGCAATGGCATGATGGCAATACACCATCACCCCGGCCGGATCGACCACACCAAAACCGCGGTCACCCCAGGGGTGATCATCCAGCGGAATCGCCACCGCCAGCCCTGCAGCCGTTAAGCTTGTGTGCAGGGCGTCGGCATCTTCCACCCGGATATTCAGAAAAATACCACCACTGAACGGCACCATACCCTCCTGTGGCTCCATAAAGCACAGCTCCTGCCCGTTACTGAGGCGCAGCACCACATACCAGCCACAGTCAAACAGTGGCCGGGCCGCAAAATGCTGCCCGTAAAAGCGGCGTGCCTCCGCCAGAAGGGGAGTAACTACCGTAAAACTTGCCGATTCAATCATCATAAAACCTCCGTTGTATTCAAAGCACCGCCAGTACAGCGCAAATAGCCCACGGTGTTTTGAATAAATCGGCCAAATTGCACGATAAGATGCGCCGCACGGACAAACATTGATCAGCGTTTTGTTAGTTGAGCCTCAGAAAAAAGTCGGGTAGGCTCAGCCCAAAGCAGGGAAAGCTGAACCTGTCCGCTCGTCAGAGCAGCGGAATGGATGCCCAATCGCCCTGAACATCATCGCGTAAAACAAACCCTGCCAGTCCTGTTATGGCGCGAACAAGGAAGGGCGGTAGCGTGCCCGGATTTCCACCTTCCTGTTGCATCGGAATCTGAATTTTTATGTTATTTGAGCACAAAGACAAAAAGCGCTTCCCGGTTTCCCGAACCGACGCCAGCAACCCGTTATCGTCGTATGCGCTTTTTGCGTTTGAACTCGACGGCGCGCAGTGGCCGACGGTGGAGCATTATTACCAGGCCATGAAATTTGAAGACGCCACCTACCGCGAAAAAATCCGTACCGCTGCCACAGCAAAAGAAGCAGCAAAACTGGGAAAGAGCCGCTGGCAAAAACGCCGCAAAGACTGGAAGAAAAACACCGTTACCTACATGACCCGCGGCAGTTACATAAAATGCCGCCAATACCCGGAAGTCGATGCTGCGCTGATGGAAAGCGGCGACATTGAAATAGCCGAACTCAGCAACTACGACTATTTCTGGGGCAGTGGTCGCGATATGCGCGGGCATAACCACTTCGGAAAACTGTGGATGGGAATCCGGCAGAAATTGCGTGAGGAAAAGGCGCAGGCCTGAATGCGCTGACAGGGGGCTGCAAGTCTTTCAACGGTATGCAATAGCGTCCAGTGGACTTGATGTACCTGCAAAGTGCTGGCCAATAACATGGGTATAAATCTGGGTTGTTTTCACATCAAAATGCCCCAGTAATTCCTGAACTGTGCGTATGTCGCGACCAGTACGAAGCAGTTCGGTTGCGAAACTGTGCCGGAAGGTGTGACAGGTAATGCGCTTATGGGTAAGTCCGGATTTTATAACCGCCTGACGCAGTGCTTTCCGAGGAACAGAATCATGCAAATGGTGTCGGCAAAGAGTACCTGTTATAGGGTGAATACATAAACCGGATGACGGAAACAAAAACATCCAGGCAGCTTGCCGATAAGCAGAAGGATATTTTTTGGCCAGTACTCCCGGAATAGAAGGGCCGATGCCTTGTTGATTATCGGATTCCTGTAATCGAAGCACGTTGCGAATCTCTGCTTCAATGGCGGGGCGTAATGAAGGGCTCAGAATGGTTACCCGGTCTTTAGCGCCTTTGCCATCATGAACCGTCAATGTTCCATGAGAAAAATTAAAGTCTTTTACGCGTAAGCGCAGGCATTCCGTAATACGAAGACCAGAACCAAACAAAAGGGAAAAAATCAGCCTATCGCGCCCTGAAAGCTCGCGCAGAATAGCGGCAACCTCTGATGTACTGAGCACTTCAGGCAAACGCCTTGGCTTGGTTGCAAAGGTAAAATTCAGGTCACCTAATGGTTGTTGCAAAAACTGATTGTATAAAAATGCCAGTGCATTGAGTGCGATTTTCTGCGTATTAATCGCGACGCTACGCTTTCCAGCAAGATAACTCAGGTAGGCCATGACATCATCGCCGCCCAGCGTCACCGGATGTTTGAGACGATGAAAACGGATGAAATCCTTGATCCAGTAAATGTAAGTATGCTCGGTACGTAGGCTCATTCCACGCAGGCGCATGAACGCACGAATATCATTCAGGAAGGGGCTTTTACCCATATCAATACCTCATTCGAAATGCTGTATATAAAAACAGTATATTTAAGTGTTTTGTGAAATCAATGCGCGTTTAGGCACGAGTGTAAAGATGTACATGCTCGAATTGACACCAAAGCCAAAAATATGGGTTGTATAATCAATGAGTTACGAGATTGTCAGAAATGATAGTGCGCAAAGTGTAAAGATGATTGTGGTGCGAAAGCGTGCTTGCGCGTTTTTATCCTGATAGTGGTGTCATTTTTGATGCTTTTCGTAACGGTGACAGTCGGTTAGACTCGGAACTTAAAATCCAATGAAGGTGTGGAAACGAGCACGCCTACGAATAAACTGTTATGGCCAACCCAGCCTGATAAATCCCAAATATTTTAATCATTTTTTATACTAGGAAAGTATATGAGCAAGACTATTGATGGAGTGGATTTTGTAAATCATGACTCATATGGTTTATTCCACATACATCATATTTCTGATGAGCTAAAAGATATTATTAGAAGGAATTTGACTTCTATCTGTCATGGTAGTGCTCATTCAAAAACTGCTTTGTATGGTTACAAACCAACATTAAAATCTTTTTTGAATCGCTATGATTCAAAAACTGAAAATACGAAAAAAGGTATGATCGGCGAATTTCTAGCGCATTTGTTAATAACTGAATCATATGAGAGTTTAAAAATATCATCTGCGTTTTTTAATCTTGAAGAAAAATCTATAAAAAAAGGGTTTGATCTCATAGTATATGATTCTGTGGAAAATAGTGTTTGGATCACGGAGGTAAAGTCAGGGAATCTACATAAAAATAAAGATCATGATGGAACAACTAAAGATTTATTAAATACTGCAAAAAGTGATCTGGTTAAACGATTGAATGAACAAGAAACTCAATATTGGCTTAATGCAATAAATCATGTCCGCGCATCGGTTCAAGACACAAGCGATTACAAAGATACTTTAATCAACATACTTGATTCTGATTATGGTAGTAGTGCAGCTGAAGGACGTGCAAGTAGTGAAGACAAAAATGTCATCCTAGTTTCAAATCTATTTGAGCCATTGGGTACAAAGATTACAGCTAAACCAGCTAAAGATGTGCATGAAGAGCTAGTAAAAGAGTCAATTTTCAGAAATAGAATTGTTCTATCAATACAAAAAGAAACACACGAAAGTATTGTTGACTTCCTAAGGCTTGAGGCTGTGTAAAATGAAGGAGCTTACTTATAATAGACTTACCCACACATCCTTTAGTGAACAGTTTAATGCATTTAAAGCTTTATATGAGAAGTTTTTGTTCAATCGAGAATTATCTCAAAATGAAATTGAAAAAGCATTATCAATTTCTGTTCTTTTTTCCAACCAAGGTGATAGAACTCTAAATAAAATTGGATATAAGATTGCACTGCTTTACGCAATCAATAAAAATGACTTCAAACCACTTTATGATATATGCATTAACACAGGTATTACACCAGTAGCTGATCTTTTAAAAAGAATAGAAAAAAGTCAAAACATAGGGCAAGAAGAAGATGGATTTTACCCGACAATAATAGAAAGTTTTATTGACAATTTCAGGGTCGGAGAAATTGTACAAACAGAACAGCAGGTTGTTCTGAACAATTTTCATCTTGAAAAAATTGATGCTACAACGACAGTTGTTGCACCTACATCATATGGAAAATCCGAACTGATAATATCAACTATACAAAAAGAGACTGGTAAAAAAATATGCATTCTGGTTCCTTCTAAGTCACTACTTGCTCAAACAAAAAGGAGGGTTTTAGAATCTAACTCAGGGTGGATTAATAAAATTATAACCCATCCAGATATGTATAGTGAAGATAACGATTCATCACTATACATATTAACTCAAGAGAGATTAAGCAGGCTTATCAATAAGCAAAAGGATTTTTATTTAGACACTGTATTTATAGATGAAGCACACAACATACTAGAAAAAGGAAGTCGAAGTACATTATTAGCTTCAACATTGAGAGTATTACATTACAGAAATAGAGACACCGCTTTTAAGTTTCTTACGCCTTTCCTTGAAGACCCTAAAAATATAAATTTAAAGGATGTTGAACTATCAACATTTTCTTTCAAAGTGGATGAATATGTAAAAGCAGAGAATGTTTTTATTAGCGATTATCGAAACGGCGAAAAAACACACAAGCTATATGACCCACTGATAAATGATTTTTTCCCATACAACAATGATGATCTTGACGAAGTAGAATATATAGTCAATCGTTCATCTGATAAAAATGTAATTTATTTTAATAGACCAAAACATATTCAGATTTTTGCTAAAATCTTGGCAGAAAAACTACCTAAAATCTCTTCGGCAATAGTTAACGCAGCAATAAAGGAAATTAGTGATTTTAGCGACGAGAAATATTTACTTCTTAAGTGTCTAAGCAAGGGTGTCGTATACCATCATGGTTCCATGCCTGAAGCGATAAGACAGTATGTAGAATACATATATCGTGAATGCGATGAAGTAAAATATATAATTACAAGCTCAACATTACTTGAGGGTGTTAATCTGCCTGTTGAAAAAATGTTCTTATTAGACATTCGGAAAGGTTTGGAGCATTTGCGTCATTCACAATTCAGAAATTTAATTGGAAGAGTAAGCCGTTTTAATGATGTTTTTGCTAATCCTCAATTAGGATCTCTTGAGAAGCTTGTTCCTGAAATACATATTATTGCCACAGATAATTACTTTCCTAGCGTGGCAAATATAAATAATTTTGTTAGAAAAGTGATGCAGGAGAGTAAAAAGAATAAAGATGTAGTTGAAAATGTGCTAATCAATGGAACGAAAATAAATGATGACAATAGAAAAGAATATGAACTTGCAATAACAAGACTTGGGAATATCGAGGAAGGGATAATATCAAGTAATACTTATAAAATTGCAAAAACAGATATAGGGAAAAGGTTGCTTGAATCCAACATAACTGAGATCAATGTTTTTGAATGTGAAGAAAGAATTGAGCAGTTTTTAAATTCTCACTTACAAGAAAATGGAAGAATAAAAGATTCAAATACACTTATGTCTGTTATTTATCAGGCATTTGTAGCGAATATTGAAAATAATAGCAAAAACAGAGATAAAAGCTTAACTCGATTAAAAAACGACAAAGCGCAAACGTTTTACGCAATGTTTCTAGATTGGAATATTGAAAACACCCCAATGGGTGTGATGATTGGACGTTTTTTAAAATTCTGGAGTGAACTCCCAGAGAGCACTCCAATTTTCGTTGGAAGCTGGGGAGATGTAAAAAAAGACGACTCTTATAGAGAGTTATTTACATATATCTCAAGAAAGTCTAAAGATGAACAAGTAAACTTGGCGATTGTTAGAATTAAAGAGGAAGAAGATTTTGTTGATTACAATATTTTTCAATATCTAGACATCCTTTTTGATAGTGAGTTAATAGATGAAAACTTTTACAAGCTAGTCAAATACGGTACAACAGATGAATCTACTATATCTATGATTCAAAACGGATTCAGTAAAAGTACCGCTGAGCTTATTAATAACAATTATATCGATTACTTCACAATCGAAAACAATGAAGTTAAGTCAGTTAGAAAAGAAATTCACCAAAAGCTACTTGATGATGGTGTTGGATTTATGCAGCGCAACGAAATAGCAATGAATGTGCTAAACAAATAGTCCGGCCATAACAAGTAAATCCAGGTGACGCCTACGGTGCACCTGATTTAGGCGTTATACATAAACAGAGTAGCTCTGCATGTATCTGAAAATTAGTGATGAATATGCAGACGGTGAGCTCCGACTATTAACTGAACTGCTAAATACCATTGATGAAAAGGTCTTTGAAATCAGCCGCTTAATTGCTGCATCAGTTGATCCAGATTCAGACGGACTGACAGATCGAGGAGAATACTTCATAGGAGCTGGCTTTTCGGCCATACAACAATATTTAACTGAAACCCTTACGCTTACAGGCATTAAAAAATATCGTGCCTTTGAGATTGGCCCCCGGCAGTCGGACAGACTAACCTTCGTTGCGGTAGTGAATGCCGCTGCCAACTGGTGGAAATATTCTGCTGAATGGGTGGGTCAACCAACACAAAATGAGTTGGCAGAAAAAACTCAAGAAATCGTACTTGAGGTTGCAGGCACAGAGGAATATCCGTTGAGTAACGTACTCGCGAAGCTGCAAAACACGAGTGAAATTACGCTTAGCGCGTTGCTACCTAATCTAGTTTTGTGGCGTTCCGCTGTAGACGCTGAGAAAGAGAAACATGCATAACAATTGGTTCAAACCGTTCGCTTCGCTCACTGGGACGGGCTAAAGCCCGCCCCTTAACCAAACGTTAGGCAAAATCTCATGGCTTCGTGTAAACGGCTAAGCAGCGTATCTCACAGCATCGCGCACCACGCTGTGAGCGGCTTGTCGTATGTGCATCCACATCTGAAAAAAGCAGCAAAAGCACATGCAGAAGAAACAGTCTTTATTAATCTCCTTGCAGACGAGCCCTGCCCACAGCGGTTCTCTGAAATCGCGCCACTGAAAGCTGCATTGAATTCCTTAAAGCTGCGTTTTATAGAAATACTAAAATCTGAAGGCTTTTCAAATTCAGAGCTCAAAGCAGCGGTACTGATGTTTGAATTTCCAGAAAAATATGCCGATGATTACTGCAGCAATTGTCACTCTTTGCTAGTTCATACAGCAGGCAAAAATTATGCACATGCAGTCAACTATATGGGTTCGTCAATTTCGCCTAACAATGCGCTCAAAGCGCTCACTGATCTTCCCCCGCTTTAACGGGCACCAAAGTCAAACAGACGAGGTGCCCAATGCCAAAATATACTCAGCCAAGAAAGACCTGGCAGTATTCAAATGAATTTAAAGTCAAAGCAGTTCAGCTGAGTCTGATTGAAGGGATTCTGTAATCCCCCCATTTTTAATCGAACGATTCAGTAGAGGATCAAGCACTCTTCATCAATGACTTCGGTGGTACCCCGCCAAGTGATGAATGAGGTCGTTCGTTATTGTATTGCCACAGCCATTCTGTCGCCAGAAACTGTGCATGAGCAATACTCGTAAATTCATGCATATCCAACCACTCATGCCTGGCTGTTCGATTGAATCGTTCTATATAGGCGTTTTGAGTGGGCTTTCCCGGCTGGATGTACAGCAAGGTAATTCGTTGCTCATTGGCCCAGTCGATCAGTGTTTGGCTGATGTATTCCGGTCCATTATCGCAACGAAGCGCTGCTGGCTTACCTCTCCATTCAATGATCTGATTCAGTGCTCGGATAACGCGCGTGGCAGGCAGTGAAGTATCAACTTCGATTCCCAAGCCCTCTCGGTTGTAGTCGTCCAGTACATTGAACGTACGGAACGATTTTCCCGAAGCTAATTGATCTGACATAAAGTCCATCGACCAAACCTGGTTGGGAGCCTTTGGCACATCCAGTTCACCGGGATAATCCCGTTTAATTCTGCGTCTTGGCTTGATGCGCAGATTAAGCTCAAGCTCGCGGTAAATGCGATACACGCGCTTGTGATTCCAGCTACAGCCTTTGACATTTCTCAAATACAAAAAGCACAGTCCAAAACCCCAGCGCTTATGAGTCGCTGTAAGCTTCAATAACCAATCTGCAACCTGCTGATTCTCGCCCGAGAGCGTTTTCTGGTAGCGGTAGCAGGTCTCGCTGATCCCTAAGCATTGGCATGCCACACGGACGCTTACGCCTCGCTCTCTGACGACGGCCTGAGCCATCTCTCGACGTTGAGATGGCTTCAGTACTTTCCCTCAATGATTTCCTGACGGATCTCGGCCTTCAAACGTTCTTCGGCGTACATTTTTTTAAGCCGGGCATTCTCAGCTTCGAGCTCTTTTAATCTCTTCATCAAAGCGGCGTCCATACCACCATATTTGGATCGCCATTGGTAGATCAGCGCGGTACTGACCCCGTGTTCTCGTGCCAGTTCAGCAACGGGAACCCCGTTCTCATGCTGCTTCAGGATGGCAATGATCTGGCTGTCGGTGAACTTGGATTGCTTCATAAGAGACTCCTTGGGTTTTCATCATAAAAGTCTCTACTGAAAACTTCGATTATTTTTCGGGGGGATTACAGCTCATATTGATCTGTAACTCGCTGACACAGAATTTTGAACAGCCTCCCCAGCTTTAATTCAGAAGTAAAGGAATAATGTTGTTTCTTCATCGAACAACTCTTTGGTGGCAAGGTTACCACCTATCTGGGTGTTCGAAATCATTGGATCACTACAAGTAGCTCTTTTGGTGGCTTTTGATTTAATTATCAAAAAGGTTTTTCAGCGGTAACTCAGCGGAAGGAAACTCTTTACTCCAAATGCTAATAATCTTTCCATTCTCATTGATTTTGGAAGCTAATCTCAAAGCCTTGATGTAAGTGGTCGAGCAAAGCTCATAGGGAAGCGCATCAGATATAGAACGAAGCTCCCCTAGAGGTATAGACAAACCAAGAAGCTTCCTAATTTCCATAAGCCCTTTAATGCCTGAACTCGGGACAGTATCCAGTTTAATAACTACAGGTTTTACAGCAGAAATCTCAGTGTACTTATCAAGTTCGAACGGACACCCTTTTTCTATCCATTGCTTAACAGAAAGTTTTGTATTCTCCATTTCCATTTCAGCCATTGAGCCTGCGTAATTCAGGCAAACCGTATCAGCATCCTTTTCACCCTTTAACAATGCAACTCGGCTTCCTGTATCATTCGCAATCGCAATATAGTTCGGACAAAAGTCTCGAACTTCTAGCAACTCATTTCTGGCTAGAATATTTTTCGACGAATAAAATTCAACACTATCGAGATAGAATCCATTATTCCTTTCCCATATCTCGATTAGAGATGTTGGTATTTCAATACCAGCCAAATACGATGCGTATTCGTTCCGGATACGAGACAATTCATTGTCATCAAAAGGCATGGTTTGATTATTTTCCATATAATTAACTCTTGTCAATTAAGAGGCGCACCGAGGCCCTCAAAGTATTGGTAGTTTTTCTTCATAACTCTTTGTGCTGCCTTGGGGTCAACACCCGCATCAATCATCTGGCGGTAGCCTCTATCAAACTCCTGCCTCAGTGTATTTCCTACCCCATTAGCGCTTCTACGCTGCATCCCATTAATAAGCGCATGCGGATCTCCCTTTCCTGTCTTAAGCAAAATTGTTGGCGCTTCGTTTGGGTTATATCCAGGCACGTTTTGTTTCGCCCACTTCTGTTGGATTGGGTGATGTGACTGTACTCTGCCGTCAGAGGCGACATTAGTATTTCCTGGGGCTCTATTCGAAGCAGGGGACAACTCTCCATGTGACCCAGAGTCGTTAACTCGGTAGCCTTGCCCACCAGTTCCCCTCTGTGTAAGCGAGACCCCTGCCGCTACTTCTGTTTCAGTCGATACTGCCCGACTCACTACTGTTCCATCAACCTGCGCCACAGCCTTGGTTTCTACCGTGGTTGCGCTTTCAACAACAGTTTGCGGCCTAGCTGTTCCTGGACTTTTTACTCCTGCAGCAACCAATCCAAGCCCGGCAGTTTGCCCAAGCGCTTTGGCGGTGTAAAGGCTTGCGAGAACAGGGTCTCCTCCTTCTCTGGTGAACTCCGTATAAGCTTTTTCTGCAGCATCAACGGGGAGTACGTTCTCCAGTGTGTGTTCTTTGACCGTATTACTGCGGACAGCATCAAAATATCCACCGGTTAAGGTATTGGCTGCTGACTGGCTGAAGGCATAGGCTTCTGTAAGAACACCCGTTCCTATGGATTCTGGCCGGATCTCCGCGTAGGCCTGTTCTCTTCGATCTGTCGTAAAATAATCATAAGAGGTAGCGGCTAATGTGGTGACCCCGATAGCACATAATGTGAAAGTTAAAGGCTCTGCGCATTTCCCATCCGGATCGGTGTATTTCAGCGGATTCTGATACGCATACAGGTACTTATTCAGACTCACCGGCTTATCGTCATAGCCCTCAAACGGGTCAAAACTCAGGAACCGCCCGGTGTCCGGATCAAGGTAACGGGCATTGGCATAAATTAAT
>JAJOJJ010000013.1 GCA_021208685.1 Saccharospirillaceae bacterium
AATGCTGGCTTGTGCGGAAAGTTGCAGAGCCGACTCGACCCACTCGACAGGGATATTTTGGGTAAAGGTAGAAAGGTCAGAGAAGTTGAACAGGTCACTCAGATCAAGCAGGGACTGTTGAAAATGCTAAAAAAATCCGGCATCAGGGTTCTGATACCGGATTTTCGTAAAAGCCCGTTCGTGCTTCAAATGCTTAAGTGAACAGCATTACGGCAATTGCCGGGTTTTTTATTCCTCGTTCCTGCGCTCTGCGTGAGAATGCAGCTGCGTCAGCAAGAGCTGCCACGCAGAGCGTGGGAGCCAGGTGTCAGCCACTTATGAATCCCCGCTGAACAGGAAAAGGCCGATTAGCCCCGGAATCTGAACAGTCATTTCTTTGCAATACGATGACATTTTTATTACATTGCGCGCCCATTTGCCCGTTTAAGGACAATCCTGTCAATACAAGGAGGTGCGATGTCCGCGTTATTCCCTTTAATTCCGGTTAAGCTGCTGTTTATTGGTCTCACTGTGTATATCTGGACCCAGCTGATCAGGCGCGGAACCGTTCTGAACCAACCCCGCGCCAGCCGGTTTATGTTTGCCTTTGCACTGTTAAGCGTGGTTTTGTCTGTTATTTCTGTTGGCAAAATTTATCCCTACGGTGCCGTTACCGATCTGCTGATTTTTGCTGCCGCAACCAGCCTGTTTATGGCCTTGCCAATGCGCTCTCTGGCCGGACGTTTTTCCGGATTTCTGATCATCGCTTTGCCACTGCTCGGCCCTCTGACCTACCTGCTGCATTATCAGGTTGTCGGTGGTGCGATGAATAAAGACAGCTTTATTGCTGTGTTTCAAACCACCCGTGCAGAAGCCGGTGAATATCTGGCCAGCTTTACCTCCGTAATGTCCATCATCCCACTGCTGTTGGCCATCGCCCTCCTTGTCTGGATCGTTAAACACAATGTCGGCAATGAACGTAAAGTACTGCCAGTCAAAACCGCCACGACTTATTTCCTGCTGAGCATACTGATGATTGCCCTTGCACCGCTGGAAAAAGGCTTATTTACCTACCCGGTGGATGTTTACGTCAGCTATCAGAAAGAAATGGCCACAACCAAAGAGCGCATGGCGCAATTCAGCGAGCGAAATATCAAAAAAGACTACCGCATCAGCAAAGAGGGTGAAGGCGAAGTCTATGTTGTGGTTGTCGGTGAATCACTGAATAAACACCATATGGGGGTCTACGGTTATGAACTGGACACCACCCCTAACCTGCAGCGCCTGAAAGATGAGGGCAACCTGTTTATTGCTGATAATTCTTTCTCCAATTATCCGGGCACAATGGCGGCGCTGTCGCATGCGCTGACGGCGGCCAATCAGAAAAACAATACCTCCTATACCGAGTCACCCGGCATTGTTGAATTAATGAATGAAGCCGGTTTCATGACCCACTGGCTGGGCAATCAGCCACTGTCCAACAGTTACGATATGATTCTCGGTCTGATCGCCAAAGAGGCTCAGGATGTTCAGCTGACGTTTGATATTGAATTCCACAGCATGTCACACAAAAATCATCAGCCGGACGGGGTTCTTCTGCCGCTTTATAAAGATATTCTGGCGCAGCGCGATGCCGGGAAAAATCAGGCGATTTTTGTTCACCTCATGGGCAACCATACCGATTACTGTGAGCGCTATCCGGAAGCGTTTAAACGCTACGAAGTGTCAGCGATGGATGCGCTGTATTCACATATTTTTAAAGGTGGTCTCGGTCATTCCCGCGAGTGTTATGATAACAGCATTCTCTACAACGACTATGTCGTCAGCACGCTGATCGGAGAGCTGCAAAACGCACTCGGGGAAAATGGCATTGGCGGCCTGCTCTACTTTGCCGATCACTCTGAAGACATCGAACGTGGTGTTGGACATTCCAGTGCCAACTTCTCTTACGACATGGTCGAGTCTCCGGCGCTGATCTGGTTATCTCCGGCTTATCAGCAAATACAGACCAACCAAACCGCCGCGCTGCGTCACAACCTGAGCCAGTATTATCCCAACGATTTTATTTTCGATACCGTTATTGGCATGACTGGCACTCAGATGGAGGGCAGCCATTATTGCAACAGCTGCGATCTGTTCAGCTTTGCCTACGATCTCCCGGCAGAAAATGCCCGTACCATGCACGGCAAACTGGCCTACAAACCCCTGAAAGACGCCTCACCGGCGGCGATCACGGTAGCGGAACACTGAGCCTGCATTGCTGCAAGCCCGGCCCATAAAGCCTGGCTTGCTATTACCTCTGTACTTTCTGCTAACATGCGCTCTGATACTCCTTAACGTTCAGTCAGCGGAAATACATTATGGGTGCATATCTGGTTCAGATTCATTGCCAGCAGTGGGAAAAGTCGCAGCGCGGTGAACCCTATGCATCCCTGCGGCTGAACCAGCCGGATCGCACAGTCACAAACCCCATACGGCAACTGCCACACATTCCGCTGGGAAATGGTCAGCAGTTAAGACTTGATATTCACGGCGATGACCGTCCGTCAGCGCGATATCCTGACGGACGCTTCCGTCTGAAAAAAATTGGTGGACTCGGCTGGCAACTGGACAGAGTGCTGTTCTATCAACAGCAGGACGGAGCCATATGCCTGCGGCACAGCAGTGGTCAGTTTGATCAGTGGCAACTGCATGATGGCTGGCTGCAATACCGTTACCGGCAACGTTACCGGGTAGAAGAAACAGACGCTCTTTACTGGCTTTATGAGCAGGTCATCATCAACCTGGCGTATTTTCCTGACAGCTACGGACAGGAACAGATTTTTATGGAAAACAGCCCTGCCCGCACGATTGAGGACAACGATCCTGACGGCTGTTAAATAACCGGTTCAAAGCATCACCGGCTGTTCAGCCGGCGCAACATACCATCCCTTACAAAACCCAATATTGCCGCCTCAGCGCTCTTTATCTAACATAGCTCACACGTTAACAGCCCACCGGAACACGGATATCAATGTGAGCAAGGCAACACCATCGACTGATTTTACCCGATTATTGATTTCAACCGGCATCGGCATCATAAGCTCGTTTGCCCTGCTCATTCATACGCTGTTTCTCGGCGTATTTCTTTATGCGTTTATCCTGCTGCGTATCATCCTGCCCGCACGGCAGGCACAACAACTGGCCAATCCGGTGATCACCGCCATCGCCACACTCTGGCTGGCCGGTATTCTGTGGTGGCTGAATCATATTCACCGCGTGCGCTGGGATATCAGCGGACTGTCGCGCCAGGGGAAAAATGACTGGTATCTGCTCAGCGCCAATCATCAGAGCTGGGTGGATATTTTTGTTCTGTATCAGATTTATCATGGCAAGGTTCCGCTGCTGAAATTCTTTATTAAAAAAGAACTGGCCTACGTACCCATTGTCGGGCAGGCCTGGTGGGCACTCGACTTCCCGTTTATGCGCCGCTATTCCAAACAGTTTCTGGCAAAGCATCCGGAAAAAGCCGGTGATGATTTAAAAGAAACCCAAAAAGCCTGCGAAAAATTTTCGCGGACTCCAACCAGCGTGATGAATTTTCTTGAAGGCACGCGTTTTACCCGCGAAAAGCATCGCAACCAGCAATCACCATTCAAGTACCTGCTGAAACCCAAAGCGGGCGGCCTGGCGTTTGCCATTCAGGCTCTGGGGGATAAATTCAGCGCCTTAACCAACGTCACCATTTATTATCCGCAGGGCATTCCAACGTTCTGGGACATGATGTGCGGACGCTTTAAGCACGCGGTTATCCGGATTGAGGAACAACCCATCCCGGAGCATTTCAGCAAAGGCGATTATCAGAATGATGATGCTTTGCGCCTCGAAATCCAGCAATGGGTGACACAAATATGGGAAGAAAAGGACAAGCTGCTCGCACAGATGCACCGGCAGCAATGATTGACCAATAAAAAACGGGAGCCGAAGCTCCCGTTTTTTATGCTGGCGGGAAATTACTCCGCCGCAGCCGGTTTCGCTTTTTCACGCAGCTTAATGTGCAGATCACGCAGTTGCGCACTGCTCACTTCACCCGGCGCCTGAGTCATCACACAGGCCGCTGACTGAGTTTTCGGGAAGGCAATCACTTCACGGATGGAGTTAGCACCGGTCATCAGCATCAGCAGACGATCCAGACCAAACGCCAGACCACCGTGCGGTGGCGCACCGAATTTCAGCGCATCCAGCAGGAAGCCGAATTTCTCACGCTGCTCTTCTTCCGAAATACCCAGTGCACGGAACACTTCCTGCTGCATATCCTGATCGTGGATACGGATAGAACCACCGCCCAGCTCAACGCCGTTCAATACCATGTCATACGCGCGGGACAACGCACTCAGAGGTTCTTTGGCCATGACTTCTGGCGAACAGATCGGGGCGGTAAACGGATGGTGCAGAGAGGTGATGCTGCCGTCGTCGTTCTCTTCGAACATCGGGAAATCCACCACCCACAACGCCGCCCACTCACAGGTGTACATGTTCAGATCGGCGGCGATCTTGCAGCGCAGTGCACCCAGTGCATCGCACACAACTTTGGTTTTATCCGCACCGAAGAACACAATGTCGCCGTTCTTCGCACCGAGTTTTTCCATGATCTTCAGTGTGTTGTCGTCGCCGATGAACTTAATGATCGGAGACTGCAGACCTTCAACGCCTTTTTCCAGTTCGTTGACTTTGATCCACGCCAGACCTTTGGCACCGTAAATAGAGACAAACTGAGTGTATTCGTCGATCTGTTTACGGGACAGTTCAGCACCGCCCGGTACTTTCAGGGCAGCCACGCGGCTCTTGGGATCTTTGGCCGGGCCGGAGAATACTTTGAAATCGATGTCCTGCAGGAATTCGGCAACATCAACAATTTCCATCGGAATGCGCATATCCGGCTTGTCTGAACCATAACGGCTCATGGCTTCGGAATACGGCATGCGCGGGAAACTGCCCAGATCCACGCCCAGCTCCTGCTGGAAGATTTCTTTAATCATGCCCTGTGCGATACCCATGATGTCATCTTCGTTAATGAAAGACGCTTCGATATCAATCTGGGTGAATTCAGGCTGACGGTCAGCACGCAGGTCTTCATCACGGAAACACTTGGCAATCTGGTAGTAGCGGTCAAACCCCGCGACCATCAGCAGCTGCTTGAACAGCTGTGGCGACTGCGGCAGCGCGAAGAACGAACCTTCGTGAGTACGGCTCGGCACCAGATAATCGCGCGCACCTTCCGGCGTGGCGCGGGTCAGAATCGGGGTTTCAAAATCCCAGAAACCGTTGGCTTCCAGATAACGACGCACATGGGAAGTGACCTTGGAACGGAAACGCAGCTTGTCCTGCATTTCCGGACGACGCAGATCCATAAAGCGGTACTTCAGGCGCACATCCTCGCCCACATCGGCGTAACCATCCAGCGGAAACGGCGGAGTTGCGGCTTTGTTCAGGATGTTGATTTCTTTACCCAGCACTTCGATCATGCCGGTTTTCATATTGGCGTTGGTGGTGCCTGCCGGGCGACCACGGACACGACCGGTGATCTGCACCACAAATTCAGAACGCACACTGTCAGCCGTGGCAAAGGCTTCCGGGGTATCCGGGTCAAACACCACCTGCACCATGCCTTCACGGTCACGGACATCCAGGAAGATCACGCCACCATGATCACGGCGACGGTGCACCCAGCCAGAAAAAGTTACGGTTTGGTCGATCAAGGTTTCGTTGATATCACCACAGTAATGTGTGCGCATCGCTTGGTCCTGCATCTAATCGTCAATGAAGTTGCCGACGGGCCGGAATATAGAAGGCGTGCCGGAAATAAAAGGCGGGCAGTATAACGGATTTTGGCGGCAATCCGATACCTCAGCCGCCGGATTCGTGTAACCTGAGCCACAGGCTGCGGCAATGGCGATGCCGCGTATTGCTGAAACCGGGCTGATCAGCCGCGGTGATACCGACCGCCAACGCCATCATGAACTCCGGTGAGGGTAAAACACTGCGCCGGAATTGCAGCCGGGGTTCCGTTTACAGCGGGCGATCAACCCGGACCCCGGCGTTCAATAGCGGTATGTGTGTCTGAGCCTCTCCAGAAGAAAGTGGCAGAAAAGACCGGTAAATGTTTCAGAAAATGCTGACAGATAGTCACAAATCACGTTTTGTGATGAAAAACCCCTAAAAAACAGGGGTGAAGTGCTTGCTTCACCCTTTTTTTTAAATAAGAATTCTCTTGTTTCTCCGAAAATACGCAGCAGTTCAGCGTCAACCTGCAATGGAGAAACCCGAACCCGGAACAACAACACCAAAAGGATCAGACCATGGCTGCAACAAAATCTCCGGCGGCAAAAGCCCCTGCGAAAAAAGCGGTTGCTAAAGCACCAGCCAAAGCACCGGCGGCTAAAAAAGCCGTCGCCAAAGCACCTGCAAAGAAAGCCGTCGCTAAAGCGCCAGCGGCGAAAAAAGCCGTCGCTAAAGCTCCCGCTGTTAAAGCACCTGCCGTTAAAGCTGCAGCTCCGGTAGCACGCAAGACCACCGCAATTACCGAAAAATACAGCAAAACCCAACTGCTGAATGAAATTGCTGAAAATACCGGTCTGGCCCGTAAAGACGTTAACACCGTACTGGAAGAACTGACCGCGGTGATCGAACGTCATGTTAAAAAGCGTGCCGTAGGCGAGTTTATCCTGCCAGGTCTGCTGAAAATCAAGACCGTTAAGAAGCCAGCTCAGAAAGCCCGCAAGAACGTACCGAACCCATTCCGTCCGGGTGAAACCATGGATGTTGCAGCTAAGCCTGCCAGCACCAAGGTAAAAGTTCTGCCACTGAAAAAACTGAAAGATATGGCAATGTAAGCCATTGTCTTGTGGTGATGGCTGATACGCATCCGGACTGACCGGATCATGATTAAGCGACCGCTGGCAACCGGTCGCTTTTTTTTGCCTTGCTGTTTTCGTCTCTCAACCGCGCAAGCGATAAACACTGTGGTCATTGCTGAACATGCCGGATCGGATCCCCCTTCTTAACGACATACGCCACTGCAGACTCTGCGCCCACCACCTGCCACTAGGGCCTCGCCCGGTTGTCCGCGCATCGGCTACGGCACGCCTGCTGATTATTGGCCAGGCACCGGGAACCAGAGTTCATCACAGCGGCATTCCCTGGGACGACGCCAGCGGCCAGAGGCTCCGGCAATGGCTGGGGATGAGCCATGACGTGTTTTATGACGACAATGCCGTGGCCATAATGCCGATGGGATTTTGCTATCCGGGAAAAGGTAAAAGCGGCGATTTACCGCCGCGTTCAGAATGCGCGCCGCAGTGGCATGCACAATTGCTGGCAGCCATGCCCAATATCCGCCTGACCCTGCTGATTGGTCAGTATGCGCAGAACTATTATTTGCACGATGAACATCGCAACCTGAGTGAACGCGTTGCACACTGGCGTGATTTTCCGCAGAATTTTTTTGCTTTGCCACATCCCTCGCCACGCAACCAGTTATGGCTTAAAAAACATCCGTGGTTTGAGCAGGAAGCCATCCCTGCCCTGCAGCAACGGATTCACCGACTTCTGGAAAATACGCCATGACATCACGACTGACGTTACTGTTCAGCTATTTGCTTTATCTGCCGCTGCTGCCGTTATTACCCTGGATTATTCATCAGGGAAACCGCGTAAAACGTAACGCCTTGCGGCTGCCTGAAGCCTGCGGCATACGTGCCGGTACAGAGCCGAAATTGCAGCAGCCTGCCCACAGCCTGCTGCTGCGCCATATTGGCGAAAGCACCGTCGCCGGTGTTGGCATTGACAGCATACATAACGGCCTCACCGCCTGCGTTGCGCGGGCACTGGCCAGTGAACAATTAGCCGTGCAATGGCAGGCGATTGCACAAAGCGGACTGCGCGCAGTGCAGCTGAAAGAAATCATTACCGAAGAAGATCAGGCCCCACAACAACCGCCACATCAAAACGCACTGCTGCTGATAACTCTGGGCGTGAATGACACCACCGGCCTGACGCCTGCTCACCAGTGGCGACACCAGCTCTGCCAGTTGATTGAGTATGAACGATCACGTTTACCAGCAGAAACTCCGGTATTTTTTACTCAGGTTCCGCCCATGCAGAATTTCCCTGCACTGCCCACTCCGCTTAATCGTTTTCTCGGATTGCGCGCCTGGCAACTGGATAAACACATGCAGCAATTATGCAAAAAACACGGTTGGCACCATGTACAGCTGTCGCTGCCGTTACAGGCAAAATGGATGGCGGAAGATGGTTATCACCCCAATGCCGAAGGCTATGCCCGTTGGGGTGAAGGGATTGCCAATGCAATCCGCACCGTGCTCTGAGCAGGATTAAAGTCCGGCATTTACCACTGATCACGCAGACTGCGCAACGCCCGGAAGACATCACGATCATCCTCGCCCAGCTGCGGAAACTGCTCATTTAACCGTGCCCGGATCCGGGGCTCGTGCAGGCGAAAAAACGGGTTGTATTCACGCTCCTGCCCCAGCGTCATTACCGGCATATCATCCGGTGCAAACGCCGATACCTGATCAGCCCAATAGCCTGCCATCGCGTTACCCGGTTCCCGGTCGAGGGCAAACGCCAGATTATTTTTCATATAATCGTGGCCCGGATAAAGCAAGGTTTCATCCGCCAAAGGCTGTAATTGCGCAACAAAGGTGTCGTACATCCTGTCGACATTACCGCCGTTGTAGCAATTACCCGCACAGGCGTTAAACAGCGTATCACCGGAAAATAAAACCGGTACCGGCTCGCGTTCGGATACCTCGGCCAGCAAGCATAAATGCACCGGCGTATGACCCGGTGTGAACAGCACGTTCAGCCGTAACGTTCCGAGTTCAATCACATCACCGGCACTCAGACCATGCGCCTGATTGGGAATTTTCCCCAGCGCATTGGTGTGCGCCCAGACCGGGGCGCCGGTTGCTGCCTGCACTGCCGGATTGCCTTCGATATGATCACGATGCTCATGGGTATTCACGATCAGCTTAATATCCAGCCCATGCTCTGCCGCCAGCTGCACCATCCCTTCGCCATCCAGCGGGTCAAGGGCGATGGCCTGACGGGTTTCTTCACAGGCGATCAGATAATTAAAATTTCTGAGCGGATTATTCATAAAACGGCGCAGCACAATCATAAACACTCTCCGGCTCAGTGATTACCAGTAAACGTTATTTTCTTCGTCATCCTCGGCGTGCAGATCTTCAACAAAATGACTGGAAAATACACTTTTCAGTTCATGCACCCGCTCTTCCAGCGCGGCGGCACTGTACGGCACCGCCGGGCTGTGACCCCACACAGGGCCTGGCCAGGCAGGATCATCGGCAAAGCGGGCAATATGGTGCACATGCAGCTGCGCCACCACATTCCCCAGAGCGGCGACGTTCATGGATTTGGCAGAAAAATGATCGGCCAGTTTTTCCAGCACCCAGCTGGACTCTTTTGCCAGTTGAATACGGTCTTCCTCAGACAGATGGTAAATTTCAAAGACATCGTTACGGGCCGGCACCAGAATGACCCAGGGGTAACGGCTGTCATTCATCAGCAACACCTGGCTCAGTGGCAGGCGGCCAATCAGGGTGGTATCCGATTGCAGTCGTTCATCAAGACGGAACATAATTTCCTCCGTAGCAGCGTAATTATCCAGTCGTTATGATAGGCCTTAGAGTGCATAAGGTCACTGCATTCACCGCCAATAAATATTCTGTGCCAGACACAGCGATACAGCCAATACACTCAACGGATTGTTCTTAATGACGGATTTCCGCCTGATCACAACCATCCACGACATTCCTGAAACGCAATGGCAGGTACTGCAGCAGAACAGCGCCGGAAATTATCCGTTTCTGAATTATCAGTTTCTGGCAGCGCTGGAAGACAGCCACTGCATTGGCACCGGTATGACCACACACACCAGCGGCTGGCGGGCTTCTTATCTGGTTCGGTATAACCCTGCGGGCGAAGCGGACGTGATTATTCCCTGCTACCGCAAAGACCACAGCTATGGCGAATATGTCTTTGACTGGAGCTGGGCGGAGGCCTATCAGCGTTATGGTCTGGCGTATTATCCCAAACTGTTATGGGCCGTTCCTTTTACACCGGCCAGCGGTCCGCGGCTGTTGCATAACGCGGCATCGGCAACAGACATACAGCAGTGCTGGCAGAGTGCCGTGCAGGCCGTACAGGCATTGTGTGCAGCGCAGCATTTGTCCGGCTGGCATCTGAATTTTATTGATCCGCAAATCCGGCCACTTCTCGATCACCTGTGCGTCAGGCCACAGCCAGACAACGACATTGCTGCGGTTAGAAGGCATGGCTGCCAGTTTCACTGGTTTAATCAGGGCTATACAGACTTTGATCATTACCTGCAGTCGTTTGCCAGCCGCAAACGCAAAAATGTGCGCAAAGAACGCCAGCGCCTGCAGGATATGGGCATTAAAATCGTACAGAAAACCGCCAATGAGATCCGTAATGACGATCTGCACTTTTTTTATCAGTGTTACCAGTTAACGTACTGGCGACGCCGTTCTCAGGGCTATTTAAACGAAACATTCTTTCAATTGTGCCGCCAGCATTTATCCCGCCAAATGCTGCTGGTCATGGCCGAAAAAGATGGCCAGCCCCTGGCATGTGCCCTGTATTTTTTTGATGACACGACCCTCTACGGCCGTTACTGGGGCTGCCAGCAGGATATCGACGGTCTGCATTTTGAGGCCTGTTATTATCAGGGCATTGAATTCTGCATCAAAAATCATCTGCAGCGCTTTGATCCGGGAACACAGGGAGAGCATAAAATCAGCCGTGGATTTACCCCGGTCAGCACCTTCAGTTACCACCGGTTAATGCGCCCGGAATTCCAGCAGGCTGTTGCACAATTCGCTCAGGAAGAAGACGCTCAGGTGGTTATTTATCAGCAACAGGCCAGTGGGCTGTTACCGTTTAAAAACTGAGACCGTTTAACAACGGCAATAAAAAAAACGGAGCCGACGCTCCGTTTTTTTATTCTTTCACGCTATTTTTCAGGGACGAATCAGCACGAAGGTCTGGTGCACGCCAATATCGGCGGAACCCGCACTGGCACCGGCACCACCGCCAAAATCGGCACGCAGGTATTTACCGTTATCGGCTTTCAGGGCCACACGGTTATTACCAAGGTTTACCAGTTCAAACTGCGCCGCTGCACGTTCTTTACTGTGCCCGGTCGTCAGTGTGCCCAGCAGGTAAGAATCCAGTCCGACGTAACCTCCGTTACGCGCCTGCAGAGCCACCTTGCCATTGGCCAGCGTTGCCGGAACAAAACTTTCCCAGGTACCCGGCTGTGATGATCCGGCCGAAACAAAACTGCCACCACCACTCATGGCGCGCAGATAATGGCCATTGGCGGTTTGCAGATGCACCACATCACCGGCATAAGGAAATGCACTGCGGACGACATTGCTGTCATCAAAGCGGAACAGGCCACGGGCGGCATAATGATCCGATAAATCCCATTCGCCCCAGAGGTTATCCTGCAGCGAACGCGGCGCAATGATTTCCTGCGTGGCACTCACTGCCGGCTGATTAACGCTGCTGACCAGAGTGTAATCCAGATATTCCAGATACGGCGCTTCCGCCCAGTGGTTGGTGTTGGAATCAAAGCTCAGCGTATGGCCGGTATTCTGCGGTTCGCGGGCATTCAGCACGGCTTCGAGGTAATCACGATCCTGCGGCAGGCCGATTTTATTGACGTTAAAGTCACCGGCCATCAGCACCGGCTCATCGGCAGGCAGGTTCAGGCTGCGGATGTAATCCCCCATTTCCTGCAACTGCGCCAGACGGGCATTGCGGTTGGCATCGTCATCGGACGACTGGGTATGAGTGGCAAACACATGGTAGGTTTTGCCCTGTTTATTCAGCTTCGCATAAATCACTCCCCGCGTAGCCGCACACTGAATGCCGTCACAATCGCTGTAAGCGTGCGAGTCTTCCAGCACAATTGGCCAGCGCGACAGAATGCGCGTGCCGGACCCCAGCACCTTACCGGGTTTAAAAATATCGCTGGTCTGATACGGATACTCAGCACGCAACTCATCCAGCAGCGCATTGCTTTCGGCCAGATCAAACACTTCGGTCAGTACCAGCGCATCATAGCCCGCCATCACTTCCGGCATTTGCGTCAGACGGGTGGATACTTTTTTCGAGCCGAAAATGGTGGTCGCCCAGATGTTATAACTGAGCAGGCTGAAATCGCCGGGGGCTGCGGCCACAGGCTTATTATCCTGTTCCTGCAGCACATAACGGATCACACCGCCGTCGCTCAGGTTCTCACCCTTAACCGCCAGCGTGGCGGCGCGGCCTTCCATACTGGCCGCCTGACGATGAATATTCTCGTCACTCTGATCCGTCAGATGCCAGCCATTACCACTGGCGGCAAAGCTGACGTTCAGGCCTGCAGTATGTTGCTGCAATACCAACTGATCCGCATCGGAACTCAGGTTAAGCACCAGACGGCTGTCGGTGGCAGCATCACGGGTCAGACGAGCCAGCGTACGGGTCGCCAGCGGCGGTACTTCAGCGCTGAGCAGTTCAGCATTGGCCGTACCCTGCAGACTTACCTGCAGAGTCTCCAGCGTGCTGTTGGTCAATACGATCTCACTGTTCAGCGACTGCGGTGGTTGTGACATCGCCAATGCGGCGGACGAAGCCGCCAGCAATAACGCAGCAGCACTGATCCGGGCAGTGGCCGGGAAACGGACAAGGTTCAGCATAGGGAATCTCTTGGTGGCTATTAGTAAGTCGCTGTCAGCGGAGAATATTCAGCGCAGTCCATCCGGGACTTTCGTGCAGCATATAGCAGAACCCTTTGTTTTTGTTACGTTTTTTCGCGCCAATTATGCGCAATTGTGATGACCGGCACTTCCCCTTTCCGTAGGCTGGCGGTCGCATTTCTGGTATAAAGACGCAGCCCGGTGGCAGCCGCATTTCGCCCCGGACACACCGCAGACAAACGCATAACGGAGTAACCGGCATGGCATTGCAGGCCTACAAAGTGGAACAGGTTCTGGTCTTTGCGACCCGTGGCACCGAAGCCAAAATGCTGGCAGCGCCGCTGATCCGGCCAATGGAAGAATGGCGCGAAGATGTCGCCGGCTGGGTGGCACTGCGTTCGGAGCGCGCACCTCAGTTTGATGAACTGTACGACCCGCAACGCACCGAGCCTTATGTGCACGCGGCATCCTGACCCGGCAGTAACGACCCGGAGAGCAATACAGCCGCCCCGTACTGAGCAACACCGTACTGAATCATACGCGCCAGATTCTCCAGACTGACCGGCACATAGAGGTTATCCGTCACCACCTGATCTAAATCGGCATCCACATCCGGATCATTGATATAACCGTAATCATCATCCACCGAGACCAGCCATACCCAGTGTGGTGCTTTGTTACGGTTCAGCCGCCAGGTACTGATCAGCAGCAGAATGCGGTAACCCGCTGCCAGCGCCTGCCGCAGATCATCCACGCTTTTACTGCCGACATCGGTCACAATCCCGGCACGGTCACAACGCGCCTGAAAATCATCCCCCACCAGCTGAATGACCTCCCGCTTGTGTGTGCTGCGTACCCCATCCAGAAACGCCACACGGATATCCGACAGCCACAGCCTGACTGCAAAGCCGCGCTGGTGTGCTGCCAGCGCCAACCCCTGCGGCGAGGTTCCGCCATGGCCGGTGGTCAGATAAATGGTCGTCGCCTCACGCCACAGATTCAGCTCATGCAACCGGTTCAGCGCCACCTTTTTATCCAGGCTGCGCATCGCCATCAGCAAGGCGGCAGGGCCACAGGTAAACGGCGTGGTCTGCGCATAAAACGGAATATTCTCCGGTACCGGAATCGCCCCGCGCAGGGGCTTCTCCATGCGCCAGCCATCACCACCGTCTTCATAATACTGCTTAAGACTGCGCAGCCTGCGGTAACCATTACGCTCATACAGCGCCAATGCAGCCTGATTGTCCTTACGCACTTCAAGACGCATAAACAATACATGCCGCGCCAGTGCACGCTCCTCCATCCAGCGCAATAACTGCAAGCCCAATCCCTGTCCCCGGGCCTCAGGAGCAACCGCCAGCGAATATAAGCGCGCCAGTGACGTGCCACGATGAAACAGCACCAGCGCATACGCCTGAATACCGCCCTGCGGATGATCCAGACACCAGAGCTCGCTGTGCTCACTGCGGATAAAATGACGGAAACGCCGCGCATTCAGACAATCACCGCTGAATGCTTTCAGCTCAAGCGTGCTGAGCGCAGGAACATCGGCCAGTCCGGCCATACGAGGAGGCATAAAAATCCGTAGTCAATGAACAACATGAGAATCAACCGTGCAATGAACAGGCGGCTGATACCGCCGCTGAGCATAGTCTTCAGCCGCACTGAAAAAAAGTAGCGCCCGTGCCATTCTTTCGCTGGCGAAAGTCCGCGGCGCTGCATACTATGACTTTTCATATGGCACTGTTCTGGTGCCGCTGCCTGCTGGTACTCACAACGGTAAGGCCGTCACCGCCCTTCTTCTTCCGCCCCCTCAGGCACACGAACCAGAGCACTCCTGTACGGTCTTATGTGGCACCTGTCCGGGTTCAGCAATCACCGTTTTTATCGGTCTTATTCTGCGGAAAATGCTATGAAACCTTTGCTCGTGCTTGTCGATCAGCTGACGGACTGGAGTCCGTTTTATCCGACCAATCAGGTGATTGCGATTGAACAATACCTGCGCGACTTTGCCGAAACCCGTGGTTACGTTATCAACCTGTGCCGCGACTACAGCTATCTGAGCACCGGCTACTACGGCTCCTTACTGGCCGAAGCCCGCGGCGGTCAGGTTTTCCCTTCGGTTCGGGCTATCCGCGAACTGAACAGCTTTGAATCCGGCCAGCCACTGCCGCTGCGTTATGGCCGCCAGCTGGATAACCTCTACAAAAAACGCGATGCCGACAGCCAGCAACTGCCGTTACGGATTTACTTCGGCCAGAGCGATCAGCCAGAGCTGGCCGGAGTTGCCCGGCGTATTTTTGATACCTTTGCCTTTCCGGTGCTGGATATTATCCTCACCCGCCACCAGCCCGGTGTATGGACCATCAGCCGTGTTCAGTGCTGCTCGCTGGACGATCTGGACGACGCCGGACAAACCCGGTTTGCCGAAGCACTGGACACCTTCAGCCATAAAATCTGGCGCAACCGCCGTTCCGGAAAGCGCTTCAAGTACGATCTCGCCATTTTATACAACCCGGAAGAAGCCCTGCCGCCGTCCAATAAAGGGGCCTTAAAAGCCTTTGAAAAAGCCGGTAAAGACCTCGGCCTGAATGTCGATTTTATTACCTGGAAAGATGCTTCCCGCATCGGTGAATACGATGCGTTGTTTATCCGCGAAACCACCCGCGTGGATCATCACACCTACCAGATAGCCCAGAACGCCGAGAATCAGGGCCTGCTGGTGATCGACAGCCCGACCGACATCATGCGCTGCTCCAACAAAGTCTACCTGCACGAACGCCTGCAGCGCTTTGAGGTGGACACCCCAAAAACCCGTCTGATTATGGGCAAGCAACCCTATGATCTCGACGGCCTGATTGCCGAGCTGGGTTTACCGGTGATTGTCAAAGTACCGGACGGCTCATTTTCAATCGGCGTCGAAAAAGCCAAAGACCGTGAACAGTTAATTGAGTGCATCGACCGGCTGAGCCAACGCTCAGCCATTTTACTGCTGCAGGAATTTATGCCCACCGATTACGACTGGCGCATCGGCATTATGGATAATCAGGTCATTTACGCCTGCCGCTACTTTATGGCCAGAAGCCACTGGCAGATTTACAACCACAGCGCGCGCTCGCATAAATCGGGCAATGCCGATGCCATGTCGGTGGACAGAGTCCCGAAAAAAGTGATTAAAACCGCCCTCAAGGCCGCCAAATGCATGGGCGAAGGCTTTTATGGTGTCGATCTGAAAGAAAGCGGTGACCGCGCCGTGATTATTGAAGTAAACGACAACCCCAGCATTGATATGGGCGTGGAGGATCTGCACAGCGGCAGCCTGTTATACCAGCAGATCATGGGCATTATGCTGCGCAAACTGGATGCGCTGAACGGACGCCAATAGACGGAATATCCTGACCGCATTGATCTGCCCGCATCGGCAACTAAACTCATAAGATGATCAAAGCACAAGCGTTCACTCAGCGACACGGCTGTTCCCGGTAAAGCCGTCATACGGAGACTGTTCATGTCCCACCAGCCACTGGTTTTGATTGTCGATGACGCCGCCGACAACCGTCTGCTGCTGCACAGCCTGCTGGAAGATCATTACCGCATCCGCGAAGCCGACTCCGGCGAACAGTGTCTGGCCATGCTGGAACAGGAAGAGCCCGATCTGATTCTGCTGGATGTCAGCATGCCGGGCATCAGCGGATACGACACCTGCATCGCAATCCGCAAGCGAACGGCGAGCCAGACCATTCCTGTCATCTTCATCTCCGCCAAAGACAGCACCGAAGAACGCCTGGCAGGGTTTGAAGCCGGTGCTGATGACTACCTGACCAAGCCCGTGGACGGCCTCCTGCTGCTGGAAAAAGTCGAATTTAACCTGCAGCGCGTTCTGGCACGCAAACAGGCGATTGCGCAATCGCACGAAGCCATCAATGTCGCCATGGAGGCCATGACCAGCTCCAGCGAACTGGGCCAGATTATTCATTTTGTAAAAGAAGTGCAGAACATTGATGACAGCCGCGAACTGGCCGCCGCCGTAATGACGGTCACCGCTCAGTTCGGCCTGAATTGCTGCATTATGATCGACATAGCCGAACCTTTATTGCTGGGCTGTGCTGCCGATTCAATGGAAGCCAGGGTTCTGATGAAATTCCGGCATGCCAATCAGCGCGTGACCCACCTCGGCATCCGTACCGTCATTCACAGCGACATGGTTATTATGCTGATCAAAAACATGCCGCTGAGCGATGAATCGCGCTACGGCAGGCTCAAAGATCATCTGGCCGTTCTGGCGGATATTGCCAATGGCCGGGCGCAATCCATTGCTGCGGAATGGCGCATAAAACAACAAAGAATTGAGTTTTTGCGCGACCTGATCACTCTGGCAGAAGAAAAAATCAGCATGACCAGTACCGAAATCAATGACTATTCACTGTCCGTCACCAACACCGTCAGCAATATGGTTATTCAGCTTGAAGCCATGTTGTTCAGTCTGGGTCTGGAAGAAGATCAGGAAAAACAGCTGATGGCGCTTGCCAATCAAACCACTGCCACACTGGATAAAACCGCCGAAAAAACCAGAACGCTGGACAGCCATCTCAGCCACATTCTGGAAGCGCTGTACGACCTTCTGGCTCAGCAATAGCGCAGCCACTGCTGCCACAGGCTGGCAGAATCCGTCACCGCCGGACGCGGCAAACCATCATCACCGCCGGACAGTACCTGGCGGATAATCTCTGCCGCAACATCCGGTCTGGCAGGCGGATAACGCAGCGCTGCCGGATATTGCTCGCGGTAGCACAGATCATCCGGCACGACCGGTACCGCTCCGGCACTGACGGCCTCATGCACCGACAACCCCTGAAACTCATGAATGGCGGTACTGACCACCACCTCAGCGGCTCCCAGCCAATATTCATAATCCGTTCGGCTGAGCATTCCATCCACCAGAATCTGCGCAGAAAATTCAGTGCGGATCTGGTTCAGGGCCGCCGGTATTTTCTGTGCCCGCGCACCCAGCAACGCCAGTTTAAAATCGACATTCCGGGCTTTAAGCAACTGCAGCAACTGCAAAAACGCCTCTGGTTTTTTGTCGTATTCCCAGCGGTGATTCCAGACAATAAGGCCGGGGATTTTTTGACCGGCCGCGACAGAATTAACCGGCACCGGCAACAGGGTTGATTTCTCGCGCAGGCGAAGGCTCAGCGACGAAGGCTTGCAGTCCGGCAGTTTTTTCAGCAGGGCCTCCACACCGGTTAAAAATGTCTGGCGATTAAAGTCCGAATTAAATAAACACTCATCGGCTGCCAGCGCGCCATACAGCTGCACCATCATCGGATCAACCGAATCGTGCTGACCTTCACCCTGCGGATACGCAAACTGATTTTCATGAAAATAATAACTGACCGGAACAGACGCCAGTTGCGGCAACAAACCCTTAATCGTAGCGATATCAACCATTGAGGTAGCCAGAATGCGTTCTGGTTGCCAATCCTGCACAACCTCAGGTAATTCATCCAGCCAGCTCAGCGGATTACCGCGGATGCGCCAGCGGAAATAGCGCCCCGGCAATTCCAGTACCCGCCAGTCAGCGGATACATTCCGCGTCAGCCAGTTCACCCAGCTGGCATGACTGTCAGAACGGTAGGCCGACAGCAGCAGAATTTTTTTGCTCATAAATCCAACCGCAGATTGGCTGTGATTTCGTTCACCAGTGATGCCGGTACGTCCTGTTCTCTGGCCCGTTGCGGCCAGCGTGAAACCTGCTCAACGATGTCATCAATGACCGCATTCAGTTTTTTACGGCTGAACAACGGGCTGAGTTTTTCCAGCGAATACACATCCTCGCGGGTAAAGCCATCACGCTTGCCGTTTAAACTCATCCAGTGACTGTTCACCCACGGACTGCCGGGTTTATAGCTGTAGGCAAGATCATAAGCCGGTGCCAGTGACCAGGCCCGATCACGGTATAAAAAGGCAACATTTTTGGCGTGATCGTCATGATTGCGGGCAACCATATTAAACACCATACGGCGCAAAATCTGTTCAGCATCAATCGCACTGAGTTTTAACCGGCGGGCGACGGTAAATAATTCGGAGTAAGAAAAACTGCCCGGTTTTTTATAATCCACATGCGCCATGCCGTTCAGTGTCTGCATATGAATTTTACGGTTGCCATCACGATCAAAGCGCCGGGTCAGAAAATGGCGGCGATGCCCTTCAGCCAGTAAATAGCAGGGCATCATCTGAATGCCGCAGGCCTGTGCCATCTGCGCATAGACATACTCCATGGCACCATAGCCCATTGGATCACCAAAGGTTTCAGTATTCTTATTGTGCTCGCTGACACCATCAAACTTCATCAGATAATGACGGAACCCCTCCGGCACATCGGTCTGCCCGGAACGCGCCTGAGTGAAATCGTCATTAAAAGCCAGCACGGCTTTGGGGCGCGCGCCACCAGCACTCATGCCGACCGATAACAGCGCCAGCATGGCTTCTTTATCAGCGGCTCCGTGCTGATCAAGCGTCACCTGAAAGTCACTGCGTTTATCGAGAATATCCTGCGCAATCCCCACCAGCGCATGAATCTCTACCTGCTGTGATGCGTTCAGACCTTTAAGCCGCGTTGCCGGTGTAAACTCCAGCGCCCCCATGCCGCGCTTGCCGGTGTACTGCAGACGCTGCAGTGGCGTGATGTCCTGCGGGCGCTTACCACGACTGGCCACCCAGGCATTTAAAACAGCGTTACCAAAATCATCCGGCAACGCGTCAGCAACCATGCCGGGCAGGCCTTTAAAGGTAGCAAAGTCCAGTTGCGGAAACCGGTAAACACCCGTCGCCAGCGGCATCATCAGAGGGGCCAGTTCGATGCCGCTGCGGATAAATTCCGGGCTGTACTCAAATGCCCCTTGTCCGGTAGCGGTATCAAAACTGACCGCTCCCACAGAATGGGTGACCGCGCCTTCGGCGTACTGCACCCGGATCGCCTCCATCACCATGAGCTGTCCTCCCCAGCCGGCCCCGTCTCAGCCGTTTGCTGCACCCGGCCTGCAGTCAGACCCGAAGCCCGCTGGCGACGCTTACCCTGCAACGCTGCCAGCTGCAAAGGGGATACCGTCTGCGGCGGCAGAAACTGATCCAGCTGCGACACCTGATTCAGGGCCTGCAACAGCGCGACGAAGACTTCCAGCGATGCCTTGCCCTTTTCGGCATTGATCACCGCTTTACGGCTGACACCCGCCTGTTCAGCCACCTGAGCCTGAGTCAGATCCTGATTCAGTCGTGCCTGTTGCAGCCGCTCACCCAGCCGTTCACTGAGCGCAGCAGGAGACAGATCAGAATACACAACCGAAGATTCCATAAAGTAACCAAATAGGAACTTAACGACGAATTATGGACATTAAGATCCCATTCAGGAACATTAAAGTCAATACATTATTAAGATCCAAAATCAGGACTTTAATAACGTAAAGGCAAAATAAAGTCCCTTAAAAGGGACTTTATAGATTCATCACAACCCCAGACCGGAATCAGCCAACCGGTGCTGCCCACAGGTCGTATTCGTCGGCGTGCTCGATCTCAACCTCAACCAAATCGCCGGGCTGACAATCAAAGAAGTCGTTCAGATACACCATGCCATCAATGTTTGGCGCATCAGCGGCGGAGCGGGCGACTGCGCCCTCTTCGTCCACTTCATCAATGATGACCGTCATACGGCTGCCAATCTTACGCTGCAATTTACGCGCACTGATCGCCTGTTGCGCCTGCATAAAGCGGTCATAACGCTCCTGCTGGATTTCTTCAGGCACATGGTCCGGCAGATCGTTGGCTTTTGCGCCGTCCACCGGGCTGTATTTAAAGCAGCCAACGCGGTCGAGTTCGGCTTCTTCCAGCCAGTCGAGCAGCATCTGGAAATCGTCTTCGGTTTCACCGGGGAAACCGACCACAAAGGTTGAACGGATCACCAGATCCGGCACCTGAGCACGCCACTGATGAATGCGCTCCAGCGTGTTCTCGGCATGGGCCGGACGTTTCATCAGCTTGAGAATACGCGGGCTGGCGTGCTGAAACGGAATGTCCAGATACGGCAGGATTTTACCCTCAGCCATCAAAGGTATAATGTCATCCACGCTGGGGTACGGGTACACATAGTGCAGGCGCACCCAGGCACCCAGCTCGCCCAGCTCTTTGCACAGATCGTAGAGCTTGGTTTTAACCGGCTTACCATCCCAGAAACCGGTGCGGTATTTCAGATCAACGCCATAGGCCGAGGTATCCTGCGAGATCACCAGCAACTCACGGGTACCGGCGGCAACCAGACGTCTGGCTTCATCCAGCACATCACCAATCGGACGGCTGACGTGTTTACCGCGCATATCCGGAATGATGCAGAAGGTGCAGCTGTGGTTACAGCCTTCAGAAATTTTCAGGTAGGAATAATGACGCGGCGTCAGCTTAACCCCCTGCGGCGGCACCAGATCGATAAACGGATTATGCTCCTGCGCCAGCGGCGGCACCCATTCGTGCACAGCGGCCATCACTTCTTCATAAGCCTGCGGCCCGGTAACGGCCAGAATGCCGGGATTCAGTTCTCTGATGGTCTCCGCATCCTTGCCCTTACCCATACAGCCGGTCACGATCACCTTGCCGTTTTCGGTCATGGCTTCACGGATGGCATCCAGCGACTCCTGCTTGGCGGCATCAATAAAACCACAGGTATTCACCACCACCACGTCGGCGTTGTCATAACTGTTGACCACGTCGTAGCCGTCCATTTTCAGCTGAGTCAGGATCTTTTCAGAATCCACCAGCGCTTTGGGGCAACCGAGTGAAACAAAACCAACCTTGCCGGAAGACAATTTGCCATCGGACATAACACAAACCTCACGGAATAAGGTCGCCGCCCTCGTTGATCACTCCACTGTTTTTATTGCGGCGCGGGGCAGCGTACCGGAAACAGAATTGGCGCGGATTGTACAGAAGTCGGCAGACAGAGTCATTGCAGAGTCTGCGCTCAAACCTGCCTATCTCTCTGCCTGTGCCGCCCGTGAACCAACCGGAGTTCAGCCCAGCCGCTCATTCACCACCACCGAGGTAACCAGATCACCTTCCACATTCACCGCCGTGCGTACCGTGTCGAGAATACGGTCAATCGGCAGCAGAATGGCGATGGCTTCCGCCGGTAATCCCACCGCCTGCAGCACCATAACCATGGTCACCATACCGGCACTGGGAATCCCCGGTGCGCCCATCGAGGCCACCATGGCGGTCAGCATAACGATAATCTGCTGGCCGACGGATAAATCCACCCCGGCCAGATAAGCAATAAACAACGCCGCCGAGGCTTCATACAATGCGGTACCGTCCATGTTCATGGTCGCACCGACCGGCAGAACAAATCCGGCAACATCATTGCGTACATGCAACTGCTCTTCGGCACACTTAAGGCTGACCGGCAGCGTCGCCGCGCTGGAACTGGTGGCAAAGGCCGTGACCAGCGCCTGGCGGGTTCCGCGCCACAGCCACAGCGGCGATTTACGCGTAAACACATACAGCAGGCCGGGCAACACCACGATGCCGTGAATCAGCGTGATGGCAAAAATGAGCAGAATAAACTCACCCATGGTTTCCAGCAGCTCCATGTCCTGAGTGGCCATCAGTTTGGTCAGCAGGGCAAAAACGCCCAGCGGCGCCAGACGCATCACCCACTGAATAATGAGCATCAGCAGTTCCAGTAACTCCTGCAGCACGCCCAGCACCTGCTGTTTACGCTCACCCGCTTTCACCATCGCCGCACCGAGCAACAGGGCAAACACCACCACCGGTAAAATTTTGCCATTGGCCATCGCCTGCAGCGGATTCATAAACAGGCTGCGCAGAAATTCCGCCAGAAATTCCGGGCCACTGAGCTGAGTAATTTTGACGCTGGCCATACTGTCGGCAAACATCGCCAGCTGCAGTCCATCGCCGGGTCTGACCCAGGCGGTGGCGACCAGCGCCAGTATCATTGCCAGCAGCATCGACAGCACAAAGAAACCAAAGGTATAACGCCACACCCGGCTGGCCTGACGATGCGCCTGCAGATGCGCCACACCGGTCACGATGGAGGTAAAAATCAGCGGAATCAGCACCATTTTCAGCAGATCAATAAACACGCCACCGGCCAGACCGGCAACGTACAGAATCTGCTCTCGGGTCTGGGGCGCGGCATTCTGGCTGCTCAGCCAGTAACCGAGCAGTAACCCGGCGATGGCGGCCATCAGGATCTGGGTATTCATGCCCGGCCAATAGCGGCGCACGTTCCACGTAGGTTGTTCTGTCACTCTCTGCCCCCTGCGTTCTTCGGGTTTTCTGTTTTTGTTGTTTTGCGTTGTTCGGAGTCATACCGGCGGTCTGTCCGCTGGCGCTATTAAAGCATGCTTATGGCTGTGACAAAGCGCTGCCGATGGCTCCGCGGCCGGAATGCTGTGTATCACTCACGCCGTCTGCTGTCAGCGCTGAACCAAACCCGGAAGCCACGGGCAGAACAGACGATTTCCCTGCGCCATGATAAAATCCGGCCTCATTCTTTTTCTGCAGTTCATCATGCGCCTCGACAAATTCCTAGCCGACACCACCGACCTGACCCGTTCCCTCGCCACCAAAGCCGTTAAATCCGGCCGTGTACTGGTCAATGGTGTCAAACCCAAAAGTGCGGCAGCCAAGGTGGCCGACGGTGATGAAGTCACCCTCGACGGCGAACGCTTAATTCTGCAAACAGGCCACCGCTACATTCTGCTGCACAAGCCCGCCGGTTATGTGTGCGCCAATCGCGGCAGCGCTCACCCGCTGGTGTTTGATCTGCTCAACGGGCTCAGCAACCCCCTTGATCTGCATACCGTCGGACGTCTTGATCTGGACACCACCGGCCTGCTGCTGATCACCGATGACGGTCAGTGGTCGCACCATTTAACCTCACCGCGTCACCACCAGCCCAAAGTGTACCGTGCCTGGCTGGCCGAAGACCTGTGCGCCGATGCCGAGCAGCGCTGCGAGCGCGGCATTCTGCTCGACGACGACCCGGTGCCGACCAAACCAGCCCAACTGCAACGCATCAGCGACCGTGAAGTGCGGCTGACCATCCACGAAGGCCGTTACCATCAGGTGCGGCGCATGTTTGCCGCGATGGGGAACCATGTCGAGCGCCTGCACCGTGAACAGGTGGGCAGGTTTGTGCTTGATCCTGATCTGCCGGAAGGCCAGTTCCGCAACCTCACCGACGCTGAAGTTGCCCTGCTCGCCGGTAAGTAAGCCACACCACATCCGGCAAAAGGCAATCTCAGCCAGACTACAAAATGTAACCCCGCTCCTTATGCGAACTTCTAGACTGAAGGAATAAGGAGCACGCCATGCCCAAACTGAACCGCGCCAAAATAAACATAATGCTGCTGGTGATTGTTCTGTTGCTGACCGGCAGCGCCGGCATTGCCTACCACTTTTATCTGCAACTGCGTCACGACGCCGGACTGGATTCAGACTTCCCGCAGGTTGTGGGATTACCCCCCGGCAGCCGGTTGGCGAATATGCCTCCCTATTCAGGCCCACACCCGGCACTGAGTGAACGTCCGGCGGAGACCTTTGCGTTTCCGATTGATTTCGGCGCCACCGGTCCCGATGAACCATTATTTGCCGGGCCGAATCAGTATCCGTTTTTATGCCAGACCGAAGAATCCCATCTGGGCCAACCCCTGATCGACAACACCCGGGGCTGGGGCATTCCGGTGTATGCCGAAACACTGGCAGGCCAGCGCTCGCAGTATGTCATCGGCTACAGCAAAGACTGCTCACTGCCGACCCGGGTGCATTACCTGTATTACCGCAACCAGCAGGAAAGCTTCCCGCAGCGTGTCGATGACAACATTGATCCGGTGCCCGACGATCATCAGCTGCTGGTCCGTGCCGAAAGCGGCACCATTAACCGCTTTATGTACGTCCTGCTGCTGCCCACCAGCAAGGCAGACCAGCTCACCCGACCCGACCTGTCACGCTGGAACGGCAAACTGATTTATTACTTCCGTGGCGGCATCAGCATTGGTTTTCAGCAGGGAAAAATCAGCCTGCAGCGTCTGACCCGCGACATGCGTAAAGCACTGGAACAGGGCTATGCCGTGGCCTTTTCCAGCGCCAACGAAACCGACAACACCTACAACCTCCGCCTGCAGGAAGACACCGCCCTGCGGGTGAAACGTCAGTTCGTCACCCGTTACGGCGAACCGGCCTTCACCATCGGCATCGGTGGTTCCGGCGGCGGCCTGCAGCAGAATCTGTTTGCCCAGAATCAGCCCGGTATTATTGACGGCGGCGTTGCCCTGATTGCCTATCCGGATATGGTCACCCAGATTCACTACACCCTCGACTGCGAGCTGCTGGAGTACTACTTCGACCATCTGGCCAGCGATAAACACTTTTGGCGTAATCCGCTTCACCGTCAGGCCGTGATGGGTCTGAGCAGCCACCATGAATACCGCCCGCGCCTGAGCTGGCTGAACGACATTGCCCAGTTATTGCGCCTGGAATGGCCAGACCCCACCCCCCCGGCCTCGGAGTGCAACAGCGGCTGGCGCGGCTCCGTACCTCTGGTCAACAATCCGAATTTTCACAGTGATTACCACCGCTTTACCCGCTCAGTACGAGAGCGCACCTACTGGACGCACTGGCAGGATAACCGCGATATCTATGGCACCGATGAAGATGGCCGGGCACCGTCCCCCTGGAGTAACGAGGGCGTGCAATACGGCCTGCAGGCGCTGAAAAACAACACCATCAGCATGGCGCAGTTTCTCGAACTGAACCGCCGCGTCGGCGCTTGGCTGCCCGCCGAAAAGATGACCGACGAACGCTACTGGCATGTCAGCGGCGATTCCCGTCTCTATCGTTTCACCCCCTACGGCGAGCACAATATGACCCACCGGGGGGTGAACAGCGCCTCCCCGGAACGGCCTGCGCCGCGCTTTAACGGCAGTACCGCCGCCGCGACCGCAGCGTATCAATCCGGCAACGTGTTCATGGGCAAACTGCGCATTCCGGTGATGGATGTGCGCATGTACCTCGATCATGAACTGAATATTCATCACACCTGGGCGGCCCTATCGACCCGTCAGCGGCTGCTGGACGCTGGCACCGATATCCGCCTGCAGCCGATCTGGATTTCACAGAAACCGTATAACCCGATGTGGGATGCCATTGCCGTCATGGACCAGTGGCTGACCCGCGCAGCACTCAACGACGGTGATCTGATCAGCGCCCGGCCAGCCGCAGCCACCGACCGCTGCCTGAGCCGTGAAGGCGAGGTTATCCACGAAGGTGAACAGGTCTGGGACGGTCGCTGGAACCAGCAACCCGAAGGCAACTGTACGCAGCTGATGCCGTTTCATCAGGGCAGTCGCCAGATTGCCGGAGAATCCATTGCCGGCAACACCTTTCAGTGCGCCTTGATTCCGGTTGAGCAGGCCATTCAGGAAGGCTTTTACGGCCATATCGACGCATCAGCCTACCGCCAGCAACTGCAGATCATTTTCCCCAATGGCGTTTGTGATTACCGCCAGCCCGACCGGGCATTGCCGCCGGAACTGCTGCGCGCACTGCACACAACGACAGGCCGGAACACACCCGCGCCATGAAATATTGGCATTCACGCCGCTGCACTTTATCCTCCGCTCACCGAAGCACCCTGGTAAACACCGCACAGTCTGAGCGGCCAGTGCGCGCAGTCCGGATAGCGATTAATAAGGAAATTGTGATGCGTACGCCGCTCATTACCCGCCCGATTCAAACGATCCCTCTGATGCCAAAGCGACGCCAGCAACAGGGCTTCGCCCTGCCACGCTTTATGAAAATTCTGCTGATGCTGGGGGTGCTTATTACCCTGCTGGCAAGCGCTGGCTGGTACTGGGCAGTGGGCTATATCAGCGACAAGCTGGATCTGAATCCGCCCGAACCTCCGGTATTGAACACGCCACCGGGCACCAGAGTGGCCAACTGGCCGGCCTATCACGGCGCTCACCCGAAAGACCTGATCCGCCCGGCGGAAACCTTCGCGTTTCCGATCCAATGGGGACAAACCGGCCCGGCCAAAACCTTGTTTGCGGGCCCAGAACAATACCCCTTTATGTGCCAGACGCTGGATTCAGAACTGGGCCAGCCACAGGTGGATAATCAGCTCGGTTATGGCACCGCCGTGAGCGATGACAGCGGCAATGTTATCGGGTACAGCCAGGACTGCGGCCTGCCCACCCGCCTGCATTATCTTGGTTATCGCGCGGGTGAATTCTTCCGCAGCGACGAACAACTCCCCCCCGCCAGCGATGACGAAGAACTGTTAATCCGGGCCGAAAGCGGCACCATTAACCGCTTTATTTATGTGCTGCTGATGCCCACCAGCCATAACGACCAGCGCGACCAGCCGGATGTATCCCGCTGGAACGGTAAGGCCATTTATCATTTCAAAGGCGCTATTGGCATTGGTTTTCAGCAGGGTCAGGCGCGCTTTAAACGCTTATTAAAAGACATGCGCCCGGCACTGGAGCAAGGCTATGCGGTGCTCTATTCCACCGGCACAGAAACCGACAACCACTACAACGTCTGGCTGCAGGAAGACACCGCCCTGCGGGTTAAACGGCAATTTGTTGCCCGCTTTGGTGAGCCGCAATACACCATCGGCATGGGGGATTCCGGCGGTGGTCTGCAACAATATTTAATCAGCCAGAACCATCCGCAGGTGGATAACGAGCAGGGCAAACAGCAACGCATTATCGACGCTGGCGTGGCCATTATTGCTTACCCGGATATGGTGACGCAGATTACCTACGGCCTCGATTGCGAGCTGCTGGAATATTATTTTGACCACTTATCCGCCGACCGTACGTTCTGGCAACAAGCCGAACGCCGCAGCTGGATTGAAGGGCTGGCCTATAACACCGGGTTCAAACCGCGGCTGGATATTCTTGCCGATATTGCAAGCTGGTTACGGCTGGAAAAGCCACCGGTTCATCAGGGTGCCACCGAATGCAGCTACAGCTGGCGCGGTTCTGCCCAGCTGGTGAATAACCCGACGTTTAACAGCCATTACCCGCGTTACAGCGAACAGGTAAACCGCGAAAATTACTGGACCCACTGGCAGGATAACCGCGACTTTTATGGCACCGACCGCTTTGGCCGCGCCGAAGTACCGGCCAGTAACGTCGGCGTGCAATACGGTTTAAATGCCTGGAAAAATGGCGACATCAGCGCCGCACAGTTTCTCGACCTGAACGCCAAAGTCGGTAGCTGGAATGCACAAAAAGACATGCAGCCGGAACATTACTGGCTGATCAGCGGCGATGATTCCCTGCGCCAATACAGCCCCTATGGTGAACATAATATGAGCCATAACGGCAAGGCAGAGCATCCGGCGCCACGCATTCCCGGCAGTTTAGCGGCGGCCAGAGGCGCGTATCAGTCGGGCAATGTATTTATCGGTAAACTCGATATTCCGCTGATTGATGTGCGCCCGTATAAAGATCCGGTTCTGGATATTCATCACAGCTGGTCAGCGATATCCAGCCGCGCAAGAATCCTGGATTTTAATCAGGGTAATAACCCTAACCAGAGTATCTGGATCAGTGACGCCCAATACGATGCCCGCTGGGATGCTTTTGATGCCATGGTACGCTGGCTGGATGCCCGCGCCGCCGGAGACATTCAGGAACATGACATGCCTGAATTTGCCAGCGACCGCTGCCTGGATAATAACGGCGGTATTATTGCCAGCGGAGACGGCGTCTGGGATGGACACTGGAACGGTAAAAGCGACGGTGCCTGCACACAGCGATATCCGTTCTTCCAGAGCAGCCGTCAGGCCGCCGGGGATAACCCTGCGGCCAGCGTTTTATTCTGCCATCTGGTCAGCGTAAAAGAGGCCATCGAATCCGGGATGTATGCGCCACTGGATGCCGCACCTTACCGCACGCAGCTGGAAGCGGTATTCCCCGATGGGGTCTGTGATTACCGCCAAGGCGACATGGCCAAACGCTGGTAACAATGAAACCGGAAAAAATCCGGATAGAGGGAGAATAAAAAAACGCCGCGCCTGATCGTCAGACGCGGCGTTTTTTATGTGCCGCTTTTATCTGCTGTGTTTATCTTTAAAACCGATCAGAAAAAATCAGGCTTTAACCTTCGGCAGACGCTCCAGGGCGGCATCAATTTCCGACTGCGGATAATCGTAGTCTTCCAGCTGATGGGTGAAGTATTTATCGTACGACACCATATCAAAGTGGCCATGACCCGACAGGTTAAAGAACAGGGTTTTGGCTTCACCGGATTCTTTGCAGCGCAGGGCTTCATCGATACAGGCACGGATGGCGTGGTTGGATTCCGGTGCCGGAATAATGCCTTCGGCACGGGCAAACTGCACACCGGCTTCGAACGTCGCGATCTGCGGTACCGATACGGCTTCAATCAGTTTTTCATGATACATCTGGGATACCAGAGCCGAAGCACCGTGGTAACGCAGACCACCGGCATGGATGCCCGGCGGCATAAAGTCATGGCCTAAGGTGTACTGTAATGTCATTGGGGTATGACCGGCGGTATCGCCAAAGTCGTAGGCATAATGGCCCTTGGTCAGACTTGGGCAGGAGCTTGGTTCAACCGCGACCAGACGCACTTTTTTGCCGCCAGCGGCTTCGTCAGCGTAGAACGGGAAGGCCACACCACCGAAGTTAGAACCACCCCCACAAGGTGCAAAAATCATATCCGGGTAATCACCGACCATTGCAAACTGCTTCTTCGCTTCCAGCCCAATCACCGTCTGATGCAGCAGAACGTGGTTCAGTACTGAACCCAGTGAGTATTTGGTGTCTGCGCGGCTTGCCGCTTCTTCCACCGCTTCAGAAATCGCGATGCCCAGCGAGCCCTGGTTATCCGGATCGGCGGCCAGAATACGGCGACCGGTTTCGGTCAGATTGGTCGGGCTGGCCAGCACTTCGCCTCCCCAGGTCTGCATCATCGAACGGCGGAATGGCTTCTGGTTGTAGCTCACCTTCACCATGTATACGCGCACATCAATGCCAAACATCTGACCCGCCAGTGACAGCGACGAGCCCCACTGGCCCGCACCGGTTTCGGTGGTCAGGCGGTTAATACCGGCAACTTTGTTGTAGTACGCCTGCGGAATCGCCGAGTTCAGTTTGTGCGAACCCGCGGCACTCACACCTTCGTACTTGTAATAAATTTTGCACGGTGTTCCCAGCGCTTCTTCCAGACGGTGGGCACGGAACATCGGCGTCGGACGCCATTGCTGGTAAATCTCACGCACCGGCTCCGGGATTTCGATCCAGCGCTGGGCTGACACTTCCTGCTCGATAATATTGTCGGCAAAAATGGCCGACATCGCGGAAGGGTCCATCGGCATACCGTCCGGGCCCATCGGCGGCGCCGGAGGATTTTTCAGGTCAGCGACCACGTTGTACCAGTGCTTCGGAATCTCGGTTTCCGGCAACAGAATTTTGGTTTGTTTCATTATTCTTGTCTCAGGATGTCTGTCTCTGGGCCTGCGCTCAACACGTGAGTGCGGCCGGTTAGCGGCGAACAGGTTGTTTGTCAGGACCCCGCGTGTGCGGGAAAAAATCACAGTCTGACAAAAAACTCAGCAAACGCGGACTCTAGCCGATTACCTCCCCGGCCTCAATGACGCAGCTCAGGCCAGAGCGAAAAGAGTATTCAGCCAGCCGCCTCCCGCCAACAGCAGCAACCACAGCAATAAGCCCAGCAACAATGGTCGCAGACCTGCAGCAACCATGCCTTGCCAGCGGGTATTCAACCCCAGCGCAACCATCGCCAGCATCAGACACCAGGCCGACGCTTCGGCGGCAAAGTCCAGCAGCATCTGGGGTAAAGGTAACAGACTGTTGGCAATGATCGCCGCGATAAAGCCCAGCACAAAACCCGGCACCGGCAGCCGTTTACCAGCACCTGCACGCTGAGGCCGGGCACTCATATTCACCGCATCGCCGGCCACAGAGCGACGCATCAGCCACTCACCGAGCAGCAGCAAGGTCGGCGCGAGCAACGCGACACGCAGCAACTTAACGATCAGGGCATTGTGCTGGACAGCAGGATCCAGTGCATCGGTTGCCGCCACCGCCTGTGCCACTTCATGCACGGTGCTGCCGATGTACAAACCGGCGGTGTTGCTGTCAAAGCCGAACCACTGGCACAACCACGGATACAGCAACACGCTTAATGTACCGAACAGCGCAACCAGTGCGACGGCGATGGCCAGATGCTGCTCAGCACGGTCTTCATCTCCGGCCCTGTCCGCCAGATCACTGTCATCCCGTGCATCGTCACTCTGGCGTACCGCAGCCAGCAGCGGTGCTGTTGCCATAATCGCCGCCGCACCGCATACGGCACTGCCCACCGCAATTAAAATGCTCAGCCGCAGCGGCAGCTTCAGCCAGCGCTGACCCAGCCAGATTCCCAGAATCAACACCGTGGCAATGGTGACGACATCCACCAGCAACGCCTGCCAGCCAACGCCCCAGAGTTGTTCCAGCGTCAGCCGGAAACCAAACAGAACAATGCCCAGCTTCAGCAGCGTTTGCTGACAGAAGCGACGCACAGCCTGACCGCCACGGACAGTACCCGCGCTACCGGTCGTGGTCGCGTGGTGGCCGTATATCCAGCGCGGAGCCAGCACGCTGGCCAACACCATTCCCAACAGAATACTCAGCGGCAGGCTGCCAATTCCCATCGCCTGCAGCCGGGGTAAAGCGGCCAGCCACTGACACAGGGCCGCCAGCAACACCATCAGCAACAACGTCTGACCTGCACTGCGCCAGACGGCGGCCTGAGTCCCGGCCTCAGCGGCTGGTGGTTTGACAATATGATCTGCCATCGTCCCGTTCTCCTGCGTACTTATTTCGTATACGCATAAGCTTATGCACCAACTGCTTTGCTGAGAAACTGATAAAACTGCAATAACTATCCTGATTTACCGAAAACGGGCGCATGAAGCCAATCGTTGTATCATTCAACCTTGAAAAGCCGCCGTCCTCCCCCACATTTGCCACATATACCGAACAGTTAAGGGTCGATATGAGCGACGAACATCACGAATTTATCAGCCGGGAAGACGATAGCGGTGCACTGGCGCTGGCCGATGATGTCTTGCCGGAAACGCTGCACATTCTGCCGGTTAATGGCCGTCCGTTTTTTCCGGCGCAGGTGCAGCCGGTCATTGTTGACGAAACAATCTGGGGAGACACCCTGAAACGGGTCGCCGATTCACAGCACAAACTGCTGGGGCTGGCTTTTGTCGATGACAAAGCCACCGATGAAGTACCGGCCAGCGACCGCATCCCGGACATTGGTTGCGTTGCCCGCATCCACCGTATTCATGCCGAAGATGGCCGTATTCAGTTTATCGCTCAGGGTATCCGCCGTTTCCGCATCTGCGAATGGCTCAGCACAAGCGTGCCGATGCAGGCGCGGGTGCAGTATCCGCAACGCAGCACGGATTTCACCGATGAGATCAAGGCTTACGCCATGGCCATCATTAACGCCATTAAAGAGCTGGTGGCGATTAATCCGCTGTACTCCGAAGAGCTGAAAAACTACCTCAACCATTTCAGCCCGAACGACCCTTCTCCGCTGACCGATTTTGCAGCAGCGATTACCACCGCAGAAGGCAAAGCACTGCAGGATGTGCTGGCCACCCTGCCCCTGCAGAAGCGCATGGAAAAAACCCTGGTGCTGCTGAAAAAAGAGGTCGAGGTTGCCCGTTTACAGGTCGAAATCAACAAGACCGTCAACGACAACATCAGCAAGCATCAGCGTGATTTTTTCCTGAAACAGCAGTTAAAAACCATCCAGAAAGAACTGGGTCTGGCCAAGGACGATAAAACCGCTGAAATCGAAGAATTTGCACAGCGACTGGAAGGCAAAGACATTCCGGCGGCGGCCCGCAAACGCATTGATGAAGAACTGCACAAGCTGAAAATGCTGGAAACCGGCTCGCCGGAATACAGCGTGACGCGTAATTATCTTGACTGGGCCACCTCCGTGCCCTGGGGTGTGTACTCCACCGATGCGTTCGATCTGAGCCACGCCCGCGAAGTGCTGGATGCGCACCACGCCGGACTGGACGATGTAAAACAACGCATTATGGAATTTCTGGCGGTTGGTACGTTTAAGCAGGAAATATCCGGTTCCATCATGCTGCTGGCAGGCCCACCGGGAGTGGGTAAAACCTCTGTTGGCCGTTCGGTAGCCGATGCACTTGGGCGGAAATTTTATCGCTTCAGTGTCGGCGGCATGCGCGACGAAGCCGAAATTAAAGGCCACCGCCGAACCTATATCGGTGCCTTACCGGGTAAATTAATTCAGGCATTAAAAGATGTCGAAGTAGCCAACCCGGTGATTATGCTGGATGAAATCGACAAACTGGGAGCGTCGTATCAGGGCGACCCGGCCTCGGCCCTGCTGGAAGTACTGGACCCGGAACAGAATAAAGAATTCCTCGACCATTACCTCGATCTGCGCGTGGATTTATCCAAAGTACTGTTTATCTGCACGGCAAACCAGCTGGATACCATTCCGGCACCGCTGCTCGACCGTATGGATACCATCCGCTTATCGGGTTACATCGCCGAAGAAAAACTCGCCATTGCCAAGAGCCATTTATGGCCACGGGTACTGGAGCGCCATGGTCTGAAAAAATCTCAGGTAAAAATCAGCGACAGTACGCTGAAAAACATTATTGAAGGCTATGCCCGTGAATCCGGCGTGCGCAATCTGGAAAAGCTGCTGCAACAGATTGCCCGTAAAGCCGTGGTGAAATTACTGGAAAACCCCAAGGCTAAAATTTCGGTGACCAATAAAGACCTGAATGATTACCTCGGTGCTCCGGCCTTCCGTGCCGAACGTATTTTAAGTGGTGTGGGTGTCGTCACCGGTCTGGCCTGGACGTCGATGGGAGGTGCAACACTGCCGATTGAGGCTGCCGTTGTCCACCAGCAGAACCGTGGATTTAAGCTCACCGGCAAGCTTGGCGATGTGATGAAAGAGTCCGCCGAAATTGCCTACAGCTATACCGCAGGCCATGCCGCGGATTTTGGTGGTGATCCGGAATTTTTTAATTCCCGTTTCCTGCATCTGCACGTACCGGAAGGTGCAACACCGAAAGATGGCCCCAGTGCCGGGGTTACCATGACCACCGCATTGATGTCATTAATGCTGAATAAACGCATTAAACGCAATCTGGCCATGACCGGAGAATTAACCCTGACCGGACAGGTATTACCGGTCGGTGGAATCCGCGAAAAAATCATTGCCGCGCGCCGCTCAAACATCATGGAAGTGATTTTACCGGAAGCCAACCGCCGCGATTATGAAGAGTTACCGGAACATATCCGTAAAGGCATGACCGCGCATTTTGCCAATAAATACGCCGATGTGTTTCAGGTTGTGTTTGGTTAAAACAGAGAGACGATACATCAGCGAAATGTTGCAACAGGGCATTTCGGATCGCGGGCATGGCCCGCTCCTACGACTATCTTGTGGAGCGATCCGCGACAGTGCAAATACCGCAAGAGCGGGCCATGCCCGCGATCGTGAAATGCCCGCGATCATGCACATCCCCACAACAATACAAATACCGTAGGAGCGGGCCATGCCCGCGATCATGCATATACCGCGGCGTAGTCGTTATTTAATCAACTGAATCAGCTGTTTAAACACCGCCCCTTCGGCCTGTTTCTGCAATTCAAACAACGCCATTTCGACCGAGGTTAGTTGCGCGCCCAGGCTGTGCATTTTACGGATCGCCAATTCTTTATTGGCCTGCGTGCGCGAGCTGACGCCATCGGTTACCAGATGCACGCCGTATTTCTGTGCCAGTAAATCGCTGACCGTCTGATAAACACACACATGAGCTTCGAGACCGGCCACCAGCCACTGGCTGATTTTCTGGTCTTTTACCGCTTTGGCGATGGTTGGCTCCTGCATACCACTGAAGGTTGATTTAACCAGCGCCTCTCCCGGTAACACTTCCCGCAGTTCCGGGCGTGTTGTCCCCAGTTTGTCCGGCAGCTGTTCCATCCAGATAATGGGTAATTCCAGCAGGTTGGCACCCTCAATCAACAGCCTTAGCTGAGCAAACAGCGCACGGCTTTCATGCATTTGTTCAGATAATTTACCCTGTACATCAATAATCATTAAGCCGGTTGTTTCTTTATTCAGCATGGCCACTCTCCGCGATCAATACGATGGCTGGATACTCTATCAGCTCAGCCGGTCCAGCAGGTAGAACAGCGAGTGATACGGAATCCCCCCGTGGCGGCTGAGGCCAATTTCGCAGGTGCGGCTGGTCGAAATGCCCTCCACACAGTGCTCAACCTGAGCGTGCAACGGCGCCAGCGCCGAGGCATTCAGCTCCGGCAACATAAAGCCCTTATCGCCGGCAAAACCGCAGCAGGTAATGTCCGCCGGAACCACCACCTGAGTGGAGCATTGCCGCGCCAGCGCCAGCAGCTCCTCGCCCAGCCCCTGTTTGGTGGTCGAGCAGGTAATATGCACCGCCACCGGTTCATGGGTCGGACGAATATCCAGATTCGGCACCAGAAAGCGGTTGGCAAAGCGGATCGGATCCAGCAGCTGAATGCGCTCATCCAGCGATTGTTGCAGACGGAACACGCAGGGACTGGTATCAATCAGTACCGGCAGGCGGCCATTATCGGAGGCTTTCAGCAGCGCCGCGTTAAGCGCCGCGCGCATGGCATCGGCCTGCTCAAAATGGCCTTTGCTTTCCAGCGGCATGCCGCAGCAGTGCTGATCCTGATCGGGCAACATGGCCAGGTGCACACCGGCTTTCTGCGCCAGATCGAGGGTGACCTGCATCAGGCTGCGCTGATCATTATCTTTCGCTCCCGGTCCCATGGTGCGGCTGGCACAACTGGGGAAATACACCACCTGCGTCAGCTCATTCACGCCGTATTCGCAGGGGTTGAGCTTATCGGCGGCGGTTGGCATGGCATCGTGCCACAGCGGCGTGGCCCCCAGTGTCAGGGTATTCACCCCTTTTGCGACAGCACCGATCACGCCATCCCCCACCAGATCCCGGGTAATATCCAGTAATTGCAGCGCGCCACGGCTGGTTTTGCTCACTCCGGCAAAATGCTCCGCCACCCACTGCGCTTTGCCCGCGTGTTTTTGATTGCGTTCATGGCGCAGTTTGCGACTTAAATCGCCGGTATTAATGCCCACCGGACAGGCCATGCTGCACAAACCATCGGCGGCGCAGGTATCCACGCCCTGATACTGATAGTCTTCCAGCAGGGTTTTATAGGCCGGATGTTTACCATCGCGTTCCTGGCGTTTAAGTTCGCGCATAATCACAATGCGCTGGCGTGGCGTCAGGGTTAGGTTGCGTGACGGACAGACCGGCTCGCAGAAGCCGCATTCGATGCAACGGTCAATTAAATCATCCGCTTCGGGAATGGGTTTTAAGTTCTCAATATGAGTGCGCAGGTTGCGGGTTAAAATCACATCCGGATTTAACAGACCGGCCGGGTCAAAGGCCTGTTTAATCGCCCACATCAGCTCATAAGCCTGACCGCCCCATTCCATCTCAACAAAGGGTGCCATATTACGGCCGGTGCCGTGTTCGGCTTTGAGCGAGCCATCGTAACGGCCAACCACCAGCACACAGACTTCGTCCATAAAATCAGCATAACGCTGGATTTCCGCCGGATCGGTAAAATTCTGGGTAAAGACAAAATGCAGATTACCGGCCAGTGCATGGCCAAAAATAATCGCCTCGTCGTAGTGGTATTTTTTAAACAGCGCCTGTAATTCGAGCACCGCAGGCGCGAGATTTTCAACCGGAAAGGCAATATCTTCGATAATCACCGTGGTGCCTTTGGCACGGACAGCACCGACCGCCGGAAATAATCCTTTGCGGATATTCCAGTACAGCTGACAGGTGTTTTTATCGGTGGTAAAGGTTTTCGGCTGCAGGGTATCAAATGCCTGCAAAGCGGCGGTGGTTTCGTTCAGGCGCTGCTGCAGTCCGGCCTCGCTGCCAGCACGCACTTCCACCAGCAAGGCGGCGGCCTGTTCATCGAGGGTGCGTAAATAGTCCGGCATGCCGGGCTTATCTTCCACGCAGCGCAGACCCGCGCGGTCTATTAATTCAACCGCCGCAACCGGTGCATGAGAAAGAGCGGTCACTGCCTTACTGGTCTGTTCGATGTTGGCAAACAGCAGTAAGGCAGACGCTTTATAAGCGTGCTCTTCGACCGTGTGATAAATCACCTGCGATACAAACCCCAGGGTGCCTTCTGAGCCCACCAGGAGGTGCTGCATAATATCGATCGGATCAGAAAAATCCACCAACGCGTTAAGGCTGTAGCCGGTGGTATTCTTAATTCTGAATTTCTTCACAATCCGGTCGTGCAAAACCGGATTGTTCAGTACCTGCGAGCGCATGTCCGCCAGTTGCTGCAACAGACCGGCATGGCTTTGGCGGAACGCCTGTTTCGATGCCTCGTCAGCGGTATCCAGCACCGTACCATCGGCCAGAATCAGGCGCATGGAAGCCAGCGTCTGATAAGAATTCTGCGCCGTACCGCAACACATACCGGAAGCGTTATTGGCGATAATGCCACCAATTTTGCAGGTATTGATCGACGCCGGGTCCGGGCCGATTTTACGCGCAAAAGGCGCCAGCAACTGATTGGCACGGGCACCAATCACCCCCGGCTCCACCTGCAACTGCGCACCGTTATTTAATACCGCCGCTTTATTCCAGCCATTGCCCAAACGCACCAGCACACCATCGGTCACGGCCTGACCGGACAGACTGGTGCCCGCCGCCCGGAAGGTTAAATGCACCTTATGCTGATGCGCCAGCGCCAGCACCTTCTGTACCTCCTGCTCATTAATCACCGTGACCACCAGTTTGGGAATCAGGCGATAAAAGCTGGCGTCGGTACCAAAGGCCAGGGTGCGTAACGGATCGGAAATAATGCGTTCGTCGGCAATAAAAGGCGCCAGATCCTGCGCAAAACGTTGAAAAGCGTCGGTCATATCAGGCATCCGTTAACAGCAATACAATCAGTTCTTTTGGTCCATGAGCACCATAGGCCAGGGTCTGCTGAATATCGGCGGTTTTACTCGGCCCGGAAATCAGCAACACATTGGTCGGCAACTGCGCCGGTAATGTCTGTGCCTGCACCAGAGTTAAAAAGCTGGCGGTAATGGCCGAGGCATTGAGCAGAATAATATTCAGCGGCGGCACCAGCGACAGCGCCCGTGGTTCCTGTGGGCCGGTTTCCAGCAACAGCGAACCGGTTTCGGCCAGACCCGCCGAGGCCACACTGAAGCCTGCGTCAACCGTGAGGAATAACTCTTCTTTGCTGAAAGCCGTTGTCACTATATGCGCATCAATGGCTGCCGATGGCTGCTCAGCCGCATTCTGTACCAGCGCATTCAGCAATACCTTGCCGTGCTCATGCTCACCACTGAGCAGGCGTTTAACACCGCGCGCGGTCAGTTGTTGTGCCAGCTCTCTGGCCCAGTTGGCTGTTGTGGTTTCAATGATTTCGGCATGGTTATCCAGCAGATTCTGTTTAAAGCTGGTCAACCATTCGCGTTGCGCCAGTTGTGTCCAGCCAGCGGCATGCTCCGCCTGAATGCCGGTGGCTTGGTGGGTCTGGTCTGGGTTTTGGGCTGACGTCTGGCTGGCATACAGCCGCTGTAAAATACGCTCACGACTGTTCATGCATGATCTCCGCGTTTACCGGCTGTGCTGTTCGGATACTGGTCAGCCACACCTCTGGCTTTGGCTAATTCGTGCAGGCTGCGGCGCGCCGGTTGCGGCGTGCTGCGTGAATCGGTCCAGGGGGATAACAGTGCCGCAGCGGCTTTACTGCGGAACAGGCCGCGACCACGGGTCAGCACGGTGGTCATGATGCGGTACAGTGGCGCAAAGCGATGAGTCAGCGCCCAGCCGCGCCAGATTAAACGTTCACCCAGCGTGCGTTTGGCACCCCGCCCCATGACCTCCTGCACCGCAGCCGCATCGCTAAATTGCGGACTGACGGCTTCGGCGCGTAATTCGCGGATTAACTCCGGCAACGGAATACGTACCGGACAGGCCTCACCACAGGCACCGTTTAATGAGCAGGCGCTGAGCATATCGCCGTGTTTTTCTAATCCGGCGATCTGCGGTGTCACCACCTGACCAATCGGCCCCGGATACGTCGAGCCGTAAGCATGGCCGCCAATCCGCGCATAAACCGGACAATGATTCATACAGGCACCGCAGCGAATGCATTGCAGGGTGGGCTTTAACACCGGATGGCTGAAAATCCGCGAGCGGCCATTATCCACCAGCACCAGATGCACCTGCTCCGGGCCGTCCAGCTCAGCGGCTTTTTTCGGCCCGGAAATCATATTGAAATAGGTGCTGATTTTTTGCCCGGTTGCCGAGCGGGTAAGCAGTGTCAGTAATTCCGGCACATGGGAAAAATCTTCCACCACTTTTTCAATACCGGTCACGGCAATGTGCAATTTCGGCATGGTGGTGGTCATGCGGCCATTGCCTTCGTTCTCCACCAGACACAGCGTGCCGGTATTGGCCACGGCCATATTCACGCCGGAAATACCGGCATCAGCGCGCATAAATTTATCGCGCAGAATGGCGCGGGCATTGCCGATTAATTCGTCAACGTCTTCGGTATAAGGCACCTGCGAGCCATCGCTGGTCTGCGCACGGGCGTGCATCAGCCTGGCAATCTGCGCCTTATTTTTATGGATGGCCGGCATAATAATATGCGATGGCGTTTCACCGGCGAGCTGCACCAGATATTCGCCCATATCACTTTCCAGACACTCGATACCCCGCGCCTCAAGAAAATGATTGAGTTCAATTTCTTCCGTCACCATGGATTTACCCTTCACCACGGTGCGGGCGTTATTCGCCGTTAAAATATCGTGAATAATAGTGCAGGCTTCATCAGCGGTTTCGGCCCAGTGCACCTGAATGCCGTTGGCGGTCAGATTGCTTTCCAGCCGCTCCAGTAACTCCGGCAAATTGGCCAGACTGTGCTGACGAATGGCTTCGCCGCGGTCACGTAACGCCGACAACGCGCCGTCATCGGGAAACACGGCTTTACGTTTACCCATTAAAAAATCGGAAGCACCACGAAAGCTTTTGCGTAAGGCGTCATTTTCCAATGCCATTTTGGCACGCACTTTAAAATGACGTTGCTGCAGCTCGTTAAATTCACGTTGCTCAGCATTCAGCTCCTGCTGCAACTGCTCAATATTGATATTCATGCTGTCGGAGACAATGGTCTGGCTCATGCGTTCTCTCCGCGATTCTGATTGTGTTGCTGGCTGCGCTTCTGGCTGATCTGGGAACCGTCACGACCATTAAGACGCGTATACAACAGTGAGGCCAGATGCTGAACCGGCAACGCCCTCTCCTGCTTATCAAGAGTGCCACTGATGTTCATCAGACAACCACAGTCACCACTGACCAGCCGCTGACAACCGGTAGCAGCAATGGCATTGGCTTTATCCGCCGCCATCGCCGCTGAAATATCGCCCTGTTTCACCGCAAAGGTGCCACCAAAGCCGCAGCATTCCGTCACCCGTTCAGGCTCCACCAGCTGGACGCCGGGCAGATTTTCCACCAGCGCTTTATGTTCCGCGGCCACGCCCATGCCGCGACGGGTCGAACAGGAAGTATGCAGCGCCACGGTTAATGGCGACTGATCTGCTGCCTGCGCCAGTTGTTGCTCCAGCTGCAGGACGTTCACCATAAACTCGCTGAACTCATAACTGCGTGCCGCCAGCGCAATGGCGGCGGCCTCTTCGGGCTGACCGGCAAACAGCTTCGGATATTCGTTGTGCACCATGCCCGCACAGGAACCCATCATCACCACCACCGGAATATCGGCGGCAAAGGCCTGCAGCTGAACGCGTGCCACCTCCCGTGCCTGCTCGTCATAGCCGGAGTTATAGGCCGGCTGGCCGCAACAACTCTGGCTTTGCGGAAAAATCACCTCAATCCCGGCACGCTGCAGCAGCGCAATCGCATCCATTCCGGCTTCGGGATAAAAGCTGTCGACCAGGCAAGTGCCCAGCAAATACACCGCCTCTGGCCTGGACGGATAAACCCGTGACGGACGACTGACCGTCGCTGTTGTGTTGTGTTCTGTCATTGCGCTATCACCGCTGTCGGCTGTGAAGGTGGGTTTAGCGGCGTCAGACCAATAAAAATTGGTATTACCAATTACCCACTCTGGAATTGTTGCAATAAATTACCGTTGCCCCTGCTCAGGGTCAAACCCTTTATGCCCTTTATAGCCCTTTGTAATATCGACATTGGTCGCATAAAAAAACAGACCAATGATTGGTTTAAAGCCTGACAAGTTCAATGTCGTTCAGATAGAATTGGCTTTACCTTTTAACAAGACAGCAAGCTGCAGCAGGAACCCCATGAGTGACGATCCGATCCGCGCCAGCAAGATTTCCGACATCATCGCCAAACGGCTGGAAGCCATGATTCTGGAAGGCAGCCTCGCTCCCGGCCAGAAAATGCCGCCGGAGCGTGAGCTGGCACAGCAGTTTGAAGTGTCGCGGCCATCGTTGCGCGAAGCATTGCATAAGCTCGAAGCGAAAGGCCTGGTCACCCGCAAACAGGGGGGCGGCACCTTTGTTTCAGCCGAAATCGGTTTGTCGTTTGTTGATCCGCTGATGCAGTTATTTCAGACCCACAGCGAATTTAATTACGACCTGCTGGAATTCCGCCACGCGCTGGAAGAGGTGGCGGCTCATTACGCCGCCCTGCGCGCCACGGAGAACGACCGGGAAATTATTGAACGGCGCTATAACGAATGGCTCGACGGCCATGTGCAGCGCATTGGCCACAAAGAAGAGGCAGAGCTCGACTGGCGCTTTCACCTCGCCATTGCCGAAGCATCCCATAACGCGGTACTGCTGCACTCCATGCGCGCTCTGTTCAACTTATTCAAGATGACCATCGCCACGAACCTGGAATACCTGTACAGCAAAGAAGACCGGCGTGATGAAATCCTGCGCCAGCACAGCGCGATTAAAGACGCGGTATTAAGCCGAGATCCGAAAGCCGCGCAGCAGGCGGTGAATGATCATCTGGCCTTTGTTGAAGAAACCCTGCAACAGAGCAGCCGTTTTGAAAGCCACTCCAAGCGCTCCCTGCGCAGAATAGGCCTGATGCGCTAACGCTGGCGCAGAAACCAGGCCTCAAGAAAGTCGATACATTGCAGCACTCTGGCCGGCACAAAGTGTCTGGCCGGGTACAGCGCATAAAGCGTCAGCTCTGGCTTGCGCGCATTTGGCAAAACCTCGGCCAACTCACCACTGGCAAGCGCCTCGCGGCATAAAAACTCAGGCACCAGCCCAAGCCCCAGACCCGATTTAATAGCGCTCAGCATAAAGATCACACTGTTGACCCTTAGCGTACCGCCAATGCTTACACCCTCGTCCAGCGGCCAGACATTTCTGCCCTTGAAATAACTGTATTCAAAACAGTTATGGCTGCGCAGATCATCAACCGACACAATCGGTTCATGCTGCTGCAGGTACTGCGGCGCGGCACACACATGATAACCAAAGCGTGTCAGTGGCCGGCCGACATAGGCCAGATCCAATGGCTGACTGGAGGCTCGAAAGCCCAGATCAAAGCCCTGCTCCACCAGATCCACATCTTCGTCACCCAGATGAATATCCAGCTCAATATCCGGATAGGCGCGCATAAAATCGGCGAACATACGCGATAACTCGGTGATACCCAGCGCCATCGGTGCATTGATTTTTAACCGGCCACGCGGCACCTGCTGCAGATCCTGCACAAAGCTGTCAGCTGCCTCCAGCTGCGCCAGAATCTCCCGCGCCCGCTGCAGATACCCTTCCCCGGCATGGGTTAACTGCACATTGCGCGTAGTACGGTGCAACAGCCGGACTCCCAGATCCTCTTCCAGGCGGCTGACTTCCTTACTGATCACCGATTTCGATGTGTTCAGCTGCTCCGCCACCCGGGTAAAGCTGCCCAGCTCTGCCAGCCGGACAAACAGCTGTATTGCCCGCAGTTTATTCATACCCTCTCCGTTACGTCTGTTTCCATTTTGAAAACAACTGGTTCGCATTGTAGCTATATATCCAACAACACCGAACCCCTAATCTGTTCTCAGGTTGTGCGGCAAAGCGCTCACACCCCGAACTGACAAACCCAATATTCAAAAGCAACCACTGAAAAACCGGAGACGACTATGTACACACTGTATTTTCTGCCTGACGCCTGCTCACTCGCCACGCAGGTGGTATTACGCGAACTGGGACAGGAAGTGAGCCTGATTCACAAGCAACAGGTCAGTGACTTCAGCCGCATCAACCCGGTCGGCAGCGTCCCTGTTCTGCACGATCCGGATAATGGCCAGACTCTGCGCGAAGGCGCTGCCATCATGATCCACCTGCTGGAAAAACACCCCAACCCGATGTTCCCGCAGAACGATGCTAACGCGCGCCTGCAGGCCATCCGCAACATCATGTTCGCCAACGCCACCATGCACCCGGCCTACAGCCGTCTTTTCTTTGCCAGCTCAGCCATCCACGATGCCGACGCCCGCCAGGCCTTCTTTGCCAGCGCCGCCGACGCCATCAGTGCCTTATGGCAAGTGGTGGAGAATCAGCTGCAGGAACAGCCATTTCTGGGCGGCGAGCACCCTTCTGCCGCCGACATTATGCTCAGTGTTTATTCACGCTGGGGCGCGTCCTTTCCGGTCAATATTCAGACTGGTGAAAAAACCCGCGCAATGATCGAGCGCGTACTGGCAATGGACAGCTTTAAGCAGGCATTAAAAGCCGAACAACAAACAGCCGATGCCCTGCGCCAATAAAAACGGATAAGAGAAGCGGATAAGAGAAGCGCAAGATGGAGACCTATGATGAATATGGATGCAATGACCACTCAGGATTTCGATCAGATCTGTGCCCTGGTACAGGACTATTTCGACGGCCTGCATCAGGGCGATACGCAAAAACTCCGGCATATTTTTCATGCCGATGCGGTGCTCAAAGCGCCGGGTCTACGCCGCAATCTGGAAGACTGGCTCAGTCTGGTCGCTCAGCGCGAAGTGCCGGCCCAGCGTAGTGACGCCTTCGGCTACCGGCTTCTGGCAGTTGATCTGCTCGGTGAGCAGGCCATGGTCAAAGTGTTGTGCCCGCTACTGGGCCGCACCTATATCGATTTTCTCGGCCTGTTAAAAGAAAACAATCAATGGCGCATCGTTAACAAAATGTACGCGGACGCCTGAACGGAGATAAGGATGCCTTACATTAATATCCGGATTACCGACGAGAACGTCAGTAACGAACAGAAACAGGCACTGATTCACGGTGCCACACAACTGATGGTCGATGTACTGAACAAGCCGCCACAGGTTACTTTTGTGGTTATTGATGAAGTCTCAACAGATAACTGGGGGATCGGTTTTGATCAGGTAACGGAGATCAGAAAAGCGCAGTCTCAACAGTGAACGCAGCGGCTGGTAATTTATGATTTACCAGCCGCTTTTACAGCACCGAATTTATCCCTGAAACGTCCAGGCAATAAAACGGCTGATTTTCTGCCCCTGCGCCATCGGCACGGTTTTAATATCGGTCGCGCCCAGCTTACGCAGCAACTGTTTCAGTGCCGGAAGATGATCATGCGCCGACACCAGACTGCTGAACCAGCCAACCTGTGCAGAAAATTCCACACTTTCGTGGATCATGCGCTTAATAAACGCCAGCTCTCCGCCTTCGCACCATAGCTCATTACCCTGCCCGCCAAAGTTGCGCTTAACGGAGGCTTTATCGCCTTTTAAATTGCGCCACTTGCGTCGTGCCTGCGCTTCGGCTTCTTTTTGCGAGGCAAAAAACGGCGGATTGCACAGGGTTAAATCAAAATAATCATCTGGGCGGATCATACCGCCAAATAATTTCTCACTGTTTCGCTGCATCAGAATATTAATATTCTGCAGCGCCGGATTAGCGGAAATAATCGCATGGGCATTGCGGATGGCCGTGGCATCCACATCGGTTGCGGTAAACTGCCAGCCATAGACACTGCTGCCAATAATCGGATAAATCAGATTCGCACCGGTACCGATATCCAGTACCCGTGGTGTTGCATTAACGGAAGGTTTCGCCGACTCCGTCAGCAGATCCGCCAGATAGTGCACATAATCAGCACGCCCCGGAATCGGCGGGCATAAAAACCCGGCGGGAATACTCCACTGCTGTACGCCATAATGGTGTTTCAGCAAGGCTTTATTCAGACAGACAACAGCATTGTTATCGCTGAAGTCGATGGTCTGCTCACCGCGCGGATTGGCCTGCAGAAAATACTCAAGCTCCGGTACGCCGGCCACCAGCGCCGCCATATCGTAACGGCCCTGATGCACATTACGCGGATGCAGCCCCTCGGGTTTTACTTCGCCATACAGCGCTGAGGTTGTTTTTTCATCATCGCGGCGGGCCGCCGGTTTTTTGCTCTTCTGGCCATAGGGCGTTTTCGCTGAGGAATCTTTGCCAGCAGACGACATACGACTGCCCGATCTGTCCGATGCCGACGCGCCGGATTCAGCATGACGGCCTTTATAGGGCGCTTTTTCCGGCTCACGACGCTTCGCATCACGCTTTTGCTTCTCCCGCTCTGGTTTATCGTCCGTGCGGGTACGGCTCGCGGCGGGACGATCATCGCGTTTACGGCTGGGCGCTGAGGATTTACCCGGGCGGGTTTTGCCCGCTCCATCAGCGGAGGAGGCATCCGGGCGGGCTTTGCCCGTTCCATCAGCGGAGGATGCATCCGGGCGGGCTTTGCCCGT
>JAJOJJ010000029.1 GCA_021208685.1 Saccharospirillaceae bacterium
GGCATCCCCATGCGAGAGTAGGTCATCGTCAAGCTCTTATCCTAAACCCCCGTCAGCTTATCTGGCGGGGGTTTTTCTTTTCGGAAGAAAAATTCTCTGCAACAACTTAAACGGTGGTGATGCCACGCAGACCATGGCTTCGCCATCCGATGCTTACCCGATACCCCGCTGACGACACGCTGCGGAAAGTGCGGAAAGAACGGGATTATGATTATCCTGAGCCTTGTCCAGACAGTGATACAGCGAAAACGTAATAATCAGGCGTAGACTTGCAACACTAGATCAGAGATTTAGTGCTTCATTAAACCGTAGGGCAGAACCTGTATCTGAAGGCTTAAGCATGTGCGGCAGCCTGCTCAAGTTATCTGGAAACCCAGATTGATGCGGCTTGCAGGGCGATTTGGCTTTCAGGGATGAGGTTTATGTGCTCAAGTTATCTAGAAACTGAGGCCAAATCTGGCAGTCTGCTCACGTTATCTAGAAATCTGCTCACCAGGAGCATCACCGCACAACAATTACTGATTTTGAAGGTTAAATGGTGGGCCTTCCCTCTCTCAAACTTAAAATACAAGTCATTGAATTAAAAAGGCTTTTGTTTTTCTGCTTTAATAAATACCCCCATAAATACCCCCACTTGCCCCGGCTGTCCTTGGAGCTTTAAGGAATACCAGCGGCATTAAAACTTTTTCCATCCCTCATTTTAAATGATGCCTATGAGCGTATCTGCCAGTGGTGGTTACTACGGAATTTTCGTTGTTGTGGGTATGCGGCCGCGGCGTACACCCGCGCGACACCTCCGCACCGTGCAGGTGCGTTTTGACCTGATACAAACAATGTTTGGGCCAGCTCCTTTGGCTCCGTGCTGGTGTTAACCATGGTGGCTGGTTAACAGGTTGGCGCGTCTTTGGCAGAGCGAACCGATAAAAACCCAAGGCGGCCGGGTAATGCTGCTGACTGGCGCGCTTTGAACCGTTTTTGTGCCGGGTGTTAACTATTTTCGTGAAGGTTAACAGGTAGACGGGGGCCGGGGCTCGTAGCACCCGCTCGCTACAGTTTGGCTGGGAGGACCCAAGCCTTACAGTCACTCATTCCCCATTGGGGGAAGTTAAAGCTGATTCACTCGCCATTGGCGGTTGTACGTTACTGGCGCGGCGGCTGATCCCGGCTGGCTTCACTGGTGGGCTTTTCCACCATTGGTGGTAAGGGGTGGGCATGAATGCTGCCGAAAATGGTCTTTTTTATGTTCCACTGTCATTCATGCGGAAAAACCCGATAACGCCAGCAATGGCGCGGGCTGTAAGGGGTTCGGGAAAATGGTCAATCTTGGTTTGGTCTTGGCGGGAGTGGTTGAGTTTAAATGCTGTTTCTCAGCCGGGCAGGCTCATAACTGAGAAGGCCCGGCATTACTTCTGGTGATACTCCCGGTGTTAGCGGCCGTTAGTGATTCTTTGGCGGTCAACTGAACCAAGGACGCTTGATTTAATACGGGCAGCATTCAACGGCATAGGCAGCTCTGGTAGCTCCGTGCGGCGTAACTCCGCCTCGATGCTTACCATGGTTAGCTCTGACCATAGCTTTATGATTTTCAACGCCTCACGGGCTTCTGATTCGATTTCAGGGCGGCGCTCCTTCCAGTATTCCGACACCGCACCTCGGGCGGCCATTTCAGCGGTCAGTATTTCATCAATAACCGTGCCGGCGCTCAGCGGTTCCCCAGCCTTAATGGTCGCCTGTAGGCGTGGGCGCCGCTTTTGCAGCTCTGCCGCTGCCTGATCGCGTTCTTGCTCGATGTGGTCTGCCTGTTCGCTTGTCAGCTCATTCAGCGCCAAGCGTTTTAAAGCATCCTGATAATCTTGCTCAGTGGTTTCCGCTTTGTTTTCCAGTTCCTGAAGTTCAGCGGCTGCACTGTTTGCTTTTTGCTTCAGCTCTCTCAACTGGTCATCGGCTTTTTGAATTGCTGCTTTTGCTTGGTTCAGATTTTTAATATGCTTGTTCACGCTTTTTCTCCAAAGTTAAGTTCTGGCGGGTTGCTCTCCGATTTCAAAACGATAGTGACCCGTCAGGATTTTCTTTCAGCCCTTCGCTGTAATCCTGATCCTGTCCTTTCCTGAAATACCCGGTTTTTGATTTCGGTTTTTTCTGTCCGCCTGTATATGGTTTATAGGGTGGTTTAATTAACGGTTTATATGATGGTTTGGGTGCATCTCCTGCACCCCGTTCGGTCGTGAGCTGCACCCCGTTCGGTTCTGAGCTGCACCCCGTTCGGTCGTCAGATTCACCCCGTAGGGTACGGCCTGCATTTCCTGCACCCCGGTAAAGTGGCAAGTCATAAACAACCGGCCGCCGGTCAGAGCGTTCAATGTGTGCGGCGGCTATGCCTTGGTTTCCCCGGATAATTGCGCCGCAGGCTTCCAGCTTTTTCAGGCAGCTTTGCACGGTTCTTTCAGCCAATCCGGTATGCCCGGCCAATGTCGCCACTGAAGGAAACGCCGCCTGTCCGTCTTGCCCCGCATAGTTCGCCAGAATCAGCAAAACATGGCGGCTTGGCGGGTGCTCCGTCAGAGTTTGCGACATTGCCCAAGCCATTGCCTGAACGCTCATGGCCGGACCTGCTTTTGCAGCGCCAATAACTGCCGGGCGTGTTCGTGTGCGCTTTCGGGCAGTGAATAGAGCCCCATCCGGTACGGCCTTCCATCGCGGTCAATGCCGGTTTTCCATTCGGTTGCCACGGGCAGGCCCTTGGCTCTCAGTTCGCTTACGGTTTGCGGTGCGTTCAGTGCGCCGGATACTTCGCCAGCTTCCCGGCGGGTTATCGGTCCGTTCAGCAGCGCCAGCAATGCCCGGCGCTGTTTTGGGGTAAGAGGGCGAATATTGTTTACCATGCGGCACCCTCGATACGGTCGGCAATCCATTGGGTTATGGCGCTTTCAGGCCATGCCACGGCACGGGGGCCAATTTTCACAGGTGCGGGGAAGGTGCCAGCGCCTATCCCGGCGTAAATGGCAGAGCGGCCGCGCCCGGTCAGTTTTTCAACTTCAGGGCGGCGTAACAGGCGTTCGCGTTGTTGGGTTTGTTCTTGCTGGGTCATGTCGGGTTTCCTTTGGCTAACTTTGTAGCTCTATGGAACCCGTTTTAAGGCTTCGGGATTAACCGGCAAATATGCTATTTGCCGTTTGTCGGCTTCGCTTTTTTCCGGTTGCGCTTTTTTAGAGCTGGAATTTCGGACCACTCGCCGGCAAACATTAAACCCATGATGTTGAGGGTTCTTTGGGTTTCTATTCGGCTTTGTTTATCCATCACCGGCCATTCATTCTTGGCCTTTTCGTACAGTCCTTGACGGTGCCGAACCATCCGTTCTTCCAGTGCGTACCTCTCACGCGCCCATTCTTTAATGGTGTTTTCAGGTGGGGCATTCCCATCATTTATGGCTTCAAAATCAGCCGCAACTGACTTAACGGCCTTATCAAAACTTTCACCAAGCCTCATCAGTCGGACAACGTGATAACCAGCTGCATTACGCAATGGCGCTGACCATGTAGGGCGACGGCCTCTATTTTTTTGCCTCAGGCCAAGCCCTTGCAGCAGCTTTTCTCCGTCACCATCAGCCCTATCAATGGCAATGGTTAGATATTGAATTAAGTCCGGCGGTAGTGCTTCTCCTTGCTTTAAGAGTTCGCTAATTCGGAAAAGCATTTCATAGCCTGGCAATTTCTCGACTGTGTCACTATAAGGGTTTTTCAGGTCTTTCACGCCGTCACCCGCCCAAAGTTACCGGCTACCACGTTTTCACCGCTCCGCAGGCTGTCCAGATAATCCGCCCATTGCTGCATCATGGCGCGGCGCTCGGGTAGCCATGTGGTGCGGTTGTAGGCGCGGCCGTGTACGTCCCTTACCCGGTGGGCCATCTGCATTTCAATAATCTCCGTCCTGAATCCCAGTCGTTCTGTCAGGATCGTTTTTGCCATCGCCCGGAACCCGTGGCCGGTCATTTCGCCTTTGAATCCCATCCGGTTCAGGGCGGCTGTTATGGCGTTTTCACTCATTGGCCGGCCTTTGCCGTGCAGGCTGGGGAATACCCACTCGCCACGGCCGTTCAGGCTTTCCAGTTCGCGCAAAATGGCTACAGCCTGCTCAGCCAGTGGCACTAACAGCGGCTCGCCGTTTTTGGTGGTTTCTGTCAGCCATTCCTCCCGCTGCCAGTCGATTTCCTCCCAGCGCATCTGGCGCAGGCTGCCGGGGCGTAAAAACAGCATAGGGGCCAGTTTCAGGGCGGCGCACACGGTAGGGGTTCCCCTGTAGTCATCAATGGCCCGCAGCAGCGGCGCGGCTGTCTCTGGTGTAACCAAAGCCGGGTAGTGGTTGGATTGAACTGGCGGCAGAATGCCCCGCAGATCGCCGGTTACGTCACGCTGAACCCGGCCCGTACCTACGCCGTACCGGAAAATCTGGCTTATCAGTGTTTTCAGGCGGTGGGCGTTGTCGATGTATCCTTTGCGTTCAATTTCCCGCAGCACTTCCAGTACCTCGGGCGGGGTAATTTCAGCAATTGGCCGGCGGCCAAGTTTCGGGAAGGCGTACAGCTCAAGGCGGCGGCGGTTTTTCGGGGCGGTGGTTGGCCCTACGGTTTTTTGGTGGACCTCGGTAAACCATTCCAGCGCCACGGCCTGAAAGGTGTTGGCGTTGGCTTCGATACGCTGAGCGGTCTGGTTGCGTTTGTGGGCTACTGGGTCGATGCCTTCAGCCAGTAAGGCGCGGGCCTCGTCCCTACCTGCACGGGCCTGCTTTAAGGTGACTTCAGGATATACCCCCAGAGAAAGCAGCTTTTCCTTTTTGTCGATACGGTACTTCATGCGCCAGTATCGCCCGGCCGGTTGCACGTCCAGATACAGCCCCGCGCCATCTGCCAGCTTTACCCGGCGGCCGGTCTTTTCGTAGGTTGCTGCCTTAATTGCCGTGTCGGTCAGCTTGTTCAGTGCCTTTGCCATCGCTCAGCCTCTGGGGGTACGTTAAAGGGGGTATTTGGCAGGTAAAAACCTGATATACCCCCAACGATACCCCCAAATCTTGCGCGATTCTATAGGAATGCTCTGGAATGCTACGGAAGGAAATAGCCTAAAAGGCCCGTTTTTACTGGGTTTTCCGGGGTGTTTGGAATTGGCTGGAAGTAAAGATGGTGGGCCTGCTCGGACTTGAACCGAGGACCTAACGATTATGAGTCGTGTGCTCTAACCAACTGAGCTACAGGCCCTTTGCTGCAGTGGTTGTTTTATATAAAAAATAACCGCTGAGAAAAGTCGCTGCGTAAACAGCGAAGAACATTATAAGCAGCTCTTACTGTGAGTTCCACCTCTTTGATTTGCATAAGAAAAGTGTCGCGTCAGTTGGCAACAGCAGATTTGTCACCATGGCCTCACAGCCAGAGCAGCAGTGCCGTCAGGCTGAATACTGAGCCGAGGGTGCTGAGCAGAATGGTACGCGACACGACGGCAGCATCTTGCTGATAAAACTCGGCCAGCATGTAAGGCCCGGTGCCGGTCGGCAGGGCGCTGAGCAGAACCGCTGCGCTGGCCCACAGCGGTGGCAGGTCAAAGACGCAGGTAGCGAGAATAAAGGCTAGCAGTGGCTGGGCAAGCAGTTTGATGCTGACCAGTGCGGTTGCTCCTTGTGCTTTGCCGGGCTGTTTATGGGCGAGAAATGCGCCAAGTGAAATCAACGCGCAGGGTACGGTGGCATCACCGAGTAACGTCAGCAGTGAGTTGGCAATACCGGGAACGTTCAGATTCAGGAGGTTCCAGCCAATGCCTATCAAGGGTGAGATGATCAGTGGGTTTTTCATCAGCGCTGTGCCAACTTTTGTGATGGCCTGCCTGATGCTCTGGTCTTTTTGCAGGCTGACTTCCACGCATATGACGGCGATGGCGAATAGCAGGCTGACCACGATCAGGGTGGCTATAAGTGCCGGAGCGAGGCCATCGTCACCAAGCACAAACAGGCACAGCGGTATGCCAACGTAGCCAGTATTGGCATAGGACGCTGCGAGTGCTTCCAGGCTGGCGCATGCCACGGGTGTGCCTCGGATGACGCGCCACATCATTGTGACGCTGAAGACGCCGAGAGTCGCCAGGGTAAAGGTTAAAACAAAACCTCCATGCCAGATGTTGTTCAGTTCGGTCTGGGCGGTGAGGTTGAATAACAGGGCGGGCAGGCACAGCCAAACAACCAGGCGATTCAGTTCGGAAGCGGCATTTTCCCCCAGACGGTGAGTCCGGCGAAGAATGAAACCGAGCAGAATAAGGCCAAAAATCGGGGTCAGGGTAGTAAGGATATAAACCATGTGACTACGGGCTATGGGGTTAGCCGCACAGCATAGAGGTGGTCATGGTGCAGGGCAATCTGGTCTTAGTCGTAGTTATTATGGATGGATCTGACCAGGCAGGTTGGCTGTTGGACAGCCATAAAAAAAGCGATGTCAGTGGGCTGACATCGCTTGTTGACTGCATGGACGATTAATCGTCGATAAAGCTGCGCAGGTGATCGGAGCGTGAAGGATGACGCAATTTACGCAGTGCCTTGGCTTCAATCTGACGAATGCGCTCACGGGTCACATCGAACTGCTTACCGACTTCTTCCAGAGTGTGGTCGGTATTCATGTCGATGCCAAAACGCATGCGGAGCACTTTGGCTTCTCTCGCGGTCAGGCCGGCCAGCACTGAGCGTGTGGCTTCGGTCAGGCCTTCAGCGGTGGCCACATCGAGCGGAGACTCTGAGTGAGTATCTTCGATGAAGTCGCCCAGATGCGAATCTTCATCGTCACCGATCGGGGTTTCCATGGAGATTGGTTCTTTGGCAATTTTCAGTACTTTGCGGATTTTGTCTTCCGGCATTTCCATGCGCTCAGCCAGTTCTTCCGGTGTCGGTTCACGACCCATCTCCTGCAGCATCTGACGGGAGATGCGGTTCAGTTTGTTGATGGTTTCGATCATGTGCACCGGAATACGGATGGTACGCGCCTGGTCAGCGATGGAACGGGTAATCGCCTGACGGATCCACCAGGTTGCGTAGGTGGAGAACTTGTAACCACGACGGTATTCGAATTTATCCACCGCTTTCATCAGGCCGATGTTGCCTTCCTGAATCAGATCGAGGAACTGCAGGCCACGGTTGGTGTATTTTTTAGCAATGGAAATAACCAGACGCAGGTTAGCCTCAACCATTTCTTTTTTGGCGCGACGGGCGCGGGCTTCACCGATGGATACGCGACGGTTAACTTCTTTGATTTCCGGAATGGTCAGGCCAACGCGTTCTTCGACGGCGCGGATTTTCTTCTGCGCACGGAAAATTTCCAGACGGTAGGTGTCCAGTTTTTGTGAGTAGCTGTGACCTGCAGCGATCAGACCATCAATCCATTCGTTGCTGATTTCGTTACCCTGAAACTCTTTGATGAAGTCTTTGCGGTCCATACCGCACTTGCGTGTCATCATGACCATGATCTGGCGCTCCTGAGTGCGGATCAGATCCAGAGCATCACGGGCACCATTGACCAGTGAGTCAAAGTATTTTGGTGTCAGCTTGATGGGGGCGAACAGCTCGGCCAGTTTGGCCAGCGCTTCTTCGGTCTTTTTGTGCTCACGGCCATTCTTTGCCAGAGATTTGGTCATGGCGTCATGGGCGGCACGGATTTCATCAAAGCGACGTGTCACCTCGGCCATGTCGATGCCACTGTCTTCCGTGGTTTCACTGGTTTCGTCATCGTCGGTGACGTCATCGGTGATGTCTTCAACAGCGGCTGCAGCGGCTTCTGGGCCGGCCTGTGGGCCTGGTTCCGGATCAACATCGGACGGATCGATAAAGCCGGAGAATATATCGCCAACGCGGTTCGGATCTTCTTCGGCTTCGCGGAAGGCGTTCAGAATGGTTTCAGCCGCGCCCGGATAATATGCGAGAGCCGACATCACTTCACGGATGCCTTCTTCGATACGTTTTGCGATGACGATTTCGCCTTCGCGGGTCAGCAGTTCCACGGTGCCCATTTCGCGCATGTACATACGCACTGGGTCTGTGGTGCGGCCAACATCGGATTCAACCAGAGCCAGGGCAGCGGCGGCTTCTTCTGCTGCAGCGTCGTCGGCGGCATCAGACATAAACAGTGAGTCACCATCAGGCGCAACTTCAGATACCGGAATACCGATATCGTTAATCATGCGGATGATGTCTTCTACCTGATCCGGATTGGCAATATCGTCCGGCAGGTGGTCGTTTACCTGAGCATAAGTCAGGTAGCCCTGCTCTTTGCCTTTGGCGATAAGTTCTTTAAGACGGGATTGTTGCGTGTTCGCTGACATAGAAGCCCTGTGTTCCGTTTTTTAAGGCGGAAGAAAAACGCCGAAGTATAACTTTTAACCGATCCTTAGGCCATAGGCATCGCAGCAGGTTCCGCCGTTTTTGCGGATTCTGTTGCCTGTAACCTCTGGGGCGGTTGCTTGCTTCACTATCTTCAGCAAGGTCAGTTAACGTGGAAAATCGGCCTGGCGAAAATATGCCCGGATGTGCCGATGCTGGCCTCTTGGCTCTGTCACGTTGAGTGCTGCGCTGCTGCAGTCGTTTTTTGAATCCGGCAGCATTAAGCGGCTGCTGTCTGGATTCAGAAGTTCTCTGTATATAAGGGCTGCTGGTTAAATCTCAAGCCCTTGGGGCCGTTTTCTTTATTGTCTTACGGCCACTCTGTCTGTTTTTATTCGGTGTTTGTTTTCAGTGACGGGCGTAAATGCGCGCGCGCTTTTTGTTGATGTTGTGCAGTTGCTGGTGCAGTTCGCGTTTACGGGCTTTTTCTTCGTCGCTGAGTTTCTCGCCGCGTTCAAATTTGCTGGTGAGGATGCGCAGTTCGGTGCTGAGTTTGCGTGCGTTCATTTGTTTCAGCACCACTTCGATATCGGCAGCGGTCGGTTTCATCTGACGATTGGGCTGGTCGGCCAGTTGCTGCAGCTCGGTCTGGTAGGGGGAGCCGATCCATTGTATCAGCAGGCCCACGCTGCTTTGTTGCGGGGCTTGTTTCAGCTTGCGCAGTACTTCGATCAGCAGGCGCTCGTATTCACTCTCCGGCTCGGTTTCCGGCAGTTCAAGGTGGGTCGAGAGCGATGGCTGTTTTACCAGTGCGGTCAGCGCTTTGTGTACCAGTGGGGCGAGGGTATCGGCGCTGTGGTCCTGATGAGGTGGCTGCGGTTCGTGACGGTCATCGTCCAGATAGGAAGGCAGCGGCTCTTCGTGTTCGTGTCGTTCTGTGTTGGCTGCGGGTGCTGCCGGTGCAGATTCAAGACGGTCGAGGGCAACGCTGTCGGCACCGAGTTCGTCACGCAGTTTGTTGCGCATAAGGCTGCGCAGCATGCCTTTAGGCAGTTTATTAATTAAGGGGGCGGCCAGTTGATCAAGGCGCGCCTTACCATCAAGGGTGTCGAAATCGACCTGTTCTTTCAGGTGTTCAAACAGAAATTCCGGCAGGTGTACGGCCTGATTCAGGCGCTGTTCAAAGGCGTCTTTGCCTTCCTGGCGCACCAGAGTGTCCGGGTCTTCACCATCGGGCAGAAACAGGAAGCGTGCCTGTACGCCGTCTTCGAGTACTGGCAGCACGGTTTCCATAGCGCGTGCAGCGGCGGTGCGGCCGGCCTGGTCGCCATCGAAACAGAAGATCACTTCGGGCACGACTTTAAATAAGCGGCGCAGGTGGTGTTCACTGGTGGCTGTGCCCAGGGTGGCGACGGCGTAGTGAATGCCAAATTCAGCCAGTGCGACCACGTCCATATAGCCTTCGACGATCACTATTCGGGTCAGCTTCTGGCGGATTTTGCGTGCTTCATAGAGGCCATAAAGCTCTCGGCCTTTCTGAAAAATCGGCGTTTCCGGCGAGTTCAGGTATTTGGGTTTTTCGTCGGTCAGTACGCGGCCACCAAAGGCGATGTAACGTCCGCGGGCATCGCGGATAGGAAACATGATGCGGTCGCGGAAGCGGTCGTAGGTCCGGCCATCTTCTTTTTCGATCAGCATGCCGCAGCTGATCAGTTGTTTGATCAGCTCGCGTTCGCCGTTGGCGGCAAGATAATTCTGCAGGTTGTCCCAGCCGGGCGGGGCGTAGCCGATGCCGAAAAATTTGGCCGCTTTACCGGACAGGCCGCGTTTTTTTAAATAGTCGACGGCTTTACCCCGCTGTTCGTGGCTACGCAGCATTTTTTCAAAATAGTTGCCGGCTTTTTGCATCAATTCGAACAGGGGCTGGTGTTGCTGTTCCTGGCGTGCTTCAAAACTGACCTGTTCTTTCGGTACTTCCATACCGGCTTGTGTGGCCAGCTTTTCCACTGCGTCAGGGAAGCTGAGGCCATCGAATTCCATAACGAATTTGAGTGCTGTACCGGAGGCTCCGCAGCCAAAGCAGTAATAAAACTGCTTGTCGGGGCTGACGGTAAAAGAGGGAGACTTTTCGTTATGGAACGGGCAGCAGGCCGAGTAGTTTTTGCCGGTCTTTTTCAGTTTGACACGACTGTCCACCACATCGATTACGTCGACGCGGGCGAGCAGATCATCAATAAAAGACTGGGGTATGCGGCCTGCCATCAGAAAACTACCTGCGTTGTTGCAGCTGTGTTGTAAGCAGGCATCGGGATGCTCACTGGATTCTTCAGAACGCCATAGAGCGGCCCGAAGGATGAGCAAAGCGAATATTTAGTGCTTATAAACTCCGCTCCCTCGACTGCTTTCGCCTTGCTGCAACGGCCTCGCTAACGTTTTCAGATAATCGTTAAGAGGTGTCCGTTACTGCAGAGGGAATATTAAGCCGTATAAACGACAAAAGCGCTACTCATCGGGATGGGTAGCGCTTCTATTGCCTGCAGAGCAGAATCAGCCCAGTTGAGACTTCACCAGTTGACTGATCTGTGCCATATCGGCACGACCTTGCACTTGTGGTTTCAGGATGCCCATGACTTTGCCCATGTCCTGCATTGAAGCAGCACCGGACTGTGCAATCGCATCAGCCACCAGTTTGGCCAACTCTTCTTCGCTCAAGGCTTCTGGCAGAAATTCGTTCAGTACATCGATTTCGTACTGTTCGGCAGCGGCCAGATCGTCGCGTCCGGCGGCAGAGTACTGCGCGATGGAGTCACGACGTTGTTTGGTCATTTTATCGAGAATGGCCAGAGCACGTTCGTCGTCAATTTCTATTCGTTCATCGACTTCGACACGTTTGAATTCTGCCTGCGCCAGGCGCAGAGCATTCAGCCGCTCTTTTTCTTTGGCGCGCATTGCCGCTTTGACAGCGTCTTTAATACTGGCAACCAGAGTACTCATGCGGTCTCCTTTATTCCCGTAATCCGGCTCTTATCAGTAGAGACGAACCATTTTACGCTGTTCACGCTGCACTTTTTTCAAGTGACGCTTAACAGCGGCTGCCGCTTTACGCTTACGGATCCAGGTTGGCTTCTCGTAATGCTCACGACGACGTACTTCAGACAGTACGCCTGCTTTTTCGCAAGAACGCTTGAAGCGACGGAGTGCGACGTCAAACGGTTCGTTTTCTTTAACTTTTACAGCTGGCATCCAATCACCTACGTTTTAAATCAGTCTGTTTATGGGGAAACCACAGGCCCCAGTTAGAGGGCGGGCATTCTAAATCCTTTGTCTGCGGATTGCAAAGAGTAGTTTGAGTATTGACCACCGGCAACCGGCAGGCCGCGTATTCTCTGGCGGTCTGCGGGCTTTTCCGTCGCTGGGGCGGGTTGATTATCCTGTCTTTTGTGCACCCTTATTTGGCCTGCCGCGCGATCCGGGAATTGCGGGTAGCGCATGCAGGGGTGCGGCAGTATCATGCGCCCCTTCGTTAAGATCGTGTGGGAAGAGATTATTTATGCGGGTTTTAGGCCTGGAAACATCCTGCGATGAAACCGGTATCGCCCTCTATGACAGCCAGCGGGGTCTGCTGGCGCACCGTGTTTATTCTCAGATTGCCTTGCATGCTGAGTACGGTGGCGTCGTGCCGGAGCTTGCTTCCCGCGATCATGTGCGCAAGGCGCTGCCACTGATTCGTGAGGTGATGACGGAAGCAGGCCTGACGCTTTCTGAATTGGATGGCGTGGCTTACACCTCAGGGCCTGGTCTGGTGGGTGCTTTACTGGTGGGTGCCTGTCTGGGGCGCAGTCTGGCCTGGGCTCTCGGTGTTCCGGCTATTGGTGTTCATCATATGGAGGGCCACCTGCTGGCACCGATGCTGGAAGATAATCCACCGGCATTTCCTTTTATCGCGTTATTGGTATCCGGTGGACACACTCAGCTGGTTCAGGTTGACGGCATTGGCCGTTATACCCTGTTGGGTGAATCTCTTGATGATGCGGCAGGTGAGGCATTTGATAAAGCCGCGAAAATGATGGGATTGCCTTATCCCGGCGGCCCTGCACTGAGCGCGCTTGCTGCTCAGGGAGACGACGGGCGTTTTAAATTTCCACGTCCGATGACTGACCGCCCTGGTCTGGATTTCAGCTTCAGTGGTTTAAAAACTCAGGTGCGTACCACCATTCTTGAGTGTGCGGTCGAGGGGGTGCTGGCGGAGCAGGATAAAGCCGATATTTCGGCCTGTTTTCAGTCCGCTGTGGTGGATACGCTGGCGATTAAATGCAAACGGGCGATGCAGCAGACTGGCATTAAGCGTTTGATCATTGCTGGCGGGGTAGGAGCCAATAAGCGCTTGCGGGAGAAGCTGCGTAGCACGGCCGAAGATTTGGGCGGGGCTGTATTTTATCCGCGCCCGGAATTGTGTACCGATAACGGGGCCATGATTGCTTATGCCGGTACGCAGCGGTTACTGGCCGGAGAGTATTCTGATCTGGCGGTAGCGGTTGTGCCACGCTGGCCAATGACCAGTCTGACGCCGGTTGATGGCCTGACATCTGAGGCTGGAGGGGAGCATGGATAGGGTCTTTATTCGCGGTCTGAAAGTCGATGCCGTTATCGGTGTTTATGACTGGGAAAAGCAAGTACGCCAGCCGTTGATTTTTGATCTGGAAATGGCCTGGGATATTCGCTTGGCAGCCGCCACGGATGATTTAATCCATGCGTTAAATTATCAGGCGGTCACCGAGTTTATTGAACGCTTTGTACGCGAGCAGCATTTCCAGTTGCTGGAGTCATTGCTGGAGCGTCTGGCTGAGGCGTTACGCAAAGAGTTTGGTATGCCATGGCTGGGGATTCAGGTAGAAAAACCGGCCGTGGTTCCGCAGGCGCGCGCGGTTGGTTTGTATATTGAACGTGGCGATGAGTTAGCTGGGGATAAGCGCTGATGTCACGGATTTTTCTTGGCCTGGGTTCTAATATTAATGCTGAGCGGAATCTGGCGGCCGGAATTGCCCGGTTGAGTCAGCGGTATTCTTTATTGCGTGTGTCGCCTTGGTATCGTTCACCGGCAATGGGGTTTGATGGCCCGGATTTTATTAATCTGGTGGTTGAGATTGACTGTGATTGCTCTCCGGCGGAATTGGTCAGCGCTTTAAAACAGCTGGAATTTGATTTTGGCCGTGCACCGGATGCGGTGAAGTATTCATCCCGCGCACTGGATATCGATATTTTATTGTTTGATGATCTGGTCGGGGATGTTGCCGGGCTGCAATTGCCGCGTTCTGATATTCAGCAGTTTGCATTTGTGTTGCGGCCGTTGCTGGATATTTTTCCTGATGGTGTTAATCCTGCAGATGGCACTCCTCTGGCCGACTACTGGGCTGCACTGGCCAGTCAGCCGTTGTATCCGGTCCGGACCAGGCAAAGCGTCATTGCCCGGGGTTAGGCCTGTTGCTGTTGCATTTTCCAGTGTTGCAGATGTTTTTCCCGTGCGTCGTCCAGAGCAGCCCTGATCGCTGCGCCCTGATATCCCTGTGCAATCATATCCTGTGCATTGATGCTTAAAGCTTCTTTGAGTGCTGCCCGCATGTAATCAGCCTGTGGATAAGGGGTATTTTCCAGTCCGGTGCGGCCTTTGGCATCGGCCTCACAGACCAGTAAAAATTGTTCAAAGCGTTCCGGTTTCCGCCAGGCATCAAGCTGGTTAAACACTTTATTCAGTGTGCTGCCTTTTAATTCGGAGGCGCGATGAATATGAGTGTGAAACTCGCTGCTGAGCATGGCTAAGTCGACCGCTTCCCGTGGTGCCTTCAGGCGTTGGTGCAGGGCTTTTAGTGGTTTTTTACCACGCGCTTCGTGGGCGATATGGCGAGGCCATTCTTCTTTTGGCGTCAGCGCTTTGCCCAGATCATGACTGAGGGCTGCCCAGCGTACTGCAATATTGCTGCTGAGTTTTGCCGCTGCTTTTAATGACAGCAACGCATGAATGCCACAATCTATTTCCGGGTGGTGTTTTTCCGGTTGAGGAATACCAAACAGGGCATCGATTTCACTGAACCAGATTTTCAAGGCACCGCATTCACGCAGCACCTCAAAATACCTATCGGGTTGCTGTTCACCCAGCGCCCGCTGAGTTTCATTCCACACTCGCTCAGCCACCAGATGATCCAGTTCTCCCGCGTTCACCATATGTTGCATCAGGGTCATGGTTTCGTCGGCAATACGGAACCCCAAAGGGGCAAAGCGGGCAGCAAAGCGGGCGACACGTAACACCCGTAACGGATCTTCTGAAAACGCGGGCGAAACATGGCGCAGTAATCGCCGCTCGATATCAGCCTGGCCTTGGTAGGGGTCGATTATATTGCCCTGATTATCCTGTGCCATGGCATTAATGGTCAGGTCACGGCGCAGTAAATCTTCCTCCAGTGTGATGTCGGGGCTGAAGCGGCAGTCAAATCCCTGATAACCAACGCCGCTTTTACGTTCGGTGCGGGCCAGTGCATATTCTTCGTGGGTGTCGGGATGGAGAAATACCGGAAAGTCGGCCCCAACCTGCTGAAAGCCCTGTGCTAACAATTTATCCGGCGTGGCACCTACGACAACCCAGTCCCGGTCTTTCAGTGGGATGTTGAGCAGCTGGTCGCGTACCGCACCACCGACAAGATAAATCTGCATCGTTATTATTCCATCCATAAAAAAGCCGCCACAAAACGGTGACGGCTTTTAAGTTTAGCCTTTCAGGCATCAGAGCAGAACCTTTGCAGGTTCTGCGCACCGGAATCAGAAATAGAAACCGGTTTCCAGAGCGATACCGGCTTCTTTTTCCGGATCGTTCGGGTTGGCCATTGCAGCAATATCCAGATGCACGCCAAACGGTGACAGACCAAAACCAATCGAGACAATTTCTGCATCCGCCACACTCATATTGGTGCGGTAACCGGCACGCAGCTGCAGGGTGCGGAAAATATCAAACTCGGCACCAATGGCGGCGTATTGGGTTGGGTTTTCAAAGGCAACGGGTTCGTTTTCGCTCAGGTCGAGATCGAAGGATACGGTTGCCCAGTCACCGTTGTAAGCAATACCAGCACGGTATTGCGGGTTCAGGGCAATGGAGCCACCTTTCAGGAAAAGAGGGGTGTTCGGGGTTGCCGGATTATTATCATAATCTTTTTCCGGGGAGCCTTTTACTTCAGCCTCTGCGTAATCAAACTCTCCGCCCAGCAGGTTTTTTCCCACCACACCGACCATCCAGTTGCCATCGCTGCCAAAGCGATAAGAGGCGCCGATATCGAGGTTGACTTTGCTGTAATCTTCGCGGGAATCTTCGATGTCGTCGGTTTCAATATCGTCTTCGTTGTCCATTTCTGAGACGTAGTGCAGTGTGGATATTTTCTGCAGCTTCGGAGTGATGCCAAACGCAATATTTTCACCGTAAATTTCAAACTCGCGGGAGAAGGACAGTGCCAGTTCCGCTACGGCAATCGCTACGACCTGAACCTGGGAGTTTAATTCAGCATCTTCGGCTTCAGGTGACAGTTTGCCGCCATTAAAAATGCTGATCGTTCCTGCAGCGGTTTCTACCGGGCTGGAATTAAAGTCCTGAACATCGTCCACCGATTGAGTAATCTGCGTTACCTGCCCCGGCGTTGGCGTGTTGCCACCTTCAAGCGTATCAATCACGGCATTAATCTGATCAGGAATGCCATCGGCAATGTCAACGTATTCGTTGGCTGCCAGGCCATAGGCCTGAATCAGGTTCTGATCCTGCTGGGTGAAAAATGCGCGTCCGGAAAAGGTGACATCGGCATTCATGCTGATGGCGGCAGCGAATTTTTTGCTCGGTATGGCCAATGCGCCACCTAAGCCAAGCCGGCCCCGCAGAGGATCGCCGGAGATATTGTTCAGCGATTTGGCCAGATCCGAGGTAACGCTGTTGACTTCGTTCAGCTGCGACTGCACTTCATTAAGGCTGTTGCTGAAATTGGTATTGGCTGTTTTCAGCGTTGCTGCTTTGTCAGCAGTGCTCCCTGCACCATTAATGTTGGCAATGGCGGTTGCCAGCGAATCGGCGGCATCCGCCAGTTTTTCTACGCTGTCGGTAAAGTTATTGCTGCGGGAATCATCAAACAGATTTTCAAAACGCGGTACGATTTCGTCGTTAATATCCTGCGCGCTGTCGACCAGTTCTTCTTCATCGGCCACATTAATGCCTAACTGAGGAAAAATGATGGCGAAATCATCATCTTCGGATGCCTGTGACAGCAGCGATGGGTTGTAGGCCGGGGCGTGGGCGCGCTGGGCGCTGGCAACACCGGTGTTACCCATGGCCAGTCCGCGTGCATCCATAGGCAGGAAAGGCGCTGCCTGGACGGATTGAATACCAAGGGTTGCGATGGCGACTGCCAGTAGTGAGCGTTTGGTCATGATCCGGGTTCCTTGTTTATCGTTAAACGAATATCCATAGGCGATATGCAGGAAAGACGCGCGCTGTTGGGAATTATTCCCGGTAGCGGCTTGTCCAAACTGATTTTGTACATAAGCGCCGTAATCGTACAACTATAGTAGCCAGTATTCACTGCCCTTGCATAACGAATATTGCGCGTCTATCCTGCGTTCACTTGTCAACAGAATAAGCCCATCTGAATGTTAAACGTCATCTGCCGGAAACACGCTTTTGCCATCATGGCCGCGCCGCTGCGAATCTGCCGCGCCATGGTCGTACGTGTCCGTTGCCGGCGGTCGGTTTAGTCAGTTCGCTCTGTTCTGTATTAAAAGGCCGCTGATGCGGCCTTTTTTTGTGGCCTGCAGGTGGTTTCTGGTTTTCCGGGGTCTGTGTTATGCCTGTTGTTGTTGCTTATTTGCTGGTGGTTTTTATCTGGTCCACTACGCCCATTGCCATTCAGTTCAGTCAGGATGGGCTGGATTTTTTTACCGCACTGACGCTGAGAATGTGGCTCAGCGCTCTGTTATCTTTGCCCATTCTTTTGTTGTTGCGTGAGCCGCTGCGTCTTAACCGTACGGCGCTGATGAGTTATCTGGCCGGTAGTCTTGGTGTCTACGGGGCGATGATGTCGGTTTATTGGGGATCACTGTATATCCCGTCCGGGCTGATTTCGGTGCTTTATGGGCTGAGTCCTATGCTTTCCGGTGCACTTGCCTGGTTCTGGCTGGGGGAGCGTGAGCTGACGCCTGTTCGTGTATTGGCACTGTTGCTGGCTTTATTCGGTTTGGCTTTTGTGGTGGCTGGCCGCTTGTCTCTGGATGACGGTGCCTGGCGCGGCATTTTGGGGACGCTGGTGTCGGTTTTTTGTTTTGCTGCCAGTGCCGTATGGGTTAAGCAGGTGAATGCCGGTTTGCATCCGATGGTGCAAACCAGTGGTACTTTGTGGCTCTCTTCGTTTGCTTACGTGCTGACGTTGCCATTACTGGGCTGGCATTTGCCTGAAGAATGGCCGTTGGTCAGCCAGTTGGGATTGGGCTATCTGGTGCTGTTCGGATCTTTGCTGGGTTTTATGCTGTATTACCTGGTGTTGCAACACCTGCCTACGTCGCGTGTGACTCTGATTACTCTGATTGCTCCGGTTCTGGCGGTTTTCTGGGGCTTCTGGCTGAAAGATGAGCGTCTGGCGCTCAGCTCGGTTTTGGGGGCTGTATTGCTGCTGGCCGGTCTGGCGCTCTATCAATGGCATGCCTGGCCGGATCGCAAGTTACGTACTCTTTGGCGTATCTCACGCGGAATAAAAAAAGTTTAAATTTTTGCGGTTGCTGCCGATAAAAGCCCTAACAGGGAATCTTTGTCCGTAAACAATGCGGCCGTCGCGGTTGTGAGCGGGACAGGTTCCTGCGCCTCAGTGGTCCGGGAGATTATTATGAAATGGCCTTTCATATTGGCAGGCAGTGCTGTGATGTCGGTGTTGTTGCAGGGGTGCTCAAGCGCTCTGATTGAAGACAGTAATCTGAATGAAGATCCGGAGGCTTTTTTTCAGCCGGTAGAGCAGGAAATTGATCCTATTGCGCCTATGGTGCTGCGGGTTATCGGTTATGGCGCCATGGATACCGACAAAAAGAAAAGTGAGGTCCAGCGCCGGCTGATGGCGATCCGCGCCTCCAAGATGGATGCCTACCGTTCTATGGCTGAACGGGTGTACGGTACGTCGATTCAGGGCAGTACCACCGTGCGCGATATGGTGGTGCAAAATGATCGCTTCCGTAGCTATGTTGAAACCTATATGCATGGCGCGCGGGTTGTATCATCGGATGTTATGCCGGATGGCAGCGTGGAAACGGTGCTTGAGATGGTCATTGATCAGGGCTTCCGGAATTGTCTGCAGACCGCTGACAGTCAGCGTTTCAATGTGGATTGCCGGGCGCCGATGGGCAGGGGTTCTGAAAGTAATCATTTTGCCTCCAGTCAGCGCCAGCGCGTACAGGGTGAAGCCAGTGTGCCGGAATCCGGTTTTTACTTTATTGAGTAACGGCATTAGGAGGCTGTATGCGTTTCCTGAATCTTCTGTTGATGCTTCTCTGCGCCTTGCCGGTTGCCGCTCTGACGGTGGAAGTGACCGGTGAAGCGCCGCTGAACGGAGCGCTTTCTTACGTGCGGGAGCAGGCTCTGCAGGATGCTATGCGTCAGGCAAGTCTGCGCGCCGGGGCTCAGGTCAGCAGTACACAGCTGATGCGTCAGGGGGTGGTCGAGCAGGATGATGTGCAGGTGCGTTCCAGCGCGCAGCTGAAAAATATTGAGGTGCTGTGGGAAGATCAGGCCGGTGGTTTATATCAGGTGGCCATCCGTGCTGATGTCAGCCCACAGGCCATGTGTCCGGCCAGCACGCAGCGTTATCGCAAAGCCGTGGCCGTGGCGGGATTCGGGCTGGCGCGTCCGCAGCAGGCGACTCTCGGTCAATTACAGAATATCGAACAGGATTTACCCCGGGTTCTGGTCAATACGCTGAATAACCGCGGGGCGGTTCATGCGCTGGATGCTACCCGTACCAGTCTGTATCAGGATCCCCGTCGTGCACCATCGATGGAGACCGCGCAGCAGCGTTTAACCACATCGGTCGCACTGGCAACCCAGTTGGGCGCTCAGTATGTGGTTTCCGGTGTCGTGCGTGACCTGGCGATGATGGGGGAGGCGGCAAATGATTCCGGCCACCGCCATGGTTCCGGCCATTGGCTGGATTTACTGGGTATTGAAAATAATAACCGCGACCGTCAGTTTGTCATGGATGTGTTTGTCCACGATGGCTTAAGCGGTGCCATGTTGTTTCAGCGCAGTTATACGGCTCATGGTGCCTGGGATCGTCCGGCGCGTGAGCGGGTGTCTTTTGCCTCACCGCATTTCTGGCAGACGCCGTACGGAGCGGAAGTCCGGGAATTGCTCAGTGGTGTGGTGGATGATGTGGATGAGGTTTTGCGCTGTCAGCCATTTATGGCCCGTATTGTTAAAGCCAAAGGCAACCGGCTGCACATTGAGGCCAGCGCCGGTGCCGGAATCCGTCCCGGTGATAAATTTCAGGTGTACCGTACCGGCACCTTCTACAACCTTGATCTCGAACCCCGCACTGAACTCAGTGATATGGCCACCGAGGTGGTGATCAAGCAGGTGCAGCCGCAGTTTGTTATTGCCGAAATGAAGCTCACGGCTGAGCGACTTGCTATTCAGCGCGATGATATGGTGATTGCCTGGTAGTGTCAGAGCCGATGCCGGCATTGATTACCGGTTTCTGATCCTGCGGGCTCAGTACCGGCGCCGTTGAGTGAGAGAATGTTGACTCTTTTGCGCCGGAAGGCTGTGCGTTTTATTCTTCAATGATCGTCTGGGGGCAACTCTGGCGTTTGATCATTCGTTCATCTTTAAACGTCTCCAGGTGAATATCAAAGCCCCAGAGGAAATGCAGATGCTTAAGCACCTCGTGAGTGTCGGCGGAAAGCGGTGTGCCATTTTGCATGGTATGACGCAGGGTCAGCGAGCGGTCGCCTTCAAGATCAACAGACCATATCTGGATATTCGGTTCGCGCACGGATAAATCATATTGGCGGGCCAGCATTTCCCGCAGTTTCCGATACCCGTTTTCATCATGGATGGCTTCAATCAGATACTGATTCTTTTCATCATCATCGTAGATGCTGAACAGATGAAATTCGCGCATCAGTTTCGGTGACAGAAACTGCTGAATAAAGCTCTCATCTTTAAAGTTGTGCATGGCAAAGTGCAGGGTTTCCAGCCAGTCAGAACCGGCAATATCCGGAAACCATTCCCGGTCTTCATCCGTTGGATGTTCACAGATGCGTTTAATATCCTGAAACATATTAAAGCCAAGGGCGTAAGGATTTATGCCACTGAAGTAAGGCGAGTCAAAATCGGGCTGCATTACCACATTGGTGTGTGATGTGAGAAATTCCATCATAAAACCATCGGTTACTTTTCCCTCGTCGTAAAGATGATTTAACAAAGTATAGTGCCAGAAGGTCGCCCAGCCTTCGTTCATGACCTGAGTCTGGCGTTGCGGATAAAAATACTGAGATATTTTCCGCACTATACGGATAAGCTCGCGCTGCCAGGGCGCGAGAAGAGGGGCATTCTTTTCCAGAAAATACAGAATATTTTCCTGGGGTTCACTGGGAAATTGACGCTTCTTGGTGTTTTTTTCAGCTTTCAGAGATGTGGGTAATGTTCGCCAGAGGTCATTGACCTGTTGCTGGAGAATGTTCTCCCGCTCTTTCTGTCGTGCTTTTTCATCGGTAGCGGAGATTGGTTTAGGGCGACGATAACGATCAACACCATAGTTTTGCAAAGCATGGCAGGCATCCAGCACCTGTTCGACTTCTTCCTGTCCGTAGCGTTCTTCACAATGACGCACATAGTTTTTGGCGAACAGAAGGTAATCAATAATAGAGCTGGCATCGGTCCAGGTGCGGAATAAATAATTGCCTTTAAAAAAGGAGTTATGACCATAACAGGCATGTGCAATCACCAGAGCCTGCATCGGCATGGTGTTTTCTTCCATGAGATAGGCAATACAAGGGTCGGAGTTAATCACGATTTCATAAGCCAGACCCATTTGTCCGCGTTTATAGCTTTTTTGCGTGGCCAGGAACTGCTTGCCATAAGACCAGTGGTTATAGCCGATGGGCATTCCCACCGAAGAATACGCATCCATCATTTGCTCAGCACTGATGATTTCTATCTGATTCGGATAGGTATCCAGCTTATACAGTTTGGCGATGCGGGCAATTTCGCGGTCATAAACCTCAAGTAATTCGAAGGTCCAGTCGGAGTCAGTTGACAGATAATTTCTGACTTTTTCACTCATACGGCCTCCTGATAACGGTCTTTGGCGAACAGCTCGCGGAATACCGGATAAATATCTCCGGGATTACGGATCTGAGCCATAGCAAAACGAGAAGAAAACGGCCGGCTAAGTCCGCTGTATGCTTCCCACAGTGCCTGATGCTGATTCGGTGTGATTTCGATATAAGCGAAATACTGCACCATGGATAGCAATGAATCGCTCAGAATTCTGGCGCAAAGCGGAGAATCGTCATCCCAGTTATCGCCATCTGAAGCCTGTGCCGCATAAATATTCCAGTCAGTATTCCGGTAGCGCTCCTCGATAATCTGTTGCATCAGCTTTAATGCACTGGAGACAATCGTTCCGCCGGTTTCACGGGAATAGAAAAAATCTTCTTCGCTGACCTCCCGCGCACTGGTGTGATGACGGATAAATACCAGTTCAATATGTTCATAATTTTTTTGCAGGAACAGGTAAAGCAGAATATAAAAGCGCTTGGCGATGTCTTTAATATCCTGGGTCATAGAGCCAGATACATCCATAATGCAAAACATAACGGCTTTACTGCTGGGTGTCGGAACTTTCACCTGGCTGCGATAGCGAAGATCCAGATCATCCAGGAAGGGGATGGTTTTCAGGCGACGTTCCAGCTCAGCGATCTGCTCTTTCAGGGCCAGTATTTCCGGATTATCCGCGCTGCTTTCAGATAAACGTCCGGCAAGTTCTGCCTGTAATTCCTTTAATTTCCTGCGCTTTCCTACGCTCATGCCAATGCGTCGCGCATGGGCATTGCGCAGTGAACGGACAACGGAGAGATTGTTGGGTGTACCTTCAGAGACAAAACCGGCACGACGGGTTTTAAACTCTTTGGATTGACTCAGTGTTTTTTTGATCATATTGGGCAGTGCCAGATCATCAAACAGGTAATTCAGAAACTCATCACGGGTAATATAAAACGAGAATTCGTCTTCTCCATCCCCTTGCTTGCTGGCTTTACCCGAGCCACTGCCGCCACCGCCCTGTTGCGGTTTATCCAGCTGATCTCCGGCATGAAATTCCTTATTGCCGGGAAATACCCGGTGTTGCTTACCGCCAGATCCATGGCTGATGCTGGGTTCATGGGTGTTGCGGGTCGGTATGCTGATCTGTTCACCGCGCTCCATATCGGTAATGGAGCGGCGGTTGATGGATTCCGACACGGCTTCTTTTATGTGTTGCCGGTAGCGGCGTAAAAACCGCTCCCGGTTAACCATGCTCTTGTTTTTACCGTTCAGGCGACGGTCAATAATGTAAGACATGGTGTACTCCTTATCGGCCGACAGGATTTCTGTTGCGACAGTTACTGCGATTTACGCACGCGCAGATACCATTCAGACAGCAGCCTTACCTGTTTCTCGGTGTATCCTCTCTCAGTCATGCGGGCAACAAAGTCATCATGCTTTTTCTGATCGTCAGATGATGATTTGGCCGAGAAGGAAATAACCGGCAACAGATCTTCCGTGTTGGAGAACATTTTTTTCTCGATCACCGAGCGCATTTTCTCGTAGGACTGCCAGGATGGATTGTTGCCATTGTTATTGGCCCTCGCCCGCAGAACGAAGTTGACGATCTCGTTGCGGAAGTCCTTCGGATTACTGATGCCCGCCGCTTTTTCGATTTTTTCAAGTTCTTCGTTTATAGACGCGCGGTCAAGCATTTCTCCGGTTTCAGGATCACGGTATTCCTGATCCTGTATCCAGAAGTCTGCGTAGGTTACATAGCGGTCAAAAATATTCTGCCCATATTCCGCGTAGGATTCGAGGTATGCCGTCTGAATTTCTTTGCCAATAAAGCCGACATATTCGGTCGCCAGATGTTCTTTAATAAAATTCAGATAGCGGTTATGCACTTCTTCCGGGAATTGTTCCTGTTCAATTGCCTGCTCAAGAACGTAAAGCAGATGAACCGGATTGGCCGCAACTTCGGTTGAGTCGAAGTTAAACACTTTGGACAGAATTTTGAATGCAAACCGGGTGGATATTCCGTTCATGCCTTCGTCAACCCCGGCAGAATCGCGGTATTCCTGCAGGGATTTTGCTTTAGGGTCGGTATCTTTCAGATTTTCGCCGTTGTAAATCCGCATTTTAGAATAGATGCTGGAGTTTTCCGGTACTTTCAGGCGGGACAAAACCGTAAACTTCGCCAGCATTTTTAACGTATCCGGCGCGCAGTGAGCATCTGCTAATGAACTGCCTGACAGCAGTTTCTCGTAAATTTTAACTTCTTCATTAACGCGCAGACAGTAAGGCACTTTGACAATATACACCCGGTCAAGGAAGGCTTCATTGTTCTTGTTGTTTTTAAACGTCTGCCATTCTGATTCATTGGAGTGCGCCAGAATAACGCCCTGATAAGGAATAGCACCCATGCCTTCAGTGCCGTTGTAGTTTCCTTCCTGGGTCGCCGTTAGCAGCGGATGCAGCACTTTGATCGGTGCTTTAAACATTTCAACAAATTCCATCAGCCCCTGATTTGCACGGTTCAGGGCGCCGGAGTAGGCATAAGCATCCGGGTCATCCTGTGAGAAGTCTTCCAGTTTCCGGATGTCGACTTTTCCAACCAGTGCAGAAATGTCCTGATTATTCTCATCGCCAGGCTCTGTTTTGGCGACACCAATCTGATCGAGGATTGAAGGGTAAAGTTTAACGACTTCAAACTTGCTGATATCCCCGCCCAATTCATGCAGACGTTTAACGGCCCAGGGGGACATGACATGACCAAGGTAATGGCGGGGGATACCGTAATCTTCCTGCAGGATCTGAGCGTCTTCTTCCGGATCGAATAATCCCAGTGGCGATTCAAACACCGGAGAGCCTTTAATGGCGTAAAAAGGAATTTGCTCCATCAGATGTTTGAGGCGTTCCGCCAGCGATGATTTCCCGCCCCCGACCGGGCCTAATAAATAGAGAATCTGTTTACGTTCCTCAAGCCCCTGAGCGGCATGGCGGAAATAGGAAACGATATTTTCAACGGCTTCTTCCATGCCATAAAATTCAGAGAAGGCCGGGTAGCGTTTAAGAACTTTATTGGAAAATATGCGGCTTAAGCGCTGATCTTTGGCGGTATCGATTAATTCCGGCTCGCCGATGGCCATCAGCATGCGCTCGGCGGCAGTGGCGTAGGTCTTTTTGTCCTGTTTGCACAATTCCAAATATTCCTGCAGGCTCATGACCTCTTCCTGAGTGGCGGAGTATCTTTCTTTGTATCGGCTGAATACGCTCATGGTTCACCTCTCCGGTAGCGATTGTGCTGTCGTGTAATCTTTTTTGGTTACATAAAAATCCGTTGAATGATGTCTGTTACTGTCAGACCAGTATGGTTCAGTTTGGTTGACCCGTGCCAGAAATAATATTGTTGGCCGGAATATTTATTTGCCGGTCCGTCAGCAGGCTGACGGTTTACCGACGCCTTAATCGGCATTAATTAAAATATGCATTGAGCGTGCCGCTTAGTGCGGAAGGAAATAAAAACAGGGGTGGTCAGCGGGAAAACGCTGCGCAAACGGGGGAATATACTAAAAGCCACAGCATGGGTTGCTGTGGCTGCATGCGGTCAGTTGTGTTCGCACCATTCCGGGAAGGCCAGTTTCCACATTTCATAGCCGCCATCCAGGCTGTAAACATGGCTGTAGCCCTGCTCGCCAAAGAACTGGGCGGCCCCCTGACTGGAATTGCCGTGATAGCAGCACACGACCAATGGCTGATCTTTGTCGGTTGCGGCCATGAATTCTTTCAGGTTCTGATTATCAACCCGTTTGGCCGCGCGGATATGGCCGGCCTCGAAGCTCATGGCATCACGGATATCGGCAATGGCTGTCTTGCCTTGTTCGAACAGGGCTTTGGCATCACCGGCACTGATGTGTTTAAACGCACTCATGGTATTACCTCTTTTGTTCCCGGATCGGCGGGGTGGCTATTCGGATTGAGCCGGCACCCGGAACCATTGCTGGTCGTCGAGGCGCAGGGCTGATAATTCTCCGCCCCAGACACAACCGGTATCCAGAGCATAAACATTGGTGCCATTCGCTTTGCCTTCCAGCGCGGCCCAGTGGCCAAACAGCAGGCGGGTTGTTGCAGCGGCGCGGTTTTCGGCTTCAAACCAGGGCCGGTAACCCGGCGGTGCCTGATCGAGCCCTTCTTTGCTGATTAAATCCAGCTGCCCGTCGGGGCTGATAAAGCGCATCCGGGTCAGATAATTGACAATCAGCCGCAGCCGTTCCATGCCGCGGATGCCTTTCTGCCATTGATCGGGCAGGTTGCCGTACATCTGGCGGAGAAAGTCGGCACAGTCATCACTCTGCAGTACGGCTTCGACTTCCTGTGCCCGTTTGCGGGCTTTGCGTGCACTCCAGGCGGGCGGAATGCCGGCGTGGCTCATGCACCAGTTGCGGGCTTCATCCAGTATGACCAGAGGCTGGAATCTCAGCCAGTCAAGCAGCTCGCCGCAATCGGGTGCATCGAGAACGTCAGCCAGTGTGTCGTTGTTGCGGCTGCTGTGGCCACCGTAGTGCATGGCCAGCAGGTGCAGATCATGATTACCCAGTACGCACCGCGCGCGGTGGCCGAGGCTTTTGGCAAAGCGCAGGACTTCCAGCGATTGCGGCCCGCGGTTGACCAGGTCGCCAGCCAGCCAGAGCTGATCCTTACGCGGATCAAACTGCACCAGTGCCAGCAGGCGCTGCAGCGGTTCGTAACAACCTTGAATATCACCAATCGCGTATGTCGGCATTCCGTTATTTTCTCGTCGGGGCGTGTGGACGAATATCAGTTCAGGGCGTTGGGTGTTGCCAGTGTGAAAACCGGTATGGTGGCGTGAAACAGGGTGCCGTCATCCGCTTCCATCACATAGTAGCCGCGCATACTGCCAACGCGGGTGGCGAGCACCGCACCGGAGGAGTAGCGGTAGCTTTCCTGCGGTTCAATGGTTGGCTGCTCGCCAACCACGCCGTCGCCTTTGACTTCCTGCACATCGTTATTGCCATCGGCAATAAACCAGTGGCGCGAGCGCAGGGTCGCGGCCTGCTCGCCACGGTTGTGAATGTCGATATGGTAGGCGAAGACAAAGCGTTTCTCTTCCGGCACGGATTGCTGGTCGAGGTATTCGCATTGCACGCTGACCACAATGCTGTCGTCGAGGCTCATATCGCTTCTCCGTGGCTATCAGAGCTGGCTTGCAGCCGTTCGTATACCGCATCGGCAATGCGTACATACTCTTCCAGCGTCAGACGTTCCGGACGCAGGGTGGTGTCAATCCCGATGGCTTCCAGCTGTTCGGCGCTGATCAGGTTCTTCAGAGTATTGCGCAGGGTTTTACGGCGCATGCTGAAGGCTTCGCGTACGACACGTTCCAGGGTTTTGGTGTCTTTCGCCGGAAACGGCAGCACATCGTAAGGGCTCATGCGCACGATGGCGGAATCCACTTTGGGCGGCGGGTTGAACGAGCCGGGGCCCACAATAAACAGTGGCTCCACCTTGCAGTAGTACTGCGCCATGATGCCCAGACGGCCGTAGTCGGAGGTGCCTGATCCGGCGGCCAGCCGGTCAACGACTTCTTTCTGCAGCATAAAGTGCATGTCCTGCACGATGGTGTGGTGGGAAAGGAAGTGGAAAATCAGCGGCGTGGAAATGTTGTACGGCAGGTTGCCGACAATCCGCAGTTGCTGGCCCGGCTGCAGCAGCTGGCGGAAATCAAATTTCAGTGCATCGCCTTCGTGGATGCGGAATTCCGGAAAGTTGAAGAACTTGGTGCGCAGAATCGGAATCAGGTCGCGGTCGAGTTCAACCACATCCAGCTTGCCGCAGGCGTCCAGCAGCGGCTCGGTCAGGGCGCCCATGCCGGGACCGATTTCGACCAGTGCATCGCTGTGCTTCGGGTTGATCGCGCGCACGATTTTATCAATCACATGATGGTCGTGCAGAAAGTTCTGACCAAAGCGCTTACGGGCCTTATGTCCCTGGGCTTTCGGAACGTGACCTTCAGCCTTTTTGGCATAGCCCTGAGCTTTGGAGTTGTGTCTTGTCATGTCAGTTTGCCATTTGCAGTGCGACTTCGATGGCGGTCAGCAGGCTGCCGCTGTCGGCTTGTCCGGTAGCGGCAAGATCGAGCGCCGTACCATGATCGACCGAAGTCCGGATTACGGGAAGTCCCAGGGTGATATTGGCGGCGCGACCGAAGCCGTGAAACTTGAGCACCGGCAGGCCCTGATCGTGATACATGGCCAGGGTTGCGTCCGCGTGTTGCAGATGTTTGGGAGTATAGAGGGTGTCGGCGGGCAGTGGGCCAATCAGATCCATGCCTTCGTCACGCAGCTCACCGAGGGTTGGAATAATAATATCCAGCTCCTCACGGCCAAGATGACCATCTTCTCCGGCATGCGGATTCAGACCGGCAACCAGAATGCGCGGTTTGGCGACACCAAAGAAGGTTTGCAGATCGTGATGCAGAATACGGGTGACGCGTTTGATGCGCTCCGGGGTAATGGCATCGGCGACGGCGCGCAGCGGTAAGTGAGTGGTTACTAATGCAACACGCAGATCGCTGGTGGCCAGCATCATCACCACCTCTTCAACGCCGCAGTAGTCGCGGAAGTATTCGGTATGACCACTGAAGGCGATACCGGCGTCGTTGATGATGCCTTTGTGTACCGGGGCGGTGACGATACCGGCCCAGTGTTTATCCAGTGCGCCCTGTACGGCGACGCGCAGGGTTTCCAGCACATAGGCGCTGTTGGCTTTGTCGGGCTGTCCGGCACGTACCGGCGCCCGCAGGCTGACCGGGCAGATGGTCAATTCGCCAGCGGCGCTGGCCATGGCTTCAGCCGCCGGGTCGAATTCGCGCAGATGCAGCGGCAGGCCAAGTTGTTCTGCGCGCTGTCTCAGCAGATCCGGGTCAGCAATGACGATCCGTTCGCAGCTGTGCGGTTGCTGCGCAATCTGAATGCACAGATCCGGACCGATGCCCGCAGGCTCTCCGGCGGTAATGGCCAGACGCAGCGTCATGGACGCTCCTTGATATCGACATAGGCTTCGGAGCGGATTTTACGCAGCCAGATGGGCAGTTCTTCTTCAAAGCGGCGGCCATACAGCATCTGCCGCACCTGATTACGCTGGTTTTCGGCACCGACGTCAGTCTGGCGACGGTCTTCAACCTGCAGAATATGCCAGCCGAACTGGCTCTCGAACGGGGCGCTGATGCTACCGGCGGTGGTTTCCTGCATGGTGGCATCGAATTCCGGCACCATATCGCCCGGATTCACCCAACCGAGGTCACCGCCACTGGCACCACTGCCCGGATCATCGCTGAATTCCTGTGCCAGTGCGGCAAAGTTTTCACCGGCCTGCAGGCGCTGATACAGCTGGTTGATCAGTTCTTCAGCCTGTTGCTGATCGCGCACTTCGTTGGTGCGGATCAGAATATGACGGGTTTTGGTCTGGGTGATCAGCTGGGTATTACCGCCACGCTTATCTTTCAGCCTGATGATGTGATAACCGCTGGCGCTTTTGATCGGATCGGAGATGCCGCCCACCTGCAGCTTCGGTACCACCGGGGCGAAGATGCCCGGTAACTGAGCTTCTTTCCGCCAGCCGAGATCGCCGCCATCAAGCGCCGTACGGCCACTGGATTCGGCAATGGCCATCTGGTGGAAATCGGCACCATTGCGGAGTTTATTCACCAGCGTCTGGGCTTTCTTCTCAGCGGCTTTCAGGTCGGCCGGGGTGGCTTCGGAAGGCACGGCAATCAGAATGTGGGCGAGATTGTATTCTGCGGCGGACGCCATTTTGCCCAGATCGGAGGCGAGAAAGTAATCGACGTCCTGATCGGTAATCTGAATACGTTCGCCCACCTGAAAGCGCTGAACGCGGGAGATGCGCATCTCATTCAGAATCTGCTGGCGCGCGCTGGCAAAAGAGACGCCTTCTTGTTCCATGGCTTTCTGGAATTGCGGCAGGGTCATATTGTTCTGCGCGGCAATGCGGCCCAGTGCTTCGTTCAGCTGGGCGTCGCTGATACGGATACCGCCGCGGTCAGCCATTTGCAGCTGAATGCTTTCCAGAATCATGCGTTCCAGTACCTGCGCACGCAGCGCATCGGCGGGAGGCAGAGCGCCACCGGCGTTCTGGCGCTTTACGCTGTCAATGCGTTCGGTCAGTTCGCTGGCCATCAGAATGTCGTCGTCGACAACGGCGACCACTTCATCAATGGGGACCGGAGCCGCCAGAGCGTGCTGACTGGCCAGGGCAAAAATACTGCTGAGCAGGAGGGTTTTAATAGTCATGGTATTGTCGTCTTGAGTATCCGGTTATGCCTTCACTGATGATGTCGTCGGTGCCACTGCCGAAGCTGCCGAGACCTTTGAGCTGAATGCTGAGCATAAAGCCGTAGCGTTTATCGGTGCTGAATTCGGCATCAGCATCGGTGTCTTTGGGCGAGGTTTCGCGGTACAGCATCTGTACCCGCCAGCAGCAGTTCTGGTATTCGAAGCCGGCCAGGGATTCGAGTACCGGGCTGACCGGCTTTTTCTCGGTGCTGTTGCTGTCATAAGAGCGCAGATCGCGCAGCTGGCGGCCGACCAGTGCCCAGCGGTCGGTCAGCGACCAGAAGAAGCCTGCATCCAGCTGTCTGGTACTGGTCAGCACGTTGTCGGTTGTGCTGTTGTAACTTTGTACGGTGTTGGTGGCAATGTTCAGGAAGCGGTTATTCAGCCCTTCAAAGCGCACACCATAACGACGCTGACGGGCAAAGTCTTCATAGGTGTCCCATTCCAGCGTGTGATACAGCGACCACTTTTCATCCGGGTTCCATTCCAATTCGCCCAGCGTACTGGATGTGGCCTGAGTATCTGCGTCCGGGATGGCGCTGCCGTTCAGTTGCACCAGACGGTCCTGGTTGTACCAGATACGACCGACGCTGGCGCGGAATTGTTCCAGACCGTCATCGCGGATAAAGCGTGTGGTCAGACCGGCGCTGATCTGATCAAGGTCGGCCAGACGGTCATCACCGGTAAAACGGTCGCCTTTGAACAGGCTGGCGTAGGTGACGGTGGTGAGGGTGCTGTCAAAGTTGGGAATCTGATCCTGTCCGGCCAGATACGGGCTTTTCACCCAGAACAGGCGTGGCTCCAGGGTCTGCTGATAGCCATTGCCAAACCCGTCGAATTCGCGCTCAAAAAACAGACCGGCATCGATACTGTAGCGGCCGGTTCCCTGACTGACGTCCAGCTCAGTGTTGCTGAGGGTATCGTCGGCGTTGGTGAGGTTATAGCTGCGCTGGCGATACTCAGCCTTGGGACGGAGAAAACCAAACGGCCATTCCAGAGGATAAGCGATGCTGGTGTCGGACAGCAGACGGTCACCATTCAGGGCGGCAAAACCGCTGAGGGTTTGTTCGCTGTCGTTAATAATGGCTTCGTCTTCGCGGGTAAAGCGCGTGGCCTGCAGGCGTTGCTGAATCTGCAGAGCGTTGATGACCAGCGGCTGATAGGTCAGGTTCAGTTGTGGCAGACGGCGATAGGGCCGGTTGCTGAGGGCGATGGTTTCGTCGATGGTCTGGAAACTCTCGGCGGTAATATCAAAATGCCAGCTGTTCTGATCCCACAGAATTTCCCCACGGCGTGGCAGGTGGGTGGTGCGGTCAATGGCCGCCGTCGGGCGCATATCACTGAGATAGTCTTTATCGCTGATGTTGTTGTACACCCAGCGATGCTGCCAGCCGTATCCCAGCTGTCCGGATTGCTGATAATTCACCAGCCAGCGTTCTTCGCCCTCCGTGGCGTCCTTATTCAGATAGCCATAATTCAGCTCACCGTCACCCAACCAGCGGGTTTTGTGCCGTAACTGGCTTTCCCACAGCACGCCACGGTCAAGGATGTGATGTGACACGAGGGTGGCATCCGCGTTAGCGGCGATGTTCCAGTAAAACGGCAGCTGAATGTCTTCCGCCTGGCCGTATTCATTGAGGGTGAATTTCGGGTCGAGGAAGCCGGTCATGCGCTGGTCGCCGATCGGGAAACGGTAGTAAGGAATATACAGCACCGGAACTTCCGCCACGCGCACACGGGTGTGCCAGGCGCTGCCGATGCCTTTATTCTGATCGAGGTGCAGTTCGCTGGCCGCCAGATCCCAGTCATTCTGACCGGGCTCACAGAAGGTAAAGGTGGCGTCGGTTAAGTTGATCCGGCCTGCCTCCAGGGTTTCGATATGGCCAGCGGAGCCACGGAAATGACGCTCCGGTACGGAATATTCGGCTTCATAAAAATGCACTTCGCCGTCGCTCTGGCTGATGCTGGCGGATTCGCCCTGCAGCACTACCTGTGGCGCCAGCAACGAGACATTGCCATGAAATTCACCATAGCCACGGCTCTGATACCAGTTGGCGCGGTCAGCCCGCAACAGACGATCCTGCTGTTGCAGCAACACATCGCCGCTCATTTCGGTATCGCCGTTTTTACTCAGGGTGGAGAAATCGGCTTCGGCTTCAATACGGTCTGAGTCGAGCGCAGTAATGGCCGGAATGCGGTAATTACCGCTGCAGAATTCCGGTAAAGCCTGTTGTTCTTCAGCGGTCAGTCCGGTGCGGTCGTACCAGCTCAGCGGATGGGTACTGGTGTTCATAACCGGCACGGCGGCGGGTTCTTCTGCCTGAGTGGGCGTAATGACCAGAGCACTGACGACCGCCCCTGCCAACAGCAGAACCGATGGCCGAACTGCGCTGACCCGGATGATGGCAGGGCGCAGGAAACAGGGAACCAGGCGCTGAATGTAAGGACAAATCTGAGTCATGAGCGGCTGTAGCGCCTATCCATATTGAGTATGTTATCTTAATGCGCACAGTAACGTATTAACCGGGGTGCCGCGCAAGGCGCCCAATTCTAGAACGACTAACCCTGAGAGGCCAGCATGGATCAGCGGCGGGACAATCTCGCTCAATGGGCGGTGGCGATGATTCGCCAGCATTCCGATTTTGATGTGACCGCAGAAATGGACATGGTATCCGGAGACGCCAGCTTCCGGCGCTACTTCCGTCTGCACTGTTTAAACAACAGCTGGATTGCCGTTGATGCGCCAGCTGATAAAGAAGACAACCCGCGCTTTGTGCGCATTGCACAGGCCTGGCACAAACACGATATCGCGGTGCCTAAGGTGCTGGCATACGATTTTGATCAGGGCTTTATGCTGCTGGAAGACTTTGGCGACCAGATGCTGTGGCCTGCACTGCATGCCGAAGGTATCACGGATGCGACGGTTCAGGGGTTGTATGAACAGGCCATTGCCCAGTTACTCCCTATTCAGGAATTACCGACAGCCGATCTGCCCGTTTACGATGCGGCATTACTCGACCAGGAAATGGCGTTGTTCCGCGACTGGCTCTGTGTGCAGCAGCTGGGGATGACGCTGAGCCGCGCTGAAGAACAGCTGCTGGCCGACACCTTTGCCCTGTTAAAAGCCAATGCGCTGGCGCAGCCGGTCGTGACTGTGCACCGCGATTATCACTCCCGCAACCTGATGCTGCGTGCGGATGGTTCGCTCGGTGTGATTGATTTTCAGGATGCGGTGGCGGGGCCGGCAACGTATGATTTAGTGTCGCTGTTACGCGACTGCTATGTACGCTGGCCAGCGGTGATGGTGGATGAGCTGGCAGCGTTTTACTGGCAGCAGGCGCGTCCGCGGGGAATTTATCTGGGCGAATGGAGCCAGTTCCAGCGCGATTTCGATTATATGGGAATGCAGCGTCACTTAAAGGCCGCCGGTATTTTTGCGCGCCTGAACCTGCGGGACGGCAAAAGCGGCTATCTGGCGGATATTCCTAACACTTGCCAGTATCTGCTGGAAATCAGTGGCCGTTATGAAGAATGTGCTGCTTTCCATCAGTGGCTGGCGGATGTCTTTATCCCCCGGCTGAGTACATTGCCGGCGCCTGGCAATGATCAGCGTCGTGACAGCAGCGCTGAATGAAAGCCATGATTCTCGCCGCCGGTCGCGGCACCCGGATGGCGCCGCTGACCGATAACTGCCCCAAGCCTCTGTTGCCGCTGGCGGGTAAACCGCTGATTGTTCACCACATTGAAAAGCTGGTGGCCGCCGGGATTACCGAGCTGGTGATCAATCACGCCTGGCTTGGCCATATGCTGGAGCAACAGCTGGGCGATGGCTCAGCCTTTGGTGCGCAGATTCAGTACTCGCCGGAGGCTTGTGCGCTGGAAACCGGCGGCGGCATTTTACATGCACTGCCATTGCTGACGGCATCAGGGAATGAGCCATTCCTGCTGGTTAACGGTGATGTCTGGACCGACTGGGATTACCGACAGGCGCTGCCGGTTTCACTGGCGAACGATCTGGCGCATCTATGGCTGGTGGATAACCCGGAGCATAATCCGGCGGGTGATTTTGCTCTGCGCGATGGCCGGGTCCTGAATGGTATGAATATTCATCAGAATCGCCTGACCTTCAGTGGCCTCAGCGTGCTGCGGCCGGCATTATTTGATGCTCTGGAGCCGGGTACTTTTCCGCTGGCGCCGCTACTGCGCCGGGCAATGGACACCGGCCATGTGGGCGGCACTCACCTGCGCCAGCGCTGGGTGGATGTCGGCACGCCACAGCGGCTGGCCGAACTGGATGATTATCTGCGGACGACGACCCTATGAATTTTCTGGTTTGGTAAAGCCGTGGGTGGCGTGATTGGTCTGTTCAGCGGTGGCCCTTTTGGCCTGCTGGTGGGCGCTTTTGCCGGGCATCTGTTTGATCAGACGCTGGGAAAAATGTTGCTGGGTCAGAGTGTGACCGAAGCCGCCGGGCCCCGTACAGAAAGAGCGCAGGTGCAACAGGTCTTTTTCCGTGCCACTTTCCGTGTCATGGGCCGTCTGGCCAAGGCCGATGGCCGGGTCAGCGAGCAGGAAATCGATGCCGCCAGCCATATCATGGATCAGATGGGGCTGACCGGGCCGCAGCGCAATAATGCCATTCAGTTTTTCACCGAAGGCAAAGACCCGGATGTGGATTTGATGCCCGACCTGAACCGGCTGCGCGAGCTGTTTGCCCAGCGTGCCGGGCTGGCGCAGATGTTTCTCGAAATTCAGCTCAGTGTGGCTTATGCCGATGGCCGCCTGTCGATAGAAGAACGGCGTCTGTTTGACCGTATCTGCCGTGCGCTGGATATCGGTGCCTTTCAGTTTGAATGGATTAATGGCCGGGTGCAGGCGGCGATGCGTGGTGCCGGTCAGCGCCAGCAGCAGTCGCGGCCCGGTGCGCAGCCGCACAGCCAGTTGCGCGATGCCTATACGGTATTGGGTGTTCCCCCCGAGGCAACGGACGATGAACTGAAAAAAGCCTATCGGCGGTTAATGAGCCAGCATCATCCTGACAAGCTGGTGGCCAAAGGTTTACCCGAAGAAATGATGAAACTGGCCAAAGAAAAAACCCAGCAAATCCAGACCGCTTACGATCTGGTGCGTAAAGCGCGGGCTTAATCTTTATGCCTGCTAGCGACCAGGGCGGGTGATACGCTTGCTGGCTTTTTTATCCGGCCAGAGGCTGGAAATAATCCAGGATGCTGCATAAATTGCGCTAATCAATAGCAGCACTTTGCTGACAATATTGAACAGGGACTCCCAGAGACCTTTGTCTGGCGGCAGTGTTTTTCTGCCGGGCATTCGTCATTCTCAGAAATCCTTCACTTTCCCGCGCATATTTTTAATCGCTCCGCGCCTGGTTTTACTGTCGACCCGCTTCTTTTTCGCCGAGCGGGTCGGACGGGTGGCGATGCGTTTGGCCTGAACTTGACTCACACTCTGAATCAATTGCTGTAACCGGGCCAGGGCATCCTGCCGGTTCTGTTCCTGTGTGCGGTATTGCTGCGCTTTGATGATAATCACGCCGTCCTGTGTGATGCGCTGATCACGCAGGGCGAGCAGTTTTTCCTGATAAAATTCCGGCAGGCTGGATGCCTGAACGTTAAAGCGCAGATGAATGGCACTGGAGACTTTATTCACGTTCTGACCGCCGGCGCCCTGAGCGCGGATGGCGCTCATGTCGATGTCAGACCAGGGAATGCTGACGCTGTGGCTGATAAACAGCGGATCGGTAAGATCGTTCATGCGGTGTCCGGGGTCGTCCTGCTGGTGTCGGTCATTGTGCTGTGCGGCTTCTGTAACAACACGGTCAGACCGGCACTTTGGCCAGATGAAAGGCAATGGCCCAGAAGTGACAGAAGCCACCGCCGATCACAAATACATGCCAGATTTCGTGGAAGCCAAACCATTTCGGCCAGGGATTTGGCCATTTGCTGGCGTAGACCACCGCGCCAATGGTGTAGCTCAGGCCGCCGTAGGTAATCCATTCCAGTGCACCGGCAGGAATCTGATCGAGCAGCGGGTAAACAAAGACGACCAGCCAGCCCATGAGCACATAAATGACGGTGGATAACCAGCGCGGTGCCGTGATCCATACCAGCTTAAGAATCACCCCGGTCAGAGCCAGTCCCCAGACAACGCCAAATAACCACCAGCCACTGTTGCCGTGCAGAGGCACCAGACATATTGGTGTATAGGTACCGGCGATCAGCAGAAAAATGGCCATGTGGTCGATACGTTTCAGCCACTGAATGACCTCTTCGGAAGCATGAATCATGTGGTACAGCGTGCTGCTGGCAAACATCAGCAGCAGCGTGGCACCAAAAATCATAAAAGACACCATATGCCAGACACCGCCGTACATGGCGGCCTGAGCGGCGAGGATACAGAGGGCGACAATGGCAAACACCGCCCCGGCCAGATGAGTCAGGCCACTGACAGGATCACGGAAAACAGCATGCATAGCATTACAACTTATTGAATGTTGGGTGAGAGTCGGAGCATCTCTGACGCAGGTACTGATGCTCTGCGTATGATACGGCTTTTTATCCGGGCCTGTTAAATTAGTATGGTCAGGCTCAACGCCATCTCACGTCATCTGCTGCCCTGAGGATTCACTGTGTCTCTGTCATCTCCGGATTCTGATCCCTGCTGGAGCCTGTATCTGGTCCGCATGGCAAGCGGTCAGCTGTATTGCGGCATCAGTACCGATGTTGAACGGCGTTTCGCTGAACATTGCGCTAATGGTGCAAAAACCGCGCGCGCCCTGCGTGGTCGCGGGCCTCTGGCGCTGGTGTATCAGACGGTGATCGGGCAGCACGGCGATGCGTTGCGTGCGGAAATGCGGGTAAAGAAACTGTCGAAAGCAGAAAAAGAGACGCTGGTGCGTGGCGGCCGATCCTTGCCCTGAAACAGGGTCAGGGCAAAGACGTTGTGCTCCGCAGGCAATTATTGACAGCGACGCCGGACAACCGCAGCCAGTGCCAGCAACCAGATCAGAGCACCACCGGAGGAGCCGGATGGTTTGCCGGGGTTTGTCGGTTCCGGATCGGTCGGATCGGTCGGATCGGTCGGATCAGGATCGGTCGGGATAGCAATCTCTGGCCAGCTATCGGCCTGACCATCAGCATCGGCATCCATTAAAGAAGCGTGCGATAGTTTCAATCCCGGTACTTGTTCCTGAGTGCCAAACACCCACAGTGTTTCATTCTTACTGTTTTTACTACTATCCCAATCGCTGAACTGCAGGCCGTCACAGGCATCAGCGACGCTGGCGCACTGGATATGAGCCAGATCGAAGTTCTGGTTCGGAATCAGGGAGCCGTATCCTCTACCTTCGGTACGCTTTGCCAGATCGCGGGCTGCGTGGGTGTTTGTTACATCAGTCAGCGTCATTCCACCGCTTTCACCGGTCAGCGCGCCGATAAAGCGGGTAGTGTCGCTGTCCTCTGGTAAGCGCACGGTGCTGATAATCCGTAACAGCGAGCTGTCTTCCATTGAGCCTGCAATGCCACCGGCACGGGCATAAATCTGCTCGTCGAGATTAACGGTACCGCTGACCAGAGAGTCACTGATTTCAGTTTTATTAATGGAGCCTGCAAGAGCACCGATTTGGGTCCGGCCACTGGCGGCAACGGCGACAAAGCTGCGTTTAACCGTACTGCTGATGGTCGGGTCTGTGGATGAGGTCGCTGTCATTCTTCCAACCAGGCCGCCGATATTTTTATCACCGCTGATGTTGCCCTGTACGCCTGCTTCATCAACATTGCTGTCGCTGAGATAGCCGGCCAGACCGCCGCTGCTCTCTTCACCGCTGACGGTGGTTTTCAGCAGAATGCGGTTGATCATCAGCTCTTCACCTGAACCGATGAGGCCGCCGTTATCACGGGCATCGCAGAACGGCTGGCAATTTTGTACTTCACTGGCGGTAGCCGTTACTTTTGTCTCGGCCTGAATTTTCTGGAACAGGCTGCGCCAGGCGTAGCCTGCCAATGCCCCGGAGTTACCACCACCTTTAACATCGGCGGTCAGTATCAGGTCATGAATGCTGGCGAGTTCCAGGTAGCCGAACAGTCCGGTGAAGTACTCGCCGGGACGATTAATCGTGAGATTGAGTAATGCATGGCTCTGACCGTGAAATTCCGTGGCGAACTTCAGATTGAAGTTACCAATCGGCTCAAAGCCTTTACCGTCATTCCAGAACTGATCCCCCTCATCGAAGCGGCCATTGCTGTTGGTATCGAAATTCAGGTTGCGGGTCAGCTCGTAGCCCTTACAGCCGCTGGCCGGACAACCGCCATTGGCACCGTACAGATGGGTACCCTGAATTTCTGTTGGGCGTTCGGCCGATGGGTTATTACGGATCTCGTTCAGATCCTGCAGGTCTTCGATTTCAATCAGGCCGTTGCCGTCGCTGTCATAAATAGCACGCGGCGCGGCAACACTGAGTGCCGGGGTGGCGGCCAGAAGGGCGGCAATGATGGGGGTAAAACGCATAGAAACTCCGGACGTCCTGTTGTCAAAAGCGGGAGGATAGTCGATACAAATTGATACAGACATCAGAAACGCCCTGATTTCACTGTTCCGCTGAGGAAACAAAATGGGGCGCTGACCGCCTTCTCTTCAGTGTTCGCCATGACTCTGGCCGATTTGGCCAGTGACCACCGGAATATGGTGTGGTACAAAAGTACACAATTGCCAGACAATAACAATAAAGGTCTTACTCATGCGTGTTCTTCTCTCGCTGTTGGTGTTCGTCTCGCTGACGGGCTGCGCAGCTACTCAGGAAATTTTTGTTCAGCAACCGCCGGCTTACCCTGTCGCGGATGAAAAAATGCCGACCGCAGGTGCGGTATCGGTTGATATTACGCCGCCACCGGGTATGCCGATGGGGGGCTATTCGGTCATGGCGAACCGGGGTAAGGGCTTCCGTACCCGGATCAAGGCGCGGGTGGTGTATCTCAATGATGGCAAAGGGCAGTCGGTGGCGCTGGTGCAGACCGATCTGACCGCTGCATCGCTGTTATTGCAGCACGAAGTCGCCGCGCGCGTGGCGGCCAAAACCGGGCTGAAGCCGGGTGATATTGCCATTACCGCGTCGCACAGCCATTCGGCGCCGGTGAACTTCTTCGATAACGATTTTTATAACAAGCACATGTCCAGCGGCCAGTGGCTCGAACCGGATTTCCTGGAATTTGCCGCCAGCCGCATCAGTGACGGCATTCTTCAGGCGTATGAATCACGCCGCCCGGCTAAAATCGCCACCGGTAAAAAAGACATCTACGGCTATAACCGCAACCGCTCTCTGGATTCATATGTGCTGAACAGCGCTGTGCAGGGGGTGGATCTGGATGATCCACGGGCTAAATTTGAGGCCGTTAATCCATCGCTGTACATGGTGCGGGTGGATGTGCGCGACGACGATGGCGAGTACAAACCACTGGGTGCCTTCTCAAGCTTCTCGGTACACGCCACGGCGCTGAGTGTACCGGTTGAGGTGTATAACGCCGATTTGTTTGCCTACGCGCAGAAAGATCTCGAGTGGAAAATCCGCGACCGCTACCAAACCTCCTGGCCGGTGGTGCATGCGCTGAGCACCGGTACTCAGGGCGATATGGCACCGGCACTGGAAGAGCATGGCGATAACTACTTCAGCCATTTTGATGTCGACTGGAAGGCCGCGAAAAAACTGGGGCAGGGGATTGGTGCCGAAGCGATCAGTCTGTTTGAAGCACTGGGCTCCGGGCTGAGCAGCGACATGCAGCTGGCCAGCGCCGCGCGCGAGCTGAACATCCGCGAGCACACCAAGGCCGGTGACGCGGAAATCTGTCATGACGCGGCGGTGGGCAACACCGTAGCGGCCGGGGCTTATGAGCGCCGTACGCCGTGGCTGAGCGCGATTCCGTTCTTCCATGGCGGCAATGTGATGGCGCGTCGCTGGTGGTTCTTTAAAGATGGCTGTCAGGGTAACAAACGCCATCTGGGATTTTCTTTCCTGCAGCCGTTGCTCGAACCCAAAGACAGCTTCCCGAATACCGTGATGTTCCAGCTGCTGCGCATTAATGACATGGTGGTTCTGCCGCTGCCGTTTGAAACCACGACCGAATCCGGTCGCCGGATTTCAGCCGCGGTCAGTGACGCCTTTGGCGGCGCTGGTCAGGATGTGAAATACGTGTGGGTGGCCAGCAACGCCAACGGCTATTTTGGCTACACCACAACGCCGGAAGAATATTCCCGCCAGAATTACGAAGGTGGTCATACCCTGTATGGCCAGTACACCACGCCTTATCTGGCTGCGCAGTTAGGCAGGCTGGCGCAGGATTTCCTGCAGACTGGAAGCGTGCAGGAATTAAAGCCGGAGTGGCGTTATGAGCTGAAGGTGAATCACTTCCTGCCGGAGCCGGCCGTCAGCACAGGCAAGCGTGAATGGTTGCAGGCTCCGCACGAGGTGAGTGCGGATGAACCGCATGAAGAGCCCTACATCGCGGTACGCTGGCTGGATGTCAGACCTGATCAGATTGCCTTTGATCAGCGGCTGGTGCGTGTTGAACATAACGTCGGTGGGCAGTGGCAGCCGCTGATTATTAATGGCGAGCCGGTGCATGATGATGGCTACGATATTGAAGTGCGCTATCTGGATGACAGCGATGACGGCATGGCGGAATACGAAAGCCGCTGGTACAACCCGGTGGCCGGGGGCGAATACCGTTTTGTGATCGAAGCGCGCGGTCATCTGCCGCGGATCACGTCGGCGGTTTTTACCTATGGTCGTGGCAGTGCCGGTATTGCTTTGACGGAATAGCGCACAGTGCCGCTGCGTATGGGTGGAACAATCCCGTCGCGGCACCGTAACAGACGCCTGATGCCGGAGCTCCTGCAGGAAACTCCGGCTTTTTTACAGGAATGTCATATTGCTCCTTTAGATTTAGCGCCCCCGTTGAGTAGAATGACCCGCTGATATTTTCAGGGATAACAACCAATACCATGTTTAAAGCCATTTGGGCGGCCCGCTGGTTTGTAGTGCTGGGCGTTTTAACCTTCATCTTTGTTCTTGTTATCAATACACCGCTGCACTTCGTCTGGCGCTATGTTGAACCGCAGGCCGCACGCTTGCCGCTCAAAATTGAGCAGGTGTCCGGCACCTTGTGGGATGGCCGTCTGCGTTTTGCGGTTCCGCAATTGCGTGATCTGGGCAGTCTTGATGCCCGCTGGCAGCTCAGCCCTCTTGGATTGCTTGCCGGTCGTGCCGATCTTGATCTCAGGATTCAGGGTGAGGGGATGCGTTTAACCAGCGCCGTCCGCATTGGTCTTGATCAGCACGTGCAGATTCTCGGTGCTGACGGTTATCTCAATGCCGATAACATCCAGCCGCTGCTGACCCGCAACCGGGTGTCGGTTGCCGGTGAGTTTGAGCTGAACCGCCTGCTCGCCAGTATCAATCTGCAGACCCGCCAGTTTGCCGATGTCTCCGGGCGCCTGGTGTACAGTGGTGGCGAAGTCAGTTTCCCGGTGGATAACAAACCTATCCGCGCCACCATGCCGATGCTGATTGGCACGCTGGGGATGGAGCCGGAAAAAGCCGTCGTTAATATTGCGACCACCGAAGGTCAGGCATTGATTCAGGGTTTTATGCAGCAGGATGGCTGGGGGGGGATCGCTATCCGCCGGCGCTTTCTGGATGTGTTAGGACAGAAGTGGCCTGCCGAAGCCACCGAAGAAACAGTAATTTTTGAAGTGTCCCATAAGGTTCTGTAACCTTGGGCGCCTCGTTTACGGAGTACGAACGTTTTGGCAGATAACGTGGCTGAGTTAATGAGCTGGCAGCGCTGGACACTGGTGCTGGGGAAGACAGCCCTGACCGTGCTGTTATCCTGGCAGCTGGCGCACCTGACCTGGCTGATTGTGGCGCCGGAGCCGCTGTTGCTCAAGGCACCATCGCAGGCCCGTGGCGAGCCGCAGGGTGGGGCACTGGCAGGAACAGGCCAATATCATTTATTCGGTGATGTGGCGGCACAACCGGTTGAGACAGTCACCAAAGAGGTGGATGCTCCGGACACCCGTCTGCGCCTGCAGCTGTTAGGGGTCACCCGCAGCACCAGCAATGAAGCATCCAGTGCCATCATTGCGCCGAAAGGTGGTCAGGGAGAGTTTTACCGCATCGGTGATGCGGTTCAGGGCCGTACGCGTCTGGCCGGTGTCTACGACGATAAAGTCATCCTCGACACTAACGGTAAGCTGGAAACCCTGAAATTTGATGAAGAATCCAGTGCCGGTATCAGCGCCAAAGCCGTCGAGGCTCCGCGTGCCGATGTCCGTGCCAGCGGATCTCTGCGGGAGCGGTTTAAACAGGTGCGCAATCCCGGTGATTTCATGAGCGTGGTAACGGACGAAGTTGCCAGCGATGCCGAAGGCGCCATGCGTGAAATGGGTCTGGAGGCGATTGGTTCCGGGCAGGGATATCGCGTGCAGCCGGGCTCTATGCTGACGGCGTTGCAGATGCAGCCCGGCGATATCGTGTTATCGGTTAATGGTCAGGCGCTGGGTGATCCGCAAAGTGATCAACAGTTATTGCAACAGGTCAGCAGTGAAGGCAACGCGCGCATTGAAGTGCAGCGTGGCAACAGTCGCTTTGTTGTTAATCACAAGCTTAATTAAAGGATATTTAGTGTGTTAAAGCAGTGGGCATTCGTCATCATGCTGTTGGTCAGCGCCGGAGTTCAGGCCGCGCAGGACAGTTGGCAGATTAATCTGAAGGAAGCGGATATTGGTGCCTTTATCAGTCAGGTCGCTGATATTACCGGCAAAAGCTTTGTGGTCGATCCGCGGGTTAAAGGCAAAGTGAACGTGCTGTCCAGCGAAGCCATGAACAAAGAAGGCGTTTACGAGCTGTTTTTATCGGTATTGCAGGTGCAGGGCTACGTTGCTGTCCCGGCTGGTGACGTTATCCTGGTTGTTCAGCAGAACGATGTGAAACAGCAGGGGCGTGATCTGGATGAGCGCGTAGCTGTCGACAGCCAGGAACTGCTGACCAAAGTCATCATGATTAAAAATACCCCGGCGCTGGATCTGGTGCCGATTCTGCGTCCGCTGGTGGCTAAGTACGGTCATCTGGCCGGGGTTAAATCAGCCAACGCACTGATCATCTCCGATCACGCCGCCAATATTCAGCGCATTGAACAGATTATCGACCGGCTGGATAAATCCGGCAGCGAAGAGCTGGAAGTGATTCAGCTGAAAGAAGCCTGGGTGGGGAACGTGGTCACCATGTTGCAGAGTCTTGATCCGGCCAAGGTCTCACAGGGAACGGCTGCCAATGCCAACGAAAATACCGCAGGTTCGATCCGTGTCGTGGCTGATGAGCGCAGCAACCGCCTGATTATCAAAGGCGAGAAAAGTGCCCGTGAGCGTATCCGCAAACTGATTGAAGAGCTCGATCAGCCATCCTATTTCTCCGGCAGTGCCAAGGTGATCCGTCTGCAATATGCCGATGCGAAAAAGCTGGCTGAATTACTGAAAAATCTGCTCTCAGATGCTTCTTCGGCGGCGGATAAAGAAGCCACACAAGCCAAAGGTAAAGCCGGTATTCATGCCGATGAGGAGCTGAATGCGCTGGTGGTTCGCGCTGAGCCATCTCTGATGAAAGAAATTGAAGAGCTGGTGGCTGCTCTGGATGTGCGCCGTGCGCAGGTGCTGATTGAATCAGCGATTGTCGAAGTGACCGGCGATATCACCGATGCGCTGGGCGTACAGTGGGCAACCGGTAATCTGGATGCTCCGGTTGCTGGTACCAACTTCTCTAATGCCGGTCCGTCCCTGAGTGCGATTGCGACCGGCATTGCCACCGGCAATCCGGCCTCGGCCGTGGGCAGCGGTCTGACCATTGGCGGCTATCATGAAGTGAATGGCGAGGTTGATTTTGGTGTGATTCTGCAGGCTCTGGCGAGCAACAGCCTGACCAACCTGCTGTCGACGCCAAGCATCATGACGCTGGATAACCAGGAAGCCGAAATTATTGTCGGTCAGACCGTTCCGTTCCGTACCGGCTCTACCGCTTCCAGCAACAACACCAATCCGTTTACCACCATTGACCGAAAGGATGTGGGTATTTCGCTTAAAGTTAAACCGCATATTCATAACGGCGAAGCCATCCGTCTGGAAGTGGAAGCAACCGCTGAGTCGGTATCGCAGACTACCATCGACGGCAGTGCTGATCTGATTACCAATAAGCGCTCCATTAAAACCATGATTCTGTCAGAGAACGAAGAAACCATCGTACTGGGTGGTCTGATCCGCGACGATATCCGGGAAGTGGAAAGCAAAGTACCGTTACTGGGGGACATTCCGTTGCTGGGCTGGTTGTTTAAATCGAAATCAGTCACCCAGGTGAAGAGTAACCTGATGGTGTTCCTGCGTCCGACCATTGTGAATAATACCGGCGTGGCGCGTAAACTGACGGAAGATAAATACAACGGCATCTGGGAATTCAGCCTGTCTGATCAGTTAGGCCGGGAAGAGGTCGATGTGCAGATGGAAAAACTGTTTCAGGGATTGCCGGTAAATCGCAAGAAAGATTAAGGCTTGCGGTGTTGTTGATAAAAGCCCCGTTTCACGGGTAATGCTGTTCACTTAACGTTTTAAATCGTTTGAAACGCCCAATGCCTCCCAGGGGAACTTATCCCCTTGCCGGCGGGCCGACCCCAGCTTCGCGCTGTGCAGGCCTTTTTCCTCCATTCAGACCA
>JAJOJJ010000027.1 GCA_021208685.1 Saccharospirillaceae bacterium
GATCAGGGCTTTCGGGGTTACTTGTGAAGCGCCGACCGCGACCTACAACGCCGCGATCGGTGAAGATATCAAAAACCCGCTATCCGGTGGATAAAAATGCTGCTCCGCTTAAGTGAACAGCATTACGCAGATGCGGGGGCTTTTTATGGATGCTTTAATCGCTTCGGCTTCAGGCCTCGGCGGTTGTCAGCAAATGGTTTTCGTATTCCTTACGCAGATTCACTTTAAGTAGCTTACCGGTCGCGGTATGCGGCAGTGACTCCACAAAAATAATCGCATCCGGCATCCACCATTAGCGATTTTATCGCTGAGATAGTCGATTACATCCTGCTCCGTCAGATGACTGCCTTCTTTGCGGATGGCCAGCAGTAATGGCCGCTCATCCCATTTAGGGTGACGCGCACCAATCACACAGCATTCAACCAGTTCGGGATGGCCAACGGCGGCGTTTTCCAGGTCAATCGAACTGATCCATTCGCCGCCGGATTTAATAACGTCTTTGGAACGGTCAACAATGGTGAGGTAATTATCCGGGCTGATGGTTGCCACATCGCCGGTATCAAACCAGCCATCAATAAAATTGCTGCGATCATCATTTTTATAGTAACCACTGATAATCCACGGACCACGAACCAATAAGCGACCAAAGGTTTCGCCATCGCGTGGCAGTTCTTCGTTCTGGTCGTTGACGATTTTCATTTCTACGCCATACACCGGGCGACCTTGTTTGGCCTGCAGCAGGTAGCGCTCTTCCAGCGGCAGCTTTTCCATATGGTTGTTGTGCGCATTGACGGTACCGATCGGGCTCATTTCGGTCATGCCCCAGGCGTGGATCAGGAAGGCGTCGTGCTTTTCCTGGAATGCCCGGATCATTGACAACGGCGCGGCAGAACCGCCAACCACAACGTTCTTAACCGATTCGAGTTTTTTGCCAATGCTGTCCATATGATTCAGCAGCATCAGCCAGACCGTTGGTACGCCCAATAATAAATCGGGTTTTTCAGCATCAATTAATTCCCACAACGATGCGCCATCCATTCCCGGCCCCGGGAATACCTGTTTGGCTCCGGTAATGGCGGCAGAATACGGTGTTCCCCAGGCGTTCACGTGGAACATAGGAACAACCGGCAGGAAGCAGGACGTTGATGCCAGCCCCAGCGCTTCTTCACCGATGGAGGCCATCGCGTGGAGTACCGTTGAGCGGTGGCTGTAAACAACACCTTTCGGATTACCGGTCGTACCGGAGGTGTAACACATACTGGCTGCACTGCGCTCATCAAACTCCGGCCAGATAAATACGTCGGATTCTTTTGCCAGCAGTGTCTCGTAGCAGTGTGCATTTGGCAGTGTTGTTTGCGGCATTTTATGTTCGTCGCACAGTACAACAAAGCCTTCGACGCCGGTGATCTGGTCTTTGATGCTTTCGAGCAGGGGAACAAAGGTTAAATCGACAAAAATCCAGCGGTCTTCGGCGTGATTAATAATAAAAGACAATTGCTCGGCGAATAAGCGCGGGTTGATTGTATGCAGCACCGCACCATAACCAGAGACACCAAAATACAGTTCAAAGTGGCGGTAACCATTCCAGGCGAGGGTGGCGATACGATCACCCTGCTGTGCGCCAAGACGGGTCAGAAGGTTAGCCACTTTACGGGCACGCTGTGCCGCATCGCGCATGGTGTAACGGTGGATATCGCCTTCACAGCGACGGCTGACAATCTCACTGTCAGGATGGGTTTGTTCTGCGTGTTCGAGCAAACCGGAAATCAGCAGCGGACGATCCATAATCAGGCCTAACATAGCGTCTCCTTATCTTTATTTTTATCAGATTCCGACACAGTAAAAGGATTGGAGTAACGACTCAAGGTTCTTTCGTGTTACGAATTGTCAGGAAAATATCGATAAAACAGATGTTCATCTTTTTTCGGGCCATCAATATGCCAGGTCAGCTCAAAACCATTAGCACTTTCGCGCAACTCTCCGGAATATACATCATTAATACACACGTGATCTTGCGCGCTTTTCCACAATCCATCCGCCGTTGGAATGAGTACAAACAGAAAAACCGGCTCACCGCGACGTCCATGGGACAGGGCAATACCGGCGGTTGTCTTACGCCAGATGAAGCGGTTTTGCATGTCAATATTCTGCCCGCCGGGTAATTGAAAATGCCCCTGTTCGATAAAATGCAACTCACCGGCAACCGCCTCATCGACCTGCACGCGCCCTTGCCCTTGCCCTTGCCAGCCGGTCAGAGAACGAGGCCCCGGACAGGATTCGTATGTAAAACCACCAATGGTTGCCAGACGTTCCCACAGGTGCTGGATTCGCTCCGGTGTTTGCTGCATGCTGCCGCCTTTACTGTTTTTGAATGGATGTTCGGGTATGCCAATTCTGTGGGCCGTTACCCTGTTATGGGCGTTTTCTTTTTCGCTGATCGGGGTTTATCTGGCCGGTCAGGTCGACAGCTATTTTGCCGTATTAACCCGGGTTGTGCTCGCTTCGCTGATGTTTCTGCCGCTGCTGTTGCGCCATCCGGTGGCTCCGGCACTGGCGGTGCGTTTAATGGCAATCGGGGCCATACAGCTGGGCATGATGTATCTGTTTTATTACCAGTCATTCCTGCTGCTGACGGTGCCGGAAGTGCTGGTGTTCACTATTTTCACGCCGGTCTACGTCACCCTGATTTACGACCTGCTGGCACGGCGTTTCCGCGCGGTGTATCTGATCAGTGCCCTGATCGCCATTTTGGGTGCCGCGATTATGCGTTACAACCAGCTCAGCCCGGATTTCTGGCTTGGTTTTTTTGTGGTGCAGGGCGCTAATCTCTGCTTTGCCAGTGGTCAGGTACTGTATAAACGCTTGCTGGAAACCTGGCCATCGTCACGACCGGTGGTGCAGCACCAGACCTTTGGCTGGTTTTATCTTGGCGCATTAGTGGTTGTATTGCCCGCCTGGCTGCTGCTTGGCGGGGATAAATATCCGGTCAGTACTCTGCACTGGGGCATTCTGTTATGGCTGGGAGTCGTGGCTTCCGGATTGGGGTATTTTTTCTGGAATCTGGGCGCCACCCGGGTCAGCAGCGGTCAGCTGGCGATTATGAATAATGCGCTGATTCCGGCGGGCTTGATTGTCAATCTGCTGATCTGGAACCGCGACACCGATGTGTTACGGCTGGCAGCGGGCGCTGCGGTGATGATGCTGGCGCTGTGGCTGGTCAGCCGTTATCAGAAGGATAACGGCGTCAACCGCTAGTGTGGATTATTCATCCGCCGCCAACAGTATTTCAGTTAAGGCTTTAACATAACTTTCCGGCGGCTGAGCGCCGGAAACCAGATATTTCTGGTTAAGAATAATCGCAGGCACCGAGCGGATACCCACTTCCTGCCACTGCTGCTGGGTGGCACGGATGCTGTTGGCGTAACGCTCATCCGCCAGAACAGCCGCTGCTTCTTCAGCGTCCAGCCCGGTTTCTGCCGCAATCGCACATAATTCTTCCGGATTGCTGACATCGCGTCCATCACGGAAATAAGCGGTAAATAACGCCATTTTCAGCTCGGTTTGCTTGCCCTCATCTGCCGCCCAGTGCAGCAGCTGATGAGCGGCAAAGGTATTGAGAATGCGCTGCTCATCACGGAAGTTAAAGGTAAAGCCAAGGCTGGCCCCCATTTGCGTAATACGTTCACGGTTGGCACGGCTTTCTTCATCGCTGCTGCCGTATTTTTCTGCCAGATGTTCGCGCAGATTCTGCCCTTCAGCCGGCATATGCGGATTCAGCTCAAACGGCTGCCAGTGAATATCAGCGGCGATGTTATCTTCCATTGCGGTCAGAGCCTGACGCAGACTGGCGTAACCGATGGCACACCAGGGACACATGACATCGGAAACAATATCAATACGGAGGGTGGTTTTCATGATGGATCTCAGCCAGCAACAAGAACGCGGAGTATGGCGCGATAACGTCCGGGCAGCAATTATCGTCCGGCGCTGGCCATAACATGGCCGGTACTCTGGGCCGGGCAGAACCATCTTAACCGTTTGGCACATGGCAAACTGGGCATATGCCACATGAATCGGCACAATAATGCGCTCTACTGCGCCACCGGAACATTCTGAGACAACGGAATACCGGATTTATGAGGATTGACTTATGCCCATCATCTGGGTTGATGCCGATGCGACACCACGCCCGGTACGTGATGTGATCTGCAAAGCCGCTGTCCGTACCGGCATGACGACGTATTTTGTGGCAAACCATTTACTACCGCTGCCACCCTCACCCTTTCTGAAAGCGGTACAGGTAGAGGCCGGATTCGATGTGGCCGATAACCTGATCGTTCAGCGTTGCAATGCCGGTGATCTGGTGATTACCCAGGATATTCCGCTGGCCGCTGAAGTCATTGAAAAGCAGGCGGTTGCACTGAACAACCGCGGCGAAACGTACAGCCCGGAAACCATTCGCCAACGTCTGAATATGCGCGATTTTATGGAAACCCTGCGCTCCAGCGGTATACAGAGCGGTGGCCCGGCCGCATTCTCTGAGCGTGATAAAGCACAGTTCGCCAATGCCCTTGACCGCTGGCTGGTAAAACAGAAAAAATCCTGAAAAGTGCGAACCAGTTTACATTTGCATGACTTGTTAGACAGCAGTAAAGCAACGCACACTGCGATTCCATCTGGTAAAGAGATCCGTTTATGCACATTGTTGTTTATGGTGCCGGTTCGATTGGCTGCTATCTTGGCGCAGCCCTGCATCTTGAAGGTATGTCCGTCACCTTACTTGGCCGGCCACGCATTCAGGACGAAATAAAACAGGCCGGTGGTATTCATATCAGCGACTATATCGGCGGTGATCAGCTGGTGAGCGATGTTCCTTTTGAACATAAAGAAGCGGCTCTGGCGCAGGCCGATATTGTCCTGGTTACACTCAAGTGTCTGGCGATGGAACAGGCCGCTGCCGCACTGGCACATTATTGCCGGCCGGGTACAAGAGTCATCTGTCTGCAAAATGGACTGGGCAGTGCGCAAAGGGTCACCGACCAGTGCCCTCAGCTGCATGTATCGCAGGGTATCGTCGGCTTTAACGTCCTGCACAAGAGCAGCGGCCACTTCCACCGGGGGACCGATGGCGCTGTGCATCTGAGTAATGACGAAGCCCTGATGCCTCTGCGGGATGCCTTACTGGAACAACAGATTCCTTGCCTGCTGGAACGTGATTTTCAGGCCGTGGCCTGGGGCAAACTGCAGCTTAATTTAAACAATGCTATTAATGCGCTGGCCGATATTCCGTTAAAACAGGAACTCGAACAGCGTGGCTACCGCCGGGTTCTCAGTGCCGCCATGAAAGAACTGGCTGCAGTGGCCAGGAAAAAAGGTATCCGCCTGGCACGGATGACCGCACTGCCTCCGGCATTACTGCCCGGGCTGATCAACAGCCCCGATTTTTTGTTTCATCGCTTAGCCAAAAAAATGCTGGAAATTGATCCGCAGGCACGCTCATCCATGTGGGAAGATTTACAACAAAAGCGCCTGACCGAGATCCATTTTCTTAATGGTGCCATCGCTGCCGAAGGTGAAAAACTGGGCGTTCCGACCCCGGTAAACCGCACATTGTGCCGCCTGATTCACGAAGTAGAAAATGGCAAGCGCCAACAGGGATTAAGCGCCCGCGAGCTGGAACTGGAGATTCGCAGGGGCGCATAAAGGGGGACAGTAAAGTACGGATACATCCAGGCCTGCACTGCAGGCCTTGATTTTTTTCAGACCGATACCGGTTCTGATGTTTTCTCTTTAAGAACCGTTTTCTCCGTTTTATCAGCCACAACCTCGGTTGCCTGAGCGGCAATGCTGACCCAGTCAAAATGGGGTGCGAACACCTTTTTCGTGCGGGCGCGGTATTCCAGCGTTGAGGATGGCCAGATGGTAAAGTTTTTACCATTATCCTGCTGATACCAGCTTTTACAGCCTGATGTCCAGACGGTATTTTTCATCCGCCCCTGAATTTCAGCGTTGTATTTATTCTGCTCTTCAATTTTTACATTAAAGTAATCAACGCCTTTTTCCTGAACCTTTTTAATACACTGAATAATGTAATTGACCTGAGATTCGATCATAAAAATGATGGAGTTATGACCAAGAGCGGTATTGGGTCCGACCAGCTGAAACAGATTCGGAAAACCGGATACAACCGTACCCAAATAACCTTCTGCGCCATCGGCCCAGTCTTTCATAATACTGTGGCCCGGCAAGCCATCCAGAGTAAAGTCTTTCATAAAACCACGCGGATCAACAATAAATCCGGTACCCAGAATAATGGCATCACAAGGGCGCTCAATACCATTACGGTCAACAATACTGTGCTCACGGATTTCCTGAATCCCATCGGTAATCAGATCAACATTACTGCGGTTAAAGGTCGGGTAATATTTATTGGAAATAAGGATGCGCTTACAGCCAATGGTGTAATCCGGCGTCAGTTTTTTCCGTACCGCCGGGTCTTTTACTTTCATGCGGATAAATAACCTGGCCAGACTCTGCAAGGCAACGGCGAGACGCGGATGAAAAATCGGCCAGACGCGCATTTCATTAGTAATGTATAAACGCGCACGATGCAGTTTTCGTATTGCCGGAAAATGACGAAACAGTGTTTTACGGATATTACCGTAGCGCCGTTCGTCGCGCGGAATGACCCACGCCGGTGAGCGCTGATAAACATCCAGCTGCTGCACCTGCGGAGCAATTTCCGGCAGATACTGCACCGCACTGCCACCCGTACCAATAGACGCTACGCGCTTGCCATTCAGATCATAGCCATGATCCCAGCGTGCGGAGTGCATCACCTTGCCTTTAAAACGGTCCAGACCAGGAATATCCGGAATGGCCGGATGATGCAGCGGTCCGGAAGCCAGTACAAAATAGCGTGCGCGGATTTCTGCACCACCTTTGGTGCCAATCGTCCAGTAACCGGTTTGGCTGTCAAACTGGCTGCGATTCACTTCCTGGCCGAAACGGATAAAAGGCCGCATCTGATAATCATCGGTGGTTTTTAAAATATAATCCTGAATTTCACGCCAGGACGCATATCGCTGACTCCACTCCGGATTACCGGCAAAGGAGTACGAATACAGGTGCGACTGCACATCACAGGCACAGCCCGGATAGGTGTTGTCACGCCAGGTACCACCAACCTCATCGGCTTTTTCCAGAATAATAAAATCTCTGATTCCCGCTTCTTTCAGCTGAATACCCATACACAGGCCACCAAATCCGGCACCGACAATAACGACGTCGGTGGTTGCCGGTAAGGCCTGCTGAGAATCCGTGGTATATTTTTTCTGTGTCATCATGTTCACCTTAATGGTTATTCGTTCAGGCCGCCGGTCAGGATTTATTCCGCAAAGCAGCTCCGGCCATGATCTGAATCTACGTTTTCACAGGCCGCAGTGGCTATGCTGAAAAAAACAATAAATTGATAAAATCGGCCACCATGACTCTGCGCTCAATTCTTGCCCTGACCTTTACCGTCGAACAACTGCATCACCATTATCAGCTGGATACCGAGGCCGTACTGGCCCGTCATGGTCTGCAACAGGCTCATCTGGATGCGAATGCCACCATCAGCCAGGCGGATGAACTGGCAATTCTGGCAGAATTTGCTGATCAGATTCAGCATGACCCGTTAGCGGCCCTTACCATTGGCTCGACCTTTGGTCTGTCGAGTTATGGTGCTTTCGCCATGATGCTGATGAGCTGCAGTTCGGTGTATGAAGCCTTTGCCATGGGCATTAAATATCAGCAACTGAGTTACCTGTTCAGCGAGCTTGATTACCAACTGGATGGCGATACCGTCCTGCTGAAACTGCAACCCTATCGCCTGCCTGAACATCTGCAGCGCTTTATTGTTGACCGCGATGTAGCCGGAACCTGGCATTTCCTCAATATGATGCAAACCATGCTCGGCCAACAGTTGAAACCGCTGGCGGTGCATATGCCTTACCCGCAGCCGGAAGAAGCGCTGGCATACCGTGAAAAATTTCAGTGTCCGGTAGAATTTGGCCGTAACGAAGCCGCGTTTGTACTGCCCGCAGAGGTATTGCGCCTGCCGTTTCCCGGTGGCAACAGTACTGCGCTGGCGCTGTATCGCAGCCAGTGTGATGAGATTTTAAAACAGCGCAGTCAGGTGAGAACGGAAGCATTAAGTGAGCGCCTGAAGCAGTATCTGAGCATGTTCAGTCAGCGTTTTCCGGCGATTAAAGAATGCGCTGCGACCTTTGGTTTAAGCGAACGCCAGTTCCGTCGTTTATTAAGTGACGAGGGACAGAATTTTCAGCAGATTCTGGATCGTGTGCGCTCAGAGAAGGCTTGCCATCTGTTGCTGAACTCATCCACCAGTGTGGAACAGATCGGGTTATTGCTGGGGTATTCTGAAGCCGCAGGTTTTATTCATGCCTTTAAAAAGTGGCAGGGAATGACGCCAGCCAAATACCGCAAAGGCGGTGCCTGACACAAAAGGAAGACGCTGGCACAAAAGGAAGACGCTGACACAAAAGGAAGACGCTGACACAAAAGGAAGACGCTGGCATAAAAAGCGGCGGGCCAGAACGACAATGGCTATTCTTCCGGCCAGGCACCGTCGTCATCGGCCATAAATTCTTCGCCATCGCCGATAAAATCATCGGCTGTATCATCCCCCTCTGCGCCGCCGAATAAATCGTGCAGCAAACTTTTTTCATCGCCGCTGACCGAGGTTTCGGCCCTGTCCGGATGTTCAAAGCAAACCTGATTACGGCCCTGACGTTTAGCCTGATACAGATAATGATCAGCGCGGCCAATCAGGCTGCTGGTGCTGTGCGGCTGCTGCGCACTGTGTAATGCCAGTCCGATACTGGCGCTGATCTGTAATTCTCCACCGTCTATCCTTACCAGCGTTGAGGCTATATTTTCCCGCAATCGCTCGGCGACCTGCACCGCCAGCATCAGTTCGGTGGAGGGCAGAATAATGACAAATTCTTCGCCACCATAACGACACTGGATATCCAGTTTGCGCGTGCTCTCACGGATCAGGCGGGCGGTTTGCTTCAGCACTTCGTCGCCGGCCGGATGACCCCAGGTGTCATTAATGGATTTGAAATGATCAAGATCGACCATCATCAGCGCCGTCGACAGCTGGGTGCGCTGGGTTCGCTCCAGTTCCTGTTCCAGCGCTTCGCGGAAATATCGGCGGTTATAAAGCCCCGTCAGCGGGTCGGTCGCCACCTGCTCGCGCAGCAACTGAACCTCATCAATAACGGGGCAGCTCAGTTCCCCGACCGGACATGCGGGAATCGTCTGGTTACTGCCTTTGGATTGTCCGGATGACGCAGCGTCGTTCATCTGTCCACTTGGGTGCGTTGTTGTGAAGCGCGGCTGAGCGCAGTGAGTCGTGGCCTGAGCCTGTTAACGCTCAAAGTTTAGCCGAAGATCAGCCCTTTGCCGGTCGCAGGAGTGACAATTTTGTCAGAAATCATCCGGGGCGCGTAATCCGGCTCCCAGCTCATCAACATCGGGAGCCAGCCCCGATGCCCCCACCCCGTCAATCCTGCCATTCAGGGTGGGCAAGCGCACACTGAACTGCACACCACGCACATCCAGAGGGATAAAACTGAGCGTGTCCGCTTTGCGCCCACTCAGCTGATCAGCCATTGCGGCTGCGCCGGATGATGTGGATCGAACCACTGGCTTGTGCCTTCGGCCAGCATCAGCTGTGCAACCTGCGGATGGCTGCGGCGGCTGACTTCAATGCTCTGCAACCGTTTTGGCGCACGCAATTCCCACTGTTTTGCGGCCTCTTCGTTGCTGTCAGCCAGGCGTACCAGCGGTTCACCCGCGCTATTCAACCCGACGTCCAGATTCAGGTTCTGCACTTCACCACCAGCCAGTTCCAGTCGCAGGTGATAGCGTTCGTGGTGGTTGTGAATATTGTCGAAACCAATATCGCCATCAAAACCCTGCACAATCTGCTGGGCAAAATACAGCCCCAGACCTTTACCGTTGTGCTCACGCACACGGCGGGTCGAAAAACCCAGCTGAAAAATCTGCTCACGGGATTCATCGCTGATATGCGGGCCACGGTTATAGATACTCACACATAAACATTGCTGCGCTTCCCACAGGCGGATAGCAATCGGCGCAAAGCGGCTTTTATATTGGCGCTTGGTGGCAAAAAACTGGGCATTACGCAGCAGGTTTTCCAGTAATAAAACCATATGATTGGCATTGCCCGGCAGCGGGTTACAGGGCTGCAGTTCGATGTGGTACAGGCCTTCGCTGTCGGTCAGCAATAATGGCGCCGGCTGTTCTGCCAATGTCTGCTGATCGTATAAAAACGCTGGCTGCGGATTACCCTGAGCATCGCACAGCGTCACCCCCAGATGCAGCATCAGTGTATCCAGTAACGCCCGCTGCGGATCAAAACCGGGCAGCAGTGGTAACTCACTGATGGCACGCCCCTGTAATTCCGCCTGAAACAGTAATTCTTCACAGCGGCTGACCTGTGCACTGATGTGCAGTGCCATATTGTCGGTGGTGGATAAATCGAGTAAATCCCATAAGTAACGCATACCCACCAGCGCCTGCTGATAGAGCATGGCGTTATTACCCCGCTCATCCGGCAGACTGTGACTGGCAGCGTAGGTTAATGCTGACTGTACTTTGTCGAACGAGATCACACCGTTATGACGCACCTCCGCCGCAATGCTTTTAAAGTGCAGGTATTTTTCATCGTACTCCATATATTCCAGCAATTTATCGCTGATAAAGAGTTTGAGTTTGTCAGTATGGCTGGCCGACGTCTGTGCCCGCTGCCGTAACTGACGGTTGCTTGTCCATAATTGTTGCAGGCTGGCTTTGACCTTTTTCTGCTGGCGGGTAAAGTGCCTGAAATCCAGCCAGGCTAATATTAAAAACACAGCAAAAGCCGCCGTAAAATAATTGGGCAGGAATATAAAATCCGGAATATTCAGGCTGCTGACCAGTGCTGGCGATAACAGCAGTAAGGCGTAAAACAGCAACAATTTGGCTGCCAGCAAAGTACGCCACGGATAACGGATACGGAAGATAAATTTATCGCCGTGGTCTTCCGTCTGCAGAGTTTCTTCCGCCCTGTTACTGTCCTTCATTGCTGCTCCGTTTATCCGTGTTCAGCGAATAGGTGTGTTTTGCGGATGGCCTGAGCCTGTTGATTTCAGACCGGTGCTTTCCATAAATACGCGCCCTCGGCACCAAAGGTGGCAATACCCTGCCCGGCTTTGCATACATTCATAAAGGCTTCTTCATCGCCATGGGCCAGCGCCAGCGATTTACGCAGCGTTTTAATATGCTGGCGGTAATTAGCGTAGGAAAACTTTTCCAGATCAGCATCCAGCCATTCTGCCATTTGCAGCGTGGTGACCGGACGCGGTGATGCTTCTACCAGATAGCGCAGGATTTTGCGCGGCGTTGGCGCCAGAGGCCGCATTTGATTGGCCGGATTCATTAATTTCTGGCCCTTCCACCACACTTCCCAGCTGACCAGATCGATGCGCAACTCACCGCTCACTAACTGCGATTTTTTATTCGCCGCCGGGGTCAGGCTCTGGCGCAGCAGGGCTTTCATGCGCCACAGTAAAACCCCTTCGATATTGCGCTGATGCTTGGCAATAAAATCCTGAGTGATGCCCTGCTCAAAGGCTTTCTGTTCGATTCCGGTGCCGGAGTGCTCAGATAAAAATACAATCGGCAGCGCCGGCCATTTTTTTAACAATGCCCGCGACACACTGAAACCGCCATCGTCATTACCGTTCAGGCTGGCGTCGAGAATCGCGATGTGCGGTGCATCAGCGGCATCGGTCTGGCTGATACGCGCCAGCGCTGCCTCCGAAAACTTAAATACTTCAAGCTTATTGTGTTCGGCAGCCGGGAGATCGGCCTCGGCGCCTGGCGCAAAATCCGTGCGCTCCAGCAGCGTGCGGAATTTATCGATCCAGTGGCTCTGATCTTCGACCCAGAAAATTTTAATCATCATGTCCTCCCTGCTGTACCCAGCATACCACCAGCCGCCGCCGGTGCAGACGCCCGCACTCAGCAGGCGCGACAGAAATCACATTCTGCTCACCGATTTTTCACCGGCATCACGCAATCTCTACCCATCGGCTCTCAGCAGCCACTCTGCAAGCAACATGAGGACAGAATCATGAATGACCTACTCACTCTCTGGTCCGCCAACAACGCTGTATCTGCCGCCATCTGGCTGGTGCTGGCGATGACTCTGCTGTATTTCGGACGCTCCCCGGCGCACCGCATTCTGCTCAGCACGGGTCAGAGCCTGCGGCATATGCTGCGCATGGCCAGCCGCGCACTGAGTCAACAGGAACGCCAGCTGGGCAAGCGTAACCGCGAAGTATTACTGGCCGCCGCACGCAACGATGCCGAACGCCGTATTGAGCGCGAATTTACCCGCATCCAGACGCTGGTAGCGCGCGATTTATCCGGCTACCCGGCACTGCACCGCCAGATCAGCACCGCCATCGACAATGTCGAAAACGGCTACCGTGAATCCGGCAACAGCGCCCCCCTGCCACCGGCCTGGGGTGAGGTGGTGAATACCATGGCCGCCCTGCCCAGCCATGGCGATCCGGCGGTTGCCAAGATCCTCAGCAATATAAAAGACGCAGTGCACGACACCCATAAAGAAACCCTGAAAACCTGGCAGGCCAGCGCCGGTCAGCGCCATAAACTGCTGGCGAAAATGCAGCCGGAATGGCGCACACTGAACGGTAAAATGGACGAAGTGGCACGCACGATCGACAACCTCGATAACCGTACCCACCAGCTCGATCAGCAGATGCAGCACTATGAAGAAGTGCGCCGTGGTGAAGATGCCGCAGTACGCAGCTTAACGTCCAGCTCGCTGACCCAGTTCTTTATTGCCGGCTTAGTGCTGACCATTGCCCTGCTCGGCGGCCTGATCAACTTCCAGCTGATCGCCATGCCGATGTCGGAAATGGTGGGCGGAACCAGCTATATCGGTGGCGTCAAAACCTCAGATATTGCCGCGCTGGTGATCATTCTGATTGAGATTGCGATGGGCCTGTTTTTACTGGAATCACTGCGCATTACCCGTCTGTTTCCGGTCATCAGCAGCATGGATGATCAGATGCGCCGCCGCATGGTGATGATCAGCCTCAGCATCCTGTGCATTCTGGCCGGTATCGAAGCCTCACTGGCCTATATGCGGGATCTGCTGGCGCTGGATAAAGAAGCCTTGCAGCAATCACTGAGCATGGCCGCGAATGCCTCCGGCGTAGCGGCCAGCAATGCGGAATTCCGCTGGATTCCATCCATCGGACAAATGGTGATGGGCTTTATCCTGCCGTTTGCGCTGGCTTTTATCGCCATCCCGCTGGAGTCCTTTATTCACTCGCTGCGCACCGTGCTGGGTCTGGCGCTGGTCGCGGTGATCCGTCTGGCCGCCATTGCTGCCCGTCTGCTCGGCAACCTGGCCGGTGACAGCGCCACCCTGATGACCCACGCCTACGACCTGCTGATCATGCTGCCGTTAAGCATCGAACGCCTGCTCAGCCGTCAGCGCGAACCCGCACCGACCGTACAGTTTGACGATACACAATCCACCGACGAGCTGGCCGACGCCATCCCGGATGTGGAAGAGGAAGAAAAGCGCAGCCGTAAAAGCCGCAGCAAAAACAACAGCAACAGCAACAGCGGCGACGCGGCTGCAGCCGCCGCCTGAATCAGAGGAGTGACAATCATGAATACCTTCAAACGCTTGGTTGCCACCGCCGCCCTGCCGCTGAGCTTACTGCTCAGCGGCTGCGGCGAGCAGACACCACCCAATAAAGCGGTCTATCTGCTGATCGACACTTCGGGCACCTACACCCAGGAGCTGAACAAAGCACAGGCCATCCTCAACTACCTGCTGGCCAACCTCGACAGTGGCGATTCCATTGCCGTGGCCCGTATCGACAGTGGCAGTTTCAGCGAGAAAGACATCATCGCCAAAACCACCTTCGATATGCGCCCCAGCACCGCCAACGATCAGAAACGGCAGTTCAAGCAGGCCATGGATGAATTCGCCGCCACCCTGAAAAAAGGCAGCGCCAATACTGACATCACCGGCGGTGTGCTGCAGGCCACGCAATATCTGAACGAAACCGGTGCCGGTCATAAATACGTCTTTATTTTTTCCGACTTAGAAGAGGATTTACCCCATGATCACATTAGAGACTTTCCAATTAGTCTGGATAACATTCACGTGGTTGCTCTCAATGTCACTAAGCTGCGCAGCGATAACATTGACCCGCGGGACTACCTCAACCGACTCGCAAACTGGCAGCACAGAGTTGTAGAAGGTGGTGGTGACTGGCGTGTGATTAACGATCTGGAGCGGATGGATAAGCTGATCGTCGCCAACTGATGACATGGTTAAGAACGTCGGTAAATCCTCTCTCTTGCCGGTGCTCAGCGCCGGCTTTTTTATCGGCCCTGTCTCTGCCTCCGGCGTCGCTGCTGTTATGATCGGCACCCGGCCACGCAACGAAAAAAACCATGAGCACCAAAGATACCGATACCCGCCCCGACCGCAATTTTGACGATCTGGCCGCACGTTTTGCCCGCACCATTTACGCCACCCCCAGAGGTCAGTTGCGTTTAATGGCGTTACGCGCCGATTTTGCCGATCTGAATATTCCGCTGCACAACGCCAGCGTACTGGATATCGGTGGCGGTCAGGGGCAGTTCAGCCTGGAGCTGGCACAACAGGGAGCGCTGGTCAGTCTCTGTGACATCTCGGCTGAAATGTTGCAGCTGGCGCGTGATCAGTTCGCCGCTCAGCAGCTGCCGTTGACGGCAAAACACTGCGGCCTGCAGGACGTTGCCACAGAATTTCCGCAACCATTTGATATTGTGCTTAATCATGCAGTACTGGAGTGGCTGGAAGACCCCTTTGCTGCACTGCCATTACTCGCAGAGCGGGTAAAACCCGACGGCTGGCTGTCGCTGATGTTTTATAACCTGCACGGCCACCAATTCCGCCAGTTAATGAATGGCCGCACCCATGCACCGCAATCGGCCAACCCGCGTCTGCGCGACGAAGGCAACGCACCGCAACACCCGCTCGACCCGGATGCCATCGAACAGGCACTCAATACCCTCGGTTTTCATGTTGAACGCTGGCGCGGTATCCGTTGTGTGCACGATCATATGCATCAGAAAATCCGTGACCGTATTGGTCAGGATGCGGTGAATAAAGCCGATCTGGAATTCGGAATTCAGCAACCGTACCGGCAGTTCGGTCGCTACGTGCATTTTCTGGCGCGTAAACAGCCGCCTTCCGTCAGCGCGTAGCGTCCTGCAGCAGACGTATTAGGGCCTGTCGACACTAATTAAACAGGCCTGTTATTGGCTAAAAACTCCTCAGACAAGGCGCTGAGAGTGTGGCCTAACGGGTTAAGCGAACGAACAGCAACGCAGGATGAGGGATTTTTAGCCATAACCCTTCGGGCTGAGGCCAGTTTTCCTCATTAACGTCGTCGTTCGTCATTCATTTAGCCCGCTAATATCACTCCTCTCTCCTTGTTCTGAGAAAAACTGGCTCTCAGCAGGCCGGATTTACTTAGTGTCGACAGGCCCTAGCTCAAGCCCCTTCGGGTGTGTGCGGTTAACGTACAGGACATGCGGAAAGGTAGCGATAATGCTGTCTGAAAACTGGAGCTGCTCCCTGCCCAGATTGTGCAGCTCTGCGTAATACCAACCGGTATCCTCAATAGAAAGCACATAATCTACCCGTCCTTCTGCCAGCATCCGGATTCCCTGCTCAATGCTGTCTACGAACACCATATTCATACCAGCTTTCACAAAAGGCGTGACATAAGCACTGCTGTAATCGGAGCGAATTGTGGCAAGGGTGTTATCCCGCAGTTCACTTAAGGCCTGCCAGGAAAACTCTCCGGTTTTGCGCTGGCGGAATAACCCCATACGAATAGCCGCAGGCGCAACAATGACCACCTCCACATGAGAGCTGCCTGTTTTGGGAGGAAAAAAACTTGCCAGCCAATGACCGCTCTGATTGATCACCATTGGCACACGAGCCGGGGGCAAAAACTCAGCATGTGCATTCCAGCCGTGAGACTGCAAAATGCGGTTAAGCATAACGAAAGACACACCATTTCCGGCACTAGCGGAACTGGTAAAGGGTGGATACTCAATAGCCAATACCTGAATACGGGTTACTGCATCATTAATAATAGTTTTGTCTTTATATGTACCATCTGAGCCATTAACAGGAAGCGCCGTCACCAGCAATCCGGCAATAAATGCCAGCGACCGTATCAGCCCTCTTGTGGTAAAGCACATAGAACTCTCCGTAAGGCAAACCTGCAGATATCAAACACGAATGGCATACACGTTAAACCGACTGACGCTAATTGCACTTGAACTTCAGTCTGCGTCTAATAGACACTGATTTCAATAATCGCGAATTAATAATGAAACTATTAGTCAGCGCCTGCCTGATGGGCCAGCCCGTACGCTATGATGGCCGCGCCAACGACGATAAGACCGACAATTTCCGCCACCAGTTACAGCGCTGGCAAAAGGCGGGAATTCTGATTCCTGTTTGTCCTGAAGTCGCCGGAGGTTTGCCGACGCCACGTCCGGCAGCGGAAATAATACAGGGCGATGGCTCGGCGGTATTGCAAGGCAAGGCGCGCATTATTTCTCGCAGTGCAGAAGACTTTACCCGGGAATTTATCAGCGGGGCCCAACAGGCACTGACCTGCGCGCAACACAACGGGGTGGTGGCGGCATTGCTGGCGGCACGCTCTCCGTCCTGTGGCAGTGATGGTATTTATAACGGCGAGTTTAATGCCACGCTGCGTCAAGGCATGGGAGTGACCGCAGCCCTGCTCAGTGAACATGGCATTCCCTGCTTCAGCCTTGAAAGATTTTCTGAATTACTGCAATGGCTCAGACAGCAGCATCCAATGTTTGCCCGGCAATTTATTGATGAATCATAAGGCCATCTCACTATGCCCCGCTTAATTACTTCGCGCGTGTCTCTCCGGCCAGCACTTGTCTGCTTTCTGTTGTTATCTGCAGCATTTCCCGCTCAGGCCTTTTTTAATACCCAGCTTTATCAGGCAGGCCAAGACAGCCAGGGCCTGCGTTTTGGCTGGCATAATGAAAACCCGGATTTTTTCTGGCGCACGTATGTCGGCCTGCAACAGGATGCCCGCTACGCCGGTGATTATTATCCCTCTGTGGGAGCAGACTGGGTAATTCCTGTATCAGGTACGCTGTCGACCTTATTTATTGGCCCAAGGCTGCAGTTTGATGCGGATAACGCCGCAGGCATTCATGCCGGACTGACACTGTTTAAAGTGATTGAGCTGGGTTGGCAACGAGATGTGGAAAACCGCAAAACACAGATGTATGCCGGATTAAACTGGAGTTTTTAAGCATTACAGCTCAAGCAGCAATTTGGGATGCGTGACGTTAATTAATTGCGGATATTTCGGACGCCGGATGTCGGACTTCAGACTTCGGACGAAGCGTTAAGAAATGGCGCGCTCGGGAGGATTCGAACCTCCGACCGCCTGGTTCGTAGCCAGGTACTCTATCCAGCTGAGCTACGAGCGCGCATCGTGGGGCGCGTATTATAGGGAGCCAGTGCTAACTGTCAACGCTTTTAATACACATCTGCGGGAGCAGAAAACGTGGCGGAGAGAGAGGGATTCGAACCCTCGATAGGGGTAAACCTATACACCCTTAGCAGGGGTGCGCCTTCAGCCACTCGGCCATCTCTCCAGTTCACGGCGCGCATGATACCACGTTCCCGCAAAAATCAAAGGAAAAATTTTAACAAAATTAAGGCGTTAGTAATTCCCGTGACTTTCGTCGTGACCTTCATCACCATCTTTCTCGCGCTGGATGCGCTGGTAAATCTCTTCACGGTGTACGGCTACTTCTTTTGGTGCGTTAACACCAATGCGTACCTGATTTCCTTTAACGCCTAAGACAGTCACGGTAACTTCGTCACCAACCATCAAAGTTTCGCCTACGCGACGGGTTAAAATAAGCATAGGAGTTCTCCTGACATTCCTGTTCGGTTCTAGGGTGCTTTGGCGGTTAAGCCGGGTTCTCACGTTCCAATGCTCAGTATTGACCACAATGGTCAGAATTGAAGCCAAGGAAAGACGTTATTGAGAACATTTAGTTATTAGGAAACGCTCAGTCATTGACCGTTTCCTAATGGGGACGGAAGGACGGAGGTTATTCTGCCTGCGTTTCTGCATCCAGCCCAAAAGCTGTGTGCAGGGCGCGAACCGCCAGTTCCAGATACTTTTCTGCAATCACAACAGAAATCTTAATTTCTGAGGTGGTGATGGCCAGAATATTAATATTCTCATCGGCAAGAACTTTAAACATCTTGCTGGCAACGCCGGCATGAGAACGCATCCCCACGCCAACCATAGACACCTTACAGATGTCATCAGTTCCCGTGGCTTCACGGGCATTCAGTTCGGTCGCCAGACCATTGAGAATTTTCAGTGCTTTCTGATAGTCGCCACGGTTCACGGTGAAGGTGAAGTCCGTCGTGCCATCTTCGGATACGTTCTGAACAATCATATCCACTTCAATATTCGCGTCACTGATCGGTACCAGAATACGGGATGCCACACCCGGAACATCGGGTACGCCTTTCAGAGTAAGTTTTGCTTCGTCGCGATTGAATGCAATGCCTGAAATTACTGGATTTTCCACGGAGCTCATCTCCTCCATCGTGATCAAGGTGCCGTTACCTTCCTTAAATGAGGAAAGTACACGCAGGGGAACTTTGTACTTGCCGGCAAATTCGACAGAACGAATCTGCAAAACCTTTGAACCCAGACTGGCCATTTCCAGCATTTCTTCAAAAGTTACTTTATCCATGCGGCGCGCAGCCGGAACAACTCGCGGATCAGTGGTGTACACACCATCAACATCGGTATAAATCTGGCATTCATCCGCACCCAGTGCGGCAGCCAGAGCAACACCGGTGGTATCGGAACCACCACGACCCAGCGTGGTAATGTTGTTGTCGTCATCAATCCCCTGAAAACCGGCAACAATCACAACACCACCATTATCCAGCTGCTTACGCATGGCGCTGGTGTCGATGTCTTCAATCCGGGCTTTCATATACGCGCTGTCAGTTTTAATGCCGACCTGCCAGCCGGTGAACGAGCGCGCATCCACACCGCGTTTCTGCAGCGCTATCGCCAACAGGGCGATGGTGACCTGCTCACCGGTAGAGACCAGTACATCCATCTCACGCGGATCCGGATTTTCGGAAATGCCTTTGGCAAGACCAATCAGACGATTGTTTCACCGCTCATTGCTGATACAGCAACAACCAACTGATGGCCGGCGTCGTGGAAAGACTTAACTTTATCGGCAACGGCCTCGATGCGTTCGATAGAACCTACGGATGTACCGCCGTATTTCTGTACGTATAGTGCCATGATGTGTCTTTACTGGGATTGACTGGTTGAAGGGGCGCACATTAAACAACAAATGCCCACAACAAGAAAGATGGCCTGTTGGCTTAACACGCAACCGTCAGATGCCTGATCCGGGTTTATCGCCGGGCATTCATGACCGCTGCCATGAAAAGCGCACAAGCCAATCATCTGCAAAAAAACAGCGGGCATCACCCGCTGTTGTATTGCAGACAGACTCAGGACAGTTGCGCCTGTGCCCACTTGCCGAACGCTGCCAGAGCATCATCGATACCCTCAGGCTTCTGGCCACCGGCCTGAGCCATTTCAGGCTTACCGCCGCCACGACCATCAACGAAAGGCGCACACTCTTTCACCGCGTCACCGGCCTTGGCTTTGGCGATCAGGTCTTTGGTCACACCGGCCAGCAGTGTCACTTTGCCATCGGTTTCTGCTGCCAGCAGGATGAGCGCTGAACCCAGCTTGTTTTTAAGCTGATCCATGGTGGTACGCAGCGCGTCCACATCGGCGCCATCGAGACGGGCCGCCAGCACTTTTACGCCGTTAACGTCCTGGGCATTGTTGGCCAGATCAGAACCGGCACTGGAAGCCAGCTTGGACTTCAGTGCATCCAGTTCTTTTTCCAGCTGACGATTACGCGCCAGCAGTTGCTCAACTTTGTCGCCCACATTATCGGCCGAACCTTTCAGGTTACGGGCGATGCTGTTCAGCGTGGCTTCTTCACGGGCAATAAAGTCCAGCGCAGACTGACCGACAACCGCTTCGATACGGCGGATACCGGCTGCAATGCCGCTTTCGCTGCTGATTTTCAGTACGCCGATATCGCCGGTACGCTGGGCATGAGTACCACCGCAGAGTTCGACCGAGAAGTCATCCACACCCATCGACAGTACGCGCACTTCATCGTCGTATTTTTCGCCGAACAGTGCCATGGCGCCGGAGTTACGGGCATCGTCGATGTTCATCAGACGGGTCGTTACTTCGGTATTGGCGCGGATCTGGGCATTAACGATATTTTCAATCTCAGCCAGCTCTTCTGGCTTAACCGCTTCCAGATGGGAGAAGTCGAAACGCAGTTTGTCGTACGTTACCAGCGAGCCTTTCTGACTGACATGCTCCCCCAGCACGTTGCGCAGCGCAGCGTGCAGCAGGTGAGTAGCCGAGTGGTGAATGGCCGTTGACTGACGTTTTTCCGCATCAACCGTTGCGGTCAGCTGGTCACCGACTGTCACTGAGCCTTCAACCAGCACGCCTTTGTGCAGGTGGTTTTTGCCTTCTTTGCTGGTGTCTTTCACCTGGAAGACAACGCCGCTGGCTTTCAGGAAACCGGTATCACCTGCCTGACCACCGCTTTCGGCATAAAAGGCGGTTTCATCCAACACCAGTACGGCCTCATCACCGGCATTCAGTTGCTCTACCGCCACACCGTCTTTAAACAGGGCTTTCACGCGGCCGGTATTTTCCAGCTGGGTGTAACCAAGGAATTGGGTGCTGCCGTCAATTTCCAGACCTTTGCCGTAGTTCCCGGCAAAGTTGCCGGCTGAGCGGGCCATTTCGCGCTGTTTGTCCATCGCCGCATTAAAGCCGTCTTCATCGACTTTCAGGTCGCGCTCGCGCGCTACGTCTGCGGTCAGATCCAGCGGGAAGCCATAGGTATCGTACAGCTTAAACGCGGTTTCACCCGGAATGGTGTCGCCCTGCAGATCGGCAATGGCATCGTTCAGGATCGCCATGCCTTTATCCAGCGTTTTGGCGAACTGTTCTTCTTCCAGACGCAGCACTTTTTCGACGTGCGCCTGCAACGTGCGCAGTTCCGGATAGGCTTCGCCCATCTGTTCAACCAGTGCACCCACCAGTTTGTGGAAGAATCCCACCGGCGCACCCAGCATATGACCATGACGTACGGCGCGACGGATAATACGGCGCAGCACGTAACCGCGACCTTCGTTCGATGGCAGCACGCCATCCACAATCAGGAAGCTGGTTGAGCGGATGTGATCGGCAATCACGCGCAGCGATTTGTTCTCGGTATCTTTGCAGCCGGTCAGCTCACCGGCCGCAGCGAGCAGCGCCTGGAACAGGTCGATTTCGTAGTTGCTGTGCACGCCCTGCATGATGGCGGAAATACGCTCCAGACCCATACCGGTATCGACCGAGGGTTTTGGCAGACGCTGCATTTCACCGTCAGGTTGACGGTTAAACTGCATGAATACGTTGTTCCAGATTTCAATGAAGCGGTCACCGTCTTCTTCCGCAGACCCCGGAGGTCCACCCCAGATGTGCTCACCGTGGTCGTAGAAAATTTCAGTACATGGACCACACGGACCGGTATCCCCCATCGCCCAGAAGTTATCCGATGCGAAACGGGCACCTTTGTTATCGCCGATGCGGACGATTTTGTCTGCCGGAATGCCCATCTGCTTGTTCCAGATGTCATAGGCTTCGTCGTCTTCGGCGTAAACGGTGACCATCAGCTTTTCTTTGGGCAGGTTCAGCCACTCCGGCGAGGTCAGAAATTCCCACGCAAACTTAATGGCGTCTTCTTTAAAATAATCACCAAAGCTGAAGTTACCCAGCATTTCAAAGAAGGTGTGGTGACGTGCGGTATAGCCGACGTTTTCCAGATCATTATGCTTGCCACCGGCACGCACACAGCGCTGTGACGAAACCGCACGGCTGTAGCTGCGCTCGTCCTGACCAAGGAACACGTCCTTGAACTGCACCATACCAGCATTAGTAAACAGTAATGTCGGGTCATTACCGGGAATCAGTGGGCTTGATGGCACCACTTCATGGCCTTTGGAGGCAAAGTAATCAAGGAATGCCTTGCGAATGTCTGAGCTTTTCATACGGCTGCGGGTATCCGGAAGCGGTTAGTCAATTTGAAGGAAACGGAGTATAGCGGTTTGCGCGCGTCAGGCCGAGTCCCTGCGTGCGGGTTCGTTCTGCTGCCACCGTCACAGCCACAACATTCGTGTATCAGATGTGCCAGAGTTTAAAGATCACTTGACGATTCCAGCTTATAAGATAACTATATAAGCATATTCTAATTTAGAGAAAGGTAATGCTATGAACGTTGACCGCATGATTTTCGCCATTGCTGGCCTGTTTATTCTGGTGAGCCTAGGACTGTCTCAGATCCACAGCGCTTACTGGTTATGGTTCACTGCCTTCGTCGGTGCCAATATGTTTCAGGCAGCGTTCAGTGGCTTTTGCCCATTGGCAATGATCCTGAAAAAGCTGGGTGTCAGCACCGGTAAAGCATTCCAGTGATTCAGCACAGGGACTTCGCTGGCAGATAATGACTCGCTGACATTGGCCGGAATTCACAGGTTCCGGCCAACCGTCCCCGCTATAATCCCGCCGTTATCCGGAGGGTCTATGCGATTTATATCTGTCTTTCTGTTTTCTTTCTGCTGTCAGGTGTTCGCTGCTGACTGGCAATCTTATCCTGCTGAACTGCCGCAATTCGATTACAGCGGCAGCCGCCTGCAGGAATTCTGGCCACAACTGAATCAGGGACCAGGCCTGCCCTATCCCGATGAACCGTTTCTCCGCGACATGCTGGCGAAATACCCGCAGCTCGCCGAATTTACCTTAAATCTGGCACGCCAGCCCGGTGCTCATCCGGCCCTGCAGGCACTGCTCAACGACAATCTGCAGCCACTGGCGGAAGCCAGCCAGCAGGTCTGGCGTTTGCATTACGAAGGCCGCTTTCAGCAAGCCTATGAGCTGGGTAAGCAACTCGGGCCCGCTGGTGCTATTCCTGCGCTGTACTCCAAACTGATGTATGCCGCGTTGATTGTGCAGGACAAGGACAGCAGGCTGGCGACCTTCCGCGAAGCCGCCGCCGAATCGGAACGTCTGTTGCCTCTGGCACCGGACTACGCCTTCGCCGAATTTGGTCTGGCTTATGCCCATGCCCGCATTCTGGAGCTGCTGGATACCAGCGCTGCCACAGCAACGGGCTTTCTTGGCGACACTCAGGAAGCCATGGCCGATCTGCAGAAACGTTATCCGCAACAGGCTCTTTACCCAGCCATGCTGGGCGGATTGCATGCTGGTGTGGTTGAGCGCGTGGGGTCTTTCGTTGGCCGTATAACTTACGGTTCGACCGAGAGCCGCGCGCTGGATGCGTTTCATCGCGCACTGGAACTGCAGGATCAGCTGCCGGTTATTTACAATGAATACGCTAATGCCCTCGCCCGGCTGGATAAAGACAAACACCACGACACCATAATTACCGTGTTGCAGCAATGCGTTAAACTGCCGGTACTGAGTGCAGAAGAAGCCCTGAATCGTCAGGCCTGCGCTGATCATCTGCAACAATGGCAAGGCGCTGAATAAGCACAGCCAACACCGGATAAAACAAATGATTACTGCTCTGCTGGTTGCCATGGTTCCGGCAATGGTATTGCTGATGCTGCATTTAGCCATCGGTCCTTTTGGCCATATGCGCTTTCTGCACTGGCATCTGCGCTGGAAAAAATCCCCCGCATGGCTGCAGCGTACTCTGCTGCTTCTCGCCATCGCGGTTTTACTGGCAGGCGGCAGCCATCTGCTGGGTATCTGGCAACTCCCCGCCCCCGCACCGGTGCGCTGAGACATCGCCCCGTTGAAACCCGGATGAATAAAAGCGGCCAATCGGGGCTGCTTTGTCCGTATAATGGCGACAGTTTATTCACTTACCGGAGTCTCACCATGCAACGTATCGTCATTATTGGCGGCGGTGCAGGCGGGCTGGAACTGGCAACCCAATTAGGAAGAAAGCTCGGACGGCGCGGAAAAGCCGACGTTGTCCTTATTGATGCCAACCCCACCCACCTGTGGAAGCCCCTGCTGCACGAAGTCGCCACCGGCGCACTCGATTCAGGTATCGACGAGCTTAACTACCGTGCCCATGGCAAAGTACACGGCTTTGCCTTTCAGCTTGGACGCATGTCGGGTCTGAGGCGCGATCAGCGCGAAGTCATACTGGCACCGATTCATGATGAACAGGGCGAGCTGATTGTGCCGGAGCGCAGTGTCAGCTACGACACCCTGGTGATTGCCATCGGCAGCGTAACGAACGATTTCGGCACACCCGGCGCCAAAGAGCACTGCATCTTCCTTGACAGTCGCCAGCAGGCCGAACGCTTTCACCGCACATTACTCAACGAATTCCTGCGTGCCAGTAACAGCGAAACCCCGGGCAATCTGGAAATCGCGATTGTGGGTGCCGGCGCAACCGGCGTGGAGCTGTCTGCCGAACTGTACAACACCGCGGAAGTACTGAGCAGCTATGGCCTTAAAAACGTTTCGCCGGAGCAGCTCAAGGTCACACTGATTGAAGCCGGCGAGCGTATTCTGCCAGCCCTGCCACCGCGGATTTCCGCTGCCGCCACCCGAGAGCTGGAAGTACTGGGCGTCGCCGTGCGCACCGGAACACTGATTACCGAAGCAACGGCAGAAGGATTTGTAACCAAAGATCAAGGCATCATTCCGGCGCGCCTCAAAGTCTGGGCGGCCGGCGTAAAAGCACCGGAATTCATGACCACCCTTGGACTGGAAACCAATCGCGCCAACCAGTTAATTGTCAATGCCAGCCTGCAAACCGAAGACCGGAATATCTTTGCTCTGGGTGATTGCTGCAGCGTCATGCACAGCGATGGCAAACCCGTTCCGCCCCGGGCTCAGGTTGCGCACCAACAGGCAAGCCATCTGGTGAAAGCGTTGCGCGCGCATCATCAGGGACAGCCGTTACCGGAGTTTGTATTCCACGATAAAGGTTCGCTGGTTTCTCTCAGTCGCTACAGTACCGTTGGCAGTCTGATGGGCAATCTGACCAGTGGCTCAATGATGATTGAAGGAAGGCTGGCCCGGATCGTTTATGTGTCACTCTACCGGCTGCACCAGATTGCGCTGCATGGTTATTGGCACACACTGCTGCTGAGTCTGGTAGGCCACATTAACAAAGTGATACGGCCACGCCTGAAACTGCACTGATACACCCGGGATCATAACCCTGATTCCGCCTGTTTAATCAGCGACCAGGCGTCTTCAGTTGGTTTCGGCACTCAATGCCTGGCGGTAATCGCCGGGCGTTGCATCCGTCCAGCGTTTAAACGCCTTGTAGAATGCACTGGGCTCGGCATAACCAACCATAAACGCAATTTCGTACAGCGGCAGACTCTCATCCCTGATCAGACGCATGGCAATATCCTGACGGCTTTCATCCAGCAACGCCTGATACGTGGTACCCAATGCTTTCAGACGACGCTGGAGATTACGCACACTGATGTTCAGCTGAGCAGCAACATCCTCCTGCGAGATCCGGCGTTTAAGCAAACACCCCTGAAGAATGCGCTGCAACTCGCTGTACAGACGCAGCTGTTCATCCAGTTTTTCTGCATGGCGGTCAAAATCACGCAACAGGCTGACATACATCACAGGCTGCTGCCGCGGATTGAGACGCTGCCACGCAGCCGCCGAAATATCGAGCGCGTAGTGCTCACCCGGCATCACCAACGGGGTCAGAAAATCATTCAGATCGTCAATCAGCGGAGATTCGAGCGGAGCACAGACGGTCAGATCATGCCCGGCACTACCACCCAACACCCCACAACAGACCTCAGTCAGGGCAACCAAAGCCTGCAACAGTTGATCCGGCAAAAGCGGCATACCGGGATGAGGCTCAGCCCGGACAACCACTTTGTGCTCGGCGGCACGGATAACAAAATGGATACTGCCAAGCGAGGAATTCATAAAGCGCAAAGCGGCAGGCAGCCCCTGGGATAAATTCTCAGAGTATTTCAACAGGCGACCGAGCGGCAGATCACGCTGTGCCAGATAACGACCCGTGCGGGCAGGCAACAGCCTGTCGCTGCTCTGTGAGGCGATATACTGGTGAACAAGCTTCAGCTTCTCGGCATTAACCCATGGCGGCATGGGTTGTGCAGGAGCCATGCCTAATAAACTCCAGACAGGAGTGATATCAATACCTTGACTGTCCCAGAAACTCAGCAGGTGCTGCACCAGTACGATATCGACCTGTACAGTTGGGCTCATATCCCTCCCCAACGATCTTATGATTATTAATGACTGGTCTCTACCAGCTATTGAACAGTTGTTCTTTATTTAGACATGCTGATTCGATCATGGTTAGCAGTGAGGAGAGTGTCAATAGACTGAGGCGACAGTGGAAATAATGTCGCTAAAAAGGCAGTTTAGTCAGGAAAATTCACACAGAAATACGGATTAAAATTCGGGCGATTCCGGCAGGCATGACGCCTCTAATTGCGCCAGAGCATAATCAATGTGATCGCGGTTAAAGCCGCGATAAGCGAGAAAACGATACAACCGGGCACGCTCACGAATATCCTGTGATGACAGTCCACTCACGCATTTACGCCGGACGAATTCGAGCGCCAGTTCGTACCAGTCAACGCTGATGTTGGCGAAAGCGTCCTGAATCTGTTCAGCATTGAGGCCTTTTTCGCGCAATTCCTGCTGTATGCGCAAAGGACCATATCGGAGACAGCGGCTGTTAAGAAACGATTCGGCAAAGCGCTTATCGGATTGCCAGTGCCGCTCGGCAAGATCATCGAGTACTGCCGCAACATCATCCGGATCTGCGGCTTGCGGGGAAAGCTTACGCGCCAGCTCGCGACGGGAGTAATCACGCCGGGACAGCAGCTCAACGGCGGCCCGGCGCAATTCCGCCTGCGTCAGCTCAGGCTTCGGTTTCTTCATCCACTTCACTGGTAATATCAGACGCCAGAGTCACGGTCAGCATCTGACTGCGGATACCCGCTTCAATCTCGGCTGCCATTTCCGGATGCTCCTGCAGAAACACGGCCGCATTGGCTTTGCCCTGTCCGATTTTGTCGCCTTTATAGCTGTACCAGGCACCGGACTTATCCACCAGACCGCACTTAACACCGAGATCAATGACTTCGCCCATGTGGTAAATACCCTGACCATACATGATCTGGAATTCGGCCTGTTTGAACGGTGGCGACACTTTGTTTTTTACCACTTTAACGCGGGTTTCATTACCGATGACTTCATCGCCCTGTTTTACGGAGCCAATACGGCGGATATCCAGGCGTACTGAGGAGTAGAATTTCAGTGCATTACCACCGGTCGTGGTTTCCGGGCTGCCGAACATCACGCCGATTTTCATCCGGATCTGGTTGATAAAAATAACCAGACAGTTGGCATTTTTGACATTGCCGGTGATTTTGCGCAGCGCCTGTGACATCAGACGAGCCTGCAGACCAACGTGACTGTCTCCCATATCGCCCTCAATTTCAGCCTTGGGAACCAGAGCGGCAACGGAGTCAACAACGATGACATCGACAGCACCGGAACGTACCAGACTGTCACAGATTTCCAGAGCCTGTTCGCCGGTATCCGGCTGCGATACGAGCAGACTGTCCAGATCAATACCCAGCTTTTCTGCATACAAAGGATCCAGCGCATGCTCAGCATCGATAATGGCAACGGATTTGCCCATTTTCTGTGCCTGCGCCATCACCGATAAACACAACGTGGTTTTACCGGAACTTTCCGGGCCGTAGATTTCAACGATACGGCCACACGGCAGTCCGCCAATTCCCAGAGCAATGTCCAGTCCCAGAGAACCGGTAGAGATCGCCGGGATGGCTTCGCGCGGCTGCTCACCCATTTTCATAATGGCGCCTTTACCAAACTGACGTTCAATCTGGCTCAGTACTGCATCAAGTGCTTTTTGTTTGTTAGCATCCATCGCTCTGTCCTGTGTGTTTAACGGTGGTTATTCAGGTTGACTGTTCTGTCGCGTCACTCAGACCAATCACTGTAAATTTAACCAGTATTTAAGCACAGCTTATTCCCAGCGCCAACCCTTCTTTTTTCCTCAGCTGGAGAGCCAGCGGCATAATCCCTGAATGCCGTGCACAACGGCCAGAGCCCTCACCTGTTCACGATTGCCGGGAAAATGGCAGCATTCGGTAATCTGGTGCTCATCATTTCCCCAGGCAAACCATACCGTTCCGACAGGCTTTTCATCCGATCCCCCCCCCGGTCCGGCAATACCACTGACGGCCACCGCCAGATCGCCAAGACTGTTATTGACGGCGCCAGCCACCATCGCCCGCACGGTTTCTTCACTGACAGCACCAGCCTGTTCAATAATCAGTGGCGGCACGCCCAGGTAGCGGATTTTGGCTTCATTGGAATAGGTCACAAAGCCACATTCAAACCACTGTGAGCTGCCGGCTATATCCGTCAGCGCGCTGGCGATACCACCACCGGTACAGGACTCTGCCGTCACCAGCCGCAGGTTGCGGCTTTGCAGCATGTCGGCCAGCACACTGACGGATGCATTCAGTTCAGGGCTCATTTCTGTATCCTCGCGGAATCACTTACAATCTGCCGTTTACATTAACATGCCCGTTTTTTAAGGACACCCGCCCGATGAGCCAGGCAACTGCCCAGCACACGCCGATGATGCAACAGTATTTCCGCATCAAAGCTGAATTCTCCGACACTCTGCTGTTTTATCGTATGGGCGATTTTTATGAATTATTTTACAGCGATGCCAAACGCGCAGCGCAGTTGCTCGACATTACCTTAACCGCCCGCGGTCAGAGTGGTGGTGAGCCGATTCCAATGGCCGGCATTCCTTATCACGCAGCGGAAAACTACATCGCCCGCCTGGTGAAACAGGGGGTATCGGTGGCCATTGCCGAGCAAATCGGAGACCCGGCAACCAGTAAAGGGCCGGTTGAGCGTAAAGTCGTTCGCGTGATTACGCCCGGCACCCTGACCGATGAAGCGTTTCTGGATGAGCGTTCAGATAACCTGCTGGTTGCTCTCTGTTCCGAACAGCAGCGCCACGGTTTGGCCGTTCTGGAGATCAGCTCCGGACGCTTCACGGTTTTGGAAGTCGACGGTGAAGATGCACTGCTGGCGGAAATTGAGCGCCTTCGTCCGGCGGAATTGCTACTGAACGAAGATCAGTACCAGCCCGCCGGCCTGCGTGAACGTCAGGGCGCAAAACGACAGGCGCCATGGCATTTTGAATCCGACACGGCTTTCCGCTTGCTGACCCAGCAATTGAAAACCCGCGATCTGCGTGGCTTCGGGTGTGAGCATATGACCGTCGCCATCCGTGCTGCCGGTGCACTGCTGAATTACGCTCAGGAAACCCAGCGCAATAATCTGCCGCACATCCGGTCATTGCAGGTCGAACAGCCGGATGACGCCATTATTATCGATCCCGCCAGCCGCCGGAATCTGGAGATCGACATCAATCAGAAAGGCGACAGCCAGCATACCCTTGCCTGGATTATGGATAAAACCGCCACGGCAATGGGCAGCCGTTTACTCAAGCGCTGGCTTAACCGCCCGCTGCGTGAACACGCTGTGCTGCAACAGCGGCAGGGATTCATCGCGCAGCTGATTCAGCACTATGCCGCTGAAGAGTTACACAGCAGTCTGAAACAGGTCGGCGATATTGAGCGTATTTTATCGCGCGTGGCCCTGGGCTCTGCCCGTCCGCGCGACCTCGCACGGCTGCGTGATGCGCTGGCCATTGTGCCCGATATCCGCCAGCAGTTAAGCCGTCTGGACAGCACGCTGGCTGCGCAGTTGCTGGAACGCGCGCAGGCGTTTCCGCACTGGGTTGAACGCCTGAGCAAAGCCATTATCGACAATCCGCCGGTCATTATCCGCGACGGCGGTGTGATTGCCGAAGGCTACGACAGCGAACTGGATGAACTCCGGGCGTTGAGCGAAAACGCCGGTGATTATTTAATCAGGCTCGAAGAACAGGAAAAGGCTCGCACCGGCATCAGTACCTTAAAAGTGGGCTATAACCGCGTACATGGCTACTACATCGAAATATCCAAGGCTCAGTCAGATGCGGCGCCGACAGAATATGTCCGTCGTCAGACACTGAAAAACGCCGAGCGCTTTATTACGCCGGAACTCAAGACCTTTGAAGATAAAGCACTGAGCGCCAAGAGCCGTTCGCTGAGCCGGGAAAAAGCCCTGTACGAAGAGCTGGTACAGGCTCTGGCTGAGGAGCTGATTCCGTTGCAGGTGTGCGCTGCGGCGCTGGCGGAACTGGATGTATTGTCTGATCTGGCCGAGCGGGCTGAGACCCTGCGCTTTGTTCAGCCGCATCTGGTCAGCGATGCCATCATCGATATTCAGCAAGGGCGTCATCCGGTGATCGAAAACCTGATCGTCGATCCTTTTGTTGCCAACGATACCCGTCTCGATGCCCAGCAGAATATGCAGATCATTACCGGCCCAAACATGGGCGGTAAGTCGACTTATATGCGACAGGTTGCCCTGATCGTTTTACTTGCCCATATCGGCAGTTATGTACCCGCAGAAAGCTGCACCCTCGGTCCGATTGACCGGATTTTTACCCGTATGGGTTCCTCTGATGATGTTGCCGGTGGCCGTTCGACCTTTATGGTTGAAATGACCGAAACCGCCAACATCCTGCACAATGCCACGGCGCAGAGTCTGGTATTAATGGATGAGGTCGGCCGTGGCACCAGCACCTTTGATGGCCTGTCTCTGGCGTGGGCCAGTGCGGCACATCTGGCCGAACATATCGGCGCGTTTACGCTGTTTGCCACTCATTATTTTGAAATGACCGCATTGCCGGAGAACCACCGCAATGTGGTCAACGTGCATCTGAAGGCGACCGAGCATGATGACCGCATCATCTTTATGCACTCGGTCGAACAGGGCCCGGCCAACCAGAGCTATGGCCTTCAGGTTGCGCAGCTGGCGGGCGTGCCGGACGCTGTGATTCAGCAAGCCAAGGCACAGCTGCTGCATCTGGAACAAAGCGCCGGCGTCAGCCCGGCAGCGCTGCCTTCAGCGCTCGCGGATAAACGTACTCAGAACACCCCACCGGGGCTGAACAGAATTCAGCCTGACGCCGATCAACCGCGGCAGAATGATCTGTTTGCCTCTTTGCCATCGGCGGTTGAAGAGCGTCTGGCCGCGCTGAATCCGGACGATCTGTCGCCACGCGCGGCTCTGGAACTGATGTATGAACTGAAGGCGTTGCTGTAAATGGTGATAGCCAGCAGGAAGATAGCGCGTTTCGTTAGAACCATCAGCTTGCTGGCTATAACCCATATTTCTAGCGCATGAACTTGCCCCGCTGCCCGCTCGTACCTAGAATGGCGGATTATTCAAACACCCGGAGACTGAGGGTCTTATCAGTCTGCCAAGAACCGGGGAACAGCGCCGATGATTTGCGAGATTAGGAGATACCCCAGATGACGTTCGTCGTTACTGATAACTGTGTGAAATGTAAGTACACCGACTGTGTGGAAGTCTGCCCGGTTGACTGTTTCTACGAAGGTCCGAACTTTCTGGTGATCCACCCGGACGAGTGCATCGACTGTGCTCTGTGTGAGCCTGAGTGTCCGGCGGAAGCGATTTTCTCCGAAGACGAAGTACCGGCCGGTCAGGAGCAGTACATTGAGCTCAATGCGGAACTGGCTGAAGTCTGGCCAAACATCAGCGAGAAGAAAGAATCGCTGCCGGATGCCGAAGAATGGGACGGCGTACCCGACAAACTTCAGTACCTCGAGCGCTGAGTTGGCGGATCGGCCTGACCGGCTAAACACCGGGCAATAAAAAAGCGGCCAGTGGCCGCTTTTTTTATGACTGCTGACTGATGATTAAGCATCACCGAACAAAGTGGCTGCATTCAGACCTTGTTTCTCCATGATCTCACGCAGACGCTTCAGCGCTTCTACCTGGATCTGGCGTACACGTTCACGGGTCAGTCCAATTTCACGACCGACATCTTCCAGCGTACTGGTTTCATAGCCGCGCAGACCGAAACGACGGGATAAAACTTCACGCTGTTTCTCAGGCAGTTCTTCAATCCAGCGATCCAGATTGGCCTGAATATCCTGATTCTGCAATTCTTCACCCGGATCGGTCACGCGCTCATCGGCAATGGTATCCAGAATGGATTTATCCGATGACGGTCCCAGCGGGGTATCAATTGAGGTTACACGTTCGTTCAGCTTGAGCATGCGTTTAACATCGTCTACCGGTTTTTCCAGCAGTGCTGCGATTTCTTCTGCACTCGGCTCGTGATCCAGCTTCTGCGTCAGCTCACGGGCGGCGCGCAGATAAACGTTAAGCTCTTTGACGACGTGAATCGGCAGGCGAATGGTACGCGTCTGATTCATGATGGCGCGTTCAATGGTTTGGCGAATCCACCAGGTAGCATAGGTGGAGAAGCGGAAACCACGCTCCGGATCAAATTTTTCTACCGCACGGATCAGGCCAAGGTTGCCCTCTTCAATCAGATCCAGCAGCGATAATCCACGATTCACATATCGACGTGAAATCTTAACCACCAGTCGCAGGTTACTTTCAATCATGCGACGGCGACCCATTTCATCACCCTTGCGGGCCAGGCGTGCATAGTGCACTTCCTCTTCCGCAGACAGCAGTGGGGAAAACCCAATCTCATTGAGATACAACTGAGTAGCATCCATCGTTTTGTAGGATGTATCAGCAGCAAAGCGTTCCGGTGCTTCTTCGACTGAGTCCTGTTCAGATTCAGCTTCATCGACCAGTGCCAGTGCTTCTACATCATCAAAAACGTCTTCTTCGCGTAATTCTCGTTGTTGTACTGCCATGTTCATTCCCGCCTTTGGTTATCATCCTGAACCTGAACCGAAACAGGTTTTGTGCCAGAACGATTGATTAATTTCCGACCGCTCTACCCAGGCCGGCTGGGTAAGTATCTGAGCGGATCAACCGGCTTGCCGTTTCTTCGGATCTCAAAGTGAAGTTTCACTTTGTCGGTACCAGTAGATCCTATTTCGGCAATCTTCTGGCCAGCTTTAACGACTTCTTGTTCGCTGACCAGAATGCGGCTGGTGTGGGCATAGGCGCTGAGGTAAGTATCGTTGTGTTTGACGATGACCAAGTTGCCATAACCGCGTAAGCCCTGACCCGCGTAAACCACGGTGCCTGCCGCTGCTGCCAAAACAGATTCTCCCAAAGTCCCGGCGATATCAATCCCCTTGTTGACGGGCTTTTTGGTTGAAAAATAGCCAATCAAACGCCCGTTTACCGGCCATTTCCAGTCAGTATCCGCAGCATTGGCACTCACTTTTGGCGTGCTATGACTTGTTTTGCCGACAGGTTTAGATTGGCTCTGAATTTTTGGCAGCGGTTTTGACGGATTTTCGACGGCAGCAGTGGCAGGGGGCGCTGCCCGTTTAGTGATATTTCTGATGTCAATTTTTTGACCGGGATAGATAACATAAGGGCTGGCTATTGAGTTAGCACTTGCCAACTCCCGGTAATCGATTCCGTAACGCCATGCAATTGAAAACAAAGTCTCACCCTTTTCAACCCGATGAAAACCCGTCGCGGTTTGTCCTTTACTGAACTTCTCTTCAACTGAGACAAATTCTCGCCCGGAAAGGCAGCCTGTTAACAGTGTGGCTATCGTGACTAATATGACAGTGGCCAGTGCTTTCATCGTCGTCCGTCGGTGGTTGTTTTTTGACACTCAAAAATGACAGCTTTTTGAGCCCTGCGGCACGCTTACTTGCTTCTAACAAAAGGAAGCTAAAAGTATTACATTTAGTTCAAATAAATCTAAAAAAGACTGAGTTTTTATCCGATTTACGGCTTACATACGGAACTCTAACCGTTCTGACAAAAAACCTGCATCCGTTCATTGCAGAGTTTTACGTTTAGTTAACACTTGTTCTTGATGGTAAGCAGAGGTTATTTGTCTGCCGTATCGGCAAAACGCTCCAAACCAAGTACTAATAAAGCACCCGCCACCATCAGCAGCAGCGTCAGTAGCAAGGACAGATCAGCATCCGGCAACACATTGCTCTGAATAAATGGCACCTCAGCGCCATGACTGTTGAGGCGGAAGCTGAGGGTTTCTTTCCAAGGCCAGACCTTAAGCAGTGAACCTGCCATAAACCCGGTCAAAAGGGCAAACATGGCACTTTTATAATGATGCAATAACCAGCTGAGAAGGCGTGAAAACGCTAACAGACCAAACACGGCTCCGAGCGCAAAGGTGCCCAGCAACTGGAAATCCAGCTGCTTTACCGCTCCCAATACCGGCTCATACAGCCCCATCAGCAGCAAGATAAAGCTGCCGGAAATGCCTGGCAGAATCATGGCACAAATGGCAATACTGCCCGCCAGCAGAATAATGAGTGGTGTTGCGCTGATGGATGTGGGCGATGCCGTGCTGATGGCCCCGGCCACGATGGCTCCGAGAGCGAACAATGCCAGTTGCGGCACGTGCCAGCGCTCTGTCTCTTTACCGATGTGCCAGCAGGACGCCAGAATCAGGCCGAAAAAAAATGCCCAAAGCCACACCGGGTAATGCATCAGCAGATAATGAATACCACGCGCCAGAGACAGCAGCGCGAGCAGGATGCCGCTGCCCAGTACCAGCAGAAAGGTACCATTAATGCTTTGCCAGAATGCCCGCGGGCCTTCTTTGAAGAGTGTCTTCAGGGCATGAAGATTGATGCTTTTGATGGAATCCAGCAACTCGGTATAAATGCCGGTTACAAAGGCGATCGTGCCGCCGGAGACGCCGGGAACCACATCGGCGGCCCCCATTGCGATACCTTTGAGGAACAGCCAGAAGTGTTTCATCGCGTCCTTGTCCTTATAGATGAAGGGTGGTCAGTAAAATACAGGAAATTGCAGCGGCTAACGTTGTACACCGGGTAAAAAAGGCACAAAACGCACGCTTTCGAGGGTCTTACGGCTGAAGTGTTCCCCGTGACGGGTAATCAGCACCAGTTTTTGCTCATGCGTACCGACCGGCATAATCAGGCGGCCGCCATCGGCCAGCTGCTGCAGCAGAGAATCGGGAACATCTTCAGGAGCGGCCGCAGCCAGAATTCCGTCATAGAGCCCATGCTCTGGCCAGCCCCAGGTGCCATCGGACAGTTTGAGCGTCACATTGCGGTAGTTCAGCTGTTGCAGGCGCTGACACGCCCGCTGATGCAGGGGTTCAATGCGTTCAATGCTGAACAGTTTGCCGACCAATGGGCTGAGCACTGCGGTCTGATAGCCAGAGCCGGTACCGATTTCGAGCACCCGGCTGAGCGGCCCGGCAGCGAGCAGAATTTCGGTCATGCGTGCCACCGTGTAGGGCTGACTGATGGTCTGGCCGTTACCGATGGGCAGTGCCGTATCCTCATAGGCCCGATGTGCAAGCGCTTCATCGACGAACAAGTGCCGTGGTGTCTGGGCAATAACCTCCAGCACCTCTTCATTTTTAATACCGGCTTCACGCAGGCGTTGCACCAGACGGTTGCGGGTGCGTTGTGACGTCATACCTATGCCGGTCAGCTGCTGCTCGTTCACTCAGTCATCCTGCTCAATTCAGAAGCTCAGCCATTTGCTTAAGCGCAGTATGCTGGGTCATGTCCATCTGGATCGGGGTAATGGACACCTTCCCCTGTTCGATGGCGTGAAAGTCTGTTCCCGGACCCGCATCCGCCACATCACCGGCCGCAGAAATCCAGTAACACTCTTTGCCACGCGGATTGGTGGTCAGAACCGGATTATCGGAGCGCTGGCGATGGCCAAGACGGGTGATTTCATAGCCATTCAGATCGTCATAGGCACGATCCGGTACGTTAATGTTGATCACAGAATTCGGAGGCAGATGCAGTTGTTCGAGTCTTGGAAGTAATTCCAGCAAGACCTGCGCAGCGGTGGCAAAGTGGTGCTTGCCGGCCAGCGATACCGCAATGGGTGTTCTGGCCAGAAAACGCCCTTCCATCGCGGCGGCGACGGTGCCGGAATACAGCACATCATCGCCCAGGTTTGCTCCGGCATTAATACCGGCAATCACCCGCTCGCACCGGTCGGTATAAAAGGCGTTGATCCCGAGATGCACGCAATCGGTGGGTGTACCATTAATGCTGATAAAACCGTTTTCCAGATGAACCGGGTGTAATGGCCGGTCAAGGGTCAGGGAGTTACTGGCACCGCTGCGATCACGGTCAGGCGCAACCACCAGCACATCCTGCCCGGCAGCGGTCAGCGCCTGCGCCAGGGTACGAAGCCCGGGAGCGTGTACTCCATCATCATTCGACAGCATCAGCGTCATGCACATTCACCCTTTCGAGGGCCTGTTAACACTCATTAAACAGGCCTGTTATTGACTAAAAATTTCTCAAACAAGGCGCTGAGAGTGTGGGATGTTCAGCACATCCCTGTGCTTCACCCCTTCGGGGTTGGCACGCCAATCTGTTCCAGACAGATGGGCGCGAAGCCCGCAGGGTCAGGAACATGGATGTTCCTGACAATATCACTCCTCTCTCCTTGTTCTGAGAAAAACCGGCTCTCAGCAGGCTCGATTCAATCAGTGTCAACAGGCCCTAATTCCTGTACCTGCGTCAGTTCACGGATTACGGAGGTCGCATAATACCCGGCGGCCAGTGAAAAGGTGAGCACTAAATCGGTCGTTCCGGCGTCTTCCTGCCATTGCCAGCTGAGATGGGCGGGCAATGCGGCCAGAGCACGGCGCTCCTGTTTCAGACCCGCATGCTCAAGGCCATCACACAGCTCCGGCTGCTCCGCTGCTATGCGGGATTCCAGAGCCAGGGCATCGTCTGTGCTGTTCAGGCGGCCCCGTCCCCATAGCGGCCCGGTGCTTACGCCGCTGTCGTCGGCGACATCACCGGCCAGTGTTTGGCCCCAGAGTCCGGCACGGATTCGTTCGCCCAGTACATTGTTAAAGATCAGTGAGCGGATGGCCGACAGATAAATACTTTTCTTGCCCGGATTACGCACACGGATTTCACCGGCCAGCATGGCGCGGCCTGATTCAATGTTGCCGCCACCATGACCAAAGCGCTGTTCACCAAAATAATTAGGTACACCCAGCGTTTTGATCTGCTGCAGATTGCTTTCAATCAGCGCGCGCTCACCCTGCACCTGGCGCAGACGGATGCTAAAGCGGTTGCCGAGCAGATCGCCGCGGCGCAACTTTTTCGAATGGCGGCTCTGGCTGAGCACCGTCATTTCTGCATCATTCAGGGCACTGAAATCCGGTGCCTGCACCCGGGGCAAATAGATGCTGAACCACTGGCGGGTGATGGCGTTGCGGTCTTTCAGGCCGGCATAGCCGACATCCATTTCTTTAACCCCGGCATGGGCCGCCAGACGCTTGGCGATCCAGGCGGTGTTGGCTCCGTTTTTCTCAATGTGCAGCCAGATGTGCTCGCCTTCGCCACAGGGCAGCGCCAGCGGAATTTCTTCCACACAGAAATCGTCATTCTGTTGCTTCAGTAAGGCGCTGGCGCCGGTAGCAGGGTATGCGTTGGGCCAGTCAGGCAGAAGTGATGTTGTCAAAAGGGTCTCGTTTTTCAGCGTTAAAATTTCAGTCAGCGGGCGGAAGTGATCAGCAGAGCCACGGCATGTACGGCAATGCCTTCTTTGCGCCCCACATAACCGAGTTTTTCGGTGGTGGTCGCTTTCACATTGACATCAACCAGGCGCACGTTCAGATCCGCAGCGATGCACTCGCGCATGGTCTGAATATGCGGTGCCATTTTCGGTGCCTGAGCGATGATGGTGATATCAGCATTACCGACCTGATACCCCTTGTCGTGAATCAGCCCCACCACATGGCGCAGCAACATACGGCTGTCGGCACCAGCCCAGGCCTCGTCAGTGTCGGGAAAGTGCTGGCCGATATCGCCCAGCGCCGCCGCCCCCAGCAGGGCATCCGCCAGCGCATGCAAAGCAACGTCACCATCGGAGTGGGCTTTCAGGCCATGACTGTGCGGAATCTGCACGCCGCCCAGAGTAATAAAATCGCCGTCTTCAAAAGCATGAACATCGAAACCATGACCAATGCGCATAACAACTCTCGTTCAGGAATGTGGAGATAAAGAGGTGGATAAAAACAGCTCCGCCAGCGCCAGATCTTCGCGCCGCGTTACTTTGATATTGTCAGAGCGGCCTGCCACCAGTAATGGCTGATGGCCGTGCTGCTCCATCGCGGAGGCTTCATCGGTCACCGTCAACCCCTGAGCCAGACAGGCGGTTAATGCCTGCTGCAAAGCGCCATAACGGAATACCTGTGGCGTTAAGGCGTGCCACAATTGCTCGCGCTCGACGGTATGATCAATCACCACGCAGCCATCGCGCAGTGCACCACGCTTCATGGTGTCGCGCGAGGGCGCAGCGAGAATGGCACCCGGATCGGCCAATTCTGCCAGCAGTTTATCCAGATCGGAATGACGCAGGCAGGGACGGGCAATATCGTGCACCACCACCCAATCATCGTCAGCAGCCAGACCGCTCAGCACAGCCAGGCCATTCAGCACCGAATCGCAGCGCTCACGCCCACCGGCAGCGCGGATTATGCGCTCATCGCTGGCGTACTCACTGTCGGGCCAATAGGGATCATCAGCCGATAACACCAGCACCACCTGTTCAAATGCGGGGTAGCTGAGAATCGCATCCAGCGTGTAATCAAGCAGAAAGCGGCCCTGAATGGGCAGGTACTGCTTTGGCCGGTCAGCCTGCATGCGGCTGCCAATCCCGGCGGCCGGCAGAACAGGAAAGTAACGCGCTGTATTCATTTCTGTTTGCCGTCTGCGGGATCAATAAAGAGGATAAACGTCTCGCCTTCGCGGACTAAACCCAGCTCTTCGCGGGCTTTCTCTTCCAGCAAAGTCTGGCCGTGGCGCAGATCTTCAACGTCCGCCAACAGAGCATCATTTTCACTTTGCTGTACATCGTTGTCCTGACGCAGCAAAGCGATACGCTGCTGCAACTGACGGCTGGCAACGACGCCGCTGTCATCCAGCCAGAGGCGGTATTGCAGCACCAGCAGCACCAGCACCGGCAGTACAAACCCGATCAGCAGGCGAAAATGAGGCATAAGTTTGTCTGACATATCCGTTTCCCGGTAACGCTGTTAACGACCGTCCCGACGAGTCGTTCGGCGGTCATACCGATCAGAATATCGGTAATCACTGAGACAGCGATAATATCCGTCTTTTGCTAACAAAAAACGGGCAATTAAGCCCGTTTTTTGTGTTCTGCCAGTATTACTGACCTTTGATCTCAGAGCGACCTTTGTACGGGGCTTTGGCACCCAGTTGCTCTTCAATACGCAGCAGACGGTTGTACTTGGATACACGGTCAGAACGGCACAGAGAACCGGTCTTGATCTGACCCGCCGCAGTCCCTACCGCCAGATCGGCGATGGTGCTGTCTTCGGTTTCACCGGAGCGGTGAGAGATCACCGCGGTGTAGCCGGCGTCTTTCGCCATTTTGATGGCATCCAGAGTTTCGGACAAAGAGCCGATCTGGTTGAATTTGATCAGAATGGAGTTAGCGATGCCCTTCTCGATACCTTCTTTCAGGATTCTGGTATTGGTTACGAACAGGTCGTCACCGACCAGCTGCACTTTGGCACCCAGTTTTTCGGTCTGGTATTTCCAGCCCGCCCAGTCAGATTCGTCCTGACCGTCTTCGATAGAAACAATCGGGTACTGAGCACACAGCTCGGCCAGATAATCTGAGAAACCTTCCGGAGTGAAGACCTTGCCTTCGCCTTTCAGATCGTACTTGCCGTCTTTGTAGAATTCGGAAGATGCGCAGTCCAGAGCCAGAGTCACGTTGTTGCCCAGCTCGTAGCCCGCCGCAGAAACGGCTTCTTTAATGGCAGCCAGTGCATCCGCGTTAGAGGCCAGGTTAGGAGCAAAACCACCTTCGTCACCCACGGCGGTATTCAGGCCCTGAGCAGACAGCACTTTTTTCAGCGCGTGGAAGATTTCGGCACCGCAACGCAGGGCTTCAGCAAAGGTCGGCGCGCCAACCGGCTGCACCATAAATTCCTGAATGTCGACGTTGTTATCGGCGTGCTCACCACCGTTGATGATGTTCATCATCGGTACCGGCATAGAGTAGACGCCTGGGGTGCCGTTGATGTCAGCGATGTGAACGTACAGTTCAACGCCTTTTGCAGCCGCAGCCGCTTTGGCCGCCGCCAGTGAAACCGCCAGAATGGCGTTGGCGCCCAGTACAGACTTATTGTCAGTACCGTCCAGCTCCAGCATTTTGTTGTCCAGCGCGCGCTGGTCCAGAGCATCCATACCAATCAGGGCAGGCTTGATGGTGTTGTTTACGTTGGCAACGGCTTTCAGTACGCCTTTGCCCAGGTAACGGCTTTTGTCGCCATCACGCAGTTCCAGTGCTTCACGGGTGCCGGTAGAAGCGCCACTTGGTGCGCAGGCTGTACCGAAAAAACCGCCTTCCAGGATAACGTCCGCTTCAATGGTCGGGTTACCGCGGGAGTCCAGCACTTCACGTGCTTTGATATCAACAATCTTTGCCATAGTTGGTTGTCTCCAGAAAACAGAGGCTCTCTATTTTTAAATGAATGAATTTTAAATTAATGGGTATCTTTGTAATCAAACGCCGCAGCGATAAAGGCCGAAAACAGGCCGTGTCCATCACGCGGAGTCGAGGTAAATTCCGGGTGGAACTGGCAACCCACAAACCATGGATGATCCGGTACTTCCACCACTTCGACCAGCTCGCCATCGACCGAACGACCGGCAATACGCAGACCGGCTTTTTCCAGTTCAGGTACCAGTGAGGAGTTCACTTCGTAACGGTGACGGTGACGTTCAACAATCAATTCTTTGCCATAAGCTTTGGCGGTGGTTGTCTCCGGCTTCAGCACACATTCCTGACCACCCAGACGCATGGTGCCGCCGAGGTCAGAATCGGCACTTCGGGTTTCAACATTGCCGGACGCATCCTGCCATTCAGTAATCAGACCGACCACAGGGTGTTTGGTGTCATGGCTGAATTCTGTTGATTGTGCGTCAGCCCAGCCCACCACGTTGCGGGCGTATTCAATGACAGCAACCTGCATCCCCAGACAAATCCCCAGATAAGGGATTTTGTTTTCGCGGGCATACTGAACCGTGCGGATTTTGCCTTCAACGCCACGGTTACCGAAACCACCGGGCACCAGAATGGCATCAACACCGGCCAGCACATCAACGCCTTTGCGCTCAACGTCTTCGGCATCGATGTAACGGATGTTGACTTTGGCCTTATGGTGAATACCAGCGTGATCAATGGCTTCAATCAGCGACTTGTAAGCATCCAGCAGATCCATGTACTTACCGACCATGGCGATGGTGACGCTTTTCTCCGGGTTCAGCTTGGCATCCGCCACAGCATCCCACTCGGACAGATCCGCTTCGCCGCAGGTCAGGTCAAATTTTTCCACGATCAGATCGTCCAGGCCGGCATCGTGCAGCATACGGGGGATCTTGTAGATGGTGTCGGCATCTTCCAGCGGAATAACAGCACGCTCTTCCACGTTGGTGAACAGTGCAATTTTACGCAGAGCAGAGGCGTCGATTTTATGGTCGGAGCGACAGATCAGTACGTCCGGCTGCAGACCAATCGTGCGCATTTCTTTAACGGAGTGCTGGGTTGGCTTGGTTTTCGTCTCGCCCGCGGTAGCGATGTACGGAACCAGAGTCAGGTGCAGAGACAGCGCGCGCTTGGAGCCCAGCTCGACTTTCATCTGACGCACAGCTTCAAGGAACGGCTGGGATTCGATATCACCAACGGTGCCGCCGATTTCGACCAGCGCCACATCGGACCCTTCAGCGCCTTCGAGAACACGACGTTTGATTTCATCCGTGATGTGCGGAATAACCTGCACCGTACCGCCCAGATAATCGCCACGACGCTCTTTCGCCAGCACATCGGTGTAAATACGGCCGGTGGTGAAGTTATTGCGGCGCGACATGGTGGTACGGATAAAACGTTCGTAGTGGCCCAGATCCAGATCCGTTTCCGCACCATCGTTGGTGACGAATACTTCGCCATGCTGGAACGGGCTCATCGTGCCCGGATCGACGTTAATGTACGGGTCCAGCTTGAGCATGGTGACCTTAAGGCCACGGGCTTCCAAAATGGCAGCCAGAGATGCAGAAGCGATGCCTTTCCCCAATGAAGAAACAACACCACCTGTGACGAAGATAAATCGTGTCATAGAAGGTCCGCGAGACAGAAATGAATACAAAACGGAAGGCACAGAACCTTCGCTCAAGATGGGAGGGCAGAATACCAGAAGAGGCTATCCGGGTAAAATCAAAAGGCGCTTTCCAGCGGCCATTTTTCTCTGCTAGTCTGGCGGCTTACACTGCGTTACCGGAAACCCCGGAATTTACCATGACACCAACCCCATACGCCGTACTGACCAGCACGATGACCCAACACCGGTTTGCTACCCCAGCCTTGCTGCGCAACCTTAAACGGTGGTGGCTATCTGCCTGTGCGGCCGTCAGGGTAACCGTCTGATTCTGAACTGATTACCCCACCGGCTGCGGATCTCCGTCGCCGGAAAGCCAATCCTTTTTAAGCCAGCCCCCGCCGACCCCGACCGCAGCCTCTCTGCCACCCTGTTCCACTGACACCTGCAAGGAGCGTTGCATGGCTTCCACCGAGCCCGCCACACCCATACCGGCATCAACAACCGACACAGATACCGCCCGCTTTGGCCTGATACTGGCGCTGAGTGCCGCGTTTCTGTTTTCCACCAAACCCATCATCATTAAATGGTTGTACGATCTGGGCATGACCGCCCTGCCATTGATGTGGCTGCGGATGATGCTGGCCACACCGGTCTATATGATTGTCGGCTGGCTGGCCTGGAAGCGCCTGCCGGTAAAGCCGACCGCACAACAGCTGTTAAAGGCCGCAGGCACTGGGCTGCTCGGTTACTGGCTGGCGTCCTATCTGGATTTGCGCGGACTTGAATACGTCAGCGCCCAGCTTGAACGGCTGATGCTGTATGCCTACCCGACACTGGTGATCATTCTGGGAGCACTGTTTTTTGGCCAGCCTTTTCAGCGCCACCATATTGCTGCACTGATTCTGACCTATGCCGGCCTGATATTGGTGTATGGTCAGGATCTGCAGTTTGCCACCGACAACGCCACCATCACTCAGGGTACGTTGCTGGTGCTTGCCAGCGCCCTGTCGTTCTCGCTGTACATTCTGTTCAGCAAAAACGCCATCGGGAATATGGGCAGCCTGCTGTTTACCAGCATTGCAATGGGCTCTGCGGCGCTGGCTACCATGCTGCACTACGGCATCCATTATGGCGTCAGCCTGCCGGACATGGATACCACCCGTTGGCTGGGCACTGTTGTACTGGCCATATTCGCCACCGTTATACCTTCGTTTTTAGTCAGCGAAGCCATTAAACGCATCGGCCCGGCAAAAACCAGCGTCAGCGGCACCATTGGCCCCGTCGCCACCACGCTGATGGCCATTATTGTTCTTGGCGAACCCTTTGGCTGGCTGACCGCTGCCGGAATGGCGCTGGTGATGCTTGGCGTAAGCCGGTTGCAGCGTTAACGATCGCACCGGCGGAATCACAGCAACAATCCATTCGCACAGAGACCGGAGCAGGGCCGGTAATAACAGAAAATGTGATCTGACCGATAAATTACGACAAAATACTTGTTGTCAAAGGAATTATTTGCAAAATTGCACGCTTTGATAATTTACCAAGGACTGACATGAGAACGGATGCCCTTCTTTCTGTAATTTCCCTTTCTGTTTTATTAACCGCCTGCGGTGGCGGTGGCGGCGATGATGGCGATAGTAGCACTAGCAACACCGCGCCATTCATTGCAGCAGCAACATTAACCACAACTGAAGATACTCATGCCTCGTTAGCGCTTAATGCACGCGATGACGATGGTGACGCCTTAGGTTATTCGGTTTCCATTGCGCCGCTGCACGGCGTTGCGACGGTCAATGTCGATGGTACAGCAAGCTATACACCGGAAGCGGACTATCATGGTGCCGACAGCTTTACTGTCAGCGTCAGTGATGGAAAAGCCCAGGCCAGTGCCCAGATAAATGTCACAGTGTCTTCTGTGAATGACAAGCCGGTATTCGCTAACGGCCAAACACAAAACCTGAGCACAAACGAAGATCAAACATTGTCTGCTCAAATCGCTGCAACCGATGTCGATGGCGACGAGCTGACATTCAGTCTTATTACAACACCTCAGCACGGTGCGGCAACGCTCACCTCCACAGGTAGTCTGACCTATATCCCATCAGAGGATTTTAACGGCAACGATACCCTGACCATTCAGGTCAGCGATGGTTTGGCCAACACAACCGCCACTATCAGCGTCAATGTTATTGCCATTAATGACGCGGGACCAATTTTCACTAATGGCCAGATACAAAATTTCAATACAAATGAAGATCAGTCTTTTTCACAGACAATAAGTGCAGCCGATGCTGATGGTGACGAGCTGACATTCAGTCTTATTACGACACCTCAGAACGGTAGTGCCGCTGTCACTCAAGCCGGTGTTTTGACATACACTCCGGATGCTGATTTTAATGGCAGCGACAGTCTCAGCATTCAGGTCAGCGATGGCACGCTCAATACATCCGCAACGATTAATTTTAATATTGCTGCAGTTAATGATGCTCCTGCATTCACGGATGGCCAAACGCAAAGCTTCAGAACAGGCAGAAACCAGCCATTTTCACAACAAATTAATGCAACCGATATTGACAATGATCCACTGACATTCGCTATCGCTGCTGCCCCCCAGCACGGCAGTATCGTTCTGTCACCAACGGGTTATCTGACATACACACCAGCGAACAACTATAGTGGCAATGACATTCTGAAAATTCGTGTGAGTGACAGTAATATTTATACAACTGTGACCATTAATGTCGTCATTAATTCTTTGCCAACGTTTACCAATGGCCAAACACAAAACCTGAACACAAACGAAGATCAAACATTGTCTGCGCAAATCGCTGCAACCGATGTCGATGGCGACGAGCTGACATTCAGTCTTATTACAACACCGCAAAATGGTAGTGCCGCTGTCACTCAAGCCGGTGTTCTGACATATACCCCTGACGCTGACTTTAATGGCAGTGATAACCTCAGCATCCAGGTAAGCGATGGCATACAAAACGCAACGGCCAATATTAATTTCACCATTAATGCTGTCAATGATGCGCCCACCATGCAGGCGCAGAGTTTTACCAGCTATGATACCCAAACACTGAACGGAACCATTAACGCTGCCGACGCAGATGGCGATAACCTGACCTTTTCTCAGTCATCCGGTCAATCACTACCGGGAACCGTCACATTTAATCTGAATAATGACGGTACCTTCAGTTTCCAGAACATCGTTGCCAATAACTCTCAGGTAGATATTCAGGTTGAAGTAAGTGACGGAACCGTTAGCGCACAAACCACTCTGAGTTTTGCTACGCAAACAGACCCCCTGCTCACCCAGCAATGGCACCTGAAAAACACCGGGCAAAATGCATTTTCTGCCAGCAGCGGAACGGCTGGCCATGATATCAATATCGGCAGCCTGCATATTGATGGCACAACCGGTAACGGCGTTAAAGTAGCTGTAGTGGATTCCGGCCTCGAAATTGGCCACGAAGATCTGAGCGCTAATGTTCTGCCCGACCGTTCTTACGATTACGTCAATGGCGATACCGATCCGACCCCCGCCGATAATGGTGGCGATCACGGCACTTCCGTGGCCGGTTTAATTGCTGCCAAAGGCTTCAATAATCTTGGTGGACGTGGTGTTGCTCCCAACGCCAGTCTGCTGGGCTTTAACTGGCTGGAAACACAGAGCTTCGCCGAGTGGCAACAGAACCACGGTGGCGATCAGACCAGCGATGTACAGATTATCAACCAGAGTTATGGCGCTAACATTGTCGGACCCCAGACGTTCTTTGATGCCTTGAATAACGCAGCAGAATCTCATCTGAAAGATGTATCAAATACCAACAACGATGGTAAAGGCATTCTGATGCTGAAATCGGCAGGAAATTCCTTTCAGGTTATTGATGCTGAAATGACCATTTCGGGCACTGCGATTAATGCCGTCGCCACAGAATATTTTGCGGATGATACAAACCCGCGCTTAAGTGCCCACATCGCCGGTGTTGAAGCTGAAGCTTCCAGTTTTTATCAGACGGTTATTTCTGCCCTGAATGCTGATGCGGACAATCCGCTGTCATCTTACTCCAGCGTTGGCGCCTCGGTCTGGGTCTCCGCTCCGGGTGGAGAATATGGCTTTGATGCACCTGCGATGATCACCACCGACCTGACCAGTTGCAATCGCGGTTATGCTCAATCCGGTGACAGTGGTTTTAACGGCAACACCAGCCTGAACGATAACTGTAATTACACCTCCACCTTTAATGGTACGTCATCAGCGGCACCTGTAGCCTCTGGTGTAGCGGCCTTAATTCTGGAAGCCAACAGCAACCTGAGCTGGCGTGATGTCCGTCATATTATGGCGTCCACTGCCAAGAAAATTGATGCAGATTTCGCTCCGATTCAAATTACTAATGGCGCAGAAACCTTTATTGCCGAACCTGGCTGGCTGACCAATGACGCTGGCTACCATTTCCATAACTGGTATGGTTTCGGCATGGTCGATGCGACCGCTGCCGTGGCTATGGCCAAAGATCCTGCTTACGTTGCGCTGCCTGCCGTCAGCGAAACGGCCTTTATCGCCCCAGCCGATACCAGCGTTGTTGCTATTCCTGAAGGCAATACCGGTGTGAGCAAAACCATCAGTATCAGCAATGATCTGACCGTTGAAGCCGTACAGATCAGAATCAGCGCGACCCATGGCCGTGATGCGGATCTGGCAATTGAACTAACCTCTCCGGCCGGCACTAAGTCCATGGTTCTGCAGCCACGCAGTCTGCTGGTGATGGATCAGGATGACAGCGAAGATGCTGACTTTAACGATACCGTGCTGCTGTCCAATGCGTTCTACGGTGAAAACTCTCAGGGCACCTGGACCGTTAAAGTGACCGATACTAACGGCGATGATTTCTTATTCGCTGTACGTCGATCCAGTAATAATTCCTGGGTATATCACAGCGTATCCAATAACAGCACAACCGGCACACTGGACAACGTATCCCTGCGTATTTACGGACACTGATTTAAGGAAGATATGATGAAGAATATGATTAAAAATGCGGTATTCGCCACTCTGGTATTTACCGGCACCGCACAGGCGGAAGTAAAAACACAGTATCTGGCCATGAGCAAAAGTCCGGAACCGCTGACCGAAAAAAACAGCAACGTTCAGATTCAGGACAACCGCAATCTGAAGACAGACACCAGTATTGTGGTGGAAAGCGGTGGTAAACGTTTCTCTCCACTGGTTTCCGCTGTGGGCACAATGAGCAGCGGGCAGAAAAGTGGCTTATATAAAGGCCAGTTAATGCAGGCCGAAAACAAGCGCACTACGGGAAAAATCACCGGTGCCATTATGGTTAAAACATCCGCTGAAACCCTGAACATTCAGGGCGCCAGCGAAACCCGCTTTGGCAGCGACTACATTCTGCTCAGTTTTGATGACTCAACCGAGTTATTGACCGCGCTTGAACAACTGAAAAAGCGCAGCGATGTTGAATCAGCCGAACTGGAAATCAACACCAAGCGTTACGTTCCGAAGTAATTTAACGCGAATAAAAAAGCCAGCGTCCGCTGGCTTTTTTAAATTTCCGGGTTAGAAACAGAGGACTTTAAAGATTATCCCTTAAGCGGCAATAAAACGTTTTTCGCTTCCGCGACTACCGCCGTGCGTAGATTTTTTAACAGCGAACTTTCGGTCTGCCAGTAATGCCAGTACAAGGGCACATCCAGATGATAGCCCGGTACCACATCACGTAATTCGCCCGATTTAATATGCTCCGCCACCTGTACCTGCGGAATCATACCGTAACCGATCCCCGCCAGTGCCATGCGTACAAAACCACCGGATGACGGACACTGATGCGTGCGCTGTGGTTCAGCACGTTCGGGCGAAACGCTTTGTAAAAACCGATGCTGCAGTCGATCATCACCGCTGAAAATTAAACAAGGCACCTGTGCCATGTTGTTCTGGCTACGCTTCAGCTGATGGCGGCGGATAAATTCCGGACTGGCCAGCGCACGATAGCGCATGATGCCCAACGGCTGGCTAAGGCCACCATTCACCGGCGCCGCGGTCGCACAAATACAGGCCATCACCTCACCGTTGCGCATGCGCTTCAGACCGACATCCTGATCTTCAACGACAAAATCAAAATCCATCTGCACATAATCATCACAGCGCAATAATGCAGGAGCCAGCCAGGTATCCAGCGTGTCTGCATTCACTGCAAGACGGATTTTTACCGATTCCGCGCTGTCCTGCGGCAGCAACAAGCCCTGCTCCAGCTGCTGCACCTGCTGCAGATGATTGGTCAGGCGCTGGCCCAGATCCGTCAGCCTCGGTGGCGACGTACGCAGCAATACCGGCTGCCCGAGACGAAACTCCAGCTGACGGATACGCTGGCTCACGGCTGACTGGCTGACATTCAGCCGCTGCGCAGCCCGTTCAAAGCCCCGGCATTCAAGCACGGCCACCAATGCTTCCAGAGCACGATAGTCCATCATAAGATCACCTTATATCTCATAAGATTTATTATTTTGACTGATAATAAGCAAAAGCTTATTGTGCGTGCCATCACTTTATAAAACCTTTCCGGACAATGCTGTGGAACACTTGCCTGCTTACCTTACTTCAATACTGACCGGTTTCGCGGTAACCATGGGGTTAATTGTTGCCATCGGCGCACAGAATGCCTGGGTGCTGAATAAATGCCTGCGTAATGAAAATCCGCGCGCGGTCGCAGCGGTGTGCATCAGTCTGGATACGCTGCTGATTTTTACCGGTGTGTTTTTTATGCACTACGTGCAGGATCTGGTTCCGGCACTGGTGCCATTATTTACCTGGTTTGCTGTTGGGCTGTTGCTGTGGCTGGCCCTGCAGGCATTTATCCGGGCCTGGGGAAATCAGGGAGGCGCCTTGGTGGCCGCAGGGTCAGCCAGTAACGAAAGCGCCTGGCGCAGTGCTGGCCAGGCTATGTTGATTTCGCTCATTAATCCACACGTGTATCTGGATACCGTGGTATTAATCGGCAGCGTGGGGGCGCGTCAGGAATTACCGGTGCTGTTTGCACTCGGCGCATCTTTTGCGTCGTTTCTGTGGTTTTCGACACTGGTGCTGGGGGCAAAAAAACTGCGGACTCATCTGAGCTCGCCGCAGCAATGGCGGATATTCGACAGTGTGATTGGCATTATCATGCTGTTGGTTGCCGGCTCTCTGATCAGCCACCAGTTCGCGTAATGGCCGGTCAGTGCCAAAAGACGCTGCATCTTTACATGATCACGGTGGTGTTTCGCTTGCTGAGCCATTCCGGGCCGACGGGCTGAACCATCCGGGATCAACCCCGTGCATACGCATTATGAGCGGCCCTGAATAACCCGGTTATTGGTCAGTACAGAGTTCGGCATCACTGTAACGGGTACGGAGATAGCGCTTTTGCGCTCTGGTCAGTTTCTGAATAATCAGCCCGTACGAATGATCAACCATACGTTCCAGCTCGCCATCCGGCACATCGCCATCCAGCAGCACGGTATTCCAGTGGGTTTTATTCATGTGATAGCCGGGAATCACGGCACGGAATACATCGCGCAATTCCACCGCCTGCTGCGGATTACACTTGAGGTTAATGCGTGCCTTGCCGTCTTTTTCGTACAGCAGGGCAAACATTTTGTCCTGCACTTTATACACATAAGCATCCGGGCCGAAGGGAAAATCCTCCAGCGCTTCGGGTTTGCTCAGCAGGTAATTACGCAGGGTCTGAAAGTTCATAATCTGAAACCTGACGACAACAAAGTCTGATACGTTTAAAGCCGTTTTTTAACGGCTGCATAATCGGTGCCGCGCACGCGCTGATAACCCACATACACCGTTGGATAGCCGCCAATGCCCAGCGTATTTAACAGCCAGGTCTGTTTGGCGGGTTTTTCCACATCGTAATCCAGATAATCAACATTGTGTTCGGCAAATTCGTCACGCAGTTTTTTGCAGTAACCGCACCATGTGGTGCCATAGAGCACAATGCGCGGAGCACCGTTGTCATCAAAGTGTTTGGCAAAAATGCGCTGCTCCTGTGCGGTTAAAGCCTGTTCACCAAAGTTATTGGCCAGAATCGATGCATAGTGAGCGGCGTTGTAACCCTGCATACGTTCGCGGCCAACCAGCAGGGTGGGCACGGCACGCGGGGTACCGTATTGCTCTGCGCCTTGCGGGTCGCGGTCGGTGACAACAATTTCGGCATCAATATCACGGCGGCGCAGTTCAGCACTGGCGTCATCGCAGGGAGCGCCGCAACGGCTGTTAATCAGCAACACTGCCCGTGGATTTCCGGCGCTGTCATACACACCGGAACCACTGATACGGGCAAACCAGTCATTCAGGGAGTCACCGAGCGGCAGGTAAATACAGGCCGCGACAGCCGCGGCCAGAATCAATCGCTTTTTCATGCCTTACGTCCTTATATGGCGTGTTCAGGGATCAGGGGTTAAGTACGGTTGCGCCATCGCTCGGCAGTTCGCGCGCCACGCGTTTCACCCGCGGCGTCAGCTGGCAGAACAACTCGTAGCTGATGGTGCCGCACAGTGCAGCGATGCGGTCAACGCTGAGATGCTCGCCCCAGAGTTCAACCGGCGAGCCGATCTGTGCGTGCGGATGGTCGGTAAGATCGACGGTGATCATATCCATCGACACCCGGCCAATCAGCGGGCATTCGACACCGTCCACCAGTACCGGCGTGCCGGCCGGCGCATGACGCGGATAACCATCGCCATAACCGATGGCGACAACGCCCACGCGGGTGTCACGCTCAGCCATCCAGTCACCGCCATAGCCCACGGTTTCACCAGCGGGTACGTCGTGGGTGCTGATCAGTTGTGATTCGAGGCTCATCACCGCTTTCAGGCCCAGCTCGGCGGCGCTTTTATAATTCAGCGGCGAGCTGCCATAGAGCATGATACCGGGGCGGCTTAAACCTTCGGCGACCAGTTCATTGTTGATGCGCTTTTCGGTCAGAAGGCCGGCACTGTTGCTGATGCTCAGGGGCACCGGCCAGTCACGGCTGCAGAGAATATCGAGCTGGGCTGCAAGTGCCGGAGACGGCCACTCATCCGCGCTGGAGAAGTGTGAGATCACATAGCGCAACTCCAGTTGTTCATCGGCGCTGATCTGGGCGAGGATGTCGTCGGCCTCGCTGACGCGGAACCCCAGACGGTTCATACCGCTGTTGATCTTCAGCCACACCCCCACCGGCTGGCTCAGTACCGCGCTGGCACGATCCTGCAGTTGTTTGCGGTGATGCACCACCAGCTGAATTTTGTGTTCAGCAGCCAGTGTCCACTCATGAACATCGTATGCCCCCTGTAAAACCACCAGAGGACGGCGGATACCGGCGTCACGCAGAGCCAGAGCCTCATCGATACAGGCCACAGCAAAACCGTCGGCGCTGCTCAGTGCCCGGGCGCAGTTGACCAGCCCGTGGCCATAGCCGTTAGCTTTGATCACCGCATAGGCTTTACCGCTGACACTGGATTTGGCCAGCTGGTAATTGTGGCGGAAGTGAGACCAGTTGATTAATGCGCGCGTTGGACGTGTCATGGACGTGGGAACAACCTCGAAAATAGGTACAATAGCGCTTTGGCTCCGCCACAACCAGTGATGCTGGTATCAATAGTGTGACACCAATAACACCGCCGCCGCCATCGTGCGGAATATCGCAGTGATATTGAATGCCGGGTATTGAGTGCGGGGCCGCCGGGGTACAATGCCGGCAGAATCTGCCGGGCAGCCATTATGTCAGGCCTGTCCGGCAAAAACACCCGCTGCCTATGGCTGCAAACCCGCTACGGAATCACTATGCCCAGTCACCCGCTGTTTACCGACAAAACCATTGCCCTCTCGGCAACCCTGGCGGCGACCATTGGCCTGGAAGAAGCCGTGCTGCTGACCGTGCTGAACGATGCCGCCAGTATTCAGGGACAGCAATGGGCGCGGCTGCATTATCAGGCGCTGCGTAACCAGCTGCCATTCTGGGATGACGTGAGCATCCGCCGTGTGCTTCGCAACTTACTCGACAAGGGCCTGCTCAGTCTGCAGGGGCCGATGTTTCCTGATGGTGACGGCCTGATTTACGCCTTCAGCACCACGCAAGCGCAGACTCGCCCACAGGCGGAAGCCGCTGTTCAGCCCCATCAGAGCAAAGCGGCATACCCTGTGACGCCCCCTTCCGGTCACGTTAAGCAGCCACTGGAATCCCGCTGGCAGCCACAGGAAGATACTCTCACCCGTCTCGAACAGCATGGTATTCCGCGCAGCTTTGCCTGGGCACAGATGGATGCTTTTATTTTGCAGGGGCAGGAACAGGGGGCAAACCGTAATGACTGGAATACCCGCTTCTTTCGCCACGTAAAGAATCAGTGGGTATTCACTCAGAACGATGCCCAAAAGCAACAGCGCACCCTTGAACGTGGTTTTCAGGGCGGCATTCAGCCACCCGGCAATCATCAGGAACGCAGCGCATTTCAGCCGGTCCAGGATGAAGCCACCGCCATCAGCCTTGATTGGCAACCCAGTCAGGACGCCTGCCAGATTCTGCAGCGCGCCGGCATAGACCCGCAGTTTATTGCCGATGCTGTGGCCGAGTTCGTACTCTACTGGGCCGAACGCGGTGATGCGTTTAAAACCTGGAACAGTAAATTTATTCAGCAGGTGCGCCAGCAATGGGCGCGCTACAGCGCCTCAGTAGAACACTCCTCCCTGCCCACCCGCATTCCCGACAACTGGCAACCGGCGGAAGATTGTTACGATATTCTCGCCATGGGCCATATCGACCGCCAGTTCGCTCAGAACCTGATACCGGAATTTGTGCTTTACTGGCGCGACTCCAATCAGGTACACAACAGCTGGAACAGCCGTTTTCTGCAATACGTTAAACAGCAATGGGGCAAGCGTTTAGCCCAGACTTCGTCAGGAGAATCCTATGGCACGCACACCGGCCAGCACAGAACTGCTCAACCGGGTTACGCAACAGCTGAAGCAAGCGTCCAGCGACTCAAAGACACCAGCTGGTGAACCGCTGGCGCACGAGCCAAGCATTGAGCAGAAAGAAGCCATCAATCAGATTTTTGAGCTGTTCCGCTTTAATTATCACAACCAGTTTTTAAAGGCCTTCCCCGATCTCGACACCATGATTATGGCGAAGCGTTTATGGGCACGGCTGCTGGGTGAATACAGCGGAGAAGTGATCATGCGCGCTGCCGAAAAAGCCGTAAAAGAAAGCAGCTTCCTGCCCAATGTGCACGAAGTGCTGGCCCGTTGCGACGTCGCAGACAGCCTGGGTTTACCTTCGGCCTATGCCGCATTTATGGAAGCCTGCCGCGCGCCCTCACCGAAAAAAGAATTCAGCTGGAGCCATCCGGCTGTGTACTATGCCGGACGCGCCAGCGACTGGTTTTTTCTGGCCAATAACGCTGAAGAAAAAACCTTCCCGGTGTTTAAGCGCAATTATGAAATATTACTGAAACGACTGCAGAACGGTGAAAGCATTGACATGGAAATCACCAAAGCCTTGCCTGAACACAGTGAGACACCACTGCCACGCAAAGCGCAGCAACAACGGCTGCAGGAACTGAAGAAGCTGTTGGGACCGTCTGAATAACCCGGTGCCCGCAATCCCCAACGGGCGCAGCCTGCAGCCCACCAGAACGGTGTTGGCGAATGTGAAAATGAACCGTCATTGCCTGCATTCGCCGCCTTGTTCTGACGGGCGGCGTGTCTCTCGCGCAGAGCTGTGCAGAATTATTAAAAGGATCCACAGAGCCTGTTAATACTCATTAAACAAGCTCTGGCATTAAGGCTTCCGCTAATACCTACCCATCAGAGCTGTTCTGAATCATTCAGGGTTGTTAAAAAATCTGGAATAAACCCTGTGCTTCTGCAAGCGCCAGCAGCGATATAATGCTTTATCCATAGAGCAGCACCATTTCTTTTATGATACATACTGTGCCGACCGAACAACGGCACAGTAAAGGTATAAAATTAATGGATTTTTTAAAAAGCATCCTTGCCCAGTCTCCGGAAATCGCAATTTTTCTATCATTGGCCGGAGGCTACTGGCTGGGAAAAATTCAGTTTGGAAAATTCCAGCTGGGTGGCGTTGCCGGCTCTCTGTTAGTGGCCGTTCTGATCAGCCAGATCGGGATACATGTGGACAATGGCGTAAAAGCGCTGCTGTTTGCGCTGTTTATCTACGCGGTCGGTTTTGAAAGTGGCCCGCAGTTTTTCCGCTCACTGGGAAAACAAACCCTCAAAGAAATAATGCTGGCAGCAGTACTGGCCGTCAGCGCCTTAATCACGGTTATTGTAATCGCTAAAATATTTCTGTTTGATAAAGGCTTAGCCGCAGGAATTGCAGCCGGAGGACTAACGCAATCCGCAATCATTGGCACAGCAAGCGCTGCCATTGAAAAACTTGGTTTATCCGCTTCTGATGTGCAGCACCTCCAGAGCAACGTTGCCGTAGGATATGCCGTTACTTATATATTTGGTTCGTTTGGCGCCATTCTTATTTGCGTCAATCTGTTACCCTGGATAATGCGTCGCGGCATACGGGATGATGCCCTGGCCGCTGAAGCAGCAATGCTGAAAGGAAAAAGAGTCTATTCATCAGGGGAATCTCCTGCACTACCGGATTTAATTGGCCGGATTTTTCTGATTAAAGAAGCTGCCGGTAAAACCATTGATCAGCTGGAATCGATGGGGCGCTTTACTGTCGCCAGAGTGAAACGTAACAACCAAATTCTGGGAATCAGTGCCAACCTGGTTTTCCAGCCTGGCGATATTGTACTGCTGGTTGGACGGCGTATTGATGTTGTTCAGCACGAACATCAGATCGGTAATGAACTGGCATCCGAACCCGGTATGGAAATACTGGTTCAGACCCGAAATATCGAACTGACAGCCCCTGGCATTATTAATAAAACCATCGCAGAAATTTTAGATAACCAGAAGGACATAAAACATGGCGTCTATGTTTTATCGTTAAGCCGGCAAGGCATTGAAATTGACCATAACCCCGACACCAGAATTCTGCGTGGCGATATTATTACTGTATATGGATTAAAGGAAGATATAGAAAGAGTTAGCTCGGTAGCGGGAACAACACTGATCCCCAGTGATAAAACAGATTTTGTGTATCACGGATTTGGTCTGGCTTGCGGCCTGATGATTGGTTTGGCTGTTATCAAAATTGGCAGTATTCCGCTTACGTTGGGCGCGGGTGGCGGGGCGCTTCTCTCCGGCTTGCTGTTTGGTTGGTACAGAGGTCGTCATTCCATGATTGGCAACATGCCAATCGGCGCATCTACATTATTACGTGATCTTGGCTTAGCAGGCTTTGTTGTTGTCGTAGGTTTGCAATCAGGCCAGCAAGCGGTCACCACGGTTTCAGAACAGGGGCTCTCTATATTCTTTGCTGGTGTTCTGGTAACGCTGATTCCCATGATCATTACCTTATTGTTCGGCCGCTATGTACTGAAATATGACAATGCGTCCGTATTTGCCGGTGCTCTGGCCGGTTCCAGAAGTGCCAATCCGGCTTTCGGTGAAGTACTCGATAAATCAGGAAACTCAACTCCCACAACCTCGTTTGCCATCACTTATGCGTTAGCGAATGTCTTTTTAACCCTGTTAGGCCCGCTCATAGTTGCCTTTGTCTGAAATCACACTGGAGAAGCTCATGTCAGATTTAACAACCCTAAGTCAGTTAAGTCCGTTTGAATTAAAGGATGAACTTATTAAACTGGCGAAGAGTAAAAGTGAACGAGTAATGCTGAATGCCGGACGGGGAAATCCTAATTTTCTGGCCACTTTACCCAGAAAGGCATTCTTCCAGTTGGGTTTGTTTGCGACGGCGGAATCCGAGCTCACATTCTCTTACATGCATGCCGGTATCGGTGGCATGCCAAGAATCGCAGGTATTGAAGATCGCTTTGAACGATTTTTAAGTGAATACAAGCATTCAGAGGGCATCGATTTTCTCCGAAAGGCTCACAGTTATGTGCGCGACCAGCTTGGTCTTTCTGCTTCAGATTTTTTACATGAAATGGTTGAAGGAATCCTGGGGGTAAACTACCCGGAACCGCCACGGGCACTTAAAGTGAGCGAAATAATCATCAAGCAATATCTTCTGCGTGAGATGGCGGGAGGTAAGGTTTCTGCTGATGACGTTGATGTATTCCCTGTGGAGGGGGGGACTGCCGCAATGACCTATATCTTCGACTCACTGAAGATAAACGGACTGATAAAAAAAGGCGATAAAGTTGCGATTGGTATGCCGGTATTCACCCCTTATATCGAAATACCACAACTGGAAACCTACGGACTGCAAGAGGTCTGTATTAATGCAGATCCTGAACAAAACTGGCAATATCCGGATCACGAACTGGATAAGCTCCGCGACCCTGATGTTAAAGTATTTTTTTGCATCAATCCTTCCAACCCGCCATCGGTAAAACTAAGCGATAAAGGCTTAACGAAAATCGCTGATATCGTTAAAAATGACCGACAGGATTTGATTATTCTGACCGACGACGTGTATGGAACCTTTGCTGATAATTTCCGCTCGCTGTTCGCTGTTTGTCCGTTCAATACACTTTTAGTCTACTCTTACTCGAAATACTTCGGGGCGACAGGATGGCGCTTAGGTGCCACTGCCCTGCACAAAGACAATGTTCTGGACAAGGCATTACTGGCCATGCCCGATGACATCAGGAACAGCCTTTACAAGCGTTATTCGTCTATCACTACGGATGTTGAACACCTGAGTTTTATTAACCGGATGGTAGCCGACAGCAGAACCGTTGCATTAAATCATACTGCTGGTTTATCAACACCGCAGCAGGTACAAATGGTTTTCTTCTCCCTGCTGGGCCTTATGGATGAAGACGATACTTACAAGAAAGCGTTAAAAGGGGTTATTCGCCGCCGCAAAGCAACGTTATATGATGCCCTGGGTATTCCAGCATCAGAGAATGAAGACTCTGTGGATTATTATTCCCTGCTTGATCTCGGTGATATCGCCCAAAAACTGTATGGCGAAGATTTTTCCGACTGGCTGCTGAAAAAATTTCAGCCCAATGAGCTGCTGTTCAGAATTGCCGACGAAACCGGCATTGTTTTATTGCCAGGTCATGGCTTTGGAACAGAACAGCCGTCCGGCAGAGTGTCTTTAGCCAACCTGAATGAATTTGAATACGCGAAAATAGGCCACATGCTAAGAGCGCTGGCGGATCGGCTTTATGATGAGTGGCGTATTAACAACAGCCAGTAAGAACCTTTAAGACAACTCTGAATAATTCAGCACCTGCTTCGGCCTGCTGAAAGGTTCCGATCAGCACGCCACGTTTGGCAAACGGATTACGCCAAACGTGGCAACAGCCCGCTAAGGAATCTGCGTCCAGCGCTGATTATTCCCTCCCCAGTTCCACCAGGTACCAACGTTATCGCCCGCATTGGTGCCGAAACCATCCACCACCTGTTCCGGCAATGAACGCACCTGCACCGAGCCATCGGTCTGCAGGGTAAAACGCTGTTGCGCACTGCCGTTGCAGCGCCAGATACGCAGGTTGGCACCGTTGCCGAACACCCCGCTGTTATCCAGACAGAAACGTGAATCCTGCAGGCTGCGGATCAGGCCGGTGGCCGCATCGTAGTTCCACTTCTGCCAGTTACCGCCATTGCAGTGCCACTGCAGTACATTGGTGCCATTCGCCATGCTGGCGTTGCTGATATCCAGACACAGACCGGAAGCGTTGTTCACCAGCGTTGACCCGCTGGCCGCAGCCGCCGGAGCAGCGTCAGGGCGCGGTGCATACACCACACCGACTTTATCCAGTTCCGCCCCGGCGCGACCGTGGAAACCGACAATCTGCCAGCCCGCCGGTGCATTGAAGGTGGTGCAGGACGAGGTGGTGGAACCGCCACTCAGCACCCGGTTATGACTGGTGGTGAACTTCGCGTAGAAAATACGGGTATGGTCGTTGTGCTTGCCGGAACAGACCTGCAGTGACGATAAGAATTCGCCGCTGTTCAGGGTTAATGACGATGCCGTGCCGCCATTGCCGCCGTGCGTGGACACAAACCCGTTGCTGAGGGTGATGCCGATCTGATCAACGCGGGAACCGGCACGCAGTGAGACGGTGCGGGTCGCCGGATGTTCCGGCAGCGTGGCAGCGTCGTTGAACGGGGTGCCATGCGGGCCACCGAACGGATCACTTAAACGGCGGTCGCTGCGGGTGGTCCAGGTGAAGTTGGTATGCACTGGCGGGTGATCGGACAATTTCAGGCCATCGGCGGTCAGGTCATCTTCACGCACGGTGTACGACGTAGCTTCCAGTTGAATAAAGCCGTTACCGCGGTACAGCACTTTATCCACGATCTCACAGCCGGGGCTGGTGACTTTCGGGTCGCAGACCAGCGCATCAGCACCGCTCACCGGCAGATTGCCATTACGGATCAGATCCACCCACGGGTCGCGGAAACCCCGGTTCAGCAGTTCCCACATATTATCGCCACTGCGGGTATAGCGGGTATTGGCATCCCCCATGATGATGACGGCATTACCGGCGGAATGTTCTTCGATGTAATTGGCCAGCTGCAGAATGTTCGCCCGGCGTGCGCTCAGGTCTGCGGATTCGGTCTGGGCCTGGGTGTGCATGTTGTAGATATCCACATACACGCCTTCGGCCAGACGGGTACGGGCCATGGTGAAGCCTTTCGGGGTTAAGCAATCCACCCCGTTGCAGTGGTTCCATTTCACCCGCACCCAGTCTTCATAAGGGAAGCGGCTCATGGTGTTCAGACCACTGCCAACGCCCATGCCACCGGTGGTGGGGGAGCGGAATGGATGATTATTGCAGGCGTCGTACAACGCAGCGTGGTAGTTGAAATCTTCCTGCACGTTGACGATATCGAAATCGTTCACATAGCAGCTGATCTGCTCAGTGGCGCTCTGACGCGGCGATACCGCACTGGAAAACAATTCCGGCAAACCGGCGACGTTGTAGGTGAGCGTACTGAAGCTGCCTTCCTGTGAGGCCGATACCTGAGCAGGCGCGGCACTGAGTGCGGCCAGCAGCATGCCGGCGGTCAGCATGGATCTGTTCATAAGAGTTACCTTCGTATTTATGATTATTATTTGGCCCATCGCAATTCAATTGCGGTACTTTTGTACCACATCAAAACTGATCGGCGGCAGGACAACACGGGCCGCTGCGTAACACACAAGATGTCAGCAGCAACCCATCCTGAGCAGATGGCGAAACCACGGTGTTTCCGCCATCTGCGAGCCATCAGTTCAGACGCGCGATCACGCTGGTCGCTGTGTATTCCAGTGTGACGTTGTGATTCCCGGCATCCACATGGCTGAATTCACCGGCTACCTGACCTGCCTGCAGTAAGGTATAAGCAGTCCCGCTTTGCGGCGTCAGACCGGTAAAATCAAGAGCCAGCGTGGCTCCCTCAATAAACAGGGTGTCGGCAGCAGCGATCTGAGTGCTGTCAGCGTCCATCGCCAGCTTCAGTACGGCAGCGCCATTCAGAGTGATATTGCCGCCCAGCTGCAATGCGCCACGGGCATCAACCAGTGCCGTACCGGAGTTCACATACAGATCGCCCTGTCCGAAAGCGGAAGCAGAAGCCGCTTCCAGAATACCGCCGTTAATCACAGTGCCGCCGCTGTAGCTGTTGTTGCCGGTCAGCGTCAGGTGACCACTGCCGGCTTTGCTCAGCTTACCGGCGCCGCTGATATCGTTACGCCACCAGTCGCGGGCAGAGAAACCGCCATCACTGGCTTCCATCGTCACGCTGACATCCCCCAGAAAAGCACCGTAACCGTCAGCCGCATCGACCAGATTAATACGTCCCCAGCCGTTGGAGTCATCCAGAATCGGATAGCCGGAATCGACTTCGGTAGTAAACAGCACAGCGCGACGCTGAGCATCGGACAGATAAGGCTGACGGGTTTTCAGCAGGGCTTCTGCACCTTCCGGAACCACCGCAGGCTGACCGGCTTTGCTGCTGTCCTGGGGCAGACCGTAAGTCATACGGAAGCGGTATAACGCCTTGATCGCGGCGTGGTCATCGTAGTCATTATTGTTAAACACATCGGCATTAACGGTAACGCCGTCGGCTTCGATTACGCTGCCGGTTTCATCTTCTGTCAGAGTACGGTGAGCATAGTCGTACAGACTCATACCGGCTTCGGCAGCTTTGGTTTCGTAGAAAGCATGCAGCTGGTAGTAAGCGGCCTGACCGGACTCATAACCTGCGGTGGTGTTCAGCGCATCGGCTGCGCTCATCAGTGCCATAATGCGTCCGCCAATCACATCCACCGGAGAATGCATACCGGCAATGATGCGGTTTTCACCCAGTTCGGAGCCACGCACAACATGCTCGGCAAAGCGTTCAGGGAAGGCATACGCCAGTGATAATGACGACACCACACCGGCGTTGGTGTGACCACTCGGATAACCGCCGTCTTTGCGCAGGCTCTGCTCATCACCACTGTTACTCTTACGGCGGGCACATACCAGTCCCGGAATCACACTGACATTACTGTTATAAATGTCGAAATTAATGTCCTTCGGTGTGCCGCTGCTGTCGATACAGGTGCGCAGATCATTGCCGGTATATTCCACCGCACCGGTGCTGGTCATGCGCCACGGACGCGGGGTCGAGAAAATGTATTTGGAACCACTGGTCGACGTAGACGCCATGTTGTAACGCACATTATTGGTAAAACGCACCGCCGCACCGAATGCGCTGTTTTCATCACCGGTAAACGTCCAGCTGTCATCACTGTCGCCAAGGTAATGGCTGTCTTCCAGCACCTGCGCCACCGTCGGTTCGGTAATATCGTAATAGGTGCCGCTGTTCGCGACATAGTCTTCCGTCAGCGGACCAAAACCATCAACCACGGAATAACTTTTACCACGGCGGTCGTCGAGATAGGCACGGATTGCCGCTTCATCAGTACGCTCAGCGGTCACCTTTTCAACGTAGGCTATATTGGCGGCCCAAACCGCCGCATTTTTAATCGGGTTGGCTTCATAACTGTCCGGACCACTGCCGCTGGCGGCACTCTGATAAGCGTCACTGGTGCCTTTCCAGATGCTGTTTATTCCTCTCAGTGCATGCGCATAGGGGTTGTCATTAATGCTGTATTTCAGCGTGCTGTGACCATTATTTTTACCGTATAAAATCACCGGTAAAGGATAAGCCGCATCCGGCACTGCCACATATTGCTCAAAACCCAGACCTGCTGGCATCAGCGGCTTGCTGATCTCAGCTGCACTGCTGTCATCTTTATTATCATCACCACAGGCGCTCAGCATCAGAGTGGCGGCCGCGACCATCGCCAGATACAGGCCATTGCGTTTATTCAGATTTTTTTCAGTATTCATAACATTCACTTGGTTGTCGGATTTAAAAGTTGTCGAATTTAAAAAAGGACACCAGTGAAGACCGGCTGAGCAGCACAAGGGGACATGACAATTCTGTGAAATTTTCCTGACAGGATATCCACAGGCCGGAATTATTCAGGGGAGAAAATATTCAGTGATCAGAAAAATTCAGACTGATACCGGCCAGTATTTCTGTTCCGGTGGTGGAATAGCTGTAAACCCGGTTGGTTTTATCAACAAAAAGATCAAAGGGTTCGTTGGTTAAGTTGCGGGCATCCAGAGAAAAAGTCAGTTGCGGACTGGCCTTCCAGCGCAGATAGGCACCGGCAATCAATGCCGCGTTAACGCCTTCGCGGTCATTATCATTCGCGCCCGGCACCCGGGTCAGATAGCGCGAACGCGCCTTTAATGTCAGACCAGCACTGATACTCTGGCGGCGGAACCATAATTCACTGTTCACCACATGACGTGATAATCCCGGTGCCGGCAAGGTATTTACGCCGCCATCCAGCGGATAACGGACCAGCCCCCGATTCCGCCCATAGCCCACCTGAATGCCAATATAGTGCAGGGGCTCTGGCAAAAAATAAAAGGGCAGCTGCAGGTTCAGTTCAAGGCCGCTGATGTCGGTTCCCGGCCCATTCACCGGACGACGGTAAGCATACAAGCCATCGCTCAGCGGCTGTTCATTCCACAGCGGATTGTAATAAGGCAGTTGCTCCAGCGTCACATCTTCAACCTGCGCAACAATAAGGCTGTCGATACGTTTATAAAATAATCCGGCAGAAATAAACTGCTGTTCATCACCGTACCAATCCGCAGAAACATCGAACGAATGCGCGCGTGACGGTTGCAGCTGAGTATTACCACCTTCCACCAGCCGGGCGCTGCTGCGCAATTGTAATGGTGAAGTCAGATCGTCTATCGACGGCCGCGCCAGATCGCGGCGATAGCCAAAACGCAGCAATACATCGTCACGTGCCTGCATCACCAGATGCACCGCCGGTAACCAGTCCGCATAATCCCTGCGGGTATTCACGGCAGTTGTGTCGCTGTCTATCGACCAGCGGCCATGCACCTGCTGATGAGTGGCCGAATAACGCAACCCCAGATCGCCGCGCAGCGGCCACGGCCATTGCCAGAAGTCATAGGATGTTTGCCACCAGGCAGACCAGGTATATTCCTCTAACTGCCGCTGTTGTAACGGATCGCGTTCCAGCTCCGCATTGCCCAGCCCAAGAAAATCAATAACGCTGTGACGACCAACCACCCAGGATTGCGGCAGCCCGGATGGTCCCGGCCCGGCAGAATAATTGCCCGGAGTGTGCTGATAAAAATCGCCGACCGGGCCAGCAATATCCGCATTATTATATTCACTCTCTGCGCGGTCATTTAAAAAATCCTGCCACTGCACTCCGGTAAAATGCCGGAAATGATCGTTGTGCTGAATATCCAGCTCAAAGGACGCAACGCGGTACTGATTAATCACCTGATCTTCACGTAGATTAATCTGATACAGCTGCCATTCCTGTGGATTTTCAATATCAAAACCATACCGATTCACCGAAAAACGATCATCGCTGCGTAAATCAAAACTGAAATCCTGAGCGTAAGACATCAGCGTGACCTTATCGTGATCCGGACTGTTAAAATCCGAGCGCTGATATCCCAGCGCCGAATGCAGACGAACGCGCTCTGACAGCGGTAAATACCAGTCAAATTTTAATTGTCCAAGGCGGGTTTGGTCGGTTTCGTAATTGTGTTCGCTGCGGATATCAACGCCGGAAAAATCGCCGTATACCATGCCCGAATGATTGGTTTCAAAATCGTTAACCCGGATATGACTCAGATCCTGGGTTTTCAGCCCGGCTGAACTGATATGGTATTCGTGCATGGTTTGCTGACTGCGAGCCCAAAAAGCCGTCAGGTCAAAATCGCCCCAATCACTGTCGTGCCATTGCAGCGCGCTGTTTACTCCGTAGGAAATCTGCTCACGATCCAGAATATCGTAGCGGTTATGGCGCGGATAAAAGATGTCGCCACTGTCGAGTTGCGCCTGCTGTTCCGCCGTTAACGCCGATTGTTCGCCCCAGTCGGCGGTTTGCCAGCGTACGGTAGAAAATCCCCGCTCGCGGGTTGTCCGGGTGCGGTAACTTAACCCCAGTAACCAGCCAATATTTCCGCCTTCGGCCTGATCGTGAATACCCTGCAACCCGCCGGACAAGGTAAAACCCTTACCATCATGGCTGAGATTACTTTCACGCTGCAGGGCAAACCATTGCCGCGCGGCACTGTTATCATCCAGCGGCAGCGGTGTGCGTAAATCGACAGAACCGGCAATGGCGCCTTCTTCACTGCGTGCCGCACCGGATTTATCCAGCTCGACCTGGGTAAAGAGCCCTTGCGGCAACATATCAAAATCAAAACTGCGTGAGTTATTCACGGCTCCGCGCGCATCAATACTGGTCCCTGTCACCAACATTGGCATGCCGTTCACCAACACCCGGGTAAAGTCAGCATCCAGACCACGGATACTGAGATTACGGTCCATTCCGGCTTCCTGACTGAAGGCCACCGCACTGGTCGCCGCGATGGACGAGGTAAGGTCATGATTTCCGGCTAATTGCCCGCGGGACAGTGTCGCGCGGGTGCTGAGGGTATTGCTGTTATAGCGGCTGGCCAGTAAAGGATCGCGGAGAAAAGGCACTCCGGTCACGATAACCTCTTCCGGCGCGTTGCTGTCCACGACGTCGGTCTGCGCTTGCGGCCCGGAAAACAGCACAACGCCCGCCGCCGTCTGGCGGTAGTGCCAGCCATTGCCGCTGGTCACAAGGTTGAGAAATTCGGTCAGCGAACAATCGCCGAGTGGCTGCGCCAGCCAGATCTGATCCGGCTGTGGATGACGGGTCAGCACCGCCAGCTGATATTGCTGCGATACCTGCTGAATAATGTGACTGAGAGTGGTCTGGCTGACGCCATCATAAAAGCAGCCGTTAGCCGCTGGTGCCGGCAGGCTGGCAAGCCATAACAGGCAAAGCCAGAATGGCTGACTCACAAAGCGCCAGCTGCGCCTGGGCCGTTGCGCTTCAGTGTGCTTCCGGATCATGGCCCGACAGCAGTATCAGATCGTCACTGAGCTGCAGTGACAGATCAAACAAACTGGCAATCAGACTGAGGGTTCCTTCCACATCGCTCTGGTTATAACGGCCGGAAAACGGCAGTGTCTGCTCGATCCCCTGCAAACGGATAGGCCGGGGTGAATAGCGCTGCAGATGTGCCACCACATCCGCCAGCGGCTCCGCCTCAGCATGGCGCCAGCCCTGACGCCAGCCTGAGGCTATTTCCTGCTGAAAGCGTTCACCATGCCCATCACGGATGCGCAATCCATCACCGGCATGCAACGTCCATTCCTGTTCGGCCAGTGTCACCCGGACTTCACCGTGTCCGACCACAACACTGACGGTATCCGCCGTGTTATCGACATTAAATGCGGTACCAACAACCCGGATCTGCACCTTGCCGGTATCGACATAAAATGGCCGTTGCTTATCAGCGGCGACAGAGAAGAACGCTTCGCCCTGCATCAGGCTGACCCGCCGCTGATTTTCTTCCAGCGCCACTGACACCGCCGAACCGGCATTCAGGTGTATTTCCGAACCATCCGCCAGACGCTCGTAATGTTGTTCCCCCACCGCCGTCTTCAGACTGAGCGGCTGAACAGCAGGTGCAGGCGGTTGCTGAAACAGCGGATAAAACAGCACCAGAGCCAGCGTCATGGCCAGCGCCGCCGGTACCGGCCACCAGCGCAAGCCGGATATTGACAGTAACCGTTGCAACCCTGTGTGCCGCAATCGTTGCCCTCTGGCTGACAAAACCGCTGCGCCCTCTTCTGCCGCAACTGACGAGGCGTTGTGATTGGTTGTGGCCACCCGTTCCAGCGCGATTAATAGCGCCTCGTCGTGTTCACCCAGCTGTTGCTGCAACCAGCTCATGGCAGCGGCGTGCTGCGGACTCTGCATCAGCCAGCGCTGATATTGCTGCTGCTCTTCCCCGTTCAGCTCATGCAGCCGGTCATACCAGTCGGCTGCCTGTTCGCGAATGTCATTGTCTGTTATTTGTATCGTCATATACCGCATATTCCGCGCTGGGGCCTGTCCGGATCAACAGCCGCTCTTTTCCATGGCTTCCGCAATACTCAGCGTGGCTCTGGTGATGTGCTTTTTAACCGCTTCGACGTTCATATTTAATTCCCGGGCAATGTCTTCACGCGATTTGCCCTGCAATCGCCGCATGATAAACACCTGCCGTCTCAGGGGTGGCAGTTGCTGCAGAATTTTCTCAAATTGCTCCAGTTTCTGCGCCTGAATATGTTCTTCGTCCAATGAAACTGACGCCATTTCCGGCACACTATCGCAGCCGGATGGCTGCTGGCGGTTGCGGTTCCAGTAATCAAATACGACGCTGCGGGCCACGGTCAGACTGTATGCCAGCAGATTATCCACCGGCCTTTTGGCGGCCGCCGTTAATGAACGCACCAGGGTGTCGTGCAGCAGATCGTCCACATCCTGATGGTTATACACCCGGCTGGCGATGAAATTGCGGATATTCGGCAGATGCTCGGTCAGCTGCTGAGCATACGCCTGAGGTGGCTGAAGCGTACGCTTAACCCCGGCAGAATATGGCTTGCCTGCTGACATGGAGCCCCCGACATCACATACAGAAGGGCGCAATCTGCCAGCGGCGGATGACAACATGATGAATAACCCTCTGAATTAAACCGCAACGGCTGAGCAGCCCTGCGCTGCTCCCAGAGGAAGAAGACGCTACAAAGCGCCAAAAGGGGACAATGATGCCGGAATTCAATCAGTGATTCAGGGCCAGCTCTACCCGCTCGCCGGCATTCAGGGTTTGAACGCCACCGCCGGACTGCGCGCGAACACTGCCTTCCAGCACTTCGAGCCTGATAACCCCGTCACCCATCTGCAATGCAAACGCACTGGCATCGGCACGCAGCCGGAGGGTTCCGGCCTGCGCCCAGAATGGCCGGCTTGTTTCCGGCGCGATGATAAACAGAACCTCTCCCTGCAACAGCTGGACGCGGCGCTGCTCGGCGCTGTAACGCACCGCCACACTGCTGTTTTCCTGCAGGCGCAGTTCCGAACCATCATCCAGCCGCAATGCCCGTTGCTCGGCCACAGCGGTAGTAAAGGTATCCACATTGGCAGCCTGTTCATTCTGCGCCGGTGCCAGAAACAGAAATACCAGCGTCGGCACCCCCACCAGCAGCAACAATGCAACCAGCAGCATACGCGGATTGCCCGGACGATGATGGCGTTCGCTCAGCGCGGAAGAGTCGTATCGTTCTGCCATAAAAGGCCTCATATCAGTCAGGGGCGGGTGATGGTGTTGTTATGACCTGCCTGTGTGACAGTAGAATGACCTTAACACCGCAACTCATCCTCAGGCATCAGACCTTTCGCTAGGGCCTGTTAACACTAAGTGAATCGGGCCTGCTGAGAGCCAGTTTTTCTCAGAACAAGGAGTGAGGAGGGATATTAACGGGTTAAATGAATGACGAACGACGATGTTCATGGGGAAAACTGGCCTCAGCCCGAAGGGTTATCGCTAAAAATTCCTCATCCTGCGTTGCTGTTCGTTCGCTTAACCCGTTAGGCCACACTCTCAGCGCCTTGTCTGAGAAACTTTTAGCCAATAACAGGCCTGTTTAATTAGTGTTAACAGGCCCTAAGCAAACCAGACCAGTGTCTGGCAGAGCAATAACTGACACGTATCAGACCTGCGACACCCTGTCGCATCCCACACCAGCACCGCTGAGGTTACCCTGCGCGCCGATAATCTTTGACTGCGGAGTATTTATGCGGGCTTTCCGACCTTCCCTGTTATCCGTTCTGATAACGTCCCTCAGCGTACAAAATGCTCTGGCAAGCGGTGCTGGCACGGCAGAAGCCATAACCCAACTGGAACCTATGGTGATTACCGCTCCGCCAATGAGTGGCGTACTGACCGTCAGCACCGACCCAAAAGCCCCGCGTCAGCCTGTTCCGGCCCATGACGGTGCCGATTTATTAAAAAATATTCCCGGCTTCTCCGTGATCCGCAAAGGCGGTACCGACGGTGATCCGGTATTCCGTGGCATGGCAGCATCACGTCTGGGTGTATTGCTGGATGGCGAAATGATTCTCGGCGGCTGTGGCATGCGTATGGACCCGCCCACCGCTTATGTGTTCCCCGAAGCCTATGACGAAGTGACCGTATTAAAAGGCCCGCAAACGGTTAAATACGGCCCCGGCAACAGTGCCGGTGTGGTGATGTTTGAACGCGCTGCGCCGGATTTTTCCACAACGCCGGTACAGGGCGACGTCAGTCTGCTGGCAGGCAGCACCGACCGTAACGATCAGGTTGCCCACCTGCTGGCCGGTGGTCAGAAAGGCTATATCGATGTAAGCGGCACCCGCTCCGACGCCAATAACTACGAAGACGGCGACGGCAACGAAGTGCACTCGGCCTACACCCGCTGGAGTACCCATGCAGCACTCGGCTGGACGCCGGATAACGATACCCGTATCGAACTGAGCGGTGCGAAAAGCGATGGGGAAGCGCGCTACGGTGACCGGGGCATGGATGGAGTAAAATTCGCTCGTTCCAACTTAGGCCTGAGCTACGAACAGGACAATATTTCGCCGCTGCTTAATAACGTAAAAGCCCGTATTTACCGTAATTACGTTGACCACGTGATGGATAATTATTCATTACGCGCTAACAGCGGCATGAACATGGTTTCCAACCCGGACCGTGAAACCAAAGGCGCCAGCCTCAGCAGCACGCTGGCATTAAGCGACTCGACCGAACTGGAAATCGGCGTTGATAGCCAGCGCAACGAACACGCCCTGCGTAAAGCCAGCAGCATGATGACCACACCGGATTACGACAGCCTGAGTCGTGTGGATGACATGCGCTTCGCCAGCCATGGTATGTATGCCGAACTGGATCACCGCTATACCGCTGGCCACAGCGTGCATGCCGGTGTGCGCATGAATAAAGATAAAGCCGAAGATTTACGCATCAATAAAACCACCAGCGGCATGGATGACAACAACACCCTGCGCAATGGTTTTATCCGTTACGAGCACCAGCTGAACAGCGCCAATCGGTTATACGCGGGTCTGGGTCGCAGCGAACGTGCCGCCGATTACTGGGAACGCAGTAAAAACCCGGCGGCGACCAGCACCATGATGACCGGCATGGCATCGACCTTTGATATTGCGCCGGAAAAAACCACCCAACTGGACATCGGCGCGTTACACAACAGCACGGATGTGCAGGCCTCGGTGTCGGCATTTTATACCAGGCACAAAGATTACATCCTGATTGAAACCCTGCCGGATGTGAGTGCCTTTGCCAGTAATGCACGCAATATCGACGCCACCAGTTACGGTGCCGAAGCTGACAGCCGCTGGGAATTTACCCCCGGCTGGAACAGCACCGCCACCCTCGCCTGGGTGCATGGCGAAAACGACAGCGACCACCGCGCACTGGGCCAGATGCCTCCGCTCGAAGCCCGCGTCGGTCTGAATTACGATAACGGCTTATGGTCAGCCGGTGCGTTATGGCGCTTAGTGGATGAGCAGAACCGCGTGGCTGAAGGCAGCGGTAATATTGTCGGCCAGGATATTGGTAAAAGCGGTGGCTTTAACGTGTTCTCGCTGAATGCCGGTTATCGCCCAATGGACGATATGCTGCTGACTGCCGGTATCGACAACCTGTTTGACGTGACCTACGCCGAACATATTTCGCGCAGCGGCGCGGCGATTCCGGGTTACGAAAGCACCACCCGCATTAATGAACCCGGGCGCACACTGTGGTTAAAAATGCAGTGGGCGTTTCAATAATTCGCAGGAAAACAGGCAATAAAAACGCCACGGTGGGGTTTTACCACAGTGGCGTGTCCGTCTGCTCATGCCATAAATACCGTTATTAATACAGCAACGTCAGACCCAGGCTTAAACCATCCAGCACAACCCCATCGGCATTCAGCCGACGATAGCCCAAACGACCAAACAGCGACTGCTCGCCGTAAACGAACGCTACTTCGGTATCGCCAAGATTCAGATTCCAGCCCGTTAACGAAGCGCGGTGCACATCAATCCACAGCTTATTGCCCAGCTGAAGATTAAGGCCGGAATACAATGCGATATCGTTATGCTCTGCATTGCCGCTCAACTTGTAACTGCCCAACCCCAGATGCAGCTCCAGCCTGCCACCATAAAACAGCCGGTAAAGAATACCTTTTTGCTGAATCCGCATAGAATCGTCAGCCTCATACTCACCATAAAGTGAATTACGGTAAAACACGCTGGCACTGCCATAACCGCCTTCAAGCCGCAGATCATTCCAATAAACATCCGTTCCTGAACCGCTGTTGATATCGGCTCTCAGCAGCGGAATGGCGAATGCCGACGAAGATTCTTCGCCCTCAGGTAACTGCCCGTCCCAACGCTCATCTGATTTTTGCTGGCTGCCCTCCTGACCGTAAGCCAGAATGGCAATGGTTGCTTCAACCATAAACCTGGCAACCGGCCGCAGTAATGCATACGCCAGATCGTCACCTAATCCGGAATCACCGCCTGAATCCGATCCGGAGCCTGAAGAGGAATGTCCGCCGGAGGATCGGGTCGTTGCCGATTCTTCAAACTTATCCAGTTTACCCGCCATTGCGGAGGAGGCTGCCATCCACAGCAAAGATAAGCCAATAAGTCTTAAGATTGTGTGCGTCAATACGAGTCCCTTCGCACTCAATTCAAATCAGTCTGTCGATAATCTGGAGTACAACGCCAGACCGACACTGGTGTCGTTATATTCAATCTGAGCCGGCAGGCAACCTTCGTAGTGAAAACCCAGTTGCTGCAGCAGCGTTTCGTGCGACTCAGAACCGGCACGCAGACGCATTTCAATACGGTGCAGACCGAGTTCAGCAAAACAGAAATTCAGGACGGCGGGCAGCACTTCCTGCAATACCGGAAGGTCGGCTCCATCCGTTAATTCCCACTGTAATTGCGCACTGCTCAGCATCCAGTTAATTTTCTGAATGCCAATGCGCGCCAGCAGCTGTTTGTCATACAGACCCTCCACCAGCCAGAAAGCAGCTTCTCGGGTCTCAAAACGCATGGCCATACGGCGCAGTTCATCCAGCGCCTGCGCTTCGACACTCATGGCTAAGCGCGGAATATGGTCAACACGCGTCTGTTCTTTTAACAAACTGAACAGGGCCGGGCCATCCTGATCCACGAGCGGCAGACGCAGAGTGAAATTACCGGCCGGAAAATTCCAGTTCATAGGTCATCTCCGTTGTTATTGTCTGCCGCATTCAGATTCTGACCGGGGTTAATCGCACCATGTTCACCGAGGCGTCCGGCTACCGGCTTTTGCTTATCCAGTACGCAATTAAATTGCACCACATCGGCGAAAGTTTGCTCCCCCGTGCGCCAGGCGTCACGCATCAGCGCGCTTTGCTGAAAACCCAGATCAGTGAGCATGGTTTTAATGGCGTCGTTCTGCCCGTCAATCCACTGATAACCAAAATTACGCAGATGATATTTATCGGCCATAAAATCCATACACACTTTTAACGCAGCACGGCGCTTTCCCAGTGTTAATTGCGGCAAACCATCGACACGCAACATCGTACGCAATAACGATGGCTGCCAGTCAAAAGCGCTGACCATGCCAATAATGTGATCATCCACGTCCAGCGCCCACATCATGCCGCGCTGAGTCGCCGCCATCTGCACGCTCAGATCCACCATACGGACCAGATTGTCTTTATTATCCAGCACCCGCTGACCGGGTAATTCCGGTTGCTGATACAGCGCGAATAATGCGTCCACGTCATCGTAGGTCAGCGGTCGTACACGACCGCCATCAAAGGATAATTCGGGGGTAAATTTCATGCAGATATCCAGAAGATAAAATCCGCCTGCCGCTGCTGGCGGATTTTTAATTAATACTCATCATCGCCGCCGTCATAAGGACGGGCCAGATTCTCAAAGCGGGTGTATTTGCCGATAAAGGCCAGACGGTCAATACCAATCGGTCCGTTACGGTGTTTACCGGTAATAATTTCAGCGACGCCTTTGTCCGGCGTATCTTCGTTATACACTTCGTCGCGGTAAATAAACTGAATGATATCGGCATCCTGCTCGATCGCACCGGATTCCCGCAGGTCGGAACTGACCGGACGTTTATTCGGTCGCTGCTCTAACGAGCGATTAAGCTGTGACAGGGCAATCATCGGACAATTAAATTCTTTGGCGATCACTTTCAGGGTGCGCGAAATTTCCGAAATTTCCTGAGTACGGCCTTCCGACGGCCCGGATACCCGCATGAGCTGCAGGTAATCGACCATGATCAGCGCCAGATCGTTGTTGTTTTCACGGTAGACCTTACGCGCACGGGCGCGCATTTCCTGCGGCGTCAGTGCCGGTGTGTCGTCGATGTACAGCGGCAGGTCTTTTAACAGATTGACCGCCGCCGATAATTTCGGCCAGTCTTCGTCGATTAATTTACCGGAGCGGATGCGGGTCTGATCGATCTTGCCAATGGACGACAGCATACGCATCACGATGGATTCCGATGGCATCTCCAGACTGAACACCAGGCAGGGCCGCTTGGTTGCCAGCAGCGCATTTTCAACCAGGTTCATGGCGTAGGTGGTTTTACCCATCGACGGACGCGCGGCAACAATCACCAGATCCGCTTTCTGCCAGCCGGAAGTACGGTTGTCGATCTCATGAAAACCGCTGGTGATACCGGTCAGACCATCGGGCTGATTGAACATCTGATCAAGCTGTTCAAGGGTATTTTTCAGAATCGGAGCCACCAGCTGAGGACCACCGTCTTTGCGGCTGCCTTCGGCAATCTGGGCGATGGCTTTTTCGGCATCGGAGACCAGCGTCAGCGAGGTTTCGCCTTCCGGCTCGTAGGCTTTGGCCATAATGTCGGCAGCGGCTTCGATCAGGCGGCGCTGCTGTGCACGCTCGCGCACAATCTCGGCGTAGGCAGCGCAGTTATCGATCGACGGTGTCATATCGACCAGACGGCTAAGATAAGCAGCGCCTCCGACACCGTCGAGCTTGCCGCGTTCTTCCAGTTCTTCAGCAACCGTCACCACGTCGATGGGCTGCTCCTGATCCACCAGATGCCGGATGGCACGGAAAATCAGACGATGATCGTGGCGGTAAAAGTCGTTGTCCTGCAGGGTTTCAGCCACACGTTCCCAGGCACGCTCATCCAGCATCAGCGATCCCAGCACCGACTGTTCGGCTTCGACCGAATGCGGTGGTGTACGCTGACTGCTTTCCTGCCTCTGCTCATGTGGCTGCGCAGAATACTCTTCACTCATGCAGACGATTCCCGGAGATGATCAGACGATAATGGACGATAGCGACCCGGCTCCACCGGACAGGCGGGCATAAAAAAGGCACTATCAGCAGGCTGCCAATAGTGCCTTATTATGCTCATCGCTGCCAGACGGCATCCGCCAGACCAGCAACCATAAGCCTCTGAGTTATTCTGCTACGACGTGCAGTTTCAGAGTTGCGTTCACTTCTGCGTGCAGGTGAATCGCGATGTCGAATTCGCCAACAGCGCGGATAGGGCCGTTTGGCAGGCGCACTTCAGCCTTGCTCACTTCAACGCCAGCCTGAGAAACCAGGTCGGCGATGTCACGGTTGCCCAGAGAACCGAACAGTTTGCCTTCGTCGCCCGCTTTAACAGCAACAGACAGTTCGATTTCTTCGATTTTTTCTTTACGGGTCTGTGCATCAGCCAGTTTGGCAGCAGCCTGAGCTTCCAGATCAGCGCGACGGGCTTCGAAGTGCTCAACGTTGGCTTTGGTTGCAGGAACCGCTTTGCCCTGTGGGAACAGGAAGTTACGGGCATAACCTGGCTTAACATTAACCTGCTCACCCAGTGAACCCAGGTTGGCTACTTTTTCTAACAGAATAATTTGCATCTTAAAATCCTCATTACAGGGCGGCTATGCATTATCCGCCGTGTCTTTTAGTCGCGCGCGGATGTTCAGCAGACTATCCAGCAGCGCTACGAAAATTAGTAATGTGTACATGTAAGGCCCGAACAGAATCAGCGCCAGATACACCAGCAACATCCAGTTCGGACTGGCCTGTGAAATCTTCACAACACCATGGAACAAGGCCAGACCAGCGATCATTAACGGTACCGTTAATACGGGCGTTAATCCTGCCAGTTCCGGCTGCAACTGTCCGGCAGTCAGACAAACCAGCACCGCCGGCAAGCTGAAGGCCAGAGGCAAACGCAGCTGTTTAAACTCGGCACCGAAGCCACCGGGGTTATACAGTTCACTTTGCCAGTAGCGTCCCAGTAACAGACACAAAGTAAATACCAGCACATGCAGAGCGGCAAGCACTCCATTGATCATCGGTGCTATCAGGGGTTGCAGATGCGCCAGTAACTCCGGCTGATCTTTTAACGCCCCGCTGACGGCGGTTTCACTGCTGGCCACGACCTGAGGCAAGACCTCAGATAACAGCAACGGCAACAACAGATACGCCACCACACCCAGACCACAAGCCAACAGCACCGACCAATCAAGGCGAATGCTGTAGCGCAGCAACGCTGCCATGGCGCTGGTGCCAATAACAACGAGTAAAGGAGTCGGATCGCCAACAGCGCTCCAGGCGATGGCCGGTAAAACCGCCCATAAAACCACCTGTCCTCCTTCACGGACACCCTGACGCAGGATAACCAGCGCCAGAATGGCTGCTCCGATCCAGAACAGCAAAGGCACAGCCAGACAGCCACCGGCAGCAATCACTGCCTGCCAGCGTCCGGTCATAGCCCAACGTGCCAGTGCTTTCATACTATTAACTCAATTGCGCAAACCAAGCGTCGGCGAGGCCGATGAAGCAAGGCGAAAATGCCCCGGGAAGCGCAGTGTATACGTGATACTTACTCGCTTCGCTCGCCCTACGGGCCGCCTTTTCAGGCGTTCTGGCAAAAGCCAGTGAGCATTCCGAGGGCATTGTTAACGCCGCAGCACCAACGCAGCCAGCCTGGAAAGGCGAACTCAGTTGTCGTGCTGATCAGTGTACGGCAGCAGAGCAATGTAGCGCGCGCGCTTGATCGCTGTAGACAGCTGACGCTGATACTTAGCACGGGTACCAGTGATACGGCTTGGTACGATTTTACCCGTTTCAGTGATGTAGCCTTTCAGGGTATCCAGATCTTTATAGTCGATCTGGCTTACGCCTTCAGCAGTGAAACGGCAGAACTTACGACGACGGAAAAAACGTGCCATGACTCAAATCCTCTCTTATTCAGCGTTATCGTCAGAATCGATCTCGTCAGCGTCATCCGCATCATCCGCAGCGCTTTCAGACTCAGCGCGAGGCTCGGAACGACGACGATCTTCGCGGCTTTCAGCAGCTTTGATCGGAGAGATTTCGGTGATGGCTTCATCACAACGGATCACCATGTTACGCAGAACAGCGTCGTTGTAACGGAAGTTGGTGGTCAGCTCGTCCAGAACTTCCTGAGTACATTCGATGTTCATCAGGATGTAGTGGGCTTTATGCACGTCGTTGATTGGGTAAGCCAGGTGACGGCGGCCCCAGTCTTCGAAACGGTGAATCGTGCCGTTGGCAGCTTCGATTGAGTTTTTGTAACGCTCAACCATTGCAGGTACTTGTTCGCTTTGATCTGGGTGAACCAGAAAAACGATTTCGTAGTGACGCATTGTCAACTCCTTATGGGTAGTCAGCCTTCCGGCCCATCCGGTAAGGCAAGGAGTCCGTTGTTCGCCCGAAGGCCAATATACGGATAAAAAGGAGCGCGGAGTCTACCAGACCACGCAGGGTGGATCAATCTTTGTACAACAATCCCACCGCACGCTGATAGCTGAACACTGGCTGAATAAATCCCCGCCTGACGGTTCACTGTGGGTTCAGTGGCCAGGTTCCACACTGCCTCCGACTTTAACGGAGACTGTTTTATGACCACCCTGCGCCTGACGTTATCATCGGCCAACACGAAAAAACCCTATTCACCGGAAACACTCGCGGGCCGTAAATCCTTACTGGCCACAGCCATCAGCCTGCTGCTCGTCAGTCCGGCCATGCTGCTGCCTGCAACCGTGCATGCTGACAATCCGTTTGCTGTCAGCTCCGATTTACCGGGCGTGGAATGGCAGACGTTCAGCAGCGAGCACTTCTATTTTCATTTTATTACCGCCCATAAAGCTCATGCTGAACGGGCGGCGGTCATTGCCGAACGCGCCTGGACTGACCTGACCCACGACGTTGGCTGGACCCCCAAAGACCGCATCCACGTGGTGCTTACCGACGATTTTGACTACTCCAACGGCTGGGCACATCCGGAACCGTTTAATCAGATACGGTTATTTTTAAGTCCACCGGATGGCAACAGCACTCTGGAAGCCTATGACGACTGGCTCAACCTGCTGATCACCCACGAACTGACGCACATCATTCACATTGATATGGCGCGTGGCATCCCGGCCGCCGTGCGGAAAGTACTGGGGCGCAATCCGCTGACGTTTCCCCATGCTTATACGCCGGGATTTATGATTGAAGGCCTGGCCGTGTATAAAGAAACCAATGCGGCGCAGGGATTTGGCCGTGGCCAGAGCGCCGTTTATGACATGATGATGCGCATGGAAGTGATTAACGGTATCGACGATTTATCTCAGGCCGTAGTTACCCTGCGCGACTGGCCTTTGGGTAAACATTATCTGTACGGCTACTACTACTGGCAGTTTATCGCCGACACCTATGGCGATGACAAAATCCGCGCTTATCTGAATGAATATTCGCGCAATATTGTGCCGTACTTTTTCCAGAACCATGATGCGCGCAACATCTTCGGCAAAAGCCACGAAGCGCTGTGGCAGGAGTTTACGGTCTGGTTACAGCAGCGCTTTGCACCGCAAATTGCTGAACTGAAAAAAACCGCAGACACTCCGGTGCAAACCATCAGCGACGAAGGCTTATCGATGGATGCCGCCGCCAGCGATGGCCAGAATTATTATTATCTGCGCACAAACGGTAAAGACCGCAACAGCCTGGTAAAAGTCCGCGGGGCAATAAGCCACACCGACAAGCCTGAGCATGAATTGTTACTGCAAACAACCGGCATGCTCAGTCTGGATGTCAGCGCTCAGGGGGATATTGCCTACACACGCATTACTGACCGTGCCGACCTGCGCGGCTGGAGCGATATTTTTGTGATGCGCAACGGGCGCGAACAACGCCTTACCAGCAATCAGCGCTATCGCGCTGTACGCTGGATGCACAATGCCGGTCATCCGCAGCAGCCCTATTTAATTGCCAAGCGGATTCAGGCCGGCATCAGCCAACTGGATATGCTGGATAGCAATGGCACATTTATCCGCACCCTGTGGCAGGGATCACTGGATGATGTGCTCAGCGATTACGCCATATCCCATGACGGTAAAAAAATCGTCGCCAGTATCAAACGTGCTCAACAGGGCTGGAATCTTGAATTATTGAACCTGCAGGATGACAAACAACACTGGCAACCACTGACCAACACCCGCGCAAATGAAAGCAGTCCGAATTTCAGCCGCGATGATCAACGCATTGTATACAGCGCCAATTACAGTGTGATGCACGGGGCAGATCTGCCCAGCAGCGACGCAACCTATAATCTTTTCAGCCTGAATCTGGCCAATAATGAAGTTACCCAGATAACCCATTTATTAGGTGGCGCGGTGCAGCCGGTGCTGGTCGGTAACGATATTTATTTTCAGAGTTATCAGGCGCAGGGGTTCAGTCACGTTCGTCTGCCCGCTGAGGAACAAAAAGCACTGGCAACATTTCCGGTATCTGACCTGAAAAGTCAGTATGACTATGCACCTCTGTATAACGGAACAGAGCCACATTCCGCTGCTGAAGAATACAGTCCGTGGTCAAGCCTGATGCCGCAGCAATGGTTTCCGATATTCTCAGCCAATGGTGAATACAATGCCATTGGCCTCAGCACTTCCGGCCAGGATGCGCTTGGGCGACACCAATACAGCACGACCTTATTCGCCGACACCACGAACGATATTGCCAGCGGTAATATTGTTTATTCCTACAATAATCAATGGCAGCTGCTGGCTCAGCGCAACCACAGCTATTACCTCAACCTTCATGACAAGCTGCAACGCATCCGCCGTGAAGACACAACAGAGCTGGCCCGTACTAACATCGTCGATTTTCTGGAAAATAAACTGCAGTTAAGCGCTGGTATAAACCGCAGCCACGAATACGACATTCCTGCCGATGATTTACTGCGACTGGAAAACAGCCGCCATAATTCGGTTGTCGGTGCCCGTCTGGATTTTGATAACCGCGAAATGTACAGCCAGTCGATTTCCATCAGCTGGGGAACCCAGGCAACTCTGCTGTGGGAATCCAACGATTATCTCGACAGTGATTACAGCGGCGATGTCATTAATGCCAGCCTCAGCCACTTTATTGATTTACCCGGAAATCAGGTTTTGGCCCTGCACACCAGTGGCGCATACGGTTTCGAACAACCGGAACCCTTTGAACTCGGTGGAGAAGAAAGCTCAATGCAGCCATCATTATTTGGCCGTGATCGCTGGGCCTTACGGGGCTACGAAGAAAATGTGCAACAAGGTAACCGCATACAGACAAACAGCATCGAATACCGTTTCCCACTTGCCAATATAGAACGTGGCTGGAACTTATTTCCCATCGGATTGGGAGGCATAAACGCCAACCTGTTTGCCGATCATGGTGCCGCCTGGGAGGAAAATACAAGAGCACATTATCTGAGCAGTATTGGGGCTGAGCTGATGACGGAAGTCGTCGTTCTTTATGGTTTCACCCTGCCGGTCCGCCTGGGATATGCGCATGGCTTTGATAAGGACCAGGGCGGCAGCCGTACTTATTTAAGTGTGAATTACCAGTTCTGAGCGTTCGGACGAGTGGCGGAACAGTGTTGGCGAATGCAAAAATGACCCGTCATTTCGCTGCATTCGCCGCCTTGTTCTGACGAGCGGCGTGACTCGTGCAGAGTTATTCCGTGGGTCCTTAATTAACAATCAGTGGCTGGCTGTTATTATCAACAGCATTCAGCTGCTGACCACCAGCCCCGGTCTGACTGACATCCGGAATCCACTGTCCGATACAACCGGCATCTTTGACACACGGATCGGTCAGGGCCTGCATAAAACTCACCAGATCAGCAATATCGCTGCTATTCAGTGCGCCATTCTTCAAGCCGGACAAACCATTAACCTGATCAGCACTCAGCTTGCTCAGCGCAGCGCGGGTATTTTTCTCAGCATTGGGATATAGGACATCACAATCAGCAACAGTGCGGAATTGGTTCATGGAGTTGCACCAGGTCTGATTGCTGGCAAAGAAATCATCCACCGCATTCTGAGGATTGAGGTGATGACGAATAATGCCCTCCAGCGTATCGTAAGCTCCGGTATGTCCATAAGGTCCTGTTACTTCGACATTCAGCAAGGTCGGTGTACGGAAAGCATAGCGATCAGCAAGTTCTTTGGTTTCTCGGAACCGGCCAAAATCATCATCACCATCCGATCCATCTCCTTTGCCTTCGCCGAACTGGATCATGGCTATATTGTGGAATTTTTCATCGGTAAAAAAGTCACCACGGTGGCACGAACTGCAGCCGGCGCCACCCTTGTCTGTACCGGTGAAAAACAGACGCGCACCATTTTTTTGTGCTGAAGTCAGAGCATGTTTCTCGCCACCAACATACCTTGCCCAGGGCGAGGCAACAAACACCTGACTGCTTTCATAAGCGGCTATTGCGTCAGCAATGCGTTCGTAAGTAATCAGATCCGCAACGTCAGACTCCGCCTTGTAAACGGTTTCGAACTGTTCCTGCCAATCATTCTTACCACTGCCATCGACATCAGGATTTGCCAGCTCGTCCACCAATCCGGCCAGACGCTCAGACAGGTGACCGCGCACCCGATTATTATTTTGTCCTGCTTCAAAAGCAGTACCACGCATTTCAGCTTCAGACGTTACCGGGAAACGGGCCTGTGCGGTTACCAGATTATCGCCGGCGTTCTCATCCGCTACGGAAAATGCAGAATCGGGCGTACGAATGCCTCCGGCACTGCCATTTCTTCCGGGGACTTTACTCAATGACTCTATACGGCCATCGTGAAACATGACCTGATCCCAAAGAGCAATGTTAAAGGTTGTTGGTGCATTACGCGGAACCGTTGGCAACACACTGCCAGAGCTACTGCGCCCAGGGCCGAGCAATGCCGGAGAATCAGCACCGACGCCTATCGGTAAGGATAAGTCATCGCCGCCACCCAATGCCGGGTGGTGACAACTGACGCAAGCGGTATCCTGATCACCACCCAATGCGGTAGTAAAGAACAGCTGCATACCCAACTGAGCTTTTGCCGATTGAATTGAAGGGATATCACGCCCATTGCTGGCATCAGAACTGAGATTGTGCGTTTTGATAATCTCGCTCAATTCCTGATCGATGTTATCGGATTTATTGTTATTACTGTTACAGCCAGTCATACCGGACAACATCAGTCCGGTAAGTCCGATGATGGTAATGGTCTTCATAACCTCTCTCTTCCTTTAGAGTTAATATGTCCGCACACAATTGCGGGAGAGGCATTCTAAGGAGAGTTTATTCAATTTGCACCATCGTTTTGATAGTCGCGATATCCACGCCGGAAAGCCATCTGACCGATAGCTGAACCGGTACTGATACGATGCGTCAGATATGAAAAGCGCTCATGCAGATCAGCGGGAGAAAACGTCGGAAAGACGCATTTTTATCCAGGAAAAGATGATACAAATGGATACAACCGTGAGGGTGGCCTGATTACACATCACTCACCGGCATACACCGCAGCGCTTTGTGGTGCGCGAACATGGCTCTCGACGATCGGTTGCGAACAGCGGGTTTCAACAGACCAGGGGGCATACAGTGTGACCCAGCCAAATACCGGAGCAATCGGTGTCAGTGCGCTACTCAGAAGGCCTGTCACCACACCATTGGAAAAACTGAACTCCACCGTTACCTGACTCCAGGGCTTGCCCTGACAATCACGGTATAAATTCACTGGCGGGCTGATTTCGATCATGCCGTCAATGGTGGTGTCATGCCATTGAGTGCGCAGGGGTTCTGCCGGTTGACGGTTACTACTCAGTTCATGAGTAAAATGAATCGTGCTGCAGGCCGACAATACGCAGGAAGCCGATATAAGGAATAATTTAACCACCGCGACTCTCCTCTGCCGGATGTTCACACCATACTTTGGCGGTGCGTGGGGTATAGATCAGCAGCGTAAAAATACTCTGCAACCAATCCGACAGACTGGTAATCGCCTGCATTTGCATTACGCGCCGCTCACCACAAATAACACTGGTATTCACTTCATGTTCGCCGATAGTACCGGCAAGATAAAAAACCTTGCTCGATTGATAATCGGGTGGGGAGGTATCTTTTTCGCCGCCATAAGGCCGGATGGTTACACTGGAACAGGCCGTTACAAACGCTATCGCACCCATCAGAAGTACGCGCACAGCATATATTTTCAATGATTTAATCAGGGGTAACTCCTTTTCTATCTGCATGTCAGACAGCTCCCTTACTATCAAATGTCAGTACAAAACAGGCCCCACCCAACGCTGAATCACAGATACGGAGGCGGGCGTCATACAATGCCAGAATATCGCTGACCAATGCCAGCCCCAGCCCCTGACCTGCCGTCATACTGTCGAGACGTACGCCCCGCTGAACAATACGCTCATGCTGCTCAGGAGCAACGCCGGGGCCATCATCCTCAACGCATAACTGCCAGCCTGAATTTATACGCTGAATACGGACCAGAATCTGGCTGCGGCCATATTTACAGGCATTATCCAGTAAATTACCGAGTATTTCTGTCAGGTCATTATCATCACCGAGAAAAAATACATCGTCATCGGCGATCAGTTGTAATGTCAGAGATTTATCGGCATACACTTTTTTCATAACGGCAAGCAGGGACTCCGCGACCGGCTTAACCGCCACTTTCTGCAGGCTGAAGCTTTGCGCCTGACTGACCGCACGCTGCAACTGAAAGCGGATACGCTCACTCATGGTATTAATCTGACGTTCCAGTTCATGCATATCCTCATTGCTCAGCGTTCCCTGTTGTACCATACCACTCATGACGGCCAAGGGCGTTTTCAGACTGTGGGATAAATCGGCCAGCATATTGCGGTATCGCTCACGCTGAGCACGTTCACTTTGCAGCAGCTGATTCAGATTGGTGGTCAGTGGCTGCAATTCGTGGGGGTACTTTCCGGTTAAATCGGCCTGCTCACCACGCTGTAATTTTTCCAGATCATGACTTACCCGTTTTAACGGCGCCAACCCCCAGCGCAGAATCAGTAACTGCATAATAATTAACAGGATGGCGAAGGTTATCAGCGCATAGTCCATACTGTTGCGGTAGTTCACCAATTGCCGATTAAAATCCGCCAGATTCTCGATCATTAACAGATTAAACCGGGGATTATGATCACCGGCTTCGCCCCAACTGACACCTAACCGGGCAATCATGTACTCATCATTCTGCATACGCGCAAAACTGTAACGCCACTCTCCGGGGGCCACTGCCCCCCCGCTGACGGGGGGTAAATTTTTTGCGGATAAGGATCGCCAGACAATACGATCCGTGGCATCCAGTATCTGGGCATACAAACCGGAACCGGCGTTATTGAAACGCTCTTCCGGTAAATAATCCGGAACCCAGAGTTTTCCCGACCGGTAATCGGCCAGCGACAACAGCGAATAACTGTGGAGCCGCAACCGTTCCTGTAAGCTGTTAACCTGCGCATAATAAAACGACTGATACAACCAGATACCGATGCCCAGCATTAATATTGCCAGCAGCAGTGTGGTAAACAGCATCAGCCGTGAACGCAGCGAATTCAGCATCCGTGGTTTTCCACAACAAACTGATAACCACGGCCACGCAGTGTAATAATCGGACTGAAGCCATTGGCCTGAGCCAGTTTTTTCCGCAAGCGGCCAATCAATACTTCAATCACATTGCTGTCACGGTCAAAATCCTGCGCGTAGAGATAATCGGTCAGTGTATTTTTTGAAATAACCTCACCACTATGACGCAACATATATTCCAGTATTTTGTATTCAAACGCAGTCAGTTCCAGCCGCTCCCCGGCGAGGCTGACCTGCTGGCTTTGTACGTCCAGCGCCAGAGGGCCGGATTTCAATACGGCAGAATGTCCGGTCATACGGCGTAATAAAGCGCGGCTGCGGGCAATTAATTCTTCAATATGAAATGGCTTTTCCAGATAATCATCAGCACCGGCTTCCAGTCCTTCGACTTTGGCTTTCCAGCCCCCGCGGGCGGTCAGAATCAGCAACGGAAAAGCACAGCCATCTTTGCGCAGACGCCGGATCAGTTCTATGCCATCAATCTTCGGTAATCCGAGATCAACGATGGCCATATCGTAGGGATATTCACTGGCCTGAAAATACCCTTCCAGACCATCCGCTGCCGTCTGGCACTGAAATCCGCTGCGCTCAAGCCCATCGGCCAGCTGGGTTCGCAGCTGGGCATCATCTTCCACGATCAGGATTTTCATTTCTGCTCTCCCTCTGTTCTGTTCTGCGTGGCCGGTTGCGGGTTAACGTCAATAACCGGCGGCAGGTCATCCAGCAGTGTGCCGTCGATGGCATGCATGTAATAACTGGCGATATTGCCTTTACTGCCAAGCAGTTTGATCAGATAAAACGCTGGCGGGCCTGGCTCAAAATGTATGCGCAGAATTTCGCCGGGATATAACAGCAACAACAATCGTCCGGCTTCCTGAGGAGAGATCGCATTATCGGGAGGATTAATCTGATGGGAGAATACATCCGGTGATGACAGCGCAGGGGGTTCTGCAGTCGTTGGCTTACCCTGAATTTTACGCTCAACCCAGCGGTTAAATGGAGTGAATATTTCTTCAACCCATTCTGTTTTGGGTGTGATGGTTTCTTCCACCCAATCCGATCCGCCATGGGCGGGTGGTGTATTCCCTTCGTCCCGTTCACGTTCCCCGGCAAGAGCCGGCGAGACAATCCCCTGTAACAGCACGACCGTCAGCAAAGCAGCCATCATCTTCAGCGCGGCCAAAGAACAATGGGCAGTACTGACCAGAGGCCGTAACGGCAAGAGTGAAAAGATCAAGTGTGGGTTACCTGTAAGCAGTATCGGGCAATTTAAGCAGGATATCGGAGACAGGTGAACAAAAGCTGAATAAACCGCAATTCAGCTCAGGTTCAGACTCTGGCGGTTATGGTGCGGAATCAACAACCACAACGGAAGGTAATCCGATGGAACTTCAGCCTAAGCGCCACGCAGAAACACCTCAGGGACAAGCGCGCAACCTGACGGCCTACTTCGATCTGTTGCACGGCATCAACCAGCAATTCGGCGCGGCGATGGCCCTTAACCGTCAGGCAAAAATAAACGCCGCCCCGATCCGTTCTGCGCGGATCAGCCCGCAGGCCAAAAGCCAACGAACAACGTCTAAGGCTCCCGTTTCTCCTGTGCTGCTCTCCGCACAAGCACTCTGCACCGATGAAGCCGCCTGAGACAGATTCAGCGTGCAGGCCCGACCAGCCAGTGCGCCAGGCGGTTACCCGCGAATAATGCCAGCACAAACAGGAATATGCCCGGCTCAAAGGCGAGCAGATTAACCAGTGCCGGTCCCGGACAAAGTCCGACCAGCCCCCAGCCCATTCCGAACATGACAGCACCGGTGAGTAAACGCCGGTCGATGCGCGTCATTTTCGGCTCATGGAAAACTGCAGCGCAAAAAGGCGCTTTTCGTCGCTTACTGACATAAAAGAATGCGGCAAATACCGGTACAGCGGAGCCCATAACAGCAATCAGTGACGGGTCCCAGGCGGCAAAAACATCAAGAAATGCCCGCACTTTTGCCGGGTCATTCATGCCGGAGATTAACAGGCCAACCCCAAAGATCAGACCACTGGCCAAGGCCACCAGCGGGCTCAGTATGCGTGCGCTCACAGCACACCTCCGCTCAGATTCATCACGGCGACCGTGGCAATACCTGCAACCATAAAAGTGACGGTCGCCACCGCAGAACGCAGCGATAACCGCCCCATGCCACACACGCCATGACCACTGGTGCAGCCGTTGCCGATGTAGGTGCCGAACCCTACCAGCAGGCCAGCGGCTATTAATAAAGTCTTGTTACTGGTCAGTTGCACGGGAGCACTGTGACCCAGCAGCGCATACAACGGGTAAGCCAGCACCTGGCCGGCGAGAAACCAGAAAGCCCAGTGACGTTGCTGCTCGCGCCACAAAAACAGACTGGAAAGCACACCGGTCATTCCGCTTATGCGGCCAATGCCAAGCCACAGCAGGCTGGCCGCCAAACCAATCAGCGTGCCGCCGATCAGTTCAGGAATCAGTTCGTTCATCATCGGAAATACCTGAATAAAACAGTGCGGCATTCTAAACGATGACAGCGGTTACGTCTGCCAGCGCTTTCCACTCCTCACCACCAAGGTCGACAGGCCCTGGTACCGCCCATTCTGTAATGTGCGGGAATTACCTATACTGTTGGCTTTCCTGTCTCTCCGGAGTTTCCATGTCTGATGTTTTAGCCGCTGGCCAGCAAGGTATCCCTCTTACCATTCTTGAAAGCAGCGATTTTCCACGCTGGCTCGAACAACAGGCTGACAGCGTTAAAGCCTGGCTTGAGGCCTGTGCATACAGCGGTAAAGGTGTGCAGCTGTTACCGGCAGCGAATGGTTCTTTGCAGGGAGCATTGTTTGTCTGCGACAGCCTCGACGATATGTTTGCCTGTGGTGAGCTGGCCAACCAGCTGCCCGCCGCAGATTATGTGATCGGCAATATCAGCGATACCGATGCGTTAATCCGCATTGCCTTCGCCTGGGGTGCCGGCGCGTATCGTTTTGAGCGTTATGTAAAACCGGGCAAGCCGCAGGCGCGTTTATTGCTGGCCGACAGCGGCGCACTGGATTATGCCCGACAGCTGGTTACGGCGACCCGCCATGTGCGTGATCTGGTCAATACTCCGGCTGCCGATATGATGCCGCAGCATCTGGCGGCCGCTCTGGAAACGCTGGCGAACGAATTTGGCGCACAGTTTTCGCAGGTGGTGGGGGATGAGCTGCTGAGCGAACATTATCCGATGATTCATGCCGTTGGCCGCGCCAGTGCCCATGCTCCGCGTCTGCTGGATTTACGCTGGGGCGATGAAAAACATCCGCTGGTTACTCTGGTCGGTAAAGGTGTGTGCTTTGACAGTGGCGGCCTGGATTTAAAACCTGCCGATGCCATGCGCACCATGAAAAAAGATATGGGCGGTGCGGCGCATGTGGTGGGTCTGGCGTATCTGATCATGGCGCACCCGTTGCCAGTGCGCTTACGCGTACTGATTCCGGCGGTTGAAAATGCCGTCAGTGCGGACAGCTTCCGCCCCGGTGATGTGTTAAATACCCGCAAAGGATCAACCGTTGAAATTGATAACACCGATGCCGAAGGCCGTCTTGTATTGTGCGATGCCTTAACCGAAGCGGTGAGTGAAAAACCGGATCTGGTTATTGATTTTGCTACCCTGACCGGCGCCTGCCGCGTCGCACTGGGCACCGAATTACCGGGCTTTTTCACCAACCAGATGCAGCTTGCCTCGGATTTAATGCAGGTAGGACAACGCATCTCTGACCCGGTCTGGCACCTGCCGCTGCATCAGGCGTACCGCGATTCACTGAAAAGCGATATCGCCGATCTGGTCAACTCGGTTCCCAGCCCGTTTGGCGGCGCCATTACAGCGGCGCTCTATCTGGAACATTTTGTTGATAACACCCCCTGGGTGCATTTTGACGTCATGGCCTGGAACCGCCGTAAATTACCGGGCCGCCCGGTCGGTGGCGAGGCGATGGGGATGCGCGCGGTATTTGCCTATCTGCAAAATCGTTATGCGGCGCTGTAAGCGCCGCTGTCTTTTAACCCTGATTCAAGCCGGGCGATCATCATGGTTCTGAGCACCGCCGAAGTGATGTACTGGTCTACCATGTTTGCGTCGATTTTATCGGCATCCGCCGGGGTGCTGGATGCGCGCAGCAAACAGTTTGATCTGTTCGGCATTATGATTATTGCATTCTGTGCAGCCCTCGGTGGCGGCACCTTGCGCGACACCCTGCTCGACCGCACGGTATTCTGGGTGGCGGATTCCAGCTATCTGATTTTTACCTGGTTTGGTGCGCTGGCCACGTTTTTTCTGGCACGCTGGATTAAATTATCAGGCCGCTGGTTTGTGGTTCCCGATGCCGCAGCGCTGGGTTTATATACGGTCGCGGGAACTCAGGCGGCACTGGGCGTTGGTGCTGATTTTCTGGTGGCGTCGTTTATGGGCGTGATTACCGGCGTGGCTGGCGGCATTCTGCGCGATATTCTGCTTAATCAGGATCCGCTGGTTTTTCAGGGTCAGTGGTATGCCACCGCCGCCTGGGGTGGCTCACTGCTGTATATTGTGCTGGTGCAAAACGATATGAATATTGGTGCTGCCGCACTGGTTGCCGGTATTTTTATTTTTCTGTTACGGCTGAGCGCCATCCGCTGGAATCTTGTACTGCCACGTTATAAAGAAAAATAATTCAGTGGTGCTGCGCGAGCGCGCAGCATCTTATCGCGCCGGTTTCAGCGCTGCGTTTCTTTTCCGACGCTGGCAATAAGCTCGGCATAATGCGCAGAAAAATCGTTAAAGGTATCGCTGTTATGGCCGCAGCAACGGATACCGCCGCTTTTGATATCGTACACCCAGCCATGGATGCTGACCTTCTGTGTGGCCAGCTTCGCTGCCACCACCGGATGAGTACGCAGATGCTGGACCTGCTGCAATACGTTTTCTTCGATGGCTTCGTTCAGGTGTTCATGACCCAGACACCGATCGGATGGAATACCATTGCGCTCGCGCACAATTTCCATGGCCGAGCGGCAATGGCCCAGCCACTCTTTTACGTGCGGTAAGCCTTTGAGTTTGGTCATATCCAGTGCGCCTTTGATGGCACCACAGTCGGTATGACCGCAAACAATAATATGGCGCACACCCAATACAGCGACTGCGTATTCAATAGAGGCCGTCATGCCACCGGTTTCGTTGGAGTGCGGTGGAATGATGTTACCGGCATTACGGCAGATAAACAGATCGCCGGGGGCTGAGCCGGTGACCATATTCGGATCAATACGGGAATCTGAACAGGTGATAAACAACACATCCGGATTCTGGCCATCATCAGCGAGGGCACCAAACAGGTCTTTCCGTTGCGGATACACATTCTGTTTAAAATTCAGTACGCCACGAATAATTTGTTCCACACATTCTCTCCGGCTGTCAGGGACGGCAAGAATAAGTAATTAAGCGCGGAAACAGAACCTGTTTTTTGGGTTTCCTGTGTTGCCGTTCATTCAGAAGTACATTATCCGGCGGCCAGCGCAAACCCGGCCATGCGGTGATACAGCGGAATACCGATAATGACATTGAATGGGAAGGTAACCCCCAGTGATAACAGCATGGCCAGACCGATATCAGCCTGCGGTATTGCCGTCCGGATGGCAGCCGGTGCGGCAATATAGGAAGCACTGGCAATCAGCGTGGCCAGAACCACCACAGAGCCCAGCGGTAACCCTAGTAACACTCCGGCAGCAATACCAAGTAAGGACAGCGTGAATGGCGCCACAATGGCAAACATCAGTAAACGCCACTGATGCCATGGTACGGGGCGCAAGGTTTCGGCGGCGGTCAGACCCATTTCCAGCAGAAACAGCGCCAGTACACCTTTAAAGGCATTGGTGTACAGCTCGGTGACCGAAGCCCCTTCCTGTGAGCCGTACATCCAGCCGATAACCACCCCACCCGTCAGCAGAATCACTCCACGGTTGGTAAAGGTTTCGTGCCAGAAATGGCTGCTGCCGGTACTGACCGGGGCATCACCCTGTGCACGGCCCAGTTTCCGGAACAGCATCAGCGCCACCAGAATGGCGGGTAATTCAAGCATGACCAGATACAGGGTGACCTGAGCACCGGTTTCCAGTTGCAGACCATCGACATAGGCAAACACAACCGCAAACGTACCGGCACTGACCGAGCCATAGTGCGCAGCAAGACTGGCGCTGTCGGCCAGACTGACGCCACGGATAACGCGCAGTACCGGCATCAGTAACAAGGGAATAACCGCTCCCAGTGCCGCCACGGCCAGCAGTTCCAGCAGCAGACTCCACTGCAATGCGCCGTGCAATGCCATGCCGCCTTTAAGACCAATGGTCAGCATCAGCAACAGACTGAGGGTGTCATAAGCCGCTTTGGGGACGGATAAATCGGAGCGCAGCAATCCGGCAACCAGTCCCAGCAGGAAAAACATGACCACGATATCAGGCATCGGTTATTCCCTTCCGTTTACGGCGTTTCAGCCGATTTCAATCAAGACTTCACCCGGTGTTACCCGATCGCCTTTGCTGACATAAACCGCTTTAACCGTACCGGCGATATTGGCGTGAACTTCGGTTTCCATTTTCATCGCTTCGGCAATTAATACCGACTGCCCGGCTTCTACGTTGTCGCCTTCTTTCACCAGCACATCAACGATATTACCCGGCATCGCCGCCGTCACATGGCCAGGCTGTGTCGCACGCTTACGCCCCTGACGACTGCCACCGTCAGCGACGTATTCGTTCAGCGATTCAAAAATCACTTCTTCCGGCATACCGTCCAGCGACAGATAGAGTTTGCGTTTACCTGCGCCGGAATCGCCAACGCCGGTAATGGCCACTTCATAGCTTTCGCCGTGAACATCAATGCGGAACTCGGTCGCCATGGATTCAGCCGCACGGCCTTTGCCTTTCTGATCCGGTGGCAATAATTCTTCCGGTTTCAGGGTGCCATCCGCGCGCTGCTGCAGGAATTCACGCCCGAGATCCGGGAACATGGCGAAGGTCAGTACATCTTCTTCGCTGTGTGCCAGAGCACCAATGTCATCGCGCAGTCTGTTCATTTCCGGGCTTAATAAATCCGCCGGGCGACCGTCGTTCACACTTTCGCTACCAATGGCTTTTTTCTGCAGTTGCGCATTCACCGGTGCCGGCGCCGCACCATACCCGCCCTGCAGATAACGCTTAACTTCGTTGGTAATGGTTTTATAGCGCTGACCGGCCAGCACGTTGTACACCGCCTGAGTGCCAACAATCTGTGAGGTTGGCGTTACCAGCGGCGGAAAACCAAGGTCTTCACGCACCCGTGGAATTTCAGCAAACACCTCACGGATTTTATCCAGCGCGTTCTGCTCTTTCAGCTGATTGGCCAGGTTCGACATCATGCCACCCGGCACCTGATTGATCTGAACGGAGACATCTTCGCGGGTAAATTCACTTTCAAACTGGTGATATTTTTTACGCACTTCGCGGAAGTAATCCGCAATTTCACCCAGCAATTCCAGATCCAGACCGGTGTCGTATGGCGTACCTTTTAACGCCGCAACCTGCGACTCGGTCGCCGGATGGCTGGTACCTGAGGCAAAAGAAGAGATTGCAGTATCGATACGGTCAGCACCGGCTTCGATGGCTTTTAACTGACACAACGGCGCCAGACCCGCCGTTGAATGACTGTGAATAACCAGCGGAACGTCAATCGCAGATTTAATGGCCTGCACCAGCTCATAGGTGCCGTAAGGGGTCAGCAAACCGGCCATATCTTTAATCACAATGGAATCAGCCCCCATGGCCTGCATGGCTTTCGCCTGCTCAACAAAGAGCGCTGGCGTGTGTACCGGACTGGTGGTGTAGCAAATAGTGCCCTGCGCATGTTTACCGGCTTTTTTGACGGCTTTCATCGCGGTTTCAATGTTACGCAGATCGTTCAGCGCATCGAATACACGGAATACATCAATGCCGTTATCCGCCGCTTTCTGCACAAAGGCTTCCACCACATCATCGGCGTAATGACGATAACCGAGCAGATTCTGGCCGCGCAGCAGCATTTGCAGGCGCGTCTTCGGCAGGGCTTTTCTCAGCTGACGAAGGCGTTCCCACGGGTCTTCTTTGAGGAAGCGCACACAGGCATCAAAGGTAGCGCCGCCCCAGACTTCCAGTGACCAGTAGCCAACGCTATCCAGCTTGTCACAAATCGGCAGCATGTCTTCAGTGCGCATACGGGTGGCAATCAGCGACTGGTGTGCATCACGCAGAACCACATCGGTGACTTCAATCTTTTTCACGTTACTCATCCTTCATTCCTCCTGCGGATTACCAGCCGGCGTGTGCGGCAATGGCTGCGGCAATGGCCAGCGCAACTTCGCTGGGGTGACGTTTTTCAGAATAATTCAATAATTCCGGATGGGTCGGCACAAAACTGGTGTCGAATTCCGCCCGTTTAAAATCGGCGTTACTGAGAATCTGCTGGTAATAATGTGCGGTGGTTTTAATGCCGTGCAGGCGCATGTCATCCAGTGCCCGCTGCCCACGCGCAATCACTTCTTCCCAGGTCAGTGCCCAGACCACCAGTTTTAAACACATAGAGTCGTAATAGGGCGGAATTTCATAGCCGGTATAGATGGCGGTATCGACCCGAACCCCCGGACCACCCGGCGCGTAATAATGAGAAATACGGCCGAAGCTTGGCAGGAAATCGTTTTTCGGATCTTCGGCATTAATACGGAACTGCAGGGCAAAACCACGATAGGCAATATCTTCCTGGCGATAACTGAGCGGCAGGTCCGCGGCAATACGCAGCTGCTCACGCACAATATCCACCCCGGTAATCTGCTCGGTGATGGTGTGCTCAACCTGAACACGCGTATTCATTTCCATAAAATACACTTCGTTGCCGGTCAGCAGGAATTCAACCGTACCGGCATTTTCATAACCGACAGCGGCGGCCGCCTTAACCGCCAGACTACCAATGTACTGGCGCTGCTCCGGCGTTAATTGCGGACTTGGCGCAATTTCAATCAGCTTCTGATTACGGCGCTGAATAGAGCAGTCACGCTCAAACAGGTGCACCACATTGCCGTGGCTGTCGGCCAGAATCTGCACTTCAATATGACGCGGATTAACGATGCATTTTTCCATAAACACATCAGCCGAGCCGAAGGCTTTGGTTGCTTCAGAAATAACCCGTGGGTACTGGGATTTTAATTCGTCAGCCGAATCACAACGGCGGATGCCTCGACCGCCACCACCGGAGGTGGCTTTCAGCATCACCGGATAACCGATTTCAGCCGCCAGTTTCAGCGCCTCATTCAGATCAGCCAGATTACCATCCGAGCCGGGGGTAATCGGCACACCCGCGGCACGCATCGAATCACGGGCCTGGGTTTTATCGCCCATCCTGTGAATCACATCCGACTTCGGCCCGATAAAGGTTATCCCCTTTTGCTCACACAAACGGGCGAAGCCAGCGTTCTCTGACAGAAATCCATACCCCGGATGAATGGCATCGCAGCCCGTCTCCAAAGCCAGATTAACAATGCGCAGAGGATCGAGATACCCCGCCAGCGGATCTTCACCCAGCATATACGCTTCGTCCGCACGCTTAACATGCAGGGCGTAGCGGTCCGGTTCGGTATAGATAGCCACCGAGCGGATGCCCATTTCGGCGCAGGCACGCACGATACGGACAGCAATCTCGCCGCGATTGGCAATAAGAACTTTCTTCAGCATGGGGAACTCCTCGTTCGTAGTCCCGGAGTGAGAGGGTAAAACCAGCTTAGACAACCCAACCCAAAAGCAAAAATTGATATTTCTTACCCGATACATAAGGTATTACTTATATAAAACAGCACGAGAGCCAATAAACATGCCCCTCAGCGTACAAAAACTAGCCAGCCGCCTGACATTTCGCCAGTTACAGGTGTTCTATGCCGTCTATGAGCTGGAAAGTTACAGCAAGGCAGGAGAACTGCTCGGACTCACTCAACCGGCCGTCAGCAGCCAGATGCGCCAGCTCGAACAGGCACTGGGGATGCCATTGTTTGAATACGTCGGTCGTCGGCTGTTTGTGACCGCCGCGGGCGAGAAGCTGGCGCAGAGTGTGGCAGGTATTTTTGGCGAACTGCGTAAATTGCAGACCGACCTGGCTGAGCTGGACGGCAAGGTGGCTGGCGAACTGAAACTGGTGGCGGTGAATACCGCGCAATATGTGGTGCCGTATTTACTGCGCGCATTTCTCAATCTGTATCCGCAGATTAATGTCAGCGTCCGCGTGGTCAACCGTGCCGCCGCCATCCAGCGCCTGAATGACAACAGCGATGATCTGGTGATTATGGGCATGGTACCGACCGAAAAACCGCTGGCCTCATTGCCATTTCTGAATAATGAACTGGTACCGGTGGTACCGGCAGAACATCCGCTGCTGCGGCAGGCGACGGTCAGCCCGCAGGAATTTCTCGACAGCAACCTGCTGATGCGCGAGGCCGGTTCCGGCAGCCGTCTGGCACTGGAGGTTCACTGCCAGCAACAACGCCTGCAGGTGAAACCCAGTATGGAAATCGGCTCGAACGATGCGGTTAAACATGCCGTCATTGCCGGGCTTGGTGTCGCCGTACTGCCCAAACTCAGCATCCTGCCGGAACTGGAACTCGGCACCTTAAAAATATTGGATATTGCCGGTTTTCCATTGCGCCGCAGCTGGTGCGTGGTGTATCCACAGGCCAAACATCCGACCCCGGCCATGAAGGCATTTATTGATTATATTCAGCAGAATATTAAACAGTTCGAGCAGGTATTTTTGCGCAATCCACAGCTGAAATCCTGACCTGAGAAGGATACCTGCAGCACCGTTTAAAAGGGCCTGTTAACACTCGTTAAACAGCCATGTTACCGGCTAGTCAGTTTTTCTGAAGTATCAGGAACCTGCCTGCTGCTGTTCGAAGTTCAGCACAATAAATTCAGCGGGATAAACCAGCGCAACCTTTACGCTGACACGCTCAGCTTCCCCAATAATCAGTCTCCATAACCGCTGACGCTCATATGTTAAAAAAAAACGGCCCGGCAGCAATCATTGCTTCCGGGCCGCGGGCTGCTTGTCTGTTCCCAACAAGCATTCAGGGTGCTGAATTTTTAAATTATGCGGTCGTTCAGTTGCGGATTAAGTAATCGAAGGAACCCAGTGCTGCGGTTGCCCCTGCGCCCATCGAAATAATAATCTGCTTGTACGCCACGTTGGTGCAGTCGCCGGCGGCGAATACACCCGGCACACTGGTCTGACCGTGGCCGTCGATCACAATTTCGCCGCGCTCAGTCAGCTCGACCGTTCCTTTCAGGAATTCGGTATTCGGCACCAGACCAATCTGTACGAAAATACCCGCCAGTTCGATCACATGGCTTTCGCCGGTATTACGGTCCTGGTATTTAATCGCTGTTACCCGCTCACCATCGCCAATCACTTCCGTGGTCAGCGCCATTTTAATAATGGTGATATTGGCCGTGGCTTCGGCTTTTTTCACCAGCACCGCATCGGCACGCAGTACATCGGAAAATTCCAGTACGGTCACGTGCTCGACAAGTCCTGCCAGATCGATGGCGGCTTCGATACCGGAGTTTCCGCCACCAATAACCGCTACGCGCTTGCCTTTAAATAACGGGCCATCACAGTGTGGGCAGAAGCACACGCCTTTGGCTTTGTACTGCTGCTCTCCGGGTACATTCATTTCTCTCCAGCGGGCACCGGTCGCGAGAATCACGGATTTACTCGCCAGTACGGCACCGTTTGCCAGTTCAACTTCGGTCAGGCCGGAATCGGTTTTGCGCACCGCTACCGCTTTCTGGGCTTTCATGATATCCACGTCGTATTCTTTAACGTGTTCTTCCAGATGCGCGACCAGCTTTGGACCTTCGGTGTAGGGCACGGAAATAAAGTTTTCGATTCCCACGGTATCGGCTACCTGACCACCAAAGCGCTCAGCCAGCAGACCGGTACGGATGCCTTTACGCGCGGCGTAAATTGCAGCAGATGCACCCGCCGGGCCACCGCCGACCACCAGCACATCAAAGGGATCTTTATCAGCAACCGCGGCTGCCGCTTTGGCATCGGCGTCGTCATCCACTTTGTTGAGAATTTCCGCCAGCGTCATTTTACCGTTCGCCAATGGCTCACCGTTCAGGTACAGCGCGGGTACCGCCATGATATTGCGGGCTTTGACTTCGTCGGGGAATACGCCGCCGTCGATCATGGTGGCGGTAACGTTCGGATTCAGCGCCGCCATTAAATTCACCGCCTGCACAACGTCCGGGCAGTTGTGGCATGACAGTGATACGTACACTTCAAAATTCAGGCTGCGGGTCAGCGACTTTGCCTGATCCTGCAACGCCTGTTCTTCTTTTGACGGGTGACTGCCCGCCTGCAATAAAGCCAGCACCAGCGAGGTAAATTCGTGGCCCATTGGCACACCGGCAAAAGCCACACGGGCTTCGCTGCCCGCTTTGGCGACGGTCATGACCGGTGAACGGCCAGCGATTTTTTCCTGGGTGATGGTCAGGGAAATCTGGTTATTCAGTTCTGCGATTTCACGCGCCAGGGTTTCCAGTTCTTTGGATTTTGGCGAATCGTTAACAGACACCTGCAGTTCAATCGGATTACGCAGATTGTTCAGGTAGGTGCCCAATTGTTGTTTCATATTTGCATCAAGCATGGAAATACCGTCCGATTGAATGTTTTAAAAACGGCTCCGGAAAACCGGAGCCGGGTGTTGCAATTACAGTGTCGGCCCGAAGCGTTGGCGAGGCCGACAGCGCTAGGCAAAAGCCGATGAAGAAGCGGAGCTTAGTGCGCTAAGTGAGCATTCTGAATCGGCTTTTAACAACGCGATGTCAACGCAGCCAGCTTCGATCAGATCTTGCCGACCAGATCCAGGGACGGAGCCAGCGTCGCTTCACCTTCTTTCCACTTGGCAGGGCACACTTCGCCCGGGTGAGACGCGACGTACTGAGCCGCCTTGACTTTACGCATCAGGTCGTCGGCATCACGGCCAATACCTTCAGCGGTGATTTCCACCGCCTGAATCACACCCTGTGGGTCGATCAGGAAGGTAGCGCGGTCTGCCAGACCCTGGCCTTCACGCATCACACCGAAGTTGTTGGTGATGGTGCCGGTCTGATCGCCCACCATGTAGTAGTTGATCTTGCCGATGGTTTCAGAGCTGTCATGCCATGCTTTGTGGCAGAAGTGAGTGTCGGTAGACACAGAGAATACTTCTACGCCCAGTTTCTGCAGTTCTTCGTACTTGTCAGCCAGATCGCCCAGTTCAGTCGGGCACACGAAGGTGAAGTCCGCTGGGTAGAAGAAGAATACAGCCCACTTGCCTTTCACATCGGCCTCGGTGATTTCTACGAACTGGCCCTGTTTAAAAGCGGTCGCGGCAAATGGTTTGATTTCAGTGTTGATCATGGTCTTGCTCCATCAATAGTGTTGTGTGTTGGGAACAGGACCTATAGTAGGGACAGGATTCTTATTAGTTAAATTGATCTTTTCAAAGAAGGCTATTAGGTATAGCTATTGAACTGTTTATCCACCGTTTGCTGAACGCGTGCCCTGCCCGGCAGGACAGGGCTGAAACGCTGTCAGCTCCGGTCAGGAACCGTACCGGCCAGTTGCGGCGGCAGGGAATCGAGGTGCAGCGTACGGGTGGGGAAGGCGCAGTCGCCACCCTTCTCATGGATGATATTCAGCACGTTCAGCAGTACATCCTGCTTGATCTCGTGGAACTTTACCCAATCGGTGGTTTTGGTGAAGGTGTAGATAAAGAAATCCAGGCTGGATTCACCAAAGCTGTTGAAATTCACAATCAGCGTCTGCCTGCTGTCAATTTCCGGATGCTCCCGCAGCATGGCCCGGACCTCGTCCATGATGGCCGGCAGATAACGCGAGTCCTGATAGCGGATGCCAATGGTTTCGTAGATCCGGCGGTTGGTCATACGCGATGGGTTTTCGACTGAAATACTGGTAAACACCGAGTTCGGCACATACAGCGGACGTTTATCAAAGGTGCGGATACGGGTAACACGAAAACCGATATTCTCTACCGTCCCTTCGATGCTGCGATCCGGTGAGCGTACCCAGTCACCCACCTTAAAAGGCTGATCAAGGTAAATGATTAATGAACCAAAAAAATTAGCCAGCAAATCTTTAGCCGCCATACCGACAATCAGACCACCGACACCACCAAAGGCGAGAATGCCGGAAATGGATATGCCCAACAGCTGAAAAATCGGCAGAATAATCAGAATGGTAACGCTGAGTTTGGCCACCTTACCCACCAGCTGAACGGTCGTCGGATCAATGCCGTTGACGATCTGCCGTTCTTCCACGCGGTTAATCAGACGCCACAACGCCCAGGCCGTAAGAATAATCAGCGCCAGCTGACGCACGACCGGAATGCTGGAAATAATCTCCGATGAAAAATGTCCGGCGGTAATATCCGCAACCCAGGTTGCACCAATGGTAAAAATAATCCAGCTGACCGGCACACCAATGGCTTCCAGAACAATATCGTCCCAGCGGTTTTTAGTCGCCTCAGCCAGTTTTATCAGCCGTTTGCGGATAACGCGCCAGAGCGCTCCGGCAATCAGCGTCATACCCAAAGCAATGCTGACATCCCAGAACCAGTCATAATTCTGCGAAATTAATTCGTTCCACCACGCCACGAAAAAGGCTCCATACATTCAGAGAGGGAATTTTTTAACCGCAGATAAGGCCGATGAAAAGACCTTATCTGCCATGAGACGGTAACGCTCAGCCTAACTGACGCTGACGCACCGCTTCAAATAAACAAATGCCGGTCGCCACCGACACGTTTACCGAACTGACTTCACCGGCCATCGGAATATTGACCAGATAATCGCAATGCTCACGGGTCAGGCGACGCATTCCTGCGCCTTCTGCCCCCATGACCAGCGCGGTCGGCCCGGTAAAATCCTGCTGGTAAATGCTGTGCGTGGCCTCACCAGCCGTGCCGACAATCCAGATACCGCGCTCCTGCAGCTCTTTCATGGTGCGCGCCAGATTCGTCACCTGAATATAAGGTACGGCTTCTGCCGCGCCACAGGCCACCTTGGCAACGGTTGCATTGAGCGGTGCGGATTTATCTTTCGGCGCAATCACCACCTGTACACCGGCAGCATCGGCGGTGCGCAGGCAGGCGCCCAGATTATGCGGATCGGTAACGCCATCCAGAATCAGAATCAGCGCATTGCCGCTGATGCCATCGAGAATATCCGGCAGGTGTTTCTCGTTTTTATTCTGCACCGGCTTACGCCAGGCAATAATGCCCTGATGATTACCTTCATCGGCTTTCTGATTCATCAGGCCTTTATCGGCCTCACGGATATCCAGCCCCTGCTCGGCAGCCAATTCCAGCACTCGCTGCATGCGCTGATCATGGCGCCCTTTCATTACCCACAGCTCCACCACCTGATCCGGACTGCGCTGCAATAAGGTGGTAACGGCGTGCAAACCGTAAACGGCTTCTGACTTCATTGCGTACTTAACCTATCTTCTTAGCCGGTTTTTTACCGGGTTTTTTCGCCGATTTTTTTACCGCTTTTTTATTGACGGCTTTTTTGCCATCGGCGTTCTTTTTCGCGTTCAGCTTCTGTCGCTTGCCTGGCTTTTTCTTTTTGCCTTTTCCAGCGTCAGTTTTTTCAGCGGCTGAAGTCTGTTTAACACCGCTTTTCGCAGTGCGCTTAATGCCGTTTTTATTAGCGCCACTTCTGGCACCATCTCCAGATTCTGTCGAGGGTGCCCGTGCTTTTTTTTGGCGGCTTGGTTCCAGCGTTTCTTCCGTTACTTTGCCATCGGCTTGCTTATTACGGCGACGCGGTAAACGCGCAGGGGTTGGCAGATCAGTGGCCTTGCTGCGTTTGGCATTGACCGGAGCCGTTGCCAGCTCGAAATCCACTTTCCGCTCATCAAGGTTCACATTCAGCACGCGTACCCAGAGTTTATCGCCGAGGCGGAAACTGCGGCGGGTACGCTCACCAACCAGACGATGCTTCACCGCATCAAAGTGGTAGTAATCGTTTGCCAGACCACTGATATGCACCAGACCTTCGACGTACACATCTTTTAATTCAACGAATAAACCAAAGCCGGTAACGGCGGTAATAACCCCTTCGAACTCTTCACCGATACGGTCACTGATAAATTCGCATTTAAGGAAGTCGACCACATCACGGGTAGCATCATCGGCACGACGCTCAGTCATCGAGCAGTGTTCACCCATGACCACCATCGCGGCGATGTCGTAGGGATAAATGGTTTTCTGTGCCAGTGGTTTTGCACCCTCAGCACGTTTGACGTGTTTGCATTCACGTTCGCTGCGGATCACGCTGCGCAGACCACGGTGCACCAGCAGATCAGGGTAACGGCGGATCGGTGAAGTGAAGTGGGTATAAGCTTTATAGGCTAAACCAAAGTGACCTTCGTTATCCGGCTTGTACACGGCCTGGCTGAGCGAGCGCAGCAGAACAGTCTGGATCAGATGCGAATCCGGGCGGTCACCAATCTGGCTCAGCAGTGTCTGGTAGTCTTTCGGTGACGGGTCCTGACCATGCGGCATGGATAAACCAACTTCGGCGAGGAAGGATTTCAGGTTCTCAAGTTTCTCCGCACTCGGGCCATTGTGCACACGGTACAACGCCGGTACTTCATAACGCTGGAAGAAATCGGCGGCACACACGTTAGCGGCCAGCATGCATTCTTCAATCAGCATGTGAGCCGCGTTTCGTTCGGTCGGTACGATTTCCTGAATTTTACGCTCAGCGTCGAATACAATGCGGGTTTCGACGGAATCAAAATCCATCGCCCCCCGATCTTCGCGTTTGGCGCGCAGGGTTTTATACAGTACGTACAGATTTTCCAGATGCGGAACGACGTCTTTGTAATGCTCACGCCAGGCATCGCCGTCATCACCACGATCCGGCTGCAGCATTTTCCAGACCTTGTTATAGGTCAGGCGCGCATGGGAGTGAATGATGCCTTCCATAAACTGATAACCGGAAATATTTCCGGCTTTGGAGATGGTCATTTCACAGACCATCACCAGACGGTCAACCTGAGGGTTCAGCGAGCATAAGCCGTTGGACAGTTTCTCCGGCAGCATCGGTACCACGAACTCAGGAAAATACACCGAGTTACCGCGACTGTGAGCTTCGGCATCCAGTGCCGAACCGGGATGTACATAATGCGATACATCGGCAATGGCAACGTATAAGCGCCAGCCTCCGGTGCGGCGGTTAGGTTCACAATACACGGCGTCATCAAAGTCTTTGGCATCTTCGCCATCGATGGTGACAAAAGGCAGCTGACGCAGGTCGATACGGTGCTTTTTATCGCTGTCTTTAACCTGTTCCGGCAATTTTTTGGTTTCAACCTTTACCGCATCCGGCCATTCATGCGGGATGTTATGGCTGCGGATGGCAACGTCAATTTCCATGCCCGGTGCCAGATGATCGCCCAGTACTTCGACCACTTCACCCAGCGGCAGGCCGCCGGGCTTGGGCTGTTCAACAATCTGCACCACCACAAACTGACCATGCTCAGCACCTTTACGGCCCACCGGCGGAATCAGAATTTCCTGCGATACGCGCTTATTATCCGGCTGTACAACTCCGACACCGGACTGGTCAAAGTAACGGCCAACAATCTGCTGGGTGTTACGCTCCAGCACTTCAACGATTTTGCCTTCCGGGCGGCCACGGCGATCGAGGCCCAGAATCTGTACCGCAACACGGTCACCGTGGAATACTTTGCTCATCTGACGGTTGGACAGATACACATCATCAGCACCGTCACGCAGGACAAAGCCATAACCATCGCGATGCCCCATCACCACGCCGGTGACCAGATCGACTTTTTTCAGCGGCGCAAACTGGCTGCGGCGATTACTGATCAGCTGACCATCGCGCGACATGGCAATCAAACGGCGGCGCAAAGCCTCTACGCGCTCTTCGTCGGTTTCACCCAGAGCGTCGCAGACTTCCGCATGGGTCGCCGGGTGGCCCAGCTGCTCCAGCAATGCCAACAGGGCATCACGGCTGGCAACCGGGTTTTCATATTTTTGCGCTTCGGCCTCGGCATTGGGATCAAGGAACGGGGCTTTTGGTGCGTTGGAATCCGTCAATGTGCGGCTCCTGTCATTAGTTAGCGCCCAGTATAACGGTTACTCACGTATTTACAGGGCTTTAAAGTTGATTTGCGCGCTTTCGCGGCTTTTTCCGGCCTGTTGCAGGCGCTGCAGATAATCCATCCACAGTTCATCATGATGCGTGCATAAATGATAGAGATAACTCCAGTCATACAGACCTGAATCATGTCCGTCATCAAATACCAGCTTCAGCGCATAGTTTCCTGCGGGCTCGATGCGCAGCAAAACCACATCTTTTTTACCGCTTTGTAATACACCATTGCCGATGCCATGCCCGCGGACTTCTGCCGATGGCGAATACACGCGCAGAAACTCGTAGGGCAGTTCATACGCTTTATCACCATAGGTCAACTGAAGACAGTGGCTGACTTTTTTCACTTTTATCGCATTAGGAATCACTGTTGTGCCACTCCGGGAGCAGGGGCAGCGGGCATATATTATAAAGCACGCTACACTTTTAAATCAGGCATACAGGGTGTGTCGTAGTGTCAGGCTTTTGCTGTACCTGATGTAGTTTACTATCGGTGAGATTAGGCTGCCTATGAATTCTTTACGCAACATCAGTATCCGTGCACGTTTGTGGGTGATTCTCAGCGCCGCAATGATCTGCGTATTGCTGGTTCAGCTACAGTCCATCACGCATATTTATGACACTATAAATAATGCGAAGCAACAGGCCGTTAAGCAACAGGTCGACAGCGCATACAGTCTCATTGAACATTATTATCAGCAGAGCCAGCAAGGCATGGCCGTCGCGGAAGCTCAGACTCTGGCCAAAGATGCACTCCGGAAATTGCGCTACAGCGGCAATGAATACTTCTGGGTAAATGACTCCGTTCCGGTGGTGCTCGTGCATGGCGCCAAAGCTGAACTGGAAGGTAAAAACGTTAACGACGTCAAAGACCCGAACGGTCTGTATTTGTTCCGCGAAATTGTCAAAGCCGCTACCCGTCAAACCGACGGTAATTATGTGAATTACTATTGGCCCAAAGCCGGAAGCTCAACCCCGGTTGCCAAAGTCAGTTATGTAAAACACTTTAAACCCTGGGACTGGATTGTTGGCACCGGTGTTTATACTGACGATGTGATGGCCAGCTTTTGGGAAGACGCTACCCAGCAGCTTCTGACCAGTACGTTTTTCATAATTCTCCTCATTATCGTCATTACCTTTGTCTCAGGCAGTATCCGCACGCCCTTACAGACCATTGCCAGCGCCATGAATAATATTGCCCGCGGAGAAGGGGATCTTACCCAGCGTTTACCGGCAAAAGGGCAGGATGAAATCACCGTTATCGCTCAGGCGTTTAATACCTTTATCGGGCAGATTCACAACGTCGTGAGTGAAAGCAAAACAGCCTCTGAATTACTCGCACAACTGACCCGTGAAATCGCCGCCGTCAGCAGCGCAACCCGCAAACTCACGGATGATCAGCTGCAACAGACCGACCTTGCCGCGACCGGCTCAAATGAAATGAGCCAGACGATTCATGAAGTAGCCGATAATGCCGAACGCGCAGCCGCCGCCGCCCGTGACGTTGATGATAACGCCCGCCGGGGTATGCAAACCATGCAAAGCACCCAGAACAGTATTGGTAATCTGGCCGCGGATATTCAGAAATCCTGCGAAGTGATTCAGGGCCTGCAGAGTGAAACCGATGCCATTGGCTCCGTACTGGATGTTATTCGCGGCATCGCCGAACAAACCAACCTGCTGGCCCTGAACGCAGCCATTGAGGCTGCCCGTGCCGGTGAACAGGGCCGGGGGTTTGCGGTGGTTGCCGATGAAGTACGCACCCTCGCCTCCCGCACTCAGGAATCCACTGAAGAAATTAACAAAATGATCTCGCGCCTGCAGAATCAGGCCGCCAGTGCCGTGCACTCGATGGAAGAGAATGTTAAAAACTCAGAATCAACATCGGCAACCTCGCAGCAGGCTATGCAGGCGATTTCAACCATCAGTGCGACGGTCAGCACCATCACCGAAATGAACCTGAGTATTGCCAGCGCAGTGGAAGAACAAAGTGCAGCCGCCAGCGAAATCAGCGGCAACGTCATCCGCATCGCTGAATCTTCAGGGCATATTTCCGACAATATGATAAAAACCGATCAGTACGGACAAAAACTGTCTGAAAGCAGCGCCGCACTGGTCAGACTGATCGAGCGCTTCAGAATTTAAACGCTGACAGAAACCCACAAAAAAGGGAGGCCCGGTATGGCACCTCCCTGTCGGGATCGTTCAGGGCCTGTTTAATCCGTGTTAACCGGCCCTGAGCAACACCGGGATCAGAGAATAAACTGGCTCAGATCCTGATCGCGGGCCAGATCGCCCAGCTGCTTCTCAACATAAGCGGCATCAATTTCAACAGCCTGAGTCATATCAGTTGCATCAAATGACACCTGCTCCAGCAAACGCTCCATAATGGTATGCAGACGTCGCGCACCAATATTTTCTGTGCTCTCATTCACCTCAAAGGCAATTTCTGCCAGGCGTTTGATGGCATCATCCGTGAAATGAATATCCAGCCCTTCGGTTTTCAGCAGCGCCTTATATTGTTCGGTCAGCGATGCTTTTGGCTCCGTCAGGATACGTTTGAAATCATCCGGAGTAAGCGCCTCCAGTTCCACACGGATGGGCAGACGACCCTGCAGTTCCGGAATCAGATCGGAAGGCTTCGCCAGATGAAACGCACCGGAGGCAATAAACAGAATATGATCGGTTTTGACCATGCCGTATTTGGTGCTGACCGTGCAGCCTTCGATTAATGGCAGCAGATCACGCTGCACCCCTTCACGCGATACATCACCACCGGAACCACTTTCGTGACGCTTGGCGACCTTATCAATTTCGTCGATAAAGACGATGCCATTTTGCTCGACCAGCTCCAGGGCACGGGCTTTCAGCTCATCCATATTCAGCATTTTGGCGGCTTCTTCGTCGCGCAGCTGCTTGAAAGCCTCTTTGATTTTTAATTTACGTTTGTTTTTCTTTTCGCCACCAAGGCTGGAGAACATGCTCTGCAACTGACTGGTCATTTCCTCCATGCCCGGAGGCGCCATAATTTCCACACCAACACTGACCTGCGCCAGATCAACTTCGATCTCTTTATCATCCAGCTGACCTTCACGCAGCTTTTTACGGAAAACCTGCCGTGTTGAACTGTCTTCTGTTTTTGGTTCTTCGGTCGTGTCCCAGCTGGTTGTGCTGCTGCGCGCCGGCGGTAACAGTACATCCAGAATGCGTTCTTCGGCGGCCAGTTCGGCACGGCTGGCAACCTTCACCATCTCCTGCTCACGCAGCAGTTTCAGACCGGTTTCGGTCAGATCGCGGATGATGGATTCAACATCTTTACCGACATAACCGACTTCGGTGAATTTAGTCGCTTCAACTTTAATGAACGGCGCATTGGCGAGCTTCGCCAGACGGCGGGCAATTTCGGTCTTACCGACACCCGTTGGGCCAATCATCAGGATATTTTTGGGCGTGACTTCATCGCGCAAGTCCGGTTGCAGCTGCATCCGGCGCCAGCGGTTACGCAACGCAATGGCAACCGAACGCTTGGCGTTGTGCTGTCCGATAATATGACGGTCGAGTTCATGCACGATTTCGCGCGGGGTCATCTGGCTCATGGATTATTCTCCCGCCTTCAGTTCTTCAATAGTGAGATTGCTGTTGGTAAATACGCAGATATCGGCGGCAATATTCAGGCTTTTTTCGACGATTTCGCGGGCACTCAACTCCGTGTTTTCGAGTAACGCACGGGCGGACGCCAGCGCATAATTACCGCCGGAACCCACACCAATAAGGTCATTTTCCGGCTGCAAAACATCGCCGTTACCGGTGATGATCAGTGACGCCGTATGATCAGCCACCGCCAGAATGGCCTCAAGTTTGCGCAGCGCGCGGTCGGAACGCCACTCTTTCGCCAGCTCAACCGCAGCACGGGTCAGCTGACCGTGGTGCTTCTGCAGTTGCGCTTCAAACTTTTCAAACAGGGTGAAGGCATCTGCCGTCCCCCCGGCAAAACCGGCCAGCACCTGATCGTTATACAAACGCCGTACCTTACGGGCATTACCTTTCATTACGGTATTGCCCAGAGAAACCTGCCCGTCACCACCTATTACCACATCATTACCACGGCGCACGGATACAATAGTTGTCATGTAAATTTCCTGCTTTCTGATGCACGAATATGCGATATGGGGGCCGCAGCGAACAAATCAAGTCGCGCACCGGGTAACCATTGCTCACATGACGGGTGTTGCCAAAGACCGAAGCGGAACCGATACTCGCGCCTTTTAATACCGATGAGAACGTCGTCATGATCATTGCCAAAGATACCGTGGTGCAGTTGCACTACAGCCTGTTCGACGAGCAGGACCAATTGATTGAAAGCACCAATAAAGATGCCGGTGGCAATGCCATCGCCTACCTGCACGGCCACAACAATATGATTGCCGGATTCGAGCAGGCGATGGCCGGTAAAGAAGCGGGGGAGCATGTCAGCATCACCCTGACGCCGGATCAGGCGTATGGCGAGCGTCGGGCCGATGCCGTCGCACGCGTGCCGGTCAAGCATTTGCAGGGCGCAAAAAACTGGAAGAAAGGCATGATCGCCTGGGTCGAAACCGAACAGGGCACCCGGCAGGTGACCATCGTTAAAGTGGGCCGTTTTATGGCGGATGTCGATACCAACCATCCACTGGCCGGCAAGACGCTGAAATTTGATGTGGATGTTATCGCCGTACGTGCCGCTACCGCCGAAGAAATTGCCCACAAACACGCCCACGGTGCCGGTGGTCATCAGCACTGACCGGAAACTGAACCAGAGCTGAATAAGCGGCCGCGGAATTGATTGTTCCGTCATCCCGCGCTTATTCAGCCTGTTTAAGGCACCGCTGAATCATTCATGGCTTTCCAGCCAGACATAATATTCATCGCGCTGAGCGTCATACCAGGTGTCACGCACCCGGGCTTTTACCGTTATGCCGCTGACCTTTTCAAGGGTTTCTTTATTCAGGCTGACGCTGCTGGCATCGTTGCGCACGCGTTCGGACAAATAGGACACGCTGCTTATTTCGACGCCCTGCTGCGCGGCAAGCCGCTCACGCGCCCGCATCAGCGCACATTGTTCCTGCGCATAGCGGCCTTTGATATTGAATCCACAGGACGCCACCACACCATGACCCGGATTCATAATCCACTCCGGAGCACCATCCTGAACCTGCACCCCGGCACAGCCATACTGTAATAAAACAGTGGCCAGGAATGCCGCTGCCAGCACTGTATTTTTCATCGTTGATATGCCTCACATCCACGGTAATCCCGTGTGGTATTTTGCCATAGCATCCGCTATTCTCGGCACACCTTTTGAGCTTTATTAAGCCGCTCACTTCATCAAGGAGAGGAAGATGAAACTTCGTACATTATTTGCTGTAGCCACAACCACCCTGTTGGTCGCCTGTGCATCCAACAAACCAGCCCCTGCTCCGGTAGCCAGTTGCGTATTTGCTGATGGCTCAGGTCAGGCCGCGCCTGAATGGGTGTGTGGTGCTCCGGTTGATGGTCTGGATCTGTCCGCTGTTGGCTACGCTGACAAGTCTGCTGCCGGCCCTAACTTCATGAAGCAGATGGCGGCAACTGCTGCCCGTGTTGAACTGGCACAAACCATGAAAGTGGAAGTGCAGAACATGATCAAACAGTACGCCGAAACCACCGGTACCGGTGATTCTGAAACCGTTGATCGCGTTAATACTTCGGTAACCAAACAGATCACCAAAGAAACTCTCGTCGGCTCTAAAATCTTCCGTCAAATGCCAACCCCAAGCGGCGGTATCGTAGTTCTGGTTGGTCTGGACGCTGACACCGTGAATAAACTGGCGGAACAGGCCATCAAAACCTCTATGAACAATGAACGTGCCCTGTGGCAGAAATTCCAGGCCGAGAAGTCTTTTGACGAACTGGCTTCTGAAATTTCCAACATGCAGTAAGCGTTTAACGCTGACGCACAATCATAATAAAGAGCCGGCACCTGCCGGCTTTTTTATGCGAGGAATCCCGATGAAATTTCCAGCAAAGCTCTCTGTGTATCTTTGTGTATTACCGGCGCTTGGTCTTTCAGCGATCACAACCGCCGAGTCTGAATATGAACAGTGGTTAAAGAAAACCCGTGGCGATTTTCAGACCTACCTGGATGAAAACGACAAAGCCTTTATTCAGTTTCTGCAGCAGAAATGGCAACCGGTGGATGTAAAACCGGCCGAGCAACGCGACCCAAAACCCAAGCCGGTTGATCTGCCGGAAATTCCCGCTTCGGCCAGGCCGGATGCAAAACCCGCCGTGGACGATACCCCAAAAGTCACCCTGCCCGAGTTACCACCGGTCGCTGAAGTCCCGGCGCCCAAACCGCCAGCACCGGAGCTGATTAAACCACCGCTGGCCAAGCCGCCAGTTAGCGAAAAACCCGTGGCAGAAAAACCGGCTATTGATAAACCGGCAACTGAAAAACCAGCGAAAAAGCCCGTGGCCAGCGGCCCGGTTGCACGCTTTGGTTTTTATGGAAATGCCATCGAAATTCCCTACAACGCCAAATTCAAACGCAATGTCAGCGGTAAAATTAATAACGAAAAAATTGCCGGCTACTGGCAGCAACTGGCCAGCGCCGAACACAAACCAACCGTGCAGGCACTGCAGGCTGAAGCGCAGCGTCTGGGTCTGAACGACTGGGGCACCGCCCAGCTGTTTGATCAGTTCGCCCGCGCGCTGCATAAAGACAGCACCAGCCGCAAGCTGACCAGCTGGTTCCTGCTGGTAAAAGCCGGTTACGATGCCCGCGTCGCCTATAACGACACCGTTCACCTGCTGCTGACGTCCGAACAGGAAATGTTTGGCGTGACTTTTTTCCGCCTCGGCAATAAAAAATATTACGCCATCAACCTGAATGAAAAAGCACTGAAGCCCGGCAAAGTATTTACCTACGAAGGCCAGCATGACGAAGGCTCACGCGCTCTCGATTTCAGTCAACCCAATCGCTTTGCCATTGGCGGCAGTGAAGAACAGCGCAAGCTGACATTTAAATACCGCGATCAGTCGTACAGCATCAGCGTGGAGTATCCACAGCGCTATGTCAGCTACTTCAGCAGCTATCCGCAGCTGTCGTTGCCGAACTACTTCAAAGCCGGTTTACCGGCGGTGACCAGCGAATCGCTGCTTAATCAGCTGCGCCCGGTTGTCGCCGGGAAAAGCGAACAGGAAGCGGTGAATCATCTGCTGCGCTTTGTACAGACAGCATTTGCCTATCAGACAGACGATGAGCAGTTCCGCGAGGAAAACTATCTGTTTCCGCTGGAAACCCTGCACTACCCCTACTCCGACTGTGAAGACCGCGCGGCGCTGTTTGCCTGGCTGACCGAATCACTGCTTGGTCTGGATGTTGTGATTCTTGATTATCCGGGCCATGTGGCTACCGCCGTCGCGTTCAATGGCAACGTCAGTGGTGACAGCTGGAACTGGCAGAACACACGTTACACCATCGCCGACCCGACCTATGTGAATGCCGATGCCGGTATGACCATGCCACAGTTTGCCGGGGTAAAGCCCAAAATCATGGCGTTCTGATCCACGGTTTACTGCCCCATCGGGAGAAGCCGCCGGGCTTCTCCCATCCTTCCTGTTAGGCTACCCTTGCCTCTTTATTGCAAACCAGAGCGCCTGTTCATGTCTTTATCCGTCGCCATCGTTCCCGTGACCGCCTTCGCCCAGAACTGCTCCATCCTGATGTGCAATGCCACCAAAGCGGCTGCCATCGTCGATCCGGGCGGCGATATTGAGCGCATTCTGCAGCAGGTAAATGCCATGGGAGCCAATGCAGAAAAAATCCTGCTGACCCACGCTCATATCGATCATGCCGGCGGCACCGCTGAGCTGGCACGCCGTCTGAATCTGCCAATCGAAGGCCCGCACGAAGGTGATCTGTTCTGGATTCAGGGGCTGCCACAACAATCGGCCATGTTCGGTTTTCCGCGTGCCGAGATATTTACCCCCGACCGCTGGCTTAACGATGGCGATAAAGTACAGGTCGGCGACGTTGAGCTGGAGGTAATTCACTGCCCCGGACATACGCCGGGCCATGTGGTCTTTTACAGCGCCGCCGACCAGCTGGCGATGGTCGGCGATGTGATTTTTCAGGGTTCCATTGGCCGCACCGATTTCCCAAAAGGCAATCATGCCGAACTGGTGTCTTCGATCCGCGATAAGTTATTCCCGCTGGGGGATGACATTACCTTTATTCCCGGTCACGGCCCGGAATCCACCTTTGGTCATGAGCGCCGTACCAATCCGTTTGTTTCCGATCATCGTGGCTGATCAGCAAGGCCGGGGGCACAAAAACGGCGTGCAATGCACGCCGTGATGAGTGGCTCCACAAAACCGTCAGCCCTCAATTGATAACAGGCACCGGCTGCCCACGGTCTGGTAACGGAACGGCCTCAACGGCGGGTAACTCCGAGGTCTGCAGCTTCGACAACCGGTTCATACGCGCCCGGCTTTCTGCCAGCGCTTCATTCATCTGCTCGTCATAGATATCCAGCCAGGTACGCGAGCCTGGCACCATACGCGCCAGATCACGCATGCCTTGCTTCAGCGCATTCAGATGCAGCTGATAGCTCTTTTCCTGCTCCAGCATCAGCGCTTTGAACGCGGTTGCATTACTGCTGTCGAGAATGGTTCTGGTATCCAAAAGATTCTGCTCATGGGCAATGGCAGCCTCTTTCAGAATCTCAACATCACGCTCCAGCTTGGCAAAGCTTTTACTGTCGACATAGGTTACATCCGGCTGCATGACTTTAACCACCGCAATGGTTACCGCCACCGAGATCGCAATGACCGCCAAAACCGCCATAATCATCAGCACCACCCGATTGGTGGATACCGTGTCTTCGAGCATGGCCAGACGCTGGGCTTCGCTCAGCTCTTCTTCGCCTTCTTCGTGTTTTGTCACAAAAAACTCTCTGTATACGAATGACAGGATAAGTTTAGTAACGGATCGGTGATGTCGCCAATCAACCCGCTGATACAACCCAGCAGCCCGTATGAAGCGTCATACAACGGTCATCAGGCCGCCTCAAAGTCAGCATGCGGATACACACAACCTCTGACAACATTGACGTATCCGTCACACAGGATCTGATGATTCGCCGTTGCGTCTTATTGCAGCAATCAGACGTAAGGACCAGCATGTCAGCAGCACCTCATCGCCTGAAGGAACCAAACGATGACTCCGACGCCCCCCGCTTCCGCCACGACAGACAACGCCAGACAACTGCTCGGCACCCTGAGCAATCAGCCGCAGGATATCGAAGCGGCCTATCAGCACAAGATTCGCCATGCCGCCCAGCAGTTGCTGCAACACAACGAAGCCGCCATACACCAGCCGCTCATCCAGACACTGGCACAACTGACGGAAGCCCGCCGCTGCCTGCTGAGCGAAACCCGCCTGACGACAGCAGCAACCGATACCGCCGCCGCAGATACCGCCGCCAGGCCAGCGCAAAGCCGGCGTGCAACAGGCCCGGCGATACAGCCACTGGCCATGATGCTCGGTTTCCTGTTGCTGTTCAGCGCCGTAGCGGCGGCTTTATTCAGTCAGCAGAACCACATTCAGGGACTGCAACAGCAACTCACCGGACAGCAACAGGCTCTGCACTTCAGCCAGCAGCAGCTGGCGCAACAGCTCATTGCACAGCAGCAGGAGCGGGCTGACTGGCTGCATACGCAGCAGGAATACCAGCAACAACTGCAGTCAGCACAACACCAGCTTTTCGTTCAGCAACAACAGGCCCATGCTCAGCATCAGGAATGGCAGCAACGCCTGGCGACAATCGACAAAGCACTGGCTCTGGAACAACGTGAAGGTGATGCCCTGCAACAGCGGATTAACCGACTGAACCGGGTATCAGAAGAACTGATTGCCAACTTGTGTGCTGACAGCGCGGCCGTTGGCCCTGCGGTCGGCCTGACGATCTATGCACAATATATGCAGCGCTGCCAGCAAAGCTGGGAACTGGCCGCACAGTGAGAACCTGCGAAAACGCATCGGGCGTTCAGTAAGGCCCGCAGGGGGCCCGCCACGGACGGCGGGCATAACATCAACGCCGGGAGCGTTGATCAACATTGCGCAGCAATGGCCCGCAGGGGGCCCGCCACGGACGGCGGGCATAAAAAACCCGCACAAGGCGGGTTTCTTCGGTTCGGGCTTTATTACTTCTTGAAAGCACCGAAACGCTTGTTGAAGCGGTCGATACGGCCACCGGTATCAACAACTTTCTGCTTACCGGTGTAAAACGGGTGGCAAGCAGAGCAAACGTCCAGATACATAGTACCAGGCTTGGTAGAACGTGTTTTGATCACGTTGCCGCAGGAGCAAGTCGCTTCCAGAGCAGCGTACTCAGGATGAATACCTTCTTTCATGGGACACCTCTTGGGTCTTCACGCCGCCACTTGCGAATCTTCTCTTCACAAGTACCGCGCTACTGGATTACAAAAACTTGCCCTTGCATGGGCAATAAGGACGCGCATAATACCAGAGCCGACCTAAGCAGCAAGTCTTTTCATGTCCTTTTTTGTTGTCGAAATTGCACTTCCCCTCCCGCTACGCCGCACTTTTGACTACTTGCCGCTGCCCGGAGAAACACCGGATCACTATCAGCCCGGCCAGCGCGTGCGGGTGGAATTTGGCCGTCAGCTGCTGCTGGGCATCGTGCTCAGCTGCCGTGATCAGTCCGATGTTCCCGCCAAAAAACTGAAACCGCTGCTGGCCCGCCTCGACGACACCCCGCTTATCGATGAACACAGTCTGGCACTGTGCCGCTGGCTGGCCGATTACTATCATCACAGCATGGGCGAAGTGCTGGAACATATGCTGCCGACCATGCTGCGCCGTGGCTGTGCGCTGAGCGAAGCCGATGAGCGGGTCTGGCTGAAAACCGCAGACGAGCCGGACAAAGCCCTGCGCGGCAGCAAACAGCTGGCGCTGTGGCAGTTATTTCAGCAAAGCCCGCAGTGGCCACACCGTGACCTGACCGCTCAGGGATTCACCCTTGCGCAGCTGCGCAGTCTGGCCGACGCCGGGTTGATTGCTGAACGCCAGCAACTGCCGCTGCCGCCGGTCATCCAGGAGAATCAGCGCTTTCACAGCCTGAATCCGCAACAACAGAGTGCGCTGAAAGCGCTTGAGCCGGAGCTGCATCACTTCCGTGCCTGCCTGCTCGAAGGCGTCACCGGCTCCGGCAAAACCGAGGTCTATCTGCGTCTGATTGAGCAGGTATTGGCTGCAGGTAAGCAGGCACTGGTGCTGGTACCGGAAATCGGTCTGACACCGCAAACCGTACGCCGCTTTCAGGCGCGTTTTAATGTGCCCATCGCCATGCTGCATTCCGGCCTGAACGACCGTGAGCGTTTTCAGGGATGGCGGCAGGTGAGTGAAGGCGGCGCGCGTATTTTAATCGGCACCCGCTCGGCGGTGTTTACGCCGATGCCCGAACTCGGTCTGATTATTCTTGATGAAGAACACGATGCCTCATTCAAGCAACAGGATGGCCTGCGCTATTCGGCGCGCGATTTTGCTCTGGTGCGGGCGCATAAAGCCGGTGTGCCCATTGTGCTCGGTTCGGCCACGCCCTCACTGGAAACCCTGCATAACGCCCTCAGCGGTAAGTATCTGCATCTGAAACTGAGCCAGCGCGCCGGCAACGCCAAAGCGCCGGGGATGAAACTGCACAGCATTCTGCATCAGCCGCTGACCGCAGGATTTGCCCAGCCGGTGCTGAATACCATGCACAAACACATCAGCGCCGGTAAACAGGTTCTGGTGTTTATTAACCGCCGCGGATTTGCACCGCTGCTGGCCTGCCGCGATTGTGGCTGGATGGCCGAATGCCGCCGTTGCGATTCACGTCTGACGCTGCATCAGTATCCGCCACACCTGCACTGCCACCACTGCGATTTCCAGCAGGGCATTCCGGCGGTGTGTCCGCACTGTGGCAGTCAGCACGTTGAAGGCATTGGTCAGGGCACTGAAAAAATTCAGGATCAGCTCGCCGTGTTGTTCCCGCAGGTACCGGTGCGCCGGGTCGACCGTGACACCATCCGCAGCAAGCAGGCGTTCGATAACCTGTTCGATGACATTCACAACGGCGGCCCCTGCATTCTGGTCGGCACCCAGATGCTGGCCAAAGGGCACCATTTTCCCGATGTCACTCTGGTCGTGGTACTGGACGCCGATGCCGGTTTATTCAGCGCCGATTTCCGCGGCATGGAACACAGTGCGCAATTAATCTGTCAGGTGGCTGGCCGTGCCGGGCGTGAAGATGCACCGGGCGAAGTCTGGATTCAGACCCTGTACGCCGAGCATCCGCTGCTTAACCTGCTGCTCGACAGCGGCTACCACGCTCTGGCGCTGTCATTACTACAGGAGCGCCAGCGGCAGCAACTGCCGCCATACAGCCACATGGCATTGCTGCGCAGCGAAAGCGAAGACCGCATGCAGGCGCAGCAACTTCTGCAGCAGGCTCGCGCTTTTGTGCAGCAATGGCTGCAAACCCACAGTGGCAACCGCTGGCAGTCGCCACTGACCCTGCTTGGCCCCTTTCCCGCCATTATGGAACGGCGTAATGGCCGCTTTCGTTTTCAATTGCAGTTTTATGCCCCCGAACGGGGTACGCTGCACCGCGCGGCGGCGGCGCTGGTGCAGTTTCTTGAACAACACAAGGGCGTATCGAACGTTCGCTGGAATCTGGATATCGATCCCATCGATACGCTCTGACGCGAAGCCTTCCCGGCAGGACAGGCAGTGCAGTCTATACTGGGGCATGCCATATTCAGCCGACTGCGGATGATGTCCGCATCAAGGATTCACATGGAATACCTCAGCTTCCGCCACGCCCGCCAGCACTTTGCCGTTCCGATAGAAAACGTGCGTTTTATTGCCGCCGAAAGTGCCCTGACGCCCACTCAGGTCGCTACCGGTAAAGGCCATCAGTTCGATATGGTGGAATTTGAAGGTCAGGCCTGCATTATTCTGTCGCTGGCGCGCCTGCTCAATCAGCCATCTGAGCGCAGCAAAAGCCGTGACTTGCTGGAGCTGTTGCAGGCGCGAGAGCAAGACCATATCAACTGGCTTAATACCTTAAAAAACTGCCTGGAGCATGGTGGCAGTTTTGAGCTGGCGCGCGACCCGCACCAGTGCAAATTCGGCCAGTGGTACGACCATTTCCACACCGACGATGCCCAGCTGCAACATGTGTTGCGCAGCTTTGATGAACCGCACAAGCGTATTCACGCTCTGGCCGATGAATTATTGAATATGCGCGATAACGGGCAACGCGAAGCCGCGCTCGCCATTTTGCATGAGCATGAAAACAATACGCTGCAGCGCCTGCGTGATCTGTTCGCTGAAGTGCGCAGTATGGTGCGCAGCAGCATCCGCCCGACCGTTATTATGGTGCAGAGCAACGAGCAGCAAACCCTCGGTCTGCGCGTGGATGATGTCGGTGAGGTCTTCAGCTGTCATGCGACGCAGCAGGAAAATGAACAGCAGGACTATATGCCGCCCTTTGCCCGTGGCTGGCTGAAAGGCATCCGTATTGCCGGTCAGGAGGTCACCATCATGGAAATTAATCCCCAACGGCTGCTATCATCCATCGCCACTAACGAGGGTCAGTTGCTGGCCTGAAACAGGTCAGCCGGAGATCCCCGTGAGTCACTCTGTTAAGCAGTCTGCTGTTCGCCCCAACCTGAAAAACCCCATTCACTTACTCGCCTTCGGTCTGGGCTCCGGTCTGGCACGAAAAGCACCGGGCACCTTCGGTACGCTGGCCGCCTTACCGTTCTGGTATTTTTTATTACAGGGAGTCCCTACGCTGCCGTATCTGGGCATTCTGATTGCCGGTTTTACCTTAGGGGTGGTGCTGTGTGACATTACCTCGCGTGATCTTGGCGTGCATGATCATGGCGGTATTGTCTGGGATGAATGGATTGGCGTGTGGATTACCCTGCTGTGGCTGCCGCACAGCGGTGATGTGCTCACCGACATGGGCTGGCTGCTGTACGGTTTTGTGCTGTTCCGCTTTTTCGACATTGTGAAACCCTGGCCAATCCGGTGGCTGGATACCAGAGTGCACGGCGGCTTCGGAATTATGATTGACGACGTGATTGCCGGTATTTTCGCCTGGCTGGTCCTGCAAGGCAGTGTGCTGGCTCTGGCCTGACCGGCGGATATCAGCCGCTCGCTGCGTGAGCCGCACTCTGCAGCCACCCCAGATTCTGCTCTGCATAACGCTGTGCCAGGCTCAGATCCAGTGCATAAGCCGCCGCCAGTAATTGCGCATCGGCCAGTAACCCGACCCCGCCGCAGGCCAGCACTTCGCCATGGCGCAGGATCAGAACGTTATCTGCCCAGGATGCCGCCAGACTGATATCGTGCATCACCGCCAGCACCGCGACACCGCGTCCGGCAAACTCGCCAACCCGCTGCATAATGCTGTGCTGATGAGCCGGATCAAGCGCGGAGGTGCATTCATCCAGCAATAAATAACGCGGTAATTCCTGCCCCTGTTCGTTGATTTCAGCCTGCCAGATCTGCGCCAGCACCCGCGCCAGCTGCACCCGCTGCTGCTCGCCGCCGGAAAGCCCGGAATAATTGCGCTGACGCAGATGCCATACATCCGCGCACTGCATGGCCGCGCGTTGTAATAAGGTGCTTTGATTTTCGTCACCATGGGGCGCACGTCCCAGAGCCACGACCTGATCAACCCGGAATGGAAATGCCAGTTCAACCTTTTGCGGCATCACCGCCATCTGCCGCGCGCGCTCGGCACCGTTCCAGAATTTAAGCGATAAGTGATCCAGAATAATATCGCCCTGATAGCCATTAATTTCTCCGCACAGACATTTTAATAACGTCGATTTTCCCGCACCGTTGGCTCCCAGAACGGCCAGCTTTTCTCCGTGGCCGAGGTGCAGGTTAATATTATTCAGCAGCTTTTTTCCGGGACGGTTAAGGCTGCCGCCCACATGAACGGTAAGCTGTTTAACATTCAGCATGGTAATTCCCTGTCTGGCCCTGTTCATTAAGCGCGGTTTATCCGCGACTGTGTTTTACCTGTTGCAACAGCAGGCTTAAAAAAACCGGCCCGCCAATGATCGCCATAACCAGCCCCACCGGTAAATCTGCCGGGGCCAGCCAGGTTCGCGCGATCATATCGGCAATCAGCAATAAGGCGGCACCAAGCAAAACGGAAGCCGGTAATAAGGCACGGTGATCCGGCCCGATTAACAGGCGTAATACATGCGGTACAACCAGACCAATAAATCCGATCATACCGGCCACCGCCACACCGGCGCCCACCATCAGAGCCGCCGCGGTAATTAACCAAAGTTTGGCCTGTTGCACGGAATAGCCGAGATGGGTTGCCACCGACTCGCCCAGCAGTAACGCATTTAACAACCGCGCAAACCGTGGCAGAAAACACAGTGGCAACAGAATGCACAGACTGAGCGCTGCAATTTCCGGCCACCGCCCATGCGCCAGACTGCCCATTGACCAGAACGTCATAGAACGCAACGCCTGATCGTCGGCCATGTACGTCAGAATTCCGGTCAGAGCACCGGTTAATACGTTAATGGCCACACCCGCCAGCAATAACGTCGCCACCTGCGTCTGGCCATTGCGGGTGCCTAACCGATAAATGAGTAATGTCACCAGCAAGCCACCGGTAAATGCCGCAATGGGTAACGCCAGCGGTCCCATCAGCGTCACCCAAAAAGCCAGCAGCGAATCTTTTAAAACAATCACCGCGACCGCCGCCAGAGCCGCACCGCTGGCCACGCCAATTAAGCCCGGATCCGCCAGCGGGTTACGGAAAACGCCCTGGGTAACCGCGCCTGCTGCCGCCAGACCGGCACCGATAAGAATCGCCAGCAAGGTGCGCGGCAACCGTAATTCACGCACCACCCAGTCACTTTGTCCCTGAATATCCGCGAAGGTAATGGCATTCCAGAGCGACTGAATAACCTGCGCAGTGCTCAGCTCCACCGGGCCGGTTCGCAGTGACCATAAAATCAGCATCACCAGCAATCCGGCAGCAGAAACCAATAACGCCAGCTGCCGTACAACCGCCGCCTGCAACAGCACCGGTCGCGGTCCGGCGAGCGGCAGCGCTGCGCCAGACATCAGGGTTGCTCCGCAGAAGAAACCGTCTGCACGGCAGAGGGATACAGCAGCGCCGCCAACTGCTCTAAAGCACTGCCGATCCGGGGCCCGAAACCTAATATCAGCGAGGTATCCAGAGTATGAATGCGCTGTTGCCGGAAGGCCTGAGTCATCGCCAGCTGCGTGCTTAACAGCGCACTCTGCGACTGCGAATGATGGGCTGCCGACTCGGTATTGGCGATGAATACAACCTCTGGCCCGGCCTGCATAACGGCCTCAGCGCTGACCGGTTTATAACCGTCATACGCCATAACGTTACGTGCATTTAATAATGCCAGCATGGCATCGGCCTGAGTTTTATGCCCGGCCGCCATCAATCCGCGATGACCGGCACCAAGAATAAATAACGTTGACGGCGGCACTGCATCGGCAGGAATACTGGCCAGTACCGCATCCGCCTGTTGTTTTATACGGCCCGCCAGTGTGCGTCCTGCATCCGCTTTATTTAATGCCCCGGCAACGCGGTGAATTTTATTCAGCACGCCATCGATGGAATAATCATTACGGATGCGCTCAACGCGCACACCGGCTTGCTGCAATTGTTCAAACACAGTATCAGGGCCCGCATCGGTGCTGGCCAATACCAGCGTCGGTGACAAAGCCAGAATCCCTTCTGCTGATAACTGGCGCATATAACCGACATCCGGCAATTGGGTTGCCGCCTGCGGATAACGACTGGTGGTATCAACCGCAACCAATGAACCGTCAGCGCCAAGTGCGTAAATAATTTCGGTCAGCGAACCATCAATACTGACCACACGCTCTGCTGACAATACGCTGCTGCTGAATACAATCAGCGGCAATAATATGGCTGATAACAACGCTGAGCGGCTCCATAACTGACGCAGATTACGCATGATTATTCTCCGTCCGCAATGGGCGGAAGAATGGCAGAATCCGCAACCAGCGCATGCTTGGCCAATAATTGCTGCAACAGCTCACGCCAGCCTTCAAGCTCTGGTTTTCCTGGCTTACGCTCACCGAACAGCAACGCAACCTGCCGGCCTTCGGCATCAAACATTTCCAGAGCACTGACAATGCCATCGGTGGTTGGTTTGCGCACCAGCCAGACCTGATCCAATAATTGGGTATTGGCATGCAGATTAAAATCCGGATCAAGCACATTAAACCAGGGGCCGGTTCGCAACAGGGTTTTAACCGGCCCGGTATGAATCTGCACCATCCCGTCGTTGCCGACGAATACCATAATCGGTAATTCCGTCGCGGCGGCGTTCAGCAGTGCATCTTCAAACGCCTGTTTATCCAGCGGCTGGGCATAATCCGCGCCGATGGCCCGGTAGGCAGGAATACGTTCAAGATGATGTTTTTTCAGCATTGCCTGAAAGTGGTGAACGTCTTTCAGCTCGCTCCAGTCCTGTCGCAACTGCTGCACATCCAGATCGGATGGCGCCTGCAGTAACGCCTTACTTTCTTCTTGCGCAGACTCTTGCTCCGGACGTTCATTCAAAACAATGAATGCATCCTGTTCTGTGGCACGATAGCGCTCAACCAGCTGCTGAAATGCCTGCATATCGGTATTGCTGTTGGCATAAATTTTATGGACGGCTTCTCCTTTGCCGTTAAAAAACTGCAGACTTTCACGCGCACGGTTACCCGAGCCTTCCTGTACCGCAAAACCATAGACAAAGCGGTTAAAGAAAATGCGCAGATCAATAACACCCAGCGCCAATCCCATATTGCCGTGAATGCTCAGGTCTTTATATTGGCCGGTTTTTTCATGCACCATGGCATCATTACGCGTCAGCGCCATCACGGATCCGAGGCTTTCTGCTTCGGTGAACAGTTTTTTAAAATCATTATTCAGACGCGTAACACCCTGACCAACGCTTGTGGCCAGTAATTCCGCTTCACTGACACCCAGTTGCTCGGCGGCATTACGGATACGCAGTGTGTCATTTTCTTCACGCAGTGCCTGCCAGCGCCGGGCAAGATCAGAAAAGAACTGAACAATATCCGCCGCAGTGCTGCTGGCCGATACAGAATGAATCGTTGCTGTAGTCATAATGGATCTCCGGTCAGATTTATTGGGTGACGTTTCTGAAGCGGATTTCCGGACTACCGGAACTGCCCAGACTGTAATAGCTGCTGATTTGTACCGCGAATTTTTCGCTGCTCTCAGCGCTGCTGTCGGTATCGATGATGTAGGTGCGGAAATTTGGCCAGAGTTTATGTGCGCCATTCAGATTGTAGGCGTACCAGCTGGAATCACTGAAGATACTGCTGGCAGAATCGGCACGGTAATGAGCGGCAATACTGGTATTGTTGACCAGAGTAGCACTGGTATACTCCGCTAATTCCGTCGCCGGAATTGCACCAAATACGGCGCCCTGTCCGTCACCATAAACACCGCCGTTACTCCATAAATTAATGGCCCGTGCGGCGGGATTCACTTCGTAGCGCAATTCCCAATCGCTGCCAGCGCAATCAGCGGCTGTTTGGTTATCAAAATCCAGGCACAGTTCTGTACTGCCGTCAGCGACCGTTGCTGTCAGTTGCTTTTCACCGCCAGCGAACTGTGTGGTATCCGCTGCCTGCGTTTCATAGGTCAGCGTAATCGCGCCGTAGCTCACGGCATCAAGAACGAACTTGCTGTACGTTGCACCATCGGCATGGCGTATTAACCAGCCATTGGCAGTATTGGCAGAAATCTGATGCGTCGCTCCGTTATAAATATACCAATCGGCTCCCTGTATGACCGGAACGTAGCTATCGGCTTTAAACGTAAGACCGGAAAGATCGTATTCCGCACGTAAAGCCTGAGCCTGAATATCGGCATCGGCATTGGTAAAAACAGAAACGACCGCATTACCTTCAGCGTCGTAAAAACCATCCGGAGTGGCTGCCAGCGCACCTTTACCTTTACCAGCACCAGAGACACCGCCGTTTATTTTTATTTCCGTGCGGCGCAGGGCGAGGTGCCAGTCGGTTGACGTTTTGGCTTCTTCTGCAGTTAATATGACTTTTTCGCCACGGCTCAGATTGACGTACTGCCAGTCGGTGTAACTGGCCGCATTAATCGCCAGTTTAGTAAAATCTTTATTGCCGGCATCGTCACTGGCACTGTTTTTATCATGGCCGTCATCATCACCGCCGCAACCGCTCAGCAACAATGCACTGCCCGTCGCCAGTGGCAGTAGAAAACGTTTAAATGATATTAATCCTGACATATTCATATTGTTCCTTATTCGGGATGGTTAAAACTGATAAGAGAGACCGGCATACGGCATACGGCCAAATACCGGACGCCGGTCATAGGCGTCGGCACTGTCACGCACCGTATCGAACAGATTATTCACACCGCCATAAAGGCTGGTGCGCGGATTTAAGCGCCAGCCACCTTTAATATCCCAGCGGCTGTACGCCGGGCTGACATTGAGCCGATGACTGCCGTTGTCCGACTCACTGATGCTGCTGATATGTTCACCCTGATATTCACCGCTCAGCGTTAATTGCACACGATGACTGATGTCCCACAACCACAACGCTTTGGCATGATGACGGGCACGGTTGATCAGCGGCGTATCCAGATCCAGATCACGGGCATCGAGATAACCGAACGAAAGGCGCTGTTGCAGCCCCGGCAATAATTGCCATTGCAGACTGAGGTCATATCCACGGGTCAGGGCGTTGGCAAAATTGGTGTAGCGGTAGATGGCGACGCGGCCATCATCTTCACTTTCGCCCGAGTCCTGCGCTTCGATCAGATCCTGAATCCGGTTGTTAAACAGTGCCAGCTCGGCATGAAAATGTTCATTGTCGGTCAGCGAAATGGATGTCTGAAGACTGCGGGATTTTTCCGGGGTTAAATGTTCATTCCCCAGAACTTTGTAGCCATTGACGCTGTGATCAAAAATAAAATAGCGGTTTTTTAAATTCGGTACGCGATAGCCAATCCCGACCGATTGACGCCACTGGAACTGCAGTCCCTGCCACTGAAATAGTTGTCTGGCACTGATGGTCGGAGAGATAAAATTGCCAAAGTCACTGTCGTGCTGCCAGCGGGCTCCGGAAGAAATATCACCATTAATGCCAAGCGGAATAATCAGCTGGGTAAATAAATCGCCGCTGTTACGCCGGGCATAGGGGACTTCATTCGTGCTGATGTAATACGTACCATCCGGACGCTGACTGACCTTGTCGTTGTCACCCACTCCCTCGTCGGTCAGTTTGATTTCGTATTTATCCTGCTCCATGGATTCACGGAATCCTTCCATACCGGCGACGATTTCTGCGCCATAACCCAGTACAGATTCCAGACTGCGCTGCCATTGCAACGCCGCTTTTTGTTGCTGGTACTGGGTGTCACGCCATAAATTTCCGGCCGGTACATCCGTGTCGTTGTTCAGCTGGTCAGACTGGTCATCCTGCTGCTCGTGCAGTGCCTGCAACTGCCATTGACCGACAGGGCTTTGCCATTCCCCCTGCAGGGTCAGACGGTTGCGCTGTAATAATTCGCGCTTGACACCATCACCACCGCTGCTGCCGACACGCCGGGTCTCACTGTCCTCCTCAAAGCGCTCAGCATTGAATCGCCACTGGCTGTCACCCAAACGCCGTGCCAGCATGGCACTGAGATTGCTCTTTGAGCCGCTGAATCCGTCACTGCTCCAGCTGTCAGGATTCAGGTCATAGCCAGAGGAATAGCGCTGATCGATCCCCAGACGTAACTCACTCAGCTCCAGCCGTTGCGTGATGCTGGCATTAAGATGCTGTTCTCCGGATACCCTGCTTTCATCCAGCTGGCGCGAACCATAAGTGCCTGAATCCAGGGAAGCATGGCCACTTACACGCCGCTCTGAATGCTGGCTTTTACGGGTAATCACATTGATGACGCCCCCCATCGCCGCACTGCCATACAGCGCCGAAGCCGCACCGGGCACAATTTCAATATGCTCAATATCCAGCATTGCCAGCTGTGAGATATCCACCGTCGAACCGGTACTGGCGGATACCGGTAACCCATCCACCAGAATTAAAACGCGGTCGCCGTTAAAGCCCTGCAGATACACCTCCTCGCCGCTTTTGCCGTGTATTTCACGCAGCTGTACACCGGGCAGGATGCGCAATGCATCACGCAGATCGCGGCTGTGCAACCGCTGAATGGTGGCCTGATCGAGAATCTGAGTGCGTACCGGGGTATCGGCCAGCAAGCGCTCGCTGCGACTGGCAGATACGACCACATCGCTGAGATTAAAAACGCCACCGCCCTCCGCGGCGACGGTGCCGCTTACCGGCGGAAGCAGCAACAGGCCGCAGAAAAGCAAAGCAAAATGCTTCCGCGACTGGCATCCCCCCGACCCCGCTCCGGCGACCATACAGCGCAACATATCGACTCCAGTTGAGAATAATTATCTTTTAGATGATAATCACAAATGATATTTATTCGCAACAACGAATTTGCAACGTCATGTCCCCTCTCATCTCTCAGAGGGTTTTGCTATGCTCAGCAACTCAGACCGGAGTGGGCGTATGACGGAAAAAACAGGAACAGCCCTGCTGCGCTGGCTGCAGCAAAGGGCGGAACAGGATCGCGCGAACCTGCGGTTGTTTGTACTGGGCGCTGCGCTTTTTTTTGCCGGGCTGGGCATAATTCTGCTGGCACAGAAACACCTGCTGCCTTCACTGGGGCAGGAAATTATCAGCCTGACAGGACTGATATTGGCCGCAGTGGGTGCTCTGTTTGCGGCTCTCGGTTATATTGCGCTGAGCATACTGCGAATCATAAGGCTGACCCGGAAAAATGACTGAACACTTCCCCGATATTGAAATTTACATCATGAAAGCTGAACCATCGGCCGTTCGCCAATGGTTGCAGGATGCTCTGCAGCAACCGCTGCACACTCGGAAGGAACATGCCGGAAGCCACCACTGGCAGGTAGCGCTGAAAGGCAGCAGCATGGATATTTTTCTCAATGAAAATGCCGAAAAAAATTTTGCCAGCCTGTGGTTTAAACAGAATCTCACGCCATGGGCGACCGACCTCGACTGCGCCCGTGCGGCCCATGCAGCCCTGAGCAGCGAAGTTCGCTGTTCAGACAGTGGCTGGCAGGAAGAACATGATGGTGATACATCAGGCTGGATAAAATTAATCCGTGGTGAAGAAAAACCCTTCGACTGGATTTAAGGCACCTCTGAATAATGCTGCACAGCTTCGCGTGAGTGCTGCAGAGTGCTTTTGACAAGGCGTCGATTGCAGTGAATGGCGAGTCCTTTATAAAATCGAAAAACCGTCAAAACGCTCTGCAGCCGACGCCCTTCGGGGCACTGAATTATTCAGAGGCGCCTTAAAATCTGACTTACTCCAGATATTGTTGTGCTTCAACATTGCCCAGATCAACGGATTTCTGGGCATAAAAGCGCATTTTCTCTTTGTTTTTCATATGAAAATACGTCCCGGCGATTTCCAGCAGAGCCTTACTGTCGTTTGGTTTTAATTCAAGATACTGCAACCAGTATCTGGCGATCTGGGCAAAATCCTTGTTCTTGCGGATCAGGGCGTAATCCAGCTGGTAATAATTGTCAAAATCTTCGGGGTCCAGTTCAATAGCCTTTTTAAGATCAATCTCGGCATTGCGCCAGTCTCCCTGATGACCATAATACAGTGCACGATAGTAATACACCTCGTCATTATCGGGGGCTAACTGCAGCGCTTGTTCATAGGCCGCAACCTGTGCACCGGGTAACATCTCTGAGCGCTTTTGATAGGTTTTCCGCGCCAGGCTTAATGCAATATCTTTACGCAGACTCTGATATTTTTCGTTCTCCGGATTCAGCAGGCAGGCCTGACGTATTGCTTTACCGGCAGCACTGTATTCCTCGCGTTTATAGTCACTCCAGGCCAGTTGCTGGTAATAACTGCTTTCATACGGATACAGACTGATTGCCTGCTGATGAGCTCTGGCTGCGGCGGAATACTCTTTTTTTTCATACAGTGTACGACCCTTGCCATCGAGCGCTTCATCGTTATCCCCCAGCTGCAGCGCAGCATCATAATATTGCAGTGAATCGTTATAATGATTCGCGATGCGTGAATCCTTGCCTGCTTCCTGCAGTATAAATCCGGGAATCTGCGCCAGCAGTGAGTTGCTGCTGAGCGCTGACATTGCGGCTTCAGCAACGGCTTTCATATTTTCATAGGAGCCACCCCAGCGCGGAGCCTGGGTGATAATAAAATTACGATACAGCGTATAGCTGTCCGGTTGAAATTTCAGTCCGTTAACAAAGGCCTGCTGACTGCCCTCATTATTGCCCAATAATTTCTCGGTCCAGATTAATAAGGCGTAGGCCGGCAACATATCAGCCTTACGCTGAATAACCCGCTGTAAATCAGCCTGGGCCAGTTTTGCATAAGACGCCATTCCCTGAATTTGCTGATCACTGGTTTCGGAGCTGACGTTGCCGCCACGACTGGCCCAGGCCATGGCGTAATAATAATTTGCTCTTGCCATATAGGGTTGCACATTAACCGGACTGCTGTTGACCCAGTGATTCAGTTGCTGCAGATAATCCTGACGTATTACGCGAAAGGCACTATAAGCGGCAACTTCGCTCCGTTCACTGCGGATGTCTTTTTCGCGCAACTGGCTCAGCGCCTGAAGACGCAGATTCAGGCCGGTGTAATTTTTCTCGGCCAGCATCTGGCGTAAAGAAACAATGAACTGAATCGCATCAGAAGGGGATGAAGAAACAAACTGTTCAGCGGCAGTATCAGGGTCCGTCGACGAATGACCATTACGCTTCTGAGTTGTGGGATGAACGGTTTCGACGTTAGCAGGTGTTTGACTGGCTGCCGGAGGCTTGTCGCTGAAATGCACCCGACCATGTTCATCGGTCCACTTATAAACCTGAGCCTGCACACTGGCGACCCAACATGAAAACAGCAGTAACGACACCGTTATGCGCATAACCCTCTCCTTGTTATCCTTCATCCGTTAGCGTTAAGAATAACCGTTTGAGGAGCATATGTAACCGCTGTCTGTAGATGAATCAGGGCCCGAATTAAACAGGCCCAAATTAAACAGGCCCTAATTAAACAGCTTAAGGAATCAGCAGGCGTACCGGGCTGTCTTCCATATTCAGATTAAGCGGCAGTGCCGCCAGCGAATCGCCATCAGCCTGAACGGGTTCTGACTCAGCACTGGAATTCAGCAGCTGAATCTGCACACTGCGTGCCGCAATGGATTTCATACCGGGCATTTTTTCCATAATGCCCAACGGAAGGCCGAGTAAAATAAGCAGAAACTTCAGCGGGCTTCTGCCGGAAATCATTAATACCTGAGTGGTGGGTTTGCTTAAATCCGCCTGACGCGAAATAACAAACGAGCCGCCATAATAACGGCCATTGGTTATCACCACAGAGTTGGCCTGATAGCGTTCACCATCCACCATCAGCTGATAGGTTTTTTTACCAAAATATCTCAGCTGTTTAAGCATCGACAATACATAAGCCAGCTTGCCGACTTTCTTTTTTAACGCCAGATCAACGTTATCGACCACCCAGGCGTCGTAGCCAACGCCTGCCATCAACACAAAGCGGCGACCGTTAATATCGCCCAGATAAATCGGCTTTTCGCGGCCATTAATAATAATATCGGCAAGACGTTCCGGCGCCGTTCCTATCCCCAGCTCGGCGGCCAGCACGTTCGTTGTACCGGTTGGAATCAGCGCCAGTCGATAGCTTTGGTTATCGCGCTGGCGCAGGCCATTAACCACTTCATTCACGGTGCCATCACCACCGGCCACGGCCACAACGTCCAGAGGTCCTGAGTATGCCGCCAGAAAGCGGGTGGCATCGCCAGCACTCTGTGTCGGATACAGTCTGACCTCACAACCACGAAGGCTCAGAGCCTGTTGAACAGCCTCAACGATGCGGCGGTTACCCGAACCGGAAACCGGATTAAAAACAATCAGAACCTGTGTTGCGGCCACTCAGCATACTCCTTATCGGCACGCTGACGGCATTGAACAAGGGGGGGTGGCCAGCGCGGCGCGGATTATAACGGAATGATGACAGCCATCCTATGGATGCGTCTGATTGCAGACGACGGGCAAGATCCGGGGCTCCATGAAAAGCTTGCAAATGATAATTATTATCATTAGATTGGTAGGCCTGCACTCCACAAGGAATCCGCCATGCCTCATTCATACTGCGAATCCGTCTTCTGCCAGATGCAGGCCTTACCCGGCGGAAGGGTTATCCGTCCCCGCCAGTTTCGCTCAGCCCAGACGTCACAGGGTGGCAGTCTGGTGCCCATACATGAGCAGCAACGCCTGGCTCAGCTGGAGAAGCAGATCCGCTCACATAAAGGATGCGAGCTGCACCCGGAATGGCTGAATGAATATCTGGATTTAGGGCTGGAACTGGCCTGTCGCGCCGGAGAACGACGCCTCCAGCCTCTGCAGGAAAGCTGGCTGACGCGGCTTTACAACACGTTGCGTGATGCAACATTCAACACCGATGCCAGCAACCACTGGCGCCGCCAGTGTCTGGATTATTTATACCAGCCGTTTTTTGCGTTGCAGCATCTGTACCGCGCCAAACCGGAACGCAGAACGCATCTGGGATTAATTGTGCATGAATTTACGCTCGCCAGTCGTTACCTGAGCTGATCATCAAAACGGGCGCAGGAGTGCCCGTACCGAAATGGACTGAGGGTAAGCAGGGACGCACTTACTCAGAAGTCACCTTAACGCTGATGCGCGCATAAGCATTTTCGCCATTTTTTGCTAGGCTGAAGCCATCCAAGAAGATGTTTATGCTTATGCCGGTTATTGCCCATATTGATCTCAGCCCTGCCGAGCGGGAAAAATTCCTGCAGCAGATTGGCCGCGCCAAAACCGCTCATCTGCGCTGGCGGGCGTACGCTCAGGCGCTGCTTTCCGGCCATGACATTGAAGAAGGTCACTTGCCACTGGAGCATGATGAATGCCAGTTTGGCCGCTGGTATTACGGCGCTGGTCAGGCCCTGCGCACCTTGCCGGAATTCCGCGCAATCGATGCTCCGCACCAACAGCTGCATCAGGTTTGCATGGATTTATTCAACCTGCTGAAGCGCAGTGAAACCCCATCCTTGTGGCAGCGGATAATAGACCTGGCAGGCAAAGGAGACCGAAAAAAAACCGCTGAAATACAATCAAAAGCCGCATTGTTAACCCGCGTATCCGGTGAATTATTACGCGCGCTGGAAACGCTGGAACGACAACTTCAGGATACAAAGAACCTGTAACCCTTATGCACAAAAAAGCCCCGCCAGTATTGTCTGGCGGGGCTGATTTTACCCTGAGGCCTGTTAGGGCCTGTTTATTTCATCTATTCCTTCAGAAACGACGACGCAATGCTGCAATCAATGCCAGCACCAGCAAACTTAACGGGTGCAAAGGGCCACCGTTATTATCGTCTTTATTATTATCTGCATTGTTATCCGTATTACCCGGTGCAGGCTGCGGCTCTGGTTGCGGCTCTGGTTGCGGCTCTGGTTGCGGCTCTGGTTGCGGCTCCGGTAATTTTTCATCAATACGCAGGGCAACAACAATCGGATCATGATCCGATGAGCGGTAAGCATCCGCATTGGCATAGTTATCCACGGAGTCATAGCGCTGACCTGTTGCTTCGGTTTCATAATCCATCAGGCTGTCTTCCACCGAATTGATATGCCATGCATCAACACTGACGACGTAGTCATAAAAATCCGTACTGGCCAGAGCATGATCCAGACTGCCGAGAAAACCGCTGAACGAATACGAATACGGCTGGGTTTCGGTTGATTTATCCGTGTATTTCAGATTGATGAATCCGGCATTTATGAAGGTCGTGATCGGATCTTCTTTACTGTAAGCATTCAGATCACCCAACACCAACTGAGCATTGCTGCTGACGCCGGTAGGCTGGGTTGCCAGATACTGAACCAATGCCTGTGCTGCACGGTTACGGGTCTGATTACAGTTACCCTGACCATCGGCACCTTCATTGTCTTCATTACAGGCAGAGCCTTTGGATTTCAGGTGATTAACAGCAACGGTAAATATTTCGTCATTCATGCTGAACGACTGAATTAATGCCGGACGATTTTTGCTGTCGAGGAATAATGGCTGATCGTTTTCATCTTTGGCTGAGTTGCTGCTGTCAAGAATCGCCGTTGTACCTACCGCCGTTACTTTCCCGGCGCGGTAAATCAGGCCGACCGTAATTTCATCGCTGCCAACAGCACTGATACCCGGATTAATCAGACTGTACTCATTACCTGCTGTCTGCTGTTTATTCAGATCATTAACCAGTGTCTGAATGGCGCTGTACTCACCGAAACCGTCATTCTCGATTTCCATCAGACCAATAATATCGGCATTCATGGCGGTTAAGGCCGCGACAATTTTATCGCTCTGCATGGTAAATGCATCGTAAGTCTTCGCACCGCGACTGGTCGGAAAACCACTGCCCTGACCATCACCATTAAAGTAATTCAGCACGTTCATTCCGACGATGACCAGATTCGCATCATCAGCAATCACCGGTGCCGCAGTACGCGGATGAGTCGGGTCAATCGTTAATGCTGACGGAATGACGGTGTAATTATTTTTATATGCATGCATAACACCATCGAAGGCGGTGACACTGTCACCGATACGCAACGGATTCAGTGCACTGAAACCACTGTCATCAGGAAACGGAATAAAGGCCGGATACGCTGCCGATACACCATCATCGATTAATAACACATCCAGTGCGCGGGCAGCGATGGCCGCCTGCGCCTCTGCCGACTGTGGCGCGGCAATTTCAGTTCCCTGAAAATGCAGGGCCGACGACACAACAAACTGACCGTAATTGCCGAAGCCATAGCCAGTACCAAATAAATCGCTGACCATCAGTCCCTGAGAACTGTTAATGCGCATCCCTTCCAGCGCTTCCAGTTGCTGCAGATTTTCAACCGGCAGCGTCACCGTTACGGCAGATGGCAAAATATTATCGGATGAACAAACCACCAGTTCCTGAACGTTTTTCAGCTGTGTAACCTGCTGATACTCAGCGACCTTTGCCATGAGACGGACTTTGTCTCCGGCATTGACGGCGTTTTTATAGTCATAAATAAAAACACCTTCTGATGTCATCGCATCATTATCGGCATCCGCATCTTCTTCCTGCAGCCAGAAGCCGCTGTACTGGTAAGAATTTTCACCATTCGCCAGCAATCCACCCTGTTTATCCAAGGTAACAATTCCCTCAACAATCACGGTTTCACCCAGTAATGGGCTGGCATCGGCATTAACGTCTGAAATATTGCCCTGTACCGCGCTGATTAAACGAAATTCCGCCTGACTGCTTTCACCACAGAGACCAAGTACCGGTTCAACCACGACATTACAGGCCGATGCAGCACCCGGAGTAGGAACAGCGGCGATAAAATCGGCGGTATTGCGTGCACCACCGGCACCATTCTCACAGCGCTGCAGTGACTCGTTGTCTTTATCGCTGTTGGCATTTTCGTTGATCTGCGGCTGACCGGCATTCAGTAATGCCAGCAAACCAGCATCATCATTATCATCGGTATCGTATACCAGTGCATCGATCAGGTTGGTGGTGGTTACCGCCGTATTATTTGGAAAATCGGTCGCGACGGCCTGATACAAAGCCACGGCATCAGCGCCGTTCTGTATCAGATTACTGTCCGGAGAAATATCCAGATCACAGTTGGCAACGTTGGCATCATTACCACAAATAACAAAATAGCCCTGAGCGTCGGTACTGTGGCCGCTGAGATCGATCGTCAGATAGCTTTGATCATTCGAGCCGTTAAATAACACCACAATATGGCCATTCAGAGTGGTATTGCCAGAACCACCATCGTAAAGCTCGATAAATTCTGCGGTATCCGTACCGACAGAATCAGAATCAACTTCGTTAATCAGCAGCGCAGTGTCAGCCCAGCTACTCAGACTGAGCCCCAGAAGACTAATGGTAAACAGTGTTTTCATTGCTTTTCCCGGCCAAAATAATTGTATTCAGCGGGGCATTAAAAAGCAGGAGTGTTGCAGATAGGATACGGATTATTGACAGATTTATGTGCGTTATATGACAACGCCAATATTCTGTTCAGCGATCATACTGGTTGTTCATGATCCGTTGATACTCGCCATTGGATTTTAATATTTTCAGACCTTCGTCAAGCTGTTTTGCATATTCCGCAGATGCCGGATTAAGGCGGCTGAAGGCAATGTAAATATCACTGGTGTGATTTTGCTGACCACGACGAATCAGCGAACGGTCAAAATGACTGCCAGCCATGGTGTCATCAAATACCCGGTCGAAAAAAATTGCCCCGGCCACACGCTCGCTGATCAGCATGGCTATCATCTGCTGTTGTTTAGACACCTCGATCAGTTTCAGCCGGTGACGGTGTTTTTCAAATTCAGCACCGTATTCATAGCCATTAATAACCGCCAGAACCGTTCCGTCGGGAATATCGGCAGGGCTTTGCCAGTTTTTTTCTTTTCCGGTTTTAAAATAATAAGAGGCCGAAGCCGTAAACAGTGGTTCATCACCAAACAGATAATGTTCTTCCGTACTTGGCTGACGGGTAACATTCCAGCAACCATCCACCTGCCCTGCCAGAGTCATATTCAATGCGCGGGCATAAGGCACGGGATGAATCTCCAGACTGACACCGCTGAGCGCAAAAGCAGCCAAGGCCAGATCCCGGGAATACCCATTGCCCTGTGCATCGGAAAACGGCGGCCAGGCATCCTCTGCAGCAAGATTCAGTGTCAGTGCATGACTGTCAGCGCTGAATAACGGCGCAAACACAGCCGCTGCCCAAAGACACATATAAAGCACAGGACGCACGATGGACCCTCCGTTCAACAACAGGCAGTAAGCGCCTGCGATGATGTTTATAACATCGTTATTATTATACCCGGCAAGCCAACAGCACCTGTTGCAGACCTGCCGCCGCCAACGGCTGTGTGTGCAGTAATTCCAGCCGGCTTTCGTCCGGCAAACGCGTTGGCATTTCGGTTAAGATGCCATCGCGCATATTCAGCACCAGCGGCCCTTCGTCAGTCAGTATAATACCTTTGGCACGTTGCACATCGAGGCTGTTGAGCCAGCCGCGCAAAGCCCGCGCCGAAAATACCCAGCCAGCGGTCATTAACCAACCAACGGAATAATAGCCCTGGCCCTGATTCTCCAGCAGACGCAGATCTTCGCCATCCGCCAGAGCCGCCTGCGGCGCCAGATCGTCACGGGCATGCTGGTGAGCATGGGCATGAGGGTGCAGTGCCAGACGTTGCGGTAAGCGCCCCTCACCACCCGCCAGTAATTCCAGCGGTATTTCGCCATTCATCACCCAGGCACTGGCTGTTTTGGCCGGTTCGGCGCGTTGCAGTAATTGTTCAAAGGCCATGCGGTCAGCGTCTGTTGCCAGATCGGTTTTATTCGCCACCAGCACATCCGCGAGCTGAATCTGATCCGCGAAGACGTCATTATCCAGATAGCGCGGATCGCTGAGATGACGCGGATCAAGCACGCACAGGCTGACGCCCGGTTGCAGAATATCGCGGTAATGTTCATTACTCAGGGTTTGCAGAATATTGCGCGGATGGCCCAGCCCGGTGGGTTCTATGATCAGCACATCCGGCTTTTCCCGTGCGATCAGCATATTCAGCCCAATCTGAAACGGCAGGCCGGAGACACAGCATAAACAACCGCCAGGCACTTCTTTCACCACCGCACCCTGGCTGGCAAGAATGGCGCCGTCGACCCCGACTTCGCCAAACTCATTCACCAGCACCGCCCACTTTTCATCGACCGGCTTTTGTTTCAGCAGGTGCAGAATGGCCGTTGTTTTACCAACGCCAAGGAAACCGGTAATCAGGTGGGTGCGGATCATGACAGACTCTCAGCTATAAATTTGTTACATAGTAACACTAACTCACACCGATTCGTCACTCCACCAATTCACGCAGCACCGTCAGCGGTGCGACCTTAACCGTGCGCCGCATCAGCCACATGCCCGGCAGCGCCAGCATGATTGCGGCCAGCGGAGGTAACCCTAACCACACCCAGCCCAGGCCACTGTATGGCAGCGACAACAATCCGCGATACAGGCCAAAACAAATCGCCTCCGCGCCAATCAGCGCCAGCAGCGAGGAAATAAAGCCAAGCAAAGCGAACTCGGCTAAATGCCCTCGACGCAGCATCGCACGACCCGCGCCCAGAGTGCGCAATACCGCCCCTTCGCGCAGACGCTCCGGCAACGCGGCCACCAAGGACGACAACATCACCAGCAAGGCCGCTACCAACACAAACAGAAGAATCAGCTCGACCGCCAGACTGACCTGCTCCAGCAAAGTCTGCACCTGCCCCAGCACCACCTGCATATCCAGCAGGGTAATGCCCGGGTACTGACGAATCAGCGCGGTCAGCTGTGCCTGCGACTCCGGCGGAACATAAAAGCTGGTGAGATAATTCGCCGGTAGCTGAGCCAGAACATCGGCAGAAAACATCATGTAGAAATTGGGCGTCATCGACCCCCAGTCAACACTGCGGATACTGCTGACCACGGCACTGAATTCCACCCCGCCAGCACTGAAAGTCAGGGTATCCCCCAGTCCAACACCCAGCCGCCCGGCCAGACGCTGCTCCAGCGATACCTGACCGCTTTCATCCAACAGTGCCTGCCAGCGGCCTTCTTCAATGACATTGGAAGCGGGCAGCTGCTGATCCGACGTCAGCGCCAGATCGCGGTTAATCGCCGGATCATCGGCCACCGCCAGTTCCTGCACACTGACATCATTAATACGCAGCAGTCGCCCCGGCACCATCGGGTACAGTTTCTGGCTTTCCAGTCCGGCGTCTTTCAGGGACTGACGGAACTCATCCACTTCATAAGGCTGAATATTAATGGCGAACACATTGGGCGCATCGTCCGGCAGGCTCGCCTGCCAGTCGGCCAGCAGATCATTGCGCAGCGCGCCAATGACCAGCATCACCATCATGGTCAGGGCAAAAGCGAGAATCTGCCCGGCACTCTGACGGCTGTTACGGCTCAGATGCTGCCAGGCAAAACGCCACATCAGCGGTAAATCACGCTGAGCCAGCAAGCGGCGCAGAGACTGAATCAGACCGTTCAGCGCCAGCAGCATAATCACCACCAGCAGGCTGCCACCGCCCATCATGCCCAGCGTCATGGGCAGATCGCGGGTAAACAAAAACAGCAGCAGGGTCAGCGCCATTAACGCCAGAGAGGTAATCAGCCAGCCCGATAACGGCACCGGCTGCAGTTCACGGCGCAGCACCCGCAGCGGCGTCACCCGCGCCAGCGGCAGCAAATAGGGCAACGCAAATCCCAGCAGGGTCAGCACACCGCTGCTGGCCCCCAGCAGCCAGGCCGACCAGGGCGCCGCCGGTAACGGCTGCGGCACCAGTTCACCCAGCACCGCCAGTAAGCCCGCCTGCAACAAGGCCGCCAGCGCCAGACCGGCCAGCGTTGCCACCAGCCCCAGCTGCAACAACTGCAAGGCGTAGATATTCCACACCTGCGCCCGCGCCAGACCAAAGGTGCGCATCAGCGCACTGATATCAAAATGGCGGCTGGCATAACGCTGGGCACTGATCGCGACCGCAACACTGGCCAGCACGACGGCCAGCATGGCCGCTAAACCCAGATAACGCCGCGCCTTATCGAGGGCATTCGCCATCGCCTGATTGCTGTCGGCCAGTGATTCAAATGTCTGATTGGGTGCCAGATCGCGAAACGTCCGCAGCTGCGCCAGCGCCTGTTCATCGCCGAGCAGCAACAAGCGCCAGTTCAGACGACTGCCGGCGGCGGTTAACCCACTGCGGTCCAGATCGGCCCAGTTCATCATCAGGCGTGGCGACAGGTTATAAAAATTACCGCCGCGATCGCTCTCTTCAACGATGACCGCACTGAGGCGCAGGCGGGTCGTGCCCAGCTCCACCTCATCACCCAGCCGGGCATTAAGCAGCGCCAGCAGGCGCGGCTCCACCCAGGCTTCACCGGCCGCCGGACCTTGTGTCGCATCCAGTGTGACGGCGCTGTCGTCGGCTTGCTCCCGGATGCGCAGAATGCCGCGCAGCGGATAGCCTTTATCCACCGCTTTGATCGCCGCCAGTGACATATCATCGCCCTTCAGCACGACTGAGGGGAAGGTCAGCGTCTGGCTGGTGCTAAGCCCCAGCCGCTGCGCCTCTTCCTGCCAGGCCGGGTCAATTTTGCTGGTTGACTGCAGGCGCAGGTCAGCACCCAGCAAGTCGTTGGAACGCGACTGCATCGCCAGATCGAGACGGGCGCTGAACAGGGCGATTGCGGTGGTGGAGGTGACGGCAATCAGCAGGGCCGCAAGAATCAGCGTCAGCTCACCGCTGCGCGCTTCACGCAGCAGCAGGCGCAGCGCCAGCAGCCATTGACGGTACAGCGTCATAACGCCTCCAGCCGACCGGCGTTCATGTGCACCCGACGCTGGCAACGTTGCGCCAGACGTTCATCATGAGTCACCAGCACCAGCGTGGTGCCACCGGCCTGATTCAGCTCAAACAACAGATCTTCGATCTGCGCGCCGGTTGTGCGGTCGAGATTACCGGTGGGTTCATCGGCAAACAGAATCGCAGGCTTACCGGCAAAGGCGCGGGCAATGGCAACCCGTTGCTGCTCGCCGCCGGACAATTGCGCCGGGTAGTGCAGCTGCCGCTCGCCCAGCCCCACCTGCGTCAGCAGTTGCCGGGCTTCGTCACGGGCGTTACGCACACCACGGATCTCCAGCGGCAGCATCACGTTTTCCAATGCGGTCAGGCCCGGCAGCAGCTGAAAGTTCTGGAACACAAAGCTGACACCCTGCGCACGCACCGCCGCACGCTGGTCTTCGTCCAGCGCCCCCAGCTCATGTCCGAGCAGCTCAACACGGCCTGTGGTGGGTAAATCCAGCCCGGCCATAATCCCCAGCAGGGTTGATTTGCCGCTGCCGGAAGCGCCGACAATGGCCACACTCTCACCCGACTTGATCTCAATATTCACAGCCTGCAAGATGGTCAGCCGCTGGGCGCCGGTATCCACCACTTTGCCCAGCTGCTGAATACGGAGAGAGAAACCGGTGTCTGCTTTTTTACTGTCTGCTTCAGTTATCTGCCGAGCCATGCTCAGGCTGCTTACGCCATTGTTGGTCAAAGTACGTCTTCCTTTGCCGCTGTTAATACTGTTGGCTCTGCCCGTCATTGCTCAGGCAGAGCCGAAGATTCTGATTGTCGGAGACAGCATTAGTGCCGGATTTGGCGTGCCGGTGCAACAGGGGTGGGTCGCTTTATTACAGGATACCCTGCAACAACGCGTTCCCGGCGTACAGGTGGTGAATGCCAGCATCAGCGGCGACACCACGGGCGGTGGCCTGACCCGCCTGCCTGCACTGCTGCAGCAACATCAGCCGGATCTGACCATTATCGAGCTGGGGGGCAATGATGGTCTGCGGGGGATTCCGGTAGGCGTCATCGAACAGAACCTGCAGCGCATGATCATACTTTCCAATCAGGCAAACAGCGACGTTCTCTTACTCGGCATGCAGATTCCGCCTAACTATGGTGCGCGATATGCCAGTGCTTTCCATGGCGTATTTGCAACGCTGGCAACGCGACACAACACTCTGCTGCTGCCATTTCTGCTCGATGGCATCGCCACCAGACCAGAACTGATGCAGGCCGATGGCATTCACCCGACCAGCGCCGCACAACCGCTGATGCGCGATGCGGTGCTGGAGGTACTGAACGCCTGGCTGGAACCGCGCCTGAGCAACAACGCCGACTGACTTCTATACTCCACTCCTGAGGGGTCAGCCTGCATTTTCAGGCGCTCCGGGTAGCAGGGATAGAGTATGTTCAACCGTATCAGGCACACACTGAAGGCCATACCGCTGCATCATATCCGCTTGATGTCGGGCGCTTTGCTGTTTGCCGCACTGCTTCTGCTTTACCTGTTTGGCAGCTGGGAGACCAACCGCCAGCGAACCCTGACTCAGCTCGAAGCACTGGTTGCCTTAGCCCAAAGCAATACCCGGCTGCTGCAACAGCAACTTCAGCACCAGCTCGCGGATCTGCAAACCGATCTGCAGAATCAGCCAGCAGCCGTCGATGGCTTGCAGTGGTTACGCCAGACTCAACAGCCAGGGCCAGCGTTCAGCCATATTGCAATGTACGACATCAGCGGCAAGCGGCTTGCCAGTTCCTTTGACAATAACAGCCTGCAGCAAGCCCCACCCGATCTCAGTACCGCAGACCTGGCCCTGTTACGGGCCCATCAGCCGCGTTTTGTCAGCACCGCTGAAATCAACAAGGGACATTATCTGCCTTACTGCATGCTGATGAAGCAGCAACAGAACAGCCTGATCGTCTGTCTGCTGACCTCAACCAGCAGCAATGGTTTGCAATGGCAGGCTGCCGGCAGTCTGGAGCATTCCGCGCAGCGCATTATCAACAGCGATGGCGTACTACTGCTGGCCTCACCACTGCCGGTCAGCCGCCAGCCGATTCTGGGAAAGCGCATCAGTCCGCGGCAGTTCGAAAACCTGAATCTGAACACAGCGGCCTATCGCGACAACACCATCCGCCATTTCTCCAACCAGACGGAGTTTGATGGTGTTAAGCGCCTGGGGGTTGTCAGTTTTGATGCTCAACTGCAATTACTGCAAATTGTTTCTCTGCCCATGGCTGCCCTGCTGCGCCTGTGGCTGGAGGATATTATCTGGCCCATGGTGTTTCTGCTGGTGTTGCTGGCTGGTAACTGGCAACTCTACCGATACTTACGCAGCAATGCGCAGCAAAAAGAAGCTCGTTACTCGCAGGAAACACGGGCATTAAGCGAAAAAGAGAACATCATCAATATGCTGATGAGCAATATTCCGGGCAGCATCTATCAGATAAGTCTGCCGGAGCATTTGCTGAATTTTATTACCCATGGTGACCTGCAGATCACCGCAGGTGACGACAACAATCACAGCGGACGTCAAAGTCTGCTTACTTATATTCATCCCGATGACCAGGAGCGATATCTGCAGGAAATTGATATCCACAGCAAAAGCAGAACGCCCTATAAAATCACCTACCGGGTGCGCACCCGGCGACACGAGTTAAAATGGGTTATGGACCGGGGTCAGGTGTTATTTAAGGAACAACAACCCTGCCGTCTTGAAGGTCTGCTGATTGACATCACAGACCATACATTATCGCAACAGCATGTCGAATATCTGGCTACGCGGGACCCATTAACCGAACTGATTAATCGCTATTATTTTAACGACGAATTAATTAACAGCATTGAACGTCTGCAGTCCGGACATGGCAGAATTGCCCTGCTGTTTATTGACCTTGATCGCTTTAAAACCGTCAATGATTCGCTTGGTCATCAGGTCGGAGACCGTTTACTGAAACTGGTCGCTGACCGCCTGCGCCACCTGATTGATCCACAGCATATGATCGCCCGGCTGGGTGGCGATGAATTTATCGTGATGATGAACGATCCGGAAAGTTCGCAGGAGATTGAGCAGCTGGCGGAAAAAATCATCAACAAAGTAAGCCAGACGTTTACACTGGATCACTACAAATTATCCACCAGCTGCAGCATTGGTATCAGCGTCTGTCCGGATGATTCCAAAGAATCTTACATATTAATGCGTAATGCCGATACCGCGATGTATCAGGCCAAATCCCGCGGCGGAAATTGCTATCAGTTTTATACCGAAGAAATGAACCAGAAAGCCAACTCACGCCTGACGCTGGAAAACGAACTGCGCCGTGCGGTAAAAAATCAGGAATTTGCGCTGTACTATCAGCCTCAGGTCAGCACCTCTGATAACAAACTGCTGGGGGCAGAAGCATTAATCCGCTGGATACATCCAACCGCAGGCATCGTATCTCCTGCTGATTTTATTCCTGTCGCAGAAGAAACAGGACTGATACGGGAAATTGGTGACTGGGCCTTAATGGAAGCCTGTAAACAATTCCACGAATGGAATAAAGCCTTCTCGCGCGAGCTGACTATTTCCGTGAACGTATCCGTGCGCCAGCTGGATGATGCATTTGTACTGCGCACTCAGGAAATATTAAATATCAGCGGTCTTGATCCAAAACATCTGGAACTGGAAATCACCGAAAGCCTGCTGCTGGATAATGTTCAGGAAAATCTGAGAATTCTCGACAACATCGACAAACTGGGAGTGCGCTTTGCCATGGATGATTTCGGTACCGGTTATTCATCCCTGAGCTATCTGAAACAATTTCCCATCAGCAAGCTGAAAATTGACCGGGCCTTTATCAACGAAATTAATAATGATCCGGAAGACGAAGCCATTGTCCGCGCCATTATTGCCCTGGCGAAAACACTGAGACTGGATCTGGTGGCTGAAGGCGTGGAAAACCATCAGCAACTGGCATTACTGCAAGCACTGGCGTGTGACAGTTATCAGGGATACTATTTCAGCAAACCGGTTCCGGCAGATGTTTTCCGTGAGTGTTATCTGCAACAGAACCCGCCACAGCAGAAATCCCTGCCGCAACCATAAATACTCCCTGCCGGATACAATGTCCGTCAGCGGCAAGCCGTTTCAGTCATCACGATGAGAATTCCTGTATGGATCAGCACCAGATCAGCAACCAGAGGCTGTACGATACGGCCCTGCAACTCGCGCGTCAGGCCGGGGAAGCCATTTCCCGGCAGCGGCATCAGCTGGATATTCAGTTTAAACAGGGAACCGAGCTGGTGACGCAAGCCGATGTCGCCGCGGATCAGATCATACGTGATGGCATTCTCGCCCGCTTTCCGCACCATCAGATTCTGTCTGAAGAACTGAGCCCGGATCATCCGACCGACAGCGAGCATCTGTGGATTATCGACCCGATTGATGGCACCGTAAATTACGCTCACCTGCACCCACAGGTGGCGATTTCGATTGCCTACTATCACCACGGCGAAGCGCAGGTGGCCGTCGTGCACAATCCGTTTATGGGCGAAACATTCAGTGCGATTCACGGTCTCGGAGCCAGGCTGAATGAACGCCCCATTCACTGTGCCGCAACACAGGATATGCGCCGCGCCTTAATCGCCACCGGCTTTCCTTATGAAAAGCACGACATTCCCAGACTCATGCAACGTCTGCAGGCAGTACTGACACAATGCGCGGATATGCGCCGTCTCGGTTCGGCCGCGCTCGATATTTGCTGGGTAGCCTGTGGTCGTCTGGATGGTTATTACGAAACGGTCAAACCCTGGGATTTTGCCGCCGCGCAATTAATTGCCCGCGAAGCCGGCGTGCAGTTTGGGCACATTCATCCACTGGCAGAAGGGTTGAACCCACAACTGATCGGGGAAAATATTCTTCTGGCGGTACCCGCATTATTCAGCCCATTGCAGCAATTACTGCAACAGGCCGATGCCTTATTCGACCGCCAGAAGGGTTAAGGCAGCGCTCAGGCGCTTTTGCTCGGCTTCGGAAAAATGCCGGCTGCGGTAGGTATTCAGCAGTAACTCACGGTCCTGATTCGCCAATCCCTGTAGGGCCAGAGAATCACGGTATTGCTGGTAATCGTGCAGTCTTTGCTGCCATTGCTGTTGCTGCTGATCGGCTTTTGCCAGCCGCTCTGCGGCCTCTTTGCCAAACTGCTGTTCACGCCAATGCTGAAGATCGGCCACGGATGAGCCCTGCTCACGCAGTTGCTGTTCCCGCTGTTGCAACGTCAGTATCTGCCGCGTTTCTGCCCGCATCTGCTGCAATTCTTGCGGCAGGCTGCTGTCGAGCGCTGCCAGCTGCGCCTCATCTGCGCCCTGTGCGCGCAATTGCTGACGCGCCAGTGTGTAGTTATCCATGACCTCATCTGCGTGAAAAAACGCTTCAACCACCGGCGGCTCAAGCCATTCACGACGCAAACGCTGCTGCCAGGCAACCCGTGCGGCCAGTTCATCCATTCCGGACTGTCCGATCCGCTTTTCGGCCTCACGGTCGTAATCGCCCAATGCCGCCAGATAGCCCAGATAGTTATCCAGAAGGTTCCCGGCCTGCGAGCGCCCGGGTTCTGTCAAACCGGCAATCTGACTGCGCATGATCAGCAGCAGTTCATCAAGCGGCACTTCACCCTGCGCCGACAGATAAAAATCCATCCAGTGACGCAGCTGTATATCAATAACCAGCTGTCCACGGTGATCGGTGCGCAGATAACCATCCACACTGGCACCGCGGAAGGTCATCAGCGTTGTGACATCTGGATGCCCCGCCGGCGTTGCCGCACGCGGCTCATTGACGGAAGACTCCGGGGCGGAAACAGCGGGCTGGTCATGCGCCCGCTGCACCAGATCACCGCCCTGCCAGAAAGACGCCAGCAGGACGACAGCCACTGCCGACAGTGTTAAGCCTGATACACCGTGACGCGGCTTCATGATTTACAACCCAATGTTTTTCAGACGATTGGCGTGGGTACGGAATACCGTCAGCGGATCGGTTTCCGTCAGATCGTGCAGACCCAGAGTCTGGTTTACTTCATCCAGATGGTTCATGCGGAAATCATCGCGGATGACCATACCCAGACGGCTGGCGCAGGAACCCACCAGACCATCGTTTTTCTCCCCGGCCGGGAAGAACAGGCTGGTTGTGCCGGTCAGCAGATCCAGCGGGTCCAGCACATTGGTCAGCGGCTTGGCACCACTCCAGGAGTAGTAACGCACCCCGTTGTACTGATAAGCCCCTTCGCCACAGGCGGTGGTCGGAATCCCGCCGGGATGCTGCTGATTGAAGGCTGCGGTTTCAGCAAAGGTCATGGAACGCATGGAGGCCAGAATGTCCTGATCGTAATCACCACCGGACAGGAAGTTAATGGCAACGGCCAGCGCGTTACCCAGTGTTTTGATCAGGCCTTCAAATTCTTTCGAACCGTTCGACCAGTCATTAAGGGTTTCAGCCACCGGCGTACCCCGGTTAACGCCGGCAATGGTGGTTACCGAGGCAATCAGATCCGGGCGCACAGACGCCACATACCGGGTGGTCGGGCCGCCATGGCTGTGACCAATCAGGTTCACCTTTTCGGCACCGGTAATGGCCAGAATCTGTTCAATTTGCGGAATCAGCTGCTCGCCACGGATTTCCGGCGAGTTGGAGTTGGAGACGGTGGTAACAAACACCCGCGCGCCATCTTTCTGCAGGGTTTCCGGAACCTTGTACCAGTAATCAACCCCCAGCAGACTGTCAAAGCCGTACAGACCGTGAGTCAGAACAATGGGGTATTTGGTGGCGGTATAACCACTTTCCGGCGTTGCCGACATCGCCGACACCTGAGCCGAAAACAGCACGGCAGACAGCGCTGCCACAGAGAGTAATTTGCTTAGCATGAGCGTTCCTTGAATTTGTTATTGTTGTTGGAAACCGAACGTTCACCCGTAATGCCCGACCGGGAAGGTTCCCTGATACTGCAAAAGCGAACTCAGTGTAGGCCAGCATCACCGGAGCGGTAGGACTTGACGGGTCAGGCGTGCAAGCCGCGATGATGGTCGAAGACGCCCCTCGCCACACACGACACAATACGCCACCAAAGCTGTTCTTCCGTACCACAAAGAATGGGCCGAAAACAAAAAGAGAAAACCAAGACCGTTTTTACGATCCGGTTAGCACAGGAAGGCCGGGCTGCGCACAACACGCAACCCGCACAACGATCAGCGCCAGTAACGCTGCTGCTGCTGATGCAGCTCTTCCGCTTCGCGCAATACGCGCTGAATGATATCCCCGACACTGGGCATATCGTGAATCAGCCCCTGAGTCTGACCGATAAACTGTACGCCCTGCTGTAAATCGCCATCAAGGGTCGCGGCTTTCAGGCGCGGCACACTGGCACCGAAATAAGCCAGCAATTTAACCTTATCCATCATCGCCAGCATGCCGATCATCACTTTCCACACCGGCTGTTTGACCATGCGTGCCGCCCGTGTTGCCTGCCAGCAGGCGAGCAGAAAATTCATCGGTTTACGGGTGGCTTTTACTGAGCGTGGCGTGCGCATGACACGGGCGGGAATGCCATCAAAGTTTTTCGAATAAATCGTATCCTGCTCACTGCGGGCAATAACGGCCTCTTTGGTCGTTTTATGCAGTGGACTTTCTGCGCTGGTAGCAAAGCGCGAGCCCATCGCCACCGCGTCAGCCCCTAACGATAAAGCCGCCAGCAATCCACGGCCATCAGCAAAGCCACCGGTAGCAATCAACGGAATACGCACTTTATCTGCAATCGCCGGGACCAGTACCAGCGAGGTCACATCGCCGCCATGGGCTGCCGCTTCATGGCCGGTAACCAGCAACGCATCAGCGCCGATCGCCTGCGCCGACAGCGCATGCTTTTCACTGACCACCGTGGCAATGACTTTGCCGCCATATTCATGAGCACGTTTCACCAGCCAGTCACCTTTTCCCAGCGAAAAGTTGATGACCGGAACCTTCTCATCCAGCGCCACCTCGGCATTTTCTTTTGCGCCCGGCATCAGCAGGGTTACGCCGATACCAAACGGCTTGTCGGTCAGCTCACGGATGCGCTGAATAGCCGCACGGGTTTCACTGACCGTCAGCGGACCACTGGCCAGAATGCCCAAACCACCGGCATTGGATACCGCCGCCACCAGCTCCGGGGTAGAAATCCAGCTCATGCCCGGCAGCAACAAAGGATGTTCAATACCCAGCAGTTCTGTAATACGCGTTTTCATAACCAGATCCGGAAATATAAAAACACGCATTCTAATGCCAGACCCGCCAACTGGCGACCGGCACAGAAAAGCCAATAACATGATCGGAAGAAAGAAAATTCAGCGTCCGGGCGCAAGCTGCTGTTGCTGAACGAAATCAAGAAACTGCTGCTGGCGCTGCTCGGGCGACATTCCCCGCAGCTGTTCGATGCGTTGCTGACGCTCCATGCGCTGCAGAGCCTGCTCCTGCATCTGCATGTTCTGCAGCGAACGATAAAAATTATCCAGCGCCTGACGCTGTTCGGGACGATTGTTATTCCATTCCAGCTGCAATCCGGGATGTTGCACAGAGAGCGGAACGGGAGCAGGTTCTGCGGGCAATATGTGCACATCAGGCCCGGCATGAACCGTCCAGACGCAGCAACATAACAATAAGCCCGATAACCTCACAGACAAACCCCGCAACAAGAATTCAGGGATTTTAACGGCAGCGGGCAATAAATACACAGCCCCACCGGCGTAAAAGAGAGGTAAAGGCCCGGTCAGTCATCATCAGCCCCTTCCAGCGGCAGCCGAATGGTCACCATCAGCCCGCCCTGCTCATGATTCCTGAGCTGTAATTCGCCACGATGATGACGAACAACCCGGTCAGCAATCGCCAGTCCCAGACCAAAACCACGATGACCACTGCCCAGACTTTCCGGGCTGCGCTCCCGAGCCTGTTCACTGCGAACAAAAGGCCGCAATAAGTCCGCCAGTAAATGCTCCGGCACCCCCGGTCCGTGGTCACGGACTGATATCTGAACACAACCATGACTGCAGCTCAGATCAATATCAACCGATGTGGCTTCGGCCGTATGCAGCAATGCATTACGAATAATATTTTCAACCGCGGACAGCAGCAGCCGTGCATCGCCCTGCACCCGGGCAGCCGCAGCAGGCAGATTCAGCTGCAGCCTGTTTTGTGGCCGCTCAAAACGGGCATCAGCAACCACTTCCTGTAACAGGGCAGCACAGTCAACAGTCTGCCAATGACGGTGATCCTGCAGCGTTTCCAGTCGTGCCATGCCCAGCAGATCTTCAATCAGTTCATCCAGACGCCGGGTTTCCAGTTCTATCCGGTCGAGGTACTCCTGTTGCTCAGGAACCGCATCCAGGCGGGCCAGTTCAAGGGCAACCGCCGTCCGCGCCAAAGGCGAGCGCAATTCATGAGATACATCACGCAGCAACTGGCGCTGATCGGATATAAGCCGCTGCAGACGTTCGGCCATTTGCCCGAATTCGCGTCCGAGTTCGCCAATTTCATCCCGCCGCCGCAATAACGCAGGCGCAATCCGCACCGGCCAGCGGCCATCAGCAAACGCCCGTACGCTGCGCTGCAGGGACAGCAGGGGCTGCGCCATGTAACGCGACAGTACAAACCCCCAGATGGCAAACAGCAGTAACGACGCCAGAAATCCCCAACCGAGATAAGCCGGTAAGTTAAACACCGCCAGCGGATGCAGAAATTCGACCACCAACAGATAGACCCGGCCATCGTGACTCTGTAACGGTGCTTTCACCAGAATTTCGGTTTGCCCGAGCGGACTGACGCGCGCCTGATAGGAATCCGAAGCGAAGGCGTATTCCAGCACATCGGCCGGAACATGAGGCAGCAGACTGATGCCCTGATCATCAAAGACATAGGCATTGACGCTGGGATGGCGCTCAAAGGTCAGCAGCCATTCGAGCAAAAGAGGTTCGCCGCCGCGTTGCAGAATCAGCTCAGCCGCCGAGATATAACCACCCGTAGGTGCAATCAGGTTAACAGAGTCGTTCGACCACTGGCGGTAATACATCGCCAGTAATAAGGTCACCAGCGTGGCCACCAGGCTGGTGACCATAAAGGCGAGATAAATCCGGATAAAAATGCCGCGCACAAATCAGGCCTGAGCCATCTCCTGTTCAGGAGCGTACATGTAGCCAACGCCACGAATGGTGCGGATGCGGGCATCGCCATTGCGGTTAGGGCCGAGTTTTTTACGCAGATTACTCAGATGCATGTCCAGACTGCGGTCAAACAGCGTCAGGGAACGTTGCATGGATTGCTCCGCAAGACGGTTTTTTTCCACCACCTTGCCTGCGTCACGCGCCAGCACACTGAGGATATTAAACTCCGTCACCGTTAATTCCAGCGCTTCGTTATCGCGCAATACCTGATGCTGGTCGAGATCGATCACCAGCTCATCCAGCTCAATACAGGCCGAGGCAACACCGGCTGAACGGTTGCGGCGCAGTACCGAACGCAGACGGGCCGACAGTTCGCGGGGGTTGCAGGGTTTTGGCAGATAATCATCTGCGCCGATTTCCAGACCTTCAATACGATCCAGTTCATCCCCCTTGGCGGTCAGCATAACCACTGGCAGATCACTGCGCTGACGGATACTGCGCAGAATGTCGAGGCCGTTGCCACCCGGCAGCATAATATCCAGAATAACCGCCTGATATTTGCCGGTCAGCGCCTCGCTGAGTCCTTCATCAGCCGTATGAACCGTTGTTACTTTAAATAACTCACGCTCAAGGTAGCGGCGCAGCAGGGCACACAATTCCTGATCGTCATCAACCAATAACAAATTCATAAATTCCCCCGGTTATGGGGCCCAGTGTCAGAGAAAAAGCGTCGTAATTTCAAGCGGCTGAAGGATTTCTTTACATTATGTAAAGAAAAATCCGCTACTCGTTTTCTTCACGGCGGTGCTGCTCGACGAAAGCAATGGCCTCCGTGACCGCGTGGATAACACGATTATTGGTTTGCACCAGTTCATCCGGTGTCATAAAAAACGCCATATCCACTTCAAAGCGGATATATCGCGGCGGAAGACGATTAAGAGCGACGCAGGCAATATCGGCCATATGCTCAATAGCGACTGTCGGTGTCTGCCCATGCAGGCGGCGCAGAATTTCCTCGGCGACCAGCTGTTCATAGTAATTACGAATGTGATTATTAATACTCATGCCACCCTCCTCTGATTATGTCCAGCATAGCACTCCGGCTATTTCCTGCTTTACTGATAGACAGAGTACAACCCTACCGGAACAGACACTTACACCGTCCATCCGGATCTGCAACAGGAATATGCTATGAAATTGGTCAGCGACCTGATGACCCGCGAGCTGCTTACCCACCTCCCCGACGATACGCTGCAGGATGCGGAGCAAACCATGGGACGGCATCAGATCCGTCACATTCCGGTGGTCGATGAAGAAGGCAAAATCGTTGGCCTGCTCAGTCAGAAAGAATTTCTGACCGAAGCCTTCCGGATTACTGACAAATTCGGTGCACACAACCTGCAGAGCTATCTGGCCAAAACAACCCTGCGCTCCTGCATAAAAACCGATGTGCAAACCATCCCGGCCGATATGCCGCTGACCCTTGCCGGGCAGCAACTGCGCAGCAGTCGTCAGGGCTGTTTACTGGTTGCCGACAGTGACCATCGTCTGATTGGCCTGCTCAGCTCCAAAGACTTTGTCCGTCTGGCGATTGAATTACTGGAACGTCAGGACGGATAGCGTCGCTGAATATCATCAATCTGTTGTGGGTGCTGTAATACAGCCTCCACACACGCCTGATCGAGTTCGTGAGCTGCCGCCATTCTCTGTAACTCGGCAAAAACCTGTTCCTGCGGCCAGGCTTCTTTATAGCTGCGACGATTCAGTAATGCATCGAGAATATCGGCCACGGCAATAATACGTGCCTCCAGCGGAATAGCATCACCCGTCACCCCGAGATAACCGCTGCCATTCAGTTTTTCGTGATGATACTGAACGATATTTTGCAGCATTTCCGTATGCTCCATATCCCCCAAAGAAAAGTGGGCCAGTGCCTGATCGACAATATCGCGCCCGACACTGACATGCAGTTTCATGCGTTCAAATTCTTCATACGTCAACGGGCCAGCCTTGTGCAGTATGCTGTCCGGAATCGCAATTTTGCCGATATCGTGCAGCGGAGCGAATAATGCCAGATATTCAATAAAGGCATCATTTAATTGCAGTTTCTTCTGCAACGAACGGGCAATCATGCGGGCATAAGCCGCCATTCGCCGCACATGCGCATCGGTTTCAACCGAGCGCCGGCCACTGACATCGGTGGCAAATTTCACCAGCGCCTGCAGACGGCCCACGGCATCCTGTTCACGTACCAGCAACTGACCAACCAGATGCGCCCAAAGATTGCAGTAAGCGATTTTTTGCCCGGAAAAATAATCGCGCTCCACCGAGTTGAGGAACAAAAATCCCAACAATTCTCCGTCATGGAATACTGGCATGGTCAGACTGGCGCGATACCCCTGCGCCAGCAAAGCTTCGGTATGGGCCGACCAGCGCTTGTTGCGGAACCAGCGCATATCATTCACCACACGCACCGCAGGCTTCTCGGCCAATTCACGCAATGACGGGACATCATCCAGTCCGACGCTGTAACCCAATAAGGGGGAGGCATCATCACTTTCATAAACAAAGGTCGACAGCAACCCATCATCGGCGTTGTACAGCACCAGGGCAAAGCGCTGAATGCCCTCATACTGCTCGCGCAGCACGCGGTAAAGCCGTTCCAGACGCTGCATAAAATGCATTTTATGACCCAGAATCTGATACGGATCATTCAGAAACAGAGGTTTTTCCATGCCCGTTCTCACTGCAATTCAACAGCCACAGTGTAGGTCAGTAGACGCCCCGCCGGAGCACAGAATCGTCACATCCTGATGCACATCAAGGTGGAAAAATAACCGCTGACATAGCCTGAAACAAAGCCAACGAAGGAAAGAAATATGGATACCAGAGCCATCAGACAGGTCTTAACCGAACGCAAAACCATGCTGGAAAACCGCGCCAGCCGGGTGGAAAGGGACGCCAGCCATCGTGATGAGCCATTATCAGCCGATTTTGCCGAGCAGGCCGTAGAGCGGGAAAATGATGATGTTCTGCACGCCATTGCCGGTGAATCGCTGCATGAAATCAGCATGATCAATCAGGCACTGTTGCGTCTGGACGCGGGAACCTACGGAGAATGCAGCGAATGCGGTAACAGCATCGGCGAACAACGCCTGCAGGCTGTGCCTTACACCACACACTGCATCCAGTGTGCAGAGCAGACGGATTAGCGCTCTCCGCCATCCAGGTCACGCCCCGGCTCCCGGCGTTGCTGTTCAGCGTCCAGGGCAATGGTCAGCAGCTGATCCAGTTTGGTTTCCAGCTGCTCCATACGACTTTCCATTTTAGCCAGCCGGTCGGCATTCGCGGTTTCTTTGGCAATCAGGTCTTCTTCTTCCTGCTGCATAAAAAACGCTGAGAAGCTGGCGGTCATCATTGAAAATAAACCAATCCCCATCAGAATCAGCACCGATCCGAATAAACGCCCGGCGGTACTGCCCGGCACAATATCGCCATAACCGACCGTCGTTACCGTCACCCAGGCCCACCAGATGCCGTCCATCGGCGTCTGCACATTGGGATCAATCACCGCCATTAAAGTACCGGCCATGATAATGATGATAAAACTCACCATCAGCGTCGGGCCCAGATGATTTCGCCCCATAATTTTCTGGAACGAGCCGGACATATTCATCAGCATCGTGAACATGGCCAGCAGTCGCAGCGCGCGTAAACCACCGGCGTGAGGAAACGCCTCCCAAAGCAACGGCATGCCCGCAATCACAATCACCAGATTGCTCCAGTTATTGCGTAAATAACGGGCTTTATCATCAACGACGGAGGTCAGCACCAGTGTTTCAACCAGAAAAAATGCCCACAGAAACCAGTCGGTAACGTAGGTGTACGGCAGCGGCCCTTCAGCACGGGCTTCAAGATACCACTCGAACACAATCCAGAAGGCGATCAGAATCATCGGCCATTCAAACAGGCGGCCGATGCGCCGGGCGCGGGCATTTTCGTGGTTATCGACGCCGGAAAGGCCGACCATTTTAGAAAAAGAGAGAATCATCAACGCTCAGTTCAGCAGTATCGGGGAGCCGTTTCATAAAAACGGTCAGGTTAAAGAGTAGCCGAATATTAACGCTGAAACACGACGCAGATCATCCGTTACAGAAAAATCTGCGTCTTGCTCTCCGTCGTCAGAACTGCGGATTAACCAGAACCTGACTGGTCGTGGAATTAGCAATAAAACAATGCTGATGCGCTTTATCATGCATCGCCAGCACCGCAGCCTCATCCGGTTGCTTATCACCGCCGAATACCGCTTTCGGATTCAGGCGGATGCAGGACACCCAGAACTTGCCATCGTCGCGCTGTGCCATTTCTGCCACCGCTGAATCGTCATACGACAGCACCTGCAGACGCTTTTTAGCCGCCAAGGCGAGAAAAGTCTGCATGTGACAGCTGGCCATTGCGGCAGCCAGCATCTGTTCCGGATCAGCACCAAAATCATTTCCGGCACCGCCTGCAGCGAGACTGACCTGCGGTAAAAACTGAATATTGTGGCGGCGTTCAAACCCTTCATGGGAAAACTCACCCTGTTTTTCCCAACGAATATTTATGCGGTGTTCCGACACGTTATTGCTCCAGTGTTTTGCGTAATGTGAAAGCGCCGCGCAGATCACCGACGTTAAATCCGCGCGCCTGATCCGCCGGGTATAACTCATCCAGTTTGGCCGTTACCGAGGGGGCCAGTTGCGAGCCATGACAGGTCAGACACAGCGGCGCCGTCGGAATGGCTTTCATATAGCGAAATTCACCATCGGCAATGGTGGTGACTTCAATACCCATAGGATCTTCACCGGCCTGCAGTCGCTGTGCAAACTCGGCCAGCGTCTGTTGTTCCCAGGCGTCGGCAACATTATCCGGGTTACGGATTTTTGTTGAAGTACGCGCCAGCTGCCAGCCATTCTGACTCAGACCAGCGGCAATGGCCGGTGCTTCGGTGTTGCACAAGTGAATGGCCGCATCCGGTCCGCTCGACTGAATGCCCTGTTTGAGCGTTTTCTGCAATGCCTGAGCAAAGGCTTTGGTCTGGGCCCGCGCGTCCTGTGTCAGTTGCGCGTCGTCTGCCAGCGCCGGCGGCGTCAGACTGAGCATGGCGGCCAGAAACACGCTGCGTTTTAACATTCCCATACCCGTCACTCCTCAGCGATACACGCTTGGGTCAACTTCCACTTTATGCACGGTACCGCTCCAGCCATCGAAGCCTCCCACCAGCATTTTGACCTGCTCAAACCCCATACGCTTCAGCGTATGAGCTGCCAGCGTGCTGCGTCCGCCATTTTTGCAGTAGAGCAGAATATCAGCCTGCGGATTGGTCAATGCCGGGTGATCCCCCACACGGAATTCGAGCACGCCGCGCGGTACGTTAACCGCACCGGGTAAGTGCCCCATGTCGAATTCCGCCGGTTCGCGCACATCCAGAACCACGGCACCCTGCGCCAGCAGCGCTTCAGCCTCAGCGGCATCCACCGGATTGACGGCGGCACGCGCTTCGGCCAATAAATCATCTTTGCTTAAAGCCATGTGTTCTCTCCTCTGCATTTCCGGATAAGCATACAGAAATATACTGCTACTGACAGCCGTCAGCCAATCCACCACCAGCCGCAGACCAGCATCAGCGGCCAGCCAATATACGGACTGAACAGCAATCGCCAGATGGTCATTTCCGGGACATAGCCCACACCATGCACAAATCCGGCGCTGATTCCCCATAAACACAGAGACAGCAGACCGTGATCAATGCTCATGGTGTCACTGGCGACAACATGCGGCACCGCCAGCAATAATCCCGATAAGCCCAGCGCCGCCAGTAATGACAGCGCCCGCGCCCACCCCGCATACAGCGGGCCGTAAGCCTGATAATCCACCGGTGTGCTCATGACTTACTCTTTAAGGTCGGCGTCGCGGTCAAAGTTTTCGTTCATTTCCAGCCACATGGCGTTAATCAGACCAAAAGAACAGGCCAGCAACACCCCTAAAATCCAGGCGAAATACCACATAAATAATCTCCTTTGTGGCCGCGCTGCAGCCACACATTCTGCATCAGTAAGTGCTGTATTTATTGTCTTCAATAAAGGCGGTGGTTAAACGTCCGCGCATTTTGTAATAACCCCAGGTGGTATACAGCAGAATGATGGGTACAAATATCATCGCCACCCAGAACATAATGCCCAGCGTTTTATGACTGGAGACCACATCCCAGACGGTCAGGCTGTACGCCGGATTCAGACTCGACGGCATAATAAACGGGAACAAACTGAAACCCGCGGTACAGATAATACCGGTCACCGCCAGTGAGCTGCCGATAAAGGCCAGTGCACCCCGATTGGCGGCCGACATCAGCACCGTCAGCAACAGCCCGGCAAAGGCGATCACCGGTGCGGCAATCATGACCGGGTAGCGCGAATAATTTTCCAGCCAGCCGCCCGCTGCGACTTCCACGGTTTTATCCAGCGGCGTCATGGCTGCTGCACCATTAATGCTGCTGGTGATCACCAGGCCATCAATACCGGCGTAAATCCACAGACCCGCCACGGCAAACAGCACAGCCACAACGATGGCCAGCAGAATCGATATTTTCCGCGCCCGTTCATGCAGGTCACCATCGGTACGCATCTGCAGATAGGTTGCACCATGCATGGCCAGCATGCCCAGACTCACCAGTCCGGCCACCAATGCAAAGGGATTCAGCAGCGCCCAGAACGAACCTGTGTAGTTGGAGCGCATAAATTCATCGAGGGTAAACGGCACACCAAGGAATAAATTACCGAAGGCAACACCAAAGACTAACGCCGGTACCGCGCCACCAATGGTCAGGCCCCAGTCCCAGGCATTACGCCAGCGCGGGTCTTCCATTTTTGAACGGTATTCAAAGCCGACTGGGCGGAAAAACATGGCGAACAGCACCAGCAGCAATGCCCAGTAAAAGCCGGAAAAAGCCACCGCATACACCACCGGCCAGGCGGCAAAAATGGCACCGCCAGCGGTAATAAACCATACCTGATTACCATCCCAGTGCGGGCCGACGGTGTTCAGCATCACGCGGCGCTCACTGTCGGTTTTACCGATAACGCGCAGCAAAGCGCCGACTCCCATGTCGAAACCATCGGTTACCGCAAAACCGATCAGCAGGACGCCGATCAATACCCACCAGATTAATTTAAGGCTTTCGTAATCCATATTCTGCTCCTATGCCTGATCTTTTATGGCTTGCTGAGGCTGAGCAACCGCCGCGCCAGCACTGTGAGTCTGTTCAAAATGATAGCGGCCGGTATGCAGACTGGATGGCCCCAGGCGTGAAAAGCGGATCATCAGATACATTTCGACGATTAACAGCAGCGTATAAAAACCAATAAAACCAGCCAGACTCATGTACAGATCGTCTACCGAACGGGTTGAGACGGATAAATGCGTTGGCAACACCTCAGCAATCGACCACGGCTGACGACCAAATTCAGCCACAAACCAACCGACTTCACTGGCAATCCAAGGAGCGGGCAATGCAATGATTAACGCTTTTAATAACCAGGTTTTGGTTTCGACGCTGTGCTGCGTACTGTAGTAGAACGACAATGAAATAAGAATCAGCATCAAAAAGCCAAGGCCAACCATAATACGGAATGCCCAGAACATCGGTGCGACTTTCGGGATGGTATCCTGCGCCGCCTGCTTAATGTGTTCTTCAGTCGCGTCCACAACATTATTGGTGTATTTCTTTAACAACAGGCCATAACCAAGGTCATCTTTTAATGCATCAAAAGCAGCGATGGTCGGATCGGATTTATCGCCGCGACGCATTTTTTCCAACAATGCATAAGCTTCAATACCACGACGGATACGCAGCTCATGCTCCTGCAGCAAATCTTTAATACCCACCACTTCCTCATCCAGAGAACGGGTAGCAATCAACCCCAGAGCGCCCGGAATTTTAACCGCATAGTCGGTTTCCATGGTTTCCTGATTCGGCAGGCCAATCAGGGTAAAATCTGCCGGTGGTTCCTGGGTATGCCATTCAGCCTCAATGGCAGCCAGCTTGGTTTTCTGCACATCACCAATTTCATAACCGGATTCATCCCCCAGAATAATCACGCTGATAATCGAGGCAAAACCGAAGCTTGCAGCAATGGCAAATGAGCGGCGGGCAAACGGCAAATCACGCTTTTTCAACATGTAATACGCAGAAATCGCCAGCACAAACATGGCACCGGTAACGTAACCGGCTGAAACCGTATGAACGAATTTAACCTGCGCAACGGGGTTAAAAATAACCTCTGAAAAATTGGTCATTTCCATGCGCATGGTTTCGTAATTAAATTCTGCCCCCACCGGATTCTGCATCCAGCCATTGGCAATCAGAATCCACAGTGCCGACATATTAGAGCCAATCGCCACCAGCCAGGTCACCATTAAATGCTGAACACGGGTCAGGCGATCCCAGCCGAAAAAGAACAGGCCAATAAACGTTGATTCCAGAAAGAACGCCATCAGCCCTTCAATGGCCAGCGGAGCACCAAAAATATCACCCACATAATGCGAGTAGTAAGCCCAGTTCGTTCCGAACTGGAACTCCATGGTCAGACCGGTGGTAACCCCCAGAGCGAAGTTAATACCGAACAGTTTGCCCCAGAATTTCACCATATCCTGATAGACCTGCTTGCCGGTCATGACATAGGCAGATTCCATAATCGCCAGAATAAACGACAATCCCAGCGTTAATGGTACAAACAAAAAGTGATACATCGCGGTGATGGCAAATTGCAGCCGCGATAAATCGACAAGACTCTCACTGATCATTGCTGATCCTCCGATTGCGAGGGGGTAATAGTTGATAAACCAAATTGTTGCGAAACAGCATCCTGCGGATTGGTCATATCCACAGGTTCAGAAAACCAGATCACTTTGATGGTAAAGACCAGCATCAGCTTGATCAGCAGAACCACCGTCAGCTCACGCACCAGGGGAATCGAAAACACGGATTTTTTTGCCATAAACACCCTCGGTATGAGCCATTCATTTGCTGCGGGGGACACCTGATCAAACCCTTCCCGTCAACAAGACCAGAGCATAACAGTATCAACATACAGCAATATTCAGATGACAGCGCTGCGATGCTTTGTCGCAGGGGGGTTCCGGATCATTTAAAGCCCTGCGGCACATGACACAGCAAAGAGCAGGCCAACCCGTATGAGGCGAATAAGGGGCAGAGAACACACATCAATGCGCGGCCTGCACTTTACAATCAGGCGACTGACTGCCAGATTTGACAGATATCATGTCAAAGGCGTCAGACCATGTTCAGCAATCCGCATTATCGTTCACTGCCTGCCATTGCCTCGCTGCTCGACGCGATTGCCGCACCGGCTGTACTGCTCAACCCGGACTATGAAATCTGCGCCGCCAACGAAGCCTACCGCCACACCTTTGCCAGCAACGACAACGTGGTGGGCCGCCACTGTTACGAGGTGTCGCATGGCTATAAGGTGCCCTGCGATCAGGCCGGGGAAACCTGCCCTCTGCGCCAGTGTTTTGAAAGCGGACAACGTCAGCGCATTCTGCACATTCACAACACCGCCCGTGGGCGCGAGCATGTTGATGTCGAGATAAGCCCGATACGCGACGAGACCGGCGAGATCCGGTTTTTCGTCGAAATCATGCATCCGGTGCAACATGGAGACTGCCCGTTTGAGCAGCAAATGGTCGGCTACAGCCCGGCCTATACACACATGCTGGAATTACTCAGCCGCGCAGCACCCAGTGATATCAGCGTCCTGTTGCTGGGAGAATCGGGTACCGGTAAAGAACTGGCTGCACAGTATCTGCACGGTCACAGCCCGCGGCACAACAGCCCTTTTGTCACCGTGGAATGCTCAGGACTGACGGAAAGTCTGTTTGAAAGTGAGCTGTTCGGTCATGAAAAAGGCGCCTTTACCGGCGCCACCCACCGCAAACCGGGACTGGTCGAAGCCGCGCGGGGCGGTACACTGTTTCTCGATGAAATCGGCGATATCCCCATGCCAATGCAGGTTAAGCTGTTGCGCCTGATTGAATCCGGCAGTTACCGTCCGGTGGGCAGCATTACCCCAAAACAGGCCGATTTCCGCCTGATCTGCGCCACCCACCGGCAACTTGGCGATATGGTCGCAGCCGGTACTTTCCGTCAGGATCTGTACTACCGCATCAGCCCTTTTCCGGTTGTATTACCGTCCCTGCGCGAACGGCCGGAAGACATCATCCCGCTGGCAACTCACCTGTTGCAGCAACTCAGCCAGCACCGCCTGCTGCAACTGTCGGAAGAAACCTGCGACTGGCTGATACAACAGGACTTTCCCGGCAACATCCGCGAACTGCGCAACCGCATTGAACGCGCCATCCTGTTATGTGATGGTTCACAGATTGAGCCGGAACACCTGCGCATGGATCTGCACCAGTTCAGTCAGCATCAGGAATCACCACCAACGCCAGCCAACCAGCAGACGCTACCGGACATTATGCCGCTGGATCAGCTCGAACATGCCTACCTGACCCAGCTTGCAGCCCGGTTTGCAGGCGACAATGCCAATCTGGCCAATAAACTCGGCATCAGCGAACGCACGCTCTACCGCAAACTGAAACAGGCGCGCAGCGGTATCCGCACGCCCCCGGGCGCGCAGGAATAGCCCCGTACTTTGGTCATAAATAACAGTAGGCGCAGAGCCTGTTTTAGATAAGAATATACGCCTCCAGATATATAGAGACTTCGATGTATAACCGGTCAGGCTTAAATCTGATTGCTGCACAGCGCGGGAAGGGAACAGAGACCAGACTATACTCACCGTCCGGGCTCCAAAACTGGGTGTAACCAGGGTTACACCGTATTAACGGATGAATTATGGCTGTCGAACTGAGAGAACACCCCCGATTTTCCACCTACGTTAACGCCCGTTTGTTATTGTCCGACGGCACTGCGCTGGATTGCCAGGTTCTGGATTATTCACAAAGCGGTATGCATCTGCTCTGGCCTCACGGCAAACCGCAGAATACGGCGGGCATCCTGACACTGCAGCTGACACTGGATCAGCAACCGACTGAGATCCGGGTGGAGTGGGTATTCTGCAATGAACAGCATGCCGGAGTTCGCCTGCATCAGCCGGATGATCGTCTGTTTCTGCGCCTGCAGGAGTTTAACCAGAGTCATCGCAACATAAAAAAGATCAACCCGGAACAACGCCAGCGATACCTTGAGCTCTTTCGCCAGGAGGCCGGCTCACTGATTGAACGGTTGCTCAAACTCTGGCTGCCGGAGTTTCTCGAAGGCACTTTCAGCAAAGCCAATATGGCGCGCAATACGGCCGAGCAACAACAGTGGCTGCGACTGGAAAAACAGTCCAAAGAAAAAGCGGCGGCCATGCATCAGCGCTTCAGCCAGACCCTCCAACGCCAGCTCGAACGGTGGTTTGCGGGTGAACCGGAATACATTGCCGAACATCAGCACGCCAGCGGCGATATGCGGTTATCCCTGATACAGCAGGCGGAGTTTGAAGATTGGCTGCTGGCCAAAGTAACCTCGTCGCACCTGCAATCACGACTGGCGCACATGACCTTTGAGCTGCGCCAGCTGCTCGATACCCTGTCCGACGCCAGCATTGAAAACGGCTTCAACCCGATTGGTCCCGGCACCATCACCGAAGCTTTCCGTGACAGCTTGGAAAAACTGCAACTGCCGCAGGAAGCGAGGGCACTGGCGTTTGAAACCTTCGAGCAGATCGCGGGCGGCAACCTGCAAACCACCTATCAGAATCTGGTCAGACAGATCGATATTCCGCTCACATTCCGTTACCGCAAACCCGCAGCAGAACCGCAATCCAGCCGCCGGAACGACAGCGACGCAGCGACCCCTCTGCCCGCCGGCAGCGACTCGGCAACAAACACGGAATACAAGACCAACGCGGCCGCCGGCAACACTCAACCGGCAAGCGCCCAACCGGCACCGGACAGTGAGCAGCCCCTGCAGAATTTTCAGCGTCATCAGGCAGAAGCCCGTCAGGCCTATGCCAACATCCAGAATCTGTTGCGGCTGCGCTATCAGCGTTTTGAACAGCCAGGCCTTTCCCAGGAAACCCTGCCCGTCGCGGCTCCGGAGCTGATCAGTGATGTCGTCAGTCACGTTGCCCAACAGCAGAGCCTGGCTCAGGGGCATGTCCGTGAACAGGTAGAAAAAGTTCTGGCCGAAAAAGACGTGAGTCTGCCAGCAGAATCCCGTGACGCCATCGACACACTGGAGCACGTCACCCAGCACCTGCTGTCCAGTGATCAGGTTGCCGGATTTATCAAGCCGTTTATTGAGCGCCTGGGGTGGCCATTACTGCAATTAATGCTGAAAGACGCCAGCCTGCTGTTCAATCCCGATCATCCCGGTCGTCAGGTGCTGAATCAGCTCGCCAAACTGGGGCAACTGACCACCAGCGGCGAAGCTCAGGTAGCCAGCCGCCTGCAGGGCATGATTGATCCGGTCGTGCAGAACATCAGCCATGATGAGAACACTCTGGACGAATTACTCGAAAGCCTGCAGGGGCTGGTTACAGGTGCCGAACGCAAAGCCCGGCAGAACGCCGAGCGCGTGGCTCAGGCGGCTGAAGGTGAGCACAAACTGCAGAAAGTCCGCCGCCAGATCGAACATCTGGTCGGCAAAGACAGCTCTGACAGAACCCTGCCGTCCTGCGTGGTTGAATGGCTGCAGCAGGGCTGGCAACAAATGCTGTGCCTGCTGTTGCTGCGCGAAGGCCCGGACAGCAAACGCTTCCAGGGGGCCGTCAAACTCTACCGTCAGGTTCTGGCACTGTTCCGGCCAGAAAACAGTGGCCGGCGTGAGTTATTAAACCGTTTTCAGCCGATGATGGACCTTGCCCGCGCAGAACTGGATCGCCTTAACGGCAGCCTGCCGGAACATCAGCGCTGGCATGACGAAATCATAGCGGCAGCAGAAATCCACCTGAACCAGGGTGAAATCCGCGAAGCCATTGATCTGCCAACCTTTGTCGCCAGACCCGCCGAAGTCGTACCGGAAGGCCGTGGTATGCGCCGCGCCATGAACTTACAGGTCGGAGACTGGCTGTTACTGGTTGAACAGGATCAGTCCGCCTCGATTGTCTGGATCGCCCAGGATGCCTCCAAATTCGCCTGCGTTAATCACAGCGGCATGAAGGTTATCGACTTCACCCTCGCTGAACTGGCGCGGGCGTTTGACGAAGGCCGGGTTAAACGCATGTACGAACAGGATGAATCCGCCGTCGATCAGGGCGTCGACAAGCTGGTACAGCAGATCTATCGCGACCTGTCAGAGCAGGCCAATATCGATGCTCTGACCGGACTGACGAACCGCCAGCACTTCCTGCGCCTGCTGCAGGAACGCTTTCAGGCCAGTCTGCGTAACCCGGCACCCTGCACTCTCGCCATGATTGATATCGATCAGTTCAAACTGATCAACAAGAACTACGGCGTAGACGGCGGCGATGCCTGCCTGCAGGCCGTCGCAACGATGCTTGAAGACCAGTGTCCGGATGCCTTGTGTGCACGAATCGGCAGCAATGAATTCGCCGTCCTGATGAATCATGCCGATATGGAACAGGCTGAAGCCCGCGCCAAGCTCCTGAAAAAAACGGTAGAAGAAACCGCCATCAGCAGCGCAGATGACCGTTTTCACATCCACATCAGTGTCGGCCTCGCGGCCATGAACGCCGATATAACGGATGCCTCCGACCTGATAGAACAGGCCGAATCCGCCTGCCTGATTGCCAAAGAAAAAGGCGGTTCGCGCATCGTTCAGTACGAGTTCGATGACGCCGGACGTCTGCGCCATGATGAATTTATGGCCTGGGGGAATAAGCTCAATCAGGCTCTGGCCAACAACCAGTTGCAGGTATTGTGCGTACCGATCACCGCGATTCAGGAGCGGCATAAAGGCACCCGCCAGTATGAAATCCTCATCAGCATTCGGGATAAGCATGGCGCTCAGATACCGCCACTGGAATATCTGCAGGCTGCCGAAAACTACAATCGTATGTATATGCTCGACCGCTGGACGCTGGAGCAACTGGTACAGTGGCTGCGTGACCACCCCGATACGGCGCAGAGCATCAGCCGCTTTGTGCTGCGCCTGTCGGGTCACGCCATCAACGATGAAAGCCTGCTGGCCTATATTTTTGAACAGGCGCGCGAAAAAGACGTTCCGGTGAAGAAACTCTGTTTTGAGCTGAACGAGACATCCGCCATCCGCAATCTGGAAGATGCCGCCGATTTTATGCATGAAATGCGCAGTCTCGGCTGCCAGTTTGTGCTGTCGGATTTCGGTACCGGGCAATCATCGTTCGAATACCTGAAAGCCCTGCCAGTCGACTACGTGAAGATCGACCACAGCTTTATTGACGGGCTTCATACCAGCTCTGCCGACTACGCGCTGGTCAAGTCCATTCAGGAAATCACCCACTTCATGGCCAAGAAAACCATCGCCGAATACAGCGCGAATAATAATGCCTGGGAAATACTGCGTTCCATTGGGATCGACTTTGTCGTCGGCGCGCCGGACGAATACCAGCCGCTGGAAAAACTTGGCTGATACATCGGTAGCAGATGGCCTGAGCAGGTAATGAAACCGCAAGGATAACCAGTGTACAATCCGCGCTCCTTAAAGCAGCGCTCTGGTTCTGAAGCGGTATGAAAACGATTGTCAGTCTAATGTTATTCGGGTTGCTCAGCGCCTGTTCGGTCAGCAACCTGCCCGGCAACCTGTCGCGCTCAATGATGAATCAGGATGACCCTGCCATTGTTGCTGCCGGTGCTCCGGCCTACCTGTTACTGCTCGACGCTTTAATCCTTACTTACCCCGACAACGAAGATTTCCTGCTCGCCGGCTCGCGCCTGTACGGCGCCTATGCCGGCGTCTTTGCTCAGGATCCGGATCAGGCCAAACGCATGGCCGATAAAGCCATTGGCTATGCCCGCCGTGCACTGTGCGAATACGATGAAGATGCCTGCACCCTGATCGATGGACCGCAGGATAAGATCCTGCCTGGTCTGCAGGATGATTATGATGCCGACGATATCGCCGTGTTCTACGCCATGGCAGCCGCCTGGGCTGGCTGGATTCAGGCCAACAGCGATGACTGGAATGCCATCGCTCAGCTCGGCAAAGTCAAAACCCTGATGCAATGGGTTGCCAGCCAAAACCCCGGTTACGACCACGCCACCGTTCAGGTGTACCTCGGCGTACTGGAAACCCAGCTGCCGCCATCACTGGGCGGCAAACCGGAACTGGGACGGGAATATTTCGAACGCGCCATCCAGATGACCAACGGTGAGAACCTGATGGCTAAGGTACTGTACGCCAAGCAATACGCCCGTCTGATGTTTGAGCAGGAATTGCACGACCGTTTATTACAGGAAGCTCTGGACGCCGATCCTCACAGCGAAGGGCTTACCCTGATCAACCGCCTGGCTCAACGTCAGGCCGCTGCTTTATTAGCCGAATCCCCTGACTATTTTGAGTGAGATCCTATGAAACTGATCACCGCCGTGGCGCTGACCCTGAGCTTGCTGAGTCCGTTTTCTCAGGCCGCCACCACCCTGAAAATTGCCACCCTTGCTCCGGATGGCACCGGCTGGATGAAGCTGATGCGTCAGGCCGCTGACGAGATCAATACCGAAACCGAAGGCCGGGTCAAAATTAAATATTTCCCCGGTGGTGTGCAGGGCAGCGACAAAAGCGTACTGCGCAAAATGCAGATCCGTCAGTTACAGGGCGGCGCCGTATCCTCCGGCGCCATGGCCCACATTACCAACGTAACGCAAATCTACAGCCTGCCATTTACCTTCCGCAATCTGGATGAAGTTCGTGCCGTACGCGCCGAATACGATCACCACATTGCTGCCGCCCTGCAGGAGAAAGGCTATGTACTGCTGGGACTGTCGGAAGGTGGCTTCGCTTACCTGATGTCCAACCAACCCATCAAAACCTCCGTCGATGCCCGCAGCCAGAAAGTATGGGTTCCGGAAGGCGACATCATCAGCCAGACGACCTTCGAGAACGGCCAGGTCGAGCCGATTTCCCTGCCGGTATCCGATGTGTACACCAGCCTGCAAACCGGCCTGATTGATACTGTCGCCGTCAATGCCACCTCCGCCATCGCCATGCAATGGCACACCAAACTGAGCTATGCCACCGACTTCCCGCTGGTGTTTCTGTTCGGCATGCTGGTAGTCGATGAACGCGCCTTCAGTAAAATCGATGCCGCCGACCAGGCCGCCGTCAAACGCCTGATGGCAGCCGCTTTCCGTGCCATGGATGTGCAGAACGAAAAAGATGAAAAAAGCGCACGCGAAGCCCTCATCAACAATGGCATGCAGTTTGTCGAGCTGAGCGAAGAAGACAAAACGGCCTGGCGCAAAATGGCTCAGGACAGTATCGATGCCCTGCGTGAAAAATCCGTCTACCCGGCCGATCTCTACAATCAGCTGAAACAAAGCCTGGAAAACAAACGTCAGGCGGCTGCACTCTGATGAAACAATGGCTGCATACCCTGCATCGCATCGAAGACGGTGTGCTGGTGCTGCTACTGCTGGCAATGATCATACTCGCCGGCGTTGATATTCTCGCCCGCTCCCTGTTTGGCGGCGGCATCGTCTGGGTGCAGCCACTGCTGCGTGTCATGGTTCTGTGGCTGGGCCTGCTGGGCGCCTTGCTGGCAACCCGCTCACGTGAACACATTGCCATCGATCTGATTAACCGGCTGGCCGGTGAGCAAACCCGGCGCTGGCTGGCCGTACTGACGTCAGCCTTTGCAGCCTTCATCTGTCTGCTGATCGCCTGGCATTCCCAGGCCTTTGTGCGCTTTGCGTTTGAGTTCGGCGATATAGCGTTCGGACGCATACCCGCCTGGCCGCTGCAACTGGTGATACCGCTCAGCTTCACGCTTATGGGTCTGCGATTCGCCCTGCAGTGCATTGGCGAGCTGCTGGGTAAATCACAGGAGGCCAGCGCATGAGCATTCTGGTTCCGCTGGTATTATTGCTGCTGGCGTTAGCTGGCGCACCGTTGTTTACGGTAATCGCTGCCAGTGCAATGTGGGGGTTCTGGCAGACCGATGTGGATCTGCAAACCATGGCCATCAGCATCTATCAGATTGCTGAAATGCCAGTATTGATTGCCATTCCACTGTTTACCTTCGCCGGTTATCTGTTAGGTGAAAGCAAGGCACCGCAACGCCTGGTGCGCATTACCGATGCCTTCCTCGGCTGGATGCCCGGAGGGCTGGCCATTGTTGCACTCGCCGCCTGCGCGCTGTTCACCGCATTTACCGGCGCGTCCGGTGTCACCATTGTTGCGCTTGGCGCGCTGCTGGTACCGGCGCTGCAAAAGGCTGGCTACAAAGAATCCTTCAACCTTGGACTGGTCACGACATCGGGCAGTCTGGGGCTGTTATTTGCGCCCTCCCTGCCATTGATTCTCTACGGTGTCGTAGCCCAGCAAATGGCCCTGGAAACCCCCGTCAGCATTGACGATTTGTTCCTCGCCGGCCTGCTGCCCGGTCTGCTGATGCTGTTTGCCCTGTCGCTGTACAGCGCCTGGCAGTCACGGGGTAATGAACGCAATCATCATCCGTTTGATAAAGCCGAAGCCTGGGCCGCCATCAAAGACAGCGCCTGGGAAATTCCTCTGCCGTTTGTTGTGCTTGGCGGGATTTACAGCGGCTTCTTCGCCGTGTCGGAAGCAGCCGCCCTGACAGCCTTTTATGTGCTGATTGTCAGCGTCATTATCCGCCGTGAAATCAGCCTCACCCAGCTGCCGCTGGTGATGCGCGATTCGATGAAACTGGTCGGTGCTATTTTGCTGATTCTGGCCGTTTCCATGGCATCCACCAATTACATGATTGATGCGGGCGTACCGGAACAGATTTTTGGTTTTATCCAGCAACACGTCAGCGATGCTTTCACCTTCCTGCTGCTGCTGACCATCTTCCTGCTGATTCTGGGCATGATGCTCGACATCTTCTCTGCCATCGTCATTATGATTCCGATCATCCTGCCAATCGCCATTGAATACGGTATTCACCCAATTCATCTCGGTATTCTGTTTCTGGCCAATATGCAGCTCGGTTACTTCACCCCCCCCGTTGGAATGAACCTGTTTATTGCCAGCTTCCGCTTCAATAAACCCGTGATGACGCTGTACCGTGCGACCATCCCGTTCTTCTTTATTCTGTTGGCCTGTGTGCTGGTGATTACTTACTGGCCCGGCCTCAGCCTTGCCCTGCTGTAATAGCGCAGACGCCCTGAGACGGGCGTCTGACCCTTCTTTACAGCCACTTGCCCAATCTGACATGGCGAAGGGTTATTGTAGCGCTTCATGATCGTGCTCAGGGATGAGCATTCTTCCTAAAGCGTTGTTTGCGGGTTAATCTTGACCCGCTTTTTTACTGATCTCACCAGAATTAATAATAATTACAGGAATACTTATGGCCAGCCTGACTGCTCGCCTGACGCGTGCCGTATTGCGCTCTCAGGTACAACCAACATTCACCCCCGGCTTCGGCCTGGAACGTCAGCGCCGGCGTTTAAATACCTTGCAACAGCTGATGCCCATGCCGTTTGGCGTACGCAGACAGATCACCCCCTGCGGCGGCGTTCCCGCCTGGCGACTGACGCCCACATCCGTCCAGGATGCAGGGCACGCTCAGCACGCGGAAACAAGCGTAATGCTGTATCTGCACGGTGGTGGCTATATCGTCGGCTCACCGACCAGCCATGGCGAAATGGTCGCCCGTATCGCCCGCCAGTGCGGTCTCGATTCCTGGCTGATTGACTACCGTCTGGCGCCCGAACATCCTGCACCAGCTGCGCTTGAAGATGCGCTGAGTGCTTACCGCACGCTCTGTACACAAGGTCCTGTCATCATCGCTGGCGATTCAGCTGGCGGAGGTCTCAGCCTTGCTTTAACGGCTGCAATTATCAGACTGCAACTACCCCGTCCCAAAGCTCTGGTCCTCTTCTCACCCTGGGCTGATCTGAGTTGCAGTGGTGCGTCAATCTGCGAAAGGGAACAGCGTGAAGTGATGCTGAAAACGGATTGGCTGCGCTTTGCGGCTGAACACTATGCCGGAGATCAGGATCTGGACAGTCCGCATGTATCCCCCCTCCATGCTGACTTCAGTGGCTTTCCACCAACACTGATCCAGGTTGGCAGCGAAGAAATCCTGTACGATGACAGTGTCCGCCTCGCTCAGCGCATGCGGCATGCAGGCGTTGACGTAACACTGAGCGAATATCCGCACATGTGGCATGTATTCCAACTGCATGCCGCCTATATGCCTGAAGCGCGCAAGGCGCTGAATGAAATGGCCGCCTTCACCAGCAAGTGTTAACGCGGTGGAAAAGAGCCAATAAAAAGGCCCGCAGTCTTACGACGGCGGGCCCTTTTATCTAACGGCCGAAATTACTCAGCAGCTTCATCCTGAACTTCAACAACATCCGCTTCTGCTACTGCAACCGGACGGTCTACCAGTTCAACATATGCCATTGGAGCGTTATCACCAGCACGGAAGCCACATTTCAGAATACGAATGTAACCACCTGGGCGGGTTTGATAACGGGGACCCAAATCGCTGAACAACTTACCAACTGCTTCTTTGCTACGTGTACGAGCAAAAGCCAGACGACGGTTAGCAACTGAATCTTCTTTCGCAAGAGTAATCAGTGGCTCAGCTACGCGACGCAGCTCTTTCGCCTTTGGCAGGGTAGTCTTGATAATTTCATGCTCGAACAGGCTCACCGCCATGTTTTTAAACATGGCTTGACGGTGTGCGCTGGTACGATTGAAGTGACGACCACTTTTACGATGACGCATGGTTTTATTCCTTAACTAACTGAACGCTCTGCTCAGGCTAATACTTTGTCGTCGTTACGGAGGCTGGCAGGTGGCCAGTTCTCCAGGTGCATACCCAACGACAGTCCGCGTGAGGCGAGAACGTCTTTGATTTCAGTCAGAGACTTCTTACCTAAATTAGGAGTCTTCAACAGCTCAACTTCTGTACGCTGGATCAGATCACCGATGTAGTAAATGTTTTCTGCTTTCAGACAGTTGGCAGAGCGAACGGTCAGTTCCAGATCGTCCACAGGACGAAGCAGAATCGGATCGATCTCTTCTTCTTCACGAATCTGCTCAACAACTTCGTCGTTTTCCAGATTCACAAAAATAGCCAACTGTTGCTGCAAGATGGTCGCGGAACGACGGATCGCTTCTTCCGGATCAATGGTACCGTTGGTTTCGAGATCGATAACCAATTTGTCCAGATCGGTACGTTGTTCAACACGAGCGCTTTCAACGCTGTAAGAAACACGTTTAACCGGGCTGTAGGTAGCATCAAGCTGCAGTTTACCAATCGCCTTGGTCTCTTCATCGCTCTGATTACGCGACTCAACAGTCTCGTAACCACGACCGGAAGCAACCTTCAGGTTCATTTTCAGCTCAGCGCCTTCACCCAGATGGGCAATAACGTGAGCCGGGTTAGCAACTTCAACACCATGATCCAGTTGAATGTCAGCAGCTGTTACTGTCGCCGGGCCAACTTTCGCCAGGCTCAGAAACGCTTCGTCACGTTCATGTAATTTGACCGCAACACCTTTCAGGTTCAGCAGGATTTCAATTACGTCTTCCTGTACACCTTCGATCGCGCTGTACTCATGCAGAACGCCATCGATTTCGCATTCAACGATTGCAGCACCCGGCATAGAGGAAAGCAGGATACGACGCAATGCGTTGCCTAAAGTGTGGCCAAAACCGCGCTCAAGCGGCTCCAGAGTCACCTTAGCGTGGGTATTGTTTACCTCATCCACCTGAATGTGACGAGGTGTCAAAAATTCATTAACTGCACGCTGCATAGCTGCCCCTTAAGTTCCTCTATTACTTAGAGTAAAGTTCCACGATCAGGTTTTCGTTGATCTCTGCTGGGAGATCAGCGCGCTCAGGAACGGCTTTGAAAGTTCCTTCCATCTTACCTGCATTGACATCAATCCACGCACAATCAGTGCGCTGTGCTGCCAGCTCAAGAGCAGTTTTAATACGATCCTGATTTTTCGCTTTCTCACGAATCGTAACCACATCGCCGCTCTTAACGTTGAACGAAGGAACGTTCACAGTCTGACCATTCACAGCAACTGCTTTGTGAGTGACCAGCTGACGTGATTCAGCGCGGGTAGAGCCGAAGCCCATGCGGTATACAACGTTATCCAGACGGGATTCCAGCAGTTGCAGCAGGTTTTCACCAGTTGCGCCTTTACGACGCGCTGCTTCTTTGTAGTAGCTGCGGAATTGCTTTTCCAGGATACCGTACAAGCGACGTACTTTTTGCTTTTCGCGCAGCTGCAGACCGTAGTCAGACAGACGACCGCGACCAGCACCGTGTACGCCAGGTTTGGTTTCCATTTTGCATTTAGTGTCTAATGCACGAACGCCGCTCTTCAGGAACAGGTCAGTTCCTTCACGACGAGACAGCTTACACTTAGGACCAATATAACGTGCCATATTTCTGCCTCCTTATACGCGACGCTTCTTAGGTGGACGACAGCCGTTATGTGGGATCGGAGTAACATCAGTAATGTTAGCGATCTTATATCCACATGCGTTCAGAGCGCGGACTGCTGATTCACGACCTGGACCTGGACCTTTAACTTCCACGTCGAGGTTTTTCAGACCGTACTCTTTTGCTGCTTCACCAGCACGCTCTGCTGCTACCTGAGCGGCGAAAGGAGTGCTCTTACGAGAACCACGGAAACCTGAACCACCGGCGGTTGCCCACGACAGAGCATTACCCTGACGGTCGGTGATGGTAACAATGGTGTTGTTAAAAGAGGCGTGGATGTGCGCAATGCCATCGACTACCGTCTTTTTAACCTTTTTCTTGGTTGATCTTTGTGGCTTAGCCATTTTTAAATCCTGCTTTTAATATCAACACTGCAACAAGTCGAATGCAGCTACACTAAAAGACCGACCGTAAGATTACTTACGGATCGGTTTGCGCGGACCCTTGCGAGTACGAGCATTCGTTTTAGTACGCTGACCACGAAGTGGCAGACTGCGACGGTGGCGAATACCACGGTAGCAAGCCATATCCATAAGACGTTTGATGTTCATTTGCACTTCACGGCGCAAATCACCTTCAACCGTATGTTTAGCTACTTCGTTACGAACAACATCCAGCAACTCTTCGCTCAGATCACCGATTTTGGTGGTCTCTGCAATGCCAGTAGCGGCACAGATCTGCTGGGCAGTAGTACGACCAATGCCATAGACATAGGTCAGAGAAATCACTGCATGCTTGTTGTCAGGAATATTGACACCGGCAATACGGGCCATGTCTAACTCCGTTACACTTTACTTGATGAAAGGGCGCGAGATACTACAGTCAGCTCTGAAATAAATCAAGCCATCTGTAATATTCACACCCGACCTTGTCCGGGGATTAACCCTGACGTTGCTTGTGCTTTGGATCTGAACAGATCACGCGCACACTACCGTTACGGCGAATAATTTTGCATTCACGGCAGATTTTTTTAACAGACGCACGTACTTTCATGACAGTCTCCTAAATCTGGCTCAGCGGGCTGAGCCAAAATTCTTCAGATTTGCTTTCTTCATCAGCGATTCGTACTGGTGTGACATCAGGTGCGATTGAACCTGAGCCATGAAATCCATTACGACCACAACCACGATCAATAACGATGTGCCACCGAAGTAGAAAGGTACATCTGCAGCAACCACCAGGAACTGAGGCATCAGACACACTGCGGCAATGTACAGCGAACCGAACAGAGTCAGGCGTCCTAAGACAGTATCAATATACTTGGCGGTCTGTATGCCCGGGCGGATACCCGGAATGAAAGCACCAGACTTTTTCAGATTTTCGGCAACATCTTTCGGGTTGAACATCAACGCCGTATAGAAGTAGCAGAAGAAAATAATACCGGCAGCAAACAGTACGATGTACAGCGGCTGGCTTGGTGCCAGAGCCATACTTACATCCTGAAGCCACTCCATGCCTTCACCCTGACCAAACCATGTTCCCAGCGACGCAGGGAACAACAGCAGGCTTGAAGCAAAGATCGCTGGAATTACACCGGCCATATTAAGTTTCAGCGGTAAATGACTGGTCTGTGCCGCAAACATCTGACGCCCCTGCTGACGCTTTGCATAGTTAATGGTGATGCGACGCTGGCCGCGCTCAACAAAGACTACGAAACCGATCACCACGACTGCCAGGACAGCAATAACCAGCAATACCAGAATATTCAGGTCACCCTGACGCGCAGACTCGAAAGCCTGACCAATTGCACTCGGCAAACCAGCAACAATACCGGCGAAGATCAGGATGGAAATACCGTTACCGATACCACGCTCGGTAACCTGTTCCCCCAGCCACATCATGAACACTGCTCCTGCCACGAAGGAAGGTACAGCGGCGATGTAGAAATCAATGCCTGAAGAGAAAGTAACGCCCTGGCCGGCAAGACCGGCCGAGACGCCAAAGGCCTGAATCGTTGCAAGCAGCACGGTCCCATAACGGGTGTACTGGGTAATCTTGCGACGACCGGCTTCGCCTTCTTTCTTCAACTGTTCCAGCTGCGGACTCACCGCCGTCAGCAATTGCATGATAATGGAAGCAGAGATATAGGGCATGATGCCCAGCGCAAGAATACTCATGCGCTCCAGTGCACCACCGGAGAACATATTGAACATCTCCAGGATAGTGCCCTGATTCTGCTCGAATAAACGTGCCAATGCTTCCGGATTAATACCTGGCACCGGGATATGGGTGCCAATCCGATATACTACAATCGCCAGGAGCACGAAGCGGATACGTGACCAGAGTTCAGTCAATCCGCTTTGCATGCCCTGTGGGAGTCCTTGCCTAGCCATTAGTCTTCGACCTTTCCACCAGCTGCTTCAATAGCAGCTTTTGCGCCTTGAGTGACTTTCAGACCTTTGATGGTCAAAGCCTTCTTGACTTCACCGGACAGAATCACGCGAGCTTCTTTAATCTTCTCGCCGATTACGTCAGCCGCTTTCAGAGCTGCCAGATCAACAACATCGCCTTCAACCAGAGCCAGTTCGTTCAGACGGATCTCTGCAACGTACTGTGCTTTGCGTGAAGTAAAGCCAAATTTTGGCAGACGACGGTGGATTGGCATCTGACCGCCTTCAAAGCCCGGAGCCACTTTACCACCTGAGCGTGATTTCTGACCTTTGTGACCACGACCACCAGTCTTACCCAGACCAGAACCGATACCACGGCCAACACGCTTAGGGGCAGGCTTCGAACCAGGAGCTGGGCTCAATTCGTTGAGACGCATATTACTCCCCTTCTACCTTAACCATGTATTGAACTTGGTTGATCATGCCGCGTACAGATGGAGTATCTTCCAGCTCAACGGTATGACCAATACGACGCAGACCCAGGCCTTGCATGGTTGCACGGTGCTTTGGCAGCTTGCCAATGGTGCTCCGTGTCTGGGTCACTTTTACGGTTTTCTTAGCCATAACGTATTACCCCAGGATCTCTTCTACGGACTTACCGCGCTTGGCTGCTACTTCTTCCGGAGACTTCATTTGTGCCAGACCATTGAAGGTTGCACGAACGACGTTTACCGGGTTGGTAGAGCCATAGCACTTAGCCAATACGTTTTTAACACCAACCATTTCCAGAACGGCGCGCATTGCACCACCGGCGATAATGCCGGTACCTTCAGAAGCAGGCTGCATGTAAATCTGTGCACCAGAGTGACGGGCACGGACAGGATACTGCAGAGTGTTGCCGTCCAGCTGAACGGTGACCATGTTGCGCTTAGCCTGTTCCATCGCCTTTTGAATTGCCAGAGGCACTTCACGGGACTTACCACGACCAAAACCAACACGACCATTGCCGTCGCCAACCACAGTCAGAGCGGTGAAGGCGAAAATACGACCACCTTTTACCACTTTGGCTACGCGGTTAACCTGAACCAGCTTTTCTTGCAGTTCACTTTCGTTACGTTCTACACGTTCATTATTTGCCATGATCTTTACCCTTAGAATTCCAGGCCGCTTTCACGAGCCGCGTCAGCCAGAGCTTTAACACGACCATGGTATTTAAAACCGGAACGATCGAACGCAACTTTAGTGATACCAGCGGCTTTCGCACGCTCAGCAATCAACTGACCAACTTTGGTCGCTGCATTAACGTTACCAGTAATGTCACTACGCAGATCCGCTTCAACGGTTGAAGCTGTCGCCAAGACGGTAGCGCCATTGGCAGAGATGATCTGTGCGTAAATGTGTCTGGGCGTACGATGAACGCACAGACGAACCGCGCTTTTCTCACGGATGTTCATCCGTGTTTTGGTGGCACGGCGTAAACGAGCTTTTTTCTTCTCATTCATGGCCTAGACCTTACTTTTTCTTGGCTTCTTTACGACGCACATTTTCATCAGCATAGCGAACACCCTTACCTTTATAAGGTTCTGGTGGACGGTAGCCACGGATCTCAGCAGCAACCTGACCTACTTTCTGCTTATCAATACCTTTGATAACCACTTCGGTCTGGCTTGGCGTCTCGACAGAAATGCCTTCCGGCAGTTCATAGTCGATTGGGTGAGAGAAGCCCAGGGTCAAATTTAATGAATTGCCGGATGCTTTGGCACGATAACCAACACCCTGCAGAATCAGTTTCTTTTCAAAACCAACATTCACACCGGTAACCATGTTGTTTACCAGGGCACGGAAAGTACCGGCCAGAGCGTTGGCTTGCTTGTCACCAGTTTTAGGGGCGAAGGTGAGTACGTTTTCTTCCTGTTTGATTTCAACAGAAGAATGTACGTCCAGCTCAAGCTGGCCTTGCTTGCCTTTGATGGCGATTTTGTCTGCAGCCAGTTTAACTTCTACACCGGCTGGGATTTGTACAGGAGCTTTTGCTACGCGAGACATCGTAATTCCCCTTAGAATACGGTCGCAATAACTTCACCGCCCACGCCCGCAGCACGAGCAGCGCGATCAGTCATAACGCCTTTAGAGGTGGATACGATAGCCACACCCAGACCTGCTTCAACTTTAGGCAGATCTGCGGTGCCACGATACTGACGCAGACCAGGGCGGCTAACGCGCTGGATACGTTCAATAACTGGCTTACCTTCGTAGTATTTCAGGTCGATGGTCATGGTCGGTTTAACCGCTTCATCGATAGAAAAACTGTTGATGTAACCTTCAGCTTCGAGAACCTGGGCTACAGACTTCTTAATTTTTGAAGACGGCATGCTTACATTCTTATGACCAGCTTGCTGGGCATTACGAATGCGGGTGAACATATCCGCCAACGTATCTTGCATACTCATTAATAGTTACCTCTGTTGTACAGCGCCCCCCTTCCGGTTCTACCCGAAAGAGGGAATTGCTTACCAACTAGCTTTTTTCAGGCCTGGCACATTACCCTTCATGCCTTCTTCGCGCAACTTAATACGTGAAAGCTTGAATTTGCGGTATACACCGTGTGGACGACCAGTCATTTGACAACGACGCTGCAAACGGCTCGCAGATGAATCGCGAGGCAGTTTTTGCAGAGCTTGTTGTGCATTCCAACGCTCTTCGTCAGAAGAGTTAACGTTGCTCACGATCGCTTTCAGTTCAGCGCGCTTGGCGGCAAACTTGGCAACCAGTGCTTCACGCTTCAGTTCACGATTCTTCATGCTAATCTTAGCCATGCTTAACTCCTTAGTTACGGAACGGGAACTGCAGCGCTTTCAGCAGAGCGCGGCCTTCTTCGTTGGTTTTTGCGGTAGTTGTGATGGTCACATCCATGCCACGAACCTTGTCTACTTTATCGTATTCAATTTCCGGGAAGATGATCTGTTCCTTCACACCCATGCTGTAGTTACCGCGACCATCGAAAGATTTAGGGTTGATACCACGGAAGTCACGAACTCGTGGCAGAGCCACGTCGATCAGACGATCCATGAATTCCCACATACGCTCACGACGCAGGGTAACTTTACAGCCAATCGGCCAGCCTTCACGCAGTTTAAAAGCTGCGACTGACTTGCGTGCCTTGGTGACAACAACTTTCTGACCACTGATGGCTTCCATTTCGGCCACCGCGTTGTCCAGCAGTTTTTTGTCGCCCAGTGCTTCACCAACACCCATATTCAGGGTGATCTTGGTGACTTTAGGCACTTCCATAATATTTTTGTAACCAAACTCTTCTTGCAGCTTGGCTACTACTTCGTTTTTATACAGTTCTTGTAAACGTGACATAGTAGTATCCAACTCCAATTAGGCGTCGACTTGTTCGCCTGTGGATTTGAAGATACGTACCTTGCTTTCACCTTCAACTTTGAAGCCAATGCGGTCAGCTTTTCCAGTTTTCGGGTTCCAGATTGCAACGTTGGAAACCTGAATACCGGTTTCTTTCTCAACGATGCCACCTGGCTGCTGCAGGTACGGGTTTGGTTTCTGGTGTTTTTTCACCACGTTAATGCCTGATACCAGCACCCGGCCATCCTGCAGAACTTTCTGCACTTTGCCACGTTTGCCTTTATCTTTACCGGCAATAACAACTACTTCGTCATTTTTGCGAATCTTTAACATATCGAGTCCCCTCCCTTAGAGCACTTCTGGTGCCAGGGAAATGATTTTCATGAACTGCTCAGAGCGCAGCTCACGAGTCACAGGGCCAAAGATACGCGTACCGATTGGCGCCAATGAAGCATTCAGCAGAACGGCAGAGTTTACATCAAAACGGATAATAGATCCGTCCGGACGACGCACACCTTTACGGGTACGCACTACCACGGCGTTCATTACCTGACCTTTTTTCACTTTTCCGCGAGGAATTGCTTCCTTAACGGATACTTTAATCAAATCACCGATACCGGCATAACGACGATGAGAACCGCCCAGTACTTTGATGCACTGTACGCGCTTCGCGCCGCTGTTGTCGGCAACGTCGAGCATTGATTGAGTTTGAATCATGCCTCTCGCTCCTAACTAACTGCGCCCGGTCTTCAGACCTTGGCGGCGCGCTCGTCGATATTTACCAGCGCCCAGGTCTTGTTTTTAGACATTGGGCGTGACTCTTTTACTGTAACGATATCGCCAATCTGGCATTCGTTATTTTCATCGTGGGCCATCACTTTAGTAGAGCGTTTCACGAACTTTTTGTAGATCGGATGCTTTACAAAGCGTTCAACCAGAACAGTGACGGACTTATCCATCTTGTTGCTCACGACACGACCACTCAGGGTACGAACGGTTTTTGTGTTCTCAGTCATGATTATTCACCTGCCTTGCTAGCCAGCACGGTTTTTACGCGAGCGATATCACGACGGGTCTGGCCGATCAGATGAGTCTGACCCAGCTGACCTGTCGCTTTCTGCATACGCAGCTTGAATTGATCGCTCAACAGTTCTTCCAGCTGAGATTGCAGCTCAGCCACTGATTTATTGTTCAGTTCACTTGCTTTCATCACAGCACCGTCCGTTTAACAAATGCGGTTTCAAAAGGCAGTTTCGCAGCAGCCAGAGCAAAGGCTTCACGAGCCAGCTCTTCGGGTACGCCTTCGATTTCGTAAAGAACGCGACCTGGCTGGATCTGACAAACCCAGTATTCAACGTTACCCTTACCTTTACCCATACGAACCTCAAGAGGTTTCGCGGTAACAGGCTTATCCGGGAAAACGCGGATCCAGATTTTACCACCACGCTTAACTTTACGAGTCAACGCACGACGTGCTGCCTCAATCTGACGAGAAGTCAGACGACCACGTCCAGTAGCCTTCAGAGCGTACTCACCGAAGCTCACTTTGGAGCCACGGATCGCCAAACCGCGGTTGCGGCCGGTCTGAACTTTACGGAACTTTGTACGTTTTGGTAACAACATAACTAATTCCCCTTACGAACGACCGGTTTTCTTTTTGCCCTGGTTCTTAGCGCGGTCGCGTACCTCTTGGATACCACCGAGGATCTCGCCTTTGAAGATCCAGACCTTAACGCCAATAACACCATAGGTTGTGTGTGCTTCGTATGTTGCGTAGTCGATATCTGCACGCAGTGTGTGCAGAGGAACACGACCTTCGCGGTACCACTCGGAACGAGCGATTTCAGCACCACCCAGACGGCCACTCACTTGGATCTTGATACCTTCGGCACCACCACGCATTGCATTCTGCACAGCACGCTTCATCGCGCGACGGAACATCACGCGACGCTCCAGCTGACTTGCAACACTCTGGGCTACCAGCTTGGCATCCAGATCCGGTTTACGAACTTCTTCGATATTGATGTGTACCGGGATACCCATCAGATCGCTGAGATCTTTACGCAGAACTTCTACGTCTTCACCTTTTTTACCAATCACGATGCCTGGACGGGCAGTATGAATGGTTACTTTGGCGTTTTGCGCTGGACGCTCGATGACGACCTTGCTCACTGAAGCCTTTTCGAGGCGCTTTTCGATCAGGGATCGAACAGCAATGTCAGTCAGCAGGTTGTCGGCGTACTTATCCTTACCGGCATACCAGATCGAGTTATGATCTTTAGTGATACCTAAACGGATACCGGTTGGATGAACTTTCTGACCCATCTGACCAACTCCTATTTTTCTGAAACTTTCACAGTGATGTGACAAGTGCGTTTGCAGATGCGATCGGCACGGCCTTTCGCACGCGGCATAATGCGCTTCATTGTCATACCTTCGTCAACGAACACGGTAGAAACCTTGAGTTCGTCTACGTCGGCACCGTCGTTGTGCTCAGCGTTGGCGATGGCAGATTCCAGTACTTTCTTGATGATGTCTGAGCCTTTCTTACCTGAGAAGGTAAGAATGTTCAGTGCTTCATCAATTTTCTTGCCGCGGATCTGATCCGCAACCAGACGTGCTTTCTGTGCAGACAAGCGAGCACCACGTAATACAGCGGCTACTTCAGACATGTTTCACCCCTTATTAACGTTTGGCTTTCTTATCCGCCACATGACCCTTGTAAGTACGGGTCAGCGCGAATTCGCCGAGTTTATGTCCTACCATGTCTTCAGTTACGAAAACCGGCATGTGTTGTTTGCCGTTATGAACAGCGATTGTCAGCCCCACGAAATCTGGAAAGATTGTGGAGCGGCGAGACCAGGTCTTGATCGGACGTTTGTCGTTCTTCTCAAGAGCAGCCTCTACCTTCTTCATCAAGTGATGGTCAATAAATGGACCTTTTTTCAATGAACGTGGCACAGTTCTATCCTCTCTAATTATTTCGCAGAACGACGACGTACGATAAGTTTATCGGTACGCTTATTCTTACGAGTCTTGTAGCCCTTGGTTGGAACGCCCCATGGAGTAACAGGATGACGACCACCAGAGGTACGACCTTCACCACCACCGTGTGGGTGATCAACAGGGTTCATTACCACACCGCGAACGGTAGGACGAACACCGCGCCAGCGCGAAGCACCCGCTTTACCCAGTTCACGCAGAGCGTGCTCATTGTTGCCAACTTCACCGATAGTGGCACGACAATCAGACAGAATCTTGCGCATTTCACCAGAGCGCAGACGCAGGGTGCAGTATGCACCTTCACGCGCAACCAGCTGAGCAGAGGTACCTGCAGAACGCGCAATCTGACCACCCTTACCAGGTTTCAGTTCTACGTTGTGAACAACACTACCAACCGGCACGTTGCGCAGAGACATCGCGCTACCTGCTTTGATTGGTGCATCTTCACCAGACACAATCGCATCACCAGTATTCAGGCCTTTAGGGGCCAGAATGTAACGACGCTCGCCGTCGGCATACTTCAGCAGTGCAATGTTAGCGCTGCGGTTTGGATCGTATTCCAGACGTTCTACAACAGCCGGGATACCATCTTTGTCACGTTTGAAGTCGATCAGGCGATAATGCTGCTTATGACCACCACCAATGTGACGGGTAGTAATGTGACCGTTATTGTTACGACCACCGCTTTTTGACTTCTTCTCAACCAGAGCTGCGAAAGGCTTGCCTTTGTGCAGTTCGTTGTTGACGACTTTCACCAGATGGCGACGGCCAGGAGAAGTCGGTTTAGTTTTCACCAATGCCATGACTTAAACCCCTTATTCCGCGTCTGCGAAGTCGATGTCCTGACCTTCAGCCAGGCGAACGTATGCTTTACGCACATCGTTACGTTTGCCTGTACCGCGAGCAGTACGCTTGGTTTTACCTTTGATGTTGACGGTCTGTACGGAGTCAACTTTCACTTCGAACAGAGCTTCAACTGCCTTTTTGATTTCAGGCTTGGTGGCATCCGGAGCAACACGGAAAACATATTGGCCGTGTTTTTCAGCAACCAGAGTTGCCTTCTCGGAAATATGCGGAGCTACCAGCACCTTATAGATACGTTCACGGTTCATGCGTAGGCCTCCTCAAGTTTCTTCAGGGCGGGCACAGTCACCAGTACCTTTTCAAAAGCAATCAGGCTTACAGGATCGATAGCTGAAGCTTCGGTAATACCAACATGAGGAACGTTACGGGCAGCCAGGTACAGCTTCTCGTCGATCTCATCGGCAACGATCAGGACATTGCTCAGATCCATCTCTTTCAGCTTGGCAACGAATTCTTTGGTCTTGTGGGACTCCACAGCGAAAGAATCAGCAACAACCAGGCGCTCCTGACGGACCAGCTCAGACAAGATGGACTGCATCGCCGCGCGATACATTTTCTTGTTTACTTTTTGCTCGTAGTTGCGTGGTTTGGCAGCGAACGTTACACCACCTGAACGCCAGATCGGGCTGTTAGAAGTACCGGAACGGGCACGGCCTGTTCCCTTCTGACGCCAAGGCTTGATACCACCACCGCTTACTTCAGAGCGGGTTTTCTGTGCTTTGGTACCCTGACGGCCACCGGCCATGTAGGCGGTAACGATCTGATGAACCAGAGCTTCATTGAATTCACGACCAAAAGCAGCTTCAGAAACAGCTACTGCGGCACCAGTGTTAGTTTTCAGTTCCATTGCTTACCCCTTAGCCTTAACAGCTGGTTTAACAATCACATCGGAACCAGTAGCACCTGGCACAGCACCTTTGATCAGCAGCAGATTGTTTTCTGCGTCCACACGAACGACTTCCAGATTCTGAGTAGTAACCTGTTCAGCACCCATGTGACCTGCCATCTTTTTGCCCTTCCACACACGACCAGGAGTCTGACACTGACCGATAGAACCAGGAGCACGATGGGACAGGGAGTTACCGTGGGTAGCATCCTGAGTACGGAAATTCCAGCGCTTAACGCCACCCTGGAAGCCTTTACCCTTAGATGAACCAGTCACGTCAACTTTCTGACCAGCTTCGAATTGCGCAACAGTCAGCTCATCGCCATTGGCCAGAGCTTCTTCGGTGCGGAATTCCAGTACGCCGCGACCTGCCTGCACGTTTGCTTTCGCAAAGTGGCCTGCCTCAGCTTTTGTTGTGCGAGAAGCTTTCTTCTCACCAAATGTAACCTGCAGAGCACTGTAGCCGTCAGTTTCAACGGTTTTCACTTGTGCAACACGGTTAGGTGTTACGTGAACTACAGTAACAGCAACAGATTGACCTTCTTCGGTAAAGATACGAGTCATGCCCGCTTTCTTACCGACAATACCAATTGCCATTTTCTAATTACCTCTCGTGTACGGGGCTGTTACCCACTATGGCCGCCTAACAGTAGGCGTTACACAGAGCACTGTGTATGGTTAAACCCAGCCGGATTAACCCAGGCTGATCTGAACTTCCACGCCGGCAGCCAGATCCAGTTTCATCAGCGCATCAACTGTTTTTTCAGTTGGCTCAACAATGTCAAGCATGCGCTTGTGTGTACGGATTTCGTACTGATCACGCGCGTCTTTATTAACGTGCGGGGAGATCAGAACGGTAAAACGCTCTTTACGAGTAGGCAGTGGGATAGGACCACGTACCTGAGCGCCCGTACGTTTGGCAGTATCAACAATTTCCTGAGTCGATGTATCGATCAGTCGATGGTCGAATGCCTTCAAACGGATACGGATTCGTTGGTTTTGCATTACCAAACTCCAAGTTTATGTGCAAGAGCTCACTTTCCCCCGGATTAAGGGGACGCGAATTGTATGCGGCTGTACAAAAAGTGTCAACCACGGAATATCAACCAACCCTTAAAGCCGGAAAAGCAAACGACCAACAGAATTCAGGCCACAAAAAAGCCCGCACAATGCGGGCTTTCAGGCTGATGATCAGAATGATCAGAGCACCAGAATCACTCGATGATCTTGGCTACAACGCCTGCACCAACAGTACGACCGCCTTCACGGATCGCAAAACGCAGACCTTCATCCATCGCAATCGGTGCGATCAGAGTGATGGTCAGTTTAACGTTGTCACCTGGCATTACCATTTCAACGCCTTCTGGCAGTTCAACGGCACCGGTCACGTCTGTGGTACGGAAGTAGAACTGTGGACGGTAACCTTTGAAGAATGGCGTGTGACGACCACCTT
>JAJOJJ010000005.1 GCA_021208685.1 Saccharospirillaceae bacterium
TGTATCTCGTAGTGGCTTTTACGCATGGCTTAACAGAGAGCCGTCTGAACGTGATCAGTCAGATATGGGATTAAAGATTCTCATCAAGAATATCTCGGATGAGAACGAAGGTCGCTATGGCAGCCCCAGAATCTGGAAAGCGCTGTTAAAGCATGATCTTTCCCCGCTTTAACGGACACCAAAGTCAATCTGACGAGGTGTCCAATGCCAAAATATACTCAGCCAAGAAAGACCTGGCAGTATTCAAATGAATTTAAAGTGAAAGCAGTTCAGCTAAGTCTGATTGAAGGGATTCAGGTTCAGGAAGTTGCCAATGTTAACGAAAAGAACATCCCTCTCAGTGGTCGCCAACAGGTTGTCTGCGGTGCTGCATTCTACTGCGCTCGGCTGCTGAAAGTGCTCTGTGTCATAAGCAATAGGAGGACAGGTTCGTGTCAGATAAGCGTTTAAGTACGCGGATATCCGCTTACAGGGAGGTTTTAGCGAGTGGCGAGATTCAGGAAACCTATCAGGATCTGGTCGGTATTATTCAAAGCCTCAGAACTGAATTCTCGAAAAGGTATCAGGGTGAATTTACGGTGGCGAATGTGCTGCATGGCTACCTGGATTTCACTTACTTTTATCTGCAAAATGATTTTTTAAAAAAGCGTCAGCTGAAGCTGGCCATTGTCCTTAATCATCGGCAGGCAAATTTCGAACTCTGGCTTCTCGGGCAAACCAAAGGTGTGCAGATTCGTTATTGGGAAATGCTAAAAGGCGTGAAGTGGGTCAATCCGGAAACAATGCCGGAGTATTCTGTTTTTGACGTTGTGCTGCTTGCTCATCCGGACTTTGATAACCGTAAACGGCTTTCTGAATCGGTGCACCGTGCATTCGGATTATTATGGCAGGAGATTTTTAACACGCTGGAGGCATGTAGTTAGCGGGATGCAACCGTGTGTATCAGTCCCTTCCGTTGGTTACTGTGTGATTCCGTTATGTGGCTTTTAGCCCTGTTAAAGCTATATCGTTAAGGCCCGGCTTTTACGCCGGGCTTTTTGTTTAAGGCGGGTTATTGCCGGAATTATTCCTGTAAATACTCAAGCCCAGCCGCAATAAACTCGCCAATGGCGTGATAGTGCTTGTTCACCAGTACGGCTTCGATGCGTGTCCAGTCCAGATTCAGGTAGTCATGCACAATGGCGTTGCGCATACCGAGAGCGCCTTTTAACAAAGCGTGGGGAATCTGGCTGTTCAGTAAATCGTGAGCGGTCAGCAGGTTTATGTAGGCTTCGCCGGAAACGCTTTTGCCTGCTTTTTTGCAGCAGTGAACGGATGCTGATATCGCAGCGTTCACGGTAATCTGCAAACATCTTTCCACAGCTAACCGCTCAAACTTGCGTAATGGCTGCTGCTGAGCTAATTCCGACAGTTCGTCGAGATCAGCCAGAATCCCGTGCCGCAGGTAATGTTTCACATGGGGCAGGGATTCTGCTTGTTGCATTACAGCGCCTTAATCTTCTCAATCTGGTCTTTCAGCTTGGCAATATCACGCTCGAAACCAGCGGCTTTTTCCTTTTCTTTCTCCAGCACGTCGGCCGGGGCTTTTTCGGTAAAGCCAGGGTTGGAAAGTTTATTGGCCACGCGCTCCAGTTCTTTTTCCAGTTTCTCGATGGATTTGCCTAAGCGGGCAACTTCGGCGTCTTTATCAATAAAGCCGGCCATCGGGATCAGCACTTCCATATCGCCAACCAGCTGAGTAACCGACATAGGTTCTTCGTCGCCGTCGTTCAGCCAGGTGAGTTTGCTCAGCTTGGCCAGTTTCATCAGGAAGGTCTGGTTTTCGTCGGCGCGGCGGAAGTCTTCGTCGTCGCCGTTTTTGAACAGCAATTCCAGTTCTTTGCCCGGGGCGATGTTCATTTCGGCACGGATATTACGCACCGCGGTGATCACGCCTTTCAGCCATTCGATATCGGCTTCAGCCTGCGCATCCACAAAGGCATCGTGTGGCTGCGGGTATTGCGCCAGCATGATGGTGTCGCCAGTCTTGCCGGCCAGGTCTTTCACCTGATGCCAGATGGATTCGGTAATAAACGGAATAATCGGGTGCGCTAACCGCAGGGTGGCTTCCAGTACGCGTACCAGGGTGCCACGGGTGCCGCGCTTGGTTTCTTCCGGCGCGTTGGTGTCCCACAGAACCGGCTTGGACAGTTCCAGATACCAGTCGCAGTATTCGTTCCAGATAAATTCGTACAGCGATGTCGCGGCCATATCAAAACGATACTGGTCGAGATGGCGGGTTACTTCTTTTTCGGCATTCTGCAGGCGCGAAATAATCCAGCGATCCGCCAGCGATAACACAACGGGTTCGCCCTGACCGTCCGGCGAGACGCCGCAGGCGGCTTTCATGGTATCGGTAATGGCGATGTTGGTGCCATTGGCGGCGGCTGCTTCAACGGCTTCTTCACCGGCGACGGACAGCATCACGTAGCGTGAGGCGTTCCATAATTTATTGCAGAAATTACGGTAGCCTTCGAGGCGCTTCATATCCCAGTTAATGTCACGGCCGGTTGAGGCCATGGCGGCGAGGGTAAAGCGCAGGGCGTCGGTGCCGTGCGGGGCAATCCCTTCCGGGAATTCTTTCTGGGTGCGCTTGGCAATTTTTTCCGCCAGCTGCGGTTGCATCATATTGCCGGTGCGTTTTTCCAGCAGTTGCTCCAGCGAAATACCGTCGATCATATCCAGCGGATCGAGGACGTTGCCCTTGGATTTCGACATTTTCTGGCCGACTTCGTCGCGGATCAAACCGGTCACGTAGACGGTTTTAAACGGCACCTGCGGTTTGCCATCGCCATCTTTGCAGAAGTGCATGGTCATCATGATCATGCGCGCTACCCAGAAGAAAATAATATCGAAACCGGTAACCAGTACATCGGTCGGATGGAAATCGGCCATACGGCGTGCCACTTCCGGGTCGTCCAGATTTGGCCAGCCCAGCGTACCGAAGGTCCACAGCGCAGAGGAGAACCAGGTGTCGAGTACGTCGTTGTCCTGACGCAGTTCAACGTCGTCGGCCAGATGATTCTGGGCACGCACTTCGGCTTCGTCGTGGGCAACGTAGACGTTACCTTCGTTGTCGTACCAGGCCGGAATTCGGTGACCCCACCACAGCTGACGGGAAATACACCAGTCCTGAATATCGCGCATCCAGCTGAAGTACATGTTTTCGTAGGATTTAGGCACAAACTGAATGTCGCCGTTTTCCACCGCTTCAATCGCGGGCTTGGCCAGGGTTTTGGCATCCACATACCACTGGTCGGTGAGCATGGGCTCAATCACCACGCCACCACGGTCGCCGTACGGTACGGTTAAGTCGTGGTCTTTGATTTCCTGCAGCAGGCCTGCTGCTTCAAAGTCGGCCACGATGGCTTTACGCGCGGCAAAACGCTCCATGCCCCGGTATTTTTCCGGGATGCTGGCATCGATGTCGCTGTTCACGCTGCCGTCGGTATTGAATACCTGGGGTACGTCACGCACGTCGGCGTTAAACGTGAAGATATTGATCATCGGCAGGCCGCAGCGCTTGCCCACTTCGTAGTCGTTAAAGTCGTGCGCCGGGGTGATTTTTACCGCGCCGGTGCCTTTTTCCATATCGGCGTGTTCGTCGCCCACAATCGGAATGCGGCGGCCCACTAATGGCAGAATAATGTCTTTGCCGATTAAGTCTTTATAGCGCGGGTCTTCCGGGTTTACGGCCACGCCGGTATCGCCGAGCATGGTTTCCGGACGGGTGGTGGCCACCACGATGTGGTCTTTGCCTTCTGCGGTTGTCAGGCCGTCCGCCAGCGGATAGCGCAGGTGCCACATAAAGCCTTTGGATTCTTTGTTTTCCACTTCCAGATCAGAAATGGCGGTGTGCAGTTTCGGGTCCCAGTTGACCAGACGCTTGCCACGGTAAATCAGGCCGTCTTTGTGCAGGCGGATAAAGACTTCCTGCACGGCTTTGTAGAAACCGTCGTCCATGGTGAAGCGTTCGGTGTCCCAGTCGACCGAGTTACCCAGACGACGCATCTGGCCGGTAATCGTACCGCCGGATTGTTCTTTCCATTCCCAGACTTTTTCGAGGAATTTTTCACGGCCCAATTCGTGACGGTCGGGCTGGCCTTCAGCGGCCAGTTTGCGCTCAACCACCATCTGGGTGGCGATACCGGCGTGGTCGGTACCGACCTGCCACAGGGCTTTTTTACCCTGCATACGCTTGTAGCGGGTGAGGGCATCCTGAATGGTGTGCTGGAAGGCATGACCCATGTGCAGCGAGCCGGTGACGTTCGGCGGCGGGATCATGATGGAGTAGCCTTCGCCAGTTAAGCCATCCTGATACGGTTTGAAGTAGCCATTGGCTTCCCACTGTTGGTACCAGGTTTGTTCAAGGGCGCTGGGTTTGTACGTCTTATCCATATTCGCGGCTGCTCATCTCGTCGTAATCACGGCCAGTCCCGGCGGAGCTGAGACTGGCGGGTTTCGGGTTCAAAAAATGGTGCCGATTATAACGGAAACTGTGGTTCAGGGGCAGGCTTTTGCTTGGTTTTGCGGCGGTTGCGGCGATTCCTGCGGCGGCCGGAATCGCCGTGGCGAAGAGGTCAGTGGTTGAGTTTTTCGCGCAGCTTTTCGCGCAGGCGTTCGGTCAGTTGCGGCAGCATTTCTGTCACCAGCTGATCAATCAGCTGTTCTTTCTGCAATTTGGTCAGCTGTTGCAGATGTTGCTGCACCGCCTGTTCGCTGGCGCGGGCCTGCTTTTGCTCCATCACTTTCTGCATGGTGCGGTGGGCTTCCTGGGCGCTGTGCTGGGCGGCTTCACGTTCCTGGGTCAGGCGATCGAGGATGGCCTGAGGCAGGAAAGGATTGGCGGATACCCGTGCCGGAGCGGTTGGAGGGGTGCCTGTTGCAGCCGCTGCCGGGGCGGTTGTTTCTGCCGTGGCCAGTGGTGCTGCTGAAACCTGAGCAGGCCGTGCCGGCATATCGCCCTGAGGACGTTTGATGACCACATCAGGAAGAGGCTGAGCGCGCAATACCGGCCGCGCGCCGACGGTTTGTGGCGTGTCTCCGGCGGGAGTGGGGTGTGCTGATCTGGCGGCTTCGGCGTGGTTGCCGGTCGCCATTGGCTGCCGTGGTTGTGGGCCAGGTCTGGCTGATACGGCTTTGAGTACCGGTATGTCATTGTCGCTGAACAGTTCGTCCAGCAGCGGAATGTCATCCACCGGGTCGAGAATCGGGATGTTACGGCCATGATCGACCTGATCGCTGGCGGCATCATCCAGTACACGTTGCAGGTTTTCCAGTTCACGCAGCAGATTGCCGGGTTCGTCCTGGTCGTTACGTTGGTTCATTAACGCAATCTCATGTCGATATTATTGATCGGGTAGCCCCGGTCTTTGAGGAATTTGTAGTGGTTACGAGTGTAGTCCAGCACCTGATCTTCCTGTACTACGACGGCAATAAATCGCTGAAAGCGGCTGAAAAACGCCGGTAGCTGGCTGCTGAGGTTGACCATCACATCATGGTGGTGGCCCGGATCAGCCTGCCAGCTGATGCTCACCGGACAGTCGGCCGGGGCGTCACTGGCGGTCAGCAGGCTGTGGGGTATGAAGGCATCCGCACGGAATTGCCAGAGTTGCTCATCAAGCTGGCGTGCGGTGTTTTCATCATCCACCTGTATCAGTACGCGGTTGCCTTTGCTGAAGGCTTTTTCCACCACGCGGCAGGCAAACAGCCTCTGCTCGGCACGGGTCTGGGCGGCGAGGATGTAAAAATCAACCTGGGTCATAGAGTGTCTGCCGTGCTGTCAGGACGGTTAGGGGGATTATCCGCCGGGCGGTGTCTGTGGCTGGCCTTGTAACCGGCAAACAGCCAGCTCAGATGCTGTTGCAGGGTGCTGGCAAATTCCAGCCGGAACAGGGTCAGCGGGGGTTCGGCAATAGCGGCGGCCACGGTTTTACTGGGGTGGCAGATATGCCAGCAGCCGATCATCGCTTGTTGAATGTGCAGCAGCAGTTCGACGGCTTCGGCGACTGAGATGCTGAGCCAGCGGCTGATTAATGTGGCAAAGCGCTGCAGCAGCGGCAGCAGGCCAAGTTTGAAGTTGCGCGCTTCGTCTTCGCTCAGATTGCGTTCGAGGACGGTGTGTAAAATGGCATTCAGGCGGCAGAACAGCGCTTCCTGTGCCAGTGCCTGAGCACAGATGATGGCCGCATCGCCGTTGACGGGCAGTTGTTCGCCATGCTCAATCAGGCGCTCCATCTGCTGGTGATACAGCGCCAGAAACAGCGCTTCTTTATTGCGGAAATAACGGTACAGCGCGGCTTTGGTAATGCCGACCCGCTGGGCAATGTCGTTCAGGCTTACCTGTTCGAAGGCAGCTTCAGCAAAATAGCCGGCGGCGGCATCCAGTATTTGCTGGCGGCGCAGGGCTTTTTGTTGCGGGCTTTTTGCCCGTTGGCGGATACAGGTCATGGGTTCGGGTCTGGCTCAGGTCTGGTCTGCGAGGTTGGGTGCAGACCAGACAGCGGCTGCCATGTTGGTAACGGAGGCCAGAATGCTACCTCTGGCGTCAGGGCATGGCAAATGCTGCGGTCAGGCTCTTTGCGCTGCGTCACACCCTTTGCCCAAACTGGTGTAACACCACATCGATGGTGACTTCCAGTTCATTCAGTGCTGCCAACCGTTGCAGCGCTTCGTTGCGCACTTTCCAGCGGTGCGGCGTCATCATCAGCAGGTCCATAATCTGCTGGTTGCTGGTCAGGCTGACACGGTATTTCAGTGTCTGCTCACCTTGGCAGTCAAAGCCGTGTACGGCCATGGCCGGGCGCGGATCAAGGGCGGCGAGGTTGACTTCGTCGTAGATGATTTCGCGCAGTTCAACCAGATGATGCAGGCCGGTATTGAGCAGCACAATCTGCCCCTGTGGACGCAGTGCGCGGGCAAAGCCCTGCGGCATGAGGTTGGTGAACAGGCAGGTGATCAGATCGAGACTGTGCGCCGTAAAGGGCAGCTGGCCACCGGAGGCGACCAGCCAGTCAATCTGCTTGCTGCGCCGGGCGGCACGGCGTACGGCATCTTTGGATATATCGACGCCGTATAAGCAGTGCGGCCGCTGATGATCATCAAGCACTTCCTGCAAACGCTGGGTGTAATAGCCTTCGCCGCAGCCCACATCGGCAATCTGCATCCCGCCGTTGTGGTTCAGGGCCAGTTCCAGCACCCATTGGTTGAGCATGTCGGAGATCGGCCGGTAGACCTGGCTGTCGAGCAGGCGCTGGCGGGCGTCGACCATTTCCAGGGTATCGCCCGGCGCTTTCGATTTTTTGTGCTGGGCCAGCAGCAGATTGAGGTAGCCCTGGCGGGCTTCGTCATAGGTATGACCGGCGCTGCAGCGCCAGCGCTTGTCAGCCGCCAGCAGTTGCAGCCCGCACACCGGGCAGGCAATCACTTTGTTCACGCGTTGTCTCTCAGGCCAGCAGTAATTCGAGGATGCGTTCGTAGATGGCGGTCAGGGTGTTGAGATCTTCAGCGACAATGTGCTCATCCAGTTTATGAATGGTGGCATTGCACGGCCCGAGCTCCAGTACCTGAGCACCGGTTGGCGCAATAAAGCGGCCATCGGAGGTGCCACCGGCGGTGGACAGTTCGGTGTCACGACCGGTGACTTCTTTAATCGCCAGAACGCTGGCTTCGACCAGTGGGCCACGGGCGGTGAGGAACGGCTCACCGCTCAGGTTCCAGTCGATGTCGTAGCTGAGGCCGTGCTTATCCAGAATGGCGTGGGTGCGCTTTTTCAGGATGTCGGCGGTCAGTTCGGTGGAGAAGCGGAAGTTGAACACCACTTCCAGCTCGCCGGGAATCACGTTGGTGGCGCCGGTACCGGCGTTGATGTTGGAAATCTGGAAGCTGGTGGCGGGGAAGAATTCATTGCCTTCGTCCCAGTGCTCGGCGGCCAGTTCAGCCAGTGCCGGGGCAGCAATGTGGACCGGGTTTTTCGCCAGATGCGGATAAGCCACATGGCCCTGAATGCCGTGAACGCGCAGTACAGCGCCCAGAGAACCCCGGCGGCCGTTTTTTACCACATCGCCGACGGCGTTGGTGGACGATGGCTCGCCGACGATGCACATATCAATTTTCTCGTTACGCGCTTCGAGGGTTTCCACCACTTTAACGGTGCCGTTTTTTGCCGGGCCTTCTTCATCGGAGGTGATCAGAAAGGCAATGGAGCCTTTGTGCTCCGGGTGTTTGCGCACGAAGTTTTCACAGGCAACGACCATGGCCGCCAGCGAGCCTTTCATATCGGCGGCACCCCGGCCGTACAGCAGTCCGTCAACGATGGTCGGGGTGAACGGCGGGTGGCTCCAGCGACCTTCCGGGCCGGTGGGGACCACATCGGTATGACCGGCGAAACACACCAGCGGGCCTTCTGTGCCACGGCGTGACCAGAAGTTGTCTACCTCGCCAAATCGCAGTGCTTCGTTATTGAAACCGGCGGCGGCCAGACGCTCCATCATCAGGGCCTGACAGCCATCATCATCCGGGGTGACTGAGCGGCGGGCGATTAAATCAAAGGCCAGTTGCAGAGTGGGGGTCATAGCGAATCCTGAGTGCAAAACGGTGAAGTCGGAAAAGCGGCGGATCATAGCAGATGAGCGCCGCTTTTGCTGCCGCCGGTTTCAGGGCGTAACCGGTGGACGGGGAGGTTTGACGTACACCGGGTAGGGCACATAGTGGGTATTGCCCATGTAATAACGCACCTGCACTTCATCGGTCTGATCGGGCCATAAATAGTAGCCGTCGGCGTGCAGGATCAGGTATTCGTACGGGTGCTTGCCAATGCTGCCGTCTTCGGTGCCGGTTACCCGCGCACGCACGCTGAGGTAGCGGCCATTGCTGTATATTTCGGGGTCGAGAAACGCATCAATCCGCACTTTGAAGCGCCCGGCTGACTTGCTGGTATCGGTGCCGGGGCGGCCATTGCTGTTGAGCGGCAGTTGCAGTATCTCGATGACGGAATGGTCCGCTTCGTTGCTGACGGCAACAATCAGGCCGCCGGCCACCAGCGTTTTACCGGTGTAGTCTGCCGGCGTCTTGCGGACATCGGCGTAAGTGGGCAGGGGTGTTTCTTTATCGACCCGAATGGCCTGCGGCAGGCTGGAGCAGCCTGCCAGTAAAGCCAGTAACGCGGGTAACAGAATCCGGTAGTGCATGGCAATGTCTCCTTGGTGGTGGTGGATAATAACGCGCTTTCGACCGCAGCAGCTCGCTCAGGTTGCATGTCAGGTTCTGGCTGAGTAGCGGGGTTGCTGGTAGTATTGCCGCTTTTTTACGCAAGCCCTGAAAGGTAATAGTGCATGAGCCAGCCCCTGACTCTGGAAGAACTCAACCAAGTGATGGCAGAAGCTGATCTGCTGAAATCCGAAGCGGAGGTCGAAGCCGCACTCACCCAATTGGCGGTGGAGATTTCTGCCCGCCTGAGCAGCAGTCTGCCGGTGGTGTATGGCATCATGAATGGCGGTCTGGTGATGGCCGGACGGTTATTGACCAAGCTGAACTTCCCGCTGGAACAGGGGTACATGCACGCTACCCGTTACCGTGGTGAAACCTCCGGCCACACCGATCTGCAATGGCAGGCACCGCCATCCGTGCCAATGGCAGGCCGCACCGTACTGATCCTGGATGATATCTTTGACGAAGGAAACACTCTGGCTGAGGTGGTTAAGTCCTGTCAGCAACAGGGAGCCAAAGAAGTGCTGACCGCCGTGCTGGTGAATAAGGTGCACGACCGCAAGAACACCGATCTGAAAATTGATTTTATTGGCATGGATGTGGAAGACCGCTACGTCTTTGGCTGCGGGATGGACTACCGGGGCTATTGGCGCAATGCCGCGGGTATTTATGCCGTGAAAGGGCTGTAATGCCCGTAGTGGTTGTGTAAGTGGTTATAAAAGGCGCCTTCTGGCGCCTTTTTTTGTCTATTACCTACATAGGTTTATCCGCCGTTTTCACTAAACTATGGTGGAGAGGTGAACCTGTGTATGAATGTTGAGTTTATTAATCCCTTCGTCGAGACAATCAATAACATTCTGGCGACCATGGCTTCCATGAGTTGCGAATACGGCAAGCCTTATCTCAAGGAAGGTCGGCAGCCCCTCGGCGTCGTCACCGGTATTATTCCGATGTCGGGCGACAGCGTGAAAGGCTCGCTGGCCATCAGTTTTTCTGCCGGAGCCATCATCAAAATCAGCAGCAGCATGCTCGGTGAAACGATCTCCGAAGTGGATGAAACCTGCCACGACCTGACCGGCGAGCTGACCAATATGCTGTCCGGCGGAGCCCGCAAACTGCTGTGGGAAAAAGGCTACGATTTTGAAATGGCCAAACCCGGTGTGCTGACCGGTGATGCGGATATTCCTCACGCGGTCAGCGGGCCGGTGCTGGTGATTCCGTTTGAAACCAGCGCCGGTCCTTTTTTTATTGAAGTGGTGTTGTCATCGCGGCTGAAAAAGGCCGTATTAAACGCCTGATGATCGGGTCTTCTTTGCCCGGTATTGTTGTGGCACTTCCTCTGCTTAACCGGCACCCCGGTACAGCGATTCTGGCCTGTCGGCTATTGTCCCGGCGTCATCTTTGTTCTTTTACGGGCGCTTAAGCGTTCCTGTGTGCCGATGACAAAGACAAAAAATACCGGCACAAAGAATACCGCCAGCAGGGTGCCACTGAGCATGCCACCGAACACTCCGGTGCCGATGGCGCGCTGGGTTTCGGCACTGGCGCCGGAGGCAAGCATCAGCGGCAGCACACCGAGGGTAAAGGCCAGCGAGGTCATCAGAATCGGACGCAGGCGCAGGCGCGCAGCGGTGACCGCCGATTCGGCCAGCGATGCTCCCTGTGCATGCAGCTGGCGGGCGAATTCAATGATCAGGATCGCATTCTTCGCCGACAGGCCAATGATGGTGATCATGCCAACTTTAAAGAACACGTCGTTGGGCATACCACGCAGCATCACCGCGGCCACTGCACCGAGCAGACCGAGCGGAACCACCAGCATGACGGACAGCGGAATCGACCAGCTCTCGTACAGCGCCGCCAGTACCAGAAACACGACCAGTGCCGACAGCAGCATCAGCAACGGAGCCTGCGCTGCGGACTGACGTTCCTGCAAGGAAGCTCCCGTCCAGGCGATGGCATAGCCTTCTGGCAGCTGTGCCACCAGGCGTTCCATCTCGGCCATGGCCGCACCGCTGGATACACCGGGCGCTGCGCCTCCGGAAAGACGCAGCGCCGGAAAGCCCTGAAAACGTAACAACTGCTGCGCCGACTCGCTCCACACCGGCGTTACCACCTCGCGCAGCGCCACCATGTTGCCGCTGGCATTGCGTACGCGCAGGTTGAGCACATCGTCCAGTTGCATACGAGCCGGGGCATCAGCCTGCAGGATGACCTGCTGCATACGGCCGGCATTGGGGAAATCATTGACGTACAGCGAGCCCATCGCCGCCGACAGCGTGTTACTCACATCCATAAAAGACAAACCCATGGCCGCGGCTTTCTGCCGGTCAATTTCAAGATGAATACTTTCACCGGGCGGCAGACCATCGGGATAAACGTCACTGACGAGCCCGCTCTGTGCTGCCAGCGCCAGCAGCTGTGCCTGTGCCGCCAGCAAGGCCGCCTCGCCACGGTTAGCCCGGTCCTGCAGAAACAGGCTGAAACCGGAAGAGGTACCCAGCTCATCGATGGCCGGTGGCATCAGGCTCATCACCGTCCCTGTAACGCTATCGGCCATAGCCTGCTGCGCCAGTTCAGCTTCTTCCGCAGCGGTCGCCCCCTCTCGCTGATCCCAGTCTTTGAGCATGGTGAAGGCCATCGCGGCATTGGGGCCGGAACCGGCAAAGCTGAACCCCAGCACCACCAGATTGGCATCGAGCGCCGGACGTGACGCAACGTGTGCCTCGTAGGCCTTCACCACCTCCAGCGTACGTTCGCTGGTCGCGCCGGTGGGCAGCTGAATGGAGGTCATAAAGTAGCCCTGATCTTCATCCGGCAGAAAAGATGAGGGCAATTGCTCAGCGGCAAGAATCAACACCGTACAGAGCACAGCGAACGCCGCCATCATCCGTCCGCTGCGCCCGACCAGACGCTCCACCTGCGCACCATAGCCTGCGGTAAGACGCCCGAATCCCCGGTTAAAGGCACCGAAGAAACCGCGTTTTTCATGGTGGCCGGGACTCACCGGGTGCAGCAGCGTGGCGCACAGAGCCGGTGTCAGGCTCAGGGCAAGAAACGCCGAGAACAGAATGGATACCGCCATCGCCAGAGCGAACTGCTGATAGATAGCGCCAGCTGAGCCGCTGCCCAGAGCCATGGGAATAAAAACAGCGGTGAGCACCAGCGTAATGCCGATGATTGCTCCGGTCATTTCCCGCATTGCCTGTGTGGTCGCCTGTTGCGGTGACAATCCTTGCGTGACCATGAGCCGCTCGACGTTTTCCACCACGACAATGGCGTCGTCAACGATGATGCCAATGGCCAGCACCATGCCGAACATGGTCAGCGAGTTGACCGAGAACCCGGCCAGCAGCATCACCGCGAAAGTACCCAGCAGCGCGATGGGTGCAACGATGGCCGGGATCAGCGTGTAGCGCAGGTTCTGGAGGAACAGAAACATCACCAGAAACACCAGCACCATGGCTTCGAACAGGGTGTAGATCACTTTCTGGATAGACACTTTGACGAAAGGCGCAGTGTCGAATGGTACTGAGCAGGCCATGCCCTCCGGCATGCCCGGTGCCAGTTCCGCAAGGCGCTCCCGCACAGCGGCGGCGGTGCGGACGGCATTGGCACCGGGGGAAAGCTGGATAGCCGCACTGGTTGCCACCACGCCGTTTTCGCGGTTAGAAAATGAATAGGACTGGGCACCCAGTTCAATCCGGGCAACATCGCCGAGCTGAAGAGCAGAGCCATCGGTTCCGGCACGCAGAACAATCGCCGCGAACTGCTCCGGCGTGCTCAGTTGTCCCTGCACGGTCAGTGGTACGGTCAGGCGCTGACCCGGCAGCGCCGGTTCATCACCGATTCGACCGGGGGCAATCGGTACGTTCTGTTGTTCAATCGCCAGCGCCAGTTCGTTCATGGTCAGGCCATAGTCACTGAGTTTCTGCGGATCAACCCAGACACGCATGGCCTGTTCGGCTCCGAACAGTTGCACGCGCCCCACCCCCTCAATGCGGCGCAGCTCTTCGACGATATTGCGGGCGAGGTAATCGTTTAAGGCGACTTCATCGAACCGGCCATCGGGCGATGTCAGGCCAACCATCATCAGGAAGCCCGACGCCGCCGATTCCACCTGCAGCCCACTCTGTCGCACGGCTTGCGGCAGGCGGGGTTCGACGGCTTTGATGCGGTTCTGCACATCCACCTGTGCCAGTTCGGCATCGGTGCCTGGTTTAAAGGTCGCCGTAATCTGTGCGCTGCCTGACGCATCGCTGGATGACTCGAAGTACAACAGATTTTTTACGCCCGACAGCTCGCGCTCAATCAGCGTGACGACCGAGTCGTTGAGCGTCTGAGGGGTTGCTCCCGGATAGGCGGCATAAATACTGACCGACACCGGTGCCACCGAAGGATAACGGGCGATGGGGAGTTGCGGGATGGCAATGATCCCCATCATGACGATGAACAATGCAACGACCCAGGCAAATACCGGGCGGTGGATGAAAAACGCAGGCATGGTGCTTTCTCCCTTTCAGTGCGCGTCGGCGCTGAGCTGCTGGCTGGCTCTGGCTGCTTGCCAGGGGCGTGCATCGACCTGTGCCCCCGGGGTCAGGCGTTCAATCCCTTCAATCACCACCTGCTGTCCGGCGCTTAAGCCGGATGCCACGCGGTAACGCCGCCCGACCAGTTCAGCGGGTTCAATGGTTGCTGGCTGAACCTGCCCCTGAGCATCCACCACCCACACGCGGGGCTGGCCTGCCACGCGGGTTACCGCTTCCTGCGGAACGCTCAGCGCCGCAGGGTAGTGAGCACGGGGAATCCGGACGCGTACGAACAGTCCGGGCAGCAGACGCTGCTGCGGGTTGTCCACCAGTACGCGCAGCAGTACGTCACCACTCCCGGTATTGACCTCGGTGCCGGAGAACAGCATGTGTCCGCGCATGCCCAGCGGCTTACCATCACCGGTAAGGATTTCCACCGCCGGTGGTGCGGTGTCAGAGGACATCTGCTGGTGTATGTCAGCCAGCATTGAGGCTGGCAGGCGCACATCGGCATACACCTGATCAATCTGTTGAATCCGGGCCATTGGCATGGCATCTGTTGGTGAAACCAGAGCGCCTTCACTGACCAGCGCCTGATCAATGCGTCCGGATATGGGCGCTTCAACACGGGTAAACTGCAGATTCAGACGGTGCCGTGCCAGGCTTGCTTTAGCCTGAGCAACCTCCGCCAGAGCCTGGTCACGCTGCGCGACTGCATCGTCGTACATCTGGCGGCTGACCGCCCCGGCAGGCATGAGAGAGGCAAGGCGCTCAGCTTCATGGCTTGCTCGCTGCTGAGCCACTTCGGCCCGTGTCAGTGCTGCGGATGCCATATCAACCTCCGACTGGAATATTGCCGGGTTAATCTGGAACAGCACTGTGCCAGTGTTAATCGCGGTTCCTTCACGGAACAGCTGCCGCTCGACAAGGCCACTGACCTGCGCCCGTATTTCCGCATTGCGAAGCGCAGTAATACGACCGGGAAGGTCTTCAGTTATCTGTAACGCCACGGGTTCCAGAGTCATCACAGACACCTGAATCGGGGCTGGCACTTCTTCATCCGGTACCGCCGGATCACAGCCGGTCAGTCCCCACATGGCAATGATGGCTACCGCCACGCTGCCGGAATGCCGTTGGTTTAAAAACATGAATTACTTTCCTCCGTTGTGCCGATCTGCGCGTTCTTCAATGGCCTGTAGCAAGTGCCAGAGAACCCGCACGGAATTATGGTGTACCGTGATTGCGATGGGCTTGAGACTTTGTGGAGAAGCTATGGAGAGGGTGATAATGTCTGGCCATTGAATTCTCAGGGCCATGTATGCCGAGCGCTAATACCGTTGACAGCCAGACTCCTCCGGCTCTCGTGTTGATTGCCGAAGATGAAACAGAGATTGCCGATATTCTCACTGCGTATCTGCAACGCAGCGGGCTGCGCACGCAACATGCCGGCGATGGTCAGCAGGCGTTAGCCATGCACCAGACCTTAAAGCCGGATCTGATGCTGCTGGATGTGCAGATGCCAAAGCTTGATGGCTGGAATGTGCTGAACGAAATCCGCTCCCGCAGTGACACGCCGGTGATCATGCTCACCGCTCTTGATCAGGATCTGGATAAGCTCATGGGCCTGCGTCTCGGGGCCGACGACTACGTGATTAAGCCCTTCAATCCGGCAGAAGTGGTTGCCAGAGTACAGGCAGTATTGCGGCGTACGCGCAATACGGCGTCTGCCAGGGCACAGGTGTTGCGCGCAGGACAATTCCAGATTGATTCCGAAAGCTATGAAGCCAGCGTTTTCTGTGAGGGGCGGCAGCATACACTTGATCTGACACTCACCGAATTCAGACTGCTGGCCTGCCTGATGCGGGCGCCGAAACGGGTATTCAGCCGTGAAGAACTGCTGGTCAATTGCCTGCCCGAAGGCGACAGCCTGGAACGCACGGTCGACAGCCATATCAGCAAATTGCGCAAAAAGCTCGAAGCCGTCGGCATTCAGGGGGTGCCTCTCAGTGTCTGGGGCGTGGGGTATCGTCTGGGAGGTGACGCATGAAACCGGCGGCAGGCTTACGCCGACAGATTATTCAGTCTCTGGCGCTGATGGCATTGGGGATTATTTTTCTGTCGGTATTTGGTTCCTACGTATTCTATGCCTTTGCCATGGCCTATCTGCCCGACAGCATTTCTGAAACCTGGATGCCTTCAAAGGCAGAGTTAATCTGGATCGTTTCCACCATCATTGCGGCGCTGGTGATGGCACTGTTTGTTGCTGTCCGCCTGTCGCGGCGTATTCTGACGCCACTGAACTCGGTGGCAGAAAGCCTGCGTGAAATAGCTCAGGGAAAACTGGATGCCCGCGCATCCGTGGACAGGCATGCCCTGGGAGAAACGGCGCAACTGGTACGGGATTTCAATGCCATGGCTGAACGTCTGCAAACGATCACCCGCGAGCGCGAGTTCCGGAATGCCGCCATCGCCCATGAACTGCGCACCCCGGTTACCATTCTGCGGGGCCGCTTGCAGGGGTTGGCGGAAGGCGTATTCACTCCCGGCAACGAGCTGTTTCAGGGATTGTTGCGTCAGGTTGAAGGACTGAACCGTCTCATCGACGACCTGCGCGTACTGAGCCTCAATGACAGTGGCCACCTGGAATTGCAGCAGACCGAGGTCAGGCTCGCCGGGGAAATCCAGACCGTTATGGATATCTTTACCCCCCATCTGCAGGCTAAAGGATTCACACTGAATCCGGAGCTTGATGGCTCATTGCAGGTTCGCTGTGATGTCGTACGGATACGTCAGGCGCTCATGGCGCTGCTGGAAAATGCCGGTCAGCATGCCGACCCTGGCATCCTCACTGTCCGTCTCCGGCATGCAGAGAACACCTGCTATCTGAGTGTGGAAGATGAAGGCCCGGGCATACCGGCCGAGGTGGCTGGCGCTATATTCGAAGCCTTTCACCGGCTTGAGCCATCGCGCTCACGCAAAAGTGGTGGCAGTGGTCTTGGCCTTGCTGTTGTAAAGGCCATTATGGCTGCACACCGTGGCGCGGCGATCTGTCAACCGGCCGGCCAAAGGGGAACGGCCTTTGTTCTTTCATGGCCCATGCAACATCAGGCGGGAATTCCTGCTGAGCGGGTGTAGCTGGCAGTAAAAGAGGCATGATCCTTGGCCTGAAATGTCCTTGGAAGGGGGCTTGTTGTTTATGTGAAAGCGCATAATATGACGGTTCGTCAGTTTTCGACGGATCGTCAAAATGAAATGGCTGTTTAAACATATTGTTTCTGAATGGCAGCAACGCTTGCTGCATCATCTCCGCCAGATGCAAGGGGCTGACCTTGTTGCTGGTGTGTGTCAGGCCGCGGATACGGCCACCCCCCTGCCTTCCGATAAGCGCTTGTGGATGGCCAGTGAATCAAACTCTGACCGTGGTCATAAACCGCTGTTTCCGCTGTTTGCAGGCAGCGTGTCCGGAACGCAGGATTGCCTGCTGAGCCAGCGCAAAAGTAAGGCTGAAAAAATTGCCGAACGTGAGCAGCAGTTGCTCGATATTGCCCATGAATTGCTGAACCGCGATGGCTTTGCTGATTTTTCGATGGATAAGCTGGTACGGGTCAGCGGTTATTCCAAAGGCACCCTGTATAACCATTTTTCCAGCAAGGAAGACTGTCTGTCAGCATTGTGTCTGCGCGGGATGACGATGATGGAGGATATGTTCAGCCGTGCCGCTGCTTTTGACGGCACGCCGCGGGAAAAAATACTCGCAATGAATGTTGCTTATTATCTGTATGCCAACCTTCAGCCAACCTTATCGCTGGCGGTGTTATCGGCCAAAACGCCTTCATTTACTGAAAAAACGTCCGCAGTGCGCAGCGAATTAATCGATGAGCTTGATCAGCGTATTACCCTTATGGTGGACGATATTTTCCGCAATGCCATTGAGCAGGGCGATCTGCAGGAACGCTCCGAATTAACCGTGGAATTAATGGCATTTATCAGCTGGGCGCAGGCGTTTGGTCTGAATGCGCTGATGACTACCGCAGGTGATATAACAGCGGTCAGTCGTACCATCGGAACAAATGTTGCGTTAATCAGCTGCAATGTATTGCTGGATGGCATGGGTTTAAAACCGCTGTCATCGCAGTGGGATTATCAGGCCAGTTGGAAAAAAATTGAGAACGAAATCTTCGCGGCAGAGGTGGCACAGCTGGCAGGCATGAAATAACGAAAAATTCAATCATAAATAATAATACTCAAAGCAGGGAACAGGTATGAAAACACTTTGGCTGAATACGATATTGCGATATCCATGGATACTCTTGCTGCTGCTGTTGGTACTGGCATTCGGTGCTTCTTTCGGCGGTAAAAATCTGTATTTCCGTGGTGATTATAAAGTCTTTTTTTCGCAGGATTATGGGCCGCTGCTGGATTTTGAGGAGATGCAGCGCATTTTCAATAAAAACGACAATATTTCGGTATTGGTTGTGCCAGATAATGGCGATGTGTTCACCAATGAAAACCTGACGTTACTGTCCGAACTGACGGAGCAGGCCTGGCAAACGCCTTTTTCCAGTCGTGTTGATTCGCTGGTGAATTTTCAGCATACCTGGTCGGAAGACGACGATATGATCGTTGAAGATCTGGTGCAGAATCCACAGGATTTAACCCCGGCTGAGTTGCAGCGCATCCGCGCGATTGCCATTAATGAACCGAATCTGAATGGCGGGCTTGTGGCGGCCGACGGCCGTGCGGCCATCGTTAATATCACGGTGCAGATTCCGGATACGACGGCGACCAATGACAATACCGCTGAAGTCATCGAAGTGGTGGATTTTGTTAAAGCGCTGACGGCAGAGCTTAACAACCGTTATCCGCAGGCTGCGTTTTATCACACCGGTGTTATTCCGATGAATTACAGCTTTGCCACCGAAGGCCAGAAAGATATGGCGACTCTGGTGCCGGCGATGCTGGGCCTGATTGTGTTAATGCTGGCGGTCATGCTGCGCAGTGTGCTCGCGATGCTGGCTACCGTGGTGGTACTGATACTGACCATCAGCGTGACCATGGGATTGGGTGGCTGGCTCGGATTTTTCTTATCCACCGGCACCATTAACGTGCCGATTGTGGTGATGACACTGGCCGTGGCTGACTGCGTGCACTTAATTGCTTCGGCACAATTTGCCATGCGTGAAGGCCGTTCACGCAGTGACGCCGTTCGCTTTTCCCTCGATCTGAATTTAATGCCGGTCTTTATTACCAGTGCGACCACAGCGGTGGGTTTTCTGACACTGGTGTTGTCGGAATCTCCGGTGCTGGCCGACTTCGGCATTCTCAGCGCGATTGGTGTGATGGTGGCTTTTACGCTGTCGGTGACTTTATTGCCGGTGTTGTTACTGATTTTGCCAGTTCAGGTCAAGGTTTCGCCGGAGCATCATGGTGGCATGGAAAAATTCGGTGGCTGGGTGGTGCGTCACCAGCGTACCTTATTGCCGGTTACGGCGTTGCTGATGCTGATATTCGGTTCTTTGGTCACGCTGAATGTGGTGAACGATGAAGCCACCAAATATTTTGCCAAAGGCACCGACTTCCGTGACTCGGTGGATACTCAGGAGGCTTATCTTTCCGGTACCCAGACCATTGACTGGGCGCTGTATTCCGGTAAAGCCCAGGGCGTGAATGACCCGGATTTTATTGCCAAAACCGAGGCATTTGCGGCGTGGCTGCGTCAACAGCCGGAAGTGGATCATGTCACCACGCTGTCGGATACCTTTAAACGACTGAATAAAAATATGCACGGCGACGATGACCGTTATTACCGCATTCCGCAGGATCGTGAACTGGCGGCACAATATCTGTTGCTTTATGAAATGTCGTTGCCTTACGGACTGGATCTGAATAATCAGCTCAACGTGGATAAATCCTCAACCCGTCTGACGTCCACACTGAAAAATCTGGGCAGTAAAGAAATTGTGGCACTGGAAGACCGTGCCCGTGCCTGGTTTGCGGAAAATGCGGCAGGCATCCGTCTGGCGGCAGCCAGTCCGGGTCTGATGTTTTCGCACATTGGTGAAACCAATATGGACAGTATGATCATCAGTATGATTGCCGCATTGATATTAATTTCTGCGTTACTGGTGCTGGCATTACGTTCGGTTCGTCTCGGAGCGATCAGTCTGGTTCCTAACCTCGGCCCGGCGCTGGTGGGTTTTGGTATCTGGGGGCTGATTTCCGGGGAAATTAATCTGGGACTGTCGATTGTCGCCTCCATGACGCTGGGCATTATCGTGGATGATACCGTGCATTTTCTGGCCAAATACAAGCGTGCCCGTGATGACGGTAAAGATGCCGAAGCGGCTGTGCGCTATGCCTTTTCCAGCGTTGGCCGGGCATTGCTGATTACGACCGTGGTTTTGGTGGCCGGATTCTCCATGCTGGCCTTTTCGGCATTCCGCCTGAACTCGGATATGGGGCTGGCGACAGCGCTGATTATCTTTATTGCGCTGCTGGTGGACTTTTTCTTCCTGCCCGCTTTTTTACTGCGCCTCGATAAACATAATCAGGCACACTGCATGACCGACAAACAACAAAAAACGGAAACACATCCTGCATCCACTCTCACAGGAGAAACACGATGAACATTTTTCTGAGTCTTATTACCGCACTGACACTGGCCCATCCTCTGGCTGCACTGGCGGATACTGCACAACCGGCGGCGGACGCGGCTGAGAAGGGGTTGGCTATTGCTAAAGAGCGTAAACAGCGCGATCTGGGCTGGGGCGACAGCGAAACCCGTATGACCATGATCCTGCGTAATTCCCAGGGCGAAGAAAGTGTACGCGAAATGCGCCTTAAATCCCTTGAGGTCGCCAACGACGGTGATAAAGGCCTGACGATATTTGATGAGCCGCGAGACGTTAAAGGCACCGCGTTTTTAAACTTTTCCCATACCGGCAAGCCGGATGATCAATGGCTGTATTTACCGGCATTAAAGCGGGTAAAGCGCATTGCCTCGCGCAATAAGTCGGGTCCGTTTATGGGCAGCGAATTTGCGTATGAAGATATGAGTTCGTTTGAGCTGGAAAAATTCCGTTTCAGCTATGTACGCGAAGAAACCCTGAATGGCGTGGTATGCCATGTGATTGAGCAGATCCCGACGGACGAATATTCCGGTTACACCAAACAGATTGTGTGGCTGGATACCGAGCATCTGCGTGCGCAGCAGGTTGAATTTTATGACCGGAAGAAAAGCCTGCTGAAAACCCTGACGTTCAGCGATTATAAACTCTACAAAGATAAATACTGGCGCGCGATGTGCTCACCATGGTGAACCATCAGAGCGGTAAAAGCACCGTGCTGAATACGTCCGAGATGCGGTTTGATACCGGCCTGACCGACGCCGATTTTAACGATGCCACGCTATCGCGCGTACGCTGAGCCGGAGGCCGAATCCCTATGAAACGGCTGATCACAACGGCATTGCAGAGCACGGCTCTGATGGCACTGAGCGTTCATTGTTTTACCCATGCCAGCGCCGGGCTGATGCCCGACCTGGCGATGCAGGGCGCGGTTGAAGGCCGGCAGTTTGTGCAGGAGGCGCAGTATGCGCAACAGCACGACAGCGTACTGTCGGTCTGGGCTGAACCTGAGCTGGTGTGGGAATGGGGGGATACCCAACGCCTGACGTTTAAACCTTTTTATCGTTATGACAGTGCCGATGACGAACGCACCCATGGTGATATCCGCGAATTCATGTGGCTGACCTACGGTGCCAACTGGGAGATTCGTGCCGGTATCGGTAAGGTTTTCTGGGGGGTTACCGAATCGCAGCATCTGGTCGATATCATTAATCAGACCGATCTGGTGGAAGCGCCGGACGGCGAGGAAAAACTTGGCCAGCCGATGGTACAGGTTACCTGGTTACATGATATTGGCACACTGGAAGCCTTTATTCTGCCGGGGTTCCGTGAGCGCACGTTTGCCGGTGAAGAAGGGCGGCTGCGGTCTGCTTTGCTGGTCAGTGATGAGGCGGCTTATCAGGCGGAGGAAGAGCAGGAACACATCGACTGGGCACTGCGCTGGAGCCGCTCATTTGATGTGGCGGAAGCCGCGCTGGATTTGAGTGTGGCCTGGTTTCAGGGGACTGCGCGCGATCCTTTCCTGACTCCGGAAATCACGCTGACCGGCGGCGGGCCACAGGTCAGCGGATTAGCGCCGTATTATCCTCTGCAACGTCAGCTCGGAATTACCGCGCAGACAACGGTGGACGCCTGGTTGTGGAAGCTGGAAGTGCTGCGCCGTGATTACGATGAGCACGTTGCAGACAATCTGCAGGCACAGGGGGTGGCCGGTATTCAGGATTACAGCGCCGCCGTTGGTGGTTTTGAATATACGCTGGTAGGCCCTTTTGCCGAACGCTGGGACAGTGCGCTGGATATCGGTTTATTGCTGGAATATCAGTACGATCAGCGCGCTGACCTTGCTCCCATGGCCCAGAATGATCTGTTTGCCGCTACGCGTCTGGCCTTTAATGATGCCGATTCCAGTGAAATACTGGCCGGTATTACTCAGGATCTGGATGCCAGCGGCAGCCGTGGAGTGATGCTCGAAGCCAGTACAAGGCTGAGCGATTTCACCACCCTGAAGGTGAATGGCTGGATATTTATGGCGGACGATCAGGACGATACGCTGGCGTACAGCCTGCGTCAGGATGACTATATTGAAGTCAGCCTGAATTTCTTTTACTGACGAATGTGCCGGCGGGGCGGGTAAAGATGGGTAAACAGGATTTTCATCTTGATCGCTTCGCGCCTATTATGCAGGTTTTCAATAAGCGGAGATGGCATTTTGCGCTTTCTTATCAGGGGGCCGCGTTCCGGCGCTGTCGTACTTGCTGTCTGTCTTACCGGTTGTGCCAGTGTCACGCCGGTTGAACCTCCCGAAACAACCCTGCCACCCGTTTTTACCGATGCGTATAACAATACCCACAGCAACCGTGGTGATGACCATTCTGTCAGCACGGCCAATCGCTGGTGGCAGTCATTTAATGATGCTCAGCTTGATCAGTTGATCGCGCAGGGGCTGGAGCAGAATTACAGCCTGCAGGCGGCCTGGGCGCGCCTTGCTCAAAGCCGGGCGCTCTGGCGTCAGAATGCCAGTGGTCAGTATCCCGATGTTAATCTTTCCCTGAGTAAATCCCGCGCGTGGCGTGAAAGCACGACCAGCGATTTATGGTCGGCGGGTATTTCTACGGAGTATGAACTCGACTTCTGGGGGCGCGTATCGGCGCTTGATGAAGCAGGGCGTTTAAACGCACTGGCAACCCACGCAGCCACCCGCACTCAGGCAAACACCGTCGCCGGACAAATCGCCCTGAACTGGTTTGGTCTGATCAAAGAGGGGCAGAATCTGGCGTTGCTGGAACAGCAGCAGGCCAGGGTCAATGCGGCATTACAGGTGACTCAGGGACGCTTTCAGCGCGGACAAGTGGCGGTATCGGATGTCTGGCAACAGGAGCAATTGCTGGAATCCATTCACGCTGATCTGATCAGTGCCGAAGGCCTGCGCGACAGCTATCAACAACAGTTGGCGGTCTGGATGGGCCGCAGTGAATGGCTGGCGGCGGCCGCCCTGAAGAACAGCGAGCTGGCCGGGTATCAGACTCAACCCTTGCCATCACTGGACAGCACGCCGCTCACCATTCCGGTCAGCGCCCTGCAGCAGCGTCCGGATGTGCAACAGGCATTTTTCAGATTGCAGAGTGCCAATGCGAGTCTGGCGGCGGCTGTCGCCAACCGCTACCCGCGCTTTACCCTGAGCGCTTCGTATTCCGGCAGCGATGAAGACCTCAGCAAAGTATTCGATAACTGGCTGGCGAATCTGGCCGGTGGTTTGGTGTTGCCACTCATTGATGGCGGTAACCGCCGTGCCGCCGTGGCCCAGCAGCGTGCCGTGGTGGATGAAAATCTGGCAGCTTATCAGCAGGCACTGCTCGATGCCGCGCAGGAAGTGCAACAGGCGCTGACGGATGAGCGTCAGAGTCAGGCGCTGGTGGTCAGTCTGGAACGGCAACTGGCACTGGCCAGCAAAACCGAAGCCTTCCAGAACAACCGTTACCGCAAAGGTGTGGGCGATTTTCTTGCCTTGCTCAAGGCTCAGCAGGATGTGATCAGTCTGGAGAAGCAGCTGCTGAATGCACGCTGGAGCCAGTTGCAGAACCGTATTCAGTTATACAAAGCCGTCAGTCATGGCGACTTCAGTGGAGAGGAAACATCGTCATGATGGATGTACGCAGTGATCGCCGCACCGTGTCAGGCAATGTCCTGCTGGGCGCGTTGGTGTTGTTGGTTGGCGGGGGACTGGCTTGGTACGTGATGACCTCGGCACCCAAACCGCAGCGGATCAAACCGGAAGTACAGGCCCGTCTGGTCGAAGTTGCAGCGCTTAACCGAGAACAGTCGCGGCCATTCTGGCCCACGGGCGGCAAGGTAATGGCCGCCGACAGCGTCGCCCTGACGGCTCAGGTCAGTGCGCGTGTCGTTCAGGTCAGTGCCGATGCGTCACCGGGGGCGCGGCTGAGTAAAGGCAGCGTGCTGGCGACGCTGGAAAAGACCGATTTCGAGTTGCAGCTGCGACAGAAACAGGCGGCTTTCACTCAGGCACAGGCCGACCTGGATATTGAACAGGGTCAGGCGGCCCTGGCGCGGGAAGAATATGCACTGGCGGCGGAAACACTCAGCGCCGAAGAACGGGCATTAGTGCTGCGCGAACCCCAGCTGGCCAAAGCCAGGGCGGCATTGCGCACGGCCCGCGCCAATCTCGAACAGGCACAGCTCAATCTGGCCCGCACCGATGTACGCATGCCCTTTGCCGGTCAGATTATGGCGCGTCATGTCAGTGTCGGCAGTCAGGTTGGCAGCAGTACGGTGCTGTTCGATCTGGTCAGTACTGAACGCTTCTGGATTGAAGTCAAAGTGCCCCGTGCATTTCTGAACCTGCTCGATACTCAGGCTGAGGCAACGCTGAGCATGAGCGGCTGGCAGGGACAAACCCGCCGTGCCCGCATTCTGAATGTGCTGCCCGATGTCGACAGTGCTGACCGTCAGGCCAAGGTCGTGCTGGAACTGGATCAACCTCAGGCCGAAGGCCAGCCGATGGTGCTGGTGAATGATTTTATGGATGTGCAGTTGCCCGGAAAGTTACTCGATAAAACCGTGGTGATTGATGTGCGCTATCTGAGCGATGACAACCGCGTGTGGGTCGTCAACAACAATGCCTTGTATCAGCGTCAGGTTAGGGTGCTGTATCGCGGCCGCGAGCAGGCCTGGCTGGAGGCCACTGAACAGGACCAGAGTCATGGCCTGCAAGCGGGTGATCAGTTACTGCTGAGCCGGGTTGACAGTGCAACTGAGGGCATGCCGGTGCGTATTCAGAGCAGCGGAGCACGTTCATGAGTCTGCGTTATACCGGACCGGTGGCGTGGATGGCACGCCACGGGGTTGCGCCTAACCTGCTGATGGCGTTTCTGATTATTGGCGGCTTTTTAATGTCGCTGAATATCCGTAAAGAATTTATTCCCAGCTACGAAGCCGACATGGTGATTGTGTCGGTCGGCTATGCCGGTGCTACGCCCTCAGAGATGGAACAGGGCGTTATTTTGCCGATTGAAAACGAACTGTCGGGTATCGATGGCCTGAAAGAAATCGTATCAACGGCAACTCAGGGCTCGGCCCAGATCACCGCCGAGCTGGAGAACGGCGTTGACCGCCAGCAGGCCTATCAGGATATCCAGCAGGCGGTTAACCGCATTTCTACTTTTCCGGCGCAGATGGAACGGCCGCTGGTCAAAATTGCCAGCCGCTCGATTGATGTGATTGAACTGGCATTGTTCGGCCCGCTTGATGCGTTTGGATTGAAGCGTCTGGGCGAGCAGATTAAAGACCAGCTGCTGGAATCGCCGGACATTACCAAGGTTGAGTTGCGCGGCATCAATGATGAAGAAATTCACGTTGAAATCAGCCAGAACGATTTACAGCGCTATGGCCTCAAGCTGAGTGATGTGGCCGCCATTATTGGCAATAACGCCATCGAGCAAAGTGCGGGCAGTGTTAAAACGGGCGGTGGCGATATTCTGGTAACGCTGGATGATCGTCTGTACTGGGCGGAAGAATTCCGTCAGTTGCCGCTGGTCAGTGATGCTTCCGGTGTGCAGTTACGGCTGGGGGATGTTGCGCAGGTACGTGATGGTTTCAGCGACAGTAACCGCGAAATCACCTACAACGGCCAGACGTCGATGAGTTTTAAAATCTATCGCGCGGAAAGTCAGACACCGCTGACCGTGGTTGAGGCGGTGTATAAAAAGCTCGAAGAAATCCGCCCGCAATTGCCGCCGGGTATGTCACTGATCATTACCGATGATGATGGCGAAACCTATAAACAACGGGTAGGTCTGCTGCTGAAAAATGCGGTGGTGGGGCTGATTCTGGTCATGGTGCTGCTCAGCCTCTTCCTTGAATACCGGCTGGCATTCTGGGTCACGATGGGGATTCCGACCGCCTTTATGGGCGCGATGCTGTTGCTGCCGGGTTGGGATATGTCGATCAATATGATCTCCATGTTCGCCTTTATCGTCGCGTTGGGTATCGTCGTTGATGACGCGATTATTGCCGGGGAAAACATTTACGAGCACATGCAGAAAGGCATGCCTTTTATGGATGCTGCCATCTTTGGTGCCAAAGAAGTCGCCATGCCGCTGGCCTTCGCCATTCTTACCAACGTTGCCGCTTTTCTGCCATTACTGGCGCTGCCGGGCATGATGGGTAAGCTCTTTATTGCCATCCCGATTGTTGTGATCAGCTGCTTCATGATTTCCTGGCTGGAAGCACTGTTTATTTTACCGGCGCATCTGGGGCGCATGAAAAAGCGTGATGTGCTGCATGAACCGCACTGGCTGGACCGTCTGCAGCAGCGGGTGGATAAAGGCCTGCACCGGTTTATTCAGACCCGCTATCTGCCACTGCTGGACAAAAGTCTGCGTGCGCCTGGATTTACCCTGGCCATTGCCGTCGCCATCGCCATGATTGTGCTGGCCTGGCCGATGAGCGGGCGCATGGGGTTCAGTATGTTCCCGCGTCTGGAAGGCGAGTTTGCGGTGGCCAAAGTCGAAATGCCACCGAATGCACCGCTCCACGAGATGCAGCAGGTGCGTGATCTGCTCGAAGCGCGGCTGAAAGAGGTGGTTGATCCTGTCGAGGCGCAGGGCAAACCCTTAGTGGTCAGCGTGGAAGGTGATATTGAAAACGCCACCATCGAAATTCAGGCAAGGCTGGTGGATACCGAGTTCCGGCCGCTTTCATCCAACGAAGTCGTCAAACGCTGGCGCGAAGCGATTGGCGAAATTCCCGGTATCCGCAGTCTGACCTTTGATGCCGAACGTGGCGGCGGCCCGTCTGGCGGTGCTGGACTGACCGTTGAATTGCGGGGCAGTAATACCGAATTGCTGGCCACCGCCAGTGCTGAGCTGGGTGACTTTATGCGGCAGCTCAGCGGTGTTAAGGATGTGGCCTCCAGTTTTACCAATGGCAAACCGCAATGGGATGTTGAGCTCAACGAACGGGGCCGCAGCCTTGGGCTGGAAGCGGACGCCGTGGCTCAGCAGATCCGTGCTGCACTATACGGTGCGCGGGCGTTGCGCCAGCAGCGTGAGCGCAACGAGGTGACGGTGCTGGTGCGTCTGCCAAATGAAGAGCGTGAATTCAGCGCGGATATTGAGCGCCTGATGATTCTGACGCCGCAGGGCGGGTATGTCCCTCTGGCGGACGTCGCCATTCTGCATAAAGAATTGTCACCGGCCAGTATTTCCCGCCGTGATGGCCGACAGGTGGTCAATGTGACCGCCGAAGTGGAGCCGCGCGAGCAGATACCGGCGGTCATGACCGTGCTGCGTGAAGAAATATTTGCCGATCTGCGCGCGAAATACCCGACGCTGGATTTTGATTTCCGTGGCAGTCAGGCGGATACCCAGGAAAGCATGAGCTCGCTGCAGTTGTATGGCTTTTTCTCCATGCTGCTGATTTACGTACTGCTGGCCATCCCGTTCCGCAGTTACAGCCAGCCTTTGCTCATTATGGCGGTCATTCCCTTTGGCGCGGTGGGGGCCATTCTTGGCCATCTGTTGCTGGGTTACAGCATGTCGATCATGTCGATCATGGGCATCGTGGCATTGGCCGGGGTGGTGGTGAATGACAGTCTGATTCTGATTGATTACGCCAATCGCCGCCGTCTTGAAGCGGGGTTATCAGCCCTTGAAGCGGTGCGTGAAGCGGGTATCCGTCGTTTCCGGCCGATTCTGCTGACCACCCTCACGACCTTTGGCGGACTCTCTCCCATGGTGTTTGAAACCTCGCGTCAGGCGCAGTTTATTACGCCGATGGCGGTATCACTGGGCTTTGGTATTTTGTTCACCACCTTTATCTGCCTGCTGATCCTGCCAGCGCTGTACGTTGCGCTTGACCGCATTCTCACCCTGCTGGGAATGACGCCGGAGCATCATACCGCTTCCGTTTCCTGATGGATTGGCGGTCTGACGGAGATTTCCGCCAGACCGCCACAACGCACCTGAGCAGTACCTCAGAGCAAAACCCTGAAAATGTCTTCTCAGGCTGGTATAGTGCGCGGCTTTGTGAACCAACCCCGGAGAAACCCGCCTTATGTTGCTGCTGCGCGAGTTTATGCAGACCTTTTCCCCCAATGTTAAAAACGACACCTTATCCGGCCTGACCGTTGCCCTGGCACTGGTACCGGAAGCCGTGGCTTTTGCATTTGTCGCGGGCGTTCATCCGCTGACTGGTCTGTACGCGGCCTTTATGGTGGGGCTGATTACCTCGCTGATGGGGGGGCGTCCGGGCATGATCTCCGGTGCGGCCGGTGCGCTGGCGGTCGTCATGGTGTCGCTGGTCGCCGAGGCCGAACGTGATTTTGGCTCTGGCACGGGGCCGCAATACTTGTTCGCCGCGGTGGTGCTGATGGGCATTATTCAGGTGGCCGCCGGGGCGTTGAAACTGGGTAAATTTATCCGCATCGTGCCATATCCGGTGATGCTGGGTTTTGTGAATGGTCTGGCGCTGGTGATCTTTCTGGCGCAGCTGCCCCAGCTGCAATCCTTCACTCCGGAAGGTAAATGGGGCTGGACCGACGGGGTATGGCTGCAGGGAACAGCGCTGTATGTGATGCTCGGACTGATTCTGACCACCATGTTTATTACCCATTATCTGCCGAAAATGACCAAAGCCATCCCATCGGCGCTGGCCGGTATTCTGGTGGTCAGCCTCGCGGCCTGGGGGTTGCAGCTGGAGACCAAAACCGTGGGCGATCTGGCCAGTATTGCCGGTGGTTTGCCGGAATTTGCTGTGCCTGTGGTGCCGATGACCCTCGATACCCTGTGGTTTATCCTGCCGTATTCGGTGATTTTTGCCGCTATTGGTCTGATCGAATCGCTGCTGACCGTCACCGTTATCGACGAAATGACCAACACCCGTGGCCGTGGCAATAAAGAATGTGTGGCGCAGGGAACCGCTAACGTCGTGACCGGTTTCTTTGGTGGAATGGGCGGTTGCGCGATGATCGGTCAGAGCATGATTAACGTCAATTCCGGTGGCCGTGGCCGTTTGTCCGGTATTGCTGCCGCGCTGTTTTTACTCAGCTTTATTCTGTTTGCCAGCCCGCTGATTGAACAGATTCCGATTGCGGCGTTAATTGGTGTGATGTTTATGGTGGTCATCGGCACGTTCGAATGGTCGAGCTTCCGCATTCTGCGCAAAGTGCCGAAGCACGATGCGTTCGTTTTGATTCTGGTGTCGGCAGTGACGGTTGTTACCGATCTTGCCATCGCCGTCGTGGTGGGTGTGATTGTTGCTGCTCTGGTATTTGCCTGGGAACACGCCAAGCACATCAGCGCACGTACCCGCATTCAGGAAAACGGGGCCAGGGTGTATGAATTATTTGGCCCGTTGTTTTTTGGTTCGGTTGCGAATTTTAAAGAAATATTTGAGCCTGAGAATGACCCGGATGTGGTCATTATTGAGTTCCGTAATTCCCGCGTGGCCGACCACTCAGCATTGGAAGCCATCGACAGCATTGCCGAACGTTATCTGGCACTGGGCAAAGAATTGCACCTGCGCCATTTAAGTGAAGAGTGTCGCATGATGCTGAAAAAAGCCGGTAATCTGTGTGATGTTAACGTGATTGAAGATCCGAATTACCGCGTTGCGGTGGATGAGCTGGCCTGATTCATTGGTAACCATAAAGCCCGGATTATCGCAGGATAACCGGGCTTTTTTTTATCCGCATTGGGTAGCCTCATAGCCTGACCAGCAGTGATTCTGTCTGAGGAATATAACTGCCGCCAAACAGCAGGGCATGGTTCAGTAAATGATAAAGCTGATACACCGGGCGACGTTGCTCATAGGATTCGGGCAGAGGATTAATGCTGTTATAACCGTCATAAAATGCAGTTGGAAACCGGCCAAATAATTCTGTCATGGCCAGATCGGTTTCGGCGTCGCCGTAATAACTGGCAGGATCGAATAAAACCGGATAAGACAAATGCTTGTCTGGATTAAAACCAATATTTCCTGACCACAAATCCCCGTGCAGCAAGGATGCTGCAGGCTGATGATGCTCTAATATGTCTTTTGCCCGCTGTAATGCGCGGTCGCCGTTGGCAAAGTGAATACCACGCTCCCGTAGCTTAGACAGTAAGGGTTGCAGACGCTGGCCAATAAAAAATTCGCTCCAGTTATTGTTCCAGTGGTTATCCTGAGCGCTTTCACCACACCAGGTTATATGCTCAAAACCATAGCCCTGATCCGTTGTATGCTGGTGCATTTGGGCCAGTTGCTGACCGGCACTGAACCAGTCGCCATGTACTGCGAGGGGAATGTGTTGCAGGATCAGATAAGACACCGACGACAGATCCTGGCGCTTGACTGAACCCAGTGCCAGTGGAGCGCAGGCCGCCATGGTGTGGGTGGCAATCATGCGCAGCAGGCAGTCCTGCTCGGCCACAAAATGCGGCAGATAATCCGGTTTCTGACACTTTATAAAAAAAAGAACCGGCGGCGGTCTGCACACTGAATTGCATCTGGCTTTTATGCTGGTGACGACTGAAACCACGCAAGCTGGCTGCTGGCGGGAACAGCAAACGCCGGTTTACGGCATCGGCCAGAATCTCATTCAGCAACGATTGAGCCGAATCGTCGGCGTTGTAACCGGACACTTGTCCGTCAAGCGCAAAGGCAATGCTCATGGCACAGCACTCATACATTAAACACTCGTACAGTTTATGACTGCCGCACACGGAATAATGCAACGCAGTTAACATATTCATACTGCAGACTGAGCCTTGTTTGATGGTTTTACCCTGGGGTTACATGGTTACGCCTGGCCGGTAACGCCTCATTCACGAAGCCTGTGACATTGCCCGGCAGCCTTGCGCCGTGGCCTGATGGGCAACAGGCCCAGAGCCGATCTGGCATCGTTGTAAGCAACATCTTCCTGACGCGACTAATCGAAACACCAACCGCCAATGAATCACGGGCGATCCAACCAGTATGAGAAAAAACATGAAGCATTCAGCGTCACCTCAGCCGGACAATAACCCTGAAAAAAGCAGCGGGCCGGAGCAAAACAACCTGATTATTTCTGCGCGTCTTCAGGCGGGGCAGCAGATTCCGGCTTTTGCATTACCGGCACTGGACGGGAGTCTCTGGAGTAGTCAGCAATTACATGGCAAGCCTGCTCTGCTGGTCTTTTTCCGCTTTGCCGCCTGTCCCTTCTGCAATTTACGCCTGCATCGTCTGATTCAGTTAAAAGAGCAGCTTCCGGCCGATTTTCAGGTGGTGGCCGTGTTTGATTCCTCGCTGGAGGATTTGCGGGCATTTTCTGAGCGCCATGATTCGGCTTATCCGATTCTGGCGGATGCGAAAGGCCGCGTTCACCGTCGCTTTGGTGTGCAGTATTCCTGGCTGGGCGTGATTAAAGGCATGTTGCTGCGCTTGCCGACCGCGATGTATTCCATGCTGGTAAAAGGCTATTGGCCGAGTGCTTTCAGTGGGGCATTGAACACTATGCCGATGAACTTCTTTCTTGACGCCAATGGCGTGATACAGCGGGCGTATTACGGTAAAGATGAAGGTGACCATCCGCCACTTCAGGATGTTCTGGCGTTTGCACGACAGCAAACAGAAGCGCCCACCGTTGCGGATTAAGCGGCTGCGAAGAACACTGTGGTCACCTGAAATGGTTTATTAATAACCAATGGTTACTTACTATGGTCGGCCATCCAATTGCCCCGCATATACCGGAGAAAGACATGAAAGATCCCATTCTGGCAGCCGGAGCGGCAACGATTCTGCTGTTACTGGTAGCCATCTCTGCACTGCTGAGCAGTTGTGCCAGTAACCGCAAGCAAAGCAGTCCTGAAAGCGAACGCCTGCAGCAATCCCCTCAATACAATGCGGCAGAAAAGCAATTTACCAACCCGGTTCCGCGTCCTGCGCATGGGCTGAAAGAAGTGGCCGGCATTATCTGGGAGATGGCAACCGGTAAGCATCCGCGTTCTGTGCCATCACAGGCGATTCCGGTACGTCCCTTCAATACCACGGAACTGCAGCAGTTACCGGCGGGTGAACATCGCGTATACCGTATTGGCCACTCAACCCTGCTGCTGGCACTTAACGGTGAGTTCTGGTTGCTGGACCCGGTATTTTCCGAACGCGCTTCCCCCGTGCAATGGGCCGGGCCTAAACGCTTTCATCAGCCGCCTATCGGTCTGGATGAATTGCCCGCGCTGACCGGCATTATTATTTCCCATAACCACTACGATCATCTGGATGAAGCCAGCATCCGCGCTCTGGCGGATCGGGCAGAAGGGTTTTACGTGCCACTGGGCGTTGGTCAATACCTGCGTGACTGGGGCGTAAACGAAGAGCGCATTCACGAACACGACTGGTGGCAGGAAACCCAGATTGGAAACACCCTGATTGCTGCCACACCCGCACAGCATTTTTCTGGCCGTGGTGTACTGGACGGCGATGAAACCCTGTGGGCATCCTGGGTGATTATCCGCGACGATAAACGCTATTTTTTCAGTGGCGACGGCGGCTATTTTGATGGCTTTAAAACCATAGGCGAACGCTATGGCCCGTTTGATTTAACCATGATTGAAAACGGCGCGTATAACCCGCGCTGGGCACACGTGCATATGATGCCGGAACAAAGCGTACAGGCGCATATTGATTTACGTGGCAAACACATGCTGCCCATCCATAACAGCACCTTCGACCTGTCGATACATGCCTGGTACGACCCGCTGGAGCAGGTGCGGCAACAGGCCGAGCAACGCGATATTGCATTGCTTACGCCGACCATCGGCGAAGGCGTGATTATCGGCAGCGAACAGCGCTTCAGTTACTGGTGGCAGCCGTTAATTGAGCAGGACGTTGCCGGGCTGGAAAATACAGTGCAGGAAACAGAAACCGTTGCGGAGCAGGGAGGAGAAAATAAGCGGTTGGCGCAGGGACAATCGGCGGATATTTAAGGCACCTCTGAATAATTCAGTGCCAGCTTCGGCTTACTGAAAAAGTTCAGATCAAGGCGCCACGTTGAAGGCATAACGGGTTACGTCAAAACCTGGCAACACCGAGCTGGATTTTTTCAGCAAGCCCCGAAGGGCGTGGGCTGCAGAGCGTTTTGACGGTGTTGTCGATTTTATAAAGGACTCGCCATTCACTGCAATCGACGCCTTGTCAAAAGCACTCTGCAGCACTCACGCGAAGCTGTGCAGAATTATTCAGAGGTGCCTTAATCATCCACTTCAAACCGGATATTCATCCACAGAATTCATAAGCCGCCGTGAAACTTCACGGCGGATGACATTCAATGGATTGCCTCACATCATTGATTGCTTATAAATAAGTCAGTATCTTCCTGTGTTATAGCGCTTATCACAGCCGTTATGACTAAACGATCAATGCTCAAATAAGACAGGGAAGAAAGCCAGCTAAAAGGCTGGTGAACACTATGGATGATCTGTCACCTTCAGACCTGAAAACAATATTGCATTCCAAACGAGCCAATATTTATTACCTGCAGTATTGCCGGGTTTTGGTGAATGGCGGACGTGTTGAATACGTTACCGATCAGGGAAAGAAATCCCTCTACTGGAATATCCCGATTGCCAACACCACAACACTGCTGCTGGCAACAGGAACGTCTGTAACTCAGGCGGCCATGCGGGAACTGGCGAAAGCCGGTGTTCTTGTTGGTTTCTGTGGCGGTGGCGGGACGCCATTATTCAGTGCTAACGAAATGGATATTGAGGTCGCATGGTTTTCCCCTCAGAGTGAATATCGGCCGACAGACTATTTACAGGGTTGGGTGACATTCTGGTTCGACGATGAGCTGCGTCTGCAGGCGGCCAAAACTCTGCAGCAAGAGCGTCTGCTAAGACTGAGGCAGGAGTGGGGCCACCGATCACTGCATGAGCAGGGATTTCGGGTTGATACATCAAGGCTGAATCAACTGTTAGCCGGAAGTGAAGAACGGATTCAGCAGCAGACGGATACCACCGGCTTGCTTACCGAAGAAGCCCGCCTGACCAAGGCGCTGTTTAGACTGGCAGTCGATACGGTCAATTACGGCGATTTTACCCGTGCCAAGCGAGGCTCTGGTTCAGACCCTGCCAACCGTTTTCTCGATCATGGTAATTATCTGGCGTATGGTCTGGGCGCTACCGCGACCTGGGTTTTAGGCCTGCCACATGGACTGGCAGTGCTGCATGGCAAAACCCGGCGTGGCGGACTGGTATTCGATGCCGCCGATTTAATAAAAGACGCCTGTATTCTGCCGCAGGCGTTTCTGTCGGCAATGCGCGGTGATGATGAGCAGGCATTCCGCCAGAATTGCATTGAGGCCCTGACACGCAGCGAATCCCTCGACTTTATTATTGATACGTTAAAAAGCGTCGCACTCAATACAGCCTCAAGGGCGGTCGTATGAACGTTCTTCTGGTATCGCAATGCAATAAAAATGCTTTGAAAGAGAGTCGTCGAATTCTGGATCAATTCGCTGAGCGCAGAGGAGAGCGCACCTGGCAGACGGCTATTACGCAAGACGGCCTGAATACTTTGCGCAAACTGCTGCGCAAAACCGCGCGTAAAAACACGGCGGTTGCCTGCCACTGGATTCGTGGCAAAGATCACAGTGAACTGATGTGGATTGTTGGTGATGCCAGCCAGTTCAACATGCACGGCGCTACGCCTACCAACAGCACGGCACGTAATGTACTGCGCGCTGAAGACGAAAATGACTGGCATACCCTCGATATTATTCGCGTACTGGCTCAGTTAGCGGCGCTGCTGCACGATTTAGGTAAGGCCAGTGTGGCGTTTCAGGAGCGTTTACAAGGGCAACTTACCGAGAAAAATCTGTACCGCCATGAATGGGTATCGCTGCGTTTATTTCAGGCATTCGTTGGCACCGATACTGACGAGCAGTGGCTGCAGCGCCTGGCTGAAGAAACAACTGAGGATCATGCCATCTGGACGATGCCTGGCCGTTACTGGCGTGACGGGCTGGATGCCGGAGAGGCTAACCAACATCCTTTCCGAATCCTGACGACTCAGGCACCACTGGCGGCGGCCATTGGCTGGCTGGTCGTGACCCACCACCGCTTACCGCTGAAACCGGCAACGGATAGTAACGGCAAACAAATATGGCTGGGGGCCAAAGGAAGTTTCCCCGGTCTGCATGAATTACCTCAGCTATTGTCACAAGTAACACATGGCTGGAATGAACAGGTACAGGACGCAGAACAGACACAAAAAGAAAAATACTGGAGCTTGCAAGGTGATTTGCCTGTTACTTCTCCGGTCTGGCGTAAGCAGGCGGCGAAGTTAGCAAAGCGCTTAATATCACTGCAACAAACTCACCGAGGAAACTGGCTGGATAATCCGTATGTGATGCATCTGGCGCGGCTTTGTCTGATGCTTGGTGATCATCATTATTCCAGTCTGGGTTTAAGCACAGCCGATAAACCTGTTGCCGGACGTGCACCTTTTTTACAGGCAAATCAAATGCTGGCCGCAAACACCACGTACAGGCAAAGCGGGCAGCGGGTGGCGAATCAATCATTGCTTGAACATTTATTGGGCGTTGCGCACGGCAGCGCAACCATTGCTCATGCACTGCCGGGTTTTGAGCGTTACTTGCCGCGTCTGGCCAATCATCGTGGTTTAAGAAAGCGCAGTGCTAACCCACGTTTCTCCTGGCAGGATAAAGCCTTTGATGCCGCCACGGCCATGCGTGAAAGCACACGGCAACAAGGCGCCTTTATTATTAATATGGCGTCGACCGGATGCGGTAAAACGCTGGCAAATGCCCGCATTCTTTATGCCCTTGCTGACCCGCAACAGGGTATGCGGGCAACCTACGCGCTTGGCTTACGGACGCTCACCCTGCAGACCGGGCGCAGTTACCGCAAAGACCTGCATCTGAATGAAGACGAACTGGCCATTCAGGTTGGTGGCTCGGCCAGTCGGGCATTGTTTGAATACTATGAACAAAAAGCGGAGCTGTGTGGTTCGGCCTCGGTGCAGGGATTGCTCGAAGAAGATGGACATGTGCTGTACGAAGGCAATAGCAGCGATCATCCGTTACTGGAAAAAGCCTTAGCCAATGCCGATATCCGCAAACTGTTGTCGGCCCCCATGCTGGTCTGCACCGTCGATCACCTGGTGCCTGCGACGGAGTCACAACGTGCCGGACGTCAGATAGCCCCTATGCTGCGTTTAATGAGCAGCGATCTGATACTCGATGAACTGGACGATTACGACCTGAATGATCTGCCAGCGCTGACCCGGCTGGTGCATTGGGCCGGATTGCTGGGCAGTCGCATTATCTTATCTTCGGCCACTTTACCGCCCGCCTTAGTGGCAGGTATGTATATGGCATACCGTGAAGGTCGCCAGCACTACCTTAAAAACCGCGGCACCCATAATGCGGTTGCCGCAGTGGCGGATATTCCTTGTCTGTGGGTCGATGAATTTGGCGTGCAGAGCGAACAAGCCACCGATGCCGAGGTGTTTGAACAGCATCATCAACAATTCATCCGAAAACGTGTCAGCCAGTTAGCCAAAGATACGCCTTGTCGACTGGCCGATATTATTCCAATGACCATCACGGTCAGGCAGCCTGATGCGGTGTACCCGGAACTGGCACGAATAATTCGTGATGAGTGTATCCGTTTACACAAAAACCATTCAGAACCCGATCCGCAATCGTCAAAACACGTGAGCTTTGGCATCGTGAGGATGGCCAATATCGAAGCCATCATTCAGGTGGCCAGAGCACTTTATGCACTGGGTGCAAGCGATGATGCTCACATTCATCTGTGCGTCTACCACTCCCGTTTTCCACTGGTGCAGCGCTCAGCCATCGAGAACCTGCTGGATACCGCCTTTAACCGCCGTGATGATGGTGGTCAGGCTGTGTATCAACAACCCCAAATACGCAACGCACTGGAAACAACCGCCGCACAACATCAGGTATTTGTAGTGTTAGCTTCACCGGTATGCGAAGTCGGGCGTGACTGGGACGCCGATTGGGCCATTGCCGAACCATCCTCCATGCGCTCATTAATTCAGCTGGCCGGTCGCGTACAGCGCCACCGCCGTAAAATACCTCAACATGCCAATATGTTGCTGCTGGACGCGCCGGTTAAATACTTCACCCATGTGAACAACGATGACGGAATTTATCAAAGACCCGGATTTGAAAAAGGCACCCAAGGCAGTCAATTCCGCTTAACCAGCCCCTGGCTGCACGATCTGCTGCAGGTCGAAGAGTACCGGCATTTAAACGCAGTGCCCCGGATTTATCCGCGCCCGGCTGAGGAACAAACCCCGCGTAACAATCTGGTCGATCTGGAACAGGCGCGTATTGCCGCCAGCATGTACCCACGCCCCAAACCGGCCAATGTTTCCCGGCGTAATACTCAGATTCAGTGGCTGCAGCAAGAGGAAGCCGCCCCGGCCTGGGTTCATCCGCACAACCTGCTCACCGGCGTATTGGCACAATATCAGCCGTTCCGTGACCCAGCAGGCAGTCAAACCCTCACATTAGTATTCCGCCCTGACGACGATGAAGAACAACTGCTGATACATCGGGTGGAAGATAACCGCTCAGCACGCGGGCAGCACCTGTATATACCGATAGATCACGGCCAGCGACACAACCTGTTGCTCGAACCAGCACCCGGCATCAGCGTCTGGGGCGACTTTGATGTAATGACCTTAGTGCGCGAACAGGCCGATGCGCTGGATATATCACTTGAGCGTTGTGCAGAGAAAATGACAACGGTCGAAGTGCTGAAGAGTGATTCGGGGTGGTACTGGCACCCGTGGCTTGGGTTTATGAAACGACAATAAAAAAGATGATGAATATGAAGAAATCACCACAGGAAACGGAGCAATGAGGAAAAAGGAATGACAATACTGACCGCAAGAGCAAGTGCCTTCCGTTCGGCCATCACCGCGTTTATTGAAGAGCGGCGGGATGCCAAGCTGAAAGGCAACAATACTGATATTGAGACGGCTGCTAAATATGAATACACGACCTGGCTGGCCGATGCTGCTCGCCGTGTAAATCAAATTCAGGCCGTTACCCACGTGCTCAAAGCCACACACCCGGATGCCAGAGGCAGCAGCCTGCATCTGACACCCAATAATCTTCCTCAACATCATGAAATCGGCAGTCACCTCTTAGGAGATGCGTTTGCCGAAGATATTGTTGGCAATGCCGCCGCGCTGGATGTTTTTAAATTTCTGAAAACCGAAGTGGAAGGAAAGCGGCTCTTTGACTGGATGCAGGAAGCTGATGTCGATTTGCAGGCGGCATTATCAGCCGATGTGGAAACTGCTCAGGAGTGGATACAAGCCTTCTCATCATTAATCCGCGCAGAAAGCCAGCCAGCATCGCACGTGGCAGCCAAACAGCTTTATTGGCTGTTGGGGGAGGAACCAGCGGACGATGATGAATATCACCTTCTGCAACCGCTGTTTTCCAGCTCGCTGGCGCATAAAGTACACGCCGATATTCAGGATGTACGCTTCGGTGAGGAAAACAAACTGGCCCGACAAGCGTATCGGGAAAAATCCGAATATGACGGCGAATACCGTGATTATCGCGGGTTGGTTGTGCGCAAACTGGGTGGCACCAAACCGCAGAATATTTCGCAGCTGAACAGTGAGCGGGGCGGGGTAAATTATCTGCTGGCATCCCTCCCTCCGCACTGGAACAGCTCTGAGCAGATTAACGTACTACGGGTCGAATCGGTCTTTAACCGTTTTTACTTTTTTGATGACGTGTCTGAGCTGCTCAAAGCGCTGAGCAGTCTGTTGCTGTCTGATCCGGAGGCCATTAAAGCAACCCGTGAAAAGCGTGAAGCTCTGGAGCAGGCGTTGGGCCAGCAGCTGGCACTGTTTGGTGAGAGCATCCGCTTCGCACAGGAACCGGGCTGGAGCCGCCACCCCGATTGCAGATTACCGCAAAGTCAGCGGCTTTGGCTCGACCCTGAACGCATCGAATTACCCGTTCGGCAAGATCATCAGGCCGAAGACGAACAATTTAATGCCGATTATCAGTGGGGTGATTGGCCAGATGAGGTTGCCGGCTATTTTGCCAACTGGCTAAACGCACAACTGCACAAAAGCGGATTAAAAACGGTTGGCGATGTGGAATATAAACACTGGGCTAAGCAGGCGGTGATCGAAGCCCATTGGCCAGTGCCGCAACAACGCCGTGCAGGAGGTGTAGCATGAGCCTGCCAGAAAGCAGCCACTTCCTGATCATTCCCCGTCTTCGGGTGCAAAACGCCAACGCCATTTCCAGCCCGTTAACCCACGGCTTTCCGTCAATGACGGCCTTTCTTGGTCTGATGTGGGCACTGGAGCGACAACTAAAAAAAGCAGGCATTGATTTACCCCTCAATGCTGTGGGAGTGGTATGCCATGATCACCAGGAACTGGTCACCGAAGAAGGTTTTGTAAAATCTTTCTGCCTGACCCGTAACCCCGTCGACAAAGGCGGAAAGACCGCCGCTATTGTTGAAGAGGGCCGTATTCATCTGGACATCAGTCTGGTGTTTGGCGTTAGCTTTCACTCCAGCGATTTTCCTCCTGCATATCCGGCCAAAGTGGCGGAAATCCTTAATACCATGCGCATTGCCGGAGGCTCGGTTCATCCGCCGGAAAAACCCTGGTTGCAGCGTTACCAGCCGTTTGCTGTTTCCTGTGGGGAGCCGGCAAAACTGGCTGCTTTTACGCGTAAATTACTCCCCGGTTTTACCCTGGTTGCCCGCGACGATTTGCTCGATCAGCGTCTGACAGAACTTCAAAAAACGCAGCCACAAACCACTCGGTTAGATGCCTGGTTATCGTTATCGCGAATTAACTGGCACTACCAACCGGCTGGTGCACATACCTCAGAAGAGGCAGCAGACAAGGCAGAAGGAAAAGCCAAACAGACCGCAGAAAAAACACAAAACGAATGGAAAAACGACCGGACAGGGCAGGGCTGGATTGTACCCATTCCGGTGGGATATGGTGCCTTGGGAGACATACACCCGGCAGGAACCGTGGCCAACAGCCGTGATCCGCATACACCATTTCGCTTTGTCGAAAGTCTTTACTCCATAGGGCAATGGGTTGCACCGCATCGCCTGAATTCAATTGAGCAGCTGCTCTGGTACGCCGACAGCCAGCCGCAAAACGGCTTATACCGCTGCCGCAATAATTTCATTAAAACCCATAACGATTAAGTGACGTAACAAGGAATACATTATGACAAATGAACTTAAAACCGCCTCTGTACTCGCATTTGAACGCAAACTGGATGTGTCCGATGCACTGTTATTTTCCGGCGTGTGGGATAACCGCCGAGATCATCATTGGCAGCCCGTATCCATCCGCGAAAAATCGGTGCGCGGCACCATTTCCAATCGTCTGAAAGCCAAAGATCAGGACCCGGCCAAGCTGGATGCGCAGATCGAAAACCCCAACCTGCAAACCGTCGACGTTGCCGCATTACCCGCCGATGCCGATACCCTGAAAGTGCAATTTACCCTGCGCGTACTCGGTGGGGTGGGTGAACCATCGGCCTGTAATGAATCGGCCTACCGCGAAAAATTACTGGCCACCGTTGCCGGATATATTCAGAACGCAGGCCTGGGGGAACTGGCCCAGCGTTACGCGGCCAACCTGGCCAACGGTCGCTTTTTATGGCGCAACCGTATTGGCGCAGAACAGGTGGAAGTAACCGTTGCCCGCCTGCAAGGTGGCCGTGCCGTATCTGAGTGGTGCTTTGATGCGTTAACGCACTCTATGATGGAATTGAAAGCATCACCCGCAGACGCCTCAAAATTGGCAGAACTCGCGGCATTAATGGAAACCGGATTAGCAGGCAAAGACCATGTACTGCTGCAAATTACCGCCTTTGTACGACTGGGCGAAGGGCAGGAAGTATTCCCATCACAAGAATTAATTTTGGATAAATCCAGCAGCAAAAAAAGCAAAACGCTTTATCACGTTGCTGATATTGCCGCCATTCACTCACAAAAAATTGGCAACGCATTACGCACCATCGACACCTGGTATCCGGATGCGCAAAGCAATGGCCCCATTGCCGTAGAACCCTATGGTTCCGTACCACACAGGGTAAAGCCTACCGTCAGCCAAAAGAAAAAATGGATTTTTACAACCTGCTTGATGGCTGGGTACTGAAAGACAAAGTACCGGAACAGAACCAACAGCACTTCGTGATTGCCACATTAATCCGTGGCGGTGTATTCGGTGATGCAGGGTGAGGCCATGACAACACACTACCTTGAACTGAACGTACAGCCCGACCCGGAAAGCAGTGCCGCCCAGTTACTGGGCGCACTGTATGGCCGCCTGCACGTGGCACTGGTACAACAACAGCGCAGCGATATTGGCATCAGCTTTCCGCGATACAGCCTTAACCCTCGCGGCCTGGGCAATGTATTACGCCTGCACAGCAGCGAAAGCACCTTGCGCAACCTGATGCAGGAAGACTGGCTCAAAGGCATGCGTGACCATGTGCGCATGACCGACATCAAGCCAGTACCGGACCACGCACAGCACTGCACGTTCCGGCGCAAACAATTTAAAACCAACGCCGAGCGACTGCGCAGACGACGCATGCAGCGCAAAGGAGAAACGGCGGTTCAGGCAGCAGAGGCGATTCCCGCCACCATAGAACGCAAACCCAACTTGCCCTATGTACACCTTCGCAGCCACAGCACCGCCCAATCTTTTTGCCTGTTTATAGAAATGAGCAGCCTGCAGGAAGAACAAAAAAGTGGGGTGTTTAATGGTTACGGCTTAAGTCCGGCTACGACCGTACCGTGGTTCTGACCCTTTTTTAAGGTGATGCACTGACTGCCTTAAAAATCAAAGAGTTAGCCTGTTTCACTATAAAAGGGTGAAACAGGTTTTTTCTCTGAAGTTCTTTAATAATCAATCGATTAGATAGAAAATGCTCTAGTTCGCTGCCGCACAGGCAGCTCAGAAAGCAAGAATTTGTCGGACGATTTCCCGCCGATAGTTCGCTGCCGCACAGGCAGCTCAGAAAATCATTGGCGCATTTTTCAGCAACTACTTTGCGTTCGCTGCCGCACAGGCAGCTCAGAAATGAACCGCTTCAGTCAATTGATGCTCAATCATTGTTCGCTGCCGCACAGGCAGCTCAGAAATTGCCGCTCTTCAAAAGATCCCAGCTTCACCTTGTTCGCTGCCGCACAGGCAGCTCAGAAATTAATATCATCCCGGTGGATAGTCACTTCCTTGTTCGCTGCCGCACAGGCAGCTCAGAAAAGAATGTGTCGT
>JAJOJJ010000007.1 GCA_021208685.1 Saccharospirillaceae bacterium
GACTAAATCTTACTCAAACAGAGCCCAAATAGGGATCTCGAAAAAAGTAATACCCCTCTGGAGGCCACAGACGGCGGGGCCTCCAGAGCACTTTGTCGTTTTTGGACGGAAAATCCCTAGAACCCCACCGAGGATAAGACTGTAAGCGATGGCTTCTCCTTTATGACGATTTTCAAGGATCAGCTTGATCAGAAAAATCGAGACCACTACCGCGATTCCGATAAAAAAGTAGCGCTGCCAGCCTCCACCATTCGCAAAAAGACTGAATGCGGCACCGGTGTTCCATAGGTGCACCCAGTTAAAGAACGGGGTCACCGAAACATACTCGCCATAGGCCATTGATTGCTGCACCAGCCACTTTACAGCCTGATCAGACGCTGCCAGCAGGCCCGATATGGACAATAGGGCATACGGCGAGAGCTTTTTGCCAATAATGAGCATTATTTAACCCTTCAACGCCAAAATGCGTCTGGCACCGTTAAGTACAATGCCCCCCGCGATGGTGCCGATAATCAGATCCGGATAATTGGAACCGGTCCACGCGACCAGGGCGCCGGCGGTGATGACCCCCAGGTTGATCACCACGTCGTTGGCCGAAAATATCCAGCTAGCCTTCATATGAGCTCCGCCCCCTCGATGTTTGGATACCATCAGCAGACAGGCGGTATTGGCAATCAATGCGACGAATGCGATGGCTATCATCACCAGCGATTCAGGCTCACTACCGAATACAAAGCGCCTCACGACCTCTACGAGTACGCCAACAGCCAAAACCAGTTGGACCACACCAGCAACGTGCGCAACACGGACCTGCCTTTTCACGCTATGCCCAACCGCATAAAGAGCGAGTCCGTACACTGCCGCATCAGCAAAATTGTCCAGGGACTCTGCAATGAGGCCAGTTGACTGAGCCATCAGACCGGCAGTCATTTCCACCACGAACAGAAGTGCATTGATGCCGAGCAACCAGCGCAGGGTCCCGGATTCTTGCTTAGCAGAAGCTGCCGAGAACTCGGCGGCCTTGATGGTCTCCGGATTTGCAGCAACGCTTTCCTGAAGCGCGGCGCCTAGCCCCAAGGTCTTCAGTTTCGATGTGACGGGCTCGACCTCGCCGTCATGCACGACCTTCAGCCGGCGGTTCGACAAGTCGAAGGACAGCGCTCGAATCTCCTCAAAGCCGCTCAGGGCTAGGCGAATCATTCGCTCTTCTGACGGACAGTCCATCTTCGGCACGGCATAAACGCTGACCCATCTCCCCGGCGCTTCGGAGGAGGCCTGTATATCGGTATCCGCTGCGGACGTTGCATCACCGCCACAGGCGCCACCACAGGATTTGCTCATGATACGACTCCACTTGAACAATGTTGTGGTACCATTTAAAACTATAAAGCTACTATAAGGTCAATAGAGTAAAGAATCCGTTGGGGAGGAGGCTGATGCGCATTGGTCAATTGGCGCAGTTGGTAGGGGTCGAAACACAGACGATCCGCTTCTATGAACAGCAGGGCTTGTTGCCGCCGCCTGATCGGCAGGACAACGGTTACCGTGTCTATACCGAGAAGCATGGTGAGGGGCTGGCCTTCATCCGTCGCTGCAGAATCCTGGGCCTGTCACTGGCTGAGATTCACGAACTACAGAGCTATCAGGACGACCCTCATCAGCCTTGTACCGCCGTCAACGCCTTGCTCGATGATCACATCTCTCATGTGCGGTCGCAGATAACCGCTCTGCAAGCGCTTGAGAAACAACTCGTTTCACTGAGAGCGAGTTGCAACGATGACCGGGAAGTTGAGGCGTGTGGGGTTCTTGCTGGAATTAGCGAAGGAAACATGCACCAGCAGTAGGTGAAGCATCAACCAGATAATCCGATGAGATGCCGGTCTGTCTCACTCTCATGCAAAGGTAAGATCAACCATTTAATCCGCTTACCCGAATTTATTTGGCGGACAGTACTCATCGCCACCATAAACAGTGGTCAGCCAGCAATTCTTCTTGAACAAAAAAAGACTGAACCGCTCCCATCTGTGGGAGCTAAGTTCAGTAAAGAATGGATAAGCTACATAAAGGATTAAGCAGCGTTCACCATGCTACAGCGATGAAATCGTAAGAAATATCAGGCAAGGTTCTGCTGTTGCTCATGCTTTGGAATTGCCGACCTTAATACGACTGGCTGCTAAACCCCCGGCAGCTGCTTCCAGTCCGTTGTGTAGCTGGGTGACAGGTGATTCCGGTTCATCGCCCAGGCCTTTCCGGTGCCTTGGCTGGCGAAGAACACTCTCCCTCGCTGCTGCTGGTTAATCCGGTCGACCACTTGCATCAGCCGTGCGCTGTTCGGGTTGGTCACCTGCTGGGTGAACAGATCCGGCTGCATCACGCCCCGGTCGTAGAAGTCGGTGAGCGTGATACCGGCTTTGGCATAGCGATAGCCGTCTTTCCAGATGGCTTGCAATAAGCGCCCGGCGGCATGCAGTAACACCCGCGTATCGTCAGTGGGATAGTCCAGTCGCAGGCTGGCGCTGTTGCTGTAGCGCGGGTCGTTGGGGTTAAACAGCCCAGTTCGGATATACACGCTGATCAGTTGGCACTGCTGCTGTTCATGGCGCAGCTTTTCGGCGGCACGGGCGACGTAGCTGCTGATGGATTCCTGCATGTCTGTGTAGTGGGTTACCCGCTGACCAAAACTGCGGCTGCACAAAATCTGCTGCTTGGTCGGGGTTATATCTTTCAGAGCCAGGCAGCTTTCGCCGTTCAGCTCGCGCACGGTGCGCTCCAGCACCACCGAGAACTTCTGCCGGATGTCTTTCGGGTTTTGCTCGGCCAGCGCCAGTGCGGTGGTAATGCCCATGGCGTTCAGCCGCTCGCTGAGTTTACGCCCTACGCCCCAGACTTCGCTCACCGGCATCAGGCTCAGCAGTTTCTTCTGCCGAATCGGATCGGTTAAATCGACCACGCCACGGGTTGCCGAATATTGCTTGGCGGCATGATTCGCCAGCTTGGCCAGGGTTTTACTGGGTGCGATCCCCACGCACACGGTTATGCCGATGTGTTGCTGAATGGTGGCCCGCACCTGCAGACCGAATTCAGTCAGATCCACGGCATTAGCCACACCGGTTAAATCCAGAAAGGCTTCATCAATGGAATACACCTCAACGGCCGGTGCCAGCGCTTCAAGGGTTTGCATCACCCGGTTGGAAATGTCGCCGTACAGCGCATAGTTGGAAGAGAACACCTGTACGCCGTACTGTTGGATCTGCTCCTGAATTTTGTGCACCGGCACGCCCATTTTAATGCCAAGGGCTTTGGCTTCTTTCGAGCGCGCCACCACACAGCCATCGTTGTTCGACAGCACCACCACGGGCGTATGTCGCAGATCGGGCCGGAACAGCTTTTCACAGCTGGCGTAGAAGTTGTTGCAGTCCACCAGAGCGAATACCGGATGCATGGTTATCCTGCCTGCTGGCGCAGCTGTTCGCGCTCAACGGCATAACCCAGCGCCTGAAAGTAGCGGCTGAACGCATCGTTAATGCACTGCCGCTGATTCCCCTGCGGATACAGACCGGCCTTGGCATCATCCGAAAAACGGGTACCACGCACCAGAAAGCGGTTATTCGGGCCGCAGTCTTCCACAAAGGCTTCAAAGGCGCGGGCGCACAGCTCTTCGGGCAGTGCGTAGTAGCGAATGTCGTGTTGCTTGTCGGCATGGCGGGAGCTCACCACCAAAGGGCTGTCGGTACCGTCATCGTTCAGGGCAATGGTGCGGAAGGCGTGCTGCAGCAGCTCGTTTAACCGATGCTCAATTGGCGGAAAGCTCTTTGCCCAGCCGGTTGAGGCAAACGGATAGCGGGTAGCCTGGAGCTCTGGCGTGTAAGCCTTATCACCCATGTAATGATCAAAACCATGAAACCACTCATGCGCGAGGCTGCCAGCGCCGGCATTCTTAGCCAGCGCGAGTTGGCGGGTTGCCGGAATGTAATGCGCAGCCACACCGGGACGACCACCGATACCGTATTGCAGGCCCAGCTGGCCACGCAGAGAAATGACCGCCTCCGGTACCCGCAACGTCTGCATCAAATCCACCAACGCCTGATAAAACTGCTCAGCCGCCCGGTCGCGTTCGGCACGGGTAACCCAGCGGCCGATCTCAATGCTGCGGAACCCGAAGCGACGGCGTACTTCCACAAACGACGGCGGTGATGGCTGCAGCTGCAACATCAGCCATGGCCCCGCTTCAGGGAGCGCACCACGTTGGTGACGACCCCAAAGATCTCTAACACCATGCCCTCTTCCATGACCAACGGTGGATACGCCGGATTACAGGCCAGCAGCCGAACAGGTTCAGGGCTCAGATGCAGCTGCTTCACCGTCATCTCCCGTTCCAGGCTGGCAATCACAATGTCGCCATGCCGGGCGGTCAGGGAGCGATCCACAACCAGAATGTCGTTCGGGAAGATACCGGCACCGGTCATCGACTCACCTTCCACCCGCACAAAGAACGTAGCGGCTGGATGGCTGATGCACAGCTCATTCAGATCGAGGGTTTGTTCAATGTAGTCCTGCGCTGGGGAGGGAAAGCCAGCCGGGACACGCTCGGTGTACAACGGCACACGCCAGGCCGCGGTTACCGGGCCTTCGATGGCGTTGCCTAGCAATGAGACCGACATAGTGGTTTACCTTGATACTGTTCATGCATACAGTATATCTTTATGAGAGGCGTTGGCAAAAGCGTTAGTCTGATAGCTGCCCTTGGTTATTCAACGGGGGTAATGCTCAAACGCACCAGCAGCGTCAGTGCGCGGTAGACTAAGCATCTGTCATGAGAGGTGATTCCAATGAGTGGCCTTTATGAATACTTACCGGCCCCGCCTTTTTGGGCAATTTTTGATGTGTTGATTGTCGTTGCAGTCTGGAAGCTTACTTCCTGGTACAGGGGTCGGAAGCAGGGTGGTGAATCCGATCAATGACGAATGAGCATCCGAGGCCTTTATCAATCTCGGATGTATCGAATGAAGAGAGGTCGAAATGGGCAATACCAATGAAGCATATGTATACCTTCCCATCATTCTCTGCTTTATCTATCTGGCGATCATGCCCTTCGTTGATCGATGGCTTATCAACAGAAGAGAAAGAAAAGAGAAGGAGAAGGCCGGCTTAATGAATCAGGACGGATCAAACTCAGCGGAGTAGGCGGATTCCATCCAATGGGTCTACCCCAAGGGCTGAGCAATATTGGACGTACTCAAAAACGTCGAGTCTGCGCTCAAGGGATTCTATGCGGTGAACCGCAGTTGTCGTGACTTCCAGTTGCTCGGCAAGGCTGCGCAGGCTAATGCCTTTTGCCTGTCGGGCGGCAATCAGCCAGCCAATCAGGCGAGCATACTTTGGAGATGAGATGGTTTTAATCATGTTCCCATCATGAGGACTACTCCCATGGTTTCCCAAAATGAGTATTTCATCAGTGATTGGAGCGTGGGTTCTATACAGTAGCTGCTGAATTGTTCAAGTAAAAACGGGGGTAACGCTCGAATATTGATCTGAATTTTGGCAGCGCTTATAGTCCAAATGTTCTCATAATGAGAACGGAAACTGGCTCTATAAGGATTAAGAAATGAACAAAACTGTATTGGGAATGATCGCTGTTTCAGCCATGTTGACCGGCTGCGCGAGTCTTGAGCGTATGACTGGCAATGGAATGGACCATTTCTACGAGGGCGAGAAGCTGCCAATGACTCAGCTGTCCGTCATCGAATTCAATGGCGAAAGCGGTTGGGGAAGAGGAAGTGGTGTTGATGTAGAAGCCATCAATGACAAGCCGCTGCCGACTTTCTCGCAATCCAAGATTGCTCTGAAGCCAGGTAAATACACCATCAAGTATGAGTGTGATGCGAACCAAAACATGATGGACGGAAAGCGAGTCGGGCTGACCACAGCGACAATAGAGCTTGAAGCCGGCGTGCATTACTTATTAGTAGGGGATGTCAGTGCACTGCCTCAGTCTCAGTGGTATTACAGTGAAAAAACGTTCCTGGGGCAGGTGCAGCGCCGCTTAGAGAAGAACTCATGCGCCCTGCGACCGATTAAGCACAAGGCACTGACGAATGAGGGTTAACCCTTATGCTGCAGCCCTGCTGATGCTGTCATTGACAGTCGCAGGGTATGCTTCGGGCAACCAGAAAGAACGCCAGCCATGGTACGGCACACTGACAATCGACAGCGTGCCATTTGCAGGCTGTGAAGTTGTGCGTATCAGCCCGTTCTCCGGTAGCTGGTCGTTTTCCAACGGCACACCGGAATTTGTGCGCGAGTCCTTTAAAGAATCTCGTACACAGTTAGAGAATGAGGCCCGGGCCGCTGGGTTCCATGCACTGGTGGGATTTCAGATCGATTGGATGGGTGGTGCCGGCGCCCTGGATTACACGCGCAACCACACTCAATACCACGATGTTATGGTCTCAGGCGTGATGGTCCTGTCGGCGACAGGTGTTGAGCTGAGGTGTAAATGAACCGAGCCCACTTTGCGTGGGCTCATACTCCTGAATGAGGTGGACGATGAATCAACCCTTAACCATTGCAGATGTCATGCGTGTTTTCGACAAGCTGATCAGCCACTGGCAGTTAACACCGACTGAACAAGCCAGTATCCTGGGTATGACGCAGCTTCATTATGAGCAGCTGATAGAGGAGAAGCAGAACAGCGCCTCACCTGAGTTGATGGATCGTGTGGTTCGGCTCGTCGGCATCCAAAAAGCGCTTTCAGTCTTTTCTCCCAGAGGTGCGGAAAATCAGTTTTTTACAGCGACAGTCGATACTCCGCCACTGCAGGGCCGCTCTATCCGTGACTACCTGATTACTCAGAACAGTGAGGAAGATTTAGAGGCTGTGTTTCGCTGGATTAACAGTATGGCGTGTTAAGCACTGGGGGGGGGGCTCGCAACTGAAGAAGCGTCGCACTAGCAATCAATATCAGACACCCTTTAATACTTTAGATAACTGAATCAATTCATCCCTGCATATCGATATGCATTCTGCACTGGTGGCCATAAAAAAATTTCTCGGCTCAGGCAGATCCTCATCCGCGCGTCACTAATGAAAAGCTTGATGCTCACCGGATTGGTCTTCATCAAATTTATGGTGCCGCTTTTTAATCCCTGATAAGGGATAAACTTGCCATTATCCTCTAAAGAGGATAGATTGATATTTATCCCTGAAAGAGGATATTTCTCATGAAAATCACATCGGCGCGTGGATTAGCAGACGCGCTCCAGCAAGCCCGCAAACAGCAAGGCCAAACACAGCAGACCATAGGTGAGCTGGCAGGCACCAAGCAGAGCACAGTGTCAGCCTTCGAAACCTCGCCGGAACATGCAAGGATCGAAACACTGTTTAAGTTGCTGTCGGCACTGAATCTCGAGCTGGTTCTGGAGCTCAGAGGTCAAGCACCGGAGAACGGATCTGGTAATCATCAGGCCTGGGATCAGGAGTGGTAATGGCGGATTTAACGGTTGCCATGAATGGTATCGAAGTGGGCAGGCTCTCCATGGAAGCCTCCGGAGCCATGTCCTTTCGCTATCTGGATAGCTGGTATGAGCGGCCCGGTGCCCGGGCCATATCCCTGTCATTGCCATTAAAGAGGGGGCTGTTTGCGGGCGAACGGGTCTTCAACTTCTTCGACAACCTGCTGCCGGATTCTGAAGCAATCCGCGCCAGAATGCAGGCACGATTCTCAGTACCATCCAGCCACCCATTTAATCTGTTGGCCGCTGTCGGTCGCGACTGTATCGGTGCAATTCAGTTGTATCCTGAGCACGAAGCGATGCCGGATGTTCAGCAGCTTGCATCTGCGCCACTATCCGAAGCACAGGTTGCTGCGATGCTGCGCGGTTATCAGCACGCGCCACTGGGCATGGAAGCGGATACTGACTTCCGCATCTCGTTAGCCGGCGCCCAGGAAAAAACTGCACTGCTATGGCATAACCAGCAGTGGCAGTTACCCATTGGCAGCACACCGACCAGCCATATCCTGAAATTGCCCATTGGTTTTCTGGAGCCACGCAATATCGACCTGCGCCAGAGCAATCATAACGAGTGGCTGTGCCTGGAAATCTTAAAAGCCTATGGCATTGACGTGGCGAAGGCACAGCTAGCCAGTTTTGAAGATCAGAACGTGTTGGTCACAGAGCGCTTTGATCGCCGCTGGTCAATGGATGGCCGCTGGTTGATGAGATTACCGCAGGAGGATTTTTGCCAGGCGCTTGGCGTATCGCCCGCCCTGAAATACGAGAATCATGGCGGCCCTGGAATCAAAGAAGGCATGGACTTGTTACGCGGCTCGCAGCAGGCCATTCACGACCGGGAAACCTTCTTCAAACTGCAGATATTGTTCTGGATGCTGGCAGCCATTGATGGCCACGCCAAAAACTTCAGCCTGTTCATAGAGCCGGGTTCCGCTTACCGCATGACACCCGTTTACGATGTGCTCTCTGCCTATCCGCTGATGGCGGCAAACTCTCTGCCGGCCGCCAAAGCCAAAATGGCCATGGCGGTAAAAGGAAAAAACCGGCATTACCACTGGCAGCGTATTGAACCGCGCCATTTCATCAGTACCGCCAAAGCGGTTGGTTTTTCGGTACAGAGAGCACAGCAAGTATTGATGGAGTTGGCGGAGAAGACGGCCGCGGTTATCAGCAGAGTTGAAACGCTATTGCCGCATGATTTTCCGGAAACGATCGCTGATTCCATTTTTACTGGACTGCAGGGGCGGGCTGATTTCATTCGGAAAGCATAAGCAGAGAGCATGCTTTACTACCTGTGCTGGTGTGCAGATTCATCAATATTGGTAGCCCATACTGAACTAGGTGAGTGGTTCGCCTGCTTTCAGTCTTTCCCTTGCGGAAGATGAAACTAAACCTTCATCAAATTCATTTGGGTGAAAGTTTAGTTTCATTCATGGAGGATCAACGGTAATCAAAAATAGAATTTTTATACGGCATCAAGATGCCAAGCCACCAACCTCAACCAACTTCAATTGTGAGCAATAACGCAATGCTGGGCTTGCCTGAGAGGTGGAATCGCTACACACGTTAATAGCCAACCAACCTTGCTTACCCATAGAAACGCCATCTGTTGAAGCAGCGGTACCCCAGCGAAATGCAGAAATATTAATCCGCTCTTTCCAGAACGTCAGTGAGCTATCCACAACGCTCTCATCGGCCTTTTGACCATGCAACACCGTTAGGCGCATTTGCTCCGCCGACAAACCAATACCATACAGGAAATTAATATAAAGGATGGCACTTTCGGCATCTTTCACTACGACCTGATATCGAGTCCTCCAGGAGTATTTCCTAAATACTTTCAGGCCATCATGGAGTAGATCGGGGTCAACCCTCTGCAATCTGGCCATGCCGATCAGGATGAAATCAGATAACCGCTTGTCTGCTTCTAACCGTGGTTTCGACGGGCATAACAGGCGAACTTTAGACCCATCCGGCAAGAGCTTCTCCTTCATCCCGAAACGATAGATGGCATGCGGTCCTTTGGATCGTTCTTCTGCAATGTCGCGCCCAGCGAAAATTAATCGTTCGACCTCAGATGCTGTCAGCTGAAAACGCTCCGCCAGCTCGTCAACAGACATACTAAATGCGGAGTGAAGATAGAGGCACTGCCAGATCATCTTCGACCGTGCCACAGCGTCATCATCCAACAACGTCTCGTTAATGAGGATCGGACTATGCTGGATTTCTACCCGGGAAGTCCTGGCTGGCACGGAGCATTTGTAGCGCTTTCTGACGTTGCGCAGGAACACTTCCGTTCCTTCATTGAGCCAGCGATAGGCCGTGGCAGAGGCGACACCGCTGGCGGCGACCAGAATCGATTTTTCAGGCACGCATGTCTTGCTGATTTGATGATGCAGAAGCACGTCCAGAATATGGATGTAGTGCTCCAGGCTGACGTGCGGACCAGAGTGACCCAGTAATTTCGCAACTGCGAACAGATGCTTGCGCGTCGGACCTTCTATTCTCAGCAGTTCCTTTCGGAATTCACTAGCATGAATCAGCTCATCGTACTGAAGAGGGAGGCTATTGAAAAACCCATCGGGGACACCATGGTCAGAGGCCATGAGCTTCAACAGCGTTAAGGAGCCGAACGAATGCCGTAAATGGTGATATCGAACGCTTTTGTCACCGGTTGCTGCTCTTAGCGCAGAGTGCAGAATGGGAAACACCAGATCCTCAGATATTGAGGTAAATCTTTTCTCGGGTATTGCGAACAGATAATCGGAAAAAGGTGCATCCGCCTCCTGCGCTAACCGCCGATTTCGCCATGATAGTAATTGCTCCAGTTCGGCGCTGTTGAGAAGCGCTTTCAGTGGAATCTTGCGGCGAGAGCTGGCCGTCTTAAGGCGCCTATCCTTAAATGGTCGTAGAAGCATCTCCGGATCATACGTACCCGAGAGATCGATGAGTCTTAATTTCAGAGCTTCCATGCGTCGCAATCCGCAACGATACCCCAGAGTCAGTATGAGCTGTGAAATATCCACCATATCAGGGTGCATCTCGATCAGATTACTGTCTGACAGAAAACGCTGTGCTCTCACATACTCATCGACCCATACGATATTTGCATCGACGGGAGCTGGCGCAGAGAAGGCGCCTAAAACGGCATGGTAGTCGATTTTATCGACATAATATTCATCGACCAAAAACTGATGAAATCGGTATAGAACTTTAGCAATCTTTCTCCGCAGGCCCTTGCTGTCGACATCATCAAGGAGGACTGAATAACACTCTTCATACTCCTCTGATGAGATATCTCTTAGGTCACTGTCAGGCAGTACTTCTGAAAGTCGATTGCCGATTTTTGAAAGATAGTCCCTCGCGGTTGAGATCTTTACTGACTTAGCGCCGTTAGACGAAATCAGTGACAGAAGCCATTGAGAAAAACAGCTTAGAAAGGAGCTGTCATCATCGGAGAATTTCTCCCTGTATGTACGCATCGATATACAGGCGTCATTGATAATATCTGAACTTAGGCAATTTCTAAGATCCCTCAGATCTTCTTTTGATTGCTCATGGTCTGAGTCGTCACTTTCTGACATGACTGGATAGGTTTGCCACTGTGCGAGATCCAGAGAATCTTCTGTGTCATCGTGAGACAACCATTCACCCGACAGTCGCTGCCACGCCGAATTTCTAAGCGAATGACTCATATACCGCCTGGAGGCGTAGTCGGATAGAAACGAGGCAATACTGGTATCCAGGTGGACTCTGGCAGACTCCAGTAACGCTCGAATACTGGAGGGCCGGCTCTTTGGAGCAACTCCAATTTCTTTAAAGAGCTGGCGTATAAACTGAAATATCTGGCTGCTTGAAATCTTGTCGGTATTGATTATCGATATATCGCACCAAAATCGAGAAATCAGGATTTCTGTCACGATATCCGGAAACCACCTCCGGTGCTCAACCTCCTCATGACCAGCCCAGGCGGGTTCAAGATCGAAGAAGATCTTTTGATTATGAAAATTTGGTTGAGTGGAGGCCTTTTTCAGAAGCGCGGCAAGAAGACTCGAACTCATCAAGCCACCGTTGAGAATGGCCGCCAACAAAATTTGCCCAATCCGGGCATCTGCGCTCAGCTCGGCTTCATGGCTGAACGACGCAAAAAGAGCTTCCTTCCATTGATGATAATAATGACGCTGAATAAATCGCTCAGGGTTGAGTCGTCCTTTCTCTCGCTTTGCGACAATGACCAGCGCCGGTAGCTCAAGGTTCCAAACACCCAGCCGATTACCTGAAATAATCAACAGTCTCAGATAAGTTTGCCAGATAATGATTTTATCTCGGTCCCTTGCCAAATACTGGATCAGAGCATTCGTTAGCAACTTTATGGACTTTCCCGATGGCAAATACGACTCACCCCTGAGAACAGGATGAAACGGCGAATGTCCATTGACGATCCACTTCACCAATTCCTGAATCGCAGACGCCTGATCAACTGCTAACCCATCGAATGTTAACTGCCAGGCAGCCTTGGCTTTGTCCCGGATGCCTGTGTAATCAATAACACTATCCATTAAATCGACTCCGAATCTCCCCGAATCCCATGGTCGATAGAATTGGCTCAAGATAGATTTTTAACGTATCAATCACCTGGCTATAGGTTAACGTTGAATATCGACCCCAGGGTTCCTCACCGCGTGACCAGTGCCCCATGAATGCATCGACGACCTCTGTTGGGCACCCAGACAGCCTCAGATGTGTCCTCAGGAATCGTCGATTGGAGTTCACAGGCAACGGTAGTATCTCGCGCAGTAATGGCTCTAACGTACGTGGGCGAACGTTAACTACCTCAAAAGATTCGTCTAGTAGAAACAACTCGGGCAAATCTGACATAACACTGATGTTATTCAGATTTAGTGGTAGGTAGCTCAAAATCGCCTGGCGGTGGTAGTCGTAGTGATCCAACTGCCTGATACAAATATCCGGCAGCCACACGATTCGGGCATTGTAGAAATCAGGACCGTCTTTATCCGATATTACACACATGCCAGTTGAGCGATCGATATCCGGATTCTGGGGGAATGGATCAACAACGGCACGGTAACCAGTGGCATATCCCAGCAGCATCACAGTGTAGAGTGTGTAGGCGTTATGGTAGTCGGCGATTTCACGCAGAGACGAGCCTGTAGACCTGCGACGAATTCTATCAAGCATTATTCCGACTGCATTCTGCACAGCCTGCACTGTCGGGCAGTAGTCGCTACCAATAACGAAATCGGTCTTTTCAACGAAGTTCTTGCTGTTTGCCTCCTCACCCGGAAACCCCTCTGCATATACATCACTGATCATGCGGGTTAGCGCATCAGTATATAGCCTCTGCAGGTAGTCAACTGGGAGCGCGGTATAGTGCAACCGCGTTTTCGCCAGTGGGTGGTAGCGTCCGGAAATCAGGGTCGCCTCAGCTGTATCCCCGGAGGATTCGGATACGATCAGATTAAAGAGATGGGATCGAATTCTGTGTTCATTAACCCGATTTCCAGATGGTAACTGGGCAATAATTGAGTTGAGTGCAGTCCGGTAAGTTTTGACTTTGCTACGAAATAACTTGCCATCGGAATTGAGTTCCTTCTCGCTGAACGCCCTTCTTACATAGCCACTGACGTTAAAAATATCTGGTAGGTCCATGTAGTTTCTTCTTCGCTCACAGAAGGATCGCTCATTACGGCCAAGGCTGGATTGCTGCTTTGGTAGTGCTGGATGAATACGCCAAAACCCATTGCCAGTAGATTCATCGTGGATGAAATTGATGTTTTTATTTGAAAGTGCTTTTCCTTTTTTGATGTAACGAAATCTGGTTACAACGCGATCTATGTCCTCACCGGTAACCAGCATGATCATGGCAATCGCAACCGTTTGCTTAATGAGAGAATTGTCAAATTGAGATCGAATTATCTTCCCGCACAGCCGGAGAAACTCAGCAATCTCAGCATTGGTATTCCTGGACCAATCGAATCGTAGATTCTGATTGGCCATTTCAATGTGGTTAACCTGCGCCTTGGAGAGTAGTCGGCCAGCCGATGGGCTGTCGTCACCAACCAGAATCAGCTCATCTTCTGCGGCATTTTCATCAGGATCTAATCCAGCATTGACCTCTTCTTCGTTGGTATCCGAAATACCAATGACCGATAAATCGTGGCCTTCCGACAGCATTGATTCAGCATACACGCCATCACGACCGGCGACATAACCATCACGCCAGCCTTTAAATATCCATCTCCCGCGGCCCTTACCGCCCCATTTCGAATGATGTGCCTCACCAATGCTGCGGTAGTGAAGTCTCAAAAGTGGGTAGAGCTTGGTAAACGCCTCGGTTGATGCCTCTTTCTGAGATTCAAGATGCTGGTACAGGTCGTAGATTTCAGAAAATCCCTCAACATGATCCAGCATATCGCCCTCTGCATCGTGAGACGCTTGACGGATAAATCTGCACGCCATAATCGTCTGATACCGACCAGCTTTTTCTGTCTGATATTTCCCCCCGGATGCGGTTAGCAAATATTGCTGAGGCGGAAACTCGTTAACAATCAAAACCATATGGCTGTAGAGTACGATTGCTTTTATTTGAGTCAGCAGGTCATCAACGTCGTCGGACTCAGACTCGACTTCAGTCATCAGAGCGGAATACACGTAGTAAATTCCTAGATGTCTACTCATCGGATGACGATTTTTACGCCCAACGGACCGGATATCCTGGCCGAATATTTCCGCCAGTTCCTGCTCACATTCTTGCAGGTGTACGGCTAGGCGATACATGGCACCCAGATAAATACCGTTGCGTTCCAGTCTGATCAGCTGAGTTGGTGTGATCAGTGCTTGGAACGCCTCCAGGATCGCTGGAAACTTATCGGTTAGACTCAAAAATTGCATGAGGTTGTGTGGAACATGACATCCCCACAACAATGCTAGTAGTGCAATCTGCGATTCTGCCGGCGATAGACCCTCAGCAGGATTATCCCGAACCCAGAGCATTAACCGATATGCATTAGTTTCACTCAGAGCCTGAGCCCCTGTTCTTTTCGATTCGGATTTTTCTCTCATCAATCCTCAACCACCTGGCGAACGCCGCTACTGAATTCATCGGTGGATACGGAATTTGTATGCCTGGAATCTTCTGTAACCACCGCCACAACCTGTATATAGCGAGAGGAGGACACGGCGTTGATGCCTGGATTACTGGTACGGTCAAAAGCTCGTTAGTCAGCAGCTGATCCAAGAGGAGACCAGCTCGCCCAGCAAATATTCTGACTGGCACTACCAGCTCCCTGTCGAGCAATGCGATAGCTGCCCGGTAACCAAGAATATTGCCGCAGCAGTAGATGCGCCCGCGGTATCTGTGAACGATCAGCGGGTATACCGACAGATAATTTGTAAGAGCGTCTTTTGTAATTGCAGGTGATGCCGGGGACAAGGGTTCGACGACTCCGGCGTCTGACAGGATCTGCTCGTAACGAGGGTGGATGCCGGCTATTGATGCCAGAGGCAGCATTTCCACCGCGTTTAGTTTTGCTCCTTTAGTTGGAGCCTGCAGTAATTGGCTTAGGCGGTACTCAGCTACAGGCGGGATCGCGTCTGGCCAGCGGATACCGAATCCGTCCGATGACAGTTGGGGTTCACCAAGATCTGCCATGGAGCGCCGACCAACACACTGGCTCAGCGACAGAGTTACTCTCGTTTGATCACGTTTAGACCAGAGATGGATATAATCATCAACCAGCCGCACATAGTCGAAACCTGCCATTTCACCTCTATTCTTTGTCCGAAAATTATCCAGTCACTATCTTAGTTCAGATGCTTGAACCAATGGCCGGATCCAGCTTCCAGGTTATCCGAATGGATAGCCACCTCAAACATAGTCCTTGATGCCAGGAGCGATAATCTGCTCATAGATCATGTCTGCTGTCTCCCGACAACGAACATCCTGAATAGCGAGCAGATCACTGTAGATAACCAGCTCTGGGGCAGTAATCCGATCGGTATTGGTTGTCCAGAAGGCATTATATATTTTCACTTCCTGACCATCGGGGCGTGAATTGTTGTCTGACAATTTGCGCAGCGCCCCACTTCGCATCAGGGTATGAAATGCATCGTCACTCTGCACATAAGCCGTGCCAGTTTTGGGTATGAGGTAATTGGTAACAAGGTCTGCACCTATCTCCCCGCCAAACTGGATACCGGCACCGACTGGTACCTGCCGCCACCAATCGGGTTCTCCATGATATGTTCCGATAGAAAACTTGTTGCGCAGATTAAGGGGATACAGCTCAGCCCACATGCTCGCGAGCTTGTCTGCTTTCATCAAAGTAGTCGTGCCATGGCGGTATGTGTAGTGGTCAACTATTTCCGGACAGTTTGTTAAGCCGTTTTTCTACCTGCACAGGTGTTAATCCACCGTTGTAGCTGTGCGGGCGCTGTTCGTTGTAGTAACTCATCAGGTAATAGCCGATATCTTTTATCGCCTCGTCCAGATTCCGATAACCTTCTTTCGGCATCCACTCACTCTTGTAGCTGCGGAACACGCGCTCCATCGGCGCATTATCCCAGCAGTTACCGCGCCGGCTCATGCTTTGTACAAAGCGTTTTCGCCACAGCTGTTGTTGGTACGCCAGGCTGCTGTACTGACAGCCCTGATCTGAGTGGAACATCACGCCTGTTGGCTTTCCGCGCAGGCTGTACGCCATATTCAGTGCTTTGATGGTGAGCGCACTATCCGGTGAACGTGATACCGCCCAGCCGATCACTCTGCGCGCATACAGATCGATGATCACGGCCAGGTACGCCCATTGCTTACCCGTCCAGACGTAGGTGATATCGCCACACCAGACCTGATTGGGGGCCTGAACATTGAACTGGCGCTGCAGCTTGTTCTCAACCAGGGAGTGAGCCTTGCCCCCGGCTTTGTATTTATGTGGCCCAGCTTGTCGGCTGATCAGTTTTGCTTCAGACATCAAACCGGATACCTTATAACGCCCCAGAACCATGCCGAGTACGGCCAGCTGTGTTACCAGCGTGCGCTGTCCGGCAGAGCCATTACTGGCGTTAAACAGTTGCGTTACAACGGCCCGTTGCCGGATGCGCTCCACATCAATATGTCGTTTTTTCTCTTCACGTTCGTAATAGGTGGACGGTGGCACATCGAACAGGCCACAGAGTACCTGCACGGGCAGGTACTGTTTGAACTGGGTGATCAGCGCTTGTGCTTGAACTCGTCCGTCATCAAGAGCGCTGTAGCCTTTTTTAGAATGTCTTTCTCCAGCTCCAGTCGTTCAATGCGTTTTTGCAGTTCCTGGATCTGACGCTGTTCCGGCGTTAACGCCCGGCAGCCTTCGGGTACGACTCCCAGCTGTTCTTGCTTGAACTGCTTAATCCAGCGCCGTAACGCCGTTGGGCCAATGCCCAGCGCACGCCTGCATGACTGTGTAGTTTTTATCCAACACCAGGCTAACGGCTTCGAGCTTGAACTCGGGGGGTAAACTGGGAACGCTCTTTGTACATAGACACCTCGTTAATGGCGCTACTATAACGCCTTTAGTCAGTGTCCGGATTCATTGAACCACTACATACGAACACTAACGGGGGGGGGGGATTGGTGCCGGAAAGCACTCAAAAGAGCAACAATTATGCAGTTCTTAGATTCTCATTCTGTGACCAAATTTTATTACGATAACTGATTTTTTCTTACGTCTCGTCCGTGTCAGTATTTTAATATTATCAATAAAATCAATAGATTAAGTGAATCATGGTCAAATGAGGTAGCGTTAGATTACTTACTTACCTGCTCTCCGGAGGCGGGCCATTAAATAAAAAAGGCTCCTGAATCTGTGTGTATAAGACGCACAGATTCAGGAGCCTTTTTTATTTACCGTCAGACGGAGAGACTTGGTTCGGACTCTCAGGTTCGACTCGAAGTGAGCCTGCGAACGGAGAGAACGGAGAAGCTTGCGACGACGGTCATCCTCTGGGCCACTTCCTAAGCCGTTCTGGCGCTAGTAGTTACTAACAAAAATCGGTTTGTGTCCAAAATGTGGCCATTTTGTGTCCATACATTTTTGACGGCCATTTCACACCGGGAATTTTTGATCGCTACTTCCTACCGGTCACACTCCGGTTTCAGATAGCTCGCGCAAGGACAACAAGCCAATTAGTCTGTCCACTCCCAGGGCTCTTCACCACGCTGATAAATCGCCTGCGCTGCCCTCTCGGACAAATGCTGAAACAGATCCAGCTCCCACCTTTCACTGCGGAAAGATCCAAGCGTGCGTTGCAGTTCGTGCTGGAATACGGTTGTCTCAATCTGATGTGCAAAGCGCCAGCTGGTAACAATGGCATCTTGTCTACGGCGCAAAAATTCGGGGGTTGGGACTTTGTCGCTTTTGGATCGGTTCACTGCACTGGCAGCGGGTAATAAATTCCACAGGTCATTGTTGTGCCAGAGGGAGAATGGCAGCACATGATCAATATCCATAGTGTTCATGCTGATTGCTCTATCACTCCACACGCAAGTTAATTCCGGTGCTTCGGCATATAAAAGGCGTGCCAATCCCTGCTCCCGCTTGGGATCCTCCTGCTGAATTAAATACGGCAGAACAACACCGCGATTAATATCCGGATCAATTCGCTGAGCAAAGCGTTCGCATAATTCAGCCCAGCGCAATAACAGAGAGTCACGTATCCAGTAACTGGACAGACAAAACTCCCGCCATAAACTAACCTCCAGCAATACAAGCTTTCGTGTTTTGTCGTAGCAGAACATGTCACCCTGGGCAGCATGTTGTATCGGTCCGTCAATCAGCGTGCGGTATAAAATTCTCAGGGTTTTATGCAGCTGCTTTGCCAGCGCGACCGGTAAATTATTTTTCTTCCAGCCCAGCATGAACAGGCTGTAAGCTGCTGTGCGTTCCGAACCGTAATTGGCTTCCGCCATGGTAATCAGTTCCGTCAGTGCTTTGCGGAAAGCGGGTGGCCTGGTGCTGCTCATATGATCCGTGGTGCTTTGCGGTATATGCAGAGGGGCTGCCATCAGCGGCCAGTAATAGTGCAGCCAGCACTCCGCCAGTGCATGTAGCGGCATACCAATATATCCACTACCCAGCCAGATGAATGCACCGGCATCGCGATCGGCCATATCGCAAAAAGCACGCAGCAAAGCCAGTTTGTAAGTGGCGACTTTTTTGTCGTGTTTAAGCACCGATTCAATCCGGTCAAGAGGCCGGTTATGTTCAGCCGATTTTTCAAACAGCAAAATATTCCAGCTGACACCACCGCGACCGAGCGCATCTTGAGTACTGAATTGGCTGATGAGCACCAGGCCTAATTGCTCGGCCAGCAAACGTACACGGTCGGCTTCCATCGGTATAAATAAACGCCCTTGAGCATCGCGAAAATCGGCATCCAGATCATCACGATCAGCTGGTACGGATAATAATAATCGCCCTCCGACGTTGAGCAGATTGCGCATATTCACGAAGGCTTCCAGCTGTTGACCGGCTGGAATGTGCATTAATACCGCACTGCAAATAATGCCATCAAAGCGATCATGGGTCGGTATATCCGGAAGATGGCCTGACTGTATCCGTGTCGATAATTCCGGGCTTTGCGTGATAGCCATTTCTCTCATCGCAGCGACAGGTTCAACGCCATGTGCGTCATAGCCTTGTTTCAATAGCGCCTTAACGTCACGGCCAGAACCACAACCAACGTCCAGTACTCGGCTGCCAGGTAAAAACGCCATGGGAAAATAAGGCATTAAAGGACTTTGCACTGACTCATAACGGGCAAAAACATCCTGTACGTTGCGCTGGTAGAAAGAGAGTGTGTTTTCGTCGGTCATATCCTTCGGCCATGAATTATTATGAATGTATCAGTAAGTCGCGAGTATGATCAGTCTTGATCCTCATGAGCGCAACAGTGTTGATTAGCGACACCGTTTTGGATTTGCGTCACATACATAGCGAGGGCGGAACAAAGTCGTTTTTGTGGTCGGAGAAGCTGGTGCCAGGAGCGTGATTTGGGTGTTCTTATCAAATGAAGACAGAGGAAAAGCGGAAGGGCTTTTCAGCCGGCTGGTTTGAAAGTTGTTTTTGCGTTGCTGGCCGACCATGAGCTGGCAAGAGCTTCGATGCGGACCATTGCTGAACGGGCTGGAGTATCGTTGGGATCGGTCAGTGCCATCATCAAAGATCTGGCTGCCCACGAGTATCTGGCGGGCAGTGGGAATCAGCAGGAACTGATCAAGACCAGCCAACTGGCTAACCGTTGACAGAACTCTATCCCTATAGCATTCGGGATAAGGCTCATATCGGCCGCTTCACGGCTCAGGACCTCGATTGGTGGCAGGCATTGCCGTCGGATGTGGATTATCAGATCAGCGGTGAGATTGCTGCACTCAAACTCACCGGATACCTGACCCCCAAAGACGGCATCCTCTGCGCTGAAGACGCTCAGTTGCCTGCCCTTATGAAAGCCGGTCGGTTACGGCAATTGAAAACCGATGAAAAACCAGAATTCATCATTGATATCTACCGACCCTTCTGGAAAGTGGATAGCGCAAAGCATATTGCGCCTGATCTGATAGTCGTCAGCGATTTGTTGTCAACGAGCGACCCCAGAAATGTGGATGCAGCCAGAAGGGTAATGAATGAATACCTTGATTGATGTAACCGGTAAGCTGCCACACGGTCTGGTCGAGATGTATCAGAAGGTTGATATCTGCGCCAAAGATCTCGGCATTGATTATCTGATTGTCGGAGCCATGGCGAGGGACCTGGTTATGCACCATGGATTCGGCGCACATATTGAGCGTGGAACCCGGGATGTGGACTTTGCGATCCAGGTGGCCTCATGGCAGGAATTCAATACATTAAAAGAAGCATCAATTCAGTATTCATTGCTCCCAATGATCGCCAGAGCAGAGCCTCGTCGGCAAGCGCCTGTTGTCTCCGGACCATATGCTCATAGCAAACTGCCAATCTATAGGGTCAGTGCTCCCTTCAGATTCTGAATTCCCTCCCCCTGGCGCCGTTTACACACTTTATTGAGCCCTTTCACGACCTTTCACAGCAGTGAAAGACTTTCACCGCACGTTTTTATCTGTGTGCGGTCTCTGATTTTCAGTAATGAAAATTCACCCGCATGGGTATTCATCTTTCACGCATCTTTCACGGGCTATGTCCGGCCGATATCTGAAAGTGAAAGATCCGTGAACGGCGTGAAATCACCGGTTTTAAAGATCGGTGTATCCTACTCGCAGCGACTTTTTGAGCATTGCCACCCAACGGGTACAACCTGCTTATACCTCACGAATAAAATCAGCGCGTTCCTGCAGTCCGTTAAAGATGGAGTCTGCGATTACTGCCGGAAAATCATGTGGTAAAAGCATCTCAACCCTGCTGATAACAGCTGTAGTACTCTCCGCCAACTCTATTAATAACTGCTGCGTTCTGTGCGCCGAAAAACCAACCGCTTTGGCGGTGCTCATAAAATGGCGCGGTTTGATACGTTGCCAATGGTAATGCCGGCTTTTTCCTTTCACCGACATGGCCATTTTGGCCTTGGCAGCGGGCAGAGAATTGGCCTGCATCAGAGGATAGGCAGAGAGCACATCGTAAATCGGTGTCATGCGGAAAGCAGATTCTGGCTCAATGAACAGGCTGAAGTTTTTGGCGTGACCATCAATAGCCGCCAGCATCCAGAACAATATCTGCAATTTAAAGAAGGTCTCGCGGTCGTGAATGGCCTGCTGGGAGCCGCGTAACAAGTCCATACCTTCTTTGATGCCAGGGCCGCCATGATTCTCGTATTTCAGGGCGGGCGATACGCCAAGCGCCTGACAAAAATCCTCCTGCGGCAATCTCATCAGCCAACTGCCGTCCTTTGACCAGCGGCGATCAAAGCGCTCAGTAATCAACACGTTCTGATCTTCAAAACTGGCGAGCTGAGCCTTCGCCACATCAATGCCATACGCTTTTAATATTTCCAGGCACAGCCACTCATTATGATTGCTCTGCCGCAGATCGATATTACGTGACTCCAGAAAACCAATGGGCAATTTCAGGATATGGCTGGTCGGCGTACTGCCAATCGGCAACTGCCATTTCTGGTTATGCCATAGCAGTGCGGTTTTTTCCTGAGCACCGGCTAACGAGATGCGAAAGTCTGTATCTATTTCCATGCCGAGTGGTGCACGTTGATAACTGCGCAGCATCGCAGCAATCTGCTCTTCGGAAAGTGGAGCTGACGTTAGTTGCTGCACATCCGGCATAGTTTCGTACTCAGGGTACAGTTGAATGGCACCGATACAGTCGCGACCGACGGCTGCTAACAGGTTAAATGGGTGACTGGATGATGCTGAGAATCGTGCCTGCATTCTGGCACGGATGGCATCAGAATCCGGCAGCAGGTTGTTGAAGAAATTAAATACCCGCTCACCGGCAAAAATCTCTCGTTTTAATGGCAGTGACAGGGATATCGCCCGCGCACCTGACCGCTCAGACCAGCTATCCAGATAGCGGAAAGACATGGCCCCGGAGGTATTCATAGAGAGCCTGCCCACCTCGATTCCATTCATAGCAACCGTTAAATCCGCCATTACCACTCCTGATCCCAAGCCTGATCCGAGGCCTGACTATTAGCGGAGCCGCTGGCAGGCTCTTGCCTTCTGGGTTCCAGAACCAATTCCAGATTAAGTGCCGACAGCAACTTAAACAGGGTCTCGACCCGTGCATGTTCCGGCGAGGTTTCAAAAGCAGACACTGTGCTCTGCTTGGTGCCCGCCAACTCGCCTATGGCCTGCTGTGTTTGGTTCTGCTGTTTACGGGCTTGCTGGAGCGCGTCTGCCAATCCACGTGGCGATGTGATCTTCATTAGGAATATCCTCTATCAGGGATAAAAATCAGAATATCCTTCCTAGGGGATAAAAGCAAGTTTATCCCCTTAGGGGGATTTCATAATCGGGAGCATAAAATTGATGAAAACAGGTAGAGAGTACATCGGCCAAAGTGAGGGTGGAGGTCAAAAAACCTAAAACGTGGTGCCAACTTGTGTGACCAAAAATTTTGTAAATAGTCTGAAGGTGACGGAGGTTACCTCAAAGTTTCATTTTCCGGACCATTTTATGGCTCTTATGTGGTGTTTTAGCTGGATCGGAAAAATGACAGCTATGCCTTTGTATCAGGCCCGGACACTGACTATTTATGATTGCTCTCACGGACATCGTACGTCCCTGCGGAAATCATGGATAAGTTTGTCCGGATATCCGAGGAGCGGGGTTTCGATACAAGCTGGCTTGTTAATGTTCAGCATTAACAATTCCTGAATCATCATTTAAACGCCCTGTGCGAAACGCCTGCAGCCATAACAGCCGTCAGCCCGGATCTGCTCCGGGTTGACGGCTGTTGCTCACGATACGCAGTAATCTCTCAATACGCCGCCGCCAGCAGCGCATCACAGGCCTGATGCGGATTTCCGGTTGAGTCGTATACCCGTACCCACTCACCGTAATTGTGGATGACCGGAATATCTTCCGGGTGGAAGCTGGGCTTAAAGTACATCAGCAGCTTCGGCAGCATGGATGACAGAATACCTTTGCGGCCATACATCCAGTTCAGATTTCTGATAAACATCATGCGGCGCTGAAACCAGTTATAACCATCGGTTTTCAGCAGTACGTCGGCGTAGTCAAACATGACTTTGGTGGTGTGGCGGGTGGCGATCACCATGGCGGTGCAGCGTTTGATATAACCGACTTTGGCGACGGTTTTCATTACATTAAAGGCAACGGAGCGGTGTTCCATTTCTTCGATGGCATGCCAGGCCAGCAGAGCGCGCATTTTCGGATGAATATCGGCGGTTACTTCTTTGCGTGAGAAAAAAGTTTCTGCCAGCAGCGCGGTAAAGTGTTCGTAGGCCGCAGTCAGCGCCAGGTTAAATTCATCGGAATATTTGTTCTGATCTCTTTTAATGTATTCCTTAAGCTCGTTCAGAATCGTTTCCATCGGCATGCCCTGTGCCGCCAGCAGATCATTGAATTTGGTATGGGCAATACCATGCTGCGCTTCCTGCATGGTGAATTCTTTTACATCGCGCTGCAGTTTCGGGTCGGTAATACGGTCGCGGAAGGCGCGCACGCTGGAAATAAAATAACGCTCACCATCGGGAAAACTGAGCTGCAGCGCATCCATAATGCGGGTTCTGAACGGGTTATTGCCATTCCAGTATTTCGGGAAGTTGGCGTCCAGACCGAAGTCGATGTCTTTACGAGCTTCAATATTTGGCTGAAATTTTGTATTCATAATGTCTCCCTGTTTAACCGATGCCATGGGTTATTTTCTGTCAGTTTCGTGGTGAGGATGTGGAATATTGCTCGCGCACTGCGTAGTGCTCCGGGTCACGCAGGGCGCTCATTTCGCGGTGCAGAATGCGGTTGCGCAGCTTGAGGGGTAATAAGGTTAAAAACCGCAGCAGCGACGACTGGTAACCAAAAATCATGCGCGGCTTACCATTCTTAATGCCTTTTATCACTTCGCGTACGGCAAACAGCGGATCGGTTTTCAGGTATTTTTCTTCGAATTCTGCGCCGTTTTTTGAATGTTTGGCGATATTGGTTTTAATACCGCCAGGATGCACCAGATGCACGGAAATCGGCGTGTCAGCCAGCTCGACCATTAATGATTCGGTAAAACCGCGTACGGCAAATTTAGAGGCGCAATAATCGCTGGTGCCGGGTGTGCCTAATAAACCAAACACGCTGGAAACATTCACCACGACGCCTTCCTGATTCGCCAGTAACTGTGGCAGAAATGCTCTGGTGATATACACCACGGCAAAGAAGTTTACCTGCATGGTGGTGTGATACTGGGCATTATCCTGCACCCAGACCGGTGCGCCGCCACCGCCGATACCAGCGTTGTTAATAATGATGTGGGCATTCCCCAGTTCTCGTTTCACGTTGCTGGCAAAGGATGCAATGCTCTCTTCGGAAGCAATATCCAGCACTTCACTCAGGCTTTTTTTCGTGCTGATGGCTGTCACCATCTTGTGGGTTGCGGCTAATTGTTCTGCGTTCACATCGGTGATGGCGACGATTGCACCGAGGCGGGCAAATTCGAGTGCGTATTCACGCCCCATACCGGATGCGGCGCCGGTGATAACAACGACTTTGTTGGTGAAGTCTTTCACGGGTTGGCCTCTTATTATTGTTTGCTGTGGCACATCTGTGCGTGTCCGGGCCAGAGCGGTGGCGCAGTGTCGCCAGTCTGATCTGCTCATCTTATGAGCGGAGTGAAGCGGCTTCAATGTACAAAGTAACTCTTAAGTGGGTATATTTGGTGCAAATTGCACAGCACTTGATCAGGAGTTGTTATGAAAATGGCGGTCAGTACCCGTCAGCGCTGGCCCAGTGTACCGCAGCGGATTCTTGATCTGATGCGAACCGGCGCTGAACTGGCTCTGCAGCTGGCGACCAGCCCTGAGGTTCTGGATGAGCTGGAAGGTGGCAACTTTAAAGGGATGGGAGCCGATAATCAGTACGTCGACCCGGTATTATCGGCCAGGCAGCGGCGTGCCATACGCGCCGGAACGATTCACTGGCTGAATGCGGTGATCGAACGACCGGATCAGCCGGTCAGTGCTTTTCTGGTGGAGGAGGCGGTACTGGGACTGAGTGAAATATTTCCGACTCAGGCGGCGCAGGTGCTGCTCAGTAATGCGCGCTCTGTGCAGGATATTGCCTGGCAATACTGGATGAAAATAGTGTTTCAGCTGACTCAGAACCCGCTGGAGCTGCAGCAATTGCTGGAAATATCATCGGTGTCTATCAGTACTTTTATTGATGACAGCCTGCAGCTGGGCATGCAGCGTATGAAGCAGAATGCGGAGGCGCGTAAACGTGGCCAGCTGGAAGAGCAGCGCGAGCGTATTTCGCAGATTATTTCCGGCGATGCGGTGGATTTGGCTGCTGCCGAGCAGTTGCTGGATTATGCGTTCGCGCCGACGCATCACAGCGCCATTATCTGGAGTGAAGAAATTGATACCGGAATTTCCGATCTGGAGCATCTGGCCACCGCGTTTCAGAAGGCCTGTCAGCAAACATCTTCATTAAAAATTATTGTCAGCCCATCACTGATCTGGGTCTGGGCGACAGCGGAATTTCCGGTAAATGAAAAAGTGCTGGAAATGGCGTTAAAGAAAAAAGAAAACATTCGCATCAGTTATGGTGAGGGCGGGGCTGGGGTGGATGGTTTTCGCCGTTCACATCTGGATGCGCAGGCGGCACAGCGGGTTTTGGGGCGGTTAAAATCCAACGTTCAGCTGGTGAGCTACGACCGTGTGCGGTTAATGGCTTTTTTATCCAAGGATGCAAAATCCATTCAGCATTATTCCGGTCATGTGCTTGGCGATCTGGCACAGGCTCCGGCGGTGGTACGTCAATCGCTGCATGCATTTCTGGAGTGCGGCTGTAATGCCACTGAGGCCGCAAAGAAACTGCACACTCACCGCAACACCTTATTACGACGGCTGGCGAAAGCCGAAGAGATGCTGCCACGGCCACTGGCCGAAAACCGTATTCAGGTTGCGGTGGCGCTGGAGGCTTTATACTGGATTTTATAAACAGAATGCGTTTTCCGGTTAAGAAAAAAGGGGCTCCACAGAGCCCCTTTTTAATGGTTCTGCGCGTGTATTATCCCTGCAGATGCGCTTTTAATGGCGCGTGCTGTTCGGCATCCAGACGCGGACCAAACTGGCTGACAACCTGAGCGGAAGCGGCAGACGCCAGACGACCGGCGACATCAAAACCATAATCCTGAGTAATGGCATAAAGGAAGGCTCCGGCAAACATATCGCCGGCACCGTTAGTATCGACGGCTTTTACACGGTGAGGGGCAATGGTATGCAGGGTTTCGCCATCGAACGCCAGTGCGCCTTCGGCCCCGAGGGTAATGGCGAAGGTTTTGGCGTGTTGTTTAATGACGTTGATGGCGGTATTTAAATCGTTGGTATCGGCCAGCAGTTTGGCTTCCTGCTCGTTGCAGAACAGCAGGTCAACGCCATCGCCGAGCATTTCCAGCAGGCCGTCTTTGAAGAACTGTACCATCGCTGGGTCAGAGAACGTCATCGCCACTTTTACGCCGTGTTTGCGTGCCAGTTCGCGTACGCGTACGGCGGCGGCACGGGAGGTGTCGGAGGTCACCAGATAGCCTTCAATATACACATAATCCGACTGCGCGAGCGCATCTTCGTGGATGTGCTTTTCGTGCAGATCGCTGGTAATGCCTAAATAGGTATTCATGGTGCGTTCGGCATCCGGCGTTACCATCACCAGGCATTTACCGGTTACGCCCTGATCGCGCTCGCCGCCAATGTTGGTATCAACACCAGCCGCTTTTAAATCGGCCACGTAAAAATCACCGGCTTCGTCAGCGGCGACGTTGCAGGTGTAAAAGGTTTTAGCACCGAAATAGCTGGCACCAATAATGGTGTTGGCGGCACTGCCACCACAAGCTCGCTTTTTCAGGCCGTAATCCGTGGTGAGGGTTTCGAGCATATTGGCCAGTTGCTGTTCGTCGATGAGGGTCATCATGCCTTTCTGGATGCCCGCTTTGGCGAAAAATTCATCACCGACTTCGAACTCTTTATCGACCAGGGCATTGCCGATGCCGTAAATGTGGTAACCCATAACAGGAATCTCTTTGATGGAAATTGCGCGAGTGTAGCGGATTATGTCCGGCATTTCAGTTATTGACGACTTGGGGATATACCGGGGCCGGGCTATTATGCAGGCATGAATAAAGTAACCCGTTTTATCCGTCATCATCGTCGCGTAAGGCATGCGGTGTATCAGACGGATACCAATATCCGTCGTTCGGTTATCCGCTCGGCTTTGCTGTTGCTGGGCTTTGCGTCTGTGCACGTTGGCGCGATGGTGTGGCTGGAGAGTATGACGCTCTGGCATGCCATCTGGCTGACGATGACCACACTGACCACCGTGGGTTATGGTGATTTATCCGCGTCTACCCCGGCCGGGCAGGCGGCTACCATGCTGCTGATGTTTGTCTGTGGCATCACGCTTATGACTTTTTTAATCAGCGATTATGTGGATTTCCGCATTGCGCGGCGGGAACGTATCCGCACCGGACACTGGGACTGGAACATGGCCGATCATATTCTCATTATTAATTCACCCAAATATAACCGCGAAGCCTATTTTCAGCGCATGATCATGCAGATCCGCGAAAGTGATGAATACCGCGATACGCCGATTCAGCTGCTGAATGATGACTTCCCCGATGGACTGCCCGACAGTCTGCGCCAGCTGGGGGTGGTGCACACCACCGGTCTGGCCAGCCGGCCGGAAGATTTAAAACGCGCCGCCGCTGAACGTGCCAGCCATATTGTGGTTTTGGCGCGCGACGAATATTCCGCCGACAGCGATTCTTACACCTTCGATATTGCTTACCGTTTGTTTGAGTTGCATCTGGGTCACATCACGATTGTCGAGTGTGTGGAAGACAGCAACCGGCCCCGGTTACGAAAACTGCAGATTAAGACCGTACTGCGCCCGATCCGCTCCTATCCGGAAATCATTGTGCGGGCGATGGTGGCCCCCGGTGTTGAGCTGGTGATTGAGGATATGTTTACCCATGCCGACGACCATCCGGTCAGGTTTCCGGTCTGGCTGGAGGGGGAGCGATGGGCGGATGTGGTGAATGCCGTGGTGCAGGCCGATCTGGGCACGCCGCTGGCGTATGTGACTAAAGATGGTGAGGTCATTACTCATCCTGATGGCAGCCATCATGTGCACGCACAGTCGCTGATTATTCTGGTGCATACCGAGAAAACGCCGACCATTCGTGATGTGCAGCGGGCGATTGAGGTGCACTTCAATATTCATGCAGCTAACATGGATTGAACGGCTGTTCGTTACGATGTTCAGCGCGTCGTTGCCACGGAGGTGTCATGCGTCGTCGCCCGTCTTTTACCCTGTTATTGCTGAGCCTTGCCCTGATTGCCCTGGGCAGCGTACACAGTCTGGCTGAGCGCCTGAGCAACGGCGGTGAAGGGCAGTGTCCGTTGTGTGAGCTGGCTGCTGGTCCGTCGCACTGGCTGCCACCGCTCACCGTTACCCTGCCGGGTTTGCTGCTTGATCTGGCGCCGCAAACCCTGATGCCCTTTCTGCTTCCCACTTTACTGCAGGATAACCGGCTCGAACCTGAGTCTCAGGAATCCGTCGCGGCCTGATTGCCCAGTTGCACAAAAACACTGATAAACGCTCGTTTAATCATAATCGTGATGTCCACTATTCCGATACTGAATGTGGCGGCGGTTACCGCCTTCTTTCTGACAAAACAGCATAAGTTCAGACGTTGCAGAAACGATAATGAGTTCTGCCGATGAGGCTTATTGAGGTTGGTAATCGTCGTGATGAAAGGGGCAGAGCTCAGGCTCTAATGATAAAAGTGTAAAAATTAGTAATGGCTGATAGCGTAAAACGGGCATACCGATACACTGCCGGTACAACCGATAATGCTGAGAGGATAAAAAAGCATGAATAACATGACCCGTAGTGGAATCATCGTGGCGCTGATGGCTGCCAGTACCCTTGCACTCGCTGAGGTAAAACCATCGGATGCGGTGGAATACCGTCAGGGTATCTACAAGGCGGTGAAATGGAATTTTGGTCCGATGGGCGACATGGTGAAGGGCAAGCAGGAGTTTAATGCGGCTGAGTTTTCCCGTCGCGCTGCCAATCTGGCGGCACTGAGCAAGATGCCTCTGGAAGGTTTTATCGCCGGTTCTTACAGCGGTTCCACCGATGCGTTGCCTGCGATTGAAAAAGACTGGGAAACCTTCGCCGGTATTATGTCCGACTTTGAAACCAGCGCCGCAACACTGGCAGAAACTGCCGCCAGCGGTGATATGAACGCCATTCGTCCGGCCTTTATGAGCGTGGCGAAGACCTGTAAGTCCTGCCACGACAAGTTTAAAGACTGAGCCGTTTAAAGACTGATCAGGGCCCAGACGCTGGCGGCGGCAATCGCTGCCAGCACCATGCCTTTCATCCAGCCGCCGGTTTTCGCCACGGCCAGCCTGTCGGCAACATGCTCTGCAGGTTTATTTCCCGTCAGCATCCCCTGCAGCAGCGGCTCTTTACGCAGCAGCTGGTGATATGCGACGGCAGCAATATGCAGTGCGATGATGATCAGCAAGCCGTCAAACAGCAGCTTATGCCAGCGGGTGATCTCAATGCTCAGGTCGTAACCCACCCGATGCACCAGCGGCCCTTCGGTGAGGATATCGTCATTGGCAAATAAGCCCGTGCCTGCCTGCAGGGTACACCACAGCAGCAGCAAGACTACGGCCCAGCCGCCCAGCGGGTTATGGCTCAGGTACAGAGGCTCGCGCCCTTTCAGTAAGGCGGCAAGGTAGGCGAACGTGGCTTTCGGGGAATACAGGAAGTGGCTGAAGCGGGCATAAGCCGTACCGGTAAACCCCCAGAACACCCGGAAAATTACCAGCCCCAGTACGGTATAGCCGCAGCGTTTATGCCACTCCATCCAGTCGCCACCCTGTTCAGCAGTCCACCAGGCAAAACCGATCACCGCGACCAGCAGCCAGTGAAACAGACGCACGAAAATATCCCAGACGCGGATGTGAGGTGTATTCATAAAAGACTCCGGAAGCAGCATAAGTCAGTGCATCATAACGGATAGCGATGGTTTTCATGTCAGGCGGATTGCTGAGCGGGAGTGCCGTGTCAGCCGCCGTGACCGGTTTTCTACTCAAAAAAAGCGCCCCGCAGGGCGCTTTTACGCACATCCGATCTTACAGATCTTTCAGTGCCGTAATGGTTTCCTGCAGAACTTTCTTCGCGTCGCCGGATACCATCAGGCTGTTGTCGCGGATAAACAGTTCGTTCGGGATACCGGCGAAACCTGGCGACAGACCACGCTTCACCACCACAACGGTCTTGGCGTTGTGTACGTCCAGAATCGGCATACCGAAGATCGGCGACGCCGGGTCTTTGGAGGCGGCCGGGTTAACCACGTCGTTGGCGCCCAGTACGATGGCCACATCGGTCTGCGCGAACTCAGGGTTGATGATGTCCATCTCAACCAGCTGATCGTACGGTACTTCGGCTTCCGCCAGCAGTACGTTCATGTGACCAGGCATACGGCCCGCAACCGGGTGAATCGCGTATTTCACGTCGCAACCTTTGGCTTCCAGCATGTTGGCCAGTTCGCGGGTAGCGTGCTGTGCCTGAGCAACGGCCAGACCGTAACCCGGTACGAACACCACTTTCTGTGCGCCGTCTAACAGCATTGCCAGTTCGTCAGCAGAAGAGAACTTCACTTTGCCTTCGTAGAAAGCATCGTTCTCAGACTTGCTCACGCCAGCGGTTGCGGCCATAGAACCACCGAACAGGACGTTGGTCAGCGAGCGGTTCATCGCCTTACACATGATGGTGGTCAGGATGATACCGGACGCGCCGACCAGAGAACCGGTGATGATCAGGCCGTTGTTGCCCAGTACGAAACCGGCAGCGGCACCGGCCAGACCGGAGTAGGAGTTCAGCAGGGATACCACAACCGGCATATCGGCACCGCCGATTGGCATGACCAGGGATACCCCCAGAATCAGACAGACGATGATCAGGCCGGCAACCAGCATGTCGGAGTTCAGCGGATCAACAATGGCGAAGTAGGCCGCACCACTGATCAGAATCAGGAAGCACAGTTTCACGATCCATTTGAACAGCTTCACTTTGTTGCTGTCGCCGATTTTGCCTTTCAGCTTACCAACCGCCACGAAAGAACCGGTCAGGGTAACCGCGCCGATCAGGATGGACAGAATCACCGCCAGCGACCAGTCGTAAGACGCCGTGAACTGACCCATTTCCGCCAGCTTCTGGCTTTCCAGATAGTTGGCCGCCGCCACCAGCAGAGAGGCACCGCCACCGATACCGTTGAGGCTGGCCACCATTTCCGGCATGTCGGTCATGGCCACTTTCTTGGCGATAAAGGCGCCGATAGCACCACCGACCAGAAGACCGATGATGATGTATTCGAAACGTACCACGTTGTGGTCGAGCAGGGCGGCAATCACCGCAACCAGCATACCGATCGCCGACATCTGGTTGCCGCGCACGGCGGTTTTCGGAGTGGTCATGCCCTTGATGCCGAAGATAAAGAGTACGGCGGCAGCCAGGTAACCTAAGTTAATCAGAATTTCCATTGTGTCCCGCTACCTTATTTCTTTTTAAACATGTTCAGCATGCGGTCGGTTACCATAAAACCGGCCACGATGTTGATGGTTGCCAGAATGATGGCGGCGACGCCCAGCACGGTAGACAGCACAGTGGTGTGCTCGCTGCCGCCGGAACTCAGGATGGCGCCAACCACGACGATGCCGGAAATCGCGTTAGTACCGCTCATCAGCGGGGTGTGCAGCGTAGGGGGGACTTTGTTGATCACTTCCACACCGACGAAGATCGCCAGTACGAAAATGGTCAGGCTCATGATGAACATTTCCATCCGATTTATTCCTTCTCGATCTGGGCTTTCAGGCCCGCGTGTTTGATTTCGCCGTCTTCGGTAACCAGAGTGGCGGCCACGATGTCATCGTCCATATTCACGTTGAGCACGCCTTCTTTGGACATGTTCAGCAGGAAGGTGGAGATGTTTTTGGTCAGCAGCTGAGAAGCATGCACAGGTACACGGCCCGGATGGTCGGTGTAACCGATGATGGTGACGCCATCGACGTACACTTTCTCGCCGGCCACGGTGCCTTCGACGTTACCGCCACGCTCGGCAGCCAGGTCGACGATCACTGAGCCTTTCTTCATGTAATGCAGCATTTCTTTGGTGATCAGACGGGGAGACATCTTGCCCGGGATCGCCGCAGTGGTGATCACCAGATCCGCCTGGGATACTTTGGCGGTCATCTGTTCACGCTGCTTGCGGTAAAACTCTTCCGATTTCTCGGTGGCGTAACCACCGGTAGCGCCGCCTTCTTCCTGTGGCAGGTCGAATTCAACGAACTTGGCACCCAGGGACTCAACCTGTTCACGGACTTCCGCACGGGTATCGTAGGCTTCAACCACCGCGCCCAGACGACGGGCGGTAGAGATCGCCATCAGACCGGCAACACCGGCACCAATGATGAATACCCGCGCCGGGTGAATCGTACCGGCAGCGGTCATCAGCATCGGGAAGTACTGTGGCAGCGCCATCGCACCGGTCAGGACAGAACGGTAACCGGAGATCGCACCCATGGAGCTGAGGACGTCCATCGACTGGGCACGGGTGGTGCGCGGAATAAATTCCAGCGCGAACGAACGCACTTTGCGCTCGGCCAGTTGCTGAATCAGCGGCTGGTTAAACCAGGCATCCAGCATACAGATCAGGGTGATGCCTTCTTTCAGCAGAGGCACTTCGCTGTCCAGTGGCTGACGGACTTTCAGGATGATGTCAGCCTGCTCGTACAGCGACTCCGCGCTCGGGGCGATGCTGGCACCGCTGCTGCGGTATTCTTCATCGCTGAAGTGGGCGGCATCGCCTGCGCCTTCCTGTACCACGACTTCAAAGCCGGCGGTCAGCAGGGTCTGAATCCCGGCTGGGATCAGGGCGACCCGGGCTTCCCCAGGATAGATTTCCTTAGGTACACCAATCAACATAGGTAAAACTCCTGTTGGATTATCTTGAAATTGTTGGCTGGCCTGCGCGTTAATCGCGCAGCAGGCCAAGGGTGCGAAGGGTGTTCTGGCGGATGCTGCCGAGCAGTTCGGCATTATTGACCAGTGATTCACCATAGGATGGCACCAGCGCCTGCAGACGGGCTTTCCAGCCGTTCTCCAGACGCTCTTTAAAGCAACGCTCAATCACTTCGATCATCGCCTGAGCGGCAACCGAAGCACCGGGTGATGCACCCAGCAGTGCCGCCAGCGAGCCGTCTTTGGCAGCGACCAGTTCGGTACCGAACTCCAGCTTGCCGCGACCTTTGGCGTCTTTTTTGATGATCTGTACACGCTGACCGGCTTCGGCCAGTGTCCATTTGCCGGAATCTGCGCCCGGGAAGTATTCACGCAGGGATTTCATGCGGTCTTCGTGGGACTGCAGTACTTCACCGATCAGGTATTTGGTCAGATCCATATTGTTCATACCCACGTCCATCATCGGCAGCAGGTTATTGGCGCGTACGGATTTGATCAGGTCCAGCTTGGAGCCGGCCTTGAGGAACTTGGTGGTGAAGCCAGCATAAGGGCCGAACAGCAGCGCCGGAGTACCGTTGATGATGCGCGTATCCAGATGCGGAACCGACATCGGTGGTGCGCCGATTGCGGCTTTGCCATAGACCTTGGCGTAATGACGCTTAACGGTGGCTTCGTCTTTACAGACCAGCCACTGACCGGAAACCGGGAAGCCGCCGTAACCTTTGCTTTCCGGAATACCGGATTTCTGCAGCAGCGGCAGGGCACCACCACCGGCACCGAGGAAGACAAATCCGGCGTCAATGGTTTTGCTCTTACCGCTGGCGCGGTCTTTCAGGCGCACGTTCCAACGGCCTTCTTTGTTCTGTTCCAGTTCGCTGACTTCGTGGCTCAGCAGCAGTTCAAAGTGTTCACGCTGTTGCAGTGTGGCGATCAGGTTGCGGGTCAGGGAGCCGAAGTCGACATCGCTGCCGTGGTTGATACGGGTGGCCGCAATCTTTTCGGACGGATCGCGGTTTTCCATTACCAGTGGCATCCACTGACGCAGCACATCGTGGTCTTCGCTGTACTGCATGTCTTTAAACAGATGATGCGCCGACAGCTTTTCCCAGCGCTGACGCAGGAAGGCAACGTTAGCTTCACCCCAGACAAAGCTGATGTGCGGCGTCGGGTTAATAAAGTTGTCCGGTGCCGGCAGGTCGCCGCTGCCAACCAGAGACGTCCACAGTTGCAGGGACACTTCAAAGTTGGCATTGATGGTCAGAGCGCGGTTGATTTCAACATCGCCCTGCTCGTTTTCCGGGGTGTAATTCAGTTCGCAATAGCCCGCGTGGCCAGTACCGGCATTATTCCAGCCATCGGTACTTTCATGAGCGACATGATCCAGGCGTTCCACCATGGTCAGTCGGAGGGAAGGATCAAGCTTGTTGAGCAGGGTGCCCAGCGTGGCACTCATAACCCCGCCGCCAACCAGCAGTACATCTGCCTTGTTTGTTGCCATTCGATTTCGCCTGTAGGTAAAAATCTGTACTCAGTCCGGCACTGTTGGTGCCTGCCAGCGCGAGCTTGTGGCTCATTGTGTCCGCCGGCCAGAATTCAAACGGGCGTTTTATACACATGTTAGGCTTTAGTCGCAATGTGGGTACGGTGGCACGAGGACTGAATTGCAGGCTCACAGGGAGGATTTTTATGCCCTGATTCGGATCAATTTTTTGCCAGTATTTCTACTGATGCATGGCTGCATCCCGCGCCGCCCGTACCGTGGCGATCCTTCCTGTGGATGTTACGCAGCCGGTTGCTGCCGGTATTGATATGGCGACAGCACACATTTCTTATACCGGACATTTTTTCTGGTGATGTGGCGGGCAGAAATGATGGCGGATGCACTGCCTCAGAGGGTGGCTGGTGGTTGCCCGGTGGCGGAGTAAAGATCGATCCACAGGCGCTTGTCGGCTAACGGAGTCTGCTCAGGCAGCAGCGGGTTTTTAAGGGGAATAATCCAGCTGTGCCTGAATCGGCTGAGGGGAAATATGTCGCGTGTTGTCGGATGTTGCTGCAGGAAATTCATCAGCTCACCACGGGCGGCCAGTTGCTCCATGCCTTTGGTCAGCCGTTCGGCAAGGCGCGGGTTGCTGCGGCTGACGAAAAAGTACATCGGAAAGGGGTAATTAAGGATGATGCGTTCGTAGACCATCAGGTCGTCGCGGTTGACCTGACTGACTTCGGCATACACTTCATTGATGCCGCGCGGAAAGTAGTCACAGCGGCCGGCCAGCAGCATTGGGTACATCACTTCAAATTTGGTTGTTCTCTGCACATTAAAGCCGTTGGCTTCGAGGATATCGGAGTCTGGCCAGTGGTCGCCCTGACAGGCGCTCAGACGTTGCAGGTCGCTGAGATTGTGCAGATGATCAAAGCGCTTCTGATCGGTTTTGCGGATGACGGGAAGGCGAATACCCAGCAGGCCGCCATGCAGTGGGATTCGTATCGGCTGTACTAATATCTCCCGTTCGCTGTTGGTGCCGGCCCAGAAAACATCGATCAGGTTGTCATGCAGTGCCTGAAATGCCCGTGCCTGCGTCAGGCGCTCAACACGGACCAGTTGTGCCTCGCCATATTCCTGCCGGGTGCTTTCCAGTACGGATTGCAATAAGTCGGTGTAATAGAAGTAGCTGCCATCGACAGCCGTACGTTGCGGCTGTATGCGTATTATTTCAGCCGCTAAACCTGAGCTGCTTATCAGGCACATTATCAGCAGGAATCTGGCCATCATTGCCTCTCGTGTTTGCACATTTGCCGCCGTCGGAATTGATTTCCAGTATGCCCGAAGGTGTTGTCGCTGTGAGTCGGCATAAATTATGACCGTTGTGCTGTGTGGGGTAGGCTGATCGGGTATATTGCAGCGCGGAGGTAGCACTATGCTGAACAGAATTCTTGAATTACTGGCCGATGGTCAGTTTCATTCCGGCGAAGAGCTGGGCGAAACACTGGGCGTCAGCCGGGCTGCGGTATGGAAACAACTGAAGAAACTCGATGAGCTGAATATCCCTTATTCATCCGTCAAAGGCAAAGGCTACCGTTTGCAGGATGCGATTGAGTTGCTGGACAAAGAACGCATTCAGTCTGCGCTGACTCAGCGTCTCGATATTCTGGAAATTCTGCTGGATGTTGGTTCCACCAATACGTATCTGTTTGAACGGGCCAGCGATCACATGGGTAAGCGCTACGCCGTGCTGGCTGAGAAGCAGATCGGTGGGCGTGGCCGCCGTGGCCGCCAGTGGGTCAGTCCTTTTGGAAAAAACATTTATTTATCGTTATTGGTTTCATTTGCCGGTGGCATGGCGGCTCTTGAAGGGCTGAGCCTGATGACTGCCATTGCCGTTGAAAAAGCGCTGGCCCGATTAGGTATTGAGGGAATTGGTCTTAAATGGCCGAACGATGTTTACGCCGATGGGAAAAAGCTGGCGGGTATTCTGCTGGAAGTCACAGGGGAGTACAGCAGCCATTGCCAGGTGGTGATCGGCATTGGCCTTAATCTGGCGCTCAGCCGTTCTGATGCTGAAAATATTGAACAACCCTGGGCTGAATTGCGCACGCTTAAGCCGGGGTTGTCGCGGAACACCGTAGCAGCGACCATTCTGGATGAGCTGCTTTTGCGGGTGGACGATTTTCAGCGCAATGGTTTCGCACCGTATCAGCAATATTGGTCGGAGCGTGACATTTATCATCAGCAGGAAGTGCGCATTATTTCTGCCGCCAATGAAAAACGCGGCAAAGTAAAAGGCGTCAACCGCAAAGGTGAGCTGATGCTGCATACCGAGCAGGGTATCGAGATTATCAATGCCGGAGAGATCAGTGTCCGTCCTGTTAATTGATGCCGGTAACAGCCGAATTAAATGGCAGTGCCGTCGTGGTGGCATCGTTATGTCGCACGGTGTGGTCGCTCATACAGAGCTTAACGCTGCCGATGATCCATTTCCGGCGAAGTGTGATCGGGTGCTGGTTGCCAGTGTCCGTGACAATACTGACCTGCACCATTATCTGCATCTGCGCTACGGCGCCAGATTGCATTGGCTGGCGCAGCCGGTAAGTCATTATCCTGAATTTAAACATTGCTACCCTCAGCCCTCACGGCTTGGTGTGGACCGCTGGCTGGCAATGCTTGGGGGCCGCTGTCATTATTCTGGCCCTTTGCTGGTGGTGGATGCAGGTACGGCGCTGACGGTTGATTTAATGTCGGCAGACAATCACCATGAGGGCGGATTTATTGTGCCTGGTTTGCAATTAGCACAGCAGGCACTCTTTAACAGCACTCAGCGGGTGCGGCCTTATGCCGATGAACAGATGGCTCTGAATCGGCAGCCGGGGCAGGATACGGTCAGCTGTGTCAGTTCCGGCGTTTACCGTCAGCAACTGGCTCTGGTGTCTTCCGTGCAGCAGGATTACCCACAGCATTTGTTGCTTGTTACTGGTGGCGATGGTTTATGGTTGGCGGCAGAGCTGGGCTGTGAGTACCGGCCTGATCTTGTATTTGATGGTATGGATTCCTTATGCGCTGGATCTTTTTTACCCTAGTGTTTGGCAACCTGTTGTTGCTGGTAACTTTCTGGCAAAAGCAGGGGGAAGTGAACGCTGTGCCGCTCAGTGCGCTGGAGATTCCTGGCGCCGTCAGGCATTTGCAGTTGGTCAGCGAGGCCAGAGACAGTCTGGCACCTGCCGCTCCGCGCAATGGTGGCGGTGATCGTGGCTCCCTCTGCTATGTCGCTGGTCCCTATGCTGAAGAGCTGGATGCGAGACATTTACTGGCCCGGGTGACGGCATTAGGTCTGCATGGCCGTATCAACCTGGTTGAGATAGCCAGTGGAGAGCCTTCCGAATATTGGGTTCATGTACCACCCCGTGCGACGAGGGAAGAAGCCCTGCGTACACTAAAGGAACTGCAGAAGCGTAAAATCGACAGCTACATTATTACTCAGGGTGACCTTGCTGAAGGCGTGTCGCTCGGGTTATTCCGCAATAAAGAATCGGCTTATGGCCTGCAGAAAGACGTTGAGCAGTTTGGCATTCCGGTTGACGTGCTGGTGGTTGCCAAAGCGACACGAGAGTATTGGGTTGAAGTTGTTGAGGTATCCCAGCTCAATGACCGGATGCGCGAACGGATTCAGGCGGGCGATAAAGAAATCAGTTGGCAGCTGGTTGAATGCAGCCGGGCGGGCTGATTGTACGTAATCTGTACAATAGGCGCTGTTTTTGCTGCAATTCCGTAAGTCGATAATAAATAAGCGAAAAAGTGTTGACAGCTATCCACCTCATCAACATAATACGCGCCACTTCGGTGGGGTTCCCGAGCGGCCAAAGGGATCAGACTGTAAATCTGACGCGAAAGCTTCGCTGGTTCGAATCCAGCTCCCACCACCACTTTTAACAATCTGCAGGATTGGATTGTTGGAGCCAGCAGGCGAGCTGTGTGGCCATTGTCCCGGCGAGCTTTCTGAATAAGCGGGTATGGTACAATGGTAGAACCTCAGCCTTCCAAGCTGATGATGCGGGTTCGATTCCCGCTACCCGCTCCAAATTAGCTGATATAGCTCAGGCGGTAGAGCGCATCCTTGGTAAGGATGAGGTCCCCAGTTCGATTCTGGGTATCAGCACCATTATTCATGAAAGGTAGGCCGTTGGTCTGCCTTTTTGTGTATGTAACGAAGAAACGATAACCACACTGACAAAGAGACAGGGTCATGGCAAAGGAAACGTTTGAACGCTCAAAACCCCACGTAAACGTTGGCACTATTGGTCACGTTGACCACGGTAAAACCACTCTGACAGCGGCTCTGACCCGCGTATGTTCCGAAGTATGGGGCGGTAAAGCGGTAGCGTTCGACGGTATCGACAATGCTCCTGAAGAGCGTGAGCGTGGTA
>JAJOJJ010000014.1 GCA_021208685.1 Saccharospirillaceae bacterium
GCGGATAGGGCCATGGATGGCCCATTATCCGCGTTACCGTGACCGAGGTGGTCTGAATGGAGGAAAAAGGCCTGCACAGCGCGAAGCTGGGGTCGGCCCGCCGGCAAGGGGATAAGTTCCCCTGGGAAGCATTGGGCGTTTCAAAATGATTTAAAACGCTTAATGAACAGCATTACGAATAAGGCGGCCTCTATACGCTGCTGAAGCGAACCGCAAAATGCCGGCATCCTGCCGGCATTTTTGTGCCTGTTATTGACTGACCGTCGTGTCTACCAGGCGCGTGAGCTGCCAATCAGATGTGCCACCCGCAAAGAGCTATCAACGGCACCATCAAGCAGCGGGATGCCATCGCACAGGTAAGAGCCGGTCAGCAAAATACGCTGACTTGCGTCCTGCTTACGCAATGCCTGCACGGCCCGGCGACTTTGCAGGGTGACCAGCGGACGGCTGAACGTAACATCCGCCAGAATACTTTCCTGCCGGGCTTCGCGCAGCGGATTCCACACTTGTAAAATTGCCGGATCATTGCGCAGATGACGGATCGCCTTGGTCAGATCGACGGTGGCTTCCGGGCGCTGTTCATCACCCGGTAAAAAGTAGCTCACCGGTGCCAGCGGCATTCTGCTGGCAGGCAAAAGCGAACGGTCGGTGTGCAGCTGCATCCTCGATTCCACCACCGGAATTTGTTGCAGTTGCTGGCAGTGCCATTGTGCGTCTGGCAGTGTGCTGAGTATCTGGCAGGCATGATGCGGCTGGGTGGCGATAATCACGCGATCGAAAGCCTCTTTCTGACCCGCACTGACAACCCTGATGCCTTCTTCATGCTCCTCGATCCGTTCGACCGTCATTGAGGTGCGCAGAGTGACGCTGCTTTCCAGCAGTTGCGCCACAACGTCATCGACGCCACCGCTGGCACGCATCAGGCCCTCGTTCATGACCCCGCAGGTCAGGTAGTTCACCAGTATGTCCGCCGGGTAAGCCAGCACGTCGTCGTAATCGCAGGTACAAACGGTCGCCAGTGCCGGCAGTAATATCCGGCGGCTGTAGTCCGTGAGCAGGTCATGCTGGCGGAGATATTCCCCGAAACTCTGCTGTGCCAGGGCCGGGCGGTCTTTATGTTGCTGCAACGCACGGAACAGACGCAGATGCTGAGCAAGCAGTGGCCCGTTCAACAGCTTGGGAACGCTCAGGCTGAGTCGCCCCAGCTGCAGGTTGCCGTAATGAAAAAACAGCTGGTTGTCAGCATTGGCATAAGCCGCTGCATGATTGGTGGTTTCGGTTCGCACACCCGCATCCCGGTAAAGACGCTGCAGGCTGGGGTAGTAGGCCGGGGTGAAAACCCGCAGCGGAATATCAATGGAGGTGCGCTTATCTGCCCAGGGGATATCCACCGTGTAAATACCCATGCCGGGCTTTGCCGCGCGTTCGAACAATGTCACCCTGTGGTCGCGGCTCAGCAGCCAGGCGGCACTCAGACCGGCGATGCCGGAACCAATGATGGCAATGCGCTGACGGGGCGTGACAGTGGGTCTGGGGGCAGGCTGGGCGGACATGAAGAGGGCTTTCCTGTGAAGTCTGCGCCGAGGTTAGCGCAAACCCTGAGCAGATCCCAGAGTTGTCTGTGTCAACATCACGGCTTCGGCGTTGCTCAGGGCTGATTGTATACAATCTTAGTCTTAAATCGCTTGAAATATGATTTTATCGGCGTAACCTTGCCGGACTTAATAAATATTGTAGACAAAGCTGATGAGCGACAATCAAACACTGGCTGACAAAGTGTTCTCGGAACTGACAACCGCCATTGTGCGTGGTGAGTTGCGTCCGGGCAGCAAACTGTCGGAGCAGACGCTGGTTGAGCGCTACGGCGGCAGCCGCGCTCCGATGCGCGAAGCCATTCAGAAACTGGAGGCGCGACATCTGGTAGTGCGCATCCCACATGCCGGTGCGCGTGTGGTATCGCTGAGTCTGGCTGAGTTGCGTGACATCTACGAAGTGCGCCTCGAACTGGAAAGCATGGCTTGCCGTCTGGCTGCGCAGCGCATGACCGATGCCGAAATTGCCGAACTTTACGGGCTGCTGGCCGAGCACGAAGCCTCCATCGCTGCCGAACAGGGGCAGGCTTATTATCAGAAAGCCGGTGATCTCGACTTTCATTACCGCATTATCAAAGGCAGCAAGAATCACCGCCTGCACCAGATGCTGTGTGGCGAGCTTTACCACATTGTGCGCATGTACCGTTATCAGACCAGTACCAGCACCCGGCGTCCGCTGCAGGCTCTGCAGGAACACCAACGAATTGTTGAAGCTATTTCGGCGCGAGATGCCGAGCTGGCTGAACTGCTGATGCGACGTCACATTCAGGCGTCGCTGACCAATCTGGAAAATCGATTAGCTGAAGAGGAGGGTCGCTCATGACTCCGGGTCAGAAATTCCGTAAAGCACTGGCGGACAACACACCGCTGCAAATTGTCGGCACCATTAACGCATACGCTGCCATGATGGCCGAACGTATCGGTCATCAGGCCATTTATCTGTCGGGTGGCGGTGTGGCGAACGCTTCTTACGGTCTGCCGGATCTGGGGATGACCTCGCTCAACGATGTGGTGGAAGACGTACGTCGCATCACCTCTGCCAGCAGCCTGCCATTGCTGGTCGATATCGATACCGGCTGGGGCGGCGCGTTTAACATTGCCCGCACCATCCAGCAGATGGAAAAAGCCGGCGCTGCGGCCGTACACATCGAAGATCAGGTGATGCAGAAGCGTTGTGGTCACCGTCCGAACAAAGAAATTGTCTCCAAAGCCGAAATGGTGGATCGCATCAAGGCCTGTGTGGATGCCCGTACCGATGAGAACTTCTTCATCATGGCCCGTACCGATGCCTTTGCGCAGGAAGGTCTGGAAGCTGCTATTGAACGTGCCCAGGCCTGTGTGGAAGCCGGCGCCGACGGCATCTTTGCCGAAGCCATCAAGACCGAAGAACACTACCGCGCGTTCTCCGAGGCGCTGGACGTACCGATTCTGGCGAACATCACCGAGTTTGGTCAGACCGAACTCTGGAACCGCGAACAATTGGGCGAGTGGGGCGCTGCGATGGTGCTGTACCCGCTGAGCGCGTTCCGTGCCATGAACAAGGCCGCGGAAACCGTGTATAAAAGCATTCTGGCCGACGGTGACCAGCGCAAAGTCGTCGACATGATGCAGACCCGTATGGAGCTGTACGACTACCTGAACTACCACAGCTTTGAGCAGAAGCTGGATGCGCTGTTTGCGGAAGGTAAAAACAAATAAATCTGAACGCTTAGCGGGAAACGGCCACGGCCGTTTCCCGTTTTTCTGATGAACTTTTTCGCCAGACACCAGATGTCCGGCGTTTTGCTGAAGAGGAAAGAACAATGGCAGCAGGAAAACAACTGAGCGGTGCGGGTCTGCGTGGTCAGGTCGCCGGTAAAACAGCTCTGTCGACCGTGGGTAAATCCGGTTCCGGTCTGACCTATCGCGGTTACGATGTAAAAGATCTGGCGGCCAATTGCCAGTTTGAAGAAGTGGCCTACCTGATTCTGAAGGGCGAACTGCCGAATCAGGCTGAGCTGGATGCCTACAAAACCAGACTGAAAGGTCTGCGCGCTCTGCCGCAGGCGCTGAAAGATGTGCTGGAGCGCATTCCGGCGTCTGCACACCCGATGGATGTGATGCGCACCGGCTGCTCTATGCTGGGCAATCTGGAAACCGAAGCCAGTTTTGAGCAGCAACAGGATGCCACTGACCGCATGCTGGCGCTGTTTCCAGGCATGATCAACTACTGGTACAACTTCAGCCATAACAATGGCAAGCGTATTGAGGTTGAAACGGCTGCGGATTCCATCGCCGAACAGTTCCTGTGGACGCTGCACGGTGAAAAACCGGACGAACTGCACACTCAGGTGATGCAGGCATCGCTGATTCTGTACGCCGAGCACGAGTTTAACGCCTCGACCTTCACCGCCCGCGTATGTGCTTCCACTCTGAGCGATATGCATTCCTGCATCACAGGCGCTATCGGCTCCCTGCGTGGCCCGCTGCACGGCGGCGCGAACGAAGCGGCGATGGAACTGATCGAAGGCATGAAGAATCCGGAACATGCCGAAGAAACCCTGCTGGGGATGCTGGCGCGCAAAGAAAAAATCATGGGCTTTGGTCACGCCATTTACTCTGAATCCGATCCGCGCAACGCCGTGATCAAAGAGTGGAGCGAAAAGCTGGCCCAAGCCAATGGCGACACTAATTTGTACGACATTTCCGTACGTTGCGAAGCCGTTATGTGGCGCGAGAAAAAGCTGTTCTGCAACGCCGACTTCTTCCACGCGTCGGCTTACAACTACATGGGCATTCCGACCAAACTGTTCACGCCGATTTTCGTCTGCTCACGCCTGACCGGCTGGGCTGCACACGTGATGGAACAGCGTTCCGATAACCGTATTATCCGCCCAAGCGCCGATTACATCGGTGAAGCACCGCGCGCGGTGGCAGCGATTGCTGATCGTTGATTTGTTCAGACCACTTGCACCCATGCAAGTGGTCTTTTTTGTTTGAGAGAGCCTATGAACACCCAATTCCGCAAAGTCCTGCCGGGCAGCAGCCTGAATTATTACGATACCCAAGCCGCGGTTGATGCCATTAAACCGGGCAGTTACGCCACCTTGCCTTACACCTCACGCATTCTGGCCGAGCAGCTGGTTCGCCGCTGCGAACCTGAGCTGCTGAACGATGCTCTGACTCAGCTGATCGAGCGCAGGCGCGATCTGGATTTCCCCTGGTATCCGGCCCGTGTGGTGTGCCACGACATTCTGGGTCAGACCGCGCTGGTCGATCTGGCCGGTCTGCGTGACGCCATTGCGGCCAAAGGTGGCGATCCGTCAAAGGTCAATCCGGTGGTGCAAACCCAGCTGATCGTCGACCACTCGTTGGCCGTTGAATGCGGTGGTTTTGATCCGGATGCGTTCCAGAAAAACCGCGACATTGAAGAGCGCCGCAACGAAGACCGTTTCCACTTTATTAACTGGACCAAAACCGCGTTCGATAACGTCGACGTGATTCCGGCCGGTAATGGCATCATGCACCAGATCAACCTGGAGAAAATGTCGCCGGTGATTCAGGTACAGAACGGTGTCGCGTTCCCGGATACCTGCGTCGGTACCGATTCGCACACCCCGCACGTGGATGCGCTGGGCGTGATTTCAGTCGGTGTGGGTGGTCTGGAAGCCGAAACCGTGATGCTCGGCCATCCGTCCATGATGCGTCTGCCTGATATCGTTGGTGTGGAACTGACCGGTAAGCGTCAGCCGGGCATTACCGCCACCGACATCGTGCTGGCCCTGACCGAATTCCTGCGTAAAGAGCGGGTGGTGGGTGCCTATGTCGAGTTCTTTGGCGAAGGTGCGTCCAGCCTGTCCATCGGTGACCGCGCGACCATCTCCAACATGACACCCGAATATGGCGCGACCGCGGCCATGTTCTCCATCGATGAACAAACCATCGATTACCTGAAACTGACTGGCCGTGAGCCGCAGCAGGTTGAACTGGTAGAACAGTACGCCAAGCTGACTGGCCTGTGGGCGGATGCTCTGACAACCGCTGAATACGAGCGTGTGCTGCGCTTCGATCTGTCCGGTGTTGGTCGCAACATGGCTGGCCCTTCCAATCCGCACGCCCGTCTGGCGACCGCCGATCTGAAAGCCAAAGGCATTGCCGTGAATCTGGATGCCGCCAAGGCTCAGGAAGCCGAAGGCCTGATGCCGGACGGCGCAGTGATCATTGCGGCGATTACCTCCTGCACCAATACCTCCAACCCGCGCAACGTGGTCGCGGCGGGTTTGCTGGCGAAAAAAGCCAACGAACTGGGCCTGATCCGTAAGCCCTGGGTGAAGTCCTCCTTCGCGCCTGGCTCCAAAGTGGCCGAGCTGTACCTGAACGAGGCGGGTCTGCTGCCGGAACTGGAAAAACTGGGCTTTGGCATCGTGGCCTTCGCCTGTACCACCTGTAACGGCATGTCCGGCGCACTGGACCCGGTGATTCAGCAGGAAATCATCGACCGCGATCTGTACGCCACGGCGGTACTGTCCGGCAACCGTAACTTCGATGGCCGTATTCATCCGTACGCCAAGCAGGCGTTCCTGGCGTCTCCGCCGCTGGTCGTTGCCTATGCCATTGCCGGTACCATCCGTTTCGATATCGAAAACGATGTGCTGGGTGTGGTGAACGGCAAAGAAATCCGCCTGAAAGACATCTGGCCGTCGGATGAAGAAATCGACGCTATTGTGGCTGCCAGCGTGAAGCCGGAGCAGTTCCGTCAGATTTACATCCCGATGTTCGATCTGGGTGCCAAAGAGAAAGCCGCCAGCCCGCTGTACGACTGGCGTCCGATGAGTACCTATATCCGTCGTCCGCCGTACTGGGAAGGCGCACTGGCCGGTGAGCGTACTCTGAAAGGCATGCGCCCGCTGGCATTGTTGCCGGACAACATCACCACCGACCACCTGTCACCGTCCAACGCCATTCTGCTGGACAGCGCGGCCGGTGAGTACCTGGCCAAAATGGGACTGCCGGAAGAAGACTTTAACTCCTACGCGACCCACCGCGGTGACCATTTGACCGCGCAACGCGCTACTTTCGCCAACCCGCAGCTGGTGAACGAAATGGCCGTGGTCGATGGCCAGGTGAAGAAAGGTTCTCTGGCCCGCGTTGAGCCGGACGGTAAGGTCATGCGCATGTGGGAAGCGATTGAAACCTACATGGAGCGCAAGCAGAACCTCATCATTGTCGCCGGTGCCGACTACGGTCAGGGTTCTTCCCGTGACTGGGCTGCCAAAGGCGTGCGTCTGGCGGGGGTGGAAGTGATTGCCGCCGAAGGTTTCGAGCGCATTCACCGTACCAACCTGATCGGTATGGGCGTACTGCCGCTGGAATTCAAAGCGGGTACCAACCGCAAGACTCTGGGACTGGATGGTACTGAAACTTACGACGTGCAGGGCGTCCTGAGCCCGCGCGGCGATGTCACGCTGGTGATCACCCGGGCCAGCGGCGACGTGGTGGAAGTGCCGATGACCTGTCGTTTAGATACCGCCGCGGAAGTGGAGGTCTACAACGCAGGTGGGGTGCTGCAGAAATTCGCCCAGGACTTCCTGCAGGGCGAATAACGAAGCTGGCTGCTTGTTGCTTCCGCGCTCGCCGGCGCTTCTGCAACGTTGCAGGTGGTTAAGAAACGCAGCGCTTTGAAGATCCAAAGTAGGGTGGGCACTGCCCACCTTATTTTTTCGTGACAAAGGAACAGACGCTGCCCAGCGTCACCGGTTAAGCCAATAGCGGGATCATTGTATGTTTAAACCCCAGATAAAAATCCCCGCCACCTATATGCGTGGCGGTACCTCCAAAGGTGTGTTTTTCGCTCTCACCGATTTGCCGCCAGAGGCACAAGTGCCGGGTGCGGCGCGTGACAGCATCCTGTTGCGCGTCATCGGCAGTCCGGATCCATACGGCCAGCAGATTGACGGCATGGGGGGCGCGACCTCAAGCACCTCCAAAACGGTGATTCTGGCCAGAAGCGAGCAGCCCGATCACGATGTGGATTACCTGTTCGGTCAGGTCGCCATCAACAAAGCCTTCGTTGATTGGTCGGGTAATTGCGGTAACTTAACCGCCGCAGTGGGTGCGTTTGCCATCAGCAACGGGTTGGTGAGCGCTGAGCGTATCCCCCGGAACGGCATCTGCACGGTGCGCATCTGGCAGAAAAACATTCAGAAAACCATCATCGCTCACGTGCCCATTACCAATGGTGAAGTACAGGAAACCGGCGATTTCGAGCTGGACGGTGTGACCTTCCCGGCGGCTGAAGTGGTGATTGAGTTTATGGACCCGGCTGACGGCGAAGGCTCGATGTTTCCGACCGGTAATGTGGTGGACGATCTGCACGTACCGGGTATCGGTGATTTCAAAGTCACCATGATCAACTCTGGCATCCCAACCATTTTCTTCAACGCCGCTGATATCGGTTATACCGGTACTGAGCTGCAGAAAGACATCAACAGCGATGCCGCTGCGCTGGCACGGTTTGAAACCCTGCGCGCTTACGGTGCCGTGAAAATGGGGCTGATCAAAGACATCAGCGAAGCGGCTGAGCGTCAGCACACGCCGAAAATTGCCTTTGTGGCGCCACCGTCTGCTTACACCACCTCTAGTGGGAAGCAGGTAGCGGCCGCCGACATCGACCTGCACGTGCGTGCACTGTCAATGGGTAAGCTGCATCACGCCATGATGGGTACAGCCTCGGTCGCCATTGCTACGGCCGCTGCGGTCCCCGGAACACTGGTCAATTCAGCCGCCGGTGGCGGTGAGCGCGATGCTGTGACCTTTGGTCATGCTTCCGGCACCTTACGGGTGGGCGCGTCGGCAGCACAGGTTAATGGTGAATGGACAGCCACCAAGGCGGTTATGAGTCGCAGTGCCCGGGTGCTGATGGAAGGTCAGGTGCGCATTCCGCAAGATGCATTCTGATCAGTAATACTGTTTGCGCAGCGCCGGATACACCGGCCGGAATGGCCGGTGTATCCGCAGGGGTTACAGCGCGCGCTGCTGTGCCCGCAGGGCATCTTCAACCGCAAAGCGCATGTGCGGATCGTTTTGCGGTACGCGTTTCAGAAAGTTCACAATGTCGGTATCCGGCGGCATGTTCCCCAGTGTTTCGACAATCCGGCGCTGCACCAGTGGTTCATACGTTGACATCAGGGACATCATTTTATCCTGTACTCCGCGGCCCAGTTTAATCAGCGCATGCTGAGCATCTTGCGGAATCTGATGGTCCAGATCCCCCAGACTTTCAATCAATAATTCCTGAGCACGGGGATTCTGAGTGCGGATATTGCCCAGTGCGGTGATCAGATGCTTTTTCATGGTGGTGCGGTTCGGCCCGCTGGTCTGCAGGCGTACGCGCTCCAGTTTTCGGATCATCAGATCTTCGGCAGGGGCTGCACGGCTGCCGTAAGCCACCAGATACTCGGCAAATGCATTTAACGCCATGGCATTGCCGTCCCCCCATAACTGGTCTGCACATTCTCTTGGTGTGCAGGCATCCGATCCCGGCAGGTCATAGCGGATGAACCACAGATTCTTCTGAACCTCATTCATGCTCTGCTTTCTGATGATCTGCGCGAATAACTGGGGATGCCGGCTCAGAATGCTCTGAATTAAGGCTGCCTGCTGCGGATCTTCTTCTGCACTGCGTTCCAGGGTTGTCAGCAGAAAGTAGAGCTGACGTGCGCTGTTATCACTGAGGCTGCTGCTCTGTTCGTCCAGCTTTTTCAGCAACAGGTTAAAGCTTTGACCGGCCAGTTCATTCAGTGCGGTATTGCTCAGTTGGGTCTTATAGAAATCCACAATGGGCTTAACCACATCATCCGCATCCACCAGAGCGTCACTGTATTGCCGGAATAACTCAGCGCCAATGACCGGCTGCCGATAAGCGACCGAGTTAATAATGAGTGCCGTGAGTTCGCCCGGGCTCACGGCAGGATGGGCAATGTTTCCGTTTCCCGCTGCCTGAATCAGTGCCTGTAACTGATCCTTCAGTTGCAGGGCGGTTTGTGGCTGATAGCTGGGTTTGCCGCTGCGGGCATCGTCGGGCAGTTTATCGCTGTAATTCGACAGGGTTGACAGCAGGGGCTGGAGACGATCCTGCGGCAGGCGCTGCAGACTGCTGAGAATGCTTTCCCACTCTGTTTGGCTGATACCGCCATCCTTGATAACCGCGTATTTAACGATAGCGGGAAGGTATTCGGCCAGAATGTGCGGTGCAATGTCGGCCAGCTGAGTAAAAAGATAGCGTCGGTAGCCATCCGCAGGGTAGCGGCTCTGGGTCAGCGAGTAGAGCACATTGTACTGCCAGTCATGACAGTCATTATCGAAGGGGGCTTTGGTGGCCAATGCCACCAGTGCGGTATTTTTATCCGGTCCCGGGGCTTTCTGTAGTGTGACTTTTACCTGCTCGCGTACGGCATCGCAGGGGTTTTTGCCACCACTGCCGATAACCGTCGCGATCTGGCTGCTTAATCCATCGGGGTCGACTTCAATTTCGGCTTTCAGATAAAAGCGCTCACCATCCCATTGCTCTTCCAGAATTTTGGTTTTCGTCAGGGCGCTGGCAAACGTCTGGTAATTAGCCTGTACGGTGCGGCTGAATTCATCTTTATCGAGGGTTTCGGAATTGCTGAAGCTGGACTGCACCTGTACGCCGACCTCTTCAATGAGCAGCACCTGAAGTTGCTGTAACGCTGCTTTTCGGGCCGATACCTTGGAATCATTTTCACTGGCGTTGTAGGTGTATTCGCGCACCATGGTCACTGAGCCAGCCGTGGCGCTGTGGCCAAACAGTCCGCTCAGAAGGGTGACCAGAAAAACAAACAGTAACGGCTGGTGAAACGCCGATTGAACATTGGCAGGCGCGATGGTGGTTGTATCGGGCATGGATCATCCTTGCAGAAACAGTCAGGAAACGCTGAGCATATTACTGATAACTTTCTTGTCAGTCAGTAAGGTTGCTGATTGCGGATATAAAAAAACCGCCCGGAGGCGGTTTTGTCAGTCACAGCGACAGGCTTTACACCATGCTCTGTGTTACTTGTTGTGGCCTTCCGCTTCTGCTGCTTCAGCTTCAGTCACGGGGGTGCTTTCCGCCACGTATGCATCACCGGCCATTTCTGATACTGGGCCTTCTTCTGCACGGTCAGGGGTTGCAGCCGGTTCGTCAGCGTCCAACGCTTCAGTCACGGTTACGGCAGGTTCGGCGGCGACGGTCTGAGCGGCGTACGCCTCATGGCGGCGGTTGCGCGGGTCGTTGGGTGCACGACCACCCGGGCTGCGACGGCGACCACGGCGGGATGCGCGGTCATTACCCTCGGTGGCGGTCGAAACCTCTTCCTGCGATAGAATGACTTCTGCGGCCGTTGTAGCTTCCGCAGCCTCTTCCGCCTGCACATCAGCAGTCTGTACTTCAACCGCAGGCGTTTCAGCAGTTACTTCAACGGCAGGGACTTCAGTCGTCTGTACTTCAATGGCAGGAACTTCAGCCGTCTGCACTTCAACCGCAGGAACTTCAGCCGTCTGTACTTCAACGGCAGGAGCATCAGCAGACTGTACTTCAACCGCAGGTGCTTCAGGCTTTGCAACGTCTGTTGCCTGATCGTCACTGGTGGTTTTCCAGATAGTTGCGGTTTCGGCGCGTACCGTCTTGGCCGGGGTTTCGGCGCTGGCGTCACTGGCTTCGGCGTCTGCAGAATCAGCCTCGGATGCATCGACAGAGGCAGCGTCAGCATTATCCATCGCCGTCACGCCGGCTTTGCCCGGGCGCTCATCACGATTGCGATTGCGGCGACGGTTGTTGCGCGAGCGGCGGGTGGTCTTTTCGCCGTTGTCATCCGCGTTACTTTCTGCGACAGCGTCGGCGCTATGCTCGGCAGCGTTGTCAATCGTGTCATGGCTGCTGTCAGCATGATGTGCAGCCGTGGAGGCTGCTTCGACAGGCCGTTCACTGTTGCTGTCTTCCGGGCTGACGGTGGCATTGCGCTCGTTGCGTTCATTACGGTTGCGGCGACGGCGACCTTCAGGGCGGCCTTCATTGCTGCGACTACTGGTGTCGGCCACTTCGCTGGCGGTAATGCTGCTTGCTGACTCCTCAATCAACTCGACCTTGTCGCTGCGAACGTCAGGACGCTCGGTGCGTGGTGCGCGATTTCCGCTGCGATCACGGCGTGGGGTGCGTGGCTCGTTGCTGGTTTCAGCGTCCTGACGTTCTGCCCGGATGTCATTGCGTTCACTGCGTTCGCTGTCTCCGCGGCTTTCATTGCGGGTGCGGGCAGGGCGCTCATTGCGGCTGCGGCCTGGACGTTCATTGCGGGTATCGTTGCGGGCGCTGCGTTCGCCGTCGGCATCGTTACGTTCGCTGCGGTTGCGGGTACGGCTGCGGTCATTGCGATTACGGTCGTTACGGTCGCCACGGTTGCGCTCGTTACGGTTATTGTTGCTTTCTTCGCGGACAGTTTTCGGCGCAGGTTTTTCTTCCTGTTTTTCGCCTCCGTCAAACAGCGCGGTCAGGGCGCTGCTGATCTTGCTCCACAAGCCTTTGCTTGGCGCGGATTCGCTTACCGGTGCAGCCGGAGCGGCGACAGGAACGCTGTGGGCAATGGCTTTTACCGCCGCCTGCTGAACTTTGCTGCTTTCACGAATGGTCAGATCAAGACCGTATTCGGTCTCTTCTTCTTCCATTTTATGCTCGTAGCTGACTTCGCCGATCAGGCTGTCATCCGGACGCAAACGCAGAACTTCGTAGTGCGGCGTTTCCATATTCGGGTTCGGCAGAACCACGACTTTGCTGCCGTGGCGGGCTTCAATACCGGCGATCAGGGTGCGTTTTTCGTTCAGCAGGAAGGTGGCAACCGATACCGGCACAATGGCGCGGATTTGTCCGGTGTTCTCTTTGGCGGCTTCTTCTTCGATCAGGCGCAGGATAGAAAGACCGGTAGACTGGATGTCACGCACCACGCCGGTACCGTTGCAGCGCGGACACACGTGGCCACTGGTTTCTTCCAGCGATGGACGCAGGCGCTGACGTGACATTTCCATCAGGCCAAAACGGGAAATGCGACCAACCTGCACACGGGCACGATCCACTTCCAGTGCTTTTTTCAGGCGGTTTTCAACTTCGCGCTGATTTTTGCTGGACAGCATATCGATGAAATCGATGACAACCAGACCACCCATATCGCGCAGACGCAACTGGCGGGCAATCTCATCGGCGGCTTCAAGGTTGGTGTTCAGTGCTGTTTCTTCGATATCAGCACCTTTGGTCGCCCGGGCGGAGTTGATATCAATGGATACCAGCGCTTCGGTCGGGTCGATGACGATTGAGCCGCCGGATGGCAGTTTCACTTCGCGCTGGAAGGCTGATTCAATCTGGCTTTCGATCTGATAGCGGTTAAACAGAGGCACTGAGTCGGTGTAGCGTTTGAATTTGTTCTGGTAGTGCGGCATGACCTGCTGCACAAAACCGAGCGCTTCTTCATAAGCTGCGTCGGTATCGATCAGAACTTCACCAACATCCTGGCGCAGATAATCACGGATAGCGCGGATGATCACATTGCTTTCCTGCAGCAGCAGGCAAGGAGCAGGGCGCTCATCGGAAGCACGTTTGATAGCATCCCACAGGTGAACCAGATAATTCAGGTCAGCCTGCAGTTCTTCAGCGCTGCGGCCAATACCGGCGGTACGGACGATAACGCCCATTTTGTCCGGTACGGTCACGCCTTTCATGGCTTCGCGCAGTTCGGTGCGCTCGTCACCTTCGATGCGACGGGAGATGCCGCCGGCACGTGGGTTGTTCGGCATCAGTACCAGATAGCGACCGGCCAGGGATACCTGAGTGGTCAGCGCTGCACCTTTGTTGCCACGCTCTTCTTTGTCGACCTGAATAATGACTTCCTGACCTTCGCGCAGAACATCTTTAATGTTGATGCGGCCTGAGCCTGGGTCTTTAACAAAGTATTCGCGGGCGATTTCTTTCAGTGGCAGAAAGCCGTGGCGCTCAGCACCGAAGTCGACGAAAGCCGCCTCCAGGCTGGGTTCGATGCGGGTTATTTTACCTTTATAGACATTGGACTTCTTCTGCTCGCGGGAGCCGGACTCAATATCAAGGTCGTAGAGTTTCTGGCCATCTACAAGGGCAACACGCAACTCTTCAGGCTGAGTTGCATTGATAAGCATTCTTTTCATGCTGTACGTTAAGCTCGTTCTGGCAACGTACCCGCTGGCAATGCCGGAGTATTCCGGCCACTACCAAAATATTTATGGGTGCTTTGCAGCAGTTGTCAGCGCCGTTTTCGGGTCGCCTGACCTGTCTCGCAGTGGTGCCTCTGGTTTGTTGTGCACCCACACTGTCCATAATTTGATAATGCGAGATTGCCCGCAGGTCGCTGCGTGGTTTATCTCACTGGGCGGGCGGCCATGGGCCTGCGCTCGCCGTAATTATTCGTCAGGAAGAGTTTTAACAGTATGTCTTCTTCCTTATACTCTGCCGCTTGATCGGCCTGGCCTTGCCTTTCGGCTGATCTTGAGTGTCGGCTGGTTATGCGCTTTCTATGTGCCGACCAAGGCCGTGGGCGAATATAGCAACATTGGTTGCGCCCCGCAAATGCCATACCACAAATAAATCCGCCGCCTGGGCTGCTCTGAATCTATGTCAAATCACGAAATCGATACCGGTAAAGTATCGCTGTTGACGGTGACCGCCGATAACGATGGTCAGCGTGTCGATAATTTTCTCATTTCTGTATTAAAAGGTGTGCCCAGAACGCTGGTGTACCGCATTGTCCGTAAGGGTGAGGTTCGGGTAAATAAAGGAAGGGTGAAAGCGGATACCCGCCTTGCGGCTGGCGATGTGGTGCGCGTGCCACCTCTGCGTATGGCTGAGCGCGAAGAGACTCCGGATGTATCGCCGGTGTTGCAGGATATTCTGCAGAACGCGATTCTGCATGAGGATGATGGTCTTCTGGTGGTTAATAAACCTCATGGGCTGGCGGTGCACGGCGGCAGCGGTGTCAGTCTGGGGCTTATTGAGGCGCTGCGCAAAATGCGTCCGGATCATCGCTTTCTGGAGCTGGTGCATCGCCTTGATCGCGATACCTCTGGTGTCATTATGATTGCCAAAAAGCGCTCTGTTCTGACCGCGCTGCAGCGCATGCTGGCGAACAAGTCAGGCATCAGTAAGAAGTATCTGGCTATGGTTCATGGTCACTGGCCTGCATCCGTGACTGAGGTGCGCGAGCCCCTGTTGCGCATTGAGCGTCAGTCCGGAGAACGCATGGTTGTAGTGAGTCCCGAAGGCAAGACCTCGCTGACCAGAATTGCGCTGAAGGCCACCGGGACTCACTATTCATTAATAGAAGCTGAACCTGTTACCGGACGCACCCATCAGATTCGGGTGCATTGCCAGTTTCAGGGCTGCAGCATTGCCGGTGATGTGAAGTACTGTGACCGCTCGCAGCAGGATATTGATAAGCGTCAGGGGGTCCGGCGGTTGTTCCTGCATGCCTGGCAGTTGTCTTTCAGGCATCCGGACAGTGGCGAGCGTTTGCAGATTACTGCGCTGCCAGACGATGAATTCAGCAGTATTTTAGAAAAGGCAGGGTGTGAGTTTGCGCTTTAAACTGATTATTTTTGACTGGGACGGCACGCTGGTTGATTCCACTCAGCGCATTGTGGATAGCATGCAGCAGGCGGCGGGCGAAGTTGGCTTGCCGCAGGTTGCGGATTCGGCTGTGCAGAACATCATCGGTCTTGGCCTGCCGGAAGCGCTGCGTACTGTTTGGCCGGCGATTGAAGAGCCTCAGCTGCAGGCGATGACTCAGGTGTATGCGCGCTATTTTGTTGCTGATAGTCAGGTGGCGATGGGGTTCTTTCCGGGAACCCGGGAATTCCTTGATGGTCTTCTTGAGCGTGGGTATCTATTGGCGGTTGCTACCGGTAAAAGTCGTCGGGGGCTTGACCGGATGTTGCGCGACCTGAAAGTTGGTCACTGCTTTGCTGCCACGCGCTGCGCCGATGAAACCCGTTCCAAGCCGCACCCGCTGATGCTCAGGGAATTGCTGTCTGAGCTGAATGTTTTACCGGATGAGGCATTGATGGTGGGGGATACCACCTATGATCTTGACATGGCGGCGGCGGCGGGCGTGGCATCGGTGGCAATGGGGCATGGCGCTCATGATGATACTGTTCTTATGGCTTGTGGTCCGCTGACCATCTGCCATAGCATTCACGAACTCAACGACTGGATATGTATTAATGGATAACGAAAACCTCAATCAGAATCAGCCGGCCACCCGTCCGGATGACAGCAGTAAAGAATGGAAGCTGATCGAGAAGGTGCTTATGGATATGCAGGGCGAGCAAAAGCGTGCCCGCCGCTGGGGAATTTTCTTTAAGTCGCTCACGTTTATCTATTTATTCGCCATTATCTGGCTGCTGCGCATGCCGGGTGAGCATGGCGCTGACATGTTGCCTGAGGACAGTTATGCCGCTGTGATCGAAGTGAATGGCGTTATTGCGGCAGATCAGGATGCCAGTGCCGATGCCATTATCGGCGCTTTGCGCGATGCATTTGGTGATGAAAAAGCGCTGGGCGTGATCCTGCGTATCAACAGTCCGGGGGGCAGTCCGGTACAGGCAGGGTACGTTTATGATGAAATCAAGCGACTGAAAGAAACCCGTTCTGATTTCCCGGTGTACGCGGTCATTATGGATTTGGGTGCCTCCGGGGCTTATTACATTGCGGCGGCGGCGGATGAGATCTATGCCGACAAAGCCAGTCTGGTGGGATCTATCGGTGTGGTGGGTTCAGGTTTTGGCTTTGTGAAGGCCATGGAAAAGTTCGGCATTGAGCGTCGCCAGTATACTTCCGGCGAACACAAAGGCTTCCTTGATCCATTTTTGCCTGAAAATGACGATGAAAAAGCCTTCTGGCAGGGCGTGCTGAATGTTACCCATAAGCAGTTTATCGAGCAGGTAAAGCTAGGGCGTGGTGAGCGCCTGAAAAACGATCCGGATCTGTTCTCCGGCCTGGTGTGGTCAGGTGAGCAGGCTCTGGAATTGGGGCTTATTGATGGACTGGCGTCCAGCAGTCAGATTGCCCGGGAAAAACTGAATACTGAAGATCTGGTTAACTTTACCTATCAGCCAAGCCCATGGGATGAGCTGGTTAGGCGCTTCGGTGCTAGCATGGGGCGTGGCTTTGCGACGCTGCTGACTGAGCAGACATTCAGTCTGCGTTAAATAATTTTGACAGAGGAGCTTTGCGTACCTATGATGTCGCGCACTATGGCAGAGGCTCAGCTTCCCAGACGTGTTGATGCGGTAAAACTGGTTGCTGTCGGACAGCAATTCAGTGCCGATATTGACAGTAAGCAGCTAACCAGGCTGAGCGAGGCGGTTGAAGATTGCGTCGCTCCTGTTCACTGTGAAATCCGTTTCGAACGTGATCAGGAAAAGCACAAGTTGCTGCAGGGCAGTTGTAATACAAGTGTTGTCATGATCTGTCAGCGCTGTCTCGGAAATGTAACGGTTTCTGTAGAAAGCAGCTTTCAGCTGGGACTTGTATTTGATGATGATCAGGCCAAGCAATTACCGAAACGGTTTGAGCCGGTCGAGGTTGACGAAAATGGTCAGCTGGATCTGTGGACTGTAATGGAAGATGAAGTGCTGCTGGCACTGCCCATGTTTCCAACGCACCCGGAAGGCAATTGTCAGTTTAAGCAACCTGAGTCAAAGCCGGAAACAACAGATTCAGACGACAAACGACCCAATCCGTTTGACGTTTTAGCTAAGCTCAAACAGAAATAGCGAACAGTTAGGAGCCTAAAATGGCGGTTCAGCAAAACAAAGTATCACGTTCCAAGCGCGACATGCGTCGTTCACACGATGCTCTGGACACTGCAGCAATTGCACTGTCTACCGATCCTACTTCCGGTGAAACTCACCGTCGTCACCACGTAAGCGCTGACGGTTTCTACCGTGGCAAGAAAGTCGTGGAGACTGGCAACAACTGATATGTTTACCGTTGCGGTAGATGTAATGGGCGGGGACTTAGGTCCCCGTGTTGCGTTTAAAGCCTGTAAAAAAATCCTGAAGTCGCGCCCGGATGTTCATCTGATTGTGGCAGTGACTCATGACTTCGCTGATGAGGCGGAGTTGTTCTTTGCTTCCCGCCAGTCCCGGGTACGCATTCTTCGCTGTGAAACCCAGATATCCATGCAGGACAAACCCGCGCAAATGATGCGTCAGGGGATGAAATCAACCATGGCCGCCGTGCTGCTTGAATATCAGCAGGGGCGTGCTCAGGGGGTTTTGTCTGTTGGCAATACCGGAGCACTGATGGTGCTTGCCCGTCACTTGCTGGGAATGCTGCCGGGTATGGACCGGCCGGCGCTGGCTACCTTGTTGCCTACGCGGAAAAAACCGCTTCTGATGCTTGATCTGGGTGCCAATTTAGGTGCCAGTGCCGAACAATTGGTGCAGTTTGCCTGCATCGGTGCGGCCTGGAGTCGGGTTCAGTGCGCCAATGATCCGCACTTAGGCTTACTGAATGTTGGTCGTGAATCCACCAAAGGGACGGACGATGTGCGCCAGGCCGCTGAGCGGCTGCAGCGCATCATGCCGGACTACTATGTCGGTTTCTACGAAGGTGATGATCTTTACCGGGGTGAGCTGGATGTGCTGGTAGCCGATGGGTTTGCCGGCAACATTGCCCTGAAAGCCAGTGAAGGATTGTCCGAGTGGCTCAGTGAGCAGCTGCAGGGGGAGTTCCGTAATACCTGGTTTCTGCGTTGGTTGTCCTTCCTTTGGGCGCCGGCCATTAGTCGCATTGAGCAGCGGATCTCACCTGCGCGTCACGGTGGTGCTTTACTGCTGGGGCTCGATGGTGTGGTGGTAAAAACCCATGGCAAGTCTGATGAGCGTGCCTACCGATATGCCCTTGAGTACCTGCTGCAAAACATTGAGCGTTTTGACAAGCTCCGCCTGCTGGCTGAACTCAATCGTCTGCAAAGTCACTGAGCGGTGAATCTGATTCAATAATATTGTGCATTGTTAACTATTTATTGTAACAATTGCGCTCCATATTATGTGTCCGGCTTTCGGCACTGATGTTGGAACGCAATTGATAACGCGTATTCAGAAACGTTATTCAGAATTCGTACAACAGTGATTTTTACCGTGAATACAGGGCAAGTGATGACCGATGTAATTGCATTCTTCCCCGGTCAGGGAGCGCAGCAAGTGGGTATGCTGGCAGATCTGGCGGCCGAATATCCTCAGATTCAGAGCACTTTTTCCGAAGCCTCTGAATCCATCCATCTTGATCTCTGGGCTATGTGTCAGGACGGCCCGGCAGACACTCTGAACCAAACGTACAACACCCAGCCTGCCTTGTTGACTGCCAGCGTTGCTTTGTGGCGCGTACTGCAGAAAGCCTGCCCGGCTATGAACGTGGTGGCGGGTGCCGGACACTCACTGGGGGAATACTCTGCTCTGGTTGCAGCTGATGCGATTGATTTCGCTGATGCCGTGCGACTGGTGAAAAAGCGCGGTGAGCTGATGGAGGCAGCCGTACCTGCGGGGCAGGGCGGCATGGCAGCGATTCTTGGGCTTGAAGAAGACCAGATCCGCACGGTCTGTGCCGACGCCTCTGTTGCCGGGGTGGTTGAGCCCGCTAACTTTAATGCACCAGGCCAGATTGTCATTGCCGGTGCCATGAGTGGTGTGGAAAAGGCCATCGAGCTGGCAAAAGCTGCCGGTGCCAAGCGCGCACTGCCGCTGGCGGTCAGCGGCCCGTTCCATTCCAGCCTGATGAGAGCCGCAGCCGAAGAATTCGGTGAGGCACTGAATGCCGTTGCTTTCCGCGCACCGGCCTTCCCGGTGTATCACAACGTTGATAATGCCGTGGCAACACTGGCTGAAATTCCATCACGCCTGCTCGCTCAGCTGTATAGTCCGGTTAACTGGACCGGTGCTGTACCGGCATGCCGCAGCCGCGCTGACAACGCTATTGAATTCGGTCCCGGCAAAGTGCTCAGCGGCCTGAATAAGCGCATTGATAAAACCCTGATAACCCACAATACGGGCGATGCTGCGTCCTTACAGGCAACGATTGCCTTTATTCAAGGATCCTGAATATGAGCGAAAAACTACTCGCCCTTGTGACCGGTGCGTCACGGGGTATTGGTCGTGCGATTGCGGAGCGTCTGGCGCGTGATGGCTATCGCGTCGTGGGTACCGCAACAAGCGAAAGCGGAGCCGCTTCGGTACGCGAAGCGCTGCAGCAGATCGATGGTGACAACGACGCACTGGTGCTGAATATTGCCGATGCCGCACAGAGCGAAGATGTATTAAAAGCGTTTCTGCAAACGTATGGCACGCCAAGGGTTGTCGTTAATAACGCCGGTATCACCCGTGACAACCTGTTTCTGCGCATGTCAGATGATGAGTGGGGAGAGGTCATTAACACCAATCTCACTGGCGTCTTTCGCGTATGCAAAGCCATGGTTAAACCCATGCTGAAACAAAAAAACGGCGCCATTATTAATATCAGTTCCATTATTGGTGCCACCGGTAATGGCGGGCAGGCAAACTACGCCGCCGCGAAAGCGGGTCTGGAAGGTTTCAGCCGCTCACTGGCACAGGAGATTGCCAGCCGGAATATCACGGTGAATTGTGTCGCACCGGGATTTATTCAAACAGATATGACGGAAATCTTGCCTGAAACGCAAAAAGAGGCGATCCTAGCCACCATTCCAGGCAAGCGCTTCGGGCAGGTAGAAGAAATCGCAGGTGCGGTTGCTTTTCTGGCCGGAAACGACGCGAAATACATTACAGGCCAGACCATTCATGTGAATGGCGGCATGAACATGGGCTGAGGTCATTAAGACCACCAGGAAACTTGAAACGTTAGGAAAAAACCATGAGTAACATTGAAGAGCGCGTAAAAAAAATCGTATGTGAACAACTGGGCGTTAAAGAAGAAGACGTTAAAGCTTCGTCTTCTTTCGTTGACGATCTGGGCGCCGATTCCCTGGACACTGTAGAGCTGGTTATGGCTCTGGAAGAAGAGTTCGAAACCGAGATTCCGGATGAAGATGCAGAGAAGCTGACGACCGTTCAGGAAGCCATCGACTACATCATCGCCAATCTGTAAGATTCGTGAGTCTGAAAGCCGCCTCTTCTGACGCGGCTTTTTTTATGCCTGTTTTGTGACCATATTTACGATCGTACTTGCGACCGTATTTGTGACTGTAGGGATGAAAGAACGGAATATGACGAAGCGACGCGTAGTAATTACAGGATTGGGCAGCGTCAATCCGCTGGGCCTGAACGTTTCTGACACCTGGCGCGCCTTGTGTGCCGGACACAGCGGAATAAGCCGTATCGAACATTTTGATGTGGAAGGTTACGCGACAAAAATCGGCGGGGCAGTTAAGGGGTTTGATGTCACCAGCGTGATGACTGAAAAAGATGCGCGCAAAATGGATTTGTTTCTGCAATATGCCATGGTCGCCGCTGAGCAGGCGATTACGGATGCCGGTTTTCCTGATTCATTAAACCGCGACCGGGTCGGGGTAGCCGTTGGCTCCGGAATTGGCGGCATTACCACCATCGAACAGAACTATCAGCAGTTACAGAACAGTGGCCCCCGTCGCGTATCGCCATTTCTGGTGCCTGCAGCGGTTATCAATATGGCATCAGGCAATATTGCTATCCGCCATAAATTTCGTGGTCCTAATTTTGCGATTACCACTGCCTGTACCACGGGAACGCATAATATCGGCTACGCCGCCCGAACCATTGCTTATGGTGATGCGGATGTGATGATTGCCGGTGGTTCGGAGATGGCTTCTTCGCCGCTTGGAATTGCCGGATTCTCAGCAGCGCGCGCAATGAGCACCCGGAACGATGAGCCGGAAAAGGCCAGTCGTCCCTGGGATAAAGACCGTGATGGCTTCGTCCTGGGGGATGGCGCTGCGGTGCTGGTGCTTGAGTCTCTTGAGCATGCTCAGGCTCGGGGAGCAACTATTTATGCTGAACTCAGTGGTCTGGGAATGAGTGATGATGCTCATCACATCACCAGCCCTCCGGAAAACGGTGAGGGGGCACGCATGTCTATGGCAAACGCGATAGCCGACGCTGGCTTGCGGCCTGAGGATATCGATTATATCAATGCCCATGGTACCTCGACCCTGATTGGCGATATTGCCGAAACTCAGGCGATCAAGGATTTGTTTGGTCAGCATGTCAGCCAGCTGGCGGTGTCTTCGACCAAATCCATGACCGGGCATCTGCTTGGCGCGGCCGGTGCTCTGGAGGCACTGATCACCGTACTGGCGGTGCGCGATGGTATTGCGCCACCCACCATTAATCTTGATAACCCTGCTGACGGATGTGATCTGGATTACGTGCCGCACAACGCACGCAAACTGAACATTCGCGCCGCTATTTCCAATTCCTTTGGCTTTGGCGGAACCAACGGCAGTCTGTTGTTTTGCCGCTACGATGCCTGAAACGGTTACTGCTTTCTCATGGATCGATGGTCAGTGGCAAAGCCACTGGCCACTGAATGACCGCGCCTTACATTATGGCGACGGTCTGTTTGAAACCATCCGCTTTGCGTCTGATGGCAGCATTCCTTTGTGGCCATACCATAAGCAGCGCTTGCTGCAGGGCTTATGCGCCCTGAATTTTCCAATCGATAGTTTTCAGCGCATTGAAGAGGCGCTGGCTCAGCGTCCGGAAAGTCCGCTGCAGGGAGGAAAACTGCTGATAAGTCGCGGCACCGGTCCTCGCGGCTACGCCCCTCCGGCTGAGCCTGATCTGGTGCTGCAATGGCAGAGTTTTGCACCGCCCGCGTGGTGGTATCAGCGCTTGCCTCAGGGGTTGACCGTTGGTATCAGTGACATTGCACTGGCCATCCAGCCGGCGCTGGCAGGTTTTAAACACCTAAACCGCCTGGAGCAGGTTCTGGCGCGACAGCGATTTGAGCCGCACTGGCAGGAGGCTGTGATGCTGGATACACAGGGCCGGGTGATTGAAGGTTGTATGAGTAATCTGTTTTTACTGGAAAATAACCGGTTAGTGACAGCCGATCTCAGTGGCTGCGGCGTGAATGGCGTGGTGCGGCGCTGGCTGCTGGAGCAGCAGAATGTCATCATCACCCCATTTGAACCTGAGCGCCTGCTGGCGGCCGATGCTGTTTTCTTCTGCAATAGCCTGCAAGGTATTGCCCTGGCCTGCGACATTACCGGGCAGCGCTATGGACATCCTGCGGCACAGCAGCAAATCGCAGCATTGCAGCAGGATCTGGAGAATCTTTACGCATGAGTCTGAGCAAACGCCTGCTGATGTTGTCTTCCCTTGCCATTGTATTATTCAGCGCCACGCTGCTGACCATCTGGCAATTGCCAACCAGTAATGAGCAAACGGTGCGAATTGAGGTGGTCAGTGGCGATACCATCAGCAGCCTGAGTCGCCGCTGGCAAGCCGATGGCTGGTTGCCTTCGGCGCTGCTGTTGCGCGTTCAGGCGCGTCTGACCGAGCAGGAACGGGTGTTGCGTGTGGGTGAATACGATGTTCCGCCTGCACTGAGCGGGATGCAATTGCTGGATTTTCTGGCCACGGCCTCGCCGGTTACTTACCGGGTCAGTCTGATTGAAGGTCTGCAACTAAGAGATGCCCTGATGGCTCTGGCGCAGGCTCCCAGCCTGACTCAGGATCTGAATCCGCTAACCCCGGATCGGGTGGCTGAAGAACTTGGTCTGCCAGGAAATCCCGAAGGTTGGCTGTACCCCGATACCTATGTTTATCACAGCGGTGAAGGCGTCTCGTCGGTTCTTCGTCAGGCCTACCAGCGCATGCGCCTGCAGCTGGCTGAAGCCTGGGAAGCCCGTGCATCAGGCTTGCCGTATCGCAGCCCTTATGAAGCACTGATCATGGCGTCGATCGTGGAGAAAGAAACCGGCGCAGTGGCTGAGCGCCCGGTCATTGCCGGCGTTTTTGTACGCCGCCTGCAGAACAATATGCGCCTGGAAACCGACCCTACGGTTATTTATGGCCTTGGCCCGCAATTTGACGGCAATTTGCGTAAAAAGCACCTGCAGGACCGGACAAACCCGTACAATACCTACCGCCAGAAAGGCCTGCCACCAACCCCCATTGCACTGGCAGGCCGTGCCGCACTGGATGCTGCACTGAACCCGGCCGCAGGCGATGAATTGTACTTTGTTGCCCGCGGTGACGGCAGCCACCAGTTCTCGGCGACTCTGGAAGAACACAACAAAGCGGTGCGGGAATATCAGATTTTCCGCCGCAAAAAAGATTACCGATCGGCACCGGCAGAAGCCGCTGTGCCAGAATCCTGAGCAGGAACATCCCGTATGACAAAGCCGCAGGCAGGCTTGTTTATTACCTTTGAAGGTGGAGAAGGCGTGGGTAAATCCACCAATATCGCTTTCTGTGCTGACTGGCTGCGAGCCCGCGGCATTGAGGTTGTCGTCACCCGTGAGCCGGGCGGCACTGACATCGCCGAGACCATTCGCGAGCGCCTTCTTAAGGCCCATCACGCTGAAACCATGCAACCCCTGACCGAGCTGCTGCTGGTGTTTGCAGCCCGTGCCCAGCACCTGCAGGCGCTGATTCAACCCGCGCTGGCACGCGGCGCCTGGGTGTTGTGTGATCGTTTTACGGATTCCACCATTGCCTATCAGGGCTTTGGCCGCCAGTTGCCACTGACCCAGATTGAACAGCTGAAAGCGCTGGTCCAGCAGGGCCTGGAGCCGGATTGCACCCTGCTGCTGGAAGCGCCGCTGGCCGTTGGCATGGGGCGCGCCCGTGGTCGTGCTGACCAGACCGGCGAAATTATTGACCGTTTTGAGCAGGAACAATTCGATTTCTTTGAGCGGGTACAGCAGGGTTTTGACTGGCTGGCTTCTCAGCATGAACGCTTCCGCCGTATCGATGCCGCCCAGCCTCTGACCCACGTACAGCAGCAGATTGAGCAGGTTCTGCAACACCTGTTGCCACCGCCGTGAGGGCTGAAGCATGAGCGTACAACCCTGGCATCAGACTGTCTGGCATGAGCTGGTTCGCCGCCAGCAAGGCAGTGGTTTACCCCATGCTCTGTTGCTGACCGGACTTGAAGGGATCGGCAAGCATCAGCTGGCGCTGTATGTTGCACAGTGGCTGTTATGTCTGCGCGATGATGCTGAGCCCTGCGGCAACTGCCACAGCTGCCAGCTCTGGATGGCTGGCACTCATCCGGATTTCCTGCTGTGCCAGCCGGAAGAAGGCAGCCGCCAGATCCGCATTGATGCCATCCGTAAGGTTAATGATTTCCTCGCGCAGACGCCGCAGATCAGCCGCTGTCAGGTGGTCAGTCTGCGCCCGGTCGAGGTGATGAATACCAATGCCGCCAATGCCTTACTGAAAACCCTGGAAGAGCCGCCGGGCGAGAGTTTCCTGTTACTGGAAACGGAGCGCTTTGGTTCGGTCCTGCCGACCATCCGCAGCCGCTGTCAGCGATTGCAGCTCAGTCCTCCGGGTCAGGCCGAGGCCCTGACCTGGCTGCAGCAGCATGGTTTCAGCACGGAGGTGGCGGAGCAGGCTCTGCGCATGAACCATCGGGCACCACTGAAGGCACTGGACTGGCTGACGCGGGAGCAAGGCACCCAGCAGCAGCGCTGGTTTGAGCTGCTGCGCCAGTGGAGTCTCGGTCAGATTGCGCTGCAAACCGTTGCTGAGGGCTGGAATAAACTTGAGCTTCTGGATGTAACTTCTTGGTTTTATTCTGTTTTATCAGATTGTCTTAAGGCTAAACTGGGTGCCAGTCCAACGCAGCTTGTGTTCGCCGATCAGGTTTTTCAGCTGCTGTCGTGCGCTACCCTGAATCCGGCAAAGCTGATAACCTTGCAGCACAAAGTTCAGGCCGTTCTTGGACAACTGTTGTCCGGTGGCGGTAACTATAATAAACAGCTGCTGCTTGAATCCCTGCTGCTGGATTGGCAGCAGATCGTTCAGGACAGTCATCGCGGGGAGTATGCATGACCGCCAATTCAGGTGCCCGCAGCGGCATTTTGTCGCTGACCATTAAAGACAAATCCGTGCTTTACGCCGCTTACATGCCTTTCATCAAAGAGGGTGGTTTGTTTATTCCCACCAATAAGCAGTATCAGCTGGGTGATGAAGTCTTCATGCTGCTGAAACTGATGGACGAGGCTGAGAAAATTCCGGTCGCAGGCAAAGTGGTCTGGGTCACACCGAAAGGTGCGCAGGGCAATAAAGTCGCCGGAATCGGCGTACAGTTTACCGGCGATGAAAGCATGGCCCGCGATAAGATTGAAACCTATCTGGCCGGTGCCCTGAAGTCGGATCGCATAACGCACACGATGTAAGCAGCAGAAAAAGAGCGCCCGGGCGCTCTTTTTTATGGCAGCAAGCGGCGCACTCAGAGTGCTTCGAGCAGACACTCCACCGCATCCACCGCATCTTCCATCACCTCCTGAGTGGTATGAAAGTGCGGTGAGAAGCGAATGCCGCCGCCGCGATTGGCACAGATCACGCCCGCCTGCATCAGCAGCCGGTAAAGCTGAGCGCTGTCTTTGCCAAGGAAGTGAAAGGTAAGAATGCCGGACGGGCGCTGATGCAGCAGGGGATTAACAAAACTGGCGCCCTGATCATCCAGCAATGCCTTGAGATAGAGAACATTCGTCACCACCCGGGTGGCCACCTGATCCATTCCCACCTCGAGCAGCAAATCGGTACTGGCTTTTAATGCCGTTGCGGCGAGCATATTGGGGCTGCCACACTCAAAACGGCGGGCATCGGTGGCCGGTTGCCAGTCCTGACGGTCATAGTTACCCATATCCTCGACCATATGCCAGCCGAATTCTGACAGGGCCAGCTGATCCATAATCTGCGGCCGGACATAGAAAAAACCCAGACCTTCCGGACCAAGCAACCATTTGTGCCCGTCAGCCATAACAAAGTCGGCCTGAATTGCCTGTACTGAGAATGGCAGGGCGCCAACGGCCTGAATCGCATCCACACAAAACAACGTCCCGGCCTCACGGCAGGCGTCACCCAACCGAACCAGATCCAGCGTCAGACCACTGGCATACTGCACGGCACTGACCGAGAGCAGGCGCGGCTTTTGTGCAATGGCATCAAGCAGCTGTGATTCCGGATCATCCCAGGGCAGAGCAACCGCCATGACGCTGACCCCTTTGCGTGCCAGCGCTTCCCAGACGATGCGGTTGGACGGGAATTCCTGATCGCTGATCACCACGACATCACCCGCCTGCCAATCAATCCCATTGGCCACAAACGACAAGGCTTCCGAGGTGTTTTTGACCAGTGCGACGGAGCCTTGCGGAGCATCAATCAGGGCTTCAAGGTTGCGTTTAAGGCCGGCTTCCATTGCACTCCAGTGCGGATAGCGACTGGCGCCGAGCGCGGTGTTTTCAGCGGCAAAATCGCTGACGGCAATCCGCGCACGTTCGGGCCAGGGCGCAACGGCGGCGTGATTCAGATACAGGCATTCGTGGTTAACCGGGAATTCATCATCCCAGCGCGGTTCGGTATTCATAAGGCTCCTGTGGTTTGTGGCCGGCTGCGGGCGGTTCGGAACGGACTGGTGCAGGCACTTTATGTGACGATGGTTCTGTGCCTGCCAGACACCTGATACCATACCCGGGTTTATACCTCAGAATAACAGAGAGCTGTATGTCATCATCAAACGCTTTTCGTCACCTCGGCAGCACACGCGTTGAATCGCTGAATATCGATATTCATCATTATGAGCACATCGCCACCGGCGCAGTGCACTACCATCTGGCGACCGACTACGATGAAAAAGCCTTTATGGTTGCTCTGCGCACCATGCCTCACGACTCCACCGGCGTGGCGCATATTCTGGAACATACCGCGCTGTGTGGCAGTGAAAAGTACCCGGTGCGCGACCCGTTCTTCATGATGACGCGGCGCTCACTGAATACCTTTATGAACGCCATGACCAGCAGCGACTGGACTGCCTATCCCTTTGCTTCCCAGAACGATAAAGACTTCAGAAACCTGCTCGATGTGTACCTGGATGCCGTGTTTTTTTCGCGCCTGCACGAGCTGGACTTTGCCCAGGAAGGGCATCGGATTGAATTCAGCGAAGAAGGCAATGCCGATTCACCGCTGGAATACAAAGGCGTGGTGTTCAATGAAATGAAAGGGGCGATGTCGTCCACGGTCAGCCAGTTATGGCAGGGCATCAGCAGCTATCTGTTTCCGACCACCACCTACCACTACAACAGTGGCGGTGAACCGGCAGAAATTACCGACCTGACTTACGATCAGCTGGTCAGCTTCTACAAAACCCATTACCACCCATCCAATGCCATCTTTATGACCTTCGGCAATCTGGATATCAGTGATCTGCACAATACCCTCGAAACCCAGGCTCTGAGCCGCTTTGAACGTCAGGATAAACAGTGGCGCGTTGAGCCGGAAAAGCGCTACGCAGCCCCATTGGCGGTTGAACAATGCTTCGGCATCGACAGCGAAGACCTGAGTGCTCAGACCCACCACGTTTTGGGCTGGTTGCTGGGCGAATCCACCGATCTCGATGCCCAGCTGGAAGCGCATCTGGTCAGTCAGGTGCTGCTCGATAACAGCGCATCGCCACTGCGCCGGGCGCTGGAAGAAACCGATCTGGGCGGTGCGCCATCACCGCTGTGCGGGCTGGAAGATTCCAACCGCGAAATGAGCTTTATGTGCGGCATTGAAGGCAGTGAACCCGAACACGCTCAGGCGCTGGAGCAGCTGGTGCTGGATACGCTGCAGAGTGTCGCCGGGAACGGCGTTGAACAAAGCATGATTGATGCGGCACTGCATCAGCTGGAACTGCATCAGCGCGAAATCGGTGGCGATCATTACCCTTACGGTCTGCAACTTATTTTCAATGCACTGCCGGCGGCAACCCATTACGGCGATCCGGCGGCATTGCTGAACCTTGATCCGGCGCTGGAGCGCCTGCGCGCCAAAGCCAGCCAGCCCGGCTTTATGCAGGAGGCAGTACAGCGTCTGCTGCTGAATAACCGTCACCGGGTGCGCTTCACCCTGCGCCCGGACAATGGCGTAAACGACGAGATGAAACGCCTCGAAGAACAGCGCCTGACCGCGATTAAGGCTGGCCTGACTGCGGAGCAAAAACAGGCCATCCTTGATCAGGCTCAGGCTCTGAAAGAGCGGCAGCAGCAGGAAGACGATCCGGGTCTGCTGCCACAGGTGACACTGGCGGATGTGCGCCCGGAAGTCAGTTATGTCGCACCCGACCAGCACCATTCTGATGGTCTACCCGTCACCGAATATGTCGCCGGCACCAATGGCCTGATTTATCAGCAATTGCTGGCAGATCTACCGACCTTCAGCGCGGAGCAGCTGAGCTGGCTGCCATTTTTTACTCAGGCGTGGAGTGAAGTGGGCGCCGGAGGTAACGACTACCTGCACCAGCAGCAGAAGCAGACCTCGCTGGTTGGCAGTCTGTCGGCTTACGCCAGCGTAAAAGGCAAAGTGGATGACCCCCATCAGATCGATGGTTATCTGGTCATGACCGGCAAAGCACTGACCGCGAAAGCCGATGAATTCAGCGCACTGATGCAGGAAACCTGGCTGACACCCACCTTCGCGGAAGAAACCCGTCTGCTGGATTTGCTCACCCAGGCCAGATCGCGGCGCGAACAGGGCATCACCGGCAATGGTCACGGCCTGGCGATGTCGCTGGCGGCGGCGCCTCTCAATCATGCGGCCAGTGTCGCAAATGAGCTGGGCGGATTACCCCAGATAAAGCGCCTCAAAGAACGTTTACAGCGCGCCCAGAAAGACGGAGCGGGATTTCTGTCCGCCGCACTGCTGGATATTTATCAGCAGATTGCGTCGCCACAACAGGCTCTGCTGGTGCATGACGAGCAGGGCGCTGCCGCTCATCTGGCCAGCCTGAGGAAATGCTGGTCACAACAGCCTGCCGCAACGACCGGCACACTGAGCTGGAACATGCCGGAAACCGCGACGTACTGGATGGTGGATTCGCAGGTGAATTTCTGTGCCTGGGCGCTGCCAACCGTCACCATGGATCATGCGGATGCGGCACCACTGGCCGTACTGGCCGGACTGCTGCGCAACGCCTTCCTGCATACCGCTATCCGCGAACGTGGCGGTGCCTACGGTGCCGGTGCCACACAAGACTCTGCGCTGGGTTGCTTTAAGTTTTATTCCTACCGCGATCCGCGGGTGGAAGGCACCTTTTCTGACTTTGCCGCCTCCATCGACTGGCTGCTGGCACGCAGCCGTGGCGATGATCTGATTGAACAGTCGGTACTGGGGTTGATTGGCAATATGGATCGCCCCGGATCACCGGCGGGTGAGGCCAAACAGAACTTTCATCAGGATAAGAGCGGGCGCAGCAAAGCACTGCGTCAGCAATTCCGCGAGCGGGTACTGGCAACGCAATGGAGTGACGTCCAGCGCGTGGCCGCTCAATACCTGCGCAACCAGACCGGCAGCAAAGCCGTGATTGCGCCGCGCGGCAGCGAACGCGTGGCGGCAAATCTGGGCTTGATTGCGAATGATTATTGATTGATTGCTTAGCCGGCGGCATAATGCTGCCGGCTTTTGCTTCAACCCGTTCTGCGGCATTCAGTTAACGTTAATACAGCGCCGCTAGACTCCTCGCTCACGAGACATCACTTCACATTGACAGGGACAACGACCGGTCATGAAAACTCCGCACACCCTTGCCGCTGTACTGTTCTGCAGCACACTGAGCGTTCAGGCTGATACCCTGACCAGCGCCCAGAATCAGATGACTACTACCGCTCAGGGCGGCCGCAGCAGCCAGCAGACGATCGAAAAGCTGGATGATCAGACCCAGCAGCTGCTCAATGAATATCGCCAGATACGCGCTGAAACCGAGCAGCTGAGCCTGTACAACCGACAGATGGCGGCTATTGTGTACAATCAGGATCAAGAGCTGGAATCACTGGCACGTCAGATTACCGAAATTGAACGCACCGAGCGGGGCATTCTGCCACTGATGAGCCGCATGCTGGATTCTCTGGAGCAGTTTGTCGCTCTGGATACACCGTTCCTGCCACAGGAGCGCGGTGCACGCATCGCTTTACTGAACGACGTTCTGACCCGTGCCGATGTGACCGTATCAGAAAAATTCCGCCGCGTGCTGGAAGCCTATCAGGTGGAAGTGGACTACGGCCGCAACATTGAAGCCTACCGTGGCCAGATGGATAACATTTCCTACGATTTTCTGCGTGTGGGTCGCCTGGCCCTCTACCGCATCAGCAATGACGGCCAGCACGCATGGCTCTGGCATAAAGGCCAGAATCAATGGCTGGCTCTGGACGACGGGTATATGCGAGACCTGCGCAAAGCATTAAAAGTCGCTCAGCAGATTGCCGCACCGGAACTGATGGTGCTGCCGCTGCCGACCCAGGCATCCCTTAACGCAGTCACCCCGACATCCGCCAGCCAGCAGAAGGAGGCGCAACAATGATGCGTTTACTGTCTTCCGTTGTACTCCCGGCACTGGTCCTCACTTTAAGCGTCAGCGCATTGGCTGAAAACGCCGCCGCTCCTGCTGCCGGTAACACGGACCCGCTGACCGGACTGCTCGAACAGATCGGCCAGTACAGCGATCAGGAATCGGCACAGAACAAAGCGCGTGAAGCGCAATTCCGCAACGATCTGGCGGTGCAAAAGCGCATGCTGAGCGAAGCGCGGGCAGCACTGAAGCGCGAACAGCAACTGGCGGATTCGCTCAAGCAGCGTTTCGATAACAATGAGCAGGCCCTGACCGAGCGCGAAGAAGAGCTGCGTTTACGTGTGGGCAATCTGGGCGAAATGTTCGGCGTGGTGCGCCAGGTCGCAAATGATCTGAACACCGTTCTGGCCGACAGTCTGACCTCGGTTGAGATTCCTCAGCGCAAAGCCGACCTGAACAAGCTGGCCGAAGCGAAGGAATTGCCCAACATCGCTGAGCTGGAAGCATTATGGTTCAGCCTGCTGCAGGAAATGACGATCAACGGTGCCGTAACATCTTTTGACAGCGTGGTGATTGGTGCTGATGGCAGGCCACAGACGCGCAATGTAACCCGTCTGGGCGTGTTCAATGCGGTTGATGGCGACGGTTACCTGGCTTACGACGCAGAACTGAAGCAACTGCAGATGCTCGGGCGGCAGCCGGATGCGTCCAGCATGATCCCGGAATGGCTGAACTCCGACGCCGCCGTGGCGCCTTTAGCGCTGGATCCGAGCCGTGGCGCCTTGCTCAACCTGTCGCTGGAAAGCCCCGATCTGCTGGAGCGGGTGCAGCAGGGCGCTCTGGTCGGCTACATCATTATCGGCCTCGGCCTGATCGGTCTGGCTCTGGCGGCATGGCGTCTGGCCGTGCTGGGCAGTATTGGCCGCAAGGTCCGTCAGCAGCTGGATAACATCGATACCGCAGCGACAAACAATCCTCTCGGACGGGTGCTGGCCAGTTATCGTGATCTGCCACAGCCGCTGGATGTGGATGTTCTGGAAGCCAAAATGGACGAAGCCGTTCTGCGTGAACTGCCCGCTCTGGAGCGCGGCCAGACCATCATCAAACTGTTTGCCGGTATTGCCCCGTTACTGGGCCTGCTGGGTACGGTAACCGGCATGATTGCCACCTTTCAGGCGATCACCAACTTTGGTACCGGCGATCCTAAGCTGATGGCGTCCGGTATTTCCCAGGCACTGATCACAACCGTCCTGGGTCTGCTAGCCGCGATCCCGCTGCTGCTGGCGCACAACTGGGTGGCGTCACGCAGCAAGGCACTCATTCAGCTGCTGGATGAGCAGTCCGCCGGACTGATCGCCCAGGCACTGGAAAATCGCGCTAACAACGCCAACGTCGCCAACAAGACACCAAAAGGCAACTGAAATGCAGTGGCTGTTGGACTTTATGGCTCAGGGCGGCCCGGTGCTGTACGGCATTCTGGTGCTGTGCGTCCTGCTCTGGAGCCTGATTATTGAGCGTTTGTGGTTTTTCTACCGCGAAATGCCGCGCCTGAACCGCGTTATTGCCGAACGCTGGGCGCAGCGCAGCGAACACCAGAGCTGGAGTGCGCGCAAAATCCGCGCGGCGTGGCTCAGCCAGCAGAAACAGGCGGCACAGCAGTATTTGTCACTGGTCGGCATTCTGATTGCCATCTGTCCGCTAATGGGATTACTGGGAACCGTGACCGGCATGGTCAGCGTATTTGATGTGCTGGCCGTGACCGGCACCGGTAATGCACGGGCCATGGCTTCGGGCATTTCCCAGGCGACCATTCCGACCATGGCCGGATTAGTGGTGGCCCTGACCGGCCTGTATTTCCGCACCCGGTTTAAACGTTTAAGTGAGCGCGGCGTGCATCAGCTCGCCGAATGGCTTCCGACCGACTGAATTATACGGATTATTAGTTATGGCACGTCGTCACACCGATAGTGAAGCCGATGGCAACGATATCGACATTACCCCGATGCTGGATATCGTCTTTATCATGCTGATCTTTTTTATTGTTACGACCTCTTTTGTGAAAGAGAGCGGTGTAACCGTCAGCCGCCCGAGCGCACAAACGGCGGAAGAGAAAAAGGGTAGTAACATTCTGGTCGCCATCCGCGCCAATGGCGAAATCTGGATTGACCGGCGCGCGATTGATGTGCGCGCGGTACGCCCGAACATTGAACGCATGAAGGCCGAAAATCCCGAAGGAGCGGTGATTATTCAGGCGGACGAATTCTCACCGACCGGCCTTTTGGTGAAGGTCATGGATCAGGTGCGTCTGGCCGGCATCAGCAATATCTCCATTTCGGCTGAGGCCGCTAACTGATGTCACGCCTGGCCATAGCCTTATTACTGGCCTGCGGCATCAGTCTCGGATTGTTCTGGGCGATGCATCAGATGGTGTCCGGCCCGGGCGAGCTGAAACGCGACAACCGTGACAGCACCTACATCGACTTTGTGCGCCTGAAACAAGACAGCAAAACCCAGCTGAAAGAGCGCCGCAAGCAGGAACCGCCAAAGCCGAAAAAGCCAGAACTGCCGAAAGAATCGGTGGCTGAGCAGAATACGCCGATGCAACAGCTTCCCTTTAACATGCCGGACGTTAATCCTGATTTATCCCTGGCGAAAAGTTCACTGCTGGGCGATGCCGTGGTCGGCATGGGGTTTGGTGATACCGACGTCATTCCGCTGGTGCGGATGAATGCGGTGTATCCGCAAAAAGCTGTACGGCAGAAAATCGAAGGCTTTGTGGTTGCACGCTTGTCGATCAACCCGGAAGGCACCGTCGATAATGTCGAAATCATCGAGGCGGAACCGCGCGGCGTGTTTGAGCGCGAGGCGATCAGGGCGCTGTACAAATACAAGTTCAAGCCAAAGATGGCGGATGGCCGCCCGGTTGCACAACAGGCGACACAGACCATCGAATTCAAACTGGGTAGTTCCTGATGCGTCTTCTTATTATCGTGCTGCTGAGTGCGCTGATTTCATTAAGTCATGCTGCGAATAACAGCCTGTCACAATCAACCTATGAAGCGCTCAATTCCATTCAGGAACTGCTGGCGGCTCAGCAATACCGTGAGGCCGAAGAGGCCCTGCTGGAACTGGAAGAAGACCTGAATCCGGGCTTTGGCCTGGCACTGGCCTATCAGCTGCACGGACAGCTGTACCTGCTGCAGGAAAAGAACCGCCAGGCAATCGAATGGTACGGCAAGGCACTGGCGCTGAATGCACTGGCTGCCGCGCAGGAGTCGGCACTGGCCACCACCATTGCACAGCTCCATCTGGCGGCTGAGAACAATAAAGCCGCCATCGCGGAACTGGAGCCCCGGCTGAAGAACATCCTGCGACTGGAGCAGGAGAGCAACAACAACCCAAAACGTAATGCGAACGAAAAACCCGCCGACTGGATTCAGCCGATCAGTTTTATTACGCTCGCCTCCGCTCATCAGCTGGAAAAGAACTACGCAGCTTCTGTACCCTGGGCTGTTCGTGGCATTGAGCGGGCGCGCAGTCGCGGTGATCAGCCAAAAGAAAACTGGCTGCAGATGCTGATGGCTGGCTATTACCAGCAAAAATCCTACACCGAAACCGCTGCCGTACTGGATGACCTGCTGCGCATGAATCCGGGCAAAGAAGACTACTGGCAACAACAGGCGGCGGTGTACCAGATGCTGGAAAAACCTGCACTGGCCCTGCGCACACTGGAACTGGGTTATGCTGCAGGTCACCTGCAAAAGCCGGACAGCCTATTGCTGCTGGTGCAGCTGTTAATCAGTGAAAACATTCCGGAACGTGCGGGACGTATTCTGCAGGCACACATCCGCGACGAGACCATTGAGTTAAACGAACGTAACTGGCGTTTGCTGGCAGCCGCCTGGCAACAGGGGCGCGAGCGTGACAAGGCCGTGCTTGCCATGCGAGAAGCCAGTGCATTTATGGACGACGGCAGCCTGCTGTACCGGGCAGCACAGATGCAGCAACAGGATACCCGCTACCAGCAGGCACTGACGGATACGGAAGCCGCGCTGAAAAAAGGCCTGTCTGAGCGCGACAAATCACGTGCACTCATGCTGGCCGGTGGCTGTGCTTATGAGCTTAAAGATTACGCAACCGCCCGGCGGTATTTTCAGCAGGCACTGACGCTGGCCGACGTTGCAGCCAATGCCCGGGTCTGGCTGGAATACCTGGATGCGCTGGAGCAGTATCCGGGCTGATGTCCGGAGCCGTGCAGAATGTAAAAAACGGCGCATAAAGCGCCGTTTTTTTATGGTCTGAGGCAAAATCCGTTCAGGAAAAGGTTGCCCAGATCGGTGCGTGATCCGATGGCTTTTCCAGTGCACGGATAGCGTAGCTGACACCCGCGGCGGTGCATTCTTCATACACCGCAGACGTTGCCAGAATATGGTCGATACGCAGTCCGCGCCTGGGTTCGTCATCAAAACCTTTGGAGCGGTAATCAAACCAGCTGAAGGTGTCGTTGCTGACCGGATAATGCTTGCGATAGGTATCCTGCAATCCCCAGCCGAGCAGGCGCTGATACCACTCGCGCTCTTCCGGCAAAAAACTGCACTTGCCGGTTTTCAGCCAGCGCTTACGGTTCGGCTCGCCAATGCCGATGTCGGTGTCTTCCGGTGAAATATTCATATCACCCATCACAATCACCCGGTCGGCCGGGGTGAAGTTTTCACTCAGGTAACGCTGCAGGTCGGCGTAAAACTTTTCTTTTGCCGGAAATTTGGTTTCGTGGTCGCGGCTTTCCCCCTGCGGGAAATAACCGTTCAGCACATTCCAGATTTTGCCGTCGATTTCGTAGCGCGCGTGAATAATGCGCTTCTGTGCGTCGGTCTCATCCCAGGGCCAGCCTTTCTGTACAAACAGCGGCGCGGTTTTGCTTAACAGCGCCACACCGTAATGGCCTTTCTGGCCGAAGAACTCGACATGAAACCCCAGCGCCTGAATGTCCGTCAGCGGGAATTCGGCATCCTGAACTTTGGTTTCCTGCAGGCCGAGAATGTCCGGATCGAGCTGATCGCGGATGGCTTCCAGCTGGTGAGGGCGGGCACGCACGCCATTAATGTTGAAGCTGATGATTGTGGTCATAAACCCATCCCGAAACGGTCGCCTGAACGACAGGCAAGGAGCAAAAAATGAAGGCCGTATCATAGCAGTACGGGGCGGTGAGGTCAGGCGCCTACTGAATGTTGTTACTGCTGAACGAAAAACGCCCAGGTGAAAACCCACCGTCAACAGACCAGTTGGGCGTTGAGTCAAAATCACTACACTGGGCGCCATTAATTTTCACCGGCTTTTCCGGTCGTTGTGACCAATGAGGTTTCTATGAGATACACCCCCTGCAAACCAGCCATTCTGGCTGCGCTGATGGCTTCGGTTTTCAGCAGCTACTCTCAGGCAGATGATGCCGTTGAACTGGATGCGCAACGCGTTACCGGACAGTTATTCGGGCAGAATGTTGCCGAACAGGCATTTGCGGTCGAGGTGATTGAACGCGCCGATCTGGACTTATTGCCAGTGACCAATCTGGCCGATGCGCTGGAGTGGGTGGGTGGACTGGATGTGCGCCAGCGTGGCAGCGGCGCACAGGTCGATCTTGGCATCCGTGGTGCCGGTTATGAACAGACGCTGATTCTGGTCGATGGCGTGCGCATGAACGATCCGCAGACCGGCCATCATAATTTCGATCTGCCGGTTACTCTGGAAGATATCGAGCGCATTGAAATCGTCCGTGGTCCGGGCGCCGGGCAGTATGGCCCGAACGGGAATGCCGGGGTGATCAATCTGGTTACACGCAAGCAGGTGGAGTCTGACAATGGCCGCCGCGCGTTGTTAAAAGCCGAAGCCGGCAGCAAAGATTACGCCCGTGGCTTGCTGAGCCTGGCCAAAACTAAGGGGAACTGGAGCCACTTTGCGGCGATCAGTCAGCAGGAATCGGATACCTACATCAAAGGCGCTGATCTGGATTACATCAGTCAGCAGGGCAACTACCGTCTGGTGCATCAGAATGATGCGCATACCACGGTACTGGGACTGGGCTATCTGGACCGGGGTTTTGGCGCCCAGGGCTTTTATGCCGGAGCCGACAAGCGTGCCAATGAAAACACCATTCAGCGCCACGCTTATCTTACCCACGAGCAGCGTTATTCTGCGGGTCGCAGTGTCGATGTTGCCGTTAACTGGCGTCAGCACGACGATGAGTTTTTCTATCTGACTTACTCCCCCTCTGTGCATCAGACCAACGCCTGGCAGAGCCGTCTGCGTTTTCGTCTGAATGAATCACTGGCGCTGGGCTACGAGTTTAATCAGGAAGACATTGAGAGCACGTCCATTGTGGGCGCCCGCCATGAACGTGAATACGGCAGCGCTTTTGCGTTTGGCCAGTACGACTTTGGGGGCGTGCAGCTGGCGGGCAGCCTGTCGTATCTCGATTATGACGGCGGCGACAGCTATACCTTGCCGGTGCTGGGGCTGACCCTGCCGCTGGCGGCTGGTCAGCAACTGTATCTGAACGCCGGTAAAAGCGTGCGTGTGCCGACCATGAACGACCTGTATCTGAACCAAAGTGCAAACAAGGGGAATCCGGACGTTGACGTTGAACAGACCAACAGTGCTGAACTGGGTGCACGCCTGAATCTGGCGGGTCTGCAAACCCGTCTGGCGGTTTTTAAACGCAACACCACCGATGCCATCGATTACACCCAGACGGCGGCTGAAGTCGCCGATCCGGCCATTAATTACTACACCGCACGCAACATTGATGCGATTAATACCAAAGGCTTTGATGCAGAGCTGGATGCCACCGGCCTGCTGGCAGCAAGCGGTCTGCAGAAGGTCAGTCTGAGCTATACCCGCCTGATTCAGGACTTTACCAATCAGTATGAGAAGGCCCGCTACAGCAAATCGCAGCTTGAGCATCAGGTCATACTGTCACTGGCCTATGAGTTGCTGCCGGGTTTGAGCGCAACCTCGCTGTATAAATTTGAAGATCGCTATGATCAGAATGGTTACCGCATCTGGGATCTGGGCTTAAAGCAGCAGAATAATGGCTGGAGCTGGGCCGTTGCGGCGACCAATGTGCTGGACGCGGACTATATCGACAGTGGTTTTATTGAAGCGCCGGGCACCGGCTATCGCTTTGAGATCAGCGCTGACCTGTAAGTCGCCGGTCTGTGAATCACAGGGCGTGAGAGTTTAAGGGAAAGGTGAGCGCATGACCGGCGGAATGCCGGTCACAAAAAAGCCGGAGCAGGACAACCCGCTCCGGCTTTTTTGTGCGCGCAGCCGCGCTTCAGGCTTCGCTGCTGTCGCTGGCTTCCACCTTATGGGTGGGTTTAGCAAAGCCCGGCTCCATAAACACCGCAAAGTGACCGCGCTGCTCGCTCATCAGATGATGGGCATGAATCTTACTCATGGTGCCTTTCTGGCAATACAGCAGGAAGCGGGTATCCGGCTGTTGTTTTGTCAGTTCGTTTACGCGGTTATCAAGATCGTAAAACGGAATGGTCAGCACGCGGTTATTGGTCAGATTCAGGGGCGCATCGGCGGCTTCCGATGGGTGGCGAATGTCGATGATCACATCGTTCAGGCCCGGCGTGGTAACGATATCAACGTTTTCCAGACCACTCTCAGCGCTGTTAAGAACGTCATCGATGCGCTGGTAAGTGGCATTGGCCAATGCCTGCTCCAATACATCAAAATTGAACTTGGCTTCGGCCACATCCACTTTGCTGCGGTCACCCACAGTGGTCGGATTGACTGAGATCACACCGCAGTATTCCGGCATGGTGGCAGCGAACATTTCCGTGCCGATGCGGCGTGCGGTGTCGATGATGTCCTGCTTATCCATGGCCGCCAGCGGACGCAGCACCATGCGGTCGGCAACCTCATCAATCACCGCCAGATTGGTGATGGTCTGGCTGGCAACCTGGGCTACGGCTTCACCGGTGACCAGCGCCGGAATGTTCAGGCTTTCCGCGACGCGCGACGCAGCGCGCAGCATCATACGCTTCAGCACAACGCCCATCTGGCCGGTATCGACATTGGTCAGGATCTCCGTGACCACATGCTCAAACGGCACGGTAACAAACTTAACCCGGTGACTTTCACCAAAGGTACTCCACAGGTAGTGAGACACCTGCTTCACGCCGATCTCATGCGCACTGCCGCCAAGATTGAAGAAGCAGAAGTGAGTCTTCAGGCCGCGACGGGTCATCAGGTAGCTGGCAACGGTGGAATCAAAGCCGCCGGAAATCAGACTCAGCACATCGCCCTGACTGCCCAGCGGATAACCGCCCAGCCCTTTGATGGTTTGCTGCACCACCTGAACCTTGTCGTTACGCAGTTCGGCCAGTACCACCACATCCGGACGATGGAGATCAACACGTAGGGCATCGGTCTCTTTCAGAAAGCCGCCACCCATGTAAATTTCGGCCTGATGAGAGGTGAAATCGTGCTGGCCGGCACGCTTGATGCGCACACAAAAGGATTTGCCGGCGACGCGCTCACGGTAGGCATCGCGCACGCGCTGGTAGGCTTCGTCCAGCGTGGTAAAGGTGTATTCGGTGATCTCAAGTGCCGCAGCAATGCCCGGTGTGTGCGACAGGATCTGAATGGCCTGGCGGCGGGCCGCATCATCATCACGGTTGACCAGAACAATCAGGCTGTCCCAGCGATTCTGAACATCCACCGAAATGGCGTGGCGGCGGAATATGTTCTGCAGATTCTGACGCAGAATCTTGGTCATCTGCTTGCGCACACTGGTGGATTTGATGGTGATTTCCGGGAACAGCTTGATTACGAACTTCATAGGGAGGCGGGGCGGTAAAATTTGGGGCGCGAAGTATACCTTACTTCCATGGCCTGAGCATCCGCAGGGCGGGCCAGTATGGATTTAGACTGGTTTGTTTATTACCAAAATATGTCTAAAGCATTACCTGATGGAAAGACGTGCTGCCAAACAGTGCAACGTCATCGTATTGTCATACCGGCTCAGCACTCTGCTATTGCATCTCATCATGAAACTGAAGGAGTAGGACATGACAAAACGCATTGCACTGGTAACCGGCGGAACTGGCGGCATTGGTACTGCCATCTGCAAGCAGCTGCATGACGATGGCTATCAGGTAGTGGCCGGCTACTATCACGGCGGTAATCACGACAAGGCTCAGGCCTGGCAGGATGCGCTGAAAGAAGAGGGGTATGACATTGCTCTGGCCTTCGGCAATATCCGTGATTTTGCATCCTGCGAAGCCTGCATTGACGGCATCCGCAAAGATTTCGGCACCATCGACGTGCTCATCAACAATGGCGGCATCACCCGCGACACCACGCTGCGTAAAATGTCGCCTGAATACTGGCATGATGTGATCGAAACCAACCTGACGTCCGTGTTCTACATGACCCGTCTGGTGATTAACGACATGCTGGAGAAAAAGTGGGGGCGGATCGTCAATATCTCTTCCATCAACGGTGAAAAAGGCCAGTTTGGTCAGGCTAACTATTCCGCAGCCAAAGCCGGGATGTACGGTTTCACCAAAGCCGTGGCACAGGAAGTGGCCAGTAAAGGCATCACTGTGAATACCGTCTCGCCGGGCTACATCGCCACCAGCATGATCATGGATGTGCCGGAAGAAATCCGCGAGGACATCCGCAAAGGCATTCCGGTCGGTCGTTTTGGTGAGCCTGAAGATATTGCGCGGGTGGTGAGTTTCCTGGCTGACGACAAGGCTGGCTTTATCACTGGTGCCAATATTTCCGCCAATGGCGGGCAATATATGCACTGAGGCTGCCTGCCGTATTGGCAGATTATGCGCATCGCACAAGCAGAAGCCGGGGCCTAAAGCTCCGGCTTCAGCTTTTTATGGCGGGCACTGGCGTGGCGCTCGCGCAGCTCGGTGTCGATGTAGCGGTCGGTGGTTGCCATGCTGGCATGACCGGCATCTTCCTTAACATGCTCTTTCGGGCGGAATTTTACATCTTCAGAAATACCGGTATGGCGCAACCAGTGGACGGTGGCCACGCGCAGCTCCTGAGCCTCATCCTCCAGTCCCTGACTGCGCATGCGCTCAAAGGCCTGATCAAAGCAGGATTGCACCAGATATCGGATTTGCCGGGTACTGGTGACCGGGCCGCGACCTTTTAAACGCTGCACGAGCGGCGTTTGCTCGCCAACATAGGGCAGGCGCGGCAGATTCAGGTGCTCACGGTAACGGCGCAGGGCGGCGAGCATCTCGTCGGATACCGTCACCAGTCGTGCTTTGTTGCCTTTGCCGACCACACGCAGCCACCAGTTGCCATCGGCATCGGTATGGAAATCCCCCATCACCGGTGTCGAGCGCTCATCCGCCACCAGCTCCGATATGCGCAGGTACATGCCAAACAGCAGGCGCATCACAAACAATGAGCGCTCGTGCTCAGCCGGGTGTTCTCGGGCCAGCTGCTCGACGGTTTCCAGAATAAAATCCCACTGCAGATTCGACAGCCGCCTTACCGGCTCCTGATAGGCATGACGTTGCAGAAACTTGCTTTTCTGGCGGATGAGCGCCACCGGATTGATGCGCAGATAGTCTTCCTGCAGGAGATAATTGAAATACGTCGACAGCACAGCAAACAGCGCCTGCAGGCTCTTCTGCGACAGCGAAAACACGGCTCGCGCCTGCGGATCAGCCTTAACCGCCTGATTAACAAAGGGCCGCCAGTCCGGATTGGCAACGCGCTCACCCTGATGATGTTTAAAACGCGCTACCTGTTTGCAGCCAATCCAGGCCTTAGGCGGCGACTGGCAGAAGTGGATATAGGTTTCGAGATCCTGGCGTTTAAGCTCGCCGAGACCACAGCCACGTACCAGCCAGCACCATTGCAGCAGACGCTCAACTTCACGCCGGTAACTGTTAAAGGTGGCGGTGCTGCCGTTATAACTCACAAGAAAACTGAAGGTGTGAACCAGATCCTCAAAGGTGCCCTCGATACGTTGCAGTCCGGGGTGCTTCGTCAGCACCTGACGGGCGCTGCTCAGAGGATTGCCCAGATAATCAAGCTGATCGATTAAAGGCATGGGCGGCTGACTGAGGCCGGATGCAATATCAGGTATAGGCATGTTGTCTGCTGAGTGGTTGGACGGCGGTCAGCCGCAAATTTGTGGATGACTAAAATTATCGGAAATATGACACAGGAATGAGTGTCAGTCCAAGTCATACAGTGCGCGCATGGGTTAAAGGTCGCCTCCGTTCGGTTCGCACGCCGACCTGAGGCAGCCAGACCTTTACGGCGCGGAGACTAAAGCGAGAACGACGCCAAGCCCGGGTTTCGTCTGTATTTCGATCTGAATCCTGTGGTCTTTTGAGTTGCAGGGCCTTTCTGGCTTCAGCTTGGCAACGTGCGCGCTTCGTGCGGGAAGATCATTCGTGAAAAAAACTTCAGACTCTCATTAGATATGAACCATAACCAATTGTTTTCAAACAATATTTTCATCATGAATAAGCCTGAAGCCATCATCGAGCACTGTTAAAGCGACAAGTCTGGCCGAAACGGAAATCCGCTGAAAACTGGCCGCTGATCGTTGCCGGAAGTCGCAAACAGGTTCGTGCCGGTGGTGTTTTCAGAGGATATTCTCATATTCCGATAATATCAATTATCGGAAATATAAGGATGAGCACCGTCACCAAACTTCAGGCAATTCCGCACCCCTTTCCGGTCACGTCTGAATGAACCCGACCTGAGCCGCATTGTTGCTTGAGGCTCAGAATTGCCGCTCAGTGCAAAGGCGGATTTGTCCGCTACGCTATAAGCGATCGGTCATTGCGAAGGATTTGCTGATGAATAAACCCCCGCTGTTGTGCACAATCTGGCTGCTGAATGCCATGCTCCTGTGGCCAGCCGTTGCTGATGAGCCAGCCAAGGCCCTGAATCTGGAATCGCTGATTACACTGGAAACAGTACGCAATCTTGATGGCGGAATTGAAACCGGCTGGCGGCATCTGTCAAACGCCGATCTTACGGTTACGCTCGACACCGCTGCCGCTGACTGGTGGCAAAACGGCGAATGGAATCTTTATGTGCTCGGCCTGTACGGTGGCGAACCCGGTGAAATGACCGGTGATCTGCAAACCATTTCCAACATTGAGGCAGAAAATGCCTTGCGCCTTTATGAATTCTGGTACCGGCACTCCTTTGCTGAAGGGCGCATACAGATAATTGGTGGGCTGCATGATTACAACAGCGCGTTTTACAGCCTTCAGGCAGCTGATTTATTCAGTCATGCCGCTTTTGGTATAGGTACAGAGGCTTCGCAGGCAACACCTTCCATTTTCCCTGTCACCGCCCTCGCCGTTATGCTGGCCATTGAAGGCGATGAACACTATCTGCGCCTGGCCGCCTATGATGGCAAACCGGGACATCCGCACAAAACCTCCGGTACCCATATCCGTTTTGATGAGGGTGACGGTGGTTTCTACGCCGCTGAATGGGGCGTGCTGGCGACCGACCGCTACGCCGTCGGTGTTGGCGGCTGGTGGCACACCGCTGACGTCGACAATCCGGTTGATGGCGATCCATCTGACCGCAATCAGGGTGCTTACGCCATGGGGCAGATTACCCTGAATCAACAGGTGCAGCTGTTTATCCAGGCCGGTAATGCGCACCCGGACAGGAATCAGATCGGTGCTTATTACGGGGCGGGCGTTCGTCTGAACAATCCATTGACTGAGGGTGATGGTCTTGGCCTGGCGGTTGCCCATGCGCGCAACAGCTCCACATTTCTGGATGCAAATCCGGGACTGGATGCTGCTGAAACAGCCTGGGAGCTGACCTACCAGTATCCATGGCAGCGGTTTGCTGTGCAGTCGAGTCTTTACTATATCCAGAACCCTGGTACCGATCCTGATCTGCGAGATTCGCTGGCTGTCGGGTTGCGTCTGTACATCGAGATTTAAGGAATCATCTTTATGACTATTAAACGTGCGCTCTTACTGGTAATTGGCTGTTTTCTGGCGCTGATTCTTCTTAATACCTGGGTCGGCTGGCAGACCAGCGGTAAGCTGAGCGGATTGCTCAGCTACATCACAGGCCCGGCCTGGGATACCGCCGACGGTGCCATGGAAGGACAAATCGGAGTGCAGCAGGAGGTTATTGCCATCTACCAGCTGGTTCACAATGAAGTGAATTCAGCGCAGGCCATTAAATCGCTCGCGAACGCATCCGAAATGGCTGATGAATCTCTGGGTCGCATGGAATCAGCGGGCCTGATTGATCCGCAGCAACTGAGCACTTTTCATCGCTATCTTAGCGAATACCACCAGTTGCGTGATGATCTGGTATCTCAGCTGCAGCAGGGTCAGGATACCCGTGATACTTATGCGAAGTTCCAGCGCAGCGTGTACGCGCTGCTGGACGAAATAGGCAATCTGGAAGCCGAGGCGGACAGCAAGGTTGAAGCAGAAACAAGCCAGGTCAGAAACCTGACAAGCAACGCCCGCTGGCAACTCCTGAGCGGGTTGCTTCTGGGGCTGATTATTGCCGCCCTGCTCTATTTGCTGACTCACAAAGCCATCACAAGCCCGATTAGCCGTATTCTGAGCAATCTGCGTGAGTTAACGGAAGGTTCGGGGGATCTTACCGTACGACTGCCCGGCGCCGGAAAAACCAGCGAAACCGGCCAGCTGGCAACGGGTTTTAACAAATTTGTGGAAAAGCTCCAGCATCTGCTGCAACAAGCGCAGCACAGTAATCAGTCACTGGTAGCCACCAGTCACACCATTGGCACCATCACGGCGCATTCTGCTCAGGGGGTGGATGTTCAATTGCGCGAAACAACCCAGATGGCCACGGCCATTGAACACATCACCCACTCTCTTGGTCAGGTATTGCAGGCTGCGGATAAAGCCAGAGCAGCCTCAGACGATGCTTCTCACACCACCCGCACTGGCGAAGGCGTGGTCGCCGATGCACGCTCGGGCGTGGATGAAGTTGCGCGCGAGGTTGATAATGCCGCACAGGTCATTCAGGGGTTAGTGGCTGACAGCCAGCAGATTACCGGCATGCTGGAGGTGATTCGCAGCATTGCAGAGCAAACCAACCTGCTGGCGTTGAATGCTGCCATTGAGGCTGCCCGTGCCGGAGAAAGCGGTCGCGGATTCGCCGTGGTTGCTGATGAGGTACGGAATCTTGCGTCACGGACTCAGGAATCCACCAGAGACATTGAGGGTATCATTGCCAACATTACGTCCGGCTCTGCACGGGCGGTGGAGGTAATGAGCGGTGCCCAACAGAAAACACTGATCATCAAAGAGCGGATTGATAAAACATCCACAGCCTTTCATGGGATTGTGGCAACCGTTGATCAGATAAACAGCATGAACCGGGATATTGTCCGGGCAACTCAGGATCAGGAGCGTGAGATGCTGCATATCAGCACCAGCATGACCAGTATTCTGAAGCAGGCTCAGGATAATCATCAGCTTTGTGTGGATGCAGAGAAGAGCCGTAAGCAGCTGGATACCGATGTATCACAGCTGGCCGGTTTGCTTGGCCAGTTCAGAACCTGAGTGAGGAGTGGTCTGCCCTCCTCACGGCCAGAATAGGTATCCGTTGAGCTCCGGCCTGCCCTGACAATACCGCAACCGGAGCCGATTTCCGCTCCGGCGTTTGACACGATCACAATGGAACGGCGAGATTATTAGCACTCAGCTGCCCCTGACGAAGTGTCAGGCGGCTGATCAGGCGTCCATCCCGATCTTCCAGCATGCCCGAATCCAGCAGACTGACAAAGTGCTCTGCCAGAGGGCCCTGCATCAGACTGCGACTCAGGTTAACCTGCAGCTCTCCATTCAGGCGCGTGCGGAAATCCTGCAGCAGTGTTGTGGCATCGCCGCTGACCAGCGAGACTTTGCCATTCAGTTTCACATCGCCGCTGGCACCTATGCCAGCCGGACTCAGGTCATTGAAAATAAAGGCCGTTTCGAAGGTTTCCAGCGTGATGCTGGCGCCGGATGCCAATACGTCTGCGGCGCGTTCCATCAGTTCCGGCGTTGCTGAGGCTGCATCTGCCGATGCCTGAGCCGTTTCAAGCAGTTTCTGATAGGCCTGCCAGCGAATGCCATCCAGATAGAGCGATAAGCGACTGGCATCGACACTCAGGTCTTTATCCGCGGAGCTGACCCGCAGGCTGCCGATGTTCAGTGTGGTCAGTGAAGCCAGTATCCCTTTGTCGATCAGAGCGGCCTGCTCGCTGACCAGCCCAAGCAGCTTGACGCTCAGCTGCGGACTGCTGACGCTCAGGTCACCAATCCGGTAGCCTGCCTTATCGATAAACGGAGTGCCATTGCGCAGATGGCTGGTCAACTGAAACTCAAACTGGTTCAGCTGTGCATCACCCTGCGCGCCACCGCTCAGGCTGACGCTGGCGAGACTGAGCTGTGCGCGGCCTTTTGCCGTGTCATCGGTAGCGCTTTCAGCCTGCAAAACCAGCGGTGCAAGCGACAGAGTGCTGCCATCCGGCAGTGGCATATTCACAGGGCCGGTTTGGTAGCGGGCGTAGATCCGTTCCTCGTTGCCATTCAGCGACCATTCGCCCTGCTGGCCTGCTGCCAGCTCAGGCAACTGTTGCAACAGCATACCGGCCATGCCGAGCTGGGCATCAACCACAAAGGTGCCTGATGCACGGTGCGGTTCAATACTGACCCAATGACGGATGCTGAACAGGTCGGCAGGTGCCTCGCCCAACAGCCGGAAATGATAGAGTTCTTCACGATTGGCTCCGAGAAATCCCCGCTCCACCTCTTCCCGTCGAACCGATATTCCCTGCGGCATCAGTGTCTGATTCAGTTGCTGTAATGATTGCTGAGAGCGTGCGTCGTAGCGTTCGGCATTCTGATAAGTGACGTAGCCCGCAGCGCCTCCTAATGCGATCACCGGCAAGCCGATGATCAGTGCCAGGGTTTTGCCCATAATTAACTTCCTGTTTAGATGATGTCCGGATTCCGACGGGATCAGGCAGAGGGATATTAGCGGCACAGGCAAAGGGCGGGCAACCGGACAGTTTCATCAATGTCTGGCTTCAACCGCGCATTCCGGCTTTTTAACGCAAAAAGCCGCGGTGAATGCCCGCAACCGTCCATTGCCGGTGGGATTTAAAGCCCCCTTGCGCTAGACTGCGCGCCTGTTTTTACCGGTGGACATACGGCTGCCGGATTCTGTTTGTCACGTCAAAATATCTGCGGGTTAAGCTTATATGTATACAGTGGGTCAGCGTTGGATCAGTGAGGCCGAAACCGATCTGGGCCTCGGTCTTGTGCAAAATGTCGACTTCCGGGTCGTTACCATCTATTTTCCGGCCATCGATGATGTGCGCAGCTATTCGCGCCAGAACGCCCCGCTCACCCGTGTTATTTTCAAAGAAGGCGATCTTCTGCCACTGCAGGATGGCAGCACTCTGACCGTTACCGATGTCACCGATATCGACGGCATTGTGTTTTACAGCGATGGCGAACGCGAAATATCCGAGATTCACCTCAGTGGTCAGATTCAGCTGAATCAGCCAACCGACCGTTTATTCTCCGGCCAGATTGATAACAACAACCTGTACGAACTGCGTCAGATGGCGCTGCAGCAGCTGAGCAAGCTGCGCCAGCGGCCTTTTTACGGCTTACTGGGTGGCCGCACCAGCCTTCTGCCTCACCAGCTTTACATTGCCGAGCAGGTCACACAGGATTCCATCCCGCGCGTCCTGCTGGCGGACGAAGTGGGTCTGGGAAAAACCATTGAAGCCGGTCTGATTCTTCACCGCTTGCTGCTGCAACAACGCATTCAGCGCGTTCTTGTGCTGGTGCCTGACCACCTGCTGCATCAGTGGCTGGTGGAAATGATCCGCCGTTTTAACCTGCGCTTTTCTCTGGTCAGCAAAGACATGCTTGAAGATGGCGATGATGACATCTTCGCCACTGGCCAGTTATTCATCTGCCCGCTTTCTCTGGCCACCCATGAAGCCATCGCGCCGCAGATCCGTGAATCCGGCTGGGATATGCTGGTGGTCGATGAAGCCCATCACCTGCAGTGGAGTGAAGAAGGTTTTGATGATGCTTACGCACTGGTGGAAACCTTATCGCGTGAGGTGGCGGGTCTGCTGTTGCTGACCGCTACGCCGGAGCAGCTCGGCGTACAGGGGCATTACGCCCGCCTGCGCCTGCTGGACCCCGAACGCTACCCATCACTGCAACAGTTTCTGGCTGAGCAGCAGGCCTATCAGCCGGTGGCCGACCTTGCCGCCGCTCTGGCGGGCAATGAAAGCCTGAACAGCGAACAACAGGCCACCCTGCTCCGCCTGCTGCCAGACCATGCCGGGTCTGATATCAGCGATGCAAGTCAGCGCAATCGCCTGCTGGAAACCCTGATTGACCGTCATGGTCCTGGTCGCGCCCTGTACCGCAACACCCGTCACGGCGTTCGTGGTTTTCCACAGCGCCTGCCTCAGCTGACCGTTTTGCCAGCCCCGCAAAGTGATGATCTGCCGCCCACTCTGGCCGATCTGCACCCCGAGCTGGGCGTGACCGGCTGGTGCGATGACGACGCCCGCACCGACTGGCTGCTGAATATTCTGGCCAGCACCGGCAAAGACAAGATCGTTCTGATCTGTCATGCAGCCCAGACGGTTCTGGATATGGAAGCCTGGCTGTGGGAAACCTGCGGCATTCAGGTGGCGGTTTTCCATGAACATATGGATCTGGTTGAACGCGACCGTGCCGCGGCCTACTTTGCCGATCACGAGCAAGGCGCGCGCATCCTGCTGTGCTCTGAAATCGGATCGGAAGGCCGCAACTTCCAGTTTGCTCATCACCTGGTGCTGTTCGACCTGCCATTCAATTGCGATCTGATTGAACAGCGCATCGGTCGTCTGGACCGTATTGGTCAGGCGGAAGACATTAAAATCTACATCCCGGCGTTCCGTGATCATATCAGTGGTCGCTGGGCGCAATTACTGCACAGCGGCATTGACCTGTTCAGTCGTCCGAACCCGGCAGCCCAGCCGCTGCTGGAAAAGCACCGCAGCGCCATTGAACAGGCACTGGTCAGCGGCGAAGGTCTGGATGAGCTCACTCGTCAGCTCGCTGCTGAGCGTGATGAACTGCTCGCCAGTCTGGAAGCAGGCCGCGATCGTCTGCTGGAACTGCATTCCTGCCATCCGCAGCGTGCACGCCGCCTGGCAAAAGACATGACCATCACCCACATCGAAGACGAAGCCGAGCTGAATGACTTTCTGGAATTGTTCGCCGATGCCTTTGGTCTGGAACTGATCGATCTCGGTGGCGACTGCATCACCATTGCCCCCGGCGATCATATGCTGGTGCCGGATATGCCACATCTGCCGGAAGACGGCTTTATGGCGACGACCCGGCGCGATATCGCCCTCGCCCGCGACGATGTGCAATTCCTGAGCTGGGAACATCCGTTTGTGGATCAGGCGCTGGAGCTTATTACCAGTGGCCCGGCGGGGAATGCCAGCGCCGGTTACATCGAGGATCATGATTTCCGCACCGGTGACTGCTTTATCGAACTGCAGTTTGTCGCCCGCTGCCCGGCACCGAAAGCACTGGCGGTTGAGCGTTACCTGCCACCGAATGCCATGCATCTGATGATGACGCCAGCCGGTGAGCTGAAGGTGAATGATGGCGAACTGCCAGCCTTCGTCTTACCGTTAAAGCGCGGCACCGCACGCGGACTGGTTGAGCAGAAAACGGAATCCGTGCAGCCGCTGATCCATAAGCTGGAAAAAATGGGCAATGCCCAATTGAGCAAAATGGTTGAACGCGCCCGCAATAAAGCGGCGGAAGCCTTTGCTGCCCGCCTTGAACGCCTGAGTGCGCTGAGCGAACAGAACCCGAACATTCCGCCTGTGTTAGTGGACAACGTTAAGCGTGAGCGTGATGCGGTGCTGGATGCTATTGCCCAGTCACAGCTGGCGCTGGACAGTGTGCGCCTGGTGTTCTGCGGCTGATATCGGCTGATATCGGCGGATTCAGCGCACAAAAAAGCCGGTACTGGAGACAGTACCGGCTTTTTGATGCCTGCCTTTCGTCCTGAGCAGTAGCTCAGGCGCGGGGCGAGCGCATGGTGACAAACTCTTCGGCAGCGGTCGGGTGGATGCCAATCGTACTGTCAAACATCGCCTTGGTTGCCCCGGCCTTGATGGCGATGGCAATACCCTGAATAATTTCCCCGGCCTCCGCCCCGACCATGTGAGCACCAATCACCTTATCGGTGCTGGCGTGGACCACCAGTTTCATAAAGGTACGCTCCGGCAGGCCGGACATCGTGTGGCGCATTGGCCGGAAATCGGATTCAAAAATCCGCAGATCATCACCAAAGCGCTCCCGCGCCTCCTCTTCACTGAGGCCAACGGTTGCGATATTCGGCTGGCAGAAAACAGCCGTCGGAATGGTGTCGTAGCTCAGCGGCTCGTTGTCGCCATCGTACCAGTGCGCCACCAGTTTCATGGCCTGGGCCAGCGCCACCGGCGTGAGCGCCGGGGTGCCGATGACGTCACCCAGAGCGTAAATGCTCGGCACCGCAGTGCGGAAAAAATGGTCAACCACAATGCTGCCGTCGCCACGCAGGTCAACGCCCTGCGCTTCAAGGTTCAGACCTTCGGTCAGCGGCTTTCGGCCGGTGGCGTACATCACACAATCGGCATCCAGCCTGTCGCCGTTATTCAGCTGGCAGCGCAGACTGCCATCCGCCAGCCGTTCGATGCGGCGGATATCGGTCTGGGTATGGATACGAACGCCTTTGTGGGTGATCTGACTGGCAGCAAAGTTGCGCACGCCTTCATCAAAACCGCGCAACACCTGCTCTCCGCGATACAGCAAATGGGTCTCAGCCCCCAGGCCATTGAAGATTCCGGCGAACTCTGCCGCGATATAGCCACCACCGACGACGACGACACGTTTGGGGAATTCATCCAGATAAAAGGCCTCATTCGAGGTAATGGCCAGCTCGGCACCGGGAATGTCCGGTTTGAACGGCCAGCCGCCGGTGGCGACCAGAATCTTCTCGGCACTGAACACCTGCTCGCCCACTTTCACCCGGTGGGGATCGAGAAGACTGGCGGTGCCGTGCAGGATTTTAACACCGGAGTTCTCAAGCAAATTATTATAAATGCCATTCAGTCGCTTGATTTCATTGGTTTTATTATCGCGAAGCGTGGGCCAGTCAAAGCTTTCCAGCTGACCGTTAACCCCAAAACCGCGGGCTTCCTCAAACGTCTCGGCATACTCCGAGGCGTAGACAAAAATCTTCTTCGGCACGCAGCCAACATTCACACAGGTGCCGCCCAGATAGCGGTTTTCAACCACGGCGACGTTAATACCACGCGCGGCCGCCATCCGTGAGGCACGCACGCCGCCGGAACCCGCGCCGATGACCAATAACTCGAAGTCGTAATTCATAGCACTCCCCTTATCCGTTTCAGAATAACCGACTCAGGGAGTCAGCGTGGCGCGGATATCGACCAGGCCAGAGCGGTCGGTACGGTCGATATTGATCTGACTGACCCGGATTGCATGGCGTGCCTGCAGCCCTTCCAGCCAGGTGATCGCATCATCAAATGCGGCCTTCTCAACCCAGACCCGCAGACCTTTACCGTCCTGCTCATAGCGACTGAGGACGATGCCCGCCTTTTTTGCCTGCTGTGTCACGGTAGCCAGAATGGGCGCATCGGTGGCAGCGGACGATACAACCCCAAAACGGTGCGCATTGTCAGCCAGCAGGTTATAGGTAGCCAGATTCTTTTCCAGACTCAGCGCCGCCGCTTTCTGACTGCGCATTAATGGCGCGTATACGGTGACAAACACCAGCGCCAGCACCAGCAACGCGGCAACGCCCTTAACCACCAGACGATCACGGGATGGCAGTGCCTGATACCAGTGCCGGGCAGCCTGCAGGGCTTTGTTGTTTTGCCATTGCGCCTGCAACTGCCCCTGAATGACCTGAATACGCCCGTTCATGCCGAACCTCCGATTTTGATACGGCCCTTAACGCCGTCTTTGTCATTCGTCGCTGACGCCACTTCTGCGACCAGACCTTCTTTTTCCAGTGCCGAACGCAGGGTTTGCAACTCACTGAGGTTACTGGCGCGAACTTCAACGACCAGCTCCTGCAGACGATCGTTGAAACGCAATGACATCAACTGCACCTGCTTTTGCAGCCCCTGAGCGGCATACACCCGCGCCAGCACATTGGTTGTGCCGATAAAACCGGCACCGTCGGCCTCACCATTACCCTCCAGCTTGGCTTTGATCTGACGCTCCAGCGAGCGGATGCGTTCACCGGGAAAGAGGCTTTTGTACAGACTGATGGCCTCCGCCTGAACCTGTCGCGACTTCTGCTGCAGGGTGTAGTTATCAATAAACAGGTACAGCGTCAGCGTAACCAGCCAGAGCGCGGCGACGGCAGCCAGACTCCGCCACCAGACCGGCGGGCGGTCTTCGGCGACTTCGCGTATCTGAAAACGGCCAGTGAGCAGATTGGTCAGCTTGCCCTGCAGGCGCTGTTGCCGTTGCTGCATACCGTCGGAAGCCTGCAGCTCAATCTCGGTAAAGATACCGGCGAAACTGCTTTCCAGGGTGGTTTTCAGTAACTGCGCCTGATCCAGCTGTGCGGCCATAATGATCAGACCCGCTATCTGGCGGGCGTTGTCACCCTCACCCGCAGAGTCGTGATCAAACAATGATTCCAGCACCGGGGTCAGGGCATTATCAATCACCCAGCCCTCAAAAATCCCGGGGATGCGAATAGCCCAGCCACCGTTCTGGCGCTGCATAACCGCTCCGTTATCCGGCAGCAACTGGGTTTCCGGAATCAGCTCCCGGACTTGCAGGTGATGCAGCTCACATTCCTCCAGCAAACGCTCGATCAGCTCATTGGCGACGACGTACGCACGGATTTTTTTGCCCTCATTGCCGGCAGGCAGAATCAGGTAACTGGCCAGATCTTCAATCAGGCCTTCTTCCAGCGCATAAGGCAGCGCACGCGCCAGATGACGATTGCTGACACCCGGCAACGATACCCAATGGGTGGCGTAATTACAGGCTGACAGTATCAGCCGCACCGGGGTCAGATCGGCCTGAGTTTCAGCCCAGGCCGCCAGCGACTGCGATGTCTGAGAATCCGTGGTTATCTGATCCACAGCCGTAACAGTCCAGCTGCCGCGGACTGAACTCCACTGCACTTTGATGGTTTTTAGGGCCTTAACGGTTTCCATGCATTACACCTTATTGCGTCACGCCGGGTTGAGTGGTTACAGGCTCCCGCCTCGCCTCTCGGCGGGAGTAATCCCGATACAGGGTGGTCATCCGGCCATCACTGTTGTCGCGTTTTATCAGCATCTCTGCGGTGGCGATACGGTCTCCCAGCTCAATCCGGATAAAGGTCTCGAAGTATTCGGATTTTACACTGAAGTCGGTTTTGTCCCAGCGCACTCTGGTCTGCGGGGCGTCCGGTTGTTCGGTAGCGGGGTTGTCATTCGTTTTGGTAAAGGGCTCCACCTGACTGAGTGCCCAGAAGTCATCAACGGTTTTAAAGCCTTTATCACCCCGGGCGCTGACAATGGCTTCACCATCCGCCAGCGACAAACCGGCATCCAGTGATGCCAGCACCATCGCACTGGCCGTGTTCACGTTCAGCTGGGCGGTTATCGGCAAGCAGGCGACATAGGGCTCCAGTTTGCGGAAGCTGATCATATCCATGCCCTCAAGCAGTAACAGCTCGGATGTGTGTTTGCAGCCCTGATAGGCGGCTTTATAAGGCGGCTCCATACCCTGATAACGATCATCATCCTGACTGGTTTCATCCATCCAGCGTGCCAGGGTGTCGGCGAGTGCAACGTCCAGCCCCAGCCGATTCAGTAAGTTAGTGAAACGGATTTTTTGCGTGGTTTTATTGCTGGCAGGAGCACTCAACCCGTTGAGATTAAAGCGCCCCATGGCATCAGCGATGCTGATTCTGGCCAATCCCGGCGACAATGGAAACGTTCGCTCCTGTGCCCATTCTTCATAGCGGTGATCAATTTCTTTGTCGTTTTTCCAGTCGAGATACAAACCCGTTTTGACGGCCTGCTCCGCCCCGAACACATAAGACCGGGCCTGCTGCAGAGCAAGCATATTGCCACTGCGCTGCACATCCGTTGACTGACGATCAATCATGGCGACGGCCAGCATGGATACAATGGCAAAGATCAGCAGTACGGTGATCAGTGCCAGGCCACGCTGCCGGACGCTGCCCGTCCGCATCATGAATCCGGCCCCCACGCCAGCAACCACTGGCGTTCGATATCCCCCAGCGCCGGCAAGGTCAGCCGCCAGCGGATCGCTAACGGACGCTCTTCTTCATTGCTGTTTTGTAAAGCCGGCCAGGCGCTGTACCAGTCACGGCCACTGATCTCTGCGCTCTGTCCCTCACCGGCTTTGCGCTCTTGCTGTACAAGGAGGTCGATTTCCAGTTGCTCCAGCTGCTCCAGCACTACCTGCGGCTGTGGCACGGAGTCACTGGCCCGATCCAGCGCAGTCCAGAAGTAGCGCACCAGACAGTCGTGTTCCGGCTCCGCAACCCCCCAGGACTGCAGACGCTGCAGCGCCGGCTCACAAACTTCGCTGTCGATGGGCTCAAGACGATACGCCACTCGCTGAAGCTCTGCCCTCGGATCACTGCTGACCGGGGAGTTGCGCCAGCCTGCACGGGTGAATTCAATCGGAAAGTCACCGCTGTCGAGCAGCAATGAGGCCTGCGTATCACCATATTGGTCACGGATACTGCGGTTTATAAATTGTTCCAGATCGCGGCTGACCACCATATTAAAGCGCTGCAGGCTGACCAACTGCTCCGACCGCACTTCGCTGGCACGCTTTGAATCGATGACGTTGCTCAGTAATTGTGTCGATGCGACGCCGATCATGGCCGTAATGGCAACCGCGATCAGAACCTCGAGCAGGGTAAAGCCTTTTCCGGCAGAGAATGGCCGCATCAGTATTTGCTCATAATGCTGACCAGCGAGATCAGATTGCTGTCTTTGTGCTGCATATCCGCCACCGATACCGTCACGCGGTGGGTTTCAGGAAATTCTGTTTTTTCCACCCGGGTGATTATTTTCCACTCGCGGCCTGCCATATCCACCTGATCGGTATTCTCACCAACCGGTGGCAAACCAGAGAGACGCAGATCCACCATGCGGTTTTCGGCCACAAATGAGGCCAGGGTTTTATCCTGCAGATGCAGCAGACTGCCGACACTCTGACTGGCGGTCTCACTCATGGTGGCGGCAATGGCGACAAAAACCGTCAGGGCGATCATGACTTCTATCAGGGTGAAACCACGCTGGGTACGTTCAGTCTTCATAGGTTTCCACCCGGATGAGTGGAGCACCAAACCCATCCCCCTGAATCAGCACCTGAAAGTGATCATCGCTGTCGTGGGTCAGTGTCAGCAGATAAGGCGTGTACTCATCCGAAGAAAGAAACATAAGCGCAGGTTTTGCTCCGTCCTTTTCATCCAGCAGGCTGTCAAAATCAACCGGCTGACCTTCAACGGTCAGCGCAATGAAAACATGCTCAGGGGCCTCGAGCTGTGACTTCAGATTTCCACGGTAAGGCTGCCAGGGATTCTTGCTGAGCTTATCCAGCTCCTCCCGGGTTTTGTTGGCGCTGAATTCCTGACTGTTAATATCCTGAAAGCTCAGCAGTTGCAGGGTTTGTTCGTCCATAGCCGCGCCGAGGTCGATATTCTGAAATACCGCCTCCTGCCGATAGGCTGAAAACAGGGTGCTGAGATGGCGGGCAAACTGGGCTGTTTCATCCTGAGCCTGGCGATCACCACTGCTCAGCGTCGCCATAGCAAGGAGACCGCCAATAATGGCCAGCACCACCATCACTTCCAGCAGGGTAAATCCCTGCTGCAGCGGCTTGTGCATTATTTGTCCAGACTGCTGATGTCGGCACCTTCACCCTCGCCGCCTTCCTGACCATCGGCACCGAGGGAAACAATCTCGTACTGGCCTTTATCAAGGAAGTAGAGGAATTCGTTACCCCAGGAATCCGTGGGCACACTGTTGCCTTTCAGGTAACCGCCCGCTTTGTAGTTTTTCGGTTCAGGTGAACTGCTCGGTTTTTTAACCAGCGCCTCCAGACCCTGCTCCGTGGTCGGATAGGTAAAGTTATCCAGCTTGTAGAGATCAAGGGCATTTTCAATCAGCTTGATCTGACTTTTGGTGGTTTTGACCCGGGCATCACCGGCAGAACCAATAATGTTGGTCGCAACCAGCGCCATGATGCCGCCGATAATGGCGAGAACAACCATCACTTCCAGCAATGTAAAACCCTGTTGACGCTTCGTATTACGCATTGATTTCATTCTGCTCTCCTACTGAACCATTTTTTGTAATTCAAGAATCGGCAACATAATTGCCGCGACAATTGTTGCCACAATACCGCCCATCACCAGCAGCATGACGGGCTCAAAAATCTTCACCAGTGCGGACACGGTATTCTCCAGCGAGGTTTCCTGCTGCTGCGCGGTACGGGCCAGCATGCTGTCCAGCTCGCCGCTGTTTTCACCGCTGGCAATCATGTGCAGCATAATGGGTGGAAAATAGCCGGTTTCGGCCAGCGCCTTGTGCAGACTTCCCCCTTCGCTGACGGTGATGGTTGCCTGGGCAAGAGACTGCTGAATCGGCATATTCGTCACCACCTGACTGGCAATGCGCATCGCATCCACCAAGGGCACCCCGCTTGTGGTCAGAATCGCCAGTGTACTGCCGAAGCGGGCGGTATTGGCGTCTTTAACAAAGCCGCGCAACCCCGGAATCTGTAACAGAAACAAATGATAGCGACTGCGGAATGCCGGGTTTTTCAGCGCCCGGCCAAAGGCCACCAGTCCAGCCACAATGGCGATCAGCGTATACAGTCCCCAGGCGGTAATAAAATGACTGAGGTCCAGCATGAACTGCGTCAGCCCCGGCAATTCCTGACCGTTTTTCACAAATACATCGACAATGTCGGGCACCACATAGGTCAGTAAGCCAACCACAATGCCAATAGCCACAATGGTGAGAATGACCGGATACATGGCGGCGAGCTTGATCTTCTGATCAGCCGCCTGACGGGCTTCGGTGTAATCCGCCAGACGATTGAGTACGCCGTCCAAATGACCGGCGTGCTCCCCGGCACTGACGGTTGAGCGATAAAGATGCGGGAACGCTTTAGGGTATTCCGCCAGCGCTTTGGCCAGAGTGTATCCTTCAAGGACCTTGGCACGAATGGCCAGAATCATAGCTTTTATGCGCTGCTTGCCGGTTTGCTCAGACAGCGCCCGCAGCGATTCATCAATCGGCAGGCCAGCCTGAATCAGCGTCGCCAGCTGACGGGTAATCAGGGCCAGTTCAGGCACCGAGAGGCTTGGCTGACGCTCAAACACACTGTCTTTCTTCTGTTTCTGGGCGGTCTGTTCAACCGCCAGTGGCGTCCAGCCCTTATCCCGCAGCTGCTGACGTACCTGACGCGCGCTATCGGCCTCCAATACCCCCTTCAGCTGCTTGCCGCGGCCATCAATCGCCTGATATTCAAATGCTGCCATGACTAACCTTTCGCCACCCGCAGCAGTTCTTCAATGGTTGTACTGCCACCCAGTACTTTACGGATACCATCCTGACGGATGCTCGGCCCAAGAGTACGGGCATGCTGCTCCAGCGCCTGTTCACCAGAGCGGTCATGGATAAGGGTTTTCATCGTCTCATCCACTTCGATGATTTCATAAATACCCTGACGGCCACGGTAGCCAAGCTGGTTGCATTTCTCGCATCCTCTGGCGTGGTAAATAGTCGGTGGATTGGCAGCATCGACGCCCAGCAATTCACATTCACTGGCATCGGCGACGGCTTCAATCCTGCAATCGTTACACAGCACCCGCACCAGACGCTGAGCGATCACGCCAATCAGGCTGGAGGACAACAGGAAGGGCTCGACCCCCATATCCTGCAGACGGGTTACGGCACCAATCGCGGTATTGGTGTGCAGCGTTGACAACACCAGGTGGCCGGTTAATGAGGCCTGAATGGCAATATCGACCGTTTCAAGGTCACGGATCTCACCAATCATCACCACATCTGGATCCTGACGCAGAATCGCGCGCAGACCTTTGGCAAAGGTCATCTCAACCTTGGTATTCACCTGAGTCTGGCCGATCCCCGGCAGACTGTACTCAATCGGATCTTCGACCGTCAGAATGTTGCGACTGGTGTCGTTCAGGTCACTGAGAGCACCGTAGAGTGTGGTGGTTTTACCGGAACCGGTCGGGCCGGTCACCAGAATAATGCCGTGCGGTTTACTGATGATATTGCGCATGGTACGCAGATCACGATCGGCCATACCCAGCTGTGACAGGCTCAGACGCCCGGCCTGCTTATCCAGAAGACGCATCACCACCCGCTCACCGAAACTGGACGGCATGGTCGATACCCGCACATCCACTTCACGGCCACCGATGCGCAGAGCAATACGACCATCCTGAGGAACGCGCTTTTCGGCGATATCGAGCTTTGCCATTACCTTAATACGGGAAACCAGCAGAGCGGAAAGTGCACGCTTCGGCTGCACCACTTCGCGCAAGACACCATCCACCCGGAAGCGCACCACAAGGCGCTTTTCATAGGTTTCAACGTGAATGTCTGAAGCATTTTCTTTTACGGCTTCGGTCAGCAGAGCATTGATCAGGCGAATAATGGGGGCATCACCCTCCTGCTCCAGTAAGTCTTCGGTTTCCGGTACCGAATCGGCCAGACTGGCAAGATCCATTTCATCCCCCAGGCCTTCGACCATTTCCATGGTTTCAGAGGAGTCACTCTGATAAGCCAGTCCCAGACGACGGTCAAATTCTTCTTTACTGACAGCCTCCAGACGGAACGGTGCCGCCAGAAAACGCTGCACCTCCATAATCACATCGACACTGATGCCTTCTTTGTGAATCAGCACCAGATGATCATGCCCACCTTCAACCACCACGCCAAAGCGCTTGGCAAAACCAAAAGGAAGACGCGTTGCGAGACTGGTTGCATGGTGCTGCCCCGGCATTGCTGCGGAAATGGCGGCCGCCGGATGCTCTGAATTCACTGCTGTCATAATTAGCCTAAGTCGCGACCGATACCGGCATAGTCAAAGCCCTGCGCTTTGAGCGCATACGGGTCGTACTGGTTCCGGCCGTCGATAATAATGGGGTGTTTCAGCAATTTCTTCATGGCATTGAAGTCCGGCTGACGGAACGGTTTCCACTCAGTAACCAGAACCATGGCATCCGCATCCGCCAGCGCATCATACTGATGATCACAGAGTACGATCTGACCGCGCTCAAACAGGTCTGCGGCAAACCAGTGACGAGCTTCTTCCATTGCCACCGGGTCATAGGCCCGCACCGTAGCGCCGGCCGCCACCAGGCGACTGATCAGACTGATTGAGCTGGCCTCGCGCATGTCATCGGTACCCGGTTTGAACGCCAAACCCCAGACGCCAATGGTGCGGCCATTCATATCCTTGCCAAAGCGCTGCTCCAGCTTTTCAAACAAGCGCTGTTTTTGCGCCTGATTGCGCTCTTCCACTGCACGAAGAATACGGGGGTCGAAGTTAAATTCGTCACCCATATGAATCAATGCCTGCACATCTTTCGGAAAACAAGAACCACCGTAACCGCAACCCGGATAAATAAAGGAATAACCGATACGGCTGTCTGAGCCGATGCCTTTACGCACATGCTCAATATCGACGCCCATGCGCTCGGCGAGGTTAGCGATTTCGTTCATGAACGAGATTTTGGTAGCCAGCATGGCGTTGGCAGCGTACTTGGTCAGTTCTGCATCGCGGATACCCATAAACATGAGCTTGTCATGATTACGGGAAAAGCTATGGTAGAGATCGGCCATTTTTTCACGGGCACGTTCAGAATCCACACCGATAATAATGCGGTCCGGGCGCATAAAATCATCAACCGCAGCGCCTTCTTTCAGGAATTCGGGGTTGGATACCACATCAAATCCGATCTCGGCCCCGCGGGCATCCAGCTCAGACTGAATAGCCGCCCGCACTTTGCAGGCTGTGCCGACCGGAACGGTCGACTTATTCACAACAATGGCATACTCCTGCAGATTGCGACCGATTTCATGCGCCACATTCAGTACATGAGTAAGGTCTGCAGAACCGTTTTCACCGGACGGAGTACCCACAGCGATAAAATACAGCGTGGATTGCTGCATTGCCTGCGACAGGGACGCACTGAACTGCAGCCGCCCCGCTTTGATATTTTCCCGTACGATGGCCTCAAGGCCTGGTTCGTAAATCGGGATAATGCCATCCATGAGCTGATGAACCTTGGCTTCATCAGTGTCTACGCAGGTAACGCTGTTGCCCATTTCAGCAAAACACGCGCCGGTTACCAGACCAACGTAACCTGTCCCTACTACCGTAATATTCAAGGTTATTTCCTTATTCGTAACTTCATAAACCGACAGTACGTTACCTTATTACGAAAAAATGACAACTCAATGACATAAAAAAACCCGGCCTTGGCCGGGTTTTTCTAAGCTACTGATATTACAGAGCATTTTCCAGTGCAGGCACGGCATCAAACAGGTCTGCAACCAGACCGTAATCCGCCACCTGGAAGATCGGAGCTTCTTCGTCTTTGTTGATAGCAACAATGACTTTGGAGTCTTTCATACCTGCCAGATGCTGGATCGCGCCGGAAATACCAACGGCGATGTACAGATCCGGAGCAACGATCTTACCGGTCTGACCAACCTGCATATCGTTAGGTACAAAACCAGCGTCGACCGCTGCACGGGATGCACCAACAGCCGCACCGATTTTGTCGGCCACTTTGTACAGCATCTCGAAGTTGTCGCCGTTCTGCATACCACGACCACCCGATACAACGATCTTGGCACCGGTCAGCTCAGGACGATCAGACTTGGCCAGCTCTTCACCAACAAAAGCGGACAGGCCAGCATCTTTAACAGCTGCAACAGCTTCAACCGCCGCAGAACCACCTTCAGCCGCTGCTGCGTCAAACGCAGTACCACGTACAGTCATCACTTTGATGCTGTCAGAAGATTTAACGGTCGCGATGGCGTTACCGGCATAAATAGGACGGGAGAACGTGTCTGCATCAACAACAGCCGTCACTTCAGACAGCATGTTCACATCCAGCAGAGCGGCTGCGCGTGGCAGGAAATCTTTACCGGTTGTGGTCGCTGCAGCCAGGATGTGGCTGTATTCTTTGCCCAGTTCGGCAACCAGCTCACCCATGTTTTCAGCCAGCTGATATTCATAAGCAGCATTATCGGCGACCAGAACCTTGCTGACGCCAGCCACTTTGGCCGCTGCTTCAGCAGCGGCACCACAGTTGCTGCCGGCAACCAGAACAACCACATCACCACCGATTGCGGAAGCAGCGGTTACGACGTTCAGGGTTGCGCCTTTCAGAGTAGCGTTATCGTGCTCTGCGATTACTAAAATAGCCATTACACAATCCTCTCTTACAGCACTTTGGCTTCGTTCTTCAGTTTTTCGACCAGCTCTTCTACGCTGCCGACTTTAATGCCAGCCTGACGCTCGGCCGGTGGAGTTACTTTCACCAGAGACAGAGTGGAGGTCATAGCCACATCCAGATCTGCCGGCGTTGTTACATCCAGAGGCTTGCGCTTGGCTTTCATGATGTTTGGCAGAGAAGCGTAGCGAGGCTCGTTCAGACGCAGATCGGTCGTTACGATAGCAGGCAGCTTCAGAGCAACCGTACGCAGACCGCCGTCGATTTCACGGGTCACATTGACCTTGTCGCCATCCACAACAACTTCAGAAGCGAATGTACCCTGCGCCATGTTGGTCAGCGCACCCAGCATCTGACCAGTCTGGTTGTTATCGCTGTCGATGGTCTGCTTGCCCAGCAGCACCAGCTGAGGCTGCTCTTTTTCAACAACCGCTTTCAGCAGTTTGGCAACCGTCAGGGACTCGAGCTTTTCTTCAGTCTCAATCAGAATGCCACGATCAGCACCCAGAGCCAGAGCGGTACGGATTTGTTCCTGAGCCACTTTAGGGCCGATAGAAACCACAACCACTTCAGTAGCGACGCCTTTTTCTTTCAGACGCACCGCTTCTTCCACTGCGATTTCACAGAATGGGTTCATAGCCATTTTAACGTTGGTCAGATCGACGTCTGAGTTATCTGGCTTGACGCGAACCTTTACGTTGTAATCGATTACGCGTTTAACAGCGACAAGAACCTTCATAGATTCCTCGTATTTAACTTGGTGGATGAATAAAGGGCAAAATTACCACGCCGACAGGATGACACAGTCATATCAGGAGCCCTTTCCAGCGCGCCACATTATTGGGATGTTTCCGGCGAGCGTCAATAGCAGCATCACGGGAGGCCGCGAAGACCCTTGGATTCAGGCTGTTTTCCTGTCAAATCAGTTGCCTAGTGCTTAACCCAACGTATAATGGCGGCCATTTTGACTCTCAGGCAGGTGCCTTTATATGGCCCGTCTGGCATGGCAAAACAATCGCCGGGCACGATATTTCAGTGCACCAGAGTCCGTGATAGCTCAGTAGCTCCCAGCTCATTTCGAGGAGATCAATATGCAACGTGAAGTAATGGAATACGATGTCGTGATCGTTGGCGGCGGCCCTGCCGGCCTGTCAACCGCATGTCGTATCAAGCAATTAGCCGAAGCCGCCGGACAGGAATTGTCTGTTTGTCTGGTTGAAAAAGGCTCCGAAGTTGGCGCTCATATCCTGTCCGGTGCGGTGATTGAAGACCGCGCACTGGCGGAATTGTTCCCTGACTGGAAAGAAATGGGCGCGCCGCTCAATGTGCCGGTTAAAGGTGATGAAGTTTACTTCCTGACCAGCAGCGAGAAGTCCATCAAGACCCCGCACTGGGCAATTCCAAAGCCGATGCACAACGATGGTAACTACATCGTTTCTCTCGGCAATGTCTGCCGCTGGCTGGCCGAGCAGGCTGAGAATCTTGGCGTGGAAATTTATCCGGGCTTCACCGCCGCTGAGTACATTCTTGAAGATGGCGCGATCAAAGGCATCGTAACCGGCGACATGGGTGTTGGTCATGACGGTGAGCCAAAGGATGAATACGTACCGGGCATGGAACTGCGTGCCAAATACACCGTATTCGCTGAAGGCTGCCGCGGCCATCTGGGCAAGCGCCTGATCGCCGAATTCAAACTGGATGAAGGCAAAGATCCGCAACATTACGGTATCGGTATCAAAGAACTGTGGGATATTGATCCGGCCAAGCATCAGGAAGGTCTGGTACTGCACGGCGCCGGCTGGCCGCTGAACGAGTCCGCCTCATCCGGTGGTTTCTTCCTGTACCACGCTGAAAACAATCAGGTGGTGGTTGGTCTGATCACCGATCTGTCGTACAGCAACCCGCACGTAAGTCCATTCGATGAATTCCAGCGCATGAAACACCACCCGGTGGTCAAGCAGTATCTGGAAGGCGGCAAGCGCGTATCCTATGGCGCCCGCGCCATCACCAAAGGTGGTCTGAACTGTCTGCCTAAAATGACCTTCCAGGGCGGTCTGGTGGTTGGTTGTGATGCCGGCACCCTGAACTTCGCCAAGATCAAAGGCACCCACACCGCGATGAAGAGCGGCCTGGTGGCGGCTGAAGAGCTTTTCAAGGCAATTCAGGCTGGTCGTGCCAACGATGAAGTGACTGAATTCACAGCGGCCTTTGAAGCCTCATGGGCTTATCAGGAACTGCACCGCAGCCGTAATTTCGGCCCGGCAATGCACAAATTCGGCATGTTCGGTGGCGCTGCCTTCAACTTTATTGACCAGAACATTTTCCCGATTCCGGTCACTCTGCATGACACCACACCGGATTATGCAACCCTGAAACCTGCCGCCGAATGCGCGAAAATTAACTATCCGAAACCGGATGGCAAAATTTCGTTCGCCAAGCTGGATTCCGTCTTCATCGGCAACGTAAATCACGCCGAAGATCAGCCGTGCCACCTGAAGCTGAAAGACGCTTCCATTCCGCTGAGCGTTAACCTGCCTAAGTGGGATGAGCCTGCGCAGCGCTACTGCCCTGCCGGTGTGTACGAGATTGTGGAAGACGAAAATGGCAAGCGCTTCCAGATCAACTCGCAAAACTGTGTTCACTGCAAAACCTGTGATATTAAAGATCCGTCTCAGAACATCACCTGGGTAACCCCGGAAGGTGCTGGCGGTCCGAACTATCCGAACATGTGAGTGCGGCATTTTGTTGCAAAAAAAGGAGCCGAAAGGCTCCTTTTTTTATTTCATATCCGATTACGCAGCGGCCATTATAAATGCCCGCGGATGCGCATATTTAATCCACCGAGATTCAAATCATCCACTGTCACGCTGCCAATACTTTCCTGCGCCAGCTCAATACTTCCAACCTCCATATCCGCAAAGAAATCAATCAGCCGGACATCCAGTCCAGATTCACTGGCATGAAGAACAACACTGATTGGCAACTGCACATCGGATAGCGACAGCGCTGAACTCCCCCAGTCCTGCAGGGACTCAAAATACGTATGATTCGCCAGAATAACATCGCGCACACTGAAGCCCAGCGGTGCTGCATCTATATCCAGATCCGCAATGCCCATCGCAGTCTGAATCTGAATATCCGTGGTCTGAGCATCGATTTTCATGCGATATTGCGTTGCCAGCCCTGCCAGATCGACCGAATTGATCAGTACGGCATGGTGAGCATTATCAGCTGATGCGAGCGCGATCTGTCCGGTCGATAAACCAAAATCGATCACACCCCCACCAAATCCCGGATCAACAAAGGCCGACAACACAAGATCACCATCGCCGAGCACGTCAATCGTCATCATGACACCATCAAGGCGACTACCTGAACGGGAACCGAACCCCCAGTCTTTGCCAAAATAGCTCGCACGATCAGCACCTCCCAGTGCAATCTGATTAATCTGTAAAAACCCTTCATCCTGATACTCGATCTGACCAATGGTAAGCCGGGGTGAGGCAATGATGGTTATACCTCCCTGGGCAGTGATGCCGGCCAGCCGGGTATCGTCAAGCGGGCTTAATACCGCCACCGCCAGAGAGGGAGATAGCAGACAAGCAGAAATTAATGAGCGCATAACCATCCGTGGTGTTTGTTATTGTAAGATGGGCGGCAATGTAAATAGCGAGTATTCAGGGTTCAAGTAAAACCATAAAAGCGGATAAACATTCAGGATTAACCATTAAGAAAAATGTCCCGGAATGAATACAGTCCGCACGCAGGTCTTATTTCAGGATAAGCAGTATTTATTTTCGCCACTGATCACAAAATAACGTCCATTACTGTCTTCGTTCGCCATTTCAGTGAGATCGTAAAAGGCATTGCGGGAAAAGCGCGCATACAGATCCGCCCTGACAAGCACTTCCGGCAAAAGAACACCATCCAGCTCACTCATCAGCAGCGGATGTTTTTTTCCGATAGACAGCATATCTCCGGCATTGGTAACCGCACGGATATCATTATTAATACGCTCAATCATCACAATCAGCAAAGGCCGATCCTCGACACGGATACGCCATTTTTCGACTGGCGTCAGAAGGAAATACTCATCACCTTCCTTGCGCAAAATACTGGCAAATAAGCGCACCAGTTTTTCACGTTTTATCTGCACGCCTTCATGCCACCAGGTACCATCACGACGGATAACCATATCCATATCGCCGGATAATTGCGGATGCCATTTTTCTACCGGCGGATACTGATTATCACCTTCAAGGCCAAGCTGTTGCTGCAGTGAGCTCAGGTTCATTACAATCCCCTTTGCCATTCCTGACGCAGACGAATGCGCTCCGGATGGTTAATCGCCATATCCAGCTGTGCCAGCATGGTGGATTTATCGGCACCGAGCGTGCCTTTTAACGGCAGATAATTGGACGCATGATCACTGCGGAAAATCGTACTGGTTAATTCCAGATGGGAAATTAACGCACGCAACTCCACAAATAAGTCATGCTGATCTGGCAGCTGGTAATTTCCGTTAAAACCCTCAACGACGCGCTGATCGCCTAGCGGATAACTGACAATTAATGTCGACAGAAAATCCGGTTGCGCTTCATTCATCAGCAGAGCGGAGTTGCGAGCATGCTGCTCACTGTAAGCAACGCCACCCATGCCGTTCAAAATCATCACCGACGACTGTATACCGGCTTCTTTTATTTTCAGCAGCGCATCCAGAGTACTCCGCCAGGTTTCACCCTTCCTGATAAATCCCAGCACCTCATCATCGCCACTTTCTGCACCGACATAGAGAATTCCCAGACCCAGCCTGCGCAATTCCGCCATCTCTTCCGCTGTTTTTTTACGGATATTGCGCGGCAGACAGTATGCTCCGACGCGTTTAACCCAGGGTAAGTGTTCCCGGATTGCCAGCAGAATATTCATCAGACGGCGTACCGGCAGCACCATGGCATCGCCATCTGCAAGAAAGACTTTTTCAAAACGCGGACCCAGAGCAGCCGCCTGACGGATTTCATTCAGTACATCCGCTTCATCACGGGCACGGAATTTTTTTTGCGGCTGAGTATACATGTCGCAGAAGGTGCACTGATTCCACGAGCAGCCATTCGTGACCTGAAGAATAAGAGAGCGTGCTTCGCTGGGTGGACGGAATACAGGTTCGATGTAGTTGAACATAAACGATGTCTCAGCCGGAAATGAACAGTATTTCAGGTATTATCCCTGAAGCCGCCGTCGCAGAACACATCAGATGTTGTCAGAGGAGAAGAAGTACTGCGAACGCTAGAAATGGTGCCCCGGGCCGGAGTCGAACCGGCACAGCCATAGGCCGAGGGATTTTAAATCCCTTGTGTCTACCAATTTCACCACCGGGGCATCTTGCCGCGCAGCTCGGCGAATGTCGGGATCACCGAATTTGGAGGCGCGAGCCGGAATCGAACCGGCATCGGCGGATTTGCAATCCGCAGCATAACCATTTTGCTATCGCGCCGATATTCATTGAAGCAATGAAAATTTGGAGCGGGAAACGAGACTCGAACTCGCGACCCCAACCTTGGCAAGGTTGTGCTCTACCAACTGAGCTATTCCCGCTTAAGTGCTGCGCATTTTAAATGGAGCAGCCTGAGAGTCAAGTGTTTTTTCTTACTTTTTAAGCACTTAGGGTTTGTTGACACGCATTGAACACGCCTGAAAATATTTCAGACAAGGCACTGGGTACGCAACAGGATGGGTTAGCCGAATGAACAGCAACCCGGACTAATGGGGTTTAGCCATAACGCGCTCCGGCCGATGCCGGTTCATTCAGACCCAGGGATATTCAGGGCTTTGCGCGCAACTCTGGCCACGCTGCCCGCAGGTACACCAGCATTGACCAGATAGTCAGAACCGCCGCCAGATACAGAGTGACGTATCCCGCCTGCACCAGCAGCGGGTGCCCCTCTGACGCCATCAGAATTGTGATCGACGCCATCTGCAAAGCCGTCTTCACTTTGCCGACGTAACTGACCGCAATATTGGCCCGCTTGCCCAGCTCTGCCATCCATTCGCGCAGTGCGGAAATAACAATCTCACGACCAACGATTATGGATGCTGGTATGGTCAGCCACATGCTGGAAAAACTTTCGACCAGCAGGACTAATGCAACCGCAACGATCAGCTTATCGGCAACGGGATCCAGAAAGGCACCCAGCGGTGTTGTTTGATTGAGTTTGCGGGCCAGATAGCCATCAAACCAATCCGTGATGGCGGCAAGCGCAAATAAAATCGCTGCGCCTACTTTTCCATCCTGTCCGAACCAATAGAAACTGATCACCATCAGCGGAATCATCAGAATGCGGCTCAGGGTCAGTATGTTGGGCAAATTCATTAAAATAGGTCTCCGTTACTCGCCGTGTAATTGTATGAATATCTGTTCGGCAAGTTTTTTACTGATGCCTGGAACTTTTTCCAACTCTTCGCGCGGTGCACTGCGCATATTTTTCAGGCTGCCAAAGTGCAACAGCAATTCCCGCCGCCGCTTAGGACCAACACCCGCCAGCGAATCGACATCCGACTGGCTGCGCGATTTGGCCCGTGCCTTCCTGTGCCCCGTTATGGCAAAGCGATGTGCCTCATCGCGCACCCATTGCAGCAGACGGAAACCTTCGTGATGAGCGTCGGGCATTATAGGTTGTGTGGCACCGGCTTCCCACAAGAATTCCCAGCCCGATTTGCGGGTCTCGCCTTTTGATATACCGAAAGCTGGCAATGAATTCAGCTGCAGGTGCTGCAGCACCTCTTTAATTCTGCCAATCTGACCCTTGCCGCCATCGATCAGCAACAGACCGGGTAAATCACCCTGCTCTTTCAGGCGTGTCAAATGACGGGTAACGGCCTGCTCGAGCGCGGCATAATCATCCCCGGCCACAACACCTTTAATGGCGAAGCGGCGGTAACGCTGCTTCATTAAGCCTTCTTCGCCATACACCACGCAGGAGGCGTAAGTTGCTTCACCCTGAGCGTGACTGATGTCGAAACACTCTATGCGTTTGGGCGGCTCACGGAGATTCAGCAGCTCCGCTACCTGAGTCAGTTTATTCAGTGCCGCCTGATGGCCGGATATTTTTGTCTGTGCACCGGTGCGGGCATTCTCTGTAGCCATGTGCAGCCACTTGCGGTTATGGCCACGCCCCCCGCGACTGTGATGTACTTTGGCCTGCCGATGCAGGCGCAGCGCTTCCAGCAATGCGTCCACCTCATCATCACCGACATCCAGCACCAGATCACGGGGAATCCCTTCCAGTGCATGGTCCGCAAGATAAAACTGACTGACAAAATCAAGCAGCAGCTGTTCATTGCGTTCACCAGCCGGATTAGCGGGGTAGTAATTTTTGCTCGCGACCAGACGTCCCTGGCGGAACGCGAGGCGGTGAATGCACAGCACACTCTGCCACTCCACAATCGCCCATGCATCGGCTTCACCCTGACCGGAATCGACAAACTGCTTTTCCTGTGTCTGGCGCAGCAGTTCAATCTGGTCACGCAAGGCCGCAGCCTGTTCAAAATGGAGCGCCTCCGATGCCGCCATCATCTGACTTTGCAACTCCTGCAATAATTGCTGGCTCTTACCCTGCAGAAACAGCGTCGCCTGACGCACGCTTTGCTGGTAATCCTGCTGACTTATTTTGTTCACGCAAGGAGCAGAACAGCGCTTGATTTCATACTGCAGACAGGGCCGGCTACGGTGGTTGAAATAGCTGTCTTCACAGGATCGGAGCAAAAACAGGCGCTGCAGATAGTTCAGGGTATCGCGCGCGGCACCGGCATTCGGATACGGGCCAAACATGCGCCCATCCCGCCGTTTTTTCCCACGCCGGTAGGCAAGCAGCGGGAAGCTGTGTTCGGACAGGTGAATAAAGGGATAAGACTTATCGTCTTTCAGCAGAATATTGTACGGCGGCCTGTGCTGTTTGATCAGTGTCTGCTCAAGCAGCAGTGCTTCTGCCTCACTGGCGGTCACTGTGACTTCAATGTGGTCTATACGACTGACCAGCGCGACGGTTTTGCTGTTTAAACCACGGGCGCGGAAGTAGCTGGATACACGGTTTTTAAGATTTTTAGCCTTGCCGACATAGAGCAGTTCACCATCGGCGGCAAACATACGATAAACCCCGGCCCGCTGGGTCAGGGTTTGCAGGAAGGCACTGATATCAAATTCAGCCATCAGGCAGTCGCCGCAGGATCCACCAGGCCGTGACGCATGGCCAGCAAAGTCAGCTGGACATCGCTGTCGATTTCAAGTTTTTCAAAAATCCGGTAGCGGTAGCTGTTCACTGTTTTCGGGCTGAGAAACAGTTTCTCGCTGATTTCGGCCACTTTCTGACAGCCGACAATCATCAGTGCAATCTGCATTTCGCGTTCGGAAAGATCATCGAAAGGCGAGGTCTGATCCTGCTGGAAAGGCTTAAGCGCCATGCGCTGCGCAATCTCCGGGCTGATATATTTCTGCCCGCTTTTTACTTTCATGATGGCGCGGATCATTTCTTCCGCATCCGCCCCCTTGGTGATGTATCCGGCAGCTCCGGCCTGTAAAAGACGCGTTGCATAGGGATTATCATCACAGGCGGTCACGGCAATGACCTGCACATCCGGATTGTGGCGTGTGATCTTACGGGTGGCCTCCAGTCCGCCGATACCCGGCATACGGATATCCATAAGAATAATGTCCGGTGAGTGTTCTTTGGCAAACTGAACGGCCTCCTCACCACTTGCTGCTTCACCGACTACTTCAATTCCCTTTGCGTCTCTCAGCAGACGAGAAATACCTGAGCGAACCAGCTCATGGTCATCGACAACCAGCACTTTAATCAAGGGCACACCCCGTTATTACTTCAGTCTCAGCGTTGCAGTGCCTCAGGACACTTTCGTTGTTATTTGCGCGAATATAACAAACCGTTCACAGAGGGTACATTCGTTTTCTCTGCCAGGCATACTTGAGCGGATTGAGGTTCTTACCCACCTCAACCACGCCTTCGTCCATATTGTGGTGTGCACTGAAGCCCAGCCGCTCCGCCAGCTTCAGCATGCCGCCATTGTGTGGCAGCACTGTTCCGAAGATCTGCAATACGCCGCGCTCGGTCAGATAAGTAATAATGCCCTGCATCAGTCTGAGCCCCAGCCCTTCTCCACGGCAGTTATCATCGATGATGACGGAGAATTCAGCGGCCACATCATCAGCATCGATATACACCCGGACAACGCCATACAGCTCACCGTCCCGCAGCGCTACAAAAGCCATTTCGCGGTCGTAATCAATCTGGGTAAAACGGGCAAGCTCACGATGATCAAACTGGCGGCGCGCTGAGAAAAATCGCAGGCGCAGAGACTCCGGGCTCAAGCGCTGATAAAAACGTTCCAGAGCGGGTTCATCTTCAGCACGGATAGGCCGGATGTCATAAGCATTGCCATTGCGGCTTTCATAGTGACTTTCCAGCTCTTTGGGGTACGGCATGATGGCGCTCTTGGCCGGATGCCCTACTTCACCGGCCACACCGATGATCATGTAGCGACCGACCTGACGACGTATGGCATTCACTTCAAGACCAGCCATCCAGGGATGATTCAGCGCCATGTGCGACAAGGCAACCAGCCAGCGCTCCAGAGTCACCAGCTCACGCTCAATGTTGTCTGAGCGCTCATTCAGAACTTCATAAAAATGACTGCGCTTAATCAGCTTCTCCGCCAGATTGGCATTCAGTGGTGGCAGCGCGACCTGACGATCCACCAGAATATCAGCCGTTGAACCTCCGCCACCAAAGAACAGATAGGGACCGATCTCGGAATCCCGGCCAATGCCGAAGGAAAACTGCAGATTATCCAGCGCGCGATGCATGGTTTGCAGGGTGTAGCCCAGAACCGGACTGTTGGGAAAGGCAACCGCAATCTTGCTTTCCAGCTCTTCCGCAGCATTGGTAACATCCTCGATGCTCTTCAGCTCGCGCGCAACCGAGCGCAGACGTTCCCGCGGGTTATTGCCATACGCAAAAGGATACAGATAGTCGCGGTGATGAACACGCAACACCCAGGGGCCTTTCACTTCATCAGCAACCGCCAGCAATTCTGACAGAGAGGAGCGGTAACGGTTTTCGGCACAGGAAAAGCCATAAGCATTGAGCAGATCCCAGACGTGCCCCGGCAGCAGATAATCCCCCGGGCGATGCACGGCCAGAATGGCTTTATCGACCTCGGTATGTACCGAAGAAATCGGGATTTCCAGACTCTCCGGCGTCTCGCGCAGCAGATCCTGAGTACGCTGGTGCTGCACCATGTACATGTATGACTTAATGGCATTATCCGGGGTATCAAACGTCGGGATGCCGTGCTGATCAAAGCATTCGCGGGACGTTTCTACCGAGTACTCCCCCATCCAGCTGGTCAGCACACTCTTATTGCTGTGCTGGGCAATTTTCACCAGGGTTTCGGCGTTGGCCAGCGGGTCTGACCCCAGGCTTGGAATATAAATCACCAGCAGGGCATCGACCTGCCGGTCACGCAGAACAGTATTGGCGACCGCCGCCAGTTGTTGCGGTTTCAGTTCCGGATTGAGCAATACCGGATTATCGGTTTTGACGTATTCAGGCAACAGGCTGCGCAGATGCGTACGGGTCTCTTCTGACAGGGTTGCCAGCCGCCCTTTATCATGCAGCAAGCGATCCATCGCCAGTATCGCCGGCCCCCGGCCATTGGCAATGATGGCCAGACGCGGACCAAAGCTCTCGCGGCGGCGGCTGAGGGCATCCACGCAATCGAACAGCTCATCCGTTGCGGACACCCGCAAGACCCCGGCCCGGGCCAGGGTTTCATCCACCAGAGCATCACGGGAACGTAACCCTTTCGGACTGGCGATGCGATTCAGAGGATTTTCCTGAAAACGGTTGCTTTTAACCGCCAGCACCAGTTTGTGCCGCGAGGCCGCGCGCAATGCACGGATCAGGGCTTTACCTGAGCCAATTTCATCCAATTGAATCAGCAGCGTACGCACCTGAGGCTCCTGCACGATGTAGTCAATCAGATCCGGCAGAGTGACATCCTGACTCTTCCCCAGCGTCAGTACGTGAGAAAAGCCGATATTTCGGCTGAACGCCCAATCCATAACGCCTGAAGCCAGCGTGCCCGATTGCCCAACGTAGGCGATGTGGCCGCTGCGTACCGGCACATGCAGAAAGCTGGCATTCAGCTTACGTCCGGGGATCACCATGCCCAGACAATCCGGCCCCAGTATCCGCATACGGGTCTGCTGAATCACCTGGTTAAGACGGTCTGACGAGGGCCGGAACTGCCAGGAGCGGGTGCGGGCAATACCACCGGTTAACAGCATTGCAGCGCCAACATTTTTGCTGTGAAGCTGTTTGATGATTTTCGGCACGGTTTCCGCCGGAGTGCAGATAATCGCCAGATCAACCGCCCCGTCCAGCTGACCGATACGGGCCAGAGCGGGGATGCCATAAACCTCTTTATACCCTCGGGAATTGACCGGAATAATAATGCCGGGGTATTCACCATTGATCAGATTGCGCACAATAGCGCCGCCAAGACTGCCGACCCGCTCAGAGGCACCGATGACAGCAATGGATTTGGGCTGAAAAAATAACTCGAGAGAGCGGGTTCCCATAAGGAATGATCCTTAAGTTTAGTTGGCGTAAACACAGGCCCTAGATACACTGGGCAAACAAAAAGACAAAAATTACCCTATATGACCACTGCCTACTACTCCTTCCAGCAGCATTTCGAGCACGATACCGGCGACGATCACCCGGAACATGCGATGCGGATTCTGGCGATTGAACAACAGCTCAAATCACGTGGGCTTTGGCAACAACTGGCGATCATTGACGGCCAGAGTGCACACACACCAGACATCTTGCGTGCTCACAGTCCTGGTTATTTTGAGCAGTTACAGCTGATTCAGCCAAAGCAGGGGCATATTTACGTCGACGAGGATACACCAATGTCCTCCGGCAGCCTTGACGCAGCTCTCTATTCCGCCGGAACCAGTACGCTCGCTCTGGATGACATTATGAGCGGCAAATATGACAACGCGTTTGTATCCGTGCGCCCCCCCGGCCACCACGCGGAGCACCGCAAAAGCATGGGGTTCTGCTTTTTTAACAACGTTGCTATCAGCGCTTTACGAGCAGCGGATGTTCACCATGCCCAGCGCATCGCCATTCTGGATTTCGATGCGCATCAGGGAAATGGCACCGTCGACATCCTTAAAAATGATCCGAGGTTTTTAATCTGCTCAAGCTTTCAGCACCCGTTCTACCCCTACACCCACTACCAGGTCGGAAAGTACAGCAATCTGGTGAATGTTCACCTGAATGCCGGTGCAGGCAGTGAAGAATTCCGCAGCAAAGTGGAAGAGTTCTGGACTCCCGCCCTGCGTGGTTTTGCACCGGATGTCATTATTGTTTCGGCGGGTTTTGATGCTCACCGCGACGACCCGATGGCAGAGCTCTGCCTGCTGGATGACGATTACCGCTGGATCGGACGCTGGATTCAGGACTATGCACAATCACGCACCATCCCATGGATGGCCATTCTGGAAGGTGGGTACAACCTGAATGCCCTTGGGCGCTCGGTATCTGAATTCATCGGTGAGATGCTGCACAAAGCATGACTGCCCGCTTTGTGCACTTACCAAGCGATACAGAATAAACACATAACTACAACACCAGCAGAACCCAACCTGAGTCATTCTGATTGCCGTCAATGCAACGGAATTTCATCATGCTCAATAAGCGCCCTGCCCCACACCAGGAAGACGTCTCTGTATCACCGGTGTTGCTGACCAGAATCTATCAGGCTGAATGGCTGGCGATTGCTCTGGTTGCTGGCGGTAGTCTTTATCTGCTGATTCAGGCAATCCAATCCTGAGAATAACCGCCATAAAAAAAGCCAGCGCAAGCGCTGGCTTTTCAGTGTTTGGCGGAGGGATAGGGATTCGAACCCTAGATAGGGATTAACCTATGCCGGTTTTCAAGACCGGTGCTTTTAACCACTCAGCCATCCCTCCAAACAGTGCGCGTATAATACTCGACTAATTTTCCGGGTCAATACTTTTTTTTATAAATCAACACGATAGCGGTAAACGAGTCGTCTGCTTTGCATTAATAGCGCAGCCGATTACCATAGCACCAACCTGTCCGGACTCATCCCATGGCTACTTTTTCACTAATTCTTACACAAAGCCCATTCAGCGGGGCGTCCCATATCCTGGCGCAGGATTTTGCCCGCACCCTGCTGACACAAGGCCACAGACTGCAACGTGTGTTTTTCTATCAGGATGCGGTTCTGGCCGGACTGAGCACACAGAATCCGCCTCAGGGACAGACTGCAGTCTGCCAGCAATGGCAAGCGCTGGCCGCCGGGCATGGCTTCCCTCTTCAGGTTTGTATTGCGAATGCATTACGCCGTGGCGTATCCGATAGCACGGAGCAGCAACGGTACAACCTGCCGGCGACCACTCTGGCAGCTGGGTTTGAACTGGCAGGACTGGGCGAGATGGCTGAGGCAGCCCTCGATTCCGACCGTATCATCGATTTCTGAGGTGTTAATGAGCACGGTTTGCATCATGATCCGCAGCGCCCCCACGGCGGAGCCGGAGGCCCTTGAAATGGCCATGGCACTGGCTGCCTTTGAACACAGCGTCAGCCTGATTTTTCAGGGTGCCGGAATATTCTGGCTGCTGAACGCACAAGAAGCGCGTAAAGCCGGCGGTAAATCACCGGCCAAGCTCATCAGTGCACTGCCAATGTACGACTGTGACACCCTATTTTATGCCGAAGAGGATCTGCAGGCGCTTAACCTGCAACCATCCCAGCTGAGCCCGTTGGCAACTCCGCTCAGTGCCGTTGAAATCCCCGGTATCATCAGCAACGCACACCATTGCCTGAGTTTTTAATATGACCCTGCATCTGGTATTTACCAGCCAAATCAGCATTCTGAGTCAGCTTGAACACGCGTTGTCGGCAGATGACAGCCTGATGTTTCTTGGCGATGGTGTCTATATTCTGCACCAGCTCGGCCACCATCACTGGCACCGGCAAAACCCCTGTTATTACCGCACAGCCGACATCCGGCAGCGCGGCTTACCTGACAGTCTGCCGGGGGATCTCCGGGCAACGCCTGTGGATGACAGCCAATGGGTCGAGCTGTGCCTCAACCACTCGCGTACACTGAGCTGGAAGCTGTAACCAATGATGGATGTACAACTCGATAATGACGGATTTCTGCAGAATCTGGATGATTGGTCAGAAGATGTCGCCACTGAGCTGGCACAGCGCGAAGGCATCACACTGACCCCGGAGCATTGGGAAATCCTGTGGGCGCTGCGCGATTTTTATCAGCAATTTGATCTTGCACCGGCCATGCGCCCGCTGACAAAACACCTGAAACACACACTGGGAACGGAGAAATCCGGCAGCATCTATTTACTGACCCTGTTTCCCGGCAGCCCGGCCAAAATCGCCGCCAAAATTGCCGGATTACCCCGACCGGAGAATTGTCTTTGAGCCCGCAACACATACTGGCGGATTACGTCCGCATTCTGGCGCGGGGCAAAAACGCCAGCCGCAGCATGAGCTACGAAGAAGCCCGCTTCACCATGCAACGCATGCTGGCCGGAGACTATGAGCCAGAGCAGCTCGGCGCTATTTTCATGCTGATGCGGGTCAAGGAAGAAAGCCCGGAAGAACTGGCTGGCTTCGCCGCCGCGATTAATGAACTCTGGCCTGAGGACATTGCAGCGGATCTGATCTGGCCCAGCTATGCCGGTAAACGACGCCAGCCACTCTGGTGTTTTCTGTCAGCCGTACTGCTGAGTCAGATGGGATATCGCATCCTGTTTCATGGCACAGAATCTCATACAGCTGGCCGGCTCTATTCTGCCGAGGTTTTTGCCCATTTCCGCTTACCGGTCGCGGCATCCATGGCCGACCTCCGGTTATTGTCGGCGGCCAGCCCTCTGATGTATCTGCCTTGTGCGGTTCTTAATGCACAACTGCAACGCTGGCTGTCGCTGAAATCGATCTTAGGTGTCCGCTCGCCCATTAATACCGTGATGAAAACCATTGCCCCGGCCGGTATCCCCAGCGTTCAGGGAGTATTTCATCCGAATTATGCAGATACACACATCGATGCCGCCCGCCTGAATCAGGGCAATGCCGTGGTCATCAAAGGAGAAGGCGGCGAATTTGAGGTCAACCCGGAAAGAGATTGCATCGCCCGAACGCTGTTTGATGGCGTCTCCGGTGACATTCACATCCCCAAGCTGGCCTCGCATATTCAGGATAAACCTCAGGATGTAAGCATCCATTGGCTGGAGCAGGTCTGGAGCGGACTAACCGACAATGATTACGCCACGCACGCCATCCTCCACACAGCGGCTCTTGCACTGTGCGCCATTGAAAGAAGCAACGACATTGAAACCCTGACGCAGCGCTGCCGGGATGCATGGAGCACAAGAAACAGGAGTATAGCGTTCAGTTGCAGCTGACTTTTTTCGGCGCCCCGAAGGATGCGAAGGTGCATCGATTCATTGAATTCATTTAGAATTCACCGCCATTCGGGCCGCCCTATTAGCCGAAATATTTATCAATTCATTTATCAGGACGATCTTTGACATGGCTACCGCTAAGCGCAGTCTGATGTGGGTGATTTTTCATACAGCGGCCATTGTCTTTGTTTTCATCAATCTGGCAACCGGATTGCGGATTGCCATCCTGACCAAGCCTGAGCTGTCATGGCTTTCAGCCCTGTTACCACAAGGCGAGTTACATACCCTGCACATTGCGGTTGGCTGCGGACTCACTGCATTAGCCTTGGCCTATCTTCTGCAACGCTGGTTAAAACCCGACAAGCGCAACAGCCCCCGAGCAAGGGCTAAAAACTATCATTACTGGATAACCTGGTACGGTTATCTTGTTATTATTCTGACGATGTTCAGTGGCTGGCTGCTGCTGAGCGACCAAAACAACCGTGTGGCGAATGTCGATCTGCATTTTTATGCGGCTCTGGCGTTTATAACGTACCTGTTCTTACATGGGGGTGCTTACTTTACCGAGTATGGAATCTCAGCCCTGAAGCGGATAATACTTCCGGGCTGCGAAAAACGGACAGGCCATGTCTTATGGATCGTTCTGACGCTGAGTGGCGGCATCGGACTATGGTATGCACTCGGACAAAAGCCTCAAACCCCACTCGAAGTATTTCCTGTCAACATTTCCGACCTGATCACCATTGATGGCAATGCGAACGAGCCGGTTTGGCAGCAGGTGGAAGGTCTTAAAGTACACACCCGGGGCGGTGCCAATTTCATGAATGGTGCGACCGATGTCACGATCAAAGCCATAGAAAATGGCGTTGAATTGTTTTTGCACGTCAGCTGGGATGATCCTACTCACAGCATCAGACACCTGCCGTTGCTGAAAACGGAGCATGGCTGGCAAGTACAGCAAAACGGGTTTCATCAGTTCGACGAAGTGGAGTTCTACGAAGATAAGTTCGCTCTGTTGCTCTCTCAAAGCTGCGAGGCTGGCGGCGACGGCACGATGCATTTAGGGCCGAACCCCTTGGCCGATAAGCCCGGCAACTGGCATGGGAAAGGTTACCATTACGCTGACGATGGCATCGTGCGTGACCTGTGGCACTGGAAAGCGGTACGCACGAACGACATGTTTCTTGCCGACGATAATTTCATCGCAGCTCCCGCCTATGCACATCCGGGGGAACGCCGTTACACCGCGGGTTACCTGCCCGACGGTAAGGAATCCGGTGCCTATGTAATGAACTGGCAGTGGTACAAACGCGACACTATTGTGCCCAAACGCATTCCTAAGGATATGGCTTTATTAGCGCCCTTTCAGTCCGCTGCGACAGAGAATTCACTGAACTGGGTGATTCCCTGGTTTGATTACGAATCCTATCACGCAGACCAGGATACGTTTCCGGTCGGCACCCTGATGCCGTCAGTGATGTATCGTTCCAACCGGTTCGAGGGCGACCGTGCTGATGTACGAGCCCACGCCCTGTGGCGTGAGGGAAAATGGTCCATGGAGTTGTCACGCCGTCTGAACACGGGCTCCCGTTATGACGTAGCACTGCACAGCGGAGTCTGCTTATGGGTATCGGCCTTTGACCGCAGCCAGATAGCCCACACCCGCCATCAACAGGCCATACGCCTGGAGTTCCAACGCCATGATTAAGCGCGCTTTCCTTTTGACGGGCATCCTGTTAACCGCACTGACATGGGCCTGGTTGCATCCGCTGACGACGCCGGAGCCCACGGCGAGCCGGCTGATAAAAGTCGATTCTGCAGGACAGCTGCTTGGTCCGTGGGAGGGCCCCTGGGCTTGTGTTTATGACCAACACACGGAGCTGCTCTGGGAACGCAAAACCGACAGCGAAACGATTCACGACGGCTACTGGACATACTCCTGGTTCGACGGTGTACAGGGTGTTGCGAATATGGGCGACTGTTATTTTGAGCCGGATCGCTGCGACACTCTGGATCTTCTGCAGCGTACTCATTCAGAAAACCTCTGCGGCGTATCCAACTGGCGTCTGCCCACCACCAGCGAGCTGCTGTCGCTGATCAGCCGTAACGGTAAACCTCAAGAACCGCTGATCGCCAAGGATTTTTTTCCGTTCACCCACCGTGGCGATTACTGGTCCAGCCAGGGAAAACAGCCGCTCAGCGGTACTTTCCGCCATCTGGGTGAAGGGGCAACAGCCGTGAATTTCGGTAGCGGTGACGTGGTAAGCCTGCCGTATCGGAATGCGGCCTTTGTGCGACTGGTTGCGGAGGGTTTTAAAAAGCCGCTGCCGGATTGATCGCACAATACGGATTGCTGAGGCCACTCCCGTAAACGTTGCATGCATGACTGAATCGAATTCACTTCTGAGGTTGCGTTCCACAACCATCAGGCCCGCCATCGGGCTTCACCCTCGCCCCCTGATTAATCTGCCGTCATCACCCGCCAAACGGCATGGTTGAGCAAAAACAGTCATCCAGTAAGTCACAATTTCTTAACGAATTGGTAATACCTGTTCAGCAGAATGCGCTGGTCAATTCTTATACCGACCGACTCCCACGCCTCACAAAAAAGGAACACGCAGTGACCAAAACAACCTCTAAAAGCGCCCTGCTTGCCGTAGCCGTCATGGGTCTGGCCGGCATCGCAACCCCTGACACAGAAGCCGCAACAACTCATCATCGGGTCATCTGGGACACGAATCCGGCACACAGTGCCGTCATCGGATTTTCCCCCAGCGGAACCAGCAACAATCCCTATGTATCCTGGGGCTACAGCACGGATGAAAGCACCTGGAACACTGAACAAGTGGATGCTACGCGCACATTCGGTGGCTCTCTGGTCAACCACTTTGTGCGCCTTGATAATCTGAATGCCAATACTGCTGTCTATTACCGGGTGTGCGATCAGGGAGGATGCGGCGACCGCTTTTGGTTCAGAACGGCCCCCATCGACAACTCCCCTTACGTCGTTGTGGCCGGTGGTGATACCCGAACCGGCTGGACAACCCGTCGGGCTGGCAACCATCTGATCGCTAAGATTCGTCCCCTGTTTATCATGCATGGTGGAGACTTTACCGATTCCAATAACGCCTCTCAGATGAACAGCTTCCTCACGGACTGGGCTCTCACCTATTCCAGCGACCAAATCAATGGCTACAACTACAAGCGGATCTACCCACTGATCCCGACTCACGGAAACCACGAAGATGGCAATTACTCCACCCTTTGCCAGGTGTTTGGCGTGGACTTCAACAGTGACGGTAACTGCACCCCTCACGACACCTACGGTGCGTTCAACGTGTCGCCATTACTGCGGGTCTACACCCTTAACTCCCAGTTCCAGAACAGTGGCTGGTCATCTTACGCTAACACCATGAATAACTGGCTGGATAGCGACCTGAGCAATAACGGCGACAGTGCCACCTGGCGCTTTGCCCAATACCACAAGCCACTCTTTCCCCATTACACCGGCAAGTCTGACAACCCCACATTATTTGGCTGGTGGGCACAGAAATTTTACAACCACGGCATGAATCTGGTGGTGGAGTCCGATACTCACATCAACAAAATCACCCAGGCCCTGCAGCCCAGCGGCAATAACTTTGTCGCCGCCAACGCTGGCACGGTATACGTTGGCGAAGGCAGTTGGGGTGCTCCGGCCCGTTCCGCCAATGATCCCAAATCCTGGACCATTGATTTGGCCAGCATTCAGCAGTTCAAGGTGATTCAGGTCAGCAATGAGCAGGTCGTCGTTCGTACGGCGCAATTTGATAGCGGTGCCAGCACCCTGACCCGCGCACAACGTGCAGCCGACCCGTTGCTGTTGCCTGATAATGTCAACTGGTGGAGCGCTAATCAGGTGGGCACGGCCCTTAAACTGGTGTTGGATGGAAACAACCGCTCAATCATTGATGGTAACAATGACAACGGCGGCGGCAGCGCCAGTCAGGTATCACTATCCGTGACTGACGATACGTTCATTTCGAGCACCAAGGCCAGCAGCAGCTTTAACGGCAATAATGATGGTCTGCTGGCTGATGGCAGCGACAGCACCTACGGCCAGCTGTACACCCTGCTTAAGTTTAACCTCAGCGACCTTCCTGAGTGCGTCAACACCAGTTCGGTCACGCTGGAACTTAACGTCACAAACAAATCCGGCGGCGAATATCAAGTGTTCAGCGGTGTGAACCCCTGGCAAGAAAGCACGGCGACCTGGAATTCCGTGGGTGGCAACAGCCAGAAAGGCATTCTGGTTGGTAGTTTTACACCGTCATCGACCGGTTTGAAGCAGATTAATTTATCCGCTTCCGGCCTGATGGAAACCTGGCTGACCAACGGTAATAACGGACTGGTAATTGCCTCCGCCGGCACCAGCGACGGTGTTGATATCGCATCCAAGGAAACAGGGGTTGCTCCCGTACTTAAAATTGCTTATCAACCCGGCACCGAATGTGGCGGCGATAATGGCGGCGATAATGGCGGCGATAATGGCGGCGGCAGCTTCAGTCAAAGTGACCTATCGGGCTCGCGCAGCAGCTGGAAATTCTACACTGTGGACATTCCGGCAGGCATGAATAAGCTCAGCATCACCACCAACGGCGGAAGCGGTGATGCCGATCTGTATGTCCGTGCAGGTGCAAAGCCTTCTACGTCGGCTTATGACTGCCGCCCTTACGTTGATGGCAATAATGAAACCTGCAGTTTCGACCGCCCCAGCGCCGGCACCTGGCATCTGGGCATTCGGGGCTATTCCAGTTATTCAGGCGTCGATCTTAACGCCAGCTGGGAATGATGCATCATGGGGCGGCTGCATGCTGCCCCTTGTTTAATCACGCCCTTCGCGGCTTGCTGATTTTTTTCAGTAAGCCGAAGCAGGCACTGAATTATTCAGAGGTGCCTTAAATCCTTTTAAACGGTGGCAAAGAATCCAGCAATAATTTGCCATAACGATGCGACAGCAGGCGTTTATCCAGAATGCTGATGCGCCCGCGATCGTCTTCTGTACGGATTAACCGCCCACAGGCCTGCACCAGACGAATAGACGCCGCAGGCAGGGTCAGCTCCATAAACGGATTACGTCCACGGCTTTCCATCCACTCGCTGATTGCCGCCTGAATCGGATCATCCGGCACCGCAAAGGGAATTTTCACAATCACCACATGGGTAACGTATTCACCGGGTAAGTCGATGCCTTCGGCAAAGCTCGCCAAGCCGAAAATAATACTGCCTTCGCCATTATCAATGCGCTCTTTATGGCGGCGGACAATTTCTGCTTTGGGTAAAAAGCCCTGACATAACAGCTGGTCATACCAGTCATGCAGGAATACATCACGGGTGGCTTCCAGCTGCGCCCGTGAGCTGAATAACACCAGCGTACCCCGGCTTAAATCAATATTGTTTTTCAGCCAGTCTTCAATGTCGGCCTGAAACTGATCACTTTTAGGATCAGAGGCCAGCGACACCGGCTGCAATTCACCCAGCTGCTGATAATCAAACGGACTCATCACCCGCTGATAATTCGCCCAGTCAGGCAAGCCACTTTCCCAGCTTAATTTATTGAAGCTGTTCAGCGCGGTTAATGTTGCCGATGTAACAACCGCTCCGTAACAACGCCACCAAAGGTTTTTACGCAACTGATCGGCCACCGCAATCGGCGATGCACTCAGACGAATATCCCAGCCATCACCGAACGGCGTTTTGGATAACCAGCGGGCAACCGGCAATGCCCCCTCAGCTTCTTCAGCGCACAACCAGGACAGGGCTTCTGACAGTTGCTCGGCGCGTGAAAACATAATCCCCATCGGGGCTTGCCATGACTCGGCAATATCGCGGGTAAAATCGCCGTCTTCTTTCGGATCGAGGGATTTCTGCAACATGTCGTTGAGTTTATCGAGACACAGCAGCAGCGGCTGCAACGGCCCTTTGATGTTGATTAACAACTGCCGCAGGTTTTCCGGCATTCTTCCCGACGCAAACCGCAGGCGTTCCTGTTCTCCGATCATATCCATCAACAAAGGCCAGACCAGACTGAGGCTTTGCAGAATATCGCGGATATTCTGCGGTGCTTCCGTTAACGAATGCATAATGCTGTGCGGAATACCGCTGGCGGCGACAAACTGCTCAATGCCTTTTTCCAGTTGCTGCAACCATTGGCGCTGAGCCCGCACACCCACTTCCAGGCGGAAATGATTGAGTGCTTTATCCGCCAGATGATGCCCTTCATCGAAAACATAAATGGTTTTTTCCGGTGCGGGCAAAACCGCTCCGCCACCTAATGATAAGTCGGCCAGCACCAGATCGTGGTTGGCAACGATGACATCGGCATCTTCCATCGCATTACGGGCTTTATAAAAAGCACAGTTCTGAAAATGCGGACAACGGCGGTTAGAGCATTCCCGATGAGTCGCCGTTAAGTGCGACCACTGTTTATCGTCAATCGCATCGGTCAGACGGTCGCGGTCCCCATCCCATTGACCGGAACCATATGACTGCAACAAAGACTCATAAAGCTCCCTGTCCTGTTCTTCCGGCGTCTGTTCAAACAGATCAACCGTCGACAGTAATCCGGACAAATGCTGCAGCGATTTATCCAGTTTTAATAAACACAGATAACGACCACGGCCTTTGGCCAACGCAAAATTAAATGGCAGTGAGATGGTCTTTTTTAAATTGGGCAGATCCTTATCAAGAATCTGCTCCTGCAGTGCAACCGTAGCGGTAGAAATAAGCAGCTTTTTTTCTTTCTCAATTGCGATGGGCAATGCCGCAAGCAGATATGCCAGGGTTTTACCGGTACCGGTACCGGCTTCCACAACAGCAATCCCGCTGTCATTATCACGCTGGCCTTTGTCATCCTCATGAATGGAGCCAAGACTTTTGGCAATTTCAGCAATCATGACCCGCTGACCATAACGCGGGCGTAAATCCAGTGCTTTAATGCACTCACGGTACAACGCCTGAATGCGCTCTTTGCTCTCACTGCTCAGCATGATGTTCATCTCGCATCAGGGGATAGCCTGCCAGCCTTTGCTGCGGCCAATATGGAGTGGCCAACCATCCACCTCCAGTACAATTCCGTCCGGCGTTATTTCCGCCAGCACAACACCGGGAGCCACCAGATCGCCTTCATTCCATTCACGATTATTCATACTGACGGTACGCTTTGCCGCGACCGGACTGTAGATATGGCTGGTAATCATTAATGGCGGAACACGTCGCAGCGCTTCCAGTGGCGGCAAAGTCCGGGAATTATCCGGGCGACGGGCAGGCTCGGCGGAATGACGGGTGACAGCGTCCACCGGGGCTTCGATGTCTGCTGCGGCAATAGCGGGTGCAGCCGCCGGTTTTATCGGCACAGCAGCCTCCACTACCCGGACCGGCTCAGGCACAAACTCCGCGACATGCTCTTTGGGTGATGTATCGGCGGGCACCCTTTGCTGCACCTGATCGCGCCCGGCAGACGACTCATCACTGGCCGACATAACAACCGCCGTTACCGCAGCGTCAGGCTCTGCGCCCTGCCAGGGCCAAAGCCGGTAGAGCAACACCGCCAATAACACCAACACCACCAGTAATAATGCAATAACGGTTATGACAGATGACGATTCGGCCTGTCCAGCCAGCGCCACAGGGGCTTCAGACTCAGCACCTGAGGCCGTATTCAATTGCTGCTGACGCTGCAATTCCGATTTTTTTAAGGCATCGAGAATATAAGACACCTCAACCCTCCTCCGCTGCCAGACCGGAAGCGTCCGTTGCCCGCCCGACGTTCTGCATCATCAGTAACGTTTCCGGGCCAATGATTTTATCGGCGCTTAATCCATGCTCAGCCTGAAACTGCGCCACCCGGTTAGCCAGTAAAGGATCATAAAAACGCGAGTCCACCTGACTGTTTTTTCCTTCCGGACTGATGACCTGCCAGTCAGCCTGCCATTCCATATTGAGCTTTCGGCGTATCCATAAAATCAGATCGGATGTTTGTCCGGGACGAACCAGCTGGCCGTTGTACCCGGCGGGGGGTTGCCACAGCAACAACGCCTGTCCGGTAAAAGATGCCGGGTTCAGCTCATCACTCAGCAGACGCCAGTCAAACCCTTCCGATGTTTTCATTTGCACAGCGACCGGCAGCGATAGCTGCTGCAGCCGCAGGAAAGGCCAGTCGACCCACAGGCATTGACGACGCTCTCCCTGCAGCTGCTCACAGCGTGTTGCGGGTGAGTCTGTCCCCGCCGTGAGCAATGAAAGCGGCGAAGCAACAACGTCCGCCACCGGCGTTTGCCAGGCCAGGACGGTATCTTTTAACGATGGGCCGAACATCGCGACCGGCAGCAAGACAGCCAGCAGCGCCGTTAGCGCCAGCAACGGCTTAACAGCCGTCCATGAAAAACGCGGAGCCTCACCGAGAATTTCCCGTTCAGCCCCCTTAACCAGCGCGACATTCACCTGCTGACGACCACTGGCATAGGCACCCAACAAGGCCCTGTCGGCAAGGTTGTTGATTAGCCGCGGTACGCCGCCGCTGGCCCGCCACAGGCGGCGTGACGCCGCCGGACTGAACAACACCGCCGCAACACCCGCCTGAGCACAACGATGACGCAGATAGTCACTGGTTTCCGACGGACTGAGATGCTGCAGATGATAACGGGCAGTAATGCGCTGATTAAGCTGGCGCAAGTCATGGCGTGCCAGCAGTTCCCGCAATTCTGGCTGACCAACAAGAATCAGCGTCAGCAGCTTTTCTTTATGGGTTTCCAGATTGGTCAGCAGACGGATCTGCTCCAGCAGCGGTGGCGGCATACTCTGCGCTTCATCAATCACGCAGATGACCCGCTGGCCGGCGGCATACCATTCCAGCAGGGCTTTGTTAAGCAGAGCGTACAGCTCGCGCAGTGTTGCACCGGAGTCATAATTCAACCCCAGCTCATCACACAGACTTTGCAGTAACTCCGTCGCGGATAACTGTGGATTAAACAGATAAGCCGTGCGCACCTCAGCCGGTGTCTGAGCGAGAAATGCACGGCACAGGGTGGTTTTCCCGGTTCCGACCTCGCCTGTCAGACAAACAAGACCACCATGCCCGGTCAGGGCATAGTGCAGATGTGCCAACGCCTCCTGATGCCCTGACGACGGGAAAAGAAAATCCGGATCAGGAGCAATGGTGAAAGGGAAGCGCTGAAAACCAAAATGTTCCAGATACATCGGCGGCTCTGTTGGTCGGGTCGGCACGCACCGGCAGTTGGCCTGCGGTAAAATTAAGCGCGCATGATAGCGGATTTTGCCGCTGGCCGCATAAAAGCCTCACCCGCAAACCATGTTGCGGAAATCACCAGTCCAGCATAAACCCTATACGCAGCTGAACATCCCGCGCGTAAGCCGGACGCACATCATCACTGACAATCTCCAGCTGATGCCAGCCGGAACGCCAGTGCAGCCCGATCTGATGCGTTGAATGCAGTGAGGCACCCAGCTCGCCCAGAGGCGTCGTCCAATCCTTGCGGATACTGAACCGCTGGTAACGGTCATGCTGAAAATAGCGCAGTCCCGCCTGCCAGGCGGTGTCATACCCCCCAGCGTTAAGCGACCAGGGAATATCGGTGGTGTAAGACGATTGACCTGAGCGACCGGATGCAGCGCCGGAGCTGCTGCATACGGCCTGACCACCGCCACTGAGATTGATGCAGCCCGTGGTAAACGCGGCATCGTCAAACTGCCAGCGATTCCACAGATCGGAGATTGCCGCCTCCAGACGCCAGCGCTCCTGTAACAGACCGCTGATCTGCAGGTCGGCACTGATCCCTGAGCCATCGCCGACATCCGCCGGGTACTCAAGAATTTTGTCCTGATCAAAGTGATAATCCAGCACGGCTGACGCCGTCAGAGGGTCGCCCGCCGCCGACACGCCATCGAGAGTCCCAAACTGAAAGTGACCAACATGATAGTAGGCCAACGCCGGGGTGATGCTGAACGACGCAACGCCGAACGAATGTGCCAGACGAACGCCCCGCGCCTGCAGCCCCTTAACCTCCAGTTCCAGACGACGGTCGGCAGCACCGGGCAGCCCCTGCTCCAGTTCACGGTAAAACTCCGAGGTGTCCCGATTAAAGGTCAGGTAATAATACCAGCGTGTTTCCCGCTCCAGCCGCCAATGATCAAAACGCAGACCCAGACGAAAACGGGCATCGGCGTAGGCATATGTCCCGGGCTGAAAATCACCGTCCCACCCGGACATCATGTCCGTGAGTGATACGGGTTCGGAGCTGCCATGAATATCAAGACCGGAATATAACTGCCAGTCGGTGGCCTTCGCCGCCACCGGGAACGCACTGCCCGACAGCGCGGCGAGGAAGGCCGCCAGAAAACGCCGGAGTTGGATTGTTTGCTTCAACCGCCAAGCACCAGGAACTGGCCATCACTGAACCGTACCACGTACACACCATCACGCTCTTCGCGGATCACACCGACAATGGAATTCCGGTAGGTCAGATAGCCGACGGCATTACAGTTGCCGGTCACGATTTCATCTTTACGGTTAATCACACCACAGGGTTGCCCACTGCCATTAAGCTCATAATCGACCCGGCTGGCCAGGGTCACACCAATACTTTCGCCCTTTTCTGCCGTGGTAAACAGTTTAACGCCACCACGGTAAATAATCAGGCCACCCAACTCAAAGGTAAAATTACGGATAATGTCTTTATCATTCTCATCCGCCGCAGAACTGTTACCGATCAGGTACGACAAATACAAACTTTGAGCACGCTCTCCGGTTGGCAGCACATCGACCAGGTAGTCGTAGTCATAACCGGCAGCAACGGCCAGCTCCCACTCATCTTTCGTGTTACGGGTTAATTTAACATCGACAATCGCCAGCGGTGCCCGCTCAACACTGCTGCCCTGACCGTCGGTCAGTTCGTGTGCTGCACGCAGATTCAGTTCGTTAATCCCCTGAGCAAATGCGGCTTCAAGCCTGCCATCAAGCAGCACATCGGTACCGGTGATTAATTCATAGTGGCCGTCATTATTGCTGTCGGGAAATAATGGCCGATAGGCACCACGTCCCGGAATTGAAAATAAGCCCAACAAATCATCATCGACCAGCTTCTGAACCGTCAGGGTTTCTGTACTTTCGCTCAGCTGGGTACAAACGCTGGTTTCCCGTTCATTAGCATCATTGATAACCACCGAGCATTTGCGCAAGCCGGCCACACCATCGGCAGAGGTAAAAATTTCCAGCCGATTTATGCCGTAACCTTTAATGTCGACATCGATGTAATCCGCCTGACGGAACACTTTTACGCCATTGACTTCACTGTACAAAACCGTCTGATTTTCCATAATCCGGTATTCGAATAAATTACTTTCAATAACTCCGGATTCGAATCCGCGGCGCACGCGGAAATAATCATCCAGCTCAGGCCATACGGAGTCGGAATAGTAGTTAGCGGCATTACTGGCGGTCGCTGACAACGTCAGCTGGGCAAGGTCTTTGAGCTCAATCTCTTTACCGTCTTCGGTAATGGTTCCTTTGGTATCACTGCTGGCAATCAGCGACAAGGCGATCGTAGTCAGGTTGTAATGCCGTTCTAATGACAGATCCAGCGCATCATCAACGCCGATGAGTTTTGCCGAAAAATACAGGCTGAATTCTTGTCTGACACCGTTAACCGTTGCAGGAATATCAACATCCGGCCATTCAAGATCATAGCCCAGAGGCGGCGTAGTGACCGGATCCGGTGGCACAGCAAAGCCTTCTTCGCCACTGTAAACAATGCGGACACGGGAGTACTTTTTAATCTCTTCGCCGTTATCACTGGTTGATTTCACTTCGTTGAATTTAATAACCGCGACAGTATCCAGAGGATTGGTCGTATCATCGGGATCGACCACCATCTGGCCCAGCAGCTGAATGTCAAACGCATTGTATTTGCCCTGTTTTTCAATGTCCGCACCAACCGCAACCGGCACCATCGTTAAAACAAGGCCATCAACCGTCAGCGTTTTCGACGCTGCATCATAACGGGCATCACCAACACAACCGGAATTAACGCAACCAATTAATTCCAGCACCCGATCCCGCACATCAGCGGTGCCCTCAGCCAGCTGCGGGGCAATGCCTTCATAAATACTGTTCAGCGCATCGTAGTATTCAACGGTCTTAGTCACATAAGCCGGATCGATAAAACTGTGAACACAGCTGCTGTCTGTTTGTGGCGTACCTGACGGACAGGTATTAGGATCCTGCCCTTTATAATTCACCAGACGCTCGTTCAGATCCGCCATAAATGCACGGGCATTATTAATCCGGTCAAGCCAGTCATTTACCTGGCTGGCCGGAATATCCACCGCAGTCAGCTGATCATTTTTGTCCTGCAAAGCGGCAATACGCTGATCAAGCTCAGCGATCGCGCCGTTCAGCTCAGAAGGCAGGGAATAATTCTGAGCCTGAATATATTGTCGGTTATTCTGCAGCACTGCACGGGCTGCGCTGTATATACCATAGAGCGACACCTGCGTGGCTGAGCGCTGGTAAAGCTGCCCTTTATTGTGCAAAAGGGCATCGACCAGATCGGCCAGCCAGTCAACCTGATCCTGACCCCGCTCCAAAGCCAGCTGCTGCCCTGCCGCAATAATGGCTCCGTACAGGATGGATTCCTGCTTGATGGCTGAGGCCAGTCCGCTGTCCTTGTACAATTCAGAAGGTGCCAGGGGCCGCAGGGAAATAATATCCGAGATACCGAACAAAGCATTCAGCCATAAATTGGCCCGTTCAATGGTGAAATCTGTATAGATACCCGCGCGCGGGGTGTCAGGATTGCTGCCATCACCGCTGTTATCAATATAACTGGTGTATGCGAGTGCACTGGCCAGATGCGTCAGCCAGTTAATATTTATCCGCATATTATTCTGCGCATTGCCAACGGATGCGCGCAGTTCGTAATCCTGCGGAACGGTGTCAGTGCCCAGATAAGGCCAGCCGTCGTAACAGCCATCCACCAATTCACAGCGTTCCTTCGTTGAATTGTCGTCTTTTCCGCTGACAATCAGGGTCACTGGCCGACCAATGTCATCACTGCGCAGTTCTACCTGATAATAAGCGGCCTCGGTTGAACTTGCTTTTGCCCCGACATAAACCTCCTTCTGCCCGCCTTCTTCGGCATCAACAAGCTCCGTCGCGGTCTGCCCCTGAACATCGATGGGCACCGCCTGAATGAGAGCATTCTGCACGCCACTGCTGCCAATATAGCCATTGACGTATTTTACCGGCTCGGTTTTCCGGCTGCTGCTGGAACTGTTGCCACTGCAGGCAACCAACAGGAAAGGCAGCAGCACAAGAGACATGCGGAGGACTGGGGACATATTTATTTTTCTTTTTGGCAAAGCGAAAGTATCCGGATTGTAACCGTCCGGTCAGCCAGCAGCCAGCGGCCACCTGTGTTTTACCCGTCTTTTACACAAAATGTTAAGCCTGAATGTCACAAACACTCCGCCTGACAAATCGGCTATCGGCAGATACAGAAAACCGCCACCAGAGCAGGGTCTGGTGGCGGTTTCGTGATGATTCACCGCGCCGGCGAACCGATCAGAGGCGGGCAGCCCAGCGTGGGTTCTGCCTGCCTTTTACACTTTAAACTGCCCGGTAATACGCTGCAGAGTCTGAGCGATTTCCGTCAGAGAGCGGCTGGCGGCGGCCACTTTCTGCATGCTGGCCATGGCCGTTGCTGAGGTATCTTTAATACCCATCACGTTGTCTTTAATGCTGTGCGCCGCCTGTTCCTGCCGGTCAGTGGCGGAGGCTATCTGACTGTTCATCGTTGTAATCGACTCAACTTTGCTGGTAATCGCCTGCAGACTTTCATCGGTTTTAGCGGCCTGACTGACACTGGTTTTCGCACGGTCTTTACTGGAACTCATAACCTCAACCGCCGAGCGCGCGGCAGATTGCAGCTCTTCGATCACAGCCTGAATTTCCTGCGTTGAGTCCTGCGTGCGCGAAGCCAGGGTACGAACCTCATCCGCCACGACCGCAAAACCACGACCTTGCTCGCCGGCACGCGCCGCCTCAATAGCCGCATTCAAGGCCAGCAAATTCGTTTGTTCTGCAATGCCTTTAATGACATCAAGAATGCTGCCCACATTGGCGGTATCCGCCTCCAGTTTGCGGATAACCTCACTGGCACGCTCAACCTCACCCGCCAGCGCGTTGATACTTTTCACCGTCTCATTGACGATGGTGCGGCCTTCTTTTGCGGCCTGATCCGCTTCGCGTGCGGCCTGAGCAGCCGAACTGGCATTGGTTGAAACCGCTTTAACACTGGCAACCATCTCATCAACGACAAACGAGACCTCTTCCGTCGCCCGGTTTTGCTGCTCGGTTATTCTGGAGGTTTCCGAGGTGAGGCTCCCCAAGTCACCGGACACACCCGTCAGCGGGCGGGTTGTTGCCACAACCTCACCAATGCTGCGGTGAAGTTTATCGATAAACTGGTTGAACCAATCCACAACCTCACCAATTTCATCCTTTGAAGATTTGGCAATCCTGCGCGTAAGATCCCCTTCACCGGAGGCAATATCCTTTAACGACATCAGTAAGCTGTTGACCGCCGTATTGATGGAATTGCTGGTACTCCAGGCAACAAAAGCAAGAAACACCAGCGTCACAACCGTGACCACAAGGCCAATCGACAATGCGTTCTGAGCGGCCTCATTGGATTTTGCAACGGTATCGTTAAAGGCACCGAGACCGTCATCACTGTACTGCTGCATTAACTTGCGTGCAGTCATAAGTGCTTTATTCATGGTATCAATCGAGGAGGACATCGCCGAGGGTTCAAGAGTGCCGTCGATCATGCCACCGGACAGCTTTTTAGCCGCAGTAAAGTAGGCATTAAATGCATTGCGGGTCTGCTGTACCTCTCCGGCACGCTCAGGCCAGATGCCCTCAAGCTTAGCCAGAGCATCCGTTACTTCCTTCCGGACTTTCTCGGCCGCATTCACAAAATCCATTTCCCCGGTACTGACCGCCGTGGAGAACAATTCTTCCAGTCGGGCCAACCGCACAAGGTTTGCCTTTGATATTTCGACCACAGGAAAAAAAGTTTTCTGAATCGTTTGCAGACGCTCAGAGTTTGCCGTATTCATGTTGGTATTCACCAGAATACTGACAATAAAACCAATAACTGCTACCCCTGCCAGGGACAGAATCTTAGTTTTAATACTCAAAGAATTTAGAAGACTCATTACTCAGACCCAGTAGTTACAACCATTAGTCCAAGCATAGTGCATATTTATAAGTCTGCCGCCTTAATGAAGGCGACAGTTCCAGAAAGCGCAATGACTTTTCAGCCGGACAAAACCATTAGCGCCACATAAGCTGCTCATGCAATCTGACCACAGAACCGACAATGGTCAGTGTGGGCGCATGAATGGTACGCCCTGCGATGTAGCCCGGCATGTCATTCAGCGTACTGATATGTACCCGCTGATCCGGCAGTGTACCTTTCTCCACCAGTGCCACCGGCGTTTCTGCATCCATACCCGCAGCCATCAGGCGCTCGCAGATGTGCGGCAATCCCGTTAATCCCATGTAAATAACCAGTGTCTGGCCCGGATGAACCAGTTCCTGCCAGGGCAGATCACAGGTGCCATTTTTTAAATGCCCGGTCACAAAGCGCACGCTTTGCGCGTGATCACGGTGCGTCAGCGGAATGCCGGCATAGGCCGCACAACCACTGGCTGCAGTAATACCGGGAACAACCTGAAACGGAATTCCAGCCGCCGCCAGCGTCTCGATCTCTTCGCCGCCACGACCAAAGATAAAGGGATCCCCGCCTTTCAGGCGCAGTACCTTTTTCCCGGCCCTTGCCGCATCAACCAGCAACTGATTAATGCCTTCCTGAGGCACTGAATGGTCACTTTTTGCTTTGCCGACATAAAAGCGCTCAGCCTCCGGATGAATCAGATCCAGAATGAGCGGATTCACCAACCGGTCATAGAAAACGATATCGGCGCCCTGAATCAGCCGCAATGCGCGAAAAGTAAGCAAATCCGGATCGCCGGCCCGGCGCCAACCAGATATACCTCACCGTGTGATTGGACAGTGCCGCTCAGCAGCTCAGCAGTCACCGCCTCGGCCCGCTCAGTCCTGCCGCGCAAGAACAAGCTCCGGCGCGAGACTGTTGATCCAGCGCCGCCAGAATCCGGCCCGCTGCGCCAGAGCAAGCTGCTGTTTGACCTGTCCGCGCAGGCGCTCGGCAAAAGCCCCCAGATCACGGTACTCCTGCGGCAAAAAAGCCTCCAGACGCTGGCGCACATGGCGGGTCAGCGCCGGCGATGCGCCACTGGTAGAAACACTCACAAGCAGCGGCGAACGGTCAATGACCGCCGGGAAAATAAAATCATTGTCGTCGGTGTCATCACAGCGGCAGACAAAACAACCCGCCTGGCGGGCATTAATGGCCAGCTGCGCGTTTAATGACGGATCATCCGTTGCCAGAACGACAAAGACTCCGGCTGCAAACGACTCTTGCGGTGTTGCCGGACGCAATTCAATGCGGAGAAGCGGATTGTCCTGACAGGCGGCGATATCGTCGTGCAATGCGGGGGCAATGAGATGAACCTGAGCGCCGGCCCTGAGTAAGGTCAGCAGCTTACGGGCGGCGACCTGACCACCGCCCACAAGCACAAAAGGCCGCACATTGCCCCGGAGCACCAGGGGCAGGCTCATCATGCGCGGATAACGTCCAGACCGCGCATGTAAGGACGCAGCGCTTCAGGAACCACAACACTGCCGTCTTCCTGCTGATAGTTTTCCAGAATGGCGACCATCGTACGACCAACCGCCAGACCAGAACCGTTCAGGGTGTGCAGCAGTTCTGGCTTGCCGGTTTCAGGATTGCGCCAGCGGGCCTGCATGCGGCGCGCCTGATAGTCACCGAAAGTGCTGCATGAAGAAATCTCGCGGTACTTCTTCTGACCCGGCAGCCAGACTTCCAGGTCATAGGTTTTGGCAGCCGAAAAGCCCAGATCGCCACCACACAGAATCACCTTGCGGTATGGCAGATTGAGTTTTTGCAAAATGGCTTCCGCATGGCCGGTTAATTCTTCCAGCGCGGCGTCAGAATCCTGCGGACGGACAAACTGTACAAGCTCCACTTTGTCGAACTGATGCTGGCGGATCATGCCGCGGGTATCGCGACCATAGCTGCCGGCTTCACTTCGGAAACAAGGGGTATGTGCCACTTTTTTAATGGGCAGGGGGTTATCCGTTACGTTGTCACGCAGCAAATTGGTGACCGGAACTTCCGCCGTCGGGATAAGGTAGTAATCTTTCTCTCCCGGGACTTTAAACAGATCTTCCTCAAACTTGGGTAACTGGCCCGTGCCTTCCAACGCCTGACGATTCACCAGATAAGGGACGTAAGTCTCTTCGTAGCCGTGTTCTTCGCTGTGAGTATCCAGCATGAACTGGGTAATCGCACGATGCAGACGTGCCATCGCACCACTCATGGCCACAAAGCGTGAACCGGCAACCAGAGCGCCATCATCAAAGCTGAGGCCAAGCGGTTCACCCAGATCAACATGGTCTTTGGCCTCGAAACTGAACGCAACCGGCTTACCCCAGCTCAGCACTTCCACGTTGTCGTTTTCATCAGAGCCAAATGGCACATCGTTATGCGGAATATTCGGAATGCTCATCAGCAATTCACGCAGACTGAGTTCGGCCTGTTTAGCCGCCAGCTCAGCTTCGCCAATATCGGAATCAATGCTGCCCATCACCTGAGCTTTAGCATCTTCCGGAGACATGCCCTGACCGATTAACGCGCCAATCTGTTTGGACGCCTTTTTCTTTTCTGCCTGCAGGGATTGAGCGCTGGTCAGTGCCGCCTTGCGTGCATCGTCCAGACGGGTGAATTCGGCTTCATCAAACAAAAAGCCTTTCTTGGCCAGGGCTGCTTTTACCTGATCCAGATTGTCGCGAATAAACTTAACGTCCAGCATTGTTTCTTATACCAAGGATTTAGATAACCACATGCCTGCGGCTGTCGCCAGCAGGCAGCCTGTAACACTGAAGCCGACATAGCCAGCCATCGCCAGCCAACGCTCCTGCTGCAGCAGTGCAATACTTTCTAATGAAAACGTAGAGAAGGTGGTAAAAGCACCGAGAAAGCCGACCATCGCTAATTGCTTATGATGATCACCACCCCACTGTTGCTCTACCAGCCATACATAGGCCATGCCAATGGCGAAGGAGCCTAGCAGGTTCACTGTTAAGGTGCCATAGGGAAAGGGCTTGTCAGCCCAGCGGAAAATCGCTGTTGCAAGCAGGTAGCGGGAAATAGCGCCGAGCGCCCCGCCGATACCAATCCACAGATACATCATTCGCCGTCTCCTGCATTATTCAGAGGGTAACGCTGTTGTGCGGACTGCTGATTCAACTGCTTAAGATGCGCGAGTTTCTGGCGGATTTTGCTTTCCAGTCCACGATTTACCGGTTCGTACAACTGCGTATTTTTCAGTTCCGGTGGAAAATAATTTTCACCGGCAGCAAAAGCATCCGGCTCGTCATGGGCATAACGGTACTCCGCTCCGTAGTCGAGCTGCTTCATTAATCGGGTTGGCGCATTGCGCAGATGCAGTGGTACTTCATAGCTTGGCTGCGAAGCAATCATCGCCCGTACTTTATTGAAGGCTTTGTAGACCGCATTACTTTTAGGGGCACAGGCCAGATAAGTAACCGCCTGCGCAATGGCCAGCTCACCTTCCGGTGACCCCAGCCGCTCCTGCACATCCCAGGCATTCACACACAGCGTCAGGGCGCGCGGATCGGCATTGCCAATATCTTCGCTGGCCATACGGACCACACGACGGGCGATATACAGGGGATCGCAACCACCATCGAGCATGCGTGCAAACCAATAAAGCGCAGCATCCGGGTCCGAGCCACGTACCGATTTATGCAGCGCAGAAATCTGATCGTAAAAAGCCTCACCGCCTTTATCAAAGCGACGCGCCTGATTACCGAGTAATTCTTTAACAACCGCGACACTGAGCTCATCATCGCCACTGAGCTGAAGCGCAAATTCGAGCATATTGAGGGCACGCCGGGCATCACCATCGGCAACATCAGCGATCATCTGCAACGCTTCTGCGCTGGCTCGCGGCGCAGGATCAAGCTGTTCAATCCCCTGCTGCAAAATCCGTTGCAATTGCTCTGCACTGAGGCTCTTTAAAACATAAACCTGCGCACGGGACAACAAGGCATTATTTAATTCAAAGGAAGGATTTTCCGTGGTTGCGCCAACGAAAATAAAGGTGCCGTCCTCCACATAGGGTAAAAAAGCATCCTGCTGGGATTTATTGAAACGGTGCACCTCGTCAATAAATAACACCGTTTTCCGGCCACGGGCACGGGTTTGTTGCGCCCGCTGTACCGCTTCACGAATTTCTTTTACGCCCGACATAACCGCACTGAGTGCCAGAAAAGAGGCATCAACGTATTGGGCGATCAGGCGTGCCAGCGTGGTCTTACCGACGCCCGGTGGCCCCCAGAAAATGACCGAATGCAGCTGTCCGGCATCGAGCGATTTACGCAACGGCGTCCCCGGCCCGACCACATGCTCCTGACCGATATACTGCTCCAGCCGTTGCGGCCGCAGGCGTGAGGCCAGCGGCTCATAGGCTGGCGCTTGCTGGCCAAAAAGATCAGATGCCATGACGCCCGTCGATTACGTCCACACCTTCGGGCACATCAAAAATAAAGGCCGCAGGATCGACGGCATTGTTTACGCTGGCTGCCGAAAATGAAATGTCAGTCACCTGACCTGCGGCATCAAAAATCATCATGCGCTTCAGGTTTTTGCCCTGATAGTGAAATTCCAGTGACTCAAACAACTGACTCGGGTCTTTGGGTACCAGCTGAAAAATAAGGTCGCTACCAGCCCGTTGTTCAGTCACAACAAAACTCTTTTCAACATCCGCAGCATGACCACTCAATAACAGCGCTGGCGTTTCCTGAATGCGCTGATCCATATCGCGGATCGTAACCTGCTCCAGATCCATATCGTAAATCCAGATCAGTTTACCGTCAGAAACAACCAGCTGTTCAAACGGCGCGTTAGTCTGCCAGCGCATTTTTCCGGGTTTGGCAACGGTCAACGTGCCATTCATCTGTTGCAGAATCCGTCCGGAGACATCGCGCGTTGTTTGTTCAAATGAGGATTCAAGGCTCTGCAGTTGCTTCAGACGCAGTAAAAAATCGGCCAGTGCATCAGCAGATGGCTGAGCGCCGGCGGACATACTGAACATTAAAGTGCTGATCAACATCAGCCCGTATTTGCGGAAAAACTGAGATAAAAACACGTTGGTTACCACTGCTTCAGCGTACGTCAAAAGAAACTCCGGTCAGTAATTCGGTGGTGCGCCAGCCAGCACTTCACGCGAACCATTATGCGCCGGAGATGATACAACACCGGCCGCTTCCATGGTTTCAACCAGCCGTGCGGCGCGATTATAGCCGATGCGCAGCTTACGCTGCACAGAGGAAATCGAGCATTTTCCACTTTCGGTGACAAAGGCGACCGCCTGATCATACAGATCGTCTTTTTCATCACCGCCTTCCAGAGAGAATGCTCCGCCGCCGTCTTCATCGCTGCTGGTAATTTCTTCGATGTAATTGGGCTCGCCGCGCAATTTCCACTCAGCAACAACACGGTGCACTTCATCATCATCAACAAAAGCACCGTGCACACGCTCCGGTAGCGCATTACCCGGAGGCATATAAAGCATGTCACCATGCCCCAGCAGCTGCTCCGCTCCGCCCTGATCAAGAATGGTGCGCGAATCAATTTTGGATGAAACCTGAAACGCAATACGGGTTGGGACGTTGGCTTTAATTAAGCCGGTAATCACATCCACCGACGGACGCTGAGTTGCCAGTATCATATGAATTCCGGCAGCCCGCGCCTTTTGCGCAATACGGGCGATTAATTCTTCTACTTTTTTGCCCACCATCATCATCATGTCGGCGAATTCATCAATGACAATGACGATATAAGGCAATGGTTCCAGCGCAGGCGGTGTCGTTTCAAATGACTTATCAATCTGCCATAACGGGTCAGTTAATGGCTGTCCTGCTTCTATCGCATCGCGCACCTTTTTGTTGTAACCGGCAAGGTTACGCACGCCCATCGCGGCCATCAGCATGTAACGGCGCTCCATTTCAGCGACCGACCAGCGCAAACCGTTGGCAGCCTCTTTCATGTCGGTTATCACCGGGGTCAGCAGGTGCGGAATTCCCTCATACACCGACAATTCCAGCATTTTAGGATCAACCAGAATCAAACGCAGATCATCCGGTGTCGACTTAAACAGCAAGCTCAGCAGCATGGCGTTTACTCCCACCGACTTACCTGAGCCCGTGGTACCAGCAACCAATAGGTGAGGCATTTTGGCCAGATCGGTAATGATCGGATTCCCGCCAATATCGTGACCCAATGCCAGCGTCAGCGGCGATTTTGAGCGGTCATATTCTTCCGATGACAAGACTTCCGACAGCGACACCACCGCGCGATCTTCATTCGGCACTTCAATGCCCATCACCGATTTACCGGGTATCACTTCAACAACACGCACACTGATCATTGCCATTGAGCGCGCAAGATCCCGCGCCAGGTTAGAAATCTTACTGGCCTTTACTCCGGGTGCCGGCTGTATTTCGAACCGGGTAATAACCGGGCCCGGCGCCACCGCAGTCACTTCAATTTTTACGCCGAAGTCCGCCAGTTTCTGCACCAGAAGTCTGGACATCTCCTGCAGACGTTCGGGCGAAAAGCCGCTTTTCTGATCGTTACGTGGCGGGTCCAGCAGTGCAATGGATGGCAACGGCTGATCATTCTTAAACAGTGCGCCCTGCAATTCACGCTGGGCGCGCTCACTGGTACGGTTCTCTTTACGCGCCAGAGGCTCAATCGGGATGACAGGTCCGGCAGACCCGGTGTTCAGCACCCCGGTTCTTACCGGAGTATCGGAAGGCTCATCGTCCCAGGGCGATATTTCTGCAGCATCAGGCACCGACCGCGAAGGCCCCTTTACGGTCAGCACAGGAGGTTCCGTTGACGTCAGATCAGCCCTGGCATTGCTACGCTCATCGGCACTGAAATCGTCCGGCTCATCAAGCCATGGGGCAATCTCATCAGATGCCGGGGCGCAGTCCATGTCCACCCGGCTGAAAAAGCGGTCGAAGCCTGAAATCTCATCCCCCGGCTTACCGATACTCTCTGATCCTGTCAGGTTGTTTTTCCTTGCCGGGGCGATGACTGGCTTGGCCTCAGCCTGATCAGTTGCATCATCACCACCATTAGCTTCAGCGGCACTGCCCTCATCAGGTGTCTGAAGGTTCTGACGACGGACGGCGCTGCGCTCGCGCAATGCCAGCAACCAGCCGCCCAGACGATCAAACAAATGCAGCCAGGAGAATTCAAGAAACAGCATCAGCCCCAGAGCCAGCAGTGCGGTAAAAATGATGGCCGAACCAACAAAGCTGAACAGTGGCAGCAAACCGCCGACAATCACCTTGCCAACGATGCCTCCGGAACCAACAGGGAGTCCTTCTCCATGCCAGATGCTCATTTCCGCCAGAGCACACAACATGCTGACAGAAAGCACCATGCCAAGCGTACGCAGCAACCAGATACGTCCACCCGGTCGCGGAGCTTTACGGAACAGCAACCACAGCTTAGCCATCACCAGCAGAGGCAAGGCAAAGGCCAGATAACCAAGCCCATGAAAAAGGAGATCCGCAACAACCGCACCAATACGCCCGGCTGAATTGTGGGTAGCGCCCTCTCCGGCTGCCGACCAGGCCAGATCGGAGGGCGTGTAAGAAAACAGAGCGAGTAAGAGCAGCAGACTGACCAGAGTCAGCAGCAGAAAAATAACATCATGGCGCCGCTGCCAACTGCCGGCAGAAGCAGAATCCGGTGTTGTTGCTGGCTGAAAACCTGCTTCAGACGTATCCTTTGGCAAAATACCTTTCCCGTTACCCTAATACAGAGGCGAAGTTTACCACGGGTTTATCATGATTGATTGGCTAGATGAATTCCTTCCGCCGGTATTTCCGGCTACGTCAAACACACTGAACGAGCCCAATGGATTACTGGCCGCCGGTGGCCGGGTAAGTCCGTTGTGGGCAGACAGTGCCTATCGCAAAGGCATATTTCCATGGAATAACCCGGACGAAACCCGCCTTTGGTGGAGTCCATCCCCGCGCGCTGTCATCACCCCCGGAAGCTTCCGCCTGCCACGCACAGTGCGTAAGCTTCTGCGCCACAATCCCTTCAGCATCAGTTGCAATCTGGCTTTTGATGCCGTCATTCAGGCCTGCGCACAACCACGTCACTATGAAAGTGGCACCTGGATATGTGATGAGATTATCGACTGCTACAGTCGGCTGCAACGTGCGGGACGAGCGTTCAGCATTGAATGCTGGGATAAAGAGGGACATTTATGCGGTGGCTTTTATGGCCTGACCATTGGCTGTGCGGTATTCGGAGAATCGATGTTCTCAAGGCACAGCAATGCTTCAAAACTGGCTTTTGCCACAGCAGCTCCCAGACTGTTTGCTGCCGGGGTAGCACTGATTGACTGCCAGATGAAAACAGAACATCTGGGACAATTTGGTCTGGTCGAGCTTGAGCGCAAGGCTTTTGAAGACGCACTGATGAAAGCAACCACACAACCACTGCAGCTGACTTTACCGGGCTGGCTGACATGAAAAAGATCATGCTGTTCCAGCCACCGGAAACTCACCGCTGCAGCTATCTTGAAGATCAGCAGTCACGCAGTTTATATGTCGACCCACGCGCCGAACTTGATCAGGAAACCCTGACTCTGCTTAGTCTGAACGGCTTTCGCCGCAGCGGTCGCCTCGTTTACCGACCCGACTGCCCGGCCTGTTCAGCCTGCATTCCTGTACGACTGCGGGCAGAAGACTTTCAACCAACCCGCAGCCAGCGCCGTATTCTCAACCGCAACACCGACCTGCAGCTGCGCATCGAAAAACCCAGCAACAGTGATGAAATGTACTACCTGTTTGAACAATACATCACTGCTCAGCACGCTGATGGCGATATGTACCCCCCGAGCCGCAAGCAATTCAGGGATTTTCTGGTCAGCGACTTTGGCACGACCGGCTTTCTGACTGCGCGCCTCGGAGATAAGCTGCTTGCCTGCATGGTGTTTGATCACCTGCAGGATGGATTGTCGGCGGTTTATTGTTTTTACAGTGATGAATTACGACACCGATCCCTCGGCACCCTGATGATTCTGAGATTGACCCAGCTTTGCCAATCCCTGGGTCTGCCCTTTAATTATCTGGGTTATCTGGTTAATGGCAGCAGGAAGATGAACTACAAGCGACAGTTTGTGCCGCTTGAGGGGTACCGCTCAGGTATATGGTCTCTTCTGACCGACTGATTACCGCCACCCGAAAGGCACCAACCGGATAGCACTTTGCTTATTGTTGAAATTTAAGGCAGAATGCGCCCGCGTTGTGCAAGGTCTAAACAGGTGACGAATGGCAAAAGATGATCACATTGAAATGGAAGGTGAAGTAATCGACACGCTTCCAAATACGATGTTCCGGGTAAAGCTGGAGAACGGGCACGTTGTGACTGCTCATATTTCAGGGAAAATGCGTAAGAACTACATCCGCATTCTGACCGGCGACAAGGTGAAAGTAGAATTAACACCTTACGACTTAAGCAAAGGTCGTATCACCTACCGGGCACGCTGATGCCAACATGCCCGACAGGTGACAGCAATCAGGCTGGCACCTCCTCGGGTACGGTCAGAACCAGCTCTCCATCCTCAACCGTAATATCAACCTCGCCACCCTGGGCAAGTTCGCCAAACAGAATCTTCTCAGCCAGCGGTTTTTTCACTTTATCCTGAACCAGACGATTCATAGGCCGAGCCCCCATGCGCTCATCGTAGCCATGCTCTGCCAGCCACTGGCGTGCATCGTCGTCCACATTCAGTAACACGCGTTTATCATCCAGCTGCCCCTGCAGCTCTGCCAGAAATTTATCCACCACATGCAAAATGGTATCCCGTGACAGTGGTGAGAACTGAATAATGCTGTCAATCCGGTTACGGAATTCCGGTGTAAAGGTTTTCTTCAGAGCCTCCATACCATCGGTACTGTGATCCTGGAAGGTAAAGCCGATACTTGAACGACTCATCTGCTCCGCACCGGCATTCGTTGTCATGATCAGAATGACATTGCGAAAATCGGTTTTACGGCCGTTATTATCCGTCAGCGTGCCGTGATCCATGACCTGCAAAAGAATATTAAAGACTTCCGGATGTGCCTTCTCAATTTCATCCAGCAACAGCACACAGTGAGGATTTTTATTAATTGCTTCAGTGAGCAACCCTCCCTGATCGTAGCCAACATAACCCGGAGGCGCACCGATTAATCGGGAAACCGTATGACGCTCCATATATTCAGACATATCAAAGCGGATTAATTCCATTCCCATGACATTGGCAAGCTGGCGCGAAACCTCTGTTTTACCAACACCGGTTGGCCCGGCAAAAAGGAATGAACCGATGGGTTTTTGCGGAGAGTTAAGACCTGCACGTGACATTTTAATTGCCGTCGACAGCGTCTGAATGGCCTCATCCTGCCCAAATACCACCATCGATAATTTATCTTCCAGTTTAAACAGAAGCTCTTTGTCAGAGGCCGAAACCGTTTTAGGCGGAATGCGTGCAATGGCCGCAACAACCTGTTCAACCTCGGTCACGCCGATCACCTTCTTGCGTTTATTGGCAGGCAGCAAATGCTGCAGAGCCCCTACTTCGTCAATGACATCAATAGCCTTATCCGGCAAATTACGGTCAGTGATATAACGCTCCGCTAATTCCGCAGCAGCTTTAAGCGCTTTGTCGGTGTAGCGAATATTATGATGCTCTTCAAAACGGGATTTCAGACCCTTGAGAATTTTATAGGTATCTTCAACCGACGGCTGAGCGACATCAATTTTCTGGAACCGACGGGTCAGCGCACTGTCTTTTTCGAAAATTCCGCGAAATTCTGTAAAGGTTGTCGAACCAATGCAGCGAATATCGCCAGAACTCAACAATGGCTTTAATAAATTGCTGGCATCCATCACACCACCAGAGGCTGCACCGGCACCAATGATCGTGTGAATCTCGTCAATAAATAAAATACCGTGCGGCTGCTTCTTAAGTTCAGCCAGCAGTGCTTTAAAGCGCTTTTCAAAGTCGCCACGATATTTCGTACCGGCAAGCAACGCCCCCATATCCAGACTGTAAACAACAGCGTCCTGAATAACGTCAGGCACATCATGATCGACAATGCGCTTGGCCAGCCCTTCAACAATGGCTGTCTTACCGACACCGGAATCTCCCACTAAAAGCGGATTATTTTTACGCCGCCGCGCCAGCGTCTGCACAAGACGGCTGACTTCATAATCACGACCGATCAGGGGATCAATTTTCCCCTCACGAGCCAGCCGGTTGAGATTGGTTGCATAACCTTCAAGAGCACTTTTGCTGCTGTTGTCCGCTTCATCTTCAGAATTTTCAGACATATGGTCAGATGATTCTTCCGGGCCAGACACTTTGGAAATGCCATGTGAGATATAATTCACCACATCAATGCGGGCGATATTCTGCTGCTTCAGGAAATAAACAGCCTGACTTTCCTGCTCAGAGAAAATAGCAACCAGAACATTGGCGCCGGTGACCTCGGATTTCCCGGAGGACTGCACATGAAATACAGCACGCTGCAGCACGCGCTGAAATCCCAGCGTGGGTTGTGTTTCGCGCTCGCCATCGTGCTCAGGGATTAACGGCGTCGTGGAGTCAACAAATTCCTGCAACTCCTTGCGCAGCTTTATAATGTCTGCGCCACAGGCTTCCAGAACGGAAGCCGCCGCTTCGTTATCCAACAAGGCAAGGAGCAAGTGCTCCACCGTCATAAACTCATGACGTTTTGAGCGAGCATCCTTAAATGCATTATTCAGTGTTTGCTCTAACTCTCGGTTCAGCATATTGCCTCCTAACCTTCAGTCATCTGCCGGAGAAATCTCACACATCAAAGGATGCTGACAATCTCTTGCATATTGATTCACAACAGCCGCTTTAGTTTCCGCTACGTCTTTCGTATATATCGCGCAAACCGCACTGCCTTTTGTATGAACCGTTAACATTATCTGTGTTGCCTGCTCAGGTGTTTTACTGAAAAACCGCTGCAAGACCTCAACCACAAACTCCATAGGCGTGTAGTCGTCGTTCATCATCACCACACAATACATAGGAGGCTTTTTGAGCGCCGGTTTAACCGCTTCGACCGCAACCCCACCATTTTCACTGGAATACTGATCTTCTGCTTGTAAGTTTAGTTGAGAATCAAAGATGTGATGCATAGCCTTGTAGAATCGTTGCATTTTGCTGGCATCATAACGCTCTGCCTTGCACACCTCCACCACGGGAACCCCTGCTGTGTGACATTTGTTAAATGCGGGCTGCTTTGGCAATTACAAGTGAGGGAGCCTTCAGGGACCATTTCAGGATGCTTGACGCTCTGTTTTTGTGGGGTTAGTGTGTTATTCAGCCATGGGTCGTAAGCCAAAGCTTATTTCAGTCGTAAGGCACGCAAGGGAGGCACAATAATGAAAACAGGGAAAGTAAAGTGGTTCAACAACGCAAAAGGCTACGGTTTCATTCTTGCTGATGACAGCAACGAAGATCTTTTCGCCCACTACTCCACTATTCAAATGGATGGCTATCGGACACTAAAAGCCGGACAGGCAGTTCAGTTTGAGACAAAACCCAGTGACAAGGGCACTCATGCGATCAACATACGCGCCTTAGATGCTGATACGGCAGCGCACTCCAACAGTGAGGCACCGGACAAACGCGAACTGATGTCTGAGGGTGCTTAGGCATCACTGTGAAAACGGATAATCCGGCCATAAAAAAACCGCCCAACGGCGGTTTTTTATGGCCAAGCTGTTAACAGGAATGTCCGTCAATAGCAGCATTCAGCGTTGCGCTCGGGCGCATTGCCTTCTCTGCCAGAGCAGGCACCGGACGATAGTAACCGCCGATATCGACCTGACTGCCCTGCACTGCCGACAGCTCTGCCATAATGGTTGCTTCGTTATCACAAAGGGTCTTGGCAAGAGGTGCAAAACAGGCCTTAAGATCAGCATCGCTGTTCTGTTCAGCGAGTGCTTTCGCCCAGTACATCGCCAGATAGAAGTGACTGCCACGGTTATCAATATCACCCACTTTGCGCGAAGGTGATTTGTTATTATCAAGAATCTGGCCGGTTGCAAGATCCAGGGTTTCAGCCAACACACGGGCCTTATCATTTCCCGTGACGTGTGCCAGATGCTCCAGCGAAGCTGACAATGCCATAAACTCACCCAGCGAATCCCAGCGCAGGAAGTCTTCTTTCAACAGTTGCTGCACATGCTTTGGAGCAGAACCGCCCGCACCTGTTTCAAACAGACCACCACCGGCCATTAATGGCACAATGGACAGCATTTTGGCACTGGTGCCCAGCTCCATAATCGGGAACAGGTCTGTGAGGTAGTCGCGCAGGACGTTGCCGGTAACAGAAATCGTATCCTTGCCTTCTTTAAGACGCTGCAGGGTTGCACGAGTAGCTTCTTCCGGAGTCATGATGCTGATATCCAGTCCGGCGGTGTCATACTGAGCCAGATATTTTTCTACTTTGGTGATCAGCTGTGCATCGTGAGCACGGTTTTTATCCAGCCAGAAAATGGCTGGCGTATCACTGAGACGGGCGCGGGTTACCGCAAGCTTCACCCAGTCCTGAATCGGTGCATCCTTGGTCTGGCACATACGCCAGATATCACCCTCTTCCACGGCATGCTCCAGCAATACAGCACCATCGGCATCGACAACCTGTACACGACCATCGGCCGGGATTTCGAAGGTCTTATCATGCGAACCATATTCTTCAGCTTTCTGCGCCATCAGGCCAACATTGGGCACACTGCCCATTGTGCGCGGATCAAAGGCACCATTTTTCTTACAGAAATCAATGGTTTCCTGATATACGCCGGCATAGCAGCGGTCCGGAATAATGGCTTTGGTGTCCTGCAGACCACCTTCTTTATCCCAGAACTTGCCGGAAGCACGAATCATTGCCGGCATAGAAGCATCGACGATTACGTCGTTTGGTACGTGCAGATTGGTAATTCCCTTATCGGAGTTCACCATGCCGAGCTGAGGACGTTTGCTGTAGCAGGCCTGAATATCCGCCTCAATCGCAGCACGCTGTTCTTCTGGCAAGTGGCGCAGCTTCCACAACAGATCACCCAAACCGTTGTTTGGATTGATACCCAGTTCATCAAAGGTTTCTGCGTATTTCTCAAACACATCAGAAAAGAATACGGATACGGCATGACCAAAGATGATCGGATCGGATACCTTCATCATGGTCGCTTTCAGGTGTACAGACAGCAGCACACCCTGCTGGCGCGCGTCTTCAAACTCACGGGCAAAGAATTCACGCAGGGCTTTGCGGCTCATGACGGAAGCATCAATCACCTCATCAGCCAGCAATGGCAGCTTGGCCTTGAGAACGGTTTTTTCGCCACTGGCGGCGATGAATTCAATGCGGGCATCGGTCGCCGCGGCCATCGTTACCGACTTCTCACTGCCGTAAAAGTCACCATGATCCATATGGGCAACATGGGTTTTGGATTCAGCAGACCATTCACCCATGCTGTGAGGGTTATTACGGGCGTACTGTTTCACAGATGCTGGCGCGCGGCGGTCAGAGTTACCTTCACGCAGCACGGGGTTTACCGCGCTGCCTTTGATTTTGTCATAACGGCGTTTGGCTTCTTTTTCTTCATCCGTTACAGGCTCTTCCAGATAACGGGGGATTTTAAATCCCTTGGCCTTTAATTCTTTAATGGCATCAATCAGCTGAGGCAGCGAGGCGCTGATATTCGGCAATTTAATGATGTTTGCCTCAGGCCGGTTGGCCAATGCCCCCAGCTCTGCCAGGTCGTCAGACTGACGCTGATCCTCGGTCAGATATTCAGGAAAGGCGGCAAGGATGCGTCCGGCAAGAGAAATGTCACGGGTTTCTACAGCAATACCAGCAGACTGAGTGAATGCCTTAACGATCGGGAGCAGAGAATAGGTAGCCAGCGCCGGCGCTTCATCGGTCTCTGTATAAATGATCTTTGGGGTATCGGTGGACATTATTGCTCCTATCGCATGGTAGCTGATTGCTGTTTCGCATGAGGCTTAACAGGCGGGTAGCTTTTGGCCACCGCATTTCCTGTACAATAAAGCCTCCGGTTCGGGATCTGTCCTGCTTATGCTGGGACAGTCAACCGCATCGTTGCCGGGGATGAGTTCCGGCGACTCATAGAGTCCGGGGCGGTAATTTGTAGTTTTTCTACAAAAAATGCAAGCTAGACGAAAGAATAAGTAGTTTTCTTACAGAACCAACCAGACAAAACCATGGCCATCCTGATACTGCTCAACAAGCCTTTTAACGTCCTCTCCCAGTTTAGTGACTCTGAAGGGCGCTGCACGCTCAAGGCGCATATTGACCTACCTGGCGTTTACCCCGCCGGAAGACTCGATCACGACTCCGAAGGCCTGCTGCTATTAACCGATAATGGCCAGCTTCAGGCCCGCATTGCCGACCCGCAACACAAGATGGAAAAAACCTACTGGGTTCAGGTTGAGGGCATTCCGGATGATGCTGCTCTGCAGGCTTTGCGCAACGGCATTACCCTGAACGATGGACCGACCCGCCCCGCGGGCGTACGTTTAATTGAAGAACCGGCACTATGGCCTCGCAATCCGCCCATCCGCCAACGCGCCAACGACATCACCAGCTGGCTTGAAATCCGCATCCGCGAAGGCCGCAACCGCCAGGTTCGGCGTATGACTGCGCACATAGGTCACCCCACCCTGCGCCTGGTACGCGCCAGCATTGGCCCATGGTCTCTGGGGGATCTGCAGCCCGGCGAATACCGCCAGGAAACCGTAAATATGCCAACCGCAGCGCCGGGCAATAAACGTCCCACACAATGGCAACGCGACAAACACAAAACCAACCCGGCGCGAAAGCCGCGCTGATTTGAGCAACCCCCCTTATTTCGGGTAAACTCCGTGCCCCTTTTTTATCAGGATGCCTCATGTCTGAGCGCTGGACTCCACACGCCACCGTCGCCACCGTCGTTGAACACGAAGGCCGTTTCCTTATGGTTGAAGAAATCAGCCTCGGCCAGGCCGTGATCAATCAGCCCGCCGGACATATAGAAGAAGGCGAAACCGTTATCGACGCAGCACGGCGCGAGACCCTGGAGGAGACCGGCTGGCTGGTGGAACCTGAAGGTCTGATTGGCCTGTACACTTACACGGCCCCGGCCAATCAGATCACCTACCATCGTTACTGCCTGTTTGCCAGAGCACTGCATGCGGTGGATGGCGCTGTGCTGGATGGTGGCATTATCGGCCCGCGCTGGCTGAGTATTGATGAACTGCGCGCCAGCACACAGCTGCGCAGCCCGATGGTTCTGACCTGTATTGAGGATTATCTCGCCGGGAAGCGTTACCCTCTGGACGTTATTGTAGAGCACCCCTGATCATGAAAATGCCTTCTGAAACCAAAGTCATTGTCGGCATGTCCGGCGGCGTCGATTCCTCTGTTTCCGCTTACCTTCTGCTTGAGCAGGGCTATCAGGTAGAAGGCCTGTTCATGAAGAACTGGGACGAAGATGACGGCACGGAATACTGTACCGCCAAAGAAGACCTGGCCGATGCACAACAGGTCTGCGACACTCTGGGTATTAAGCTGCATCAGGCCAACTTTGCTGCCGAATACTGGGACAATGTGTTCGAGTATTTCCTCAACGAATACAAAGCTGGCCGTACGCCCAATCCGGATATCCTGTGTAACCGTGAAATCAAATTCAAAGCCTTCCTCGATTACGCCAAAGTGCTGGGTGCCGATCTGATCGCCACCGGACACTACGTGCGCCGCCTCGATAAAGACGGCCACACCTACCTGCTGAAAGGACTCGATGGCAATAAAGACCAGAGTTATTTCCTGCACGCCGTCGGCGAAGCCGAAATCCGCCAGACCCTGTTCCCCGTTGGTGAACTCGAAAAACCGGAAGTGCGCCGTATCGCCGAACAGCAAGGACTGATCACGGCAGGTAAAAAAGACTCCACCGGCATCTGTTTTATCGGCGAGCGCCGTTTCAGCGATTTTCTTAAGCAATACCTGCCCGCTCAGCCGGGCCGTATAGAAACCGATAAAGGTGAAGACATCGGCGCTCACCAGGGACTGATGTACCACACCCTGGGTCAGCGTCAGGGGCTCGGTATTGGTGGTCTGGCAGGCTACCCGGATGAGCCCTGGTTTGTTGCCGGTAAAGATCTGGAACAGAATGTCCTGATCGCCGTGCAGGGCAAGAATCACCCACTCCTGTTCAAAGACTGGCTGACCACCCAACAGGTTTTCTGGGTCAACGGCGAACCTGAACTGCCGCTGCGCTGTACCGCCAAAGTACGTTACCGCCAGGATGATCAGGACTGCCTGATTGAGCGCGTCGGCAACCAGTACCGCATTACCTTCGATCAGCCACAAAGGGCCATCACGCCTGGCCAGTCAGTGGTGTTTTATGTTGGCGAAACCTGCCTCGGTGGCGGGGTTATTGAACAGACCGGTGATCACGAATGATGCTTTCCCGCAATGAAGAGCAAACCATTGCTCTGGCCGCTGTCGTACAGGCTGCCGTGCTGGTTGAACAGCTGGCCCGGACCGGGGACATCCCTGCCGATTCATCCGAACCCCTGTTGCGCGCCCTGTTTATTCAGTCGCCACAGCAGTTCAGCGATGTGTATGGCAACCCTCACACCAGCCTGAATGTCGGCCTGAACCACTTAGGTACCATGCTCAACCGTTCGATGCAGGGCGTCAGCCCTGACGTTACCCGCTACGCTCTGAGCCTGTTGCATCTGGAACGAAAACTGCGTCAGAAACCCGACATGATGGCCGCACTGGGAAATGGCATTCAGAGTGCCTCGCGTCAGGCTGAACACTTTTCTGTCGGACACGAAAACACCGTGGCAGCACTGGCAGGCCTGTACAAACAAACGCTGAGTAACCTGAGCTTCCGCATTCATGTCACCGGCAATCCGGCGTATCTGCAGAATACACATACCGCCAACCGCGTACGCGCACTGCTGCTGGCCGGTATCCGCGGCGCCATTCTCTGGCGTCAGGTTGGCGGCAAACGCTGGCACCTGCTGATCAACCGCAGCCGCTACCTGAAAGCCTGCACCACCCTGCTGCAAACGCCTGCGGATAACGATCACCAGCCATGACCAGAAAACACATCGACCGAACCTTTACAACCGCCCCGATGATGGAGTGGTCTGACCGCCATTGCCGCTACTTCTGGCGTCAGCTGACACGTCATGCCGTGCTCTACACCGAAATGGTGACAACCGGCGCACTGATACACGGCAACCGTGAGCGCTTCCTTGAATACAACGAGCTTGAGCATCCTATTGCCCTGCAGCTGGGCGGCAGCAATCCGGAGGCGCTGGGCCAGTGCGCGCGCTTTGCCGAAGAATGGGGCTATGACGAAGTAAACCTGAACGTGGGCTGCCCCAGCGACCGGGTGCAGAACAATATGATCGGCGCCTGCCTGATGGCACACCCGCAGCTGGTGGCTGACTGCGTTAAGGCCATGAAAGACTCAACCAGTATTGATGTCACGGTTAAACACCGCATCGGTATTGATGATCAGGACAGCTACGGGCAACTGCGCGATTTTGTCGGCACCGTCGCCGATGCCGGTTGCGAAACTTTTATTGTGCACGCGCGCAAAGCCATTCTGCAGGGCCTGTCACCGAAGGAAAACCGCGAGATTCCGCCGCTGAAATACGACACCGTATTCCGCTTAAAACGGGAATTTCCGCAGCTGGAGATTCTGATCAACGGTGGCATTGCCGGCCATGATCAGATTGCAGAACTGCTGCCACAGGTTGATGGTGTGATGCTGGGTCGCGAGGCTTACCATAACCCGTCGGTTCTGGCCGACGTGGATCAGCGTTATTACTCTGCCGCCTCAGAGCACAGCGAAGACTCTGCCGCCATCGACAAAGCCGCCATCGTGCGCAACCTCTACCCTTATATCGAAGAGCAGCTGAGCAAAGGCGCCACCCTGCACCATATCAGCCGTCATACCCTCGGCCTGTTCAATGGTCAGCCTGGTGCGCGCCTGTACCGTCGCCACCTGAGTGAGCAGGCACCGAAGCGCACGTCCGGCGTTGAAGTGCTTGAGCAGGCACTGGCGCTGATGGGTTATTAACCCGCAGCGCCAGTCACTGACCACCACTGGCCGGATGTTTACGGTTTACTGAGCCGCCTTCGCTTTTTTATCCATCTCTGCTTTCAGACGCAGCGCATCACCCAATCCACCCACATTGGTAACCTGGGTGTAACCGAGTTCCAGCAGCGCATCACGGGCAATGTCCGCCCGGCGACCGGATTTGCAGTACAGATAAATCTCAGCGTCTTTTTCCAGTGTCAGCTTACCAATCTGTTCCGCCATCTGCTGGTGAGGAATATGGTGTGCAGCCCCAACATGACCGGCATTGAATTCATCGGTGGTGCGTACATCAATCCAGACCGGCTCTCCGGCCAGTGCAGCCATGCTGATCAACCATAACGCCATGCTGCCGAATATCTTCATAATTCATCCCCAAGTGTTTGTATTGAAATACTTTTTTAACAGAGAAAAGCAAGGCCCGCATTGACCTTATACTTTCATTGCGACAATCTACCCGGTATCCGATCAAACTTCAGCATAGCCTGCCCTGACGCCGCTCTGCTGCTTCAAATAAGGTTTTGGAACCCCCATGAGCAAACTGGACGCCCTGAGAACCATGACCGTTGTCGTTGCCGACACCGGTGATATAGACGCCATCCGCCAGCACAAACCGCAGGATGCCACCACCAATCCATCACTCATTCTCAAAGCTGCAGAACTGCCCGCCTATCAGGATCTGATCCGGCAATCCCTGCAATGGGCGCAGGGTATTAATAACAGCGACCGTCTGATTGTGAACGCCTGTGACAAAATCGCGGTGGCGATTGGCTGCGAAATTCTGAACATCATCCCCGGACTGATCTCCACCGAAGTCGATGCCCGTTTATCCTTTGATACTGCGGCAACCGTTGCCAAGGCCCGCAAACTGATTCAGATGTACGCCGATGCAGGTATTGGCCGCGAACGCATTCTGATTAAAATCGCCTCCACCTGGGAAGGCATTCAGGCCGCGCGCATCCTTGAACTCGAAGGCATTCACTGCAACCTGACCCTGCTGTTCAACTTCACTCAGGCCGTCGCCTGTGCCGAAGCAGGAGCAACGCTTATTTCTCCGTTTGTGGGCCGCATTCTTGACTGGTACAAAGCCAGCAAGCCTGATGCCGACTACAGCGGCAAAGCCGATCCTGGGGTTATTTCCGTCAGCCAGATCTACAACCACTACAAAGCACACGGCTATAAAACCGTTGTCATGGGGGCCAGCTTCCGCAATACCGGCGAAGTAGAAGCGCTTGCCGGCTGCGACAAACTGACCATCAGTCCGGAACTTCTGGCTCAGCTCAGCAGCAGCGCTGGTGAACTGCCGCAGCAACTGAACGCAGCCACGGCTCACACAGACATCGCCCGACACAGTGTCAGCGAAGCACAGTTCCGCTGGGCAATGAATGAAGACGCAATGGCGACTGAAAAACTGGCCGACGGTATCCGCCGCTTTGCTGCCGACCAGCAACTTCTTGAGCAACGCCTGAGCCAACTGCTGTGATTGAACGCCTGCTGAGCCTGTTCCGTGACGAACAGAAACGTCCGGAACCTCACCACATCAGCCTTGCCTGCGCAGCCTTGCTGGCTGAAGTCATGCGCGCCGACCACGCCATTGACAGCGAAGAGGAACACGCGCTGGCGCAGGTTATGAAAAATCTGTTCGGGTTGAACGACGACGAATGCACAGAGCTTCTGCACGATGCATTGCAGCGGGTGGAACACTCCAGCGATCTGTTTCAGTTTACTGCCGTGATTAACCAGCAGCTGGATGCCGCCGGAAAATTCCGTTTAGTGCGAGGATTGTGGCAGGTTGCCTACAGCAGCAATGGACTGGATAAGTACGAAGAGCACATTATCCGTCGCATTGCAGAGCTGCTGTATGTACCCCACAGCGAATTTATCCGCGCCAAACTGGAAGCACGGGACTCGCCGTGATCAGTGATCTGACCCATGAATTTGACGCTCTGGTTCATGCATTACAGACGCTGAGGCAACAACTGCTGGATACCCCTCCCACACTCTGGATTCCGCTGAATCCGGGCGAGCAGAAAACAACCGGCCAGCTGCAGTTTCTGACTGATCTTATCTGTGATCTGTGGTATCGCGATGGCCAGGATGGCCGCGAAACCCGCAGTCGCCACGGATTGGTTATGGCCAATACAGAAATCGCGGAGCAAATCCGGGTCATTAATCACCAGAAAGACCGCTTCCGCAAAGCCGTGCAGCAGGTGCGTCAGGAGCTGGATAGCAGCGACTGGCTGGAACATTACAGTCAGCTGGGTCAGCGCCACGATTCTCTGCGTGAATCCCTGACCTTTGCCGGCCTTAAGCGCGTCCATTTAAAGCAGTGTTTCCGCCATATTCCGCTGCTGGAGAAATGCCCGCAAAAAGTTGGCTTCAGCTGGTACGTTAATGGTCGCAGTATAAAAAAGGTCAGCGTGCAGCAAGCACAGGAAATGCTGCTGGCGCTGGGAGAAGAAAAAAATCATATTCAGGTGCAGCTGAAAAAACTGGCGCAGCTACCGGCCCACCTGCAACTGGCGCAGATACAGACCCTCGCCCCGGTCGTACGTGCCAATCTGGTGTTTAAACCGGAATCCGGTCTGCGCCGCAAAGCCATGAATCTGGCCCTGCCATTGTTTATAACCGGTGCCGGTGCGGCGTTGCCGGCATTTAATGAAATATCCCCCGAACCCCCAGTGGGCCGCACCCGCCAGCAGCGCGGTGACCAGAAAATCAGTAGCGAAGCGGTTTTACCCAGCCTGCGCATTCATACGTATCAGACGTAAACCGGCAAGCGCAAAAGCCGCATGAGCGGCTTTGAACCTGCTCCTGATCAGTGCTGCGGCAATACCACACCGGCAAACAAGTCTTCAATTTCCTGCTTGTTGTGACACTGGGCCGCGCGTTCAACCAGATCACGCGTCAGATGCGGTGCAAATGCCGATATAAAATCAAACATATAACCCCGTAAAAATGTTCCTTTACGGAAGCCAATCTTAGTGATGCTGGATGCAAACAGATGGCTGGCATCCAGAGCAACCAGATCATCGTCCAGATCCTTATCGAGCGCCATGCTGGCCACAATACCAACCCCCACACCCAGCCGCACATAGGTTTTGATCACATCAGAATCCGCTGCAGTGAAGGCGATACGGGGCGTCAGACCCCGGCTTTTGAAGGCATCATCCAGTTTGGAACGACCGGTAAAACCAAATACATAGGTTACCAGCGGATAAGCTGCGACCTGTTCCAGCGTCGGCTTGGCCTGTTGTGCCAGAGGATGTGAGCGCGGCACCAGAATACTTCGGTTCCAGCGATAACACGGCATCATAATCAGATCCCCGAACAGCTCCATCGCTTCGGTGGCAATGGCGAAGTCCGTCGTGCCGTTGGCGGCCATTTCTGCAATCTGCATCGGCGTTCCCTGATGCATATGCAGGGAAACGTCAGGGTACTGATGCATAAACTTCTCGATCACCCCCGGCAGCGCGTAACGTGCCTGAGTATGCGTAGTCGCTATCGACAGACTGCCCTTGGCTTCATCGCTGAATTCCTGGGCAACCTGTTTGATGCTTTCTACCTTGCGCAGAATTTCCCCCGCCACCTGAAGAATGGCCTCACCTGCAGGCGTAATCCGCGTCAGGTGTTTACCACTGCGGGCAAAGATTTCGACCCCAAGCTCATCTTCCAGCAAGCGGATCTGCTTACTGATGCCCGGCTGCGAGGTATAAAGCACCTGGGCTGTTGCCGACACGTTGAGATCGTGGTGCGCCACCTCCCAGATGTATCGCAATTGCTGCAATTTCATAATTCCTCCCTGCCCAACCTCAGTATTTGTTATAAAAATATAAACAAATATTCTTTTCCAGAATAGATGCCACCCTCTACATTAGCACCAATCGCCTCTCTTAGAGCCTCCTGTACTACTTTAGACCATATTTCATGGATATTTTGTTATATATAGCAGCTGGCGCTGGCGTTGGCTTGATTGTTGGCATGACCGGCATTGGCGGGGGCGCTCTCATGACGCCCCTTTTGCTGTTATTTGGCTTTCCTCCTCAGGTTGCTGTCGGAACGGATCTTATGTACGCCGGTATCACCAAAGCAGGCGGCGCATGGAGTCATCACCGGCAACATCACGTCCGCTGGGCATTGGTCAAACTGCTCGCACTGGGCAGCATTCCTGCCGCACTGCTGACCGGTTTGTTACTCGGCAGACTGTTTGAGCATCCCGATCATTATGCCCATCTGCTGCGCAATGCCCTTGGAATCATGCTGTTGCTCACAGCCGTTGTGATTTTACTGCGCAAACAGATTCAGCAATGGGCCAGCGGAGCGAGTTCACGCAACTGGGCCAGATGGCGTCCGCAGGCAACATTGATCATGGGCGTTTTTCTGGGGGTATTTGTCACACTGTCATCCGTTGGGGCCGGTGCAATCGGTACTGCAATTCTCATGCTGCTCTATCCGGCGCTGCGTTCGACCCACATCGTCGGGACGGATATTGCTCATGCAGTACCACTGACGCTGTGTGCCGGATTTATTCACATGTACCTTGGAAATGTGGATTTCGCCCTGCTGGGGGCTCTGCTGATAGGGTCGCTGCCAGCCATTCATGTCGGCAGCCACCTGAGCCGTAAAGTGCCGGACACTCTGTTGAAGCCTGTTCTTGCCGGTCTGCTGATGATGCTGGGAGCTAAATACGCATTTTTCTGAAATGAGCCTGAAAACCGTATCGCCAGGGTTTTTACCTGACATTCCCTTACCCGTACGGCAGCAACCCGAATCCCGTCTAGTATTAATGAAAAATATGGAGGGATAACTGTGAGCACATCGGAAAAATTATCACTGGAAAAGGTTGCGGAAATACTTGAGCTTAAGCCCGTTACCGTCAAACGTTACGCCCGGGAAGGATTACTGGATGGCGAAGAGCATCAGGGAAACTGGGTGTTTGAATCCAATAAAGTAATGAAATTCAAAGAGCTGCAAAGCAAGTTACGCTGAGTTACTGCGCTCTCATTACACGAACAGATCCGCTGTCATTCCGGCAGCGGGATCATCGCTGACACGCTCTCCCGGCCAGACGGCCATATCCCCGCCCCAGAACCTGACAATCTCACGAGCAAATTCCGGACAATTCTGATTGCCCGCCGTATGCACAAAAAAATACGGTGAACGCCCTTCACTCAGCCATTGCTGAATTTTCAGCCGCCACTGTTCAAGATAACGACGATTGCGTAACCCGTCAGAATGGCCAATAAAACGCACCACCGGATTCTGCGCCGTCGCCAGAGGATGCACCGGCAATCGGGGTTTTTTACTTTGCGCATGAAGAACAGCTTCGCTCATCGAGCCATCCTGAAATAAACCACGACTGTCAAAGATCACACGATTCACCGCCAGCCGGTTCAACGCCTGCAGGAGTGAAACCTCATGCCGGTCCTTAAGAAAAAATCCCGGATGGCGGCACTCAACCGCAAGCGGCAGCTCCAGCAGCTGCTGCAACATGTCCAGTGCAGAAAACAACTCAGTACTGCGCTGCGGTGTAAAACTGGCCGGCAATTGCACCAACAGCACACCAATCCGCTCACGCAGCGGCGCAATAAAGTCCGCCAGCTGCGCCCCCTGATTCATTAACTGCCGGGGAATATCGGCCGCATGACTGATGCTTTCCGGCACCTTAAAACAAAAGCGGAAATGCTCTGGCACCTGCCGCGCCCAGCGCTCAGCCCGTTCAGCCGTCGGCAAGCCATAAAAGGTCGTGTTGCCTTCAACCGAACTGAAAACCTGCGAATACTCACCCAGCGCATCAGCAGCGCCACAGCGGTTACTCAGCAAGCGGCCTTTCCAGCCGGACATAAACCACATAGGCAGGCCAAGATACAGTTGCGCAGAATTGCGTGCATCTGTCAGCGGGAATGGATGTGCAAGCGGGTTATCATTTGTCATAATCGGGCATCACTGTAACAGAATTATATTCGCCCACATTCGCCCACAATCAGGAAGCAGAATGACTGACAATCGCGTAGAAGATCTCAATATTGAGTCGATTGTTCCGCTGATCACCCCGGAACAACTGAAAACCGACATGCCCAGCAGCGAAACCGCTGTCGCCAGCGTACAGAAAGGCCGTCAGGTCGTACGCGATATTCTTGACCGTAAAGATCATCGTATTTTTATCGTCGTTGGGCCCTGCTCTATCCATGACGTAGAAGCGGCAAAAGAATACGCTGCCCGTTTGCGCGATCTGGCCGAAGAAGTCAGCGATACGCTGTATCTGGTTATGCGTGTTTACTTTGAAAAGCCACGCACCACGGTTGGCTGGAAAGGCCTGATCAACGACCCTTACATGAACGACACGTTCAAAATTCAGGATGGTCTGCACATCGCCCGCCGTCTGCTGATTGATCTGGCGGAATTCGGCCTGCCATTATCAACGGAGGCACTCGATCCTATTTCGCCGCAATACCTGCAGGATCTGATCACCTGGTCCGCGATCGGCGCACGCACCACCGAATCCCAGACTCACCGTGAAATGGCGTCCGGCCTGTCATCTGCCGTTGGCTTTAAAAACGGCACTGACGGCAGCCTGACCGTTGCCATTAATGCGCTGATGTCGGTTGCCAATCCACATCGCTTCCTCGGTATTGATCAGGGCGGAAAAGTGTCCATCGTATCGACCAAAGGCAACCCTTACGGTCACGTGGTTTTACGGGGTGGCGGCGGCAAGCCGAACTATGATTCGGTGAATATTTCCCTCGCGGAACAGGCACTGGCGAAGTCGGATCTGGCACAAAACATCATGGTTGATTGCAGTCATGAAAACTCCAACAAAAACCCGGCCCTGCAGCCACTGGTTATGGACAATGTGACCAACCAGATTCTGGAAGGCAACAAATCGATTATTGGCCTGATGGTTGAATCCAACCTGAAACATGGACGCCAGAATATCCCGGCCAACCTCGATGATCTGGAATACGGATTATCGGTGACCGACGGCTGCATCAGCTGGGACGAAACCGCTGAAGCCATCCGCAGTATGCGTAATAAACTGAAGGATGTACTGCCGAAGCGTAACGCCTGATTACTTCGTGCAACAATAAAAAAACCCGCAGCGATTGCGGGTTTTTTTATGCCTTCCTGCAAGCACCGCTGAATCATTCAGCGGCGTCCAGATTCACTCGTCCCAGTTTTCGCCCCAGTCCTCTTCGTCATCAAAATCGTCGAAGTCATCCTCAAAATCATCCTGCACAACACCATCATTAATCAGATATTCGCGTCGCTGCAGATAAAAACTGCGGATAAAGGTATATCGATCACCGGATATCAGCCCTTCTGAAGCAATTAAATCCGCACGCAAATCGACATTGCGCACGGTATAAAGACCAAGCTCCTGAGCGCCATTCTCACCGATACCGGTATACCCCAGATCACTCTGGTAATCGAGCAACAGACCTGTGCCATCGCGCAGAGTACTTGGCCCAAGGAACGGCAACATCAGATAAGGTCCACTGCCAACCCCCCAATATCCGAGGGTCTGACCAAAATCCTCATCATGTTTGGGTAAACCAATGTGAGTGGCCACATCGAATACACCAAAAAAACCAACCGTGGTATTGATCAGAAAGCGGGCGGTATCTGACAGCGCCTGACCCATTTTTAGCTGGCCAATATCGTTGACGATGACCAGTACATCCCCGAGATTAGAGAAGAAATGCGTCACCGACTGATCAACAGGCTCAGGGGTGATGTATTGATACCCCTGCGCCAGAGGTCTGGCGATGTACTTATCCAGCTGTTCATTAAATGCAAAAACAGAACGGTTGAAGCCTTCCCATGGGTCCGGATCCGTGGTTTCTGCAGCCCAGCTTAAAGAAGACGCCAGGTAAAGGGGAAGCAACCATGCTGCGCGCATCATCAATTCTCTGTTGTGAATTCCGTCGTATTAAAGCAGCTCAGAACCGATAAAAACAGGCCCGTGTATGCCACGGAGACTGCACAATCGGAACACACTATTGCGCCCGGTAGCGTTGCTCAATCCAGTAATCCAGACTGAACCAGCGACCGGCACCCTGAAAAAACAAAACCAACAGCATCAGCAAATAGGTTACACCCCACTCAATGCCATTATTGGATACCACAAAGCTATAGCGGCCATCCGCCGTCAGCCAGGCATAATTCCCATATTCCTGCAGAATGTCACGGGCACGATCCAGACGACTTAATGCCTCAGCCGTTGCCGCTGTGACACCAGGAGAATTCAGATCAGCAACCGCCTGCCAACCGTTATCCCAATGCACGGCAAAAATAGCGACCAGCATAGTAATCATCAGTGGCACCGCAATATAACGGGTACCAAGCCCCAGCAGCAGCAATACCGCCCCACCCACCTCAGCGGCCGTCGCCAGAAAAGCCATGAGCCAGGGAAATGGCAATCCCAGGCCCCACTCACTGTTACCGAACCATTCGACCACATTATCGAATCCTGCCATTTTATTCATACCTGCCACCCAAAAAACGGCGGCCAGATACAAACGCAAAGCGAGTGGAGCTAAAAAATCAAAGGCGCGGGTTGAATTTAACCGATCGTGTTGCGCATCCAGAAAACCGATCAACGACATAACATCTCACCTGAATTAATGTGTTTAACAAAAGCCTTAAGACATATCCGGATTTTTCAGCGGTGCCTTAACGCCAGCAATCAACCCCTGAGCAGCCCACTGCTGCAGAATGGTCATGCCACCATCAATGGCGGCATCGCCCGCAGTCATTCCCGCCTGCTGCAGCAACATACAGACAGCGTCGTAACCACTGAGAGTCTGTTCTTTAAGCAATGCCAGCAATTGCAGGGTAAATGGATTGGTTTCAATAAAACGGACGGCATCGTCCGCTGCACGGTAAACAATCAGGGCCGTTGGCTTTGGCACTGGCTGCCGGTTCTGCAGCGAAATCTCATGCACCGGGTACTGATACAGAAATCCTTCTGCCAAGGTCAGCAGAGGGATACCATCGGCCAATTGTTGCGGCGTCAGCGCAGGCTGCAATGCGGCAAGGGTACCGTTATCCACCTCAGCAATATCAAGCGCCAGTTCCAGCCATTCATAATGAGCCAGCTCATAAAAATAGGCCGGATCAGTATCGGCAGGCTGATAATGGGTTTCGAGAAAAGAGAGAAATTCACGCGGAATTTCCAGAAAATACGGACTCTGCGAACGGTAACAAGCAAAAAACTCGCGTGCCAGCTGCTGCCAGCGTTCTTCGCCAAGCACTTCCGCACACACCGGAAAGGTTGTATCGAGAAAACCTTTAAGATTATTGAAAAACAACCCGCGATAAATGTCGAGGCGACGCTCGTCAATTGCTTGCGGTGCAGACACCTGCTGTGGATTACGCAAGTGAGCAGCAAACTCATATTGCAATTTAAGATGATCCGTTTTTTCAGAGGCTGGCATAAGCACCTCCGATGGCCGGCATTGCGGCTTTGTCAGAGACAGACTGATACTGACGAATACTATTCAGCTCTGCTAACAGATCGCCAACCGCAGGGAAATTAAAATCCCGCTCCAGCAGTGTCGGTAATACCCCATGACAGCGATACGTATGCTGCAATAACGCCCATACATCCGCTTTAACGGCATTGCCGTGGGTATCCACCAACAGATCATCAGCCTCATCGTAATGCCCGGCAATATGCAGATAGCGGATGCGCCCGGTCGGCATCGACCGGATATAATGTGCGGCATCCTGACCATGGTTAATGCTGTTCACATAAACATTATTAACATCCAGCAGCAGATCGCAGTCAGCTTTTTGCAGCACGGCGCAGACAAAATCCTGTTCTGACATCTCTTTGCCCGGCTCGGCATAGGTCGAAACATTTTCAATAATCAGGCGCTGACCCAGTATATCCTGCACCCGCATAATACGTTCTGCGACATAATTGACCGCCGCTTCCGTCATCGGAATGGGCATCAGATCGTATAAATGACCATCATCACTGCAGTAGCTCAGGTGCTCACTGTAGGCCTTAATGCCATGTTCGTGCATAAAGGCTTTTACTGACCGAACCAGTGTTTCATCAAGAGGGGCCGGACCGCCCAGTGATAATGACAACCCATGGCATAAAAAGTCGTAGCGCTCGGTAAACTGACGCAATTGCTTGCCAAAACGACCGCCGATTCCGATCCAGTTTTCAGGCGCAATTTCCATGAAATCAATCGCCGACTCCGGCACATCTGCCAGCGGACTCATCAGAGCCCGCCGCAAACCCAACCCGGCTCCGGCAACGAAGTGGGAGGACGTTTTCATGTTTATTTACTGCCGCCACACTTACCTTCGCCACACTTGCCCTCTGCGTTCGCTTTGGACTTATCAGCACCGCATTTTCCTTCACCGCACTTGCCTTCGGATTTGGATTTTTCTGCGCCGCACTTACCTTCGCCGCATTTACCCTCAGCGCCGGACTTCGCTGCGCCGCATTTTCCTTCACCGCACTTGCCTTCGGTTTTGGACTTTTCTGCACCACATTTGCCTTCGCCACATTTGCCTTCATGATTAGAAGCCAGCTTGTAACCAGACTGAAGTTCCGCAGAAGCGAATGGATTTTCCGCTGCCATTGCGACCGGTGCCTGAGACAATGCAGCGATAAAAGCAGTACCCAGCACAGCAGCAACGGGTTTCATTGATTTCTTAGTCATGAGGTGATCCTGTTCATTAGTGTTTGATTTCAGGTTTCAGCTCCTGCCGTAAAGCAGCCGGAGCCGAATACATTAGTGCCCGGAAAAGGATATGAATTCAACCCTTTTGCCGTGCACTTAACCTTAGTCGCAGGACCCGCCCGCCTCTTACAACCGGGGCAAAAAAAATTCAGATATCACGGATTTCCAGCCAGCGCTTCTGCAATCGCTTCATGGATACCGGTTCACGCGTCCCCAGCGGCTGCGCAAACAGTGATACACGCCACTCCTCCAGCAACCAACCGAATTCCTGCAGTTGCGGATAATCGGCGATATCAATCCGGGCCAACAATTCCTGATACGGTGTTGCCAGCGCTTCATATTCAATCATCGATTGCCGGTCACGCGGCAGGTTACCCTGCAATTTGTCGATGCGGTATTCCATTGCCCGCAGATAACGGCTGTAACACTGCAGCTGCACCCAGGGTGTTCTGCTCATGAATCCCGGAGCCAGCAAACGCTGAAGATGTGCTTTAACATCGCTGTAAGCCATCGCCCGCTCGAGACTGACGACCCCAGCAACGCGTTTGAGAATTGTGTGACGCAACTGCAGCCATTCGGTGAATTGCACCAACAAGCGTTCGCCATGGGCAACCAGCTCAGCACGACGCTCAAGGCGCGCTTTGTAGTCAGCCTCGCTGTACGGTAATACTTCATCCAGGGGAACAAATACCTGAATAAACGCCGCTTCAAGCAGATCGTTGGCAATGTCGGTCTGATTGCCCAATCCTTTTGCCAGCAGCCAGCGACTGGCCATGGTTTTCTGAATGTGCGCTTTGAGCATGCGTTCCTGCTCCGGCAATGCGTTACGGATCAGGCGGCTGACGCCGGTACGGTGCGCCCGGCGGGCATCATTAGCATTGGATTCAACGGTTAATTCCAGCTGCTGGCCTTTCAGGCGCAAACACGGAAAAGCCCGCACCGGCAAACCATTCACCTCGGTCTGGATGGATTCCGGTAAATCGGCAAAATCCCACTGACTGATATCGCTGCGCTGATAATCCTGATGTGCCAGCGTCAGTACCTGCTGCTGACTGGCATCGCTCAACTGTGCTTTAAGGGCCGCCAGATCACGACCCTGAGCCAACAGCTTTCCGTCAGACATCACCCGAATATTCATGCGTAAATGAGGGGCTAATTCGATATCCAGCAACTGCGACAGTTCCAGCGGCGGGCGCAGGGTTTTATTCAGAAAGTTCAGCAATTGCAAATATAAGCCACCCTGCCCGGCATCCGCCTGACGCAGAAACGCTTCCACCGTATTGGGTACCGGTACAAAGTTTTTACGCACCACTTTCGGCAGGCCTTTGATTAACTGGGCTGCTTTTTCCGCAATAAACCCCGGCACCAGCCACTCCACCTGAGCATCAGGAACCTGCTGCAGCATCGCCACCGGCACGCTGAGACTGACGCCGTCATCTTCCGCTCCCGGCGCAAAGGTATAACTCAGCGGAAAAGCCATGCCCTGCCATTCCAGCTCACCCGGAAAATCCTTTGCACCAATACCTGCTGCTTCTGCACTGAGTAACTGATCGCGGGTAAATTCGAGCGCCTTTTTCTCGGCAGCGGATGCTTTTTCATACCACCGCTCAAGGTGTGTTGCTGATAAAAACTCGTGTGGCAGATGCTGGCGGTAAAAATCCGCCTGCCAGGCGTCATCAATGACCAGATCACGGCGACGGGATTTTTCTTCATATTCCGTGACGTCTTTTAATAACGCGATATTTTTACGATAAAAAGGCAGCTTGCTGCGCAATTGCTGCTCAACCAGGCCTTGCTGAATAAAGACCTCACGGGCCTCATGGGGATGGGTTACCGCATAATTAACCCGTTTACGCGGGTTAACGATCAATCCATACAGGGTACTTTGCTCAAATGCCGTTACCTGCCCGCGCTGGGCATTCCAGTGTGGCTCAAAATACTGATACTTCAGCAGCGGCTTACCGATCTGTTCTATCCATTGCGGCTCAATGCGGGCTACGGTGCGCGCATACAGTTTACTGGTCTCAACCAGCTCGGCAGTCATCATCCATTTCGGCTTTTTCTTGTATTGCCCGGATGCCGGAAAAATAAATAATTTCCGGTTGCGTGCCCCGAGGTATTCCTGACCTTCCGACTTAAAGCCCACCTGACTGAGCATACCGGCCAGCAAGGCTTTATGTACGGCTTCGTAGCTGGCCGGTTCGGTATTTTCTTTTAATTCCATCTCCTTGCACAACACATGCAACTGGCGATGGGTATCACGCCATTCACGCATACGCATAAAAGACAGAAAATGCTTGCTGCACCATTTACGCAATTGCGCCTGCGAGATTTCCTGGCGCTGCTCTTCATAGGCAAACCATAGATTCACCAGACTGAGAAAGTCGGATTCTTCATGTTGCCAGAGACGGTGCTTTTCATCGGCGGCCTGCTGCTTTTCCGGTGGCCGTTCCCGCGGGTCCTGCACCGTTAATGCGGCAGCAATAATCGACACTTCGCGCAACGACTGTTGCTGTTTTGCTTCCAGTAACATACGGCCAATACGCGGATCAACCGGCAGGCGCGCAATCTGCCGACCCAGCGCAGTCATATTCCCTTCGGAATCAACCGCCTCGAGTTCCTGCAACAGATTAAAGCCGTCTTTGATAAAGCGCTCGTCCGGCGCATCAATAAAAGGAAAATCCTGCAGACGCCCTAACTTCAGATGCAACATTTGCAGAATAACAGCGGCCAGATTTGTGCGCTGAATTTCCGGGTCGGTAAATTCAGAACGGGCAAGAAAATCCGCTTCTTCATAAAGACGGATACAGATACCCGGCGACGTCCGGCCACAACGGCCCGCCCGCTGATTGGCACTGGCCTGAGAAATAGCCTCGACCGGCAGCCGCTGCACTTTACTGCGATAACTGTAGCGACTGATACGCGCCACACCGGAGTCAATCACATAGCGGATGCCCGGCACCGTGAGCGAGGTTTCGGCAACGTTGGTGGCCAGAACCACCCGCCGGCCACCGTGGGGTTTAAAGATTTTCTGCTGATCAGCACCGCTTAATCGGGCATAAAGCGGCAGAATTTCAGTGGCCGGTAAGTGTGCGCGACGCAAAAATTCGGCGCATTCGCGGATTTCCCGTTCGCCGGGCATAAAAATAAGCACATCGCCGTGCTGGCCGGATTTTTTATCCTCTTCACGCAGTTCTGCCAGCGCGTCAGCCACCCCTTCAAACAGGGTGCGGTCATCGGCGTCTTCTTCGTCACGCAACAGGGAACGGTAGCGGACTTCAACAGGGAACGTGCGGCCGGAAACTTCAATCACCGGTGCTGCATTACCCTTGGCATCTGCGAAGTGCCGGGCAAAACGCTCCACATCGATGGTGGCCGAGGTAATGATGATTTTCAGATCCGGGCGCTGCGGTAATAACTGCTTTAAATATCCCAGTAAAAAATCAATATTCAGACTGCGCTCGTGCGCTTCGTCGATAATGATGGCGTCATATTCATTGAGGAAACGGTCATGCTGGGTTTGCGCCAGTAAAATACCGTCGGTCATCAGCTTGATCCGGCTGCTATCGACACTCTGATCGGTAAAGCGCACCTGATAGCCGACCTCCTGACCAAGCTCGCAACCCAGCTCTTCGGCAATGCGCTGAGCAACCGCCCGCGCCGCCAGACGACGTGGCTGGGTATGAGCTATCCGCCCCTGCCGGCCAAAGCCGGCTTCCAGACACAACTTGGGCAACTGTGTCGTTTTACCGGAGCCGGTTTCCCCCGCCACCACCACTACCTGATGATGGCGCAGAGCCATCAGAATTTCTTCACGTTTGCCACTGACCGGTAATTCTTCCGGATAGGCAATGCGTATTGGCTGTGAACGCAGAGCCACAATCTGCTGGCTGCGCTGAATGCGCTCTAAGAGTTTTTCCAGTTGCGACTGAACAGCAGGATGATCCGGCGGACGCTTTTTCAATTGCTGTACGCTGCGGCGTAAACCGTGCTGATCTTTCAGCAGGCACTGGTCGATGGCTTTATACAGGGCTGCCAGGTCGGCAGTAAAAGCGTCGGCGCTCACGCGGATCTCCATAGTTGTTTGTGGCGGTATTTTATCGCATTCCGCGGACAGTGCCCGCCTCAATACCACGCTATAAAAACAGCGCAAATAAAAACGCCCCGTATCCGAAAATACAGGGCGCTTTTTTAAAGGCTGAACCGATTACTTATGCTTAGCCAGTTCCGCATCACGCAGTTCACGACGCAGAATTTTGCCAACGTTGGTTTTCGGCAGCTCGTCACGGAATTCAATGTGACGCGGTATTTTATAAGCGGTCAAACGCTCACGGCACCAGTCCTTCACTTCAGCGGCTGTCAGGTTTTCATTTTTGGAAACAACAAATACCTTAACCGCCTCAGAACTCTTAGGATCAGGAATACCAATGGCTGCGGCTTCAACGATGTCCGGGTGAGAAACCAGCACATCTTCCACTTCGTTCGGGTAAACGTTGAAACCAGAAACAATGATCATGTCTTTTTTACGGTCAACAATTTTCATGTAACCGTCATCGCTGATCACCGCCATATCACCGGTTTTCAGCCAGCCATCTTCAGTGATGGTTTCAGCGGTGGCTTCCGGACGCTGCCAGTAGCCTTTCATCACCTGCGGACCTTTCACGCACAGTTCGCCGGGCTCACCCAGCGGTAATTCATTCCCTTCGTCGTCGATCACTTTACAGGCAGTCCCTGCAACCGGCATACCGATGGTACCGAGCTTGATATGACCTGGCGGGTTGAAAGAAACCACCGGAGAGGTTTCGGTCATACCAAAGCCTTCTGCGATTTCACAGCCGGTCACTTTCTGCCACTGATCTGCAGCATCTTTGGTCAGCGCCATGCCACCGGAAATAGTGAGCTTCAGCTTGCTGAAATTCAGGGCACGGAACGATTCCTGACCACACAGGGCAACAAACAGCGTGTTCAGACCCACAAAGCCACTGAACTCAGAAGACTGCAGGTTTTGATAAAGCCCGGAATATCACGCGGATTAGGTATCAGCACTGAATGATTACCGGTTTCCAGCATGACCATGCAATGCACTGTAAATGCGTAAATATGGTACAGAGGCAGTGGCGCAATAACGGTTTCTTTGCCTTCTTCCAGCACCATATTAAACAGGCCGTGGCACTGCATCATATTGGATATCAGGTTGCGGTGGGTCAGCATTGCGCCCTTCGCCACTCCGGTGGTACCGCCGGTATATTGCAGCACAACCACATCATTACGGTCGACCTTAACGGCACTGAAGGTTTTGCCAGCACCGATTTTCAATGCGCTGCGCAATGCAACCGCACCCGGAATATTAAACGCCGGAACTTCTTTTTTCACATGCTTGAGAACGGTATTGATCAGTACACGCTTGATCGTACCGTGCATATCCCCAACGTTGGTGACGATCACGTGTTTGATGCCGGTATTTGGCAGAACCTTCTCCGCTTTATCCGCCATATTGGCCAGAACAACCAGCGCCTTGGCGCCGGAGTCATTAAACTGATGCTCCATCTCACGCTCGGTGTACAGCGGGTTGGTATTAACCACCACCATACCGGCGCGCATAGCACCAAACACAACAATCGGGTATTGCAGAATATTCGGCAGCTGAACCGCGATACGGTCACCGGCCTGCAGGCTGGTTTCGTTTTGCAGGTAGGCAGCAAACGCAGCACTCTGCTTATTCAGTTCGGCATAGGTCAGGGTCTGGCCCAGACAGGTAAACGCAGGACGGTCGGCAAAGCGCTGAACAAAACCGTTAAAAATTTCAACTAATGACTCGTGTTTATCCGGATCTATCGAACTCGGATAACCCTCCGGGTAACGTTCCTGGAAAAATTGCTCGTTCATACCGCCTCCTGATAACCCTGAATTATCGTTATACGCAGGGTTCTGTGAAATTTTGAATTGACCGGATTCCGGCTCCCCAGTAGAAATCCCGGCCAAAAAAGCAGCCGGAGTTTACCTGTTTTCTCAGATGGCGGCAAAAGTCGCTCCGCGGCTATTTACAATTTGACACATAACGGAGAAGGTAAGAGCACCAGCTGCTACGGCTGACACCCACTTGACAGCACAGCGATTAAATAATGAACAAAATAACCATCTCTGCCGCCGATCATTCCTCCTTTGAAGCGCGCCTCTGGCCTCAGGCGGCGCCTGTCGCCACCATTCATCTGATGCACGGCATGGCAGAACACTGCGATCGCTACATTCCACTCGCTGAATGTCTTCATCAGGCCGGTTATCAGGTGGTGACCCATAACCATCGGGGCCACGGCGAACGCCGCCCGCGCGGCCACTATGCCGACGCAGGGGCCGCTGGCATGGGCGGCTGGGAATTGTTGATGGACGACATATTGCGCGTACAGCAGGCGGTCTGCGGCTCAGAGCCACGCATCCTTCTGGGTCATTCAATGGGGTCGTTTATTGCCCAGGGCTTTGCCATCCGTCATGGCGACCTGCTCTCCGGCCTGATTCTCTCCGGCTCCAATCATCAGTCCCCGGCCCTGTTCCATCTTGGCCGCAGTGTCGCCAGACTGCTGAAACTGCGCCAGGGACAGCAACACCTGTCAGGCGTTATGGATGCCCTGTCCTTTGGCGCATTCAATAAAGCCTTTCGACCCAATCGCACCGACTTTGACTGGCTCAGCCGGGATAATGCACAGGTTGATCGCTATCTCGCCGATGCCGCCTGCGGGCACCTGTGCAGCCTGCAATTATGGATCGATTTATTCGGCGGACTTATTGAAATTGGCAACGCCGGAAATCTGCGCAAAATTCCGGCTCATTTGCCGATTTATCTGTTCGGTGGTGATTGTGATCCGGTGGGTCGGATGGGGAAAGGCCTGCCATCGTTAAAAGCCTTTCTGGAAAAGACCGGTCATGACAATGTCACCCTGCGAATGTACCCTGAAGGCCGGCATGAAATGCTGAATGACATCAATGCAGCCGAAGTTTTTCAGGACACACTGAACTGGCTGAAAACGCTATCGTTATAAATATCCGGGAAATGTATGGAAACAATTACCAATCGACCATTCAATGACATTACTGTTGGTGACACTTGCCAGCGTAAGCACACCGTCACCCGTCAGGATCTTATTCTGTTCGCCAGCGTATCCGGCGACCACAATCCGGTTCATCTGGACGCCGAATACGCAGCAACCACTCCTTTTAACGGACAGATTGCTCATGGCATGTTTACCGGAGCATTAATTTCTGCCGCGCTGGCGATGGATTTGCCCGGCCCGGGCACGGTTTACCTCGGTCAGACATTATCGTTCCGCAAACCGGTGATGATCGGTGATGAATTAACCGTGGTATTGACCGTCAGCAGCAAGCACGACAGTAAGCCGGTCGTTACTCTGGAGTGCAATGTCAGCAACCAGCACGGCAAGGTTGTCGCAACCGGTGAAGCCACCGTCATGGCACCGACCGAAAAAATGACCATTAGCGCACCGGAGCTTCCCGCCATCCGTATCGGTGACTGATCCGGGGTTGCAACGCGATCAGAATAATCAGCATTGATGCGCAACCATTCACCCACGCACAAAAAAGGCCGCTATTGCGGCCATTTTTGTGCTTTCCATTTCAGACAGCAGCGTTTACGGCATAAAGCGAATCGGAAATTCGACCATGGTTATATCAATACCCGGACGATTTTCAAATTGCATCTGACGACACTTCATTTCCAGACGCTTATGCAGATCGGCATCGTTCAGCTCACTTTTAAATACCGAACAAGACGATACTGAACCGTTTGGCTGAACATCCAGTTTCAGCGTAACAGAGCCCGACAACGCCGGATTTTTCCGCAGAGCGCTGCGATATAAGCGGTCAAACTGCACTTTGTACTGCTCAAACACCAGGCGCAATTCTTCTTGCGAACGGGTCGTTGCTGCAGCACTGGCCTCCTCCTGCTCGGCGGTCATCTCCACCGCCGTGACCTGACGATCACTCAGGTTTTCACCGACCGTTGCATTGGTTAAGGACGCTACATCAACACCACCGGATGTGCGTGTTGCTGCGTTACGATCAACCACGGTTCCCACGCTGGTCGCTTTATTGCCGGCATTACTCAGCCCCTTACTGGAGGTATTTAATGCAGCAATCGGCACCTGATTGCGGATACTGTTAAGCGCTGACAAGGCATCGTTACCAAAATTTTTCTTGGCCGTTTCCTTGGCTTGCTCACGCTTTTCCTTCGTCGCTTCTACCTTCGGCTTGGGCTTGGGTTTCGGCTCAGGCTTAGGCTTCGGCGGCTCCGGTTTTGGTTCAGGCTTGGGCTCGGGTTTGGGTTCGGGCTTAGGCTCTGGCTTCTTTTCTTCCACTTTGGGTGGCACCGGTTTTGGCTTGGGTTTTTCAAGCTTTTTACGCTCGATGACCTTAGCCAGCTGCGGCGGCAACTTCTCCAGATCTTTCCGGTCTTTTTCCGGCAGATCAATGGATGGAATCACCACCCCCAGCACCATGACCACTGCCAGCAAAACAATCAGGATCGGTAAAAAGCGCTGCCGGTCGCCGTTGTCGGTCCACGGCAACTGTGGTGCGCGATAATAAACGGTCATCAGGCACCTCCGGTTGCAGGTGGTTTCTGATTAACCGCAAGCGAAATATTATTAAATTCCGCCTTTGCGCAGGTATTCATAACCTTTTTCAGCAGACCATAAGGAATGCCTTTGTCACCCATAATGGTGACCGGCCTCCCCTGGGCCTGCTGATCAGCTGACAATGGAGAACGCGATGCCAGATAATCCAGCTCTTTTCTCAGCTCAGCGATTTCATCGCCATTGATCTTACTGGCCGCTGCGGTACTGATCACCGCCCGCCCCTGAACCAGAATATCGTCCTTACTGACCAGCACAGTAATGTTTTCATTCGGCTTGTTATCCGCCAGCGAAGCCGGTAACTGGATAGCATCACTGCTCTGCACTTCCACTTCGGACTGGTTCACCATCAGGAAAAAAACCAGAATGGTGAAAATATCCATCAGCGCCGTCAGATTCAGGCCGCTTTTGTTGGCATTACGCTTATGGTTGCGCTGCATGCGCTTGGCACGGCGTGACATTTTCATGGCAACACCTCAGCACCCGGCGCATCGCCCAGAGAAATCTCCGGGAACAGCGTGGCATCAACCAGTGAGGCAGCTACGACCGCCGGATAAATCCGCACACTGTCCATGACTGTAATCAGCGTCTGGTAATCAATATCGGCTTCGGATAACAGACTGATGTCCTTTTTATCTTCAAAGCCAGGATTCTTTTTGATATCCACAAGCGCAGAAGACAGACCACGGTAGTCATAATCCCCGTCTTTTTTTGGCAGAGTCGCGAGCGATTCAGATTTTTCCTGATAAGTACGGGTAATTTCAAACCCCTGCTTACGGATAATCACTTCGAGCGAAACATCCTCAGGATTCACAGCCCCCGGCTGATCTCCTAATGGCAACTTGAGATCCAGTACGGCCAGTTGCGAGAACACCATGTTCATCAGCAGTACCGGCACCAGTACGATCATCAGATTCATAAAGGATGTAACGTTGAGCTCCGCCTCTTCTTGTATTCGTCTTTGGCGTCTCATCAGAAATTACATCTCAGTTGCTGTTCGCTGGAGTTTGACCTGGCTTGCGCTCAGTAATGATATTGAGGAATTTAACCCCGGCCATCTCGATACTGTCGACAATTTCATTGGTTTTGGATTGCAGGTAGCTGTGCAACAGAATTAATGGAATCGCCGCCATCAGACCAAACGCGGTGGTGTTCATTGCAACCGAAATACTCTGTGACAGCAGCGCGGCTTTTTCCGCAGGTGCGGCGTTAGCAACCGCAGTAAAGGCGGCGATCAGACCCATAATGGTGCCCAACAGCCCCATCAGGGTGGCGATATTGGCCAGAGTCGCAACGTATTGCGTGCGTTTTTCCAGCTGTGGAATCGCTTCCATCAGTCCTTCTTCCAGCGCGTATTCAATTTCCTCACGACGCTGACTGCCGGGTATGCGGGCAATAGCCGCAGAGAAAATATCACCGATTTTTGTTTCAGAACTGGTGGCGTAATTCAGCGCTGCACGCAGATCGCGTTTTTGCAGCATCGGCAGCAGTTCTTCAAAAGCGCGACGGTTACTGGATTTTTCTTTCATCAGCACCAGTAAACGCTCAAGAGCAATAGCCAGACCAATCGCCATGATGATGGCAATCGGGTACATAAAAGTACCGCCTTCCTGAAAAAAACGTACGATGGTATCCATTATTACTTCCCCCGGTTTTAGGTTTGTAGGTTCTTAATTGTTATTGGCCGGTTAATACCGCGGCCTGTTCGGGACCAGCCCATTACTGACGATTTAACCATTAAACCGCACAGCAAAAAACGTTGTTTACTACAGGATGTACTACACAACGGACTTACAACTGATCATGTATTATTCCCCCGCCTGCCACCTTCACGGTAAAGACGGAGGGTTACTCAACTGACGTATACGTTCCTGATTCGGTTGCTTCGGTGCATAGCGCTCAGCGTAACGCATTTCCCGATGGAAACTGTCCCGGTCAATGCTCTGCATCCACTGTTCACGATAGCTGTTAATCGGTTGATATAAGCGTCCGGTGCCTGGTGGTGGACGCCAGGGTGTTACATACATCACATTCGGTTCTTCGCTGTTTCCCTGAATGGATATTCCTTCAAGGCGAACCACGTTGTCAGCATGCGTAATCGAATTTAAAACCAATAAAAGCAGGGCCGATAACACGGATTTAAACATTATGACCCCTCCCCTGCGACCTGCTCTGTACTGCGCCGTTCCAGATCAGCAATCCAGATTGCCAGTGTGGCATCGGGTTCACTCATCATGCTCTGCGCCAGCTGATACTGTTCCAGGGCTTTTACCAGATCGTGTAAATATAAGTCGTAAAGAATGCCCAGGTTATAGCGTACCTGAGCATCAGCAGGATCGCACTGAACGGCAGTCTGATAGCTGCTTTCTGCAGCAGTGAATTGTCCCATTTCACGCTGTACCAGACCCAGTATTTTATAAGCAGGACAAAAATCCTGCTTAATAGCAATGGCTCTGTTCAGACTTTCCAGGCCTTTGGCATAGTCCTCAAGGCGATATTGCACCAATGCCAGATTTGTCCATACACCGGGATAACCGTCGTATGTTTCAGCCAGTTCCTGCCAGTGTTTTTCTGCCGCAGCAAATTCTTCATCACGGAGCAATTCAAGACCTGCGTTATAGGCCTCAATCAGTTCCGGCGGTAATGGCTGCTCCTGCGGCATGGAATCGACCACTTCCGGTTTTGTCACCAGCAGACTGCAACCCTGCAATCCACCCAGTAATAAGACCAGCAGTAACAGGCTAGCGAATCTGATCAACATAACTCAGCGCCTTTTCATTTTTGTTGTACTGGCCTGGCACTAACGTGGCCAGAGAGCGGTAGCTTTTTTTAATCCACTCATCATAGAGTCCATCATATGTCCGGTTAGCATTGGTCTGATGGATTTCAATGGCCGCTTCCTCCAGAGGGAAGGCCTGCTCTTCCAGCAGGAACTGATATTCTTCCAACTCCAGTTCATCCATACCGGCTGGTCGTTCTGATTCCATTAATGCCTTACTCAATTGAGCATACAACTGACCAATGCGATAGGTTGCTGAGGTTGTGTATTCGAGCACGCCGATCTGCACAGCCTGGGTATAACGCTTGAGTGCCGCCTGCATCACCGCATTTTTACGCGTCACACTTTTATCCAGAGGCAGGGTAATGGCGATTTTCTCATACTGTGCGCGCTCAAATTCGCCTAACTCGTAAGCTGCACTGGCTGCCAGATAACGGGAACGATCCGTCTGATCTTTACCAGCCTTGTTGTGCAGGGTTATCACTTTATCGAGCCAGAAACGGCGTTTTTCTTCATCGTTCTGAGCCGCGTATATTTCATTCAGTTTGAAGTGCGCTTCAACCGCCGCATCAAAAGGCTTTTTATAGCTGTGAGCGTATCGCTTGTACATCACCAGCGCATTGTCCAGATCGCCACCTTTTTCAAAATATTCCGCAGACTGATAACAGGCAATGCGTTGCTGTTCCGGGTCTTTTCCATCATTCCAGATGCGCTGCAACTCAAACGCTGCTTTGCGCCATTCGCCTTTATCTTCATAAGCAACGATGAGCTTGCTGGGAATGTCTGCGGTTAATTTATGCTCCGGATATTGCTCACGGAAATGCAACAGCACTTCAATGGCCTGATCGTAATCTTTCATCTGCATTAACAGAGTCGCGGCATCGTATTCGGCAATAATGCGGGTATTACTTTCCGGGATAACCAGGGCAAGACGCCGCCAATGGCCGACGGCGGCCATCAGATCTCCGGTCTCTTTTGCCTGTTCACCCTGCTTATAGACGGTTGCTGCAACTTTATCGCGCAACTCACGCCGGGTTTTCTGTTCCAGCTTGCTGTAAGTTAGCGCTTTGCTCAGCGCTTCTTCAGACTCGGCAAATAAGCCTTGTTCAAAGCTGGCATGCCCGCGCACCAGTGCAGCGCCATAACGGTAACGTTCAGGCAGATCCGATTCAACCTGCGAGGCCAGACGCGCAGTGGCCAGTGCCTGCGGATAGTACTTATCTTTTAATAACATTTCGGCAGTATTCACCAATACCGTGCCACTGCGTTCATCCTGAGGAAATTCCTGCACAAAACGCATGGCGCTGGCGACTGTTGCCTGACGCCAGGACAGTGCCTCAGTGTTCGCCGGGCGGTATTTGTTAAAAGCCAGAATGGCGGCATAACCCGCTTCTGCCGCTTTTTCATAGGCTGGATACTGGTATGCGACGATTTCATAGTGGTCTTTGGCCAGCGGATAATCCTGCAATTCAAATGCAACTTCAGCCAGCAGGAAATGGGCCTTAACCGTGTCGTCGGCCTGCGGAAAGCTGCGGATATATTCTTTATACCAGCGCTCAGCTTCAGCCAGACGTTCACGCTTTTCTTTCAGCTTTTTACTGTTTTGCCCCCAGGCATGATGAAACCCTGCAAGGTCCCAGATGTAGGTCGCGAGCGTTTTTTCTAATGTCTGCTGCACCGCTTCGGTATGATTCAGCCAATAACGCCCTCCCACACCGAACATACCGATGTAGATTTCTTTATGTTTACGCATCAGATCGGGATAACGTGCGGTTTTATAGCCCTCAATCAGGCGCTCATAATAAACCGGCGCAAGCACATCATCCGGATAACGCAGAACAAAAGCACGCAGGGTTGAAGCACCGCTTTTATAATATTGTTTATCGTAATAGAGCGTCGCCAGCCGGTCATAAATCAGATATTCATAATGACGCTTACCGTGTTTGTCATAGAACAGTGCAATCTGCTCCCAATCGCCAAGGTCATCAAATATGATGGCCATAATGCGCAGAATATCGTTGAGCATATCCAGCTCACCGCCTTTGGCATCGGATAATGCCGTGGTGGTTGAATACTGTTCATCCAGTACACGGGTAAACGCCAGCAAACTGTCTTCCGGACGATCTTGCTTGAATATTGCCCAGCCCTGCAGATAACCGGCACTGACATAATACTGGTTATCATCCGGACCACGATCAATCAGGCGCTGATACGCCATCTGCGCACCTTCAAAATCGCCCGATGCATAGAGCAGTTGCGCCAGCCGGAACTCACTTTCAAGGTAATAGACTGAGCGCGGAAAATCCGTCACCAGATGTTCCAGAGCAGCAATCGCGGACTGCATCCTTCCGGCCATGCTGTAGGCTTTCGCCAGCTGATACAACATGGCGTCATTATCAGAACGGTCAGGATAGGCTTCCAGCAATGATTCATAATCGTTGATCGAAGCAATAGCCTGAGCACGATCTTCACGTGACACCCCTGCGTCCGGAGCGGCGTCCGAAAACTCGGGCAAAGTATCCAGCTCAATTTCTTCAGCCTGTAATTTAAGGCTGGCAATACGGTGCGCGACACGGATACGCATTTCCGGTTCAGTGGCGACATCCAGATAGCGCTGATATCGGTCAATGACATCGCCGTGATTTGTTTCCAGAACCTCGTTCGATAACAGCCGTACTTTAAGCGCACCGATGTTTCCGAGTGTCTTTTCACTGTTGTCCGGCTGCGAGAATAAACTGCAGCCTGTCATCAGCATGAACAGAGACAAAACTCCCCAGCGCGGAAATAACCCGTGGATAGAGCGCAGCAGCGAATGTTTATTCATGTTTGCCCTCCGCTTCGCCACCGGCAATCTGTTGCTGTAATGAGTCATCATAAAGACGGGCAACAGAAAGGCGGGCCTGGGCCAGATATTCGGTAATGCGCACATCCAACTCCGCCATATGCAGCGACACACGCGTAATTAATTGCTGACGCTGCTGCTCATGCAGTTGCTGCAAACGCTGCTCCTGTTGCTTCAGCGCAGCCTGCTGTTGAGCAACCCGCTGCGGAAATCCAACCCAGCTGCTGTCGGCCCATAGAAGTGCAGTGCGGGTATTCTCCAGTTGCTCAAGTAATTCCGAAGTAACGCCCTGCAGCTGCCAGTGATTTTTTTGTGCCTGCCACTGCCGCTCAGGTTTTTCTTCATAAATGCGCCACAACTGCAGACCACGACTGCGACGCCAGCGTTCTTTATAAACACCAAGATCACGGGTCGGCGTATTCACACGCTGCAAAAACTCGACGCGCGGAACAACCGCTGCGAGATGATCAACATTGGCCTGATCGCGCGCAGAAGCAAACGAAAATACTTTTTTATCCTCCTCATACAAGCGTTGCTGCAACGCCAGAACACTGCGGGTCAGATCAGCCTGCTGCTGCTCCAGACGCTGCAGTTTTTTCTCGGCGTCAAGGCCGGATAATTTTTTCTGACGCTGTTGTAAAACCGCCTGCCATAGCAATAAATCCTGCTGCTGCCGCTGCACATCATTCAGCATACTGCTCAGATCGTGCAGCCCGGCGGTCATTTGGTTAACGTCAGAATCGTCAAGCAGATCCTGCAGCGTTCGCGACATTGGGCCATCAGGCATATCGCCAAGACGTACACGCTGCCAACCCCAGGACTGCCCCTGTTGTTGCTTCTGCCACTCATCGAGCCACAGAGAGATTTCCGCCGGAGTGTTCTGAGTGCGCAAAGCATCAAGCATTGCGACCAGTTTTTTCTCTACGAATTCATACGTTCTCAGTGATTGAGTGGTCGCATTTAATAATTCGAGCGCATGAGGAACCGCGAGAATGGATTCAATAACCGCCGGGTGAAATTCACTGAAGCGCTGTTGCAGAATCCGCCAGGGCTGCATCGCTTCTTCGTATTTCCATTGCTCAACCAGTGACCAGCCATATTGCAGGAGTCCGGGCGCAGTAAAGGCACTGTCGAGACTGATCTGCCGCAGATAACTCTCGGCCTGAGAGTATTTACCGGCGTCCAGCGCATAAATACCGGCAACCAGTAAAATCCGGTCTTTTAATGACTGACCTTCGTAATTATCCGGTAAATAGTAAATGGCTTCTTCGATCAGCTTTTCCAGATCACGACTGACCGCATGCAGTCGCATTAATGACAAAATCTGGTTGTAGCGGGCATAACCGGTCCAGATGCCACTTTGTGCCATACTGGCCAGAACGTCGGCAGCTTCATTAGCACGGTCCTGTTCTGCCAGACTGGCAACCAGAATAAATTTCGCCTCTTCTGAATAGGCGTCATTCAAATGCACAGCAGAATGTTCAGGGCGCTGATTTAACTGCAATGCACGACGAATACAACGCTCGGCTTTTTCCCATTCTGAGCGTGCATGCCAGCGCCGTGCAAGATGATACCAGGCGTTTGCCGATGCTTCTCCGCCGCGGGTTTCAGTTTCTGCAAACAAGGCATCGGCATCACTTTCAAGCCCCAGAGCCAACAGAACAGCCGCTTTCATAACCATCGCTTCTGCCGCTGTTTCATCCTGAAGATCAGCATTCTGCAGGCGGTCAAGACTGACCAGTGCCTGCTGATAATTATTGGTCAGGTAATGATAATAAAAGGCGCCACGCAGCAGTCGCTGCTCAGTACTTTCAGGCTGGTCTCCACGAGACTGGCTCACGAAAGGCGTTACAGCAACGGCCTCTGCCGTAACGTCTCCGTCGGCAGAATGAGCCAGCGACAGGAAACACAGTAATGGCAGCAGCAAGAAATAATGTCGCATCAGGAAATCGTCATCCGTACGCCGGTTACCAGAATTTCAGCTGTGCGCCAGCGCTCTGCTGCTCAGCAAGATCACTGACAACAAATTCAAGCAGCAACGGCTTATCGGTTTTTTCCACCTGTTGTTCAACAACCAGTTCACGGTTCTGACCGAGCTGATCCACGCCGCGGATAACAGCACGCAACCTGTGTTTGCCCGGCCCTAAATTGATATTGGCCAGCGGCTGAACAGCGCCCATGCGCAATGCAGCCACCTGACGCTCGGTATAAATATGCCGCACAGTTTCAAAGCCTGCGCCTGTCACCTCAATCGACAACGGCTCAAAAAACTCGCCGTAAGAAAGAGAAAAATAAAAAGCAGCACGGGTTGTCGCCGGACTGAGAAGATCTTCCTCTAATTCATACAGGTCTTTATTCAGCTCCAGCACCGAGCGCTTTACCTGCAGAATATCAGCAGCAATGCCGGCGTCGGATGACTCAGCCTGCGCATACCCGGACAGTACACTTATTAAAAAAAGTCCGGCCAGTATTGGTCGTTTATTCATTGCTTATCTCCGCACGGGCCTGCAGTTGCTGCTCAGCCATCCATAGTGCCAATGTCTTTTCAGTTTCATCGTAGTGACCGGATAAATCGCCCAGAATCAGATGATCCAGCACACCATCCTGATTGATCAGCATAATTGCAGGGCGTGGATCAAATCCCCAGCTCTGCGGCCAGTAACGGTCATTCAACAGCACCGGCAAACGCATTTTCGGTGGCTGATCATTGTTGTAAGGCGCCCAGATGAACCAGGCCGACAGTTCATCCAGTGCATAGCTTTCCGCCAGCAACTGGTAGCGTACTAATTGCTCTTCGCAGCGGTCGCAACGATCGAGCCAGATCAGCATGACCGGCTTACCACGCTGCTCAAGAAGCCTCTGCCCCCATCCGCCAACAGCAGAGGGCATCGAGAAGTCTTCAACCGCCTGGCCGGGAGCAAGCCTTGCGGCATCTTCCGCAGCGGCGCTCTGGGCGCTGAATGAGAGCAGGCTCAGAAATAGGAACCGAATGAAATGCCCCATTGCACACCCTTATTTACGTTCAGTTGATCAAGGCGACTGTCATCGCTTTGGTATGTGCGCCATTCCGTTGCCAGCCAGTAATCATCCGCCAGAATCTGCCAGGAAAATACCAGCCCGGTGTAGCGACCGCTGCTGTCACCGGTGTATTGCTCACCGATAAGACCTTCAACGGCCACCTGCCAGGGATAGCTGACCTGACCATTTAAGCTGGCCGTACCCTGTAAAAAAGCATACCCGACACCCCCAGCCAGAACATTGGCCTGTTCGCCTGCGGCAAATAATATCTGGCCACTGCCATCACGGATCTCATCACCGTTGAACGGTGCCTGTTGCAGCGTACCGAGCAGGTACCAGCGTTCACCGGCAAACCAGCGGCCACTGATATTAATTGCCGTGCGGCTACTGAGATTATCCTGAGCCTGCTGCGCAACACCAATCCCCCAACTGCCGTAGCGACGACTGATATCCTGCGATTTTTCCAGCCCGGCAACCTTCAGGCGCGGCTGATAAATATCGGTGGTTTCTGCCACTGCCAGTAACGGAAAGGACAACAGACAAAGGATCAGGTACTTCATAAACTCATATTCCAGATCAGCGCAACGGCGGTGTGTAAAGATTGATCAGCGGCCAGCGCCTGAGAAGCCTGAAAGCGCAGCCGGACATCAAGACGCGTCTCCAGTGGCCAGATCACATCGGCGGACAGGGTGAAAAGTGCGGTGGAGGTTTCCTGACCCAGCTTATCCCAGCGACGACTGCCCTCCTCATTAAGCCCGACGCCCAGCCCGGCAAAGCCAAGCAGAGACCAGACGGAATAGCGGGAAAGAAGGTGCTCAAGCCCAAGCTCAGCGCTCGACCATGCCTGCTCACCGGCATCAGATCGGGTGTACCGAGCAGCAAGCCGGTACTGGCTGAGCGGATGACTGATGCCCAGCTGCAGCGCAGTTTCACTGTTCCAGCCCCCCTGAAGATGCCAGTCTCCCGGACGCAAAGCATCGTTGAGAGACCATATCTGAGCGCGGCTGAGCCCGGATGATTCAGGCACATCAGACACCGGCAGCCAGCCCTGACGGCGACCATTGGTGAGCAGCAACCATTCCCCCTGCTGACGCAGAGGCTGTAACTGTTCAGTGGAGGAAACTTCGAAGATAACAGGATACGCATGGCCCGGGCCTTTGCGCAGATACAGCTGATCCTGCTGTGCCCATGAGGGGGCACTTATCAGACAGAACGCGGTGATACAAAGCAGCCAGCCCATCGTTCGGGTGAGCGGATGCAGGAAATTCCCCGGGACCAACATCGGTCTATAGCCCTTTTCATTTTTTTAGTTATGTGGGCATCCGTGCCATTCGTGCGCCATTGTCCTATAAAGCGCATCACGCAATCAATCGGTACTTTCGTTCAGTTAATATCATTTGCAATGGACTTTATTTACTCAGGTAGCGCATCGCAGTTTCCAGCCCTTTGAGCGTCAGTGGATACATATGCTGATTCACAATGTCCCGGATCGCCCCCAGCGAACCGCCCTGCCCCCAGTAGGATTCCGGTGCCGGATTCAACCACACCAGCTTGCCGTAGTGATCGGTCATGCGCTGCATCCACACGGCACCCGGTTCTTCATTCCAGTGCTCAACACTGCCACCCACATGAGTTACTTCATAGGGTGCCATCATGGCATCGCCGACAAATATCACCTTATAGTCAGGACCATATTTGCGCAGAATATCCCAGGTATCCGTGCGCTGATTATTACGGCGGATATTATTTTTCCAGACCGATTCGTACAGGCAATTATGGAAATAAAAGATTTCCATGTGTTTGAACTCGGTGCGCGCGGCGGAAAATAATTCTTCACACACACGAACGTGCGGATCCATTGAGCCGCCAATATCAAAAAACAGCAGAACTTTCACCGAATTGTGCCGTTCAGGCACCATTTTAATATCAAGAAATCCGGCATTTCGTGCCGTGGAAGCGATGGTGTCACCCAGATCCAGCTCTTCAACTGAGCCCTGACGGGCAAATTTGCGCAACCGGCGCAGTGCAACTTTGATATTGCGGATACCCAGCTCAATGCTGTCATCCAGATCTTTGTAATTGCGCTGCTCCCAGACCTTTATCGCTTTTTTATGGCGAGACTTACCCTGCTCGATACGAATACCTTCAGGGTTATAACCATTACCGCCAAACGCAGAAGTACCGCCGGTGCCGATCATTTTATTGCCACCCTGATGGCGCTTATGCTGCTCTTCCAGGCGTTTTTTAAACTCTTCGAGCACGTTATCCAGACCACCGAGCGCTTCGATTCGGGCCATTTCTTCCGGCGACAGCAGGCGCTCCAGTTCTTTGCGCATCCATTCGGCCGGAATGTTCGCCTCTTCCATAAATGAAGGCAGCGTATCCAGTCCCTGAAAATACGCAGCAAATGCCTTATCAAATTTGTCGTAGTGTTTTTCATCTTTAACCAGACACAACCGGGCGAGCGCATAAAACTCGTCCAGATCAGCAAACACCACGTGCGCCTTAACCGCCTGAACCAGATCAAGATATTCGCGCACCGAACAGGGCACGCGGGCGTTACGGACGGTCTGAAAGAAATCGATCAGCATCAGATCAGCCTTTGCGACGACTCATGAATGCCAGTTTCTCCAGCAACTGTACATCCTGCTCATTTTTCAGCAGTGCGCCGTAAAGCGGAGGAATGGCTTTCGTGTGATCGGCATTACGCAATACGTCCGGCCCGATCTCATCGGCCATGAGCAGCTTCAGCCAATCAATCAGTTCGGAGGTAGACGGCTTTTTCTTCAGGCCCGGTACCTTCCGCACATCAAAGAAAACATCCAGAGCATCGCGCACCAGCTCGGCCTGGATGCGCGGAAAATGCACATCGACAATGGCTTTCATGGTGTCACGATCCGGGAAGTCGATGTAATGGAAGAAACAGCGACGCAAAAATGCATCCGGCAGTTCTTTCTCATTGTTACTGGTAATCAGGATGATCGGACGGTGTCTGGCGACAATGCGTTCCTGCGTTTCGTACACGAAGAACTCCATCTTATCGAGTTCCAGCAGCAGGTCATTGGGGAATTCGATGTCGGCCTTATCAATCTCATCAATCAGCAGAACAACCGGCTTATCGGCTGTAAACGCCTGCCACAACTTGCCTTTAACGATGTAGTTGGCAATGTCATGAACTTTATCAACACCCAGCTGGGAATCCCGCAGGCGCGATACGGCGTCGTATTCATACAACCCCTGATGGGCCTTGGTTGTACTTTTGATATGCCATTGAATAAGGTCAGTACCCAGCGACTCGGCCAACTGCTCCGCCAGCATGGTTTTACCGGTACCCGGCTCTCCTTTTAACAGCAGCGGACGCTGCAATGCGATGGCTGCATTCACGGCCAGTTGCAGATCCGGTGTTGCAACGTATTCCTGGGTACCCTGAAACTTCATGCGAACCTCTAAGTCATTCATTCGACAAAACAGGTCAGCAGTATAAGTATGGGGGTGCTTATCAGCAAGGCATTAGCAGCCAGCGACCATCCCTGGGCACCGGACACCGCTATTGCAGGGTTTGCAGCGCCTGCCGTACGGCAGACATTCTTCAGGCAGGTTTATCGGGGTCATCGCGGGTGTCGAACTCCCCCCAATCGTCATCCGCCGCTTTGTCTTCCTCAGGGTCAATATCAAAGTCATCATCCATTGCAACGTTGATGTCCGCATCCCCTCCCATCGATGACGGCGTAGCCGCCGGTAACGGGATCTCCTCTTCTGATTCACCGTCAAAGGCATCAAAATCACCGCCGAAGTCGTCATCATGAAGATCCGTATTGGGTAAATCATCCGGCAACGTCTTGTGCTCGGCGGTAGCGCTTGTGTCGTTTTTCTGGCGACGCTTCATGAACCACCAATACCCCGCGCCACCGAATATCACCAGATTCCCCATCGCGAGCAGAGCATAAACCCACCAGGCAACACCTTCCTCATCAGCAGCCGGCTCTTCTGCTTCCGCCGCCTGCTCAGCAAAACGTTTGGCAAGATCCGGCTTCACCGGCTCAGCAACCGGGACAGGTTCTGCCGACGTTTCTTCCGCTGCTTTTTCGTCGGCCCCGGCAGGTTCTGTAACCGCAGGTGGGGCTGTGTCAGCGTTGCTTTCCGCCGCCGCAGCAACCTCTTCATTCACGGAGACAGCCGTGGCCGCAACAGTATCATCCTCCTGATGTTCTGTTGCAGCCGGTGCATCAGGATCCGGCAAGGGAAACTCAATCCGGATGTCGTCAGGTTTGCTTTTAAAGGTCGCCCCACCGTTGGATACACCACGGATATTCAGAACGACGTCATAGTTTCCGGGGCCTTTGTCGGCGCGCAAATCCAACAGCCATGCCTGACGTTCCGCATTGAACTCCATGGACTGTATGATCGAGCTTTCATCCGGGCTGCTGATTTTTGCAATCACCCGACTGAGGGCCGAATCGACATCAGCACCTTCCGGAATAACACGAATTTCAACCCGCTGCTCCGCCGGCAGCGGATTAACTTCAACGCGCAGCGGCTCCATTAAGGTTGAACTCAACACCTGACGGCGCTGGAATGTGCGGCCAACAGCATTAATTTCAAAGCGATATTCGCCAACTTGTGACAAGCGGGTTAGTGCTTCACGGAAGATGCCATCCGGCGGCAGTTTTTCCGGGTCTGACAGCAATTTACTGCCAGAGCGCCCATCCGGTGCGGTTACTTTCAGGCTGATATCCGTTAACCGTAATATTGCATCTTCGGTAACAACCGAACCGGCATTTTTCAGTGCAATGGCGAGATCAATCGGATTACCAGAAAACAGACTGACTGGCAGACCATCAACCGCTAAGGTCAGGTCGGATAAAATCTGTACCCGGTTATCCGGGTCAAGATCGGCATCAGCAATCCAACTCCCGGCTTCCGGCGACTGCACGGTGATCAGGTCAAAATTCACATCCTGATGCCAGCGTACCGATGCCTGCTGCTGCACTTCCTGATAGGCGATAACCGTGCCGTCGGGTTGAATAAGGCGGGTTTCCTTACCTCCGCCTTTACGGAAAATAAGCGCAGTAAATTCTTTGACACTGGCATCGATATCAAAGCGGTTATTTTCCATCGGCACCTGCTCAACCGGTACCGCACGATCAAAAGCCTTCAGAAAGGCTTTGAGTAATTCATCGGCATCCGAGGCCTGCAGAAACAGACCGCCGGTCTCCAGCGATATTTGTTGCAGTAATTCCTTATCTGCGCCTTCCGATAACGCCAGGGTATGAATGCGCGCACCGGCAGCCGCGTAGACGGGCAAAACATCCCGGAAAAGACGGTTCTTTTCTGCGGCATTGATAACACCGGCATCCTGCCCCGCTTCCGCCATATCTATTTTGCCGTCCGTCAGCAGAATCACGCTGTGACTGAAGCCACTGTCGGCGGCAATCTTCCAGCTGGCCCGGGCCAGCGCATCCGTCAGATTGGTACGCAAACCAACGGAATTAATGGCTTGCCCCTGAGCTTTGGCAGCGTCGCGCCATGCCTGATCGACCAAACCAAGCGGCACCAGCATGTTGACATAGCGGCCAAAGGTCCAGACTCCGGACTGAGACTGATCGGGTAATAATTCAACCAGCAGATTTAAGGCAGGAATACGCAGATTATCAGGGTCCGTCTCCTTCATGCTGCCGGAAATATCGATAATAATGCGTACATCAGAGGGTTTGGCCGACGGTTCTGCCGCAAACGCGGCAGAAAAAAACGACAGGAGTGATAAAAATACCACCCCCGACAGCCAACGATTAATCATCATAACTGCTCCCGGGGGCAAGACTGTTACAGGTTGGATTCGAGTACGCGACGGCCTTTCTCCGTGATATGCCAGCGCACACCGTTTTTACCACTGACCTTACCGGCCAGACTGCGGGTTACCAGTACATGCAACGTTTTCAGAATGGTCGACTCTTCTTCATTTGCTTCACGACAAACCCCCGCCAGTGAACGGAAAATAAACCGTCCGCTGGACAGGATTTTCAGAACATGGGTCGAGGTAACATCCAGTTCATCATTAACCTGAACAACCTGCGGATCTTCACCGCTGGTATCCTGTTCAGTTTCAGTATCAATCAGCGGCAGCAGTTCACTCTGAATAATACGCAAATTCTGTTGTACTTCTTCGGAACGCTGCTTCGCGACCTGTGCTTCATTAAGAATCCGGTCAGACAGATTGTCGATAAAGAAGCGGCTCAGCAGTGCTGAAATAAGACAGAAGCCGGTAAAAATAAGCAGACGCGAAGGATCACCCTGACTTTCAAGCACAAGTTCGCTGTTCACCATATCCAGCACCACCGGTACCAGAAATGACGCCCCTACACCGACCACTAAAAATCGTGGCAGACTTGCTGCATCAGGATCTTTATCCCCATACAGATAATAATTCACCAGCCCCCCAAAAATGCCAGCCAACAGCATCACAGTTGCCAGAATGAAGATATGATTAGCCATGTTTCCAACCTCTCATCCGTTAGAGCGCAGGCTCTGCTGCCCCTAATCCGATTACTCCACTGACGGAAAACCCCAAGTTTAAAGGCGCCTCTGAATAATTCAGTGCCCGCTTCGGCTTACTGAAAACGTTCAGATCAAGGCGCCACGTTGAAGGCATAGCGGGTTACGCCAAAACGTGGCAACACCGAGCTGGACGTTTTCAGCAAGCCCCGAAGGGCGTGGGCTGCAGAGCGTTTTGACGGTGTTGTCGATTTCATAAAGGACTCGCCATTCACTTCAATCGACGCCTTGTCAAAAGCACTCTGCAGCACTCACGCGAAGCTGTGCAGAATTATTCAGAGGTGCCTTAAGTACTGCTCCGGATCGCACCGGTCACCTGAAGAAGACCGGCAGAAATACAGAACACTCCTGCATTAAACCTAGCAAAGTTTTATGGGTTAGCCAGAAAAGTAATAAAAAAAATGCGGGACTGGGAAATTGCGGGCATTAAAAATAAACACACGACGTGAGCGCCGAAAGCCATTGTTTATTTATTGAACAACTGATTAGAGATACGTTGAGGATGCCGGGTTATCCGACGCAGAAAAATAAAGCCGTATTATGAGCATGGCGGGTACTGCGATAAAAAAGGCGCACTCAGTGCGCCTCAGACTGTTCATTATCGTTTGCAAGCCGACTTCGCATCCAGAGCAGCAGCTGACGCAGCCCCAGCACCAGAACCCCCACACACAGCGCCGCCAGCAACCAGCTCAGTGCATACATTGCAGCATTCAAACCTTCACTGATCGCAGTAAACGGCAGAACCACCAGTACGGGAGCAAAATAATTGGAATCCTGGGCAATGGGCGCCGGTGTAAACAACAAAACAGCACCCATCATGCGTAAAAAACGCCGGACATCACTGTCATGCGCCAACCAGAAAAACATCCGGTTCCAGCACCAGTACCCCACAAGGGCCGAAACCAGATAAGCCATCCAAAAAGGTAAAAACTGAATTATGCCTTCCATATAATACGATCCTGCCATTCTTCCTCGGGAATCTGATCATCGGCAATTCCCTTATTAAGAATTGAAATTCCCGCTTCATGCACGGAGGCCGGGTTTCCTGAAATCAGCGGATGCCAGTCAAACAATGGTTTTTTTTCTGCCAGCAAACGGTAGGCACAGGTCTCAGGCAACCAGAAAAAACTTTCCGCCTGCTCCGGACTCAGCCAGACACAATTCGGTACTTTAACAGTGCGTTCCTGATAAACCGTACAACGGCAATTGCTGGTATCCATATAGCGACAATGAACATCGGTGTAATAGACCTCACCACTGTCTTCGTCTTCAAGTTTATGAAGACAACACAAACCGCAGCCGTCGCACAAAGACTCCCACTCTGAGCGGTTCATCTCACGCAGCGTTTTCTCTTGCCAGAAAGGTTTAGCGCTCATTCTTTGTCCAGCTTGCAGAACAGATCGAGCATGTAAGTCTCTTTGGCAGGAGGCATCTGCAGATAAAACCCCTGCTCATCCAGTGCGTTTAGAACCTTATCGATATCGGCTCTGGCCAGCTTTTTTTCCGGCGTCAGGATCATGGTCATTGCCAGTTCAGGTTTGCCAAACTGTTCAAGCAGCGCATCAGGAACACGCGTCAGCGCGTCTTTGCGGGAAACATAGAGATAGGTTTCATCTTTCTTTTTCGTCTTATAGACGTCACACAGCACTTTCGTCATGGGTCGGTTTTCTCAGTGAGATCACTCTCGTCTGATCCTGCAATATCATCATTAAATAATCCCCGATTTCCGCCTTACGCCAGCCACTGAGGCTTTCCGGCAATTTAAAGGGGCCATTCGGGTATCCGGAGCGAACCAGCGCTTCCAGAGCTTTTTTTCTTGCCAGCAGATCGGGCGGAATATTCAGCAGCTCCGCCTTACTGACCACGGTTTCTTTGAGTAATTTAAGCCACTGCCCAGCCTGCGGTGACAGCGGCTTATCAAGCGGTCTCGGCCACAGACTTTTATCCATTGCCTGAATCTGACCGACCATATCAAGCAGTATCTTACCGTCTTCACGCACAGACTGCGGGCGCATTCCGGCCTTGATCAACTGGTCGCGGTTACGGGGTTTAAAGCGCGCAATATTCCACAGACAGTTGTCATCCACAACTTTACTGCGTGGCACATTGCGTTCACGCGCCTGCTGTTCACGCCATAACACCAGATGCTGTAACAGCAATAACTCCTGAGGCCGTAACTTCCACGCCAGCTTGACCCTGCGGAAATACAGACTGGCCTTTTCTGCTTTCTCCGACAGCGTCAGCAGGCGTTCGCAATCTTCAGCCAACCAGGACTGACGGCCCAGTTTTTTCAGCAGCGACACCAGCTTGGGATACAAGCGGTAAAGGTAATGAACATCCGCGACCGCATAACTGATCTGCTCCTCACGCAACGGCCGCATCAGCCAGTTCGAGCGGGTTTCTTCTTTCGGCAGGTTAATATTCAGCACTTCTTTTACCAGACGCTGAAACCCAAGTGAGGCGCCCAGTCCGGCCATGGCTCCACCAATCTGAGTATCGGCCAATGGTGCCGGAACAACCCCAGTCAGGCGGCGAAAAACCTCAAGATCTTCGCTGCAGGCATGAAATACTTTGACAACCAGCGGGTGCAGAAGGACTTCCACTAGAGGTTGCCAGTCACTGATGGTCAGCGGATCAATCAGATAGCTGCCATGACTGTCGGCAATCTGCAACAGCCCCGCCTCAGGATAAAAAGTCGTGGTCCGGACGAATTCAGTATCTACGGCGAGATAAGCCTCCTGACACCACAAACGGCAGGCATCCTGCAGCTGCTCTCCGGTCGTAATCCATTGCGGTTCAGGAATTTTCAGGCGCGTCATTTTTCAGCTCCGCCCAGACTACAACCGGCGACAGACATGCACTGCTCACGCTGCAAATCCGTAGTCAGCTGATGCGGGGTTAGTCGCTGCACATCGCAGGCAAGGTCCGCCAACATATCGTCTATAAATTGCGCAGTGGCTTCGGCCTCAACGGAGGGCTCCAGAACAATCAGCAGCGATAAAGACCGGGCCGCAGGCCCCGGACATTTGCTGTCAGACTGAAGACCCGCGAGCAAGGATTCAACCCGTTGCTTCAGTTGTGGCAAATGCAGCTGGCGCGGGCCGATTCCCGCCACCGGCGACAGCAGACCATGCAAAATAAAATAACCGCCGCGGTAGCCGGCGCCTTCCCAGAAGGCCTGATCATCAACGCCAGCCAGCACTAATAGCTGCGATTGCTGACGCCCTGCATCGGCACAGAGCGTACAGACCGGCGCCAGACTATAACTCCGGCATTGACTGCAATGCTGCAGGGTATCGCGCGCACACTGAATCGCCTGCTGCAAGCGCGCACCAAGGTCATGCTCCAGTACATGCTGAGCAAGACGCGCGGCTGCACGAGGACCGATACCAGGCAAAGCATCGAAGCACTCAATCAGCTGGCGGTATGCTGCGGGAAGCTGCATGTCAGAACGGTAATTTCATGCCCGCAGGCAGACCCATTCCAGCCGTGAGCTTAGCCATTTGCTCCTGATTCTGCTGTTCAATTTTACGCACGGCATCATTCACGGCCGCCGCCAGCAGGTCTTCCAGCATTTCTTTGTCTTCTTCCATGATGGAATCATCCAGCTCGACACGTTTGACATCGTGACGGCCATTCATGGTCACTTTGACCAATCCGGCACCCGATTCCCCCGTCACTTCAGCATCCGCCAGTCTGGCTTGCGCCTGCTGCAGCTGTTCCTGCATCTTCTGGGCCTGCTTCATCAGGTTCCCCATTCCGCCTTTCATCATAAGATTCTCCATTATCGGTATTGAGCTTTACGGCCATTGATCTGGCCGACGGTATTAACTGACAGGACGAATACTGTCATCCACGACGAATCCACCAAATTCCGCCAGAATCCGCTGCACCAGTGGATCGGCCTCAATCGCTTGCTTGGCGCCATAGTGTGCTTCTGCCGCTTGCCGCTGACGACGCTGTTCAGGCGTTTCGCCCCGCGGAAGCTGTAACGTCATTTCAACCAACGCCTGTGGCAGCCACTCGCGCATGGCCTCCTGTACACGCAGGCGCTGTGCATCGCTGAATAATGCCCCCTGAACCGGATCAACATCAAACACATAGCGCTCTCCATCCACCTGCACCAACGCACTGTTGCGGGCAATGGCCATTGGCAGTCCGGCAAGTTTCAGCCGGGTAACCCACTGCCACCAGGTGGAAGGTGTCAGCGTATCAGCAGCCTGCTCAACGAATGACTCGGCGGCATGAGCGGATGCACGGCCAACGGAAGAACCGGCGGATGAATCAATGCTGTTCGGGACTGCTGGGCTGACATCAGCATCAGCATCAGCATCAGCATCTGCATCTGCACCGGCATCAAATGTGGCATGGCCGGTATCCGTTACGTCAGAATTTCCCTGAGCAGAATCCTCACTGAGTGAGTGATCCGGTAAAGCATCGATTGAATCAGAACCTGCAGAAGCCTCTGACGAGGATGACCCGTGCTCAGCAACCACCGCCCCGATATCAACCGATGTGGCAACCGGCGCAGCAATGCTGGCAACGTCTGCATCCCTGCCGGAAAGGGGGGTAGCAACAGCGGCGCCGGAAGATAAAGACTGAAACGCATTCAGTGACTCAGGACTGAGACACTTTTTTTTTGCAGCGCCGATTCCAGATCCAGCTCAACAGGTGCCGCAGGTGCCGGGCGAAAAGCCAGCATGCGCAGCAGAATCATCTCAAACCCCTGACGCGGATCGGGTGCCAGTGCCAGATCCGCACGGCCACTGAGGGCAATCTGATAATACAACTGGAGATCTTCAGGCTGCATCGCCATCGCCAATTGCAGAATGGCCTCACGATCCCCCTGCGAGTTCTCAATCGCATCCGGCACTACCTGACCCAGCGCCGCCCGATGCCAGATGGTCAGCAGCCCCTGCAGCACCTCATCGTAATCAGGGCCGTGCTCAGCCATGGCAGCGACTTCGTTCATAACCTCTGAAGCGTCCGCCCTGGCCATAACCTCGGCCATTTTAAATAAGCGGCCACGATCCATGGTGCCCAGCATGGCATTAACCTGAGCTTCGCCCACCAGACCTTCACCATAGGCAATGGCCTGATCCGTGAGACTGAGCGCATCTCGCATACTGCCCTGTGCAGCACGACCAAGCTGCCACAAAGCAGGCTCTTCAAAGCCGATATTTTCTGCCTCAAGCACCCTGGCCAGATAAGAGACAATGCGCTCAGGTGTCATGTTTTTCAGGCTGAATTGCAGGCAGCGCGACAGCACCGTGACCGGCAACTTTTGCGGGTCGGTGGTCGCCAGCAGAAATTTAACGTGAGCTGGCGGTTCTTCCAGCGTTTTCAGCAACGCATTAAAGCTGTGCGTGGACAGCATGTGTACTTCGTCAATAAGGTAAACCTTGAAGCGACCACGACTTGGCGCATACTGAACGTTATCCAGCAGCTCACGCGTGTCTTCCACCTTCGTGCGCGAGGCGGCATCAACTTCAATAAGATCAACAAAGCGGCCTTCGGCAATCTCACGACAGGCACTGCACTCACCGCAAGGGCGCGCACTGATTCCCTGTTCACAATTGAGACACTTGGCCAGAATGCGGGCAATGGTGGTTTTACCGACCCCACGGGTGCCGGTAAACAGATAAGCATGGTGCAGGCGCTGCTCGTTCAGGGCATTTATGAGTGCTTTCAGCACGTGCTCCTGCCCCACCATTTCATCAAAGAAACGTGGTCGCCACTTTCGAGCAAGTACTTGATAACTCATGAATTTTCCAGCACCAGAGATTACGCAATGAGGCGCATAATACCTTGTAAGGAGGGGAAAGTCAGGAGAATTTGGAGATGACCTCCGCCAGCCACACCCCGGCACACGAGTCAGCCACTACCGTTGCTCCCTTCCGGGCCTGGCGGGGTTCGCGGCGTATCGTTGCGAGGGGACCAACAGAGGCCACCATAACGACCCGATGAACATCAGGTGGCGGCACATTAACGAAAACTCATTGAGATATCAAGCAGTTATCTTACTTTCAGCCATCCACAAGCGCACTGCTCAGATTTAAATCCCGCAAGACATCAACAAAACGCTTCAGACGCTGCTGCGGCCCCTGAGTTTTAGGACGGGAAAAATAATCGGACGAGGTACCGGAAATACGCTGCTCCAGCGAACCACTCAGGAAGTAGATACGCAGCATCACGGTCTGATGACTGGCAATACGGTCTAATTGCCCGGCATTACTGAAGAAATAGCTGCAATAAGAATCTGATCGCTGCAGGCTGAGCAATTCGTGCTCGCCATCGATGTAAAGCACCAGCGGTTTATCCCGATCCAAAGGCCGGCGCCGTTTATCACAGACCTGCAACAAAGGCTCGCTGCCACTGTTCCAGACGGCACCCAGTGCCAGCTCCGGCATACCGTACAGAGGCACCGGACTGAGACTGAGCCGATCCTCCGTCTGATTAAGCTGACCGGGGGCAAGATCTTCAGCAGGAACAGAGGGCTTGAGCGCGTTGTTGCCAACGCAGGCGCTCAGAGACAACAGAAGAGCCAGGGCCAAAACACCCGATTGCAATCCGTGCACAACGATATCCTTTTCGTTATATAACTGTGAAACGATTATACGATCAGTTTAGTGAACAACGGAACAGTAATGCAATTGATCAACTGCACAAATGACAGAAATACCGGTTTAAGACGAAACCGTTAAAGGTGCAACCAATGTTTCAGTGCCAGCTCAAGGACGTCGGCACGGGCCAGATTCAACTCTTTGCACACCGCATCAAGCCGCTCAACAACCTGAGCATCAACCTTAACCTCCAGACGATGCAAACCACGCTCTTTGTCACGCTGGCGTTGTGTGCGTTTATTGAAGCGGCACTGCAATGAACGCTCATAAGGGTTGCTGCGCGGGCGCCCGGGACGACTGGATGCAAACATATCGATTGTGGTTCTGTCTTCTGGCTGAACGGACATGCATCCCCCTTGGTCGTTAAAGCGGCGCAATTATCGTCACCGGCCAGAGAATTGCAACGCCGGCCGACTTGCCAAGGCCAGCCATTCTCAATACTGTACCGCCTTTATTTGCCGAAATTGACGACTCGAATGGCCAAACTCCGGACTACTGTTGACGCCCCTGCACTGACCCAACGAATCAATCCATCCGCCTTTGCTTTTACCGACACCCGTGAACTGGAAATTTTTCAGGGCGTGCTTGGTCAGGACAGAGCCGTAAATGCCATTCAGTTCGGCGTCGCTATGCAACGCCCGGGTTACAATATTTTTGTGATGGGAGAAACCGGCACCGGCCGCTCATCTTATGTGCGCGATTACCTGAAAAGCGAAGCCAAACGTCAGGCGACGCCCAGTGTCTGGTGCTATGTGAATAATTTCCGCAACCCGCGAGAGCCACAAGCGGTGGAAATGCAACCGCAGGAAGCGGGCATATTCCGGGAGCATATCAACGAGCTGATTGATCAACTGTTGGCGACCTTCCCCGCCGCACTGGAACATCCGACCTATCAGCAGAAAAAATCGGCCATCGACTACATATTCAACCGGCGCTATGACAAAGCGATTGAATTCGTTGAACGCGAAGCACACAAACGCGGCGTAGCCGTTTACCGCGATGCAAGCGCCATCAGCTTTACACCAATGCGCGAAGGCAAAGCGCTTGATGAAACAGAATTTGCACAACTGAGCGAAGACGAACGCGAAGGATTTCATAACACCATCGCCGAGCTGGAACACCTGCTCAGCGAACAGCTGTCCGAGCTACCGCAGTGGAAGCGTGAAAGCAGCAATGATCTGCGCCAGCTGAATCAGGAAACCATCAAAAACGCCATTACTCCGCTGATTGAACCAATCCGCACACGTTTTGTTGGCCATGAACAACTTCTGAATTACCTGCAGGATATGGAAGAGCATCTGCCCCGCCTGGTGCTCGAAGAGCTGGTTGAAGAACGTCTTCTTGAACTGCGCGAAGAATACGTCAAGCGCAGCATTCTCGAAGAAGCCCTTACTCCGAACTTTGCCACGCATCATGCAGAGAACAGCGGAGCACCGGTGGTTTACGAACCACACCCCAGCTACGCCAATCTGTTTGGCCGTATTGAATACGCCAACGAGCAGGGTGCTCTGGTCACCAACTACCGCCGCATCTGCCCCGGAGCATTGCATAAGGCAAATGGCGGCTATCTGATTCTGGATGCCGAAAAAGTACTGTCCGAACCTCTGGTATGGGATGCGCTGAAACGCGCCCTGCAATCACGCCAGTTAAAAATGGAATCGCCATACTCAGAGATGGGGCTGATTAACACCACCACCCTGTTACCAGCCGTCATTCCACTCAACTTCAAGCTGGTATTAATCGGCTCGCGTCAGGTCTACTACCTGCTGCAGGAGTACGATGAAGACTTCAAGCGCCTGTTCCGCGCCGTCGTGGATTTCGACAGCGATCTGCCACTGAACGACGATCATCTTCTGGCATATGCCCGCCTGCTGAAAAGCCGTGTTGAAGAACAGGGCTATGCCGATCTTGATCGCAGCGCAGTCATACGGATGGTGCGTTACAGTGCGCGTCTGGCAGAACAACAGAACGTCCTCAGCGCGCGCATTGGCGAACAGTTCGACCTGCTGGCCGAAGCCGACTTTATTCGCCAGCTGGCTCAGGATGAACTGATCTGCGCTGATCACATTGACCGGGCACTGACAGCAAAATTCGAACGCACCGGCCGGATCTATGACAAATTATTTGAACAGATGCTTGATGGAACGGTATTGCTGGAAACCAGTGGCAAAGCCATTGGTAAAATTAATGGCTTAACCGTAATGTCGTTGGGTGATACCAGTTTTGGCTCACCGGCGCGCATCACCGCAACCGTTTATCCGGGCAGCAAGGGCGTGGTCGATATTGAACGGGAAGTATCCCTCGGCCAGGCCATTCACTCCAAAGGCGTCATGATCCTCAGTGGTTTTTTAGGCAACCGCTACGCCCAACGCTTTCCACTGGCCATCTCTGCACACATCGCCATGGAACAATCGTATGGCTACATTGATGGCGACAGCGCCTCGCTGGGTGAATTGTGCTGTCTTATTTCGGCGCTGATTCACTCGCCTATTGAGCAAAGTTTTGCGATAACCGGATCCGTCAATCAGTATGGCGAAGTTCAGGCCATTGGCGGCGTCAACGAAAAAATTGAAGGCTTTTTTCGCCTTTGCGCCGCGCGCGGCCTGACCGGAAAACAGGGTGTTATTATTCCGGCTTCAAACCGTCTGAATTTAATTCTCAATGACGACGTTGTCAGCGCGGTTGCCGCAGGGAAATTCCATATTCACTGCGTCACCCACGTAGATCAGGCCATTGAAATTTTGATGAAACGAAAAGCGGGAAAAATAAACAGCAAAGGGGAATTCACTCCGGGCAGCGTTAATGGCGATATTATTGCCCGCCTCGAAGCCATTGCCAGAATGGGCGAAAAACGTCCGAACGATTAAACCTTCACAGTACACAAATTCAATAAAAAAGCCCGCTCAGCGGGCTTTTAATAACCAGTCAATCAAGCCGTATCTGTCCAAAGGCTTGCCCTGAACATCGTTCATACCGGCCAGCAAACACGCCTCCCGCTCCGCCTCAACAATACCGGCGGTCAGGGCCAATAAAGGCCCCTGATATTTCAACTCACGTAAACGGCGGGCCGTTGAAGGTCCGTCCAGTACCGGCATGTGATAATCCAGCACAACAACATCCGCATCAGAATATAAGCCAGAATCCAGCAACATCTGCCCATCAGCAAATACTTCCACGCGGGCCCCCTGCCCCTCAAGCAACTTCCGGATAACTTTCTGACTGGTAAGATCGTCTTCACAGACAAGAATGAACCAGCCGGACAGCCGTTCTTTTTCATCCGACGCCTCACTGGCTGTTACTTCGGCGACAGGAGCATTTCCTCTGGCCAGAGGCACCTGCAACCAGAAACGACTGCCATGACCATGCTCGCTGTCGGCACCAACAGTACCCCCCATCAAGACGGCAAGGCTGCGCGACAGGCTCAGGCCAAGACCTGTACCGCCGTAATGACTCGCGGTCTGGACGTTCTCCTGCTCATAGGCGTTAAAAATATCGGCCAACCGTTCTGCACGGATACCTTTGCCGTTATCTTCAACCTCAGCGACAAAATCATAGCCATCCGCAATGGCAATGCAGCGGATGCGTAAAATAATGCGTCCGCCATGCGGGGTAAATTTGCAGGCATTACTAAGATAATTAATCAGCACCTGCTGAATACGCTGAGCGTCACCACAAACCCATTGTGGTAAATCATCAGCGTGCTCAACCTGAAAGTGAATCGACTTCTGTCGCATAGTCGCGGCAAAGATAGCCGTCACTTTTTCCAACAATTGTTTCAGGTCGAAATTGTGGACATTCAATTCCAGCTTTCCGGCTTCAATTTTGGCAACATCCAGAACGTCATTAACAATGCCCAGCAATGCCGAGCTAACGTAACGCAGATCGCGCAACAAATCCGCCTGCTCCGGCAGCAGAGGAGTATCTGCCAATAATTCAACAATACCGGCGATACCATTCAGCGGTGTGCGTATTTCATGGCTCATATGAGCAAGAAACTCGGTCTTTGCCAACGAGGCACGATCGGCAAGCTGGCGCTGATGCTCCGCTTCAGCGATATGTCGCGCCAGCTCTTCCGCGCGCAAAATATCACCGTAACTGCGTATTGCGGCGGTCAGCGACAGAAAAAGGCGGCTTTGGGTAGCATCCGATTTCATCAGGTAATCGTTGATATCATAGTCCTGAATAACCTGACGCTCGGGGGCATATCCGGCCTGACCCGTGCGTAATAAAATACGGATATAGTGGTTGTTCAGCACTTCCCGGATATGCTCAACCAGGCGCAGGCCGGCATCATCACTTTCCATCACCACATCAAGCAGAATCACCGCAATATCCGTGCGCGCCGCCAGAATTGACATCGCCCCGGCTGCACTGCTCGCTTCCAGTATTTCCAGAGGACGATCTTTATAACGAAACCGGGAGAGTACGAGCCGGGTTACCTGCAAAACCGCCTCATCATCATCGACCACAAGCAGAACAATCCGCTCCGGCAAAAGAGTATCGCCAGACACAGGCTTCAGTAGCACTTCGTTATGTTTCAACAACCTGCTCCATCAGTGATGACTATCGAATTCAGCAACCGCAGCTCATCTTTATCGTATAACACAAACGTTAAGCAACAACTGACCAATATGCCAGCGTCACACGAAAGAGAATGACAAGCAGCAAGCCTAATATACAGAATATTGGGTACAGCAATACCACTCCGGATACTCTGACGAACGGTAGCTATATTCCCGAATATAGGCGTGCATGCAAGCCGTGAGAAATAATTTACATTATCTGTGAGCCGGACAGCTGAGAACCTTGTCATATATTCTTAACTGACCGCATGAGGGCGGAACATGGCCTTTTCTGACCAACCAGATCAGTCATCGATGCAACCAAGGCCCAACAGGAATCACGCCAACAAAAAACGGGCCGCAGCCCACTGCTGTCCCATAGTTTTTAATCAGAACCATAGCGGAAAAAAACAGCACTTTTTAACATCAAGGCCCAATGCCTCCCAGGGGAACTTATCCCCTTGCCGGCGGGCTGACCCCAGCTTCGCGCTTTCTGGGCCGTTACCCTTGAAACCTTGATATTTACTGGCCGCGCGGCTCATCGGCCATCCATGGCCGGAGCCACTTGTCCGCATCCCTGCGGACAGACCAGACATATCTGCGGTTTCTGCGGCGGCCCCAGAGGCGCAGAAAACCATCACCGCACTGCCGCTTTTCAGATCAAACGCATTTTTTAAATATCATGTCTCAAACACGGTTTTCGTTGAAATACGGCTGAGCGGATTACTTAAACCGGCGATCGTGCGGCGCCAGACAACCAGATGATTCTGCGGCCTTCAGAGCAAAACCCTGCCCCGGAACGATACAAATTGCTGGTGTTTTAAAGTGTCGTTCCGGGGCGAATTGTTTTGCGTGCCGCATAATCATTGCAGTTGACTGGATGAAGCCGGACGCGCCGAAAAGAGAGGATCGTAAGGAGATACCTCTCCTTGCAGGGGGCCAGGGGCTTGCCCCGGAAAGGCGTTTCAGACTGAAAAACAGTCGTCGATGAATACTGTAGTTTGGAGTGATGATGTCACTCCAAACTGTGGGACAGCAGTGCTCCCTAAGCCCGGTCTTTTTCGGCAAGCTACCCGCCTGCCATCACTCGTCAGCAATCTCAATGGATGGCATCGCCTGTGCTGCAGCGGCCTGACGTGCCAGCGCGACCGCCAGAAGGCGTGAAGCATGACGGTACATCATAGAGACTTCCGAGCAATCATCCGCAGCCACCACCGGCGTACCGGCATCGGACTGCTCGCGGATATATTTGGATAACGGCAGCGAACCCAGCACCGTGGTGTTGTACGTTTCCGCCAGACGCTCGGCACCGTCTTCACCAAAAATATGCTCGGCATGACCACACTGCGAACAGATATGCATGCTCATATTTTCAATCATGCCCAGCACCGGAATATTCACTTTGCGGAACATTTCCACGCCTTTTCTGGCGTCGGCCAGGGCAATATCCTGCGGCGTGGTCACAATCACAGCACCGGATACCGGGAATTTCTGGCTCAGGGTCAGCTGAATATCACCGGTGCCCGGCGGCATATCAATAATCAGATAATCCAGCTCGCCCCACTGGGTCTGAGTCAGAATCTGCATCAGCGCTCCGGCGACCATCGGCCCACGCCAGACCATCGGCGTGCTTTCGGTCACCAGGTACGCCATCGACATGCTTTTCAGGCCGTGTGCCTGAATAGGAACGAACCATTTGTTGTCGATGGTTTCCGGGCGGGTGCCATCTTCGACCCCCAGCATAATGCCCTGACTCGGGCCGTAGATATCAGCATCCAGCAGACCGACTTTGGCACCGTCTTTGGCCAGCGCGATGGCCAGGTTAACCGCCGTGGTGGATTTACCCACCCCGCCTTTGCCGGACGCCACCGCAACAATATTTTTGACCTGGGCAATGGCTTCAACGCTGTTCTGGCTTTTATTTTCCGCCACCGACCAGCGGATATTCACCGCCGCAGCGCTGCAGCCATCTATATTTTCCAGCGCCGTTTCCAGCATCTGAGCGATGCCGCCTTTAAGAAATTCAGACGGGTAATCAAGATGGATATCCACCTCAACCCGGCCACCATCAATACGGATATCACGCACGCAACCGGCGCTGAGCAGATCGGATTCCAGATAAGGATCGGTATAACCGGCCAGAGCGGCCTCAACCTGAGAACGGGAAATCTGTGACACAAGACACTCCTGCACAAAAAGGCGACAACAAAGAATGGCAGGATTTTACGCCCCGGCGGCAGAATTACCACCGCCAGAATGTCGGGTTATTCAGTGCTGTGCTGGCACCACTAAACCGGGCTGACCGGTACCGAAGCCAGTAAGCTGCGGGTGTAGTCGTGCTGTGGCGCGGTCATGATCTGCCCGGTATCGCCCTGCTCAACGATTACACCGTCTTTCATCACCGCCACCCGGTGCGCCAGATGCGGAATAATCGACAGATCGTGGGTAATAAAGAGATACGACAAGCCCATTTCCTGCTGCAATTCCTGCAACAGTTGCAACACCTGACCACGAATAGACACATCCAGTGCGCTGGTTGGCTCATCACAAATAATCAGTTCGGGCTCCACCGCAATGGCACGGGCGATGGCCAGACGCTGGCGCTGCCCGCCGGAAAACTCATGAGGAAAACGATCAAGGTGCGCGGCTTCCAGACCGACCCGCTGCAATAATGCCTGCAACCGTTGCTCACGTTTTTCCGCATCCGGTTCAACCTTTAAAGCGATCATCCCTTCGGCCAGAATATCGCGCACATTCATACGCGGATTCATGGATGAAAACGGGTCCTGAAAAATCACCTGAATGCGTTTGCGCAACGGTAAAAACTGGCGCTGACTGAGCTGATCAATGCGCTTACCGGCAAAATACAACTCACCACCAGCCAGAGGTTCCAGACTTAAAATGGCGCGCCCGGCGGTCGATTTACCCGAACCACTTTCGCCCACAAGCGCCAGCGTTTCACCCCGGCCAATCGTCAGACTGATACCATCCACCGCTTTGGTATGACCAACCACCCGCTGCAAAATACCCTTTCGCCGGGCAAACCAGACACGCACATCCTTTAACTGCAGCAAAGGCTCACTTTGCGCCGGAGCAGACAAAAAATGGCGGCGATCGGGTAATGAGTGAATCAGCGCACGGCTGTATTCATGTGTTGGCGCGGCAAAAAATTCGCGGGCAACGGCCTGCTCAACAATGTCGCCATCGCGCATCACCGCCACACGATCGGCCATCTGTGCCACCACGCCCATGTCGTGGGTAATTAACAGCACCGCCAGCTGGCGTTTGCGGCGTAATTCGTTGAGCAATTCCAGAATCTGCTTTTGGATGGTGACATCCAGTGCCGTGGTCGGTTCATCGGCAATCAGTAATTGAGGCTCGCAGGCCAGTGCAATGGCGATCACCACCCGCTGCTTCTGCCCGCCGGACAACTGATGCGGATACCAGCCCAGGCGTTGCTCGGCATCGTTAATACCGACCTCGTGCAACAGACTGATGATTTTTTCGCGCAGCGCGGCACCGCTCAAGCCTTTATGCAGACGCAGCACTTCGCCAATCTGCTGTTCAATGGTCTGAACCGGGTTGAGCGAGCTTTGCGGCTCCTGAAATACCATGGCGGCCATACGTCCGCGCACCGAGTTCATCTGCGCTTCGGTCAGATCAAACACTTCGGTGCCGGCCAGTTGCACCCGGCCACTGCGGATGGCCAGCGCCTCCGGCAGCAGGCGCATTAACGCCAGCGACGTCAGCGATTTACCCGAACCGCTCTCGCCTACCAAGGCCAGAATTTCACCCGCCTGAATGCTGAAGCTCACCGGCTTTACCAGCAAACGTCCCGCTTGCTGATATTTGCCCGGCAATAATTCGATACTGAGGTTCTCGACCTTTAATAACTCCATGAACCTCTCCTCAGGCCGACCGTGGATCGAAAGCATCGCGCACCCGGTCGGAGAATAAATTCGCCGCCAGCACCAGTACAAACATCAGTACAAAGGCCGCCGCCACTGACCACCAGACCACCGGATCACGGGATAATTCTGAACGTGCTTCGTTAATCATATTACCCCAACTGGCCATCGACGGATCAACACCAACGCCGATATAAGACAGCACCGCCTCGGCGAGCACAAAGACGCTGAAATCCAGTACCAGGGCGATCAGAATAATATGGGTAATATTGGGCAGAATATGGCGGTAAATAATACGGTTATGGCCAACACCAAAGGCATGGGCTGCCTGTACATAATCGAGCTGGCTGACTTTTAACGTTTCCGCGCGCAATAAGCGGCACAGGCCGGTCCAGCTGGTCATGCCTAAAATAAAACACAGCGCGAGGAATTTAAAATCGGCCCGTATCGCCACCAGATTAAATTTTTCCGGATGCGTTTCAATATAGACATCAATCAGCAGCACCGACACGGCAATTAACAGAATTCCCGGAACAGAACTTAATGTGGTGTAAATATACTGCACCACATCATCCACCCAGCCCCTGAAATAACCGGCACTGATACCCAGCACAATCGCCAGCGGCAGAGTCAGCAGCGTTGCCAGCGTGCCAATTAACACCCCGGTGCGGATGGCCTTAATGCTCCAGTAAAGAACATCCTGACCGACCTTATCCGTTCCCAGAATATGATATTCCTTACTTAACTCCAGCACCCAACAACAGGTGACAACCAGCGCCGATAAGGTGAGATAAATGGTTCCCCAGGGTAATGTCTGTTGAGCGATCAGCGCCTTGCCATGCTGCTGACGATGACGCCATGCCATATGCAGACCAATAATGACCGCACTGATAAATGCCGCCACTAACAGCGCTTTCATTGAGCGGACAAAAATATCCATACCATGATCCGCTTCGTCTGCAAGATGCTGCCCGGCATTCGCTAAGCGCGGAAAATCGCGATACACCACACCGTCTTCGGTTTGCATATTCTCTTTGGCGAAAGAATAAATCGCAAACGGCGCTGAATAGGTTTTTTCGTCTTTATTGCGCAGCTCAGTCAGCACTACATCCAGAACACTGCGCACTTCCTGACTGTAATGCACCTCATCACTGCCCGCGGTTTTCTCCAGCGGCTCGCGGTAATGCAGGGAATCCAGTAACGCAATCAACAGATAAAACAGAATAACAATAAACGATGCAACCCCGGCACGGGAATGAAACACCGCACGCCAGCGCTGACGCGCCAGTGGGTTTTTACTTAACTGGTAAAAAAACAACCCCAGACTGACGACCAGACTGTAAATAAGCACATCGCTCCACAACACGACGGGCTTAATGCTCAGTAATTCATTCATAACAGACACTAATTCATTCATATCAGGACAGCCTTACCCGTGGATCAACCAGGGTGTAAGAAATATCCGTCAGAATCAGACCGAGGATATAGAGTACGGAACCAAGAAACACCATGCTGCGCACGATGGCAAAATCCTGCGCCTGAATGGCGTCCAGGGTGTAACTGCCAAGACCGGGAATGCCGAAGAACGATTCAATCAGCAGGCTGCCCATAAATAACGACGGTATCACCACCACCACACTGGTCAGAATCGGGATCAGGCCGTTAGGCAGAATATGGCGGAACAATACCGCAGTTTCCGACACCCCTTTGGCGCGCGCTGTGCGCACATAATCTTTATTCGCTTCTTCCAGAAATAACGTTCGGTACAACCGCGTACCACCACCAATACCGGCAACCACGCCGATAATCACCGGCAGAATCAGAAAGCGGATGGCATCGGTGCCGCCCAGGTAACCGGAGATCGGTACCAGATGCCAGAGTTTGGCAAAGAAATACTGCCCACCCAGAATATAAAACACCCCGGATATCGACAGCAGCACCACGCACAGCACCATGGCCGCCGTATCAAACATACTGGCGCGGAACATCACCACAAACAGCGCGAATACAATATTGACGCTGATGCCAATAATAAAGGTCGGCAAAGCCACGGCCAGGCTGGGCCACATGCGCTCACTGATATCAGCACCAATGACCCGGCCCTCATCCGATTTACCAAAATCAAACACAAAAAGCCGCGCTGATTTATCAAAGAAGATGGTATCGGTCAGCAGACCTTCGCTGTTTTCAGCGGTATTAATAAACAGCGGTTTGTCATAACCACGCTGCGCTTTCCATTGTTCAATCGCCTCCTCGGAGACATGCTTATCGCCCAGTTGCACCCGCGCCATCTGATCGGGTGTATTCACCATAAAAAACAGGGCAAAGGTCAGCAGGTTCACCCCGATCAGAATCGGCAGGGCGTAGGCTAAACGACGGATAATATAAGCCAGCATATCAGCCTTCCTGTTCTTTGTTGGTAGTGGATACGTTGGCTACCAGCATCGTTTCAATGCGGCGTTGCTGGCGACGGCGGAAGGCACGATAGCCCGGCAGCAACGCAAGCAGCAGAATTCCGGCGACGACAAAAATGGGCCATAACACCGGTTCATTCCAGGCGGCCTGCGCCTGACGGCGCTTTTCCGTATCGACGGCAAAATACTTCACCACACTTTTGCTGATGCCATGAGCTTTAACATTGCGTACCCAATGGTTATTCAGCACATAAGAATGCGGATGCCAGCCGGATGCCCAGACCGCATCGCGCTGCATAATGGCAATCATGCGGCGGATAATCTCCATACGCTGCGGTGAATCTTCCATTAATTGCATCTGGTCAAATAAGCGGTTGTATTCCGCATTGTTGTAATTCGTGGAATTGACCCCGCTGCCGCCACTGATTACCTGACCGTTATTGCCGTATTGCAAAAACAGGAAGTTTTCGGCATCCGGGTAATCGGCCAGCCAGCCCCACTGGAATAACTGGGCATTACCGGTCTGCATTTTTTCTTTAAAGCGGTTGTAATCAGTGCCACGGATATTAAGCTGAATATTCAGCTTTTTAAATTGCTTGATCATCCAGTTCTGCATGGCGCTGCCACCGCCGCCACCGGTAGGGGTATCCAGATTCAGCACCAGCGGTTCACCGGTTTTTTCATGACGCCCCCCCGGATAACCCGCTTCCGCCAGCAGACGTTTGGCCTCTTCCAGCGATTTACGCTGCGGCTTGCCATCCACCCAGTCAAATACATAAGGGTTAATGCCCTCTTCGCCACTCTGATAACCGAAAATACCCGGCGGTATCGGGCTCATGGCCACCTCACCCCGGCCGTTGGCAAAAATCGAAATCATTTCCTGCTGATCGTAAGCAATGGCGATCGCCTGGCGCAGCTTGCGTGCACGCTCGCGGCTTTTGGCATCCCCTTTATCGCCGACCACCGGATCGAGCATATTAAAGGCAAGATAATAACTGCCCAGTACTACTTCTTTTTCCAGAGAAACGCCTTTTTCCATCATTTCAGGGCTCAGGCCAATACCATCACTGCTGACACGGATCGCCTGATCAAAGCTGTCACTGGCGATACCGGAGCGGTCGTAATAGCCCTGCATAAACTTGGTCCATAACGGAATGGCTTCTTTTTCTAACCGGTAAACCACTTTATCCAGCAATGGCAATTGCTTTCCGGCGTCATCCAGCAAGCCCGCCTCAGCATCACCGGGCATGCCTTCAGAAGGATAATAATCGGCGCGGTAATTCGGGTTTTTTTCCAGAATAATGACTTCGTTAGGATTATTGCGCGTCATCATAAAAGGGCCACTGCCCACCGGATGCCAGTCCAGCACAATATTACGCTCGGCCAGTCCCGGCTGATGGTAGAAGCGGTCAACTTCCCACGGGATAGGGGCAAAAAAGTGGAAGGCCAGCCAGTATTTAAACTGCGGATATTTGCCTTTTAAGCGGATGGTAAAATCGTAACGTCCCTGAGCCTCAACACCGGCCATGCTGAGTTGGCGTAAATCCAGCCAAGCCTGCTTGCCTGCTTTTTCTTCCAGCGCTTTGCGTGCCTCGCTCACCATCTGACTGAACTCGGTCATACCGATAATATAATCACTGAGCAACGCACGAACCGGTGACAAACGCTCAGGATCAGCCAGACGCTTGATCTGATACACATAATCCTCTGCCAGCAATTCACGGCTGCCCTGCTCGGTAAAATCATCCAGCGTGCGGTATTGTGCCGATTCGGCGGCGGAGGCAAACAGATAACGTGATTCACCGTTTTTATTCAGGGCAAAGGCCGGGTGCGGCTGATAGCGGATGCCCGGCTGCAACTGAAAGTGGTAGGTAGAAAACGCGATGTTTTCGCTGTCGGCATCCACTTCATTGCCTTCCGCATCGCTGTAACGGATATCCGGTATCGCCGTCAGGGTATTGGGAATCAGCTCGTAAGGGCGTTTGAGGTAATCGTAAGCCAGAGGCGGCTCGTAAATCTGGTCAATAAAGCGCGATTCATCCGAACTGTAAGAGCGGGCCGGATCAAGGTGTTTCGGACGTTCAGAAAAACTGGAATAGAGGATATTGGCACTGGCTTCGGATTCCGGATGCGGATTGTTCCAGGCCTGATCGCTGCAACCCGCCAGTAACAGCGCACCTGCTAACCATAGCCCTGCGCTGCCAAAGCGCCCGGAGACTGCGTTTACAGTCTTCAGCCAGCCAGACTTTTGCAAACCAGCTTTTCGCCAATCGGCCTGCAGACGACCAGTAAACCCGCCGCAGCGCATCTTCCCCAAAACAACTGTGTTCATCAGCAGCTATCCATTACAACTCTGGCCGTCAGCCCCTCACTGCAGCCCCCTCTTACAGCGAAGGCGACCTGAGAGCAGCTGGCACAACGCCAGTCCGATGCAGAGATTTATTATTGTGTTTGCCTGCCCAACCACCTCAGAGGCAGACGGATATGACAGCAGAGTGTGCCAACATTTCCCGCCGGTGCAAGCTTTCCTCATTCAGGATATGTCAGTGTCCGCTGTGTCGGATGCTCTGGTGGTTATATTTTAAACAGAAGGGGCAATCGGGCTGCCGTTGCAGGCTCTGTTGCAGACTCCATAACGGCGATAAGGCGCGTTATCAGCATGGGCGCCCTTGTCTACTCTAAGAACTATAACGCCGCTAGTAGGGTCCGAAACCCAGAGTGAAGCAGCGGGTTTTTAGTCCTCTGGCTTTGTTACACATTTTTTGGCTCATGCTGAAATTCCCAGAGACTAATGAATTCAAATTTTGCTTTGGTGAGGATATCACCCGCCCACGCCAGACACATACCTGTGTATCCAATTTCTAGATCTGACTCTACACCAGCACCTCGCCCACCTTCTTCCATTCGGTAAAAGCCCATTGGGTATGAGTGAGCATGGTTTGACAGGAAACGATATCTAAATCTGAACTCATCGACACTGCCCCCTGCGGCAGCTATTAACTCATCTTGGCTTTTAAAAAATGCATTATTACCTTTGAGATAATGTTTTTTTACTTTTTCGCTCAGCGACTGAAAATACACAGTATTTTCTAAATCTGATTTTACCTGATTGGTATAGCTCTCAAATTGTCTCACCTGATCTTCAGTGCCTTCCATAACCTTAAACATTTTTAGTCTAGACATATGATCATGCAGATTCATAAGCCGCCAGCGTGCTTCCCACTCTTCTGAGTCACATACTTCAACGCACAAGTAGAAAAAGACCAAGTAGGTTTCAATAACTGATCTGGTTAATGTTGCTACTGACGCACAGTCCCAATGCTTATTTTTTCCAATACTACTAGAAGGTGGGCATATTGAGAGAACGGTAACCCCACTGGTGCATAGCTTTGTAAAAAGCAAAGAAGCATAGTAATGAGCAGAAGTTGGTGAAGCTATTCCCGCATACTCTATCGAAGTGTTTTTGCAAGCATCCAGCACGCTTTTAAAGTTATCGTAGTATTCTTTATATTCGCTCATAGCTTATTGCAGTGTGTAACGCCCGCATTTTGGGCCAGGGAATATAGGGCACCAGACTAATAGCCCCCACCCTAACATTAACATCAAGTCATAACGCCGCCAGCACACGCGGCTTTTTAGTGGAGGCAAAGCCGCAACGGAAAAGCCGTCGCTGTGACTGGCATTGTTAGGCATCTTCAATTTCACTTTTTGGTATGAAACGGAGTTCTATATTTGCTGGACAATTACTCAACTTTCTACGCCAGAACCGCTCGACACGCTCAAGATCATCATCTTCAAAGTAGTAGACGACAGCTAATATCAATTTGAAATGTGACTCGAAAAACTTATCTGCGACGACGGCGTTGTATAGAACCCGATCCAGCATCGTCATTGCTGGGGTCGACGATCTCAAGACTTTGACCTCGACAAAGGTAAAGCGATCTTCATCGAATGAGAGGAAAGCATCAAAATTAGCATCTGTCCCGCCAATCCCCACATTTCTTTCTGCCTTGGCGCTATGCTCTTCAGCAATCTGATCGATCACCTGCGTTTCTATTTTCTCTAGTTCCTGCCGAAACCTACGATATTCCTCTTTTCGTTTCTCTCGCTCATCTTGATTATTTCTATCATGCGCCCCCTGATTGTCTGACTCAGCTAAATCACCAATATGATCGGTTTTCGTCTGACCAAAAGACTCCTTAACCTCTTTCTCCAACCGAACCTCTTGTTCTTCGGGTGATAGTGTTCTAAGGAACGATTTGTCGTCCTTAAAGTCACCTGGTGCATAAAGCTTTCCATGGTGTTTTGTCACAAGTTTATAGAAGGCCACTAAAACCATCATCGGAAAGATAACTATGAAAATTATCAACGGCCAGCGCTCAGCCTCCGTTAGTTTTTCCGCTGCGGAATCGAGAAGGAGGCTAGCAAAGCCATAAATCAGCGATATGAAAAGCGCGATAATTCCGAGAGGATTCCTCGCAAAATCCTTTGCCCCCTTAAGGAAGTCCATCATCTCTCCGTACTATGATATTGCCTAATAGCTTTTTAGTGTGCGTGCGCATTTATTCCGGGCGACTCCTTCGAGAACCCCCGCATAACTTATTGACCAAGCTGAGAAATCGTCCATAACTCAAAAATCCCTTCCAGAAAAACGCGCACGCCTGTTAATTCCGGTTTTCCGTGCGGCTAACTTTACACTCCAGCTTGCAATCCGAAGCGCAATCTATTGATTCATTTGGCATTTACGTTACTACCCTCTGACAAAACGGGCAAGCACGAATGCAAAGCGTGCAAATATCGCGGCTGAAAGCCGCTCCCACACGGTGTTTGCCAGGTAAGTTGAATCTTCTGATTTTGTCACGGATAAGATCCGCTCCTCAAACGACACCTGATTTAATATGCTGGGTTGCAGATAGTCGAATACAACATCCATTGCAGATATCGCGGCTGAAAGCCGCTCCCACACGGTGCTTGCCGGGTAAGTTGAATCTTCTGATTTTGTCTTGGATAAGTTCTGCTCCTGCCCTCTGCCCTCTGCCTCCTGCCTCCTGCCTCAAAATAACCATCCGGTTATATTCTTGACCCGCATCAGTAACTTGCCCGAGCAGCCCGCTATCATCCTCTGCTGGCATGCCCATAAGGCGGCCGTTACAAGCCACAGACGTAACAACCACTATGCTTATTCCAAACAATGCTTAGAACCGAAAAAAACCTTCTTGTCCGAAATAACACAGTTTTGGGATAATGCGCGCCCATTTTTTAATATCGACGGTACACTTGTGCTGCGGAGCCATTGATGACTGACTATCTGCTGATTCTGGTAAGCACCATTCTGGTCAACAACTTCGTGCTGGTGCAGTTCCTCGGCCTCTGTCCTTTTATGGGTGTATCCAACAAGCTGGAAACCGCCATCGGTATGGGCGCGGCCACCACCTTCGTGCTGACGCTGGCATCGGTGTGCAGCTATCTGGTGTACACCTACCTGCTGATTCCGCTGGATCTGGCCTACCTGAAAACCATCAGTTTTATCATGGTGATTGCCGTGGTGGTGGGCTTTACCGAGATGGCCATCCGCAAAACCAGCCCGCTGCTGTACCGCGTGCTGGGTATCTTTTTACCGCTGATTACCACCAACTGCGCGGTACTGGGTGTGGCCCTGCTGAATATCAAACGCGACAACAGCCTGGTCGAATCCATTCTGTATGGCTTTGGTGCCGCCGTGGGTTTCTCGCTGGTGATGGTGCTGTTCGCCGCCCTGCGTGAACGGGTGGCGGTCGCCGACGTGCCCAAGCCTTTTCAGGGCTCGGCCATCGCTATGCTCACTGCCGGGTTAATGTCGCTGGCGTTCTTAGGCTTTACCGGTCTGGTCAGTATTTAGGAGTTTTCATGTCAGCTGCACTCTGGACCATTGTTATTGCGGTCGGCCTGCTGGCCGTTCTGGCGGTTATTTTTGGTGCCGTTCTGGGTTTTGCCGCCATCCGCTTTAAAGTGGAAGGCAACCCGATTGTCGATCAGATCAACAACCTGCTGCCGCAGACCCAGTGTGGTCAGTGCGGCTATCCGGGCTGTAAGCCTTACGCCGAAGCCATTGCCGGTGGTGAAAAAATCAACAAATGCCCACCCGGCGGCGAAGGCACGATTCAGTCGTTGGCCGATCTGCTTGGCGTAGAGCCTGAGCCGCTGGACGCTGAACACGGTGCCGAAAAAGCCGTACCCACCGTTGCCTTTATCCGTGAAGACGAGTGCATTGGCTGCACCAAGTGCATTCAGGCCTGCCCGGTCGATGCCATTCTCGGCGCCGCCAAGCAGATGCATACCGTCATTGCCGACGAATGCACCGGCTGTGACCTGTGTGTGGAGCCCTGCCCGGTTGACTGTATCGACATGATTCCGGTCAGTGTCGATAAGTCCAACTGGTACTGGCAGGCCCCGACCTCAGGCGTCGAACTGATTGCCACCGACCGTCATCACCATCTGGCCGGAGACGCCGCATGACCAACCTGATTCGCCTGCACAATTTTGATGGCGGTATTCATCCGGCAGAAAACAAAGCCCAGTCCACCGCCACGCCGATACAACATGCCAGCCTGCCCGCCGAGCTGGTACTGCCGCTGCACCAGCATATTGGTGCCGCCGCCAAGCCACTTGTAAGGGCCGGTGACCAGGTATTAAAAGGCCAGCTGATTGCCGCCGCCGATGGCTTTGTCTCGGTGCCGCTGCACGCGCCAACCTCAGGCACCGTCGCCGCCGTTGAGCCGCGCGCCGTGCCGCACGCTTCCGGCCTGCAGGAAGACTGCATTGTGATTATTCCCGATGGTGCCGAGCGCTGGACTGAACACCAGAGCCTGTATCAGCAACTGGGCCTTGAGCATCTGAGCGATATCAGCCCGCGCCAGCTGACCGAACATATCCGCCAATGCGGTATTGCCGGTATGGGCGGCGCCGGTTTCCCCACCGCCGTTAAGCTGAGCACCGGCCAGCGCGAGATTCACACCCTGATTCTGAACGGTGCCGAGTGTGAACCGTACATCACCGCCGATGACATGCTGATGCGCGAGCGTGCGTCTGAGGTCATTCAGGGCGCGCAGATTCTGCTGCATATTCTTGGCGCCAAAGGCTGCATGATCGGCGTTGAAGACAACAAACCGCAAGCCATTGCCGCCCTGAATAGCGCGCTGGTTGAGCTGGGCGAAGAGCACCATATCGATGTGGTGACCATTCCCACCAAATACCCGTCCGGTGGTGAAAAACAGCTGATCAAAATTTTAACCGGCGAAGAAGTCCCGGCCGGTGGCATTCCTGCCGACCTCGGTCTGGTGTGTCAGAACGTCGGCACCGCGGCGGCGGTTTACCGCGCCGTCGCCTTTGGCGAGCCACTGATTTCGCGCATCACCACCTTAACCGGTGACGCTCTGCAACAGCCCGGCAACTGGGAAGTTTTAATCGGCACCCCGGTCAGCCACCTGCTGCAACTGGCCGGCTACCAGCCACAAAAGCGCGAACGCGTGATTATGGGGGGGCCATGATGGGCTTTGCCCTGCCCGGTCTCGAATTACCGGTTACCAAAACCAGCAACTGTCTGCTGGCACCGACCGAAAAAGAATTACCGCCCAATGATATCGCCATGGCCTGTATCCGCTGTGGCATGTGCGCCGACGCCTGCCCGGCGGAGCTTCTCCCCCAGCAGCTGTACTGGTTCAGCAAGAGTCAGGAGTTTGATAAAGCCGAACAGCACAATATTTTCGACTGCATCGAATGCGGCGCCTGCTCTTACGTGTGCCCGAGCCATATTCCGCTGGTGCAGTATTACCGTTACGCCAAAGGCGCCATCCGCGAAGAGCGCGCCGCCCAGGCCAAGGCTGAGCGCGCACGCCTGCGCTTTGAAGAGCGTCTGGCCCGTCAGGAACGCGAAGTCGCCGAAAAAGAAGCCAAACGAAAAGCCCGTGCCGAAGCGGCGGCTAAAGCTCAGGCCGCCAAGCCTGCGGTCGCCGCAGACAGCGCAGCCGCTGCAAATATGGCTGACAGCAACGCTGCTTCAGACAGCAACGCCGAGCTGGAAAAACTGCAGAAGCAGTTCGATGCCGCGCAAAGCGCACTGGCGAAAACCAAAGAAAAACTGGAAGCCGCCCGTGCCGACGAAAGCATGGCCGACAAGCTGCCGTTATTTGAAAGCGCACTGAATAAAACCCAGGACAAAATCAAAGACCTGGCCAAACAGCTCGCGGCCGCGAAAAAAGCCGCCAAAGCCGCACCGGCAGCTACCTCTGCTGCAACCGACACCGACAAAGGCGACCCGAATTCGCCGGAGCGTTTAAAGCGTAAATGGGAAACCGCTCAGGCACGACTGGATACTGCGCTCAAGCGTCTGGCCGAAGCCAAAGAACAGGGGCTGGATACCGTTGACGCGCTGCAGACCGGTGTTGATAAGCAGCAGGAACGGGTGAATGAAGCCAAAGCGGCTTACGATGCGTCTGTCGCTGATGGCGCTGCGGCCGGTGCTACTGTCGATGGAAGTTCTGCCTCACAGGCAACAGGCGCTCAGACTGCTGATAATAACGCCGCCGATCAGGCCGCCAATATCGAAGCGCTGAACAAGAAGATCCTTGCCCAGCAAGACCGGGTGGCAAAAATGCAGGAGCGTCTGGATATGGCCAAAGCCGAAGGGCTGGACACCGTGGATGCCCTGACCCTCGGCGTACAGAAACAGCAGGATAAACTATTGCAACTGCAACAGGAGCTGGCCGCCCTTGCGCCGGCCGGCACAACATCGAACGAGGCGTCCTGACCATGGGTTTGCTGACCTTATCTTCACCCCACACCCACGGCCCGAACAGCACCAGCAAGGTGATGGCGACGGTGATTCTTGCCACCCTGCCGGGTCTGGCTGTGATTACTGTTCTGTTTGGCTGGGGCACCTTTATCAATGTGCTGCTCGCCAGTGCCACCGCGATTGCGAGCGAAGCGGCGATTCTCAGCATCCGTAAGCGCCCGCTGGCGTTTTTCCTCAAAGACAACACCGCGCTGTTAACCGGTGTGCTCATTGGTCTGGCCCTGCCGCCATTTGCCCCCTTCTGGATTACGCTGGTGGCCACCGCGTTTGCCATCGTCTTTGCCAAGCAACTGTACGGCGGCATGGGCAACAATCCGTTTAATCCGGCCATGGTGGGTTATGCGCTGGTGCTGGTGTCGTTCCCGGTACAGATGACCACCAGCTGGGCGCTCTCAACGCAGATGTCCGGCCAGGCGACGCTGGGCTTTGCCGATACCCTGCAGGTGATTTTCAGCGGTACCGCCAGTCTGGCCGATGGTTTCAGTGGCGCTACGCCACTGGATGCTTACAAACACCTGATTGCCAAAGGCACCGCCGACAGCGTGCTGGCCGAAGCCACCTTTAACGGCTGGCTGAACGGCGGCTGGGAATGGGTCAACCTGGCGTTTCTCGCCGGTGGTCTGGTGCTGATCTGGCGCCGTATTATCAGCTGGCACATTCCGCTGGCGATGCTGGTATCGCTCAGCCTGTGCTCGCTGATGCTGGGCTGGGATGAAGATATGTACACTCCGCTGTCGCTGCATCTGCTCAGCGGTGCCACCATGCTCGGGGCCTTTTTTATTGCCACCGACCCGGTGTCAGCCTCTACCACGCCACGTGGCAAACTGATTTACGGTGCCGGTATCGGCATTCTGCTGTACGTAATCCGCACCTGGGGGGCTTATCCGGATGCCGTGGCCTTTGCTGTGCTGCTGATGAACTTTGCTGCCCCCTTTATCGATGCCTACACCCAGCCGCGGACCTATGGTCATGCCAAAGCCAAACGCGGCCTGCCGCCAAAACAACGCTGAGGAGCGGCCATGAACGATTTACTGCAATCTGTCCGTCGCAATGCCATTGGCCTTGGCCTGTTTGCCATGGTCACCGCCGGGGCCATCGCGGTGGCTCAAGTCGGCACCAAAGAGCGCATTGAACACAATATCCTTATGGCTCAGGCCAAAGCGCTGAATGAAATTGTGCCGGCCGGCAGCTACGACAACGACCTGCTGACCGATGTGATCGCCGTCGATAACCGCTTTAATCAACAGCTGCTTGGCCCTTTGCCGGACGATGCCCGGATTCATCTGGCGCGCACCAATGGCCGGGTCACCACCGTGATTCTGCCGGTGGTGGCTCCGGATGGTTACACCACCCAGATTGCCGTACTGGTTGGCGTACACGCCGACGGCAGCATTGCCGGTGTACGGATTATTGAACACAAAGAAACGCCGGGGCTGGGCGATAAAATCGACCGTAAAAAATCCGACTGGGTACTGGGTTTTAACGATAAAAGCCTTACCAATCCCAGCGGCGAAGGTTGGGCCGTGAAAAAAGACGGCGGTGATTTTGACCAGTTTACCGGTGCAACCATCACGCCCCGCGCCGTCGTAAAAGCGGTAAAACTGGCGCTGAAATTTTTTGAATTACATAAAAACGAACTGCTGGGACAACGTCTGACCGAACCCCAGCATTCAGGCAGCGGAGAATAACGATGGCAACGAAATCCCTGCGCGATATCAGCCTTGATGGCTTATGGCACAACAACCCCGCTCTGGTGCAGCTTTTAGGCCTGTGCCCGCTGCTGGCGGTGACCGGCTCGGTGGTGAACGCCCTTGGCCTGGGCCTGGCCACCATGATGGTGCTGGTCGGCTCGAATTTTTCCGTGTCGTTAATCCGCAACCACGTACCCGATGCGGTGCGTCTGCCCGCCTTTGTGATGATTATTGCCTCCTTTACCACGGTCGCAGAGCTGGTGATGCAGGCATTCACTTACGAGTTATACGAAGTGCTGGGTATCTTTATTCCGCTGATCGTTACCAACTGTGCCATTCTTGGCCGTGCCGATGCCTTTGCCTGTAAAAACCCGATCATTCCGTCGGTGGTTGACGGATTTACCATGGCTCTGGGTTTTACCATCGTGCTGATTATTCTCGGCGCGATGCGCGAAATTCTTGGTCAGGGCGTGATTTTCTCCGACATGCAATTACTGTTTGGCCCGGCTGCTGCCAACTGGAAAATTGAACTGGTAAAAGACTATCCCGACTTTTTATTCGCCATACTACCACCCGGTGCCTTTATGGCGATGGGGCTGCTGATTGCGCTGAAAAATATCATCGACAATAAGCTGAAAGAAAAAGCCGAAGCACAGAAAGCACCGGTTGAAGCAGGCACGAAACGGGTTCGGGTAACCGGGAAAATCAGCTGAAACAGAGACCGGACGATTCTCCCGGGTATAAAACCGGCACACTGTCGATCAGGATATAACCGCAAGAGAAGCAGAACCCATGTTACGCCAGTTTGCAGGATGGCAAATTGGCAGGGCAGACACACAAAAAGGAGGGAGGCACAGCCCACCTGAACTGAGCCAGCTTTGTTGGGAATTACGGCGAAGCAATCTCCCGTCCCTATTCCCAGTCATTGAAATAAGTGTGCCGCGTTGCCGGGGCTCCTCGCACTGACCATGAATTTAAAGCATTGTGCGGATTAATTGCTATGACGGTTAAATGGCCACACGGACCAGGAAGAACAACCATCAGACGCTTCACCAACCAATCGTTATCAGACTAACAACAATGATTGTGCGCTGATGAAAAAATGTGCGGACAGACCATCCGGTCTATCCGCACTCTGGTCGCACAACCAGATCAGCGTTTAATTAAAAACGGAACGGATCAACATAACAACGACTGTTTGCCCGGCCGCCCGGCTCAGCAACTGCTGATTTGTCGGTTTCTGAGCGTTTATTTTCCAGATACTCTTCTACCAGATAACGCACACCATCCGCTTCCGTTAACTGGCGGTCGCTCAACGGTCCGTAGTTATAGACTTTAACAGGCAACTGCCCTTCGCCAACGTAACCGTATGACAACAACTCTCCATCTTCGCCAACAGAATACGCCGTTGCAGTTTCACTGTCGGTTACGCCGTCGCCTGTTGTATCGCTCCGGATTACCAGCTCAGTTAACAAACCATTGGTATAGCTGACACTTTGCTCTTCCGCATAAAGTTTGGGAGCTCCCTGACCAGCGTTATATTCACTCGAAAACCCGGAAACTTCACAGCGACTGAAGCGACCTGAGTCATCGTATTCGTACAGCACTTTATATACCCGAATGGCGTTATTTCCTGATTTAGGTGTAATCGCTATTTTACGCTCAACCAAACGGCCCTGAGCATCGACGGTCTCATTGAGTTCACTGTAATACTGAGAGGTTCCGGGAACCTCATCATTATCGCCTTCAATTCTTGAGGCATAGACACGGTGGTCATTATCATTTGTGCTGAGCCAGAAATCCGACACTTTTGTTTTCACAGGTGTAAGAGCATAGTAATAATCATTTATACGTTCCAGCCCACCACTGTTGTACGTCAGCACTGAACGCGTTTTTTCAAGTTCGGTATCCGCCAGCTGAAATAACGATTCCTGCAACAGATCGCCATTATCATTATAGGTGTAACGAACCGCAGAGCGGGATTCAAAAGTCCGATCCACATTAGCATTACTGTTAATTGAGTCTGTTATTTCACTGAGACGTACACGTTCATCTGCGTAAACGTACTCTTTAACCGCTTCCTGAGTCATAACATTATTTACGGTTTTGCTACTGCTTTCACTGACAGGTCTGGCATAAGCGTTATAACCGATAACAATATCATCAATATTATTGTAGTTATCGTGGTCTGCACCACTGGAATGTTTATAACCCGTCAGATTACCCAATGAGTCGTACGTTTTTTCCGTACGGCTGGCGCCACCACTGACACTGGTATTTATAGCAGTAACTTCCGCTGTATTGTTGTATTCGTAATCCCATACCGTTGAACCCACGCCAGGTCGCCCACCCAGACGAACCTGCGCCGGAATATTAATACCGGCACTGGCATACAACAGCGCCAGCGAATCGGATGGGCGCATGGCCATGGATGGTAACGTTCCTTGCTGCTGCAACTGCAGGATGCTCTTTTGTTCGGCAAACGACTCCAGCGGCACATCCAGATTCAGACCCAGATCAGCACTCAGCACAGTGTTCCAGTTACCCGATATCAAATCCAGACCATTGCTGGCATCACGGTCTGAGTCCAGCGCTAACATTAATCGCACCGTATTGGCAGCCTGATGGATGCTGCCCGCCGCGCCTTGCCATATCCGTTCCTGTTTATCTCGCAGCTGCGAATATACAGCACTGTATGATGGCGCGCGCAGTGCTGAACGTAACTCGCGCTCACTCTGCGGCAACGAATAACGGCCATTAATGAGCGTATAAAGTGAAATCTGCGCAGCAGAAGAAGATTCACCCAAAGGAATATTTCCCAGAGTAAAGGTAATCTGCTCATCCGCTTTATATTCAAACCGGCCGCTGGCATCGGTCGTGCCGGAAAAACTGGTGGATGAATACTGCACACCGGCAACAGGCAACTGATCTTTCAGCGTCAGTAAGCCAAACGTTCTGACCGGCGTTTCACCGCCGTTGCCATCACCACCGTTGCCATCGCCACCGTTGCCATCACCGCGTTGCCATCACCGCCGTTGCCATCACCG